>NZ_JBEZYC010000003.1:0-490210 GCF_040638345.1 Kribbella sp. NPDC026611
CCTCACGCAACACCAACGCAGCAGCAGGACGATTCGCCATGCCTCATCATCCCAACCACCAACCGTAAATCAACTAACGACGCGCGCCACTAGCTGCTCCAATTGCATTTACGTGCGGTTTCAGGGTGGCGTTACGTCGGCTATACTTGAAGCGTGGGTCGGGGTAATTGACGGCGTCGAATCTCTTGCCATCCGAGTGCCCATGTGCTATTCTAAGAATAGCTAGAAGGAAATGCCGCGCATCATCAGATGTGTGGCATTTTTCATGTATAAGCGCAGTCTACGGAAGCGAGGACAACTTCATTCATTGATTGAAGTGCCGAGCCGAACATCTGACCGTGCACACCAATCAAGAATGGAGGGACATAATGTCCAGCATCAAAAAGAAGAGAAGAAAGAACAAGGCTCCAGAGGCCAGGCCGCTCATCGGCATCACGGAGTTGCTGCTCCTGGTGACTTTGGTGGGAGGCGGCGTGCTCCGTCCCGGCGCGCCACCGTCGGCCGACGTCCCGTGCTCCGTCACCGCAGTCACCTGCGTCTATCCGGACTGAGCATTTCAGGCGTGGTCGGCTCCGCTTCGTCAGGTCGACCACGCCTGCTCTTCGCGACGTCACTGCGGAAGGGTCGGTGACGTCGCGGGGGCTGGGCGGTCAGGAGATGATCCCGTGGGCCTGGTTCCAGCGGTTGGCCTTGGAGTAGGCGTCGACGATCGACCAGATGTAGAGAGCCGGTAGCAGGACGACGCCGATCAGGATCATCAGCGAGAGCCACGCGATCACCACGAGCACCATCATCAGGATCCCGATCCCGATGTCGCCGTTCATGATCTGCCCCAGCCCCGGCCACAGGAAGCTGAGCACGGCTGCCACGCCCGGGCTCTTCGCCTTCACCACCGGCTGCATCCCCTGATAAGGCATCGGCTGCTGCGGCTGCCACTGCTGCATCTGCCCGTACGGCGGCTGCTGGCCGTACTGTGAGGGCTGGCCGTACTGCGGTTGTTGGGACTGCCCGGGGTGGGACTGCGGCTGTCCCGGGTTAGGCCCGGCCACGTACGGCTGCGATGGTGCTGGATTGGGGCCGGGTGCGTACGGCGGTTGGTCGTGGTGGTCCATGTTCTTCCTCCCCCTGGATGGTGCTAGGGCGAATAGAACCCACAGCCCACGCGTCTGATACACACAGTCACGAACTCCGATCCCCCGCTCCTGCTGGCTAAGATCGCTGGACCGTTCCGGCTTCGACGTCTGACCGAAGGTAGGCCGATGAAAGCGCTCCTCACCTCGTCCGGGATCACGAACGACACCATCAAGTCCGCGCTCGTCGACCTCCTCGGCAAACCGATCTCCGAGTCGAGGGCCCTGCTGATCCCGACCGCCATCTATCCGTTCCCAGGTGGCGCCAACTACGCGTGGCGAGCGGTCACCAGCTCGATGAGCACCCTCGGCTGGAAGTCGATCGGCCTGCTGGAACTCTCGGTCCTCCCGAGCATCGAAGAATCCGCCTGGATCCCGACCGTCCGCGAAGCCGACGCCCTCCTCTTCTGGGGCGGCGACCCCCTCTTCCTCTCCAGCTGGATGCGCCGCTCCGGCCTCGCGGCCCTGCTGCCAACCCTGAACGAAGACGCGGTGTACGTCGGCAACAGCGCCGGCAGCATCGCCGCCACCACCACCTTCGTCGAGACCTACACCGACCCACCCCGAGGCACCGACGGCCCCCTCAAAACCGAAAACGTCACCTTCTCCACCCCCGCAGGCGACGCCCCCCGAATCCTCGTCACCGGCCAAGGCGCCGGCCTCGTCAACTTCGGCGTCATCCCCCACTACACCCATCCCGACCACCCCGACGCCTCCCCAGAGAACGCCGACCTCTGGGCATCCCGAATCCCCACCCCCACCTACGCAATAGACGACGCCACCGCAATCACCGTCGCCAACAACAACATCCAGGTCATCTCCGAAGGCACCTGGAAACTCTTCGAGCGTTAGCGCTCTTCGTTGACGCGGGCGACCGCTTCGTCCATCCCGTACCTGGTGCGCAGGATCTTGAGGAAGTTGTCGATCGAGATCGCTGGGTTCCGGCGCCGCCCTCGAACCTCGACGTCAGCTACAGGCACGACCAGATCCCAAGCGGGCCCGCACCCGTCACCACCGTTCCGTCAACGTAGAACCCCAGCCCGCTGCACTCACCCGCGAGCGCAGCGAGCAACCCCGCGGCGCCAGCCGCGTACTCGCGAGCGGCAGCTCGCAATCAGCGAGCGGAGCGAGCATCCCCGCGAGCGCAGCGAGCGAACCCCCGGCGCCAGCCGGATGCACCGGGGGCACTCGCCCCCGAACAAGCAGGGCGGGTGGGGCGGCGCGTAGTGCGGCGACGAAGGAGCCGTGCGTAGCACCGCGCTGGGACTACCAGCAGCACCACGCGCAAGCAGTACGGCGAGTAGTGCGCCCGCCCGGGTAGTCACCCGCGAGCGGCAGCTCGCAACTCCGCGAGCGTAGCGAGCGAACCCCGGCGGTAGCCGGATGCACCGGGGCGCCAGCCCCCGAAACAAACAGGGTGGGTGGGGCGGCGCGTAGCTCGGCGACGAAGGAGCCGTGCGTAGCACCGCGATGGGATTACCACCTGCACCACTCACCAGCAGCACGACGAGTAGTGCGCCAGCCCGGGAGTAGTCACCCGCGAGCGGCAGCTCGCAACAAGCCAGCGGTAGCTGGCAGAAAGGCCGGCGCTAAGCCGGAGGGTGGGTGGGAGCGGGGCGTAGCACGGCGACGAAGGAGCCGCGCGTCGCATCGCGTGGGGTGGTTTTACAGGTGGGATTCGGCTCCGGTGAGGACTGTGCGGAGGATGGATTCTATTTCGTCGAAGTGTTGCTGGTCGCAGATCAGGGGTGGGGAGAGTTGGATGACGGGGTCGCCTCGGTCGTCGGCTCGGCAGTAGAGGCCGGCGTCGAAGAGGGCCTTGGAGAGGAAGCCGCGCAGCAGACGCTCGGATTCCTCGTCGTTGAAGGTCTCCTTGGTGGCCTTGTCCTTGACCAGTTCGATGCCGTAGAAGAAGCCCGCGCCGCGGACGTCGCCGACCATGGGCAGGTCGAGCAGCTTTTCGAGGGTCGCCCGGAAATCCCCCTCCCGGCTCCGGACGTGCTCGTTGATGCCTTCGCGCTCGAAGATGTCCAGATTGGTCAGCGCGACCGCGGCTGACACGGGATGGCCACCGAAGGTGTAGCCATGGGCGAATGTGGTGTCCCCCGTCAGGAACGGCTCGATCAGCCGATCCGTTGCGATCATCGCGCCGAGCGGTGAATAGCCCGACGTGATGCCCTTCGCGCAAGTAATGATGTCCGGCTGGTACCCGTACCGGGTGGCTCCGAACATGTGCCCCAGCCGCCCGAACGCACAGATCACCTCGTCGCTGACGAGGAGTACGTCGTACTCGTCGCAGATCTCCCGGACCCGCTCGAAGTACCCAGGTGGTGGCGGGAAGCAACCACCGGCGTTCTGCACCGGCTCCAGGAACACGGCGGCGACCGTCGATGCCCCCTCGTTCTCGATCGCGACCGCGATCTGGTCCGCCGCCCACCTCCCGAACGCCACCGGGTCGTCGCCGTACAGCGGCGCCCGGTAGATGTTCGTGTTCGGCACCCGAAACGTCGACGGCACCAGCGGCTCGAACGGCTCCTTCAGCTCCGGCAGACCCGTGATCGACAGCGCCCCCTGCGTCGTCCCGTGGTACGCGATCGCCCGGCTGATCACCTTGTGCTTGCCCGGCTTCCCGGTGAGCTTGAAGTACTGCTTCGCCAGCTTCCACGCCGACTCGACCGCCTCGCCGCCGCCGCTGGTGAAGAAGACCCGGTTGAGATCGCCCGGTGCGTACGCCGCCACCCGCTCGGCCAGCTCGATCGACTTCGGGTGCGCGTACGACCACAGCGGGAAGAACGCCAGCTCGGACGCCTGTTTGGCCGCCGCCTCGGCGAGCTCCGTCCGCCCGTGGCCCAGTTGGCTCACGAACAACCCGGCCAGTCCGTCCAGGTACCGCTTGCCGCGCGCGTCGTAGATGTAGACGCCGTCGCCGCGCACGATCACCGGGATCTCACCGGTCTGGTAGCTCGACAACCGGGTGAAGTGCATCCACAGGTGGTCGCGCGCCGACTGCTGGAGGTGGTCGTAGTCGGGCGTATCGGACGGCATAAGGGTTCCCCTGTCGCAGACTGGCCGTTGCCCGTCATCGTGCCTGGAAAAGTAGGTTCAAGCAAGTGATTTCGCACCAGAAGAACCGATAGTGTGTCGATGTCGACGGTCCAAGGCGGCATCTGGTGCGGAATCAGTACGACGGGAGGTTGTGTGGACACCCTGTTCGTCAACGGCGCGGTCTTCGACGGGACGACGTACCACGAGGACCTGGACGTCGGCGTCCGCTCCGGCCGGATCGTGGCCGTCGGCCAAAACCTGGAGGCGGCGGAGACCGTCGACCTCCACGGAGGCCTCCTCCTCCCGGGATTCGTCGACGCGCACGTCCACCCGGTGCAGGGCGGTCTCGAGCGCGGCCGCTGCGATCTCGCGCCGCTCCACGGACTCCCGGCGTACCAGGAGGCGATCAAGCAGTACGCCGACCTGCGCCCGACCCTCCCGTGGATCCTCAGCGGCGGCTGGCACCAGCCGGACTTCCCCGGCGCCGCTCCAAGGGCGACCGACCTGGACCGGGTTACCGGCAACCGCCCGGCGTTCCTCGTCAACGCCGACCACCACGGTGCCTGGGTCAACTCCGCAGCGCTCCGACGAGCCGGCATCGACAAGCACACCCCCGACCCGCCCGACGGCCGGATTGAGCGCGACCACGACGGCAACCCCACCGGCACGCTGCACGAAGGCGCGATGGACCTCGTCGGCGGCTTCGTCCCGCCGACGACGCACGTCGAGCTGGTCGCCGCGCTCATGGACGCCCAGGCGTACTTGCACTCGCTCGGCGTCACCGGCTGGCAGGACGCGATCCTCGGCGCCTACGCCAACATGCCGGACGCGACCGCCGCCTACCGCGAGCTCGCCGAGGACGGCCGGCTGACCGCGCGCGTCAACGGCGCCCTCTGGTGGCAGCGCGACCGCGGCACCGACCAGATCCCCGAGCTGCAGGCCAAGAGAGACGCCATCGGCTACCCCAGGTTCCGCGCCCGATCGGTCAAGATCATGCAGGACGGTGTCGCCGAGAACTTCACTGCCGGCCTGCTCGAGCCGTACTTCGACGGCCGCGGCGGCCGGACCGCGAACACCGGCCTGTCCTTCGTCGACCCGATCGAGCTCCGGACCGCGATCACCCAGCTCGACGCGGCCGGCTTCCAGGTCCACGTGCACGCGATCGGCGACCGCGCGGTCCGCGAAGCGCTCGACGCGTTCGAGACCGCGCTGAAGGAGAACGGCGACAACGACCTCCGCCACCACCTCGCACACCTCCAGGTGATCCATCCCGATGATGTCAAGCGGTTCGCCGATCTCGGGATCACTGCGAACCTCCAGGCGTTGTGGGCGAGGTACGACGCACAGATGGTCGAGCTGACCGTCCCGTACCTCGGCGACGAGCGCACCCGGTGGCAGTACCCATTCGGCGATCTCGCCCGGTCAGGTGCCCGGCTCGCGGCCGGGTCGGACTGGCCGGTGTCGAGCCCGGACCCGCTGGCCGCGATCCACGTCGCGGTCAATCGGCGCGACGCCCCGACGGACGAGCCGTTCCTTCCCGAGCAGGCGCTCGACCTCACGACCACGCTCGCGGCGTACACCTCAGGCAGTGCGTGGGTGAACCACGCCGACGACACCGGCCGGATCGAGGTCGGCGCGCTCGCGGACCTGGTGATCCTCGACCGCGACCTGTTCACCACACCGCCCGACGAGATCGCCGCGGCCCGGGTGCGCGCGACGTACGTCGAGGGCGAGTGTGTCTTCGACTCCTAAAGACAGGAACAGCTATGGACACCATCGGCAACATCGTGGACGGCAAACCGGCGAGCGCGCTGAGCGGAGCGACGTACGACGTGATCGCGCCGGCGGACGGTACGGCGTACGCTCGCGCGCCGCTGTCCGGCCGCGAAGACGTCGACCAGGCGATGGGTGCGGCCGAGCGCGCGTTCGAGAGCTGGCGGGACACGACGCCGGCCGAGCGGCAGTTGGCGTTGCTGCGAATCGCGGACGCGCTGGAGCGGCGAGCCGATGAGTTCGTCGCGGTCGAGAGCCGGAACACGGGCAAGCCGTTGGCGATCACCGAGACCGACGAGATCCCGCCCTGCGTGGACCAGTTGCGGTTCTTCTCCGGGGCGGCGCGGTTGCTGGAAGGCCGGTCGGCGGGTGAATACCTGGCCGGCCACACGTCGTGGATCCGGCGGGAGCCGATCGGCGTGGTCGGGCAGGTGACGCCGTGGAACTACCCGCTGATGATGGCGGTCTGGAAGATCGCGCCGGCGCTCGCGGCCGGGAACACCGTCGTCCTCAAGCCGAGTGACACCACGCCGATGTCGACCGTGCTGCTCGCGGAGCTGTGCCAGGAGTTCCTGCCGCCGGGTGTGCTGAACGTGGTCTGCGGCGACCGCGACACCGGCCGGGCGATCGTGAGTCACGACGCACCGCAGCTGGTCGCGATCACCGGGTCGGTGCGCGCCGGGATGGAGGTCGCCGAGACGGCCGGGCGGAAGCTCAAGCGCACCCATCTCGAGCTGGGCGGGAAGGCGCCGGTCGTGGTCTTCGACGACGCGGACCTGGAGAAGGCCGCGGAGGCGATCGCGGCCGCCGGGTACTTCAACGCCGGCCAGGACTGTACGGCGGCGACGCGCGTGCTGGCCGGTCCCGGCATCCACGACGACTTCGTGCACGCGCTGACCGCGCAGGCCAACCAGACGCACACGGGTCAGCCGGACGACCCGCAGGCGACGTACGGCGCTCTGAACAACGCGTCGCAGCTCCAGCGGGTGAGCGGATTCGTCCGCAACCTGCCGGATCACGCCATCGTCCACGCCGGCGGCTCGCCCACCGGAGACCGTGGGTACTTCTACGAACCGACAGTCGTCTCCGGCCTCCAGCAGTACGACGACGCGATCCAGCAGGAGATCTTCGGCCCGGTCATCACCGTGCAGCGCTTCACCGACGAGGACGAGGCGCTCCGCTGGGCCAACGGCGTCGAGTACGGCCTGGCGTCCTCGGTCTTCACCCGCGACCATGCCCGCGCGATGCGCATGTCCCGCCGCCTCGACTTCGGCTGCGTCTGGATCAACACCCACATCCCGATCGCGGCCGAAATGCCGCACGGCGGCTTCAAGCACTCCGGGCACGGCAAGGACCTGTCGATGTACGGCATGGAGGACTACACCCGCATCAAGCACGTGATGTCGAACCTCGAGGGTTAGATCACCTCGAGGTAGTCGCGATCCGGGAGGTCGGGGAAGGGTGCGTGCGGCTCGGACTGGTACCAGAAGGACGTGCTGGCGAGGTCGTCCTGGAGGAGCAGGAGGCGGCCGTCGCGTCGCCAGCCGAGGGCCTGGACGGTGACGCGGAGGTTCTCGGTGAAGCGGATGGCGTCCTGGATGTGCCAGCGGTACAGGCCGAACCGTTGCTGGTTGTCGAAGAACCCGGCG
The DNA here is from genome assembly GCF_040638345.1 of Kribbella sp. NPDC026611. Taxonomy (NCBI): domain Bacteria; kingdom Bacillati; phylum Actinomycetota; class Actinomycetes; order Propionibacteriales; family Kribbellaceae; genus Kribbella; species Kribbella sp. NPDC026611. Next base: position 7,598 of record NZ_JBEZYC010000003.1, read on the forward strand.
GGCTCGATCGCTTGCGGCATACCCAGGTACGGCGTGGTGAAGGTGGCGTACTGCCCGGGCGGGTCCGCGAAACCCCAGGCGCCGCCGAAGTAGTCCTCGGTACCGGTGCCGCAGATCGTCGGGTACTCGTCGTCGCCGTCGAGGTAGAACTTGAACTCACCCTCACCCCACCAGCCCGAGTTGTTGCAGCCCCAGGCAAGGTAGGTGCCGACGTACTGCCCCTGCCCCTGGACACCGTCGAGCAGCGTGTGCACCTCGCCGTACGGGACCGGGTTGCTACGGCGGAACTGGGCGTGGAAGTACGCGCGGTCCTCCGGTACGTCGGTGCGCGTGAAGTCGACCTGGTAGAAGAAGCCCTCGACCTCCGTCTCCAGGAGGTTCTCGACGGTGATCCGCGCACCGCCGCGGAACGGCATCTGCCAGTAGCTGTTGAAGCCACCCGTCGGGTTCACCGCGATCGGCACCGAGCTGACCTGGCAGTGCCGGCCCCAGCCGTTGCAGAAGAAGTCACCGAGCGGTACTTCGACGGACGGGGTCTCCTCGCCGTCCCAGTACATCCGCAGCACCAGCGAACGCCACGTCTTCGCGTCAACCGTGATCCAGATGTGCGTGATCGCGCCGGAGCCCTCGATGTCCGCAAGGGTCGTGGTCGAGCTCGGCGCGAGGTTGATGCACGGCTGTATCTTCCAGCCCGGGCCGAGGTCGCGGGCCTGGCGGGACATCACTCCCTCGGTCGCCCGCGCACCACCTGCTTTCGCGCCGTCCGGGTTCTCCGCGCTGATCGAGTAGGACCGCGCGGAGGAGAGCCGCGCGAGGTTGCCGAGATGGACGTCGAGCCCGTTGAAGTCACCCATGGGCAACGACGCTACGGCCGGGGAGAGGTGGATGGTGCGACACTCCGGTGGCCCCGGCAGACCACCCGGTCCGCCCGCTCCCTGACTGGTCTACCGGTAGTCATCCAGACGCTTGGTCACCTGGTCGAAGACGGCCCGCTCGTGCTCCTTCGGCGCGTAGAGCACCAGCTCGTCGAAGCCGATGCCTCCCCACCGCTCGACCAGCCGCGCGAACCCTTCCACCGACGCCCACGGATCGATCACGCCGTACGCGAGCAGGAGCCGCCGGATCTTCCGGCCGCCGAGCGCCGCGTCCAGAGCGCGGGAACGCTCGGTCGAGCGTGCGTAGAACTCCTCCTCGGCCGCCGCGCCGGGGAAGGTCACCCAGCCGTCCGCGTGCGCCGCGACGACGGCCAGCGCCTTCGGAGCGTTCGCGGCGATGATCAGCGGGAGCCGGTCCTGCACCGGTCCGGGAGTCATCGCGGCGAGCGTGTACGGGTAGTACGGCCCGTCGTGGTCGGAGACGTCGCCGGACAGCAGCCGGTCCACCACGGCCACGAACTCGGCCAGTCGCTCACTGCGCTCCGGCGCACCCCATTGCGGCGTACCGGCCATGCCGTGATCAGTCGGCCAGACGCCCGAGCCGATGCCGAGGTCGAAGCGGCCGGCGGAGATGTGGTCGAGCGTGACCGCGTGCTTGGCGAGCACTGTCGGCTGCCGGAACACCAGGTTCGCGATCAGCAGTCCGACCCGGATCCGGCGTGTGGTTGCGGCCCAGCCGGCGACCACCGTCGGCCCGTCGTGCACCGGGATCGCGGGGTCGCGGGGATGGCGCAGGTTGTCGCCGGTCCAGAGGCCGTCGAAGCCGGCGTCCTCCGCGATCCCGGCCCAGTACGACGCCTGATCCCAGTCCGCTGGGTTGACCTTCAGCCCGAATCGCATTCGTACCCTCCCAAGGTTCTGGATCAGGGTGCCACAGCGGCGGGTTCGTGGGCCCAGTGGTCTACCTCAGGTGCTTTACCGTGCGCGATTCCTCGGTAACAGTGAAGCGGTGACCGCTTCGCCAGTCGCCGTCATCGGCCCGCCGGGTCCCGCAGCGACGTTCATCGCCGCCCTCGATCGGTTGAACGTCCCGCATGTCCGGTACGACGCACTTCCGGCCTCGCTCGGCGACTGCCGCGCGGTCGTCGTGGTGGCGGCGCGGTACCCGGAACCGGCGTACGTCGACACGTCGTCGCTCGCGGAATACGTGCGTGCGGGCGGATCTGCGTACGTCGAGTTCGCCGTGGACGACGGGTGGTTGCCGGGCGGGGCGGTGCGTGACGCGCATATCGAGCGCATCTTCACGACTCCGGCCATGACCGGAATCGCGCCGTACACGATCTTCGACGAGCATCTCTCCCGGGCTCAGCAGGTGGTTGCCGCGAGCAACGCCACCGAGCTGCTGAGCTACGGCTCGGTCGCGGGCACGCACCAAGCCGTCTTCGGACCACCTGCGGAGACCTTCCCTGCACTGCTGGACATCCGGGATGGCGCCGGCCGTCTCCTTTACGCGACCACCGCCCTCACCCACCACGTCCAGGGCCGCTACAAACCAGCCCGCCGCTGGACCCGCCTCCTGCAACTAGTTACATCCGAACTAGTCGCCACCGAACCACCCCCAGACACCGAGCTCTTCACCGAACCCCGCATCTGGGCCGCCTCCGGCGAACCGATCAAGCTGGTCGTCCGCTCCCCCCACAAACCTGACTCCGAGATCGACCTGCTCCAGGTCAACCCTGGTCGGTTCGAGTCCGAGCCGGCAGTGCTTCCGGACGGCGAGCACACGTTCGTCGTGGGCGGTGAGAGCGTGACCGTCGTCGTCGGGTCGCGGCGGGAGCGGTATGAGCGGATGGTTGAGCGGGGGATTGGGTGGTTTGATCGGGCGGGGATGTTTTACGACGCGCCGGACGGGTCGAAGGGGGTTGCTGAGGGGTTTTCGAATGAGGTGCGGGTGGACGGGACGTTGCCGTTCAGGGCGGTGCCGCGGGGGGACTGTTATACACAGGTGGCGCATGCGTTCCGGATGACGGGGACTGAGCGGGGCAGGACCGTCGCCGACAACCTCATGCGGCTCGTGGTCGAGGAAGAGCAGCTCACCGACCGCAACGCGCTCTACGGTGCCTGGGAGCCCCGTGGCGCGCGGACCGACCTGACTGCGACCAACAACCTGTTTGCCGACGACAACGGATGGATCAGTCTCTTCGCGCTCGTCTCCGGACACCTCGAGGCCGGCCTGCGCGGTGTCGAGTCGCTCATCCGCACCGCCAACGACGAGCTCGGCCTGCAGGTAGACCCGTGGCGGACCCCGAGCACGATCCTGGTCAAGGGCTGGGACGAGATCAGCCGGACGCCGATCGAGGACGGGCTCGACCTCACCTCGCACTGGCAGAGCTCATCCCTCTGCGCCTACCTCTACGCCTATGGCCTCACCGGCGAACCGTCGTACCTCGACCTCGCCACCAAAGGTCTCGACCACATGGCGACCAACTATCCGAAGGTCCGCCTCGAGACGAGTCGTACCTGCGAGGCCGGCCGGTTCCTGCTGCCGCTCGCCGGCGGCTACTTCTACACCCGCAAACCCCTCTATCTGGAGACACTCCGAGAGCTCGGCGACTACCTCAAGTCCCGCCAGGGCCCCGACGGCGGCTTCGCCGAGTGGGACGGCAAGTGCCCGCCGAGCAACGAGGCGTACGGAGTCGACGAGGCCTCGATCTTCCAATCCAACGGCGACCCCGTCACCGACCAGCTCTACGGCACCCCGTTCGCCGCCTGGGCGCTCCCGATCGTCCATCAGATCACCGGCGAGCCGATCTTCCAGGAGCTCGCCGAGGGTGTCCTCGACTACCTCAGCCGGATCCAGATCGACGACCCCGCCGATGACCAGTTGCACGGCACCTGGCAACGCGCGTTCGACTTCGACGCCTGGGAGTACTTCGGCTCGAACGCCGACCTCGGCTGGGGACCGTACTGCGTCGAGACCGGCTGGTCCGTCGCCCCCAGCCTGATCGGCGCCATGCAATACCTCCAGGGCGGGACGTTCTTCCCCGAACCACAGCACAACCCCGACGCGGTCGGCGCTGTCCGCGCGGAGTTCGAATCAATTCACCAGGGCGAGACCGCACCGCCAACATTCCACCGCGCTGACGACGGACGGATCGTCCGGATCCAGGCCGGGGTACGAGCCGTGCTCGGGGACCTGCACGCCGCCGGCGAACCGGTCTGGGTGCGCAACGATCCGGCCAACTCCTACGAGATTTACGTCCGCGGGGAGGACAACCACCTGCACCACACCTACCTCGACGACCGCCTCGGGCAAGGTCGCTGGCACCAGGTCGGCGACCTCGAGCTCGCCGACGAACCGGTCGTCGCCTTCAACCCGGGCGCCGACGCGATCGAGGTCTACGTTCTCGGCGCCGACCGCCACATCCACCACTGCTCGATGATCGACGTCCGCGGCGGTCACACGCCGTGGGAGGCTGTCGGTACGCTGCACTTCACCGGCTCGCCCGCGGTGCTGTACGACGAGAAGCTCGGCACGGTTCGCCTCACCGCGAACGATGTCGCCGGCCAGGAACGCAGTACCCGCAAGGTGAACCGGTGGCACCTCCCTTGGCAGGACTACTCCCACTGGATCACCGCATGACGAATCTCGCGATCGACGGCGGCCAGTCCGCCCTCCGGCTCCGGGTGCTCGGGTCCCGACGGATCGGCACCGGCCCCGGCTACACCCACGGCCCGGACGCGCTGCAACGCATGCTCGACGCGATCGCAACTGCCGCGGCCGACGCCGAGCTGACCGGCCGGACAGGAGTCGTTGCCCTCGGCCTGACCGGTTACCCACCGGCCACCGGCGCCGCCGAGGCGTTCGCGGCCGATATCGGCGCCCTGCTCGACGCCGACGAAGTACGCCTGACCCAGGACATGGTCACCGCGCACGCCGGTGCGCTCCCCGACGGGTACGGCGTGGTCGTTGCCGCCGGCACCGGACTCGTCTGCCTCGCCGTCGACAAGGACGGCACCTGGCGCAAACTCGACGGCCACGGGTACCTCTTCGGCGACGCCGGCAGCGCGTTCGCGATCGGCCGCGCCGGCCTGGTCGCCGTACAACGAGCCAGGGACGGCCGCGGCCCGGTCACCAAGCTCGCGGACACCGCGCTCGACCCCATCGCCCTCTACCGGTCCCCGACCCTCGTCGACGACGTCGCCCGCTTCGCCCCCGAGGTACTGCGCTGCGCCGCCGAAGGCGACCTGGTCGCGCATGACGTGCTGGTCCGCGCCGCTCACGACATCGCCGAGACGATCGCCGCGGCCGTCGCACACCTCGCCGGGGAAGGACAGGTCCCGGTCGCCTGCGTCGGTGGCCTGCTCACCGGCGCCGGCGCCCAACTCCTCGACCCGGTCCGCGACGCCCTCCCGCCCCGCGCGCAGCTCACGCCACCGGCAGGGAACTCGCTCGACGGCGCGGAGCGGCTCGCCACCGGAGACGTCACGCCGTACGCCGACCTGATTGTGACCCACCGTCGATGAGAGCCCTTGCCCAAGGCACCCTTGTGGTGTCCTGCCAGGCCGGTCCTGGTAACCCCCTGCACTCCCCGACCTCGATGGCCCTGATGGCCAAGGCCGCCGCGGCCGGTGGCGCCGGAGCGATCCGGGCCAACGGGCCGGACGACATCGCCGCGATCCGCGCGGTCACCGACCTGCCGATCATCGGCATCCACAAGCTCGGTGATCCGGCCGGCGTGTTCATCACCCCGACGTACGAGTCCGCGATCGCGGTCGTCGCGGCCGGCGCCGACCTGGTCGCGCTCGACGCCACCCTCCGACCGCGGCCGGACGGGCAGTCGCTCGGCGCCCAGATCACCCGGATCCACGACGAGCTCGGCGTCCCCGTGCTGGCCGATGTGGACACCCTCGACGCCGGTTTAGCGGCCCGTGACGCGGGCGCCGACCTGGTCGCGACGACGCTGTCGGGCTATACCAATGGCCGTACGCCGACCGGACCTGATGTCGAACTGGTCCGGCAGCTCGCCACCAAGCTGGACTGCCCGGTCGTTGCCGAAGGCAGGATCCGCACGCCCGAAGACGTCCGTGATGTCCGTGCGGCGGGCGCGTACGCCGTGGTGGTCGGGCACGCGATCACCAACCCGATGGACATCACAGCCCGCCTGGCCGCGGCTATTTAACCGCTGAGCAGTGGTCTAGTCGACCTTGTCGACGTGGCTCGAATCCTCTTCCCCGCGGGTGTCCGACGGGCGTATCCATGAACCGGTCAATGCCCCCTGCACAACGCCCGAGAACGCCCAGAGAGGACGCCCTCATGATCGAGGTCGACCGCCGTACCCTGCTCCGCGCCGCGCTGGCCGGATCCGCCGTCGCCACGCTCGCGTCCTGCGCGAAGCCGGTGCAGGACAAGACCGCCAAGGCGGCCGGGTCCGGGACCGCGGTGGACGGCAGCAAGCCGCTCGAGTTCTTCAACTTCGACGGCGGCTACGGGAAGAAGTGGACCGAGATGCCGCTCGACCTGTACCGCAAGGAGTTCCCGAACGCGGACGTGAAGCTGAACAGCGGCCAGCAGCTCCAGCAGCAGCTGCAGCCGCGGTTCATCCAGGGCAACCCGCCGGACCTGATCGAGAACGTCGGCCTGGACGGCGCCTCGCTCGCGTCGCAGAAGCAGCTGATGGACATCAGCGCGGTGCTCGACATGGAGGCCTACGACCAGCCCGGCGTGAAGGTCAAGGACACCCTGCTGCCGGGAGTCGCCGAGGCCGGGCGGTACGACGGCGTCAAGTACGAGATGCCGTACACCTTCGGTGTGGCCGGGATCTGGTACTCCAAGCCGCTGATGGACAAGCACGGCTGGACGTACCCGAAGCACTGGGACGAGATGCTCGCGCTCTGCGCCGAGATCAAGAAGACCGGGCTCGCGCCGTGGACGTACCAGGGCAAGTACCCCGGCTACCTGACCAGCCCGATGCTGATGACGGCGTACAAGGCAGCCGGGCCGGACCTGAAGAAGCGGATCGACAACCTGGAGCCGAACGCGTGGCGTGACCCCGCCCTGATCGCGGCCGCCGAGGGCTACCAGGAGCTGGCCTCGAAGGGGTATCTGCTGGAGGGGTCGCAGGCGCTGTCGCACACCCAGTCGCAGACGTACTGGGCGCAGGGCAAGGCGGTCTTCATTCCGTGTGGTGGCTGGCTGGAGAACGAGCTCGGCGCGATCGCGCCGAAGGACCTCGGGATGACGATGGTCCCGGTACCCGGCCTGTCGAAGGACGACAAGGCGCCGTTCGAGACCGTCACCGGTGGGCCCGGCGGTGCGCTGATCGTGCCGGCCAAGGCGAAGAACCCGCAGGGCGGGCTCGAGCTGATCCGGATCATCATCTCGAAGCAGTGCATGCAGAACTTCACCAAGGTGACCAATTCGCTGGGCATCACCAAGGGCGCCACCCAAGGGGTGCAGCTGTCCTCGGCGAACCAGTCGATGCAGGACATGATCGACGCGGCCGGGACGAACATCTTCCTCGACTGGTCGTTCCGGCTCTGGTACAAGAAGCTGCTCGACAACTCGGACAAGGCGATGGCCGCGCTGATGAACCGCAAGGTCACGCCGGACGAGTGGAGCAAGCAGATGCAGAAGTACGCCGACGAGACGGCGAAGGACCCGTCGATCAAGAAGTTCCACGCCTGATGCACCACGGCAGGTACCGGTTCGTCGTCAGCCTGCTGGTGGTTCCGCTGCTGGTGTACGCGGTGTTCGTGGTGTCGCCGTACGTGCAGGCGTTCCCGATCGCCTTCACCAACTGGGAAGGGCTGTCGGCGGACTACCAGTACATCGGGTTCGGGAACTTCACCACCCTGCTGCACGACGACGTGTTCTGGGTGGCGCTGAAGCACAACCTGTTCCTGCTGGTGTCCTTGCCGATCATCATCGTGACGTTGTCGCTGTTCTTCTCCGCGGCGCTGAACTACCGCGGCGGCGTGCCGGGGTCGCGGATCTACAAGGTCGTGTACTTCTTTCCCGGCGTACTGTCGATCGCTGTCGTGGGCGTGCTGTGGCAGTTCGTCTTCGAGCCGCGGAGCGGGCTGCTGAACGGGTTCCTCCGGTCGGTCGGCCTCGGCCGGCTCGCCGGGTTGTGGCTGGGGGACGGCCGTACGGCGCTGGGCTCGATCATGTCCGTGGTGGTGTGGGGTGGCGTCGGGTTCTACGTCGTACTCTTCACGGCGGCGATGGCCGCGATTCCGCGGGACCTGTACGAGGCGGCGCTGCTCGACGGCGCCGGCGCCTTCCAGGCGTTCTGGCGGCTGACGTTGCCGCTGATCTGGAACACCGTGCAGACGGCGCTGGCATTCCTGGTGATCGGGGCGCTGGACCTGTTCGCGCTCGTCAAGATCCTGTCGGTCGGGCCGGGTGGGCCGGACGACGCGACGCAGGTGATCTCGCTGTACATGTACACGAACGCGTTCACGTACGGGAAGTTCGGGTATGCGTCCGCGATCGGGGTGACGCTGTTCCTGATCAACATGATCCTGACGCTGCTGACGTTCCGGCTGACCCGCCGCGAGCGGGTCGAGTACTGATATTGAGGAGGCATGGTGGCAGTCATTTCTCCAGCGCGGCCGGCTGCGGCTCCCGCCGTACCGCCTGATCCGCCGGGGCGCTCCGCGGCCGGCGCGCGGGTGCTCGGCGGGGTGTCGCAGGGGTTCCTGCTGGTGTGGGGCGCGATGGTGGTGTTCCCGTTGCTGTGGGCGCTGCTCAGCTCGTTCAAGTCCGACGAGGACATCTTCACCAGCCCGTGGAGCCTGCCGTCGCGATGGCGGTGGGACAACTTCTCCCGGGCGTGGAACGAGTCGCACATCGGGACGTACTTCTTCAACAGCGTGATCGTGGTCTGCAGCGGCGTCGTCCTGACGCTGCTGCTGTCGTCGGCGGTGGCCTACGTGCTGGCGCGGTTCGACTTCCCGGGGGCGCGGGCGTTGTACTACGTCTTCGTGGCCGGGATGGTGTTTCCGGGGTTCCTGGCGCTGGTGCCGCTGTTCTTCGTGGTGCAGAACCTCGGGCTGACGAATTCGTACCTCGGGCTGATCCTGGTGTACGCCGCGCACGGGATGTCGTTCTCGGTGTTCTTCCTGACGGCCTTCTTCAGGACGCAGTCGCAGGAGCTGGCGGAGGCGGCGCTCGTCGACGGGTGCTCGCACTGGGGCGTGCTGTTCCGGATCATGCTCCCGCTGGCGCGGCCGGGGCTGGTGAGTATCGGGATCTTCCAGTTCCTGGGCATGTGGAACGAATACCTGCTTCCCTTGGTACTGAACACCGACGAGAAGCGGTACCTGGTCACCCAAGGCTTGGCCAACATCGCGGTCACGCAGGGGTACCACAGCGACTTCTCGGGGCTGTTCGCGGGATTGACCATCTCGATAATTCCGGTGCTGGCCGTTTATCTTGGCTTCCACCGTCAGATCAGTGCCGGTATGACCGCTGGAGCCCTGAAGTGAGCGAACTCCTCCTGGCCGCGACGTCTCTGGACGTCACCCCGCCGCCCGGCCACCGGCTCGATGGGTACGCCGCGCGCACCGGCGTCTCGACCGGTACGGCGGACCCGCTGCGGGCGACGCTGATCTGGCTGTCGACCGTCGACGACCCAGGTGTGTTGTGGCTCACGCTCGATGCGATCGCTGTCGGTACGGCGCTCACGTCCGAGCTGGCCGCGGCCGCCGGAGCTGCCGCCGGGATCCCGCCGTCGCACGTGGTGGTGTCGGCGTCGCACACGCACTCGGGGCCGTCGGGGTGGACCGGCCAGATCCACCCGGTCATTCCGGCCGATCGGGAGCCGTCATTGGTGTCCGGATTGGTGAGTGCGGTGCGCGGAGCGCTGCTCGAGCGGCGGCCGGCCGTCGCGTCGTGGCGGTCGATCGAGGTGGTCGGAGTCGGCACGAACCGGCACAGCCGCAGCGGACCGCACGACAACACCGCCGGGATCCTGGCGCTGCACTCCCTCTCCGGCTCGCTGGAGGCGGTGCTGCTGGACTTCGCCTGCCACCCGACGACGTACGGGCCGGAGAACCTGCGGTACTCCGCCGACTGGCCCGGCGCCACGCGTGCTGCCTTGGCCCCCGCTGTCGTCGGCTTCTTGCAGGGTGCGGCCGGCGACGTCAGCCCCCGCTTCACCCGCCAGGGCCGGGGTGCGGCGGAGGTCGCTCGCTTGGGCGGTCTGCTCGCCGCGCGGGTCCGGGAGGCGCTGGCCGGTCCCGGGCTCACGCTTCCGCAGTCCGCGCCGGCGATCCGCCGTACCACCCTCGACCTCCCGGTCCGCACGATCCCCACGGCCGACGAGGCCGAGAAGGTGGTGGTCGCCGCCGAAAGCCGAGTCAACGGCACCGACGACCCCTCCGGCCGCATCTCCCAAACCCGCCTCGACGGAGCCCGAGGCCAAGCCCTCATGGCCGCCGCCAACCTCCCCCCGGTGCTGGAGCTCCCCATCAGCGTCATCACCCTGGGCGACGTCTGCTGGATCAACCTCCCCGTAGAACTCTTCGCCGCCCACGGAGCCACCCTCCAGGCCCACTCCCACCACCCCATCACCCGAGCCATCGGCTACACCGACGGCTACTACGGCTACGTAGTAGACCCATCCGCCGCCACCACCGGCACCTACGAAGCCCTCATCACCTACTTCGACCAACCCACCACCACCCACCTCCTAACCCAAACCACCACCTTCGCCAACACCTAACAACCCCACGCGACCACGCGCACTGCACGCCGCCCGCCTGCTCCTATCCACCCGGCTGCCCCGGCCCAAGCCTCGGCCAGGGGATTCAGCTGGCTGCGTAGGTTGGGTGGTGGTGGGGTGTGGTTGCACGTGGCTGAGTGGCCCAGGGGATGAGGTTGGGTGGGGGGAGGTGTCTTCGAGGTCTTGAGGGTGGGTCGGACCAGGTGGGGCGGGATACCTGGACGACTCCGTTGGTGAGGGTGATGGTCCATTCGCCGGTGTGGGTGGCTAGGTGGTGGCGGCGGCAGAGGAGGGCCAGGTTGTTGACGGAGGTCTCGCCGCCGTCGATCCAGGAGGTCAGGTGGTGGGCGTCGCAGTTGAGCGGTGGGGCGCCGCAGATGACGCAGCCGCGGTCGCGGGCGTTGAGGGCGCGGCGCATCGCCCGCGTGACCAGGCGCTCGGAACGGCCTACGTCCAAGGGTTCGGAGTTGCTGCCGAGCACCAGAGGTAGCACCTTCGCGTCACAGGCGAGGCGTCGTACGGTCGCCGCGGAGAGACTGTCGCCGTACACCACGTCCCCGAGCGAGTCCGCCGCGGCAGCCTTCAGATCCTCGAGGTCAATGGTGACCGTGATGTTCGCCTTCGCGCCAAACCCAGGGACCTCGCTGGAGTCACCCGCATCCAACGCCCCGGCAGCAACAGTCAGCGCCGCCGTCAGCGCGTCGGCCTGCCGCTTCTCGCGGGAGCGAGGATCGAGCTCTCCATCGCCGGTCTTGTGCGGACGGGCGCCGGCGTGGATCAAGCTGCGGAGCAACTCCGCGTTCTCATTGGCGAGGTACCCGCGGAACTTGACCCCCCGATCCGCGACCGACAGGACGAGGCTCTCGCGCGCATACGCCTTCTGTTCTTCGGGTTCCGGCCCGTCGGGATCCAGCAGGTCGCGGACCCGTTGCCCAGCCCGTCGAAGCTCGGACGGCGACAGGTGCCGAGCGAGCGTGACCAACTCGCGCTCCGCAACCACCACATCGTCAACAGGAACCGAGGCCGGCACCTTCTCCAACGCAGACACGATCGCCTCAGCCTGCGCGGGCCGCAGCACCACCTCGTCCGCAACATCTACAGCAGGCAAGGCGCTCGCAACAGCGTCGTACTTCGGCAACGCCCGCGCCAACTGCACGTCCCGACGAGCCCGCGAACGATCCAACCGGTACCGGTACTCCAGCAACTGCGCCGTGTCGTACGCACCGATCTCACGCGCGTGACCGATGACGTCGAGCCGCGCGATCACCTGCAAGCGGTACGTCTCCGCCTGGGCGATCGCAACGTCCAGCTGGTCGAGAGTGGAGAGCAACTCGCCTCCACTCATCGACCACGGCGCCCGCTCACCCAACTGCTTCATGCCCCAACTCTAGGCACCCCCACCGACACTTTCCAAACCCAGAATGCCTTGTTTTCAAGGGAATCAGAGGACAAGCTCCGGCTGCAGCTTCTTTGCCGGCCAGAGGCGTTGGTTGCGGGCTGCGAGGGTCGAGGCGGCGAGCGCCGCGGCGAACCAGGCGAGTAGGGCGAGGAGGTCCTGGCCCAGGGAGCTGCCGGGGCCGCCGTACATGAGGTGGCGGACGCCGTCGATGGCGTAGCTCATGGGGAGCGCGTGGTGGAAGAAGTAGAGCGGGTGGGGGATGGTCTGCCAGGGGAAGGTGCCGCCGGCGCTGACCAGCTGGACGACCATCAGCACCAGGCCGAGGAACTTGCCTACGGCACCGAACCACGCCGACAACGCATGCAGGATGGCGACGAAGGTGAAGGACGTGAGGATCAGGAAGCCGACTGTCAGCCACGGGTGAGCGGCGTGGATACCTAGGCCAAGCGAGACAGCGGTGAAGACCAGCGTCGCCTGGATCGCGCCGAAGAGGGCAGGTGGGAGCCAACCGCCCAGTGCCACCCGGAACGGCGACTGGAGGGCAGCGAGCGCGCGGGGCGACAGCGGACGGACCAGCAGGAACAGGACGTACGCCCCGATCCAGCAGGCCAAGCTGAGGAAGAAGGGGGCCAGGCCCGCGCCGTAGCTGTCGGCTGTGGCTTGCGAAACGTTCTGCAGGGTGACAGGTGCGCCCAGCGTCTCGGCGACCGCCTTGCGCTGGTTAGCGGACGGGTTGGGGATCTGCTTGACACCGTTGGCCAGTCCGGTGTTCAACTGGGTCGCACCGGTCTTCAGCTTGCCTACGCCGGTGGCCAGGCTGTTCACACCGGTCAGCAACTGACCCTGCCCAACGACAGCCTGCTTCTCGCCGGCCGCCAGCTTCTGAGCCCCGGTCTGCAAGCTGCCAAGGCCAGTCTCCAGCTGCGACGCCCCACCACTCAGCTGGTGTGCACCGCGGGACGCATCCCCGATGCCGGACGTCAACGCAGGCGTCGCCTTGGCGAGCGCCGCAGCGCCGTTCGACACCTTACGAGCCCCGGTAGCGAGCTGGTTGAGCTGCTTGGAGGTCGACTGAATCTTCGTGTTCGCGCGTACGACGGGGGCGCGCAACTGCGCCGTCTCCGCCAGGACCTGGTTGATCTGGTGCTGGCTGAACCCACGCGCCTTCAGCCGTGCGGCCAAACCCTTGTCAAAGGTGCTGAGGTCCTTCACCAGCGTCGACGATGCGGTAGCAACCTGCCGGCCGACGCCAGCGACCCTCTCATTGCCGTCAGCAACCTGATCGGCCCCGGCGGCCAGCGACTTGGTCTGCTTGGGCAGCGCGGCTGTCTTCCGCTTCAATGTCCCTAGACCGCTGTCCAGCTGAGCCGCGCCGTTGGCCAGCGATGCCGCACCCGTCGAAGCTTCACCAGCACCGTCTGCCAGCTGAGTAGCGCCAGCCGACAGCTCCTTCTGCGCTGTGTTCAGCTGCCCAGCGCCAGTCTGTAGCTTGTCAACCCCGGCGGCCGCCGATGTCAGCCCACTCTGCAACTGCGCCGCCCCGGCGGCCGCCGAACTGACCTGCGTGTGGATCGTGTTGAACCCGGCCAGCAGCTTGCTCGCCGCCGTCTCGCTCACCTGCGACGCCACAGTCTTGGTCACCTGCGCCACGACCTGGTTCGCGATCGTGTGCGCGATGTAGTTGTTCGCGTCGTTGGTCAGCAGCTCCAGCTGCGCCTGCCGCGGCGTGAACTCCGCACTCGACGCCAGGTCCGCCGAGAACGACTTCGGCAGCACCAGCGCGAACTCGTACTTCCCGTCCGACACCCCCGACGTCGCGTCGGCCCGGTCGACCTGGTGCCAGTCGAAGCTCTTCGACTTCACCAGCTCGTCCGCGACCTGCGGTCCGACGTTCAGCTTCTCCCCGGTCGCGAGCGTCGTACCCGCGTCCTCGACGACGACCGCGGTGGGGATCTTGTCCAGCCGGCCGTACGGGTCGTGGTTCGCGTAGAGGTACAGGCCGCCGTACAGCACCGGCACCAGCAGCAGTGCGACCACGGCCAGCTTGGGCAGCCGCCCAGCCGTCAGTCGCCGCAACTCACTCAGGGCCATCCGCAGCGCGGTCACGCCTCTTCCTCCTCGACATCAGCTTCCACGTCTTCAACAGCCTCTAGTGGTGCGACCGGAGCGATCGCAGCTACCTGCACGGGGTCGGGCTGGTCGGTCGAGCCCATCTGTGCCGCCTTCACGTCCAGCAACCGTGCCGAGGCGTCGGCGCACGTGATGATCACGCCGTACCCACGGCCCGCCAGCTCCCGCCCCAGCGCGAACCACGCATGCGGATCGCCACCATGCCGGTCCGGCATCGTCAGAATGACCACCTGTACGTCGGGCCGCGCCACGGTCAGCTCAGCGAGCAGTCTGGTCCGTACGTCGACCGGCAGGTGCTCGAACCGCTTGCCGGCGTGCTCAGCGACGCCCTGCTCGTCCAGCCACGCCAGAACGGCCTTCCGCCCCGCCTTGCGGCCTGCGATCGCCAGCTCCTCGCCGACCACGGTCTGGACGGGCAGTGCGTCGTCCGGCTCCGTGATCCCGGGTGCGTCGACCGCGGCGACCCGTCGACGGAGCAGAGCGAGGTCAGGGTTGCCGTCCAGCCGAACCATGCCGGTGTCGGGCTTCAGCCGACCGGACAGCCCCAGCGCAGCCGCGACGTGCCCCGGACCCGGGTACCCCGTCAGCAGCACGACCTGGTGATCCGCGACCTGCACCGACGTGGCGTCCAGCATCGACGCGTGCGGACCGTGCACGCTGATCGCGGTGGCCTGGAGCTCCATCTGAGATCCCCGTTCAATACGGTTGTGTATTCAATACAGAACTGTATCCTATGGAGATGGAAACGCCCAAGCGCCGCCGCTCCAACACCCGGGCCCGACTGCTCGAGGGAGCCCTCGAGGTCTTCGCCGAGCGCGGGTTCCACGGCGCGTCGGTGGAGGACATCTGCGAGCGCGCCGGGTTCACCCGCGGCGCCTTCTACTCGAACTTCGCGTCCAAGGACGAGCTGGTCCTGGCCCTCTTCCAGGCCACGACAGACCGCCTGCTCGAGCAGATCGAGAGCCTGCTGCCCGACCTGGCCAACCAGCCCGGGACGCTCCTGGACGCCGTCCTGGGCCTGCTGGACGACACTGCGCCGGACCAGCGGCAGTGGCACCTGATCTCGACCGAGTTCACCCTGCACGCACTGCGCGACCCGGAGGCGGCGCGGGCGCTCAACCAGCAGCGGGCGATGTTTCGCGAGAGCCTGACCCGCCTGGTCGAGCGCATCTGCGCGACCAGCAACTTGACCCTCACCGTCCCCGCCGAGCAGTTCGTCCGCATGGTCATCGCCCTCCACGAGGGCGCTCGCTCCCAGAGCCTCCTCGAGCCCCGCAAGGTCCCGGCCGGCGAGCTCGAACACACCTTCCTACCCATGGTCCTGTCCGCCATCACCAAGCCCTGAAGAGGTACGGCGCTGGGTTAGCTGGGGAAGCGGCTGACTCGTTGGTGTACGGCGTCGATGCCGGGTGTCGCCGGACGTCCCAGCAGTTCGGCCAGGGTGCTGGTCGGCGTACTGGCCCACGGGCCGCGGAAGTCGGCGTACAGCGCAGCCAATTGACGTGCGACCGGGTCGGGCAACTGGAAGGTCCCGCTGACATAGGCAATGAACTCGTCGTCCGTGACCGCACGGAACGATACTCCGGCCAACGCTGCCAACTCGTCCCAGCCGATCGCGTCCGGCCCGCTCAACTCGAGCACCTCCGCCGCGAAGTCCGGCTGCACAAGCACAGCCGCAGACGCCTCGGCAAGCTCCCTCAACGCCGCCGGAGTCACCACCGCGCCAGCAGCTGGGGCAACCAGCTCACCTGATTTCCGCCCCCACACCACATCCCGCGCGAGCGCATCAGCCAGCCCAACACTCATCCGCAGATTCGTCCACTGAGGCCCCGACTCCCGCACGGCCTCCTCGAGCGCCGCGTAGTCCTGCACGGTCGGCATCGCCGCTGGCTGCGGCCAGCTGGTCAACACAATTCGCCCCACGCCGGCCTCCACCGCAGCACCGATCGCCGCCCGCACCAGCGGCTCCCGCCGCGATGGATCCGCCCCGAAGAACGTCGCATTGACAAGAACGCTGTCCACACCCTCGAGCGACCGGGCCAACGTCTCCGGATCCGCAAAATCACCAGGCCGATACTCCACCCCCGCCACACCGCCGCCTTCGTCCTGCCCACCACGTCGCGGTTCGCCGGGTGCGCGCACGGTCGCAACGACCGGCTCGTCCGTCAGCGTCTTCAAGTGGGTGAGTACGGCCGCGCCGAACTCGCCGTGGCCTCCGGTTACTGCGAGCACCATCTCGATCTCCTAAACTAAACGGGGTCATCGCCCCGCTAAATATACGGGGCGCTCGCCCCGGTTAGCTAGGAGGAGTTTGCGTGAGCCCACGTGCCGACGCTGTCCGCAATCGCGCGCGGATCCTGAGCGCTGCGCGGGCGGCGTTCGCTCAGGACGGCGTCGACGTACCGCTCGACACGATCGCCGAGCGCGCCGGCGTCGGTGCGGGGACCGTGCACCGGCACTTCCCCACCAAGGAAGCGCTGGTCAGTGCGGTGATCGCCGACCGGCTCGACGAACTGGCCGACCGCGCGGCCGAGGCCGACGACTTCTTCGCCTACCTCGCCGAGCTCGTCGACTCGGGCCGCGACAACCTCGTCCTGTCCGCCGCCCTCGACGGCACGCTGGGCACCGATGGCGCCGAGTCTGCCGCCCGGTTGTCCCGTGCGTTCGAGGTGCTGCTCGCCGACGCGCAGCGTGCGGGACTGGTACGGCGAGACGTCACGGCGGCCGAAGTACACGCGATCCTGGCCGGCGTACTCGCAACCGAGAGCCGTCTCCCACCGGATCGTCGCGGCCTCGGCCTGGAGGTGGCGATCGCCGGGCTCCGGGTCAGCCGACCTTCACGCTGATGGTGTGCAGGCCGGTTGCGCCGTCGGGCGCAGGTGGAGCCGAGGACTCGATCTGAGGCTTGCCCTGGCCGTCGAACGCCCGTACCTGCAGCAGATGCTGACCGCGGGGCGCATCCCATGTCCAGTGCCACTGCCGCCAGGTGTCGATCGACGGATCGGTGGCCAGCGTGGCTTGTTGCCAAGGGCCACCGTCGACGCGGACCTCGACCCTGGACACGCCGACGTGCTGGTCCCAGGCCACTCCGGCAACCGTCACCGGGCCCGGCTCGACCTTCTTCCCGAGCGGGGTGTCGATCCGTGACGACAGCTTGATCGGTCCGAGCGCCGACCAGCCGCGGGGCGTCCAGTACGCCTGGAACTGGTCGAACCGCGTCACCTCGATGTCCACCAGCCACTTCGTCGCGGACACGTACCCGTAGAGCCCCGGTACGACGATCCGCACTGGGAACCCGTGCTCGACCGGCAACGGCTGCCCGTTCATCGCGAACGCAAGCATCGCCTGCCGGTCGTCGAGCAGCGTCGGCAACGGCGTACCGGCGGTGAACCCGTCCTTCGACGTCGACTGGATCGCATCCGCGTTCTTCGCCGGTCCCGCTTCCTCGAGCAGGTCCTTCAGCAGTACGCCGCTCCACAACGCGTTGCCGATCAGGTCGCCGCCGACCTCGTTGCTGACACACGTCAACGTGACCCACTTGTGGATCACGGGGCGCTTCAGCAGGTCGTCGTACGTCAGCGTCAGCTCGCGGTCGACCATGCCGTGGATCCGCAGCTTCCAGTCCGCCGGCACGATCTGCGGGACCGACAGGGCCGTGTCGATCCGGTAGAAGTCGTCGTTCGGGGTCGCCCACGGTACGGCGCCGTCCGCCTGTACGCCGGGCGGCGGGTCGAGGCTCGACGGCTGCGGCAGGTTGAGGGTCTTCCGGGCGTCGGCGACGGCCGCGCGGTTGCCGCTGACGACGCGCCCGAGCAGGCCGGCCGCGACCGAGCCGAGGGCGACCCCGGCCCCCAGTTGCAGGAAGCCGCGGCGGCTGGTGCCGTCGTCGGGGAAGTCGATCAGCGGTTCGAGCCGCCGGCTGAACAGCCGCAGGATCCCGAGCGCGGTGAGACCGGCGAGCAGCGACGGCAGGATCCCCGTCTGTCCGGCGTCCGCGCGGGTGAAGGCGGCGATCACGGCGGCCACCGTCAGTACGACGGTGATCAGCGCGCCGGCCCAGTACCGGCGTACGGCGAGCACACCGCCGAGTGCGGCGAGGGCGCTGACGACGATCAGGATGCCGATGCGGAGCGCGTCCTTGTCGTGGGTGCCGAACCAGGAGATCGCGAGGTCCTTCAGCCACGGTGGGACGCGGTCGATGAACGCCGATCCGATCGCGACGACCGGCGTCAGCGGCGTACCGAGGATGCCGGCCGCGACGCTGCCGACCGCCAAACCGGCGAGTGCCGACAGGACGCCACCGAGGGCGCCTCGCCAACGGGTGACGTTAGGGCGAGCCGCCGTGTCCGATCGGCCCGATCGGTTCTGCTTCACTGCTCAACCATTACGCGGCGGGGCGCCCAACACCAGTCGGGCGCCCCATCCGTTAGTCGCGGGTAATGCTTATCCAGTTGTCGGGGAGTTCAGATGCGGTCAGGGGTGATCGGTCCGAGCCCGGGCCGGCCGTTCGGCCAGCGACGGGCGTTGTCCCGGACCCGGCGGAGCTTGCCGAGTACGACGTCGCGTTCGTCGGCCAACTGGGACATCCAGAGGCTGTCGATCTCGAGGAGGTGATCCGGCAGTGCGTCGCGCAGCCGCCGCTTCCCCTCCTCGGTCAGGACGGCGAACGAGCCGCGGGCATCGTCGGGGCATGGCTCCCGCCGGACCAGGCCGAGGTTCTCGGCGCGGTCGACCAGCCGGGTGATGCCGCCGGTGGTGACGGTCAACTCCCGGGCAAGGGAGGTGAGACGCTGTTTCTCCCCGTGGCTGCGGGCAAGCCGCAGCAACAGTTCGAACATTGCCATTTGCAGTCCACTGCGCTTCAGGGAATGGCGCATCAGGTGATCCAGCTCAGCTGCGGCTTCTCGCAGCAGACCGTAGGCCGTCAGCACGTCGCTTTCCCAAGGTTCGGCGGCGCGAGTGGGTTCTGCATCGGCGAGCGCTAGGGGCGAGCAAAGCGAAGGCGCGATGGTCATGCGCGGACTCTATTAGCTGACTAGGTCACTTCGCTACACGGGGTGACCTTTCGGCTACACATCGACCCACAACCGCAAACTTCCCGAGCCCCAACCTACGCCCCAAACCCCCTACAATCCCAACCGGTCTAGAACACTCCCCCCGCCTAACCCCCACCGCCAAACTGCCCCGAGACTAGCCAGGAGTTCTAGGAACCTAAGCCCGCACGGCCGGCTCGGGACTTCGGGCGAGTCGACGAGCCCACGGACCCAGAACCCGAGCACCGGGTCCGGGCACTGGGTCCGGCGCCGGTATCGGCACCGGCTCCGCAAGCTCCTAAGAGCAGTTCTAGGAAGCTGAGCCCCGGGACCGGAGGTCAGCAAGGGGACGGGTCGACGGGCCAAAGCCCGAGCCCGAGTACCTGGCTCCGAGCACGCCGACGTCGAGCACCCCGATCCCGAGCACCCCGATCCCGAGCACCCCGACCCCGAGGACCCCCGGGCCCGAGGATGCCAGCCCGAGACCCCCGGTTCCGGGCACCCCAGGGTCCGCAGCGTTCGGCTTCGCGCAACCTGTGGTCCGCGGCGTCCGGTTCCGAGCGCTGGTTTGAGCATCTGGGTCCGAGTACCAGGTCGGGCTTGTGGGTGGGGGATCTCGTGGTTCGGAGGACAGGGGGTGCGCTCGGGGTCGGAGTTTCGCGGAACTGGGTGTCTACGGGGCGGCGCCTGTTGGGCTGGGGGTTGCGAAGGTGGGGGTTGAGGGGTTGGAGCCTGATGGGCCCTCGGGTGGTGGGTCGGAGCTTGCGGTGGAGAAGGGCGGGCTTGCGCCCGAGTGGGTGGGGCGGCTGGTGCCGGAGGGGGATGGGCGGCGGGCGGTCATGGGGCCGGTGGCTGAGGGTGGGGTGATTGAGCCGCCGGCGCTTTCGCCGGATGAGTGTGAGACTGCGCCGGCGAGGGCGCCGGCGGTCTTGCGGGCGGCGGCTAGGCCGACGCCGGCAGTTCCTGCGGCGGCACCTAGTGCCGATCCGACGGCCCGGGCGCCGGACGCGCCACCGCCGCCACCCGCACCGGCCCCAGCGCCGCCACCTGCCCCGCCGCCACCAGCCCCGGCGTCACCTCCGCCACCGGCCCCGGCTCCGCCTCCGGCACCACCTGCCCGGGCGCCGCCGAGGCGGGTGGAGAAGGAGCGGCCTACGTTGATTGCGCCGGAGGCTGCTCCGCCTGGGTCTACGGACGAGCTGCCCATTCCTGCGCTCCCGCCCGCGACGGCTGCCGTGACTGGGACCATGAAGCGCAGTAGGGCAGGCAGGGCGAGGATTGCCATCAGGAGCATCATCATCCCGGTCATCGCCTGCACGATCGCGTCGCCGCCGCCCAGCAGGTCCGTCTGCGTCAGCTTGATGGCTGTGGCGTACACGAGCGCCGCCGCCGGCTTGTACGCGATGAACGCCAGCGACCACCCGCAGAACTTCCGGAACCACGTCTGCCCGAGCTCCGTGTTGGTCGCCGCAGCCGCGAGCGGGAACGCGCCGGACAGCAGCACGAGCATCACCGTCCGCACCAGCATCAGGACCATCTGCACAAGTCCGGAGATCATCACCAGCAGCGACATCGACATCGCCAGCAGCACCGGCACCGTGCTCGAGACGAGCTGCTTCGCCTTCCCGTCGGCATCTACCGGTCCGCCGAACGCATTCGCCAGCGAGACATTCGAACGGGTCTCGCCCATGAGCCAGGTCGCGAACCCGTCGGACCAGTCGATCAAGACCTGCATGGTCGCCGTACCCGCCGCGGCAACCACGACGAAGATCAGGACAGCCTTCAGCAGCTCCTGCAACGGGCGTGCCCGCTGCTCCCAGGCGATCCGCATGCCGGCCACGATGATCGCCAGCGTGAACACCGCGATCGTGACACTGAGCAGCCTGTCCTGCACGAAACCGACCGCCGTGGTGGTCGTCCAGGTATCACCGTGCTCCGTCGCGACCGGCGCCGACTTCGGGTACAGCCAGAAGGTGGCCGAGTCGAGAGTATGCAGAGCCGCCTGACTGGCCTGGTCGTTCAGCTGATCCATGACGTTCGTCCCGGCGGCGACGAAGCCGGCTTTGATCTGACAGGCGAGCTCGAGATTTCCGCACATCAGACACCACTCCACGGGACGAAGTCGGACAGGTCCTTGTGCTGGGAGAACGGCGCGCCCACTGCCTCGCCGCGGGCAGGTGGTTGGAGGCGCCAATCATCGTCGTGCCAGACGAGCGTCAGGGTGAGGCTCATGTACGCCGTCTCGACCGGTACGGCGAGCATCACCGTGACGCGATCCGGTCCCGCGTCGACCACGCGGTACCCGCCCGGCTGAGGGGCGGCGTACCCGCTGTTGGACGGATCCTCCTGCACCTCGCGGATCAGAGCCTCGGTGTCCGGGCCGGGCAGCATCAGCTTGCGCGCTGTGGCGACCTGCTTGTCGGCGTCCGCAAGCGCGGCGAGGGCGCTGTAGGCGGCGTACACGGCACCGGTCGGCGAGTGCGCGAAGCATCTTCGGAAGCCGTCTGAGTCGGTCCTGGTCGGCCCGTACGTCGCCGATCGCGGTACGACGACCCGCCGGCTGACGTCCCACCCGTCCACCACCGGCGCCTTCGTCGGCACCGCCTGGTCCCCACCGGGGAGGCCGCAACCGGCGCCGCCTCCCGGCCGCCGAGAGCCCGTTGAGCCCGTTGAGCCAGTCGGGCCAGTGGGGTTCACCGGCGTCGCGGGGCTCCCAGTCTCAGCCGCCGTACCCGTACCCACCGCCGCGCCACCCGCCGCACCCCCGCCGGCCGCCGTGCCTGCGTCAACCCCGGTCTGCGCCTGAGCAGCAGCCCCGCCCGCCGACGTCAGGTTGCTGATGAGCAGCACCGCGCCGCACAGGAGGACCGCGCCGACCACGATGCAGGCCGCGATGAAGCCCGGGCCGTACGGTGACTGCGCTTCGTTCGTGTTCTTGCTCATCCGGCTCCCCGATCGCTCGACAACCTCACGACCTAAGGCTGCCAAGAATCGGAGAACCGCCGCGGAAGTTATCCACAGGCCCGTACTACGGCTGCTTCCGCGACGGACTGTCCCCAGAGTTGTCCACAGCTGTGTACTTTGATGCTGTCAGCAACAATCCGTTCCCTGTTAACCTGCTGGTCACTTGACCAGGAGGTATTCAGGCCCGTCGGGCCCGTTCGACGACCTCGTCGGCGGTCAGCGCACTGGGTGGGTGGTAGCTCAGACACATCGGGACCCGGATCTTCTCGGGGGCATGTCCTTCCTTGGCGGCGTAGAAGTTTCCGGCCGACAGGCGACCGATGTCGTCGACGCGGCCGCCCTTGGCCTTGGCGATCTCTACCGCCGCATTGATCTGCGCACCGGAATTGAGCAATCCGAAGAATTGCGTCGTGGCATTGCCAGGGATCCGGTTGTGCAGCCCCTTGGGCGCCTGCGTCGCGAAGACCAGGCCGAGTCCGTACTTGCGCGCCTGCGCGACCAGGGCGAGAGTGCTGGCGGTACAGGCCGTAGCGGGTGCCGTCGGCGCGAACGTCTGCGCTTCGTCCATGACCAGCAGGCCACCCAATGGCCGGTCACCGGCTGGATTCCGCTTGATCCAGGCGAACAGCGCCATCTGCAGTTGGTTCACGAAGCTCTGCCGCTGGTCATCGCTGGGCAGTCCGACCAAGCTGATCACCGAGACCCGGGCGCGGTAACCGTCGGCCGGGGTCAGCAGAACCCCCGGGTCGAGCGGCTGCCCGGCGCCACCGAAGAGCGGATCGTTCACCATTTCCGCCATCAGCGCCTCAGCCATGTCCGCAGCCACCTTGGGTGCGGTGCGCAGGCTGCTCACGCCGTGCGGGAGGTCGGACAGGAGCTCGATGAAATCACGCAGGTCGGCCTGACCGTCGCGGGCGAAGTACCGCAGCGCCTCGGTGAGGACCGCCTGTCCGGTCTTGACCTTGCGCCCAGTGAGCTGTGTCCGCGGCATCAGGCCGGCCACGGCGGCGTCGACGGCATCTGTGAACTCGTCGGCGTCGTCCAGGACATCGCTGAAGTCCGGGAGCGGACGGAACGCGAGCGGACGGCCCTTGGACCGCCGCGGCGTCCACACCACCACATCGGTGCCGGCCAGGTACTCACGGGACTTCTCCGCGTCGCCCTCCGCCCAGCCCGTCGGCGCTTCCGGCCAGGCGTCCCCCAACCGCGCCAGGTCGTTGTTGGGATCGAGCACGATCGAGGACACCCCGTGCAGCGCGCATTCCTCGATCAGCCGACGCAGCAGCACGGTCTTGCCCGATCCAGACCCGGCGAATGTGACCACGTGCTTCCGGAGCGACTGCAGCGGCACGACGTACTCCGCTCGACCGGCGCGGCCGATCGGAACCATCGGCTCAGCTGCCGACGTCGCGACCGGAGCCGACCCGGTACGGCGACGAGCAAGCGGCTGCTCCGCGGCAGGCTGCTCCGCGGGAGGCGGCTCCGCGACAGGCTGCTCGACCGTCGACTGTTCCGGGCGCGAAACGACCGCTTCGCCGGCCGGGAACACGCGGCGGAAGAGCTCGGATGAGCCGGCCGGCCGGCGCGCGACCAGCCACTGTAGGAAGCCAGGATCAGGGCGCCGCCGGAGCGCATCAAGGGCCGAGAAGGTCTTCAGATCCTCGACCGTGAGCGGGAGTGACAGCCCGCCCGCAGCGGCGAACTCCGCGATCTCCTCCCGCGTCTTCGGTCCGCCCGACCACGGGGTGTTGCGCAGCACGACCAGGTTCCGCTTCGGCATCCCCGGCTCGAGACCGGCCTCCGTACGCGCGGCGCGCAACCGTGTCAGCGCCGCCCGGGCGTGCTCACTCGCGATCGCGCGGAAGGACCAATGCATCTCGTCGTCGGTCTGCTCGTCCAGCGTCCGTCGCAAGCGGGCGTGCAATGCCGGCTTCGTCCCCGGTTGCGGGTCCAGCTCGAAGTCCTGACCACCCTCCCCAAGCTCCGCGATGTACGCGCTCAACGCGGCAGCCAGCAGATTCGGAATGCGCTGGTCCTCCGTCTTGGGGTCCAGGGCCGCGTCGATGTCCGCCGTCTCCCGCAGCTCGGCGAACTTGGCATCGAGCCTGGCGAGCCCAGAAGGTGCCGAGTGCTTGCCCGGCCGCACCGGCGCTGGCTCGGCTTGCTCGTCCAGACTGGCAAGTTCGACCAGCCTGTCCGTCTCGAGACACGTTCGAATGTGCGCGTCGACTCGCTGCAGCAGCCGCCTGGGGGTGTAGTCCCGCGCACCGTCGTTCTCGAACGCCGAGCGCAGTACGGGCCAGGTGGTGTACGGCGGGGTGAAGCCGGCCGCCGAATACAGCCCAGCGAGCCGCCGCGCCACCAGATCGACCGCGATACCTGGCTCCGGCAGCTGGCTCTGCATCCGGACGACCCGGAAGCGGTCCGCTGCCGGACTGGTCGCCACATTGAGGATCAGCTGCCACGTCGCCGGTATGCAGGCCACTACCGTCAGCGTGCGCTGTGTCAGCTCCCTGAGCTCCATCAGGCCGTCTGCCAGCTCATTGACCAGGCGGTTCCTCGCGTCGCGTCCCGCAGTACTGTCCGTGCGGCCTGGCGCGACCTGTGCCATCACGCTGTCGATCTGGTCGACCGCAAGCACCGTGGGCCCAGTAAGGGCCAACAGGCGGGACAGGTCGCCTAGGATCTGTTGCGGCAGCCGCCGGCCACGCCGGAAGCCCCAGACGTCGCGGTCCTTCTCCTCGACGTCGCCGTCCAACTCGAAGTAGCTGTAGCCGACCTCCTGAGCAGCTGGGTCAGGGCTCCGGTACAGCACCAGGGCGCGTGCGGTGTTCTGACAGTCCGAACCGACCCGGGCGTCGATCCGCTTGAGCCCAGCAATGAAGGCATCGAGGTCCACCCGGCTGGCCGCCCGCTGACCCCGCAGACCGGCCTGGAGCTCAGGATCGAGGCCGGCAAGCTCGCCGAGCCGACTCAGCAGGACAGTCAGCTGGTCGCCCTGACCAGGATGGAAACCGTCGAGGATGCCGCGGACCGCGCTTGGCCAGAACGACGCACCATTGACCAGCTTGATCAGGAAGAAGTACCCCTCGGTCTCCTGGACCTGTTGCCGGACCCAGCCGAGCAGATGGGTCTTGCCGACGCCCTTCTCGCCCTCCAGTGCGATCCCGATCGGGCTACCGCTCGTGCTCCGTCGCGCCGTGGCGACAGACGCCAGTACCGTCCCGATGACGTTCGCGTGCAGGCCGGCCACGTGATGCTCCGCTGGAGTCCAGATCGCGTCCGGAGTGACCGCCCAGTTGAACTGCACAGCGGTCAGCGCGGCGCGTTCGTCATCCCTCATAGGTTCTCGATGTTCAGGAGGTGGCGGCTGCTACCGCCGAACCGGACCGCGGCCTCGTGGTCGGCGTCGGTGAGGGCCTGCTGGTTCGCCTCCGCCTGCACATGGACGCCTGGCTCGCGGGAGAGCTTCTGCAGCGCTGCGTCGACCTCCTCACGTGGGAGGTGCGGCAGCTCGGCGCGGAGGGCAGCAAGACCCACCCAGGGCAGTCCTGACGCCGCACTGACCTTCTGGTAGGCGGCTCTGATCTGGCTCTCCACGTCCTGCTCTTCGGTGGGCGCTGGGAACAGATCGGCCAGCACCTGCCCAGTTCGCTGCAGATAGCGCTGCAAGGCGCCCAGTACGGCGTACAGCGCACCTCCGACCGATCCGGCCCGATCAGGGCGCTCCGAGCCGAGCTCCTTCGTGCACCAGGCGCTCCCGTCGTCGGTGAGCTCGTGGACGAACGCGCGGCCCTCCTTGCGGCTGGTCACCAGCTTGAGGTCATTCAGCTTGTACCTGCTCGGACCGTCCAGGCTGAGCCCGGCGGTCTCTCGGAGCTGCGCGTTGGTGAGGGGTCGCGCCTCGGCCATCAGTGCGAGCAGCACTGAGCGCTCCTTGAGGGTCAGCGATTCAGCGGGCACAGGTCGGTCCTCCGGGTCGGTCGGTCAATTGCTCGTACGTCACTGCGGGTCCTGCTGATCGAGAACACGGATGCCACCGGCGTCGGCGAGGATGCGCACGGGCCGCATGCGGTCGGTCCACGTACCGGTGACCTCGATGCGCTTCTGACCTTGGTGAGCGGCCAGTGCCAGCTCGTAGTCCGCCTGCTCGGCCAGACGGACCCAGATCACTCGCCGCGTCGGCCGGCGGTCCCCGGCTGTCAGTTGGCCGCGTACCTTGACACGCCAGCGGTCGTCACCGGTCGCGCTGTCGTGCAAAGCCTCGATCTGGCCCACGATGGTCGCCGGCCCATCCAGCTCGGGCACGTGCACTGATGCCGCGGGCAGGCTCAGCCGCTCGTCGAGCTGTCGTGAGATGTCCTGGATGGCCTCACCCGCACCGGCGGGGAACGCCAGGAGCTGATCGGGCAGTTCGGACGGGACCCCGCGACCCCAGTGGAACTCGAGCTGGAACGGCCGAGTCAGCTCCTCGCCGGCGAGCGTGCTCAGCGCCGTGCAGAACTCGGAGTCAACCGCGCCGGCGAGCTCCCATCGCGGATTGCCGACGTCGAGCGCACGCCGTACCGCGGTGGCGGCTTGATACATGCGCAAGAGCACCTGGCGGCCGACCGGGTAGCCGTTGGGTCCGAACTGGATCGGGATCGCAAATGCCCAGGCGATCTGCTCGCTGGTAACGGTGCCAAGCTGAACACCCCGGAGCAGGTCGGCCACAGCGTTGTCCGTCCCACTCTGGAACCGCGGTGCGGACAACACCTCCGCTGCTGCGGTTCGCAGCATGCCGTGTACGCCCTGGAGCGCGCCCAGGCCCGAGTTCAGGGGGACGAAGCCCTCAGGGCCGGCCGCGGCCGGGGACACGTAGACGGTCGAGTCGATCAGGGGATAGGCGATGTCGCGGGCCACCTCGGTGACCGGGCGGTTCTCGACGTGTCCCAGGGTCGCCAGCAGCTCGCGGAGCCGAGCCACGCCGTCACCCATTCCGTCCCGCGGCGGGACGAGGACCTCGTCGGAGCCGTTCGACCAGATTGTGGCGCCGTGCCAGATCTGTTCCGTGCGCGACCAGCCGGCGTCGGCCAGATATTCGTTGACGTCACCAACGCTGATCTCGGTCATCCGCGGTCCTGGTCCGGATCGGCGCTGATCAGCCGGCGCAGCGTGTTGACGGTCAGCACGTTCGCCGTCGGTACGTCGATCCGGACGTGCTTCGCGCTGCTCGGTTGCTCGATCAGCTCCTCGTTGCGGAGCGAGACGTAGTACCCGACATCGCGCAGCAGCAGGCCACCGGTGTTGAGCGCGGCGTACTCCGCTGCGTCCTTCGGCACGATGATCAGGAACAGATACCGCGGTACGACGAAGTTCGCGCCGGCGAGACGGTTGAACTGCTTCTGGTTGAGGCCGTCGTAGTCGAACGCGGCCGCGCGGCGCCGTGGGCGGGAGGTGGTCTTGATCTGCACCTCGATCATCGGCGCCCAGCCGCGCAGCGACTGGCCCGGCAGCTTGATGCAGAGGTCGACGCCGTCGTGGTCGACATCGTCCTTGGAAACCAGCAGGCCGGCCGCGGACGCGAGGACCCGAACATAGTCCTCACCGAACTTGCCCTGATGCACAAGCGCGTCAAGCATCCGACCCCCGGAACGCCAGCCGATCCCCCGCACTACCTGTTCGACCCTAGGGGGCTAGACCGCAGTTGTCAGCCGGGTCGGCGTTTCGTCGGGCTCTACTGGGCCGTAGGTCATTTGACCAGGAGAGCCTCGGATCCGACCGGTTTGTAGCCGGCTGCGAGGAAGGTGCGGAAGGAGGCGGCGTTGCCGGGGGTTACCTGGGCCCAGATGCTGGTGGTCGGCGGGATGAGGGCGCGGGCGGCGTAGGCCAGGCGGCGGCCGGTGCCGTGGCCGCGGTCTGCCGGCGGTACCTCGATCGCGCACTCGAGCCGGCCGGCCAACCCGCGCCCGATGATCACCAGGCCCCCGAGGCCGACGCCGGTGTCCGCGTGGCCGGGGTTGGCGCCGTACACGCGGACTTCTTCGCGGTAGCGCCAGGCTCGGTCCACCCGGGGGTGGTTCAGGTTGGTCAGCTCGGTCAGGGTTGCGGTGGCGGTGGTGCGTTCGGCGGGGTCGGTGAGGGCGGGGGCCAGAAGCATGGCGTCAATGGAACTGACGCGGCGGCCGGTGAGTTCCGCGAGGGCGGAGAGGAACGGCGGGTTGGTCGGGGCGGCGAGGTCGCCCGGTGGGACCCGCTCCGCGACCCAGGCCGGGTCGACGTCGGCGGCGATCACGATGTGACCGCTGAACGCGACCACGCAGCACTCGCGGTCGGCCGGCGCGGGTACGACGCTGACGCCGAGGTCCGGGGGTGGGTACACGCCCTTTTCGACCCGACGCAGAATGTCAGCAAGAGTTGTCATCACGAGCATTGTCACGGAGACCCCGGGCGAGCTCGCTCCCTGAGGCGCTACCCACACGCCACGTCGGATCCCACGGAGGGCAGCAGGATGCGGAAACCGCAGTTGGTGCGGGCGGACGGTTTGCCCGAGCGGGTCACGATCTACGAGGTCGGGCCGCGGGACGGGCTGCAGAACGAGTCAGCGATCGTCGACGTCGAGGTCAAGGCCGAGTTCATCCGGCGGTTGGTGGATGCGGGGCTGACGACGGTCGAGACGACGAGTTTCGTCCACCCGAAGTGGGTACCGCAGCTGGCCGATGCCACGGAGCTGCTGGAGCGACTGGACCTGCCCGAGGGCGTCCGCGCGCCGGTCCTGGTGCCGAACGAGCGCGGTCTGGATCGCGCGCTCGCGGCCGGGGTGCGGGAGATTGCGATCTTCGCGAGCGCGACGGAGACGTTTGCGGCGAAGAATCTGAACTCGACGCTGGACGACCAGTTCGCGATGTTCACGCCGACCGTCGAGCGTGCGCTGGCCGCGGGGCTGGCGGTCCGCGGGTACGTGTCGATGTGTTACGGCGATCCGTGGGAGGGCGACGTACCGATCGATCAGGTGGTCAAGGTCGGCGCCCGCCTGGTCGAGCTCGGCTGCCACGAGCTGTCGCTGGGTGACACGATCGGCGTCGCAACCCCGGGGCAGGTCACGGCCCTCATCTCAGCCTTCACCGCGGCTGGCGTCGGGGTCGATCACCTGGCAGTCCACTTCCACGACACGTACGGCCAGGCCCTGGCCAACACCCTCACCGCCCTCCGCGAAGGCGTCACCACCGTCGACAGCTCAGCCGGCGGCCTGGGCGGCTGCCCGTACGCCGAATCCGCCACCGGCAACCTCGCCACCGAGGACCTCCTCTGGCAACTGGACGGCCTAGGCATCCACACCGGCGTCGACCTGCCCAAGCTGGTCGCCACCAGCACCTGGATGGCCGAACAACTCCACAAGCCATCACCCAGCCGCGTCGTCCAGGCATTGGCTGGCTGAGCGCGCCCGGCGCCTGCACCAGCTGTCGTCGTGCAGGGGCTGGCTGGGTGAGTACGCCTCGCCCCCTGTTCTTCCGCTTCGAGTTTATCGGGGATCGGGGGAGGGGAGGTTGAGTTATCCACAGGGCGGAACTGTCGGTGGGGGCCGGGAGGATGGTGGGGTGAGTACTTACCGGGTTGAGCTTGGGGAGTTCTTGAAGGCTCGGCGGGCGCGGGTTTCGCCGGGGTCTGTGGGGTTGCCGGAGGGTGGGCGGCGGCGGACGCCTGGGCTCCGGCGGGAGGAGTTGGCGCAGCTCGCCGGCGTGGGCGTGACTTGGTACACCTGGCTCGAGCAGGGGCGCGAGATCAACGTCAGCGGCCAGGTGCTGGATGCCGTCGCGGCGACGCTGCAGCTGAGTCCGGTGGAGCGCGAGCACCTGTATCGCCTGGCCGAGGCGACCCCGGTGCGGCTGCCCAGGCCGACCGAGTGCGCGAGCGAGGCCGTGCTGAGCGAGATTCTCGACACGCTCGATCCGCTGCCGGCGCTGATCACCAACAAGCGGTTCGACATCGTCCGGTCGAACGCGGCGTACCGCGAGCTGTTCCACGACTGGCACGCGCTGCCCTGCGTCCACAAGAACGTGCTCTGGTGCATCATCACCGAGCCGTCCGCCCGGGAGCAGCTGGTCAACTACGACAACGAGGTCGCGTACCTCGTCGCTCGCCTGCGCTCGGCGTACGGCGAACACATCGGCGACCCCGACTGGGAGACCGACCTGGCCCGTCTGCAGTCGACCAGCCCGGAGTTCACCGAGCTCTGGTCCCGCCACGAGGTCGCCGACTGCACGCCGAGGCCACGACACATCGTCCACCCGACAACCGGCGACATGCACTTCAACGTCACCGAGCTGGCCCTCCCGGCGCACCCCGACCTGCTGCTCTTCGTCGAGACCCCGGCCGACGACGAAACCCGCCGGAAGCTCCCGCTCACCAGGTTCAGCGCGACTCCGGCGGCCCACTAGCAGTCCGCCACGTGGTCAGGCAGAACGGATGCCCCGCCGGATCCAGAAACACCCGGAACACCGACGGCTCCGGCTGCACCGACGTCGGCGTACCGCCCGCCGCGACCACCAGCTCCTGCTCCGCGTCCAGATCGGCGGCCATGAAGTCCAGGTGACACTGCTGCGGCACCCGCGAATCCGGCCACGTCGGCGCCCGGTAGTTCAGGTCCCGCTGAAACCCGATGCTGAAGCCGTCGAACCGAAGCTCGACGAAGGAGTCCGTCACCACCGCCAACGACCCACCCGCGACCCGCTGGTAGAACGACCCCAGCGCCACCGGATCCGGGCAGTCCAGCGTCGGCCCCCAGAACGGAGCGACCACTACTGCTCGATCGGCCGACGCACTCGCCGGATCAGGCTCTTGTCCGCGAACTGACCGACCCGGTACGTCGACCACCCGTCGACCCCGGCGCCGACGGCGCCGCCGAGCAACGGCACGCGGCGCGTCACCGTCAGCGCCATCCGCTTCCCGCCGATCCGCGCGATCAGCTCCGCTACGACCTCGCCCGCGACCTGGCGGTCCAGGTCCGGATCGAACACCGGCGCCGTCGCGATCGCCAGCGGTGACGTGACGAGACTCGCCTTCCGCAGTCGGTCCGTCACCCCGTCCTCACCGAGCAGGCAGGTGATCACCGCGGTACGCACCCGCGGGTCGCCCAGGTCGTACCCGCGCAGGTGCGCGATCGACGCCACCATCCGCGCCTGGACGACGGCTAGCCCGGTCAAGTTGGCCGGCAGCGCGACCGGAAGCGTGACCAGACCGCCGATGCTGGTGACGAACCCCTGCACCCCGGCCAGCCGGATGTGCTGGTCGATCACGGCATCGATCGCGAGCTCGACGTCACCGTCGGACCTGGCGAGCTTGCTCTCGGCGAGCTGCTCGGCGCCCGGGAACCGCTGGTACCCGTCGATGGCGATCTCGAGGACCTGGCGCAGCACCCCGGCCGCGGCCTGCGGCGCGAACCGCTGCGCGGCGGGCGCGAGACTACTGGCGACGAACCTGGCTACTCCGGCCACGGATGGCTCCTTCCCGCCCTCCCCCGCGTCCGGAGCCTGGGCGTGCTTCAACTCTACGTGGCCCAACCGAACGCGCCACTCGGGAGAAACCCTCGGTGTCCCCTGGGTCGGTGGGTGAGGATGGTGCTGTGCCTGTCGAGCCTGCTGCGTCTGTCTGGGAGTTCCCGCCGGTCGGGGTGGCCGGGCCGAGCGACGTGGTCGCGGGCGGCGCGGACCTGGCGCCGGGGACCGTGCTGGCGGCGTACCGGCGCGGGTTGTTCCCGATGCCGGACCACCGCGGTTCGATCCTCTGGTGGTCGCCGGTCGACCGCGGCGTGATCGAGGTCGCCGGGTACCGGCCGTCACGGTCGCTGCGGCGGGCCCGGGCGAAGTACGAGATCCGCGTGAACACCGCGTTCGACCGGGTGATCCGCGCTTGCGGCGACCCGCGGCGGCCCGGGTTCTGGATCGACGACGACATCATCGCGGCGTACACGGAGCTGCACCGGCTCGGCTGGGTGCACTCGGTCGAGGCGTGGGACGGCGACGAGCTCGCCGGCGGCCTGTACGGTGTCGCGATCGGTGGGCTGTTCGCCGGTGAGTCGATGTTCCACCACAAGACCGACGGCTCGAAGGCGGCGGTGGCCGGGACGATCGAGCTGCTCGACGACGAGTACGCCGCCGGCCGCGTCTTCGACATCCAGTGGGTGACCGACCATCTGGCCACCCTCGGCGCTACCGAGATCCCCCGGGAGTCCTATGTACGGCGGCTGGAACTGGCAATCGAGCTGCCGCTGCCGAAAGCGTTCACCTGAGCCCGATGAAGGCCGCCATCTGCCGCGACGCCGAGTCGAAGAACTCGTCGGCCGGGTCCATCGAGCCGACCAGCTGACCGAACAGCTCGAAGCTGATCATGCCGAACAGCTGCGTCCACACGATGATCGTCCGAACCAGTACCGCGGTCGGGACCTCCGGCGCCAGCTCGACCAGTACCTGCGCCTGCTGAGCCAGTACGCCGGTAGGCGTCGGAGCGTCAGGTGGTACTGCGAGCCGGCCCGACGCCTGGGCCCGTCGCAGGAGGTCGAGGAGCAGCAACGGGACCCGAGTCGCCGGAGCGACCGTCGTCTGCGGCGCCTTGTAACCGCTGATCGGCGAGCCGTAGATCAGCGCGTACTCCTGTGGACAAGTACGCGCCCAGCTCCGCACCGCGCGGTAGATCGCCAGCCACTCCTCGAGCAGGTCGTCACCACCGGCCGCCGCCTCGGCCGCCTCGCCGAGCGCGTCGTACGCGTCGATGATCAGCGCGGTCAGCAGGTCGTCGCGGCTCCGGAAGTACCGGTACAGCGCGGACGACACCATGCCGAGCTCGCGCGAGACCGCGCGCAGCGACAGCGCCTCGGCGCCGACGGTCGTCAGCTGCCGCCTGGCCTCGACCTTGATCTCCTCGGTCAGCTCGGCCCGGGCGCGTTCACGGGCAGTACGTCCGGCGTTCATGAACCCAGTGTGCCACAGAAACGAGAGCACTGCTCTTGACAGGGATCAGCGATCTGGTGTTCACTGATCACAACAGAGAGCACCGCTCTCGCCGCCAAGAAAGAGACTGAGATGACCGAGTACAAGCAGACCTACGACAGCAAGCGCGTGTTCACCGGCTCGATGGGCAGCATGCGGGTGTTCAACTCGGTCGTCGCCCGGCTGACGAAGCTCGGTCTGAGCCTGATGGGCAGCCGGGTCCTCTCCGTCCAGGGCCGGAAGTCCGGCGAGTGGCGCAGTACGCCGGTGAACCTCCTGGTCATCGACGGCCAGCGGTACCTGGTCGCCCCGCGCGGCCACACCCAGTGGGTGAAGAACCTCCGCGCCAGCGGCGTGGGCCGGCTCCAGCTCGGCAGCAAGGTCGAGACCTTCCACGCGGAGGAGCTCGCCGACGCCGACAAGCTCCCCGTGCTGCGTCTCTACCTGAAGAAGTGGGCGTGGGAGGTCGGCGCGTTCTTCACCGGCGACGTCGACAAGAACTCCCCCGACGAGGTCCTGCACCACATCGCGCCGGG
Source organism: Kribbella sp. NPDC026611 (assembly GCF_040638345.1). Classification (NCBI taxonomy): domain Bacteria; kingdom Bacillati; phylum Actinomycetota; class Actinomycetes; order Propionibacteriales; family Kribbellaceae; genus Kribbella; species Kribbella sp. NPDC026611. The sequence goes on from NZ_JBEZYC010000003.1 coordinate 41,230, forward strand.
AGTCCCCGCCTTCAAGATCAATGCGTGATGACGACCTTGCCGAAGCCGCCGCCGTCCCAGTAGTAGCGGAAGGCCTCGGGCGTCCGGTCGAACGGAAAGACCCGGTCGATCACCGGACGCAGGCCGGACGCCGCGATCGCCTCGTTCATCGCGAGGAAGTGCGCGCGATGACCGAGCGCGATGGGACGCAGCGTCACCGACGAGGTGAAGAGCAGGCGAGCGTCGATCGGATCGGCCCCACCGAGTGAACCGACGAAGGCGACCTCGCCGCCCGTGGCGGTGGCGCGGGTCGATTCGTTCAACGCGCCGGCCACGTCGACGACATGGTCGACACCGCGGCCGTCGGTCAGTTCTCGAACCTGCTTGGCCCAGTCAGGCGTCGTACGCCGGTTGATCACCGCGTCCGCGCCGAGCTCGACCAGCCGCGCCGCCTTCTCGTCGCTGCCCGCCGTCGAGATCACGTGTGCGCCCAGCAGCTTCGCGAACTGCAGCGCGAACAGCGACACCCCGCCGGTTCCGAGCGTCAGCACGTGCTCGCCCGGCAGCAGTCCTTGACCATCGGTCAGTGCATTCCACGCAGTCACCGCGGCACACGGCAGCGTCGCAGCTTCTTCATAGCTCAGGTGCGACGGGATCGACACCAGCCCTTCCTGATCGAGTACGGCGTACTCCGTCAGCAGCCCGTCCAGCGATCCACCGAGCTGGTCGGCCCGGGCCAGATCGAACCGCCCGTCGAACCAGCGCGGGAACACGACCCCCAGCACCCGGTCCCCGACCGCGAACCGGTCTACGTCAGCGCCGATCCCGACGACCTCACCGGCGCCGTCCGACGCGGCGATGATGTCGTCGGCAACCGGCAGCGGATAGCGGCCTTCCAGGATGTTCAGTTCCCGCGCGCTCAACGAGTTGGCCCGGATCTTCACCAGGACCTCGGTGGGTCCAGGCTCCGGCACGGGGTGCTCGCGAAGCCGCAGACTCTCGAGGCCGCCGCCGTACGTCAGGTGATAGCTCTTCATGACGTCAACGGTCGCCCGGCGGCACCGGTCCTCTCAATTCCCGCCCGGGAATCGTCGCGGCTGCGAAGATGTCCGCATGATCACTCCCGAGCAGCTCGTCGCGGCGCCGAAGGTTCTTCTGCACGACCATCTCGACGGTGGGTTGCGGCCGCAGACGGTGGTCGATCTGGCGCAGGAGATCGGTCATGCGTTGCCGCGGACGGATGCGGTCGAGCTCGGGCAGTGGTTCGTGGACGCGGCCGATTCGGGGTCGTTGGAGCGGTACTTGGAGACGTTCGATCACACCGTCGCGGTGATGCAGACGGCTGAGGCGATCACGCGCGTGGCCAGTGAGTGCGTGCAGGATCTGGCGGCGGACGGCGTGGTGTACGCCGAGGTGCGGTACGCGCCGGAGCAGCACCTGACCCAGGGACTCAGCCTCGAGCAGGTCGTGGACGCTGTCCGGGAGGGCTTCGAGCACGGGATGGCGGTCGCGGAGCGGCCGATCGTGGCGCGGCAGCTGCTGACCGCGATGCGGCACAAGGCGCGGTCGATGGAGATTGCCGAGCTGTCGGTGGCGTACCGCGACGCCGGGGTGGTCGGGTTCGACATCGCCGGGGCCGAGGCCGGCTACCCGCCCACCCGGCACCTGGATGCGTTCGAGTACCTGCAGCGGGAGAACGCGCACTTCACCATCCACGCCGGCGAGGCGTTCGGGCTGCCGTCGATCTGGCAGGCGATCCAGTGGTGCGGCGCGGACCGACTCGGGCACGGCGTCCGGATCATCGACGACATCAACTACGACCCGTCCGGTGACAAGGCCGAGCTCGGCCGGCTGGCGGCGTACGTCCGGGACCGCCGGATCCCGCTCGAGATGTGCCCGAGCTCGAACCTGCAGACCGGCGCGGCCGACTCGCTCGCCGACCACCCGATCGGCCTGCTCACCAAGCTGCGCTTCCGGGTCACGGTCAACACCGACAACCGCCTGATGAGCGGTACGTCGATGAGCCGCGAACTCGCCCTGCTCGCCGACGCGTTCGGCTACGGCCTGGCCGACTTCCGCTGGTTCGCGATCAACGCGATGAAGTCCGCCTTCATCCCGTTCGACGAACGGCTGGCGATCATCGACGGAGTCATCAAGCCGTGGTACGCCGAAGCTCTGCAGGGGTGAGGAAGGAAAGAAAAGAAGAAAGAAGAGGGGGAGGGGGAGGTACGCCGAAGCCCTCGCCGGGTGAGGCGGCGAGGGCGGGCGCGGGGTCAGACCGAGCGCTGGTAGGTGCGGAAGGCGCGGGTCGAGATCCAGCCGACGATCAGGGCAAAGGCCAGCAGGTAGGCGCTGTGGTGGGCGACCGAGGACCAGTCGGGGTCGGCGGTGAGGGACTGGCGGGCCGCGATGGTGGCCCAGTCGACGGGGTTGAAGCGCGCCGCGACGGCGACCCAGTGCGGGGCCACCTTCGGGTCGATCATGATCGAGGACATGAAGGTGAGCGGCAGGGAGACGAACTGGGAGATGCCGATCAGGGCCTCCTGCTGCCGGGTGAGCAGCGCGACCGCGTTCGACAGCGAGCCGAATCCGATGCCGACCAGCATCGACACCCCGGCCGTGACCAGGTAGCCGACCGCGCCACCGTCGTACCGGGCCCCGGCCGCCATGCCGATCGCGAACACCAGGATCGTCTGGATCAGCGTCGTGGTCGCGTTGCTGATCAGCTGCCCGGCCATCAGCCCGCCGCGGCTGACCGGCGACGCGAGCAGCCGGTCCATCACGCCACGGTCCATGTCGACGATGAACGAGGTACCGCTCCAGCCACTCGTCATCAGCGCGGTCATCATCACGATGCCGGGCGTCAGGAACGCGATGTACGACGAGTCGCCGAAGCCCGGGATCCGCACCACGCCCTGGAACACCTGCCCGAACAGCAGCAACCAGATCGCGGGTTGCACCAGCGTGAACGCGATCAGCACCGGTTGTCGGTACGACGCCCGCAGCCAGCGGCCCGCGATGTACCGCGTGTGCGTGAGGAACCCGCTGGACGCCTGAGGTACTGCGATCGCGGTCATGCCGCCTCCTCCGCAACCTTGAACGAACGGCCCGTGTACTGCAGGTACACGTCGTCCAGCGACGGCCGCGACACCGTCACCGCCGTCACCGGAATCGCCTTGTCCTCGAGGACTCCCAGTACGGCGGGAACCGCGGTCGCGCCGCTGTCCACGCGGGCTCGCAGTATGTTGCCCTCTACAACAATCTCCCCGACGCCGGGCAACTGCCGGAGCAGCACGCGGACCGTGCCGTCGGTGTCCGGGTCGACCAGCTCGACGGCCACCGAGTCACCGCGGAGCTCGGCCTTCAGGCCGTCCGGGGTGCCCTCGGCAACGACCTTGCCGTGGTCGACGATGGCGAGCTGGTCGGCCAGCCGGTCGGCCTCCTCGAGGTAGTGCGTCGTCAGCAGTACGGTCAGACCTGCGCCGGACAGGCGGGTGATCTCGTTCCACAGGTCGGCGCGGGCCTCCGGGTCGAGACCGGTGGTCGGCTCGTCCAGGAACAGGACCTTCGGCCGGTGGACCAGGCCGAGCGCGACGTCCAGCTTGCGCTGCATACCGCCGGAGTACGTCTTCACCGGGCGGTCGCCGAAGTCGCTGAGGTCGAACCGTTTCAGCAGCTCGATGGCCCGCTGGGTCGCCGCGGCTCGGGACAGGCCGTAGATCCGGCCGCTGAGCACGAGGTTCTCGATGCCGGTCGCCACCGGGTCCGAGCTGGACTTCTGCGGGACGTACCCGATCGCGCGCCGGACCCGGTCCTGCTCGCGGTTGACGTCGTACCCGGCGACCTTGGCGGTGCCGGAGTCGGCCCGGGACAGGGTGGTCAGGATCTTGACGGTGGTGGACTTGCCGGCGCCGTTCGGGCCGAGCAGCCCGAGGACGACGCCCTCCGGGACGCTGACGGTCAGGCCGTCGAGCGCGCGGAGCGGTGGCTTCTTGCGGCCGGCCGGGTACGTCTTGACCAGGTCGGCCGCGTCGATGGCAGGTGTAGCCATGGTGGGGTGACTCCCTTGTGGTGGTGGGAGCCGGTCGTCGGCTGGCTATCCTGATGGGTGCGCCTTGGGTGCCAGGTCTTCGGACCGACTCGAGGAACCGCGGCCCTTGATCCTGGTGTTGCCGCACCGGATCGAGGGCCGCATCTTTCATTGGGCTTCGGGTGGTATCGCCTTCATCCAGGCGAAGTCCTGCCCGAAGTACTTGACCGGGTCCTTCAGCTGCTCGGCCGGGCTGATGCCCTGCTCGAGGAACAGCTTCCAGGCCTGGCGCCAGAACGTGATCCCGCCGAGCGCGTCGGTGCGAATCTCCTCCGTGAGCTGGTGCACGTACGCCGACTCCGCCTTCAGCAGCGCGAGCCGGAACTCGGACTCGACCCAGAAGATCCGCGGGAACTCCATCGCCGCCATGTGATCGTGCATGGCGACGGTTTCCTCGATCTCCGTGTCGACCGCCTTCAGCCGCTGCTCGAGCAGCTCGACGGCGCGGTCGGGCGGTAGGCCAGGCAGGTAGGCCAGGCCGGCCTCCAGCGGGTGGTACTCGCGGATCGGCGTACCGACGAGCTCGGTCAGCCAGTCGTTGAACTCGGCCGCCCCGGCCGCGGTGATCTGGTAGACGGTGCGCTCCGGCCGGTTGCCCTCCCGGACGGTCTCCAGCGCCTCGACGAACCCGTGCTTCTCCAGCGCGGCCACGACCGAGTAGAGCGAGCCGTAGTTCACCTTGATGCTGGAGTCCTTGCCCCGGGCGCGCAAGATCGTCGAGATCTCGTACGGGTGCATCGGCCGCTCGCTCAGACTCCCGAGCACCGCGAACGCCAGCGGATTCGCCACCTTACGTCTGGCCACCACACCACCCCGATCTCGAGTACTCGAAATCGAGTATTAGGACCGGGGTATCCGATGTCAAGTATTCAGAGCCGAGAAGCCGGGCACCCGTGGGGTGCCCGGCTCTCCGGGGGTCCGGCTATCGGCCGAGGCCGGTGCGGCCTCGAGCGGCGCCACCGTACCGGTGGCCGTGCTGGCCGCGGCCGGTGCCGAGCCGCTCACCCATCCCGGTGTCGGGCCGGCCGTGGTGCTCGTTGTCTTCCCGCCACTGCTGCAGGGAGGCCTTGCCTGCGGCTGCCTCGTCATCAAGCACTTCCTGGGCCGCCTCGTCGTTGTCCATCTGCGACCGGCCCCACCGGGCATCCCGCTCGAGGCGTTCCTTGTCCTTCTTCAGCGTCTGTTTGATCGGGTCCGGCTTCGGCTTCGCCATATTCGTCCTCTCAACGTCCAGGTTTTCCGTCGGATCGAGCAAGGTTCGACCGACATTGCCAACTGGACGCCGAGGATTTCAGCCCGTTTCCTGGGCGGCGAACTATTCAGCCTGTGGTTTGAAAGGTTCGGCGGTAGTCCTGGGGTGGGACGCCGACGACGCGGCGGAAGTGGTGGCGGAGGAGGGCGGCGGTGCCGAAGCCGGATTCGGCGGCGATCTGCTCGATGCCCATGCGGGTCTGCTCGAGCAGGGTGCGGGCGCGGAGGACGCGTTGGGTGGTGACCCACTTCAGGGGAGTGGTGCCGGTTTCGGCGACGAAGCGGCGGGCGAAGGTGCGCTCGGACATCCGGGCGCGGCGGGCCAGCGCGGGGACGGTGTGGTCGATGGTCAGGTTGTCGACCATCCAGTCCAGTACCGGCTGCAGGCTCTCGCCAGAGGACTCCGGCACCGGTACTTCGACGTACTGCCGCTGACCGCCGTCGCGCTGCGGCGGGACGACCATCCGGCGGGCGATCCGGGTCGCGACCGCGCTGCCGAGCTCGCGTCGGACCAGGTGCAGCGCCGCGTCGATCCCGGCTGCCGTGCCGGCGCTGGTGATGATGTTCCCGTCGTCGACGAACAACACGTCCGCGTCCAGCTTCGCGGTCGGGAACTGCTCGTTGAACTGCTTCACGTACCGCCAGTGCGTCGTGCACGCACGCCCGTCGAGCAGGCCGGCCGCACCGAGCACGAACGCCCCCGAGCACACCGTCAGCAAGATCGCGCCCCGCGCCTCGGCCCGCCGGAGCGCGTCCAGCACCCGCTCGTCGTACTCGTGCCGCCAGGTGGTCGCCGGGACCCCGATCAGGTCCGCGTCCTCGAGCTCCTCGAGCCCGTACGGCGCGATCACCTGCGAGTGGCTGCTGGTGTCCATCGGCACGCCCGGCGTGGTCGAGCACACCTTGAAGTCGAACGGTGGCACTCCGTCATCGGTGCGGTCGATCCCGAACACCTCGGACAGCACCCCGAACTCGAACAGGGCGACGTCCTCCATCAGTACGACGGCGATTTTCTGCAGCATCCCGACAGTATGGCAGGATCTTGTGGGAGTATGTCAATAGTGCCAGTTGTGGCGGGATCTGGATGGTAGAATACTTACTGCCATGACCGGATACGTCCTTTTCGCAGTACTCGTGCTGGCCGTGATCGCGGCTCTGGAGATCAGCAACCGTCGCCACTCCGCCGGTCTCACCACCGGTTCCAAGGGCTTCGCTGACGACCGCGACCTGGCCCGGACCAAGCTCGACCTGCTCGCCCTCGGCGCAGCGGCCAAGCCCTTCAACCACAAGCCCGCCTCGACCACCGGGTCGGTGCACGCGATTCGCACCGCCCGCCTGCTGAACAACCACGGCCGTCACGCGGCCTGATCCACCTTGCGCCAACTGAGGGCGGTCGCATTCGTGACCGCCCTCAGCACGCCCTCCACCGGCCCGTAGCGCAGGCGGCTGACCCAGATGTGGCTCAGTAGGACCTGTCCGAGGAAGATGGCGACGGCGATGGCCATGGTCTCCAGCGGTGAGACCTCGCCGACCAGACCGAGCCCGATGCCCGTGAAGATCAGCGTCGTGGCCACCTGCTGGCCCAGGTAGTTGGACAGGGCCATCCGGCCCGCCGGTGCGAGCACTCGTCGTACGTCCTGACCGCGGTCGGAGTGCATGACTCGTAGGAGAGTGGCGGCGTACGCCGCACTGAGCAGGGGTGCTGTCAGCACGCTCATCAGGACCGCACCGGTGTTCTCGTTGCCGCCAGCGGATGCGTAGTACAGCCCGCCGGCGAGACCGACTGTGAAGCCGACCAGTTGAAGTGCTCGCAGTACGGCCTCGGTGCCGTTGAGGTTCTGCAACAGGCGATGACGGCCGGCCACCATGCCGAGCAGGAAGACCGCCAGGGTGGTCGGGCCCTGAACGGTGAGCTGTGCGAGGCCGAAGGTCGGCAGGGCGCGGACATGCTCGCCGATGATGTCGCTGAGGGACCCGGCGAGGTTCTGCGTGGTCTGGTGCGCCGCAGCGACCGCCGTACCGGGGTCGAGGATCGACGTGGTGTCGACGAAGAGCGTTGCAGCTCCCAGCGTGACGAAGAGGTAGGCGTAGATCGCACCCGCGGTGATCAGGGCGGTGCGGTCCTTCACTCCGCGCATCGCCAGTAGTACCAGGCCGATGAGCGCGTAGACGGTGAGGATGTCGCCGGTGATCAGAAAGACCGCATGCAGCGCGCCGATCACGAACAGGCCGGCCAGGCGGCGCAGCATGCGCGGTTTGAACGAGGCACCGGCCCGCTGTGCCGCCTCCAGTTGCAGTTGGAAGCTGTAGCCGAAGAGGAACGAGAACAGCAGGTAGAACTTCATGTCGAAGAAGACCATCCCGATCCAGGTGACCGTGTGGTCGAGCCACGACGAGTACGCCGGGTCCGCGGCGAGGTGGATCGGGAAACCGGAGGCGGCATAGGTGATGTTGACGATCAGGATGCCCAGCAAGGCGAATCCCCGGAGTGCGTCGACATCCTGAATCCGCGGTTGGCCCATGCCGCCCAGCTCACCACGGCAGCCTTGCGGACACAGTCGGCCTAAAACCCGTTCCAGGGGTGGACTTTCGCCTACTACCCCCCGGCCCGGCTCGCGGCGCCGACGGTGGGTGGCGGCTGAGTGGGAATCCGTCTCGCCGCCACCTGCACCCTCCAGGCGCACCTACCGCTGTAGGTCAGTGACTGCCGCGGGCCCGCTCCTGGACCTTCTGGAACGCTTCCTTGATCTTCTGCTGGTTCTCCGGCTTGCTCAGCTGCTTCTGGGCAACGTTCATCAGCGTCGCCACCACGGCGCCCTTGACCAGCGTCTTCACGAATCCCATCGGGGGACCTCCCTGCTCTGTTGACACCGACGGTAGCCGCCTCTGCAACCACCCTCCATAGGTGTATCCCCGAACCACCCCGGGAAACTGTCCCCGGCTTCGGGCACACTGGGAGGGTGCCTGAGTTGCCTGAGGTGGAGTCGCTGGCGGTGTTCCTGCGGGAGCGCGCAGTGGGGCATGCGTTCGTGCGGGCCGATATCACCGCGATCAGTGCGCTGAAGACCTACGACCCGCCGGTGTCGGCGATGGTCGGGTTGTTGATCGACGACGTGCAGCGGCACGGGAAGTTCCTGGACATCTCCGCGCAGGGCGTGCACCTGGTGATCCACCTGGCGCGCGCGGGGTGGCTGCGGTGGAAAGAGGAGCAGAACACCGGGCTGGTGCGGCCGGGGAAGGGGCCGATCGCGCTCCGGACCGTGCTGGACGACGGCTCCGGATTCGACCTGACCGAGGCGGGGACCCAGAAGAAGCTCGCGGTGTACATCGTACGTGACGTCAACGAGGTGCCCGGGATCGCGCGGCTCGGGCCGGATCCGTTCACGCTCTCGCTGGAGGAGTTCGGCGAGATCCTCAAGCAGCAGGGCCGCGTCCAGCTCAAGGGGGTACTGCGGAACCAGTCGGTGATCGCCGGCATCGGCAACGCGTACTCCGACGAGATCCTGCACGTCGCGAAGATGAGCCCGTTCAAACCCGCGTCGAACCTGTCCGAGGACGAGCTCCAGACCTTGTACGACACGATGCGCGAGACCCTGCAGGACGCGGTCAACCGCTCCGCCGGTCTCGCCGTCCAGGACCTGAAGTCGGAGAAGAAGTCCGGCCTCCGCGTCCACGGCCGCAAGGGCGAGAAATGCCCGATCTGCGGCGACATCGTCCGCGAGGTCAGCTTCGCCGACTCCTCGCTCCAGTACTGCGCCACCTGCCAGACCGGCGGCAAGCCGCTCGCCGACCGCAGGCTCTCCAAGCTGCTCAAGTAGGTGCCCGCCCGGGTGGCTCATACCCACCCGGGCGGGGGCTTCCAGCTCAGGTGGTCATCTGGTCGAACATCGTCTTCACGTCGGGCGTGTTCGGGGTCGAGAGCAGCGTCGGCGTACCGCTCGTCGTCCGCCGGGACGTGACGGCGAAGACGTACCCGAGGTTGGCGTCGATCCGGTCCTTCAGCCAGGGGCCGCCGCTGGCGCCACCGTTCATCGAGCACGGGAGGGCCGCGTCGGAGCCGCCCCACGCGTAGGTGGTGCCGTCGCAGTAGTACGGGACCTCACCGTTGTAGGGCGCCTCGGCCGGCCAGCCCCAGATACGGGTGTTCGGCTGGCTGGTGCTGTTGCCCCAGACCAGGCCGTTGCCGCCGACCGTGTCGACCAGATTGGCGCCGTTGCGCTGCTGGAACGTGACGAACGCCTGGTCGTGGGAGAAGTCGCTGCTGGTGATCCAGGAGTTGAACGCGCGCGCCGAGCTCCAGTTCCACAGCCCGTAGCCGGACTGGCCGTTGTAGTACGCCGGGGCGAACACGATGTTCGAGTGCCAGCCGCCGCCCTGGCCGCTGTGCACGCAGTGGCCGGCGGTGATGATCAGGTTCTTGTAGTTGTTGTAGATCGTCGACGCCGAGCAGACGTAGTTCAGCCCGTTGTCGCTGAAGAACAACTTCCCCGCGGTACTCGGCACGACATCGTTCACCTTGTGCCCGAGCGGCGCGTGCGGCGTGGATGCGATACCGCTGGAAGTGCCTTGTTTTGTGGGGGTTTGAGCGGTTCCGGTGGGCAGGTCGGCCGGGATCGCGTTCCGCATCTTCTCGGCGGTCCAGTAGCCGGTGGCGTCCAGTGCGCCGGGCGCCGTCTTGGCCGGGAGAGCAGGTGCACGTACGGCGGTGGTCGCATCGGAGGCCGGGGTGATGGGTGCTGCACCGGCCGGGGCGGCTGGGGCGATCGTCGCGCCGGTGATCAGCAGGATCCCGGCGGCGAGCAGGCGGACGGTGGTTCTGCGCATGGGTGACTCCTCGATCGGGGCGGTAGATCGATCACTTTCAGTAGAGGGGAATCGCTGTCAGAATGCAACCCGTCACAGGTGAACGACGTACGGTGACGACGCCGAGCGCCGGCCTGCGTCCAAACGCGCCCGCAGCTCGTGCCGGCCGGGTGGTCCGGACAAGCGGGTCGCCCAGCCGATCGAGTGGCCGGGGTCGAGTCCGTCGAAGGTCCAGGCCTGCTCGGCGGCCGACCAGCCGGGCGGGAGCGGCAGCTCGACTTCACCGCGCGCCGGGATCCGGCCGAAGTTCGTGATGACGACGGTGACCTCGTCGCGGCCGGGGTGGATGGAGGCGAGCACGGTCCCGACCGGCGCGACGAGCACCCGCCGTACGCCGGTCGGTACGGTCAGCGCGACGACCCGCAAGGCCGGCATCGGGAACGGCCCGATCGTGGTCCGGGTCAGCTGCTGCCCGCTCACGGCGTACCGGCGGCCGCCGAGCCGGATGTGGTGCAGGCTGTCCGGGTCGGCCATGCCGACGAACCGGACGCCGACATCGGCCGCCCGCCTGGCCACGAGATACGCCCGCTGTGCGCCCGGGTGGCGGGATGCAGCCTCGCCCGGCGATGGGCCCGGCCCGGCGGCCGGGGTCAGGTCCAGGACGCCGTCGGCATTGGCCGTGACGGTTCCTGGCGGGACGATCCGGAGTTTGCCTTCGAGGGCGACCCGGACGACCGGCGACTCGACCGTGTCGGTGTCGGTGTCGGCGGCGGGGAGGCGGACGACCAGATCGTCGCCGTCCTGCCGCCAGGTCAGCGCCCGGCCGGTCCGGTCCTCGACGACGTGCAGCGGAGTGGTGGCCAGACCGGGCAGGCGTACCTCGCGGTCAGCCGGCCGGCGCAGGATCCGGAGCAGCAGCTCCCGGTTCCGCAGGATCGCCTCTCCCCAGGGTTGCGGTTCGAATTCCCCCGGGATCCCTTGAATCAAAGCCACCGCAGCCTCCTCGAGCCACGGTCCGAAATCCGCCGCCCGGTGTCAATGCGCGATCCGCACTCCGGGCAGCGGTCAACCGGAACCGGCCACCGAGCGGGCTGGGGGTGGTCTGAGATGCTGGTGTCATGTTCCAGAACCAGGAGATCCCTTCGGTGGTCGTGGCCGAGCTCGACGACGAGTTGCTGGCGGGAGCCTTCGTGCTCGACGTCCGGGAGCCGGACGAGTGGGACCGCGGCCACATCGACGGCGCCAACCACATCCCGCTCGGTGAGCTGCAGGAGCGGGTCGGCGAGGTACCGCTCGACCAGAAGGTGCTCTGCGTGTGCGCGGTCGGCGGCCGCTCCGGGATGGCCACCCAGTTCCTGAACCAGCTCGGCCGGGACGCGATCAACCTCGACGGCGGCATGCACGCCTGGCAAACCTCCGGCCGCCCGGTCAGCACCAACTAGCCACTCGAGCACCAGCTAGCCACCCGCCAGGCGCTCCGGCACGAGCCAGGCGGGTCCGCAGGAGGCAGGCGGTCCGGGACGAGGCAGGCGGTCCGGGACGAGGCAGGCTGGTGTAAGGCGTTCTACGCCGGCATGGTGGCTCTTACCTGCCAGCCGGTGGGAGTGGGCCCGGCGGTCAGGTGTCCGTTGAGGTCCTGGATGCGGTCGCGGAGGCCGGTGAGCCCCCGCCCGGTGCCGGAGAGCGGTGGCCGCTCCCGCGTCGAGCTGTCGTTGTCCACAGTGACCGTGACCCCACGCCCCGACCCAGCCACGCAGATGCGCACCGCCGCCCCCGGTGCGTACCGCAGTGCGTTCGTCAGACTCTCCTGCACCAACCGAAACGCCACCTGTGCCGTCGGCGCAGCCAACCCCTCCAGCGGCCCTTCGAACCGGCACGACACGTCCAGCCCACCCCTGGCCGCCCGCGTCACGACCTCCTCGATCAGCGTGAGGTCCGGCCCACTGACCTCCACCCCACCCAGCAGCTCCACCAACCGCTGCAGGTCCTCCCGCCCCTGCCGAGCCGACTCCGCCAGGTCAGTGAACACCTGCTCGGTCCGCACCGGGTCCCGCTCCGCCAGCCGCTGACCGGCCGCCGCCTGGATCACCATCACGCTGATCGCGTGCCCGACGATGTCGTGCAGCTCCGCCGCGATCCGTGCCCGCTCGTGCCGTACGGCGAGCTCCGCGAACAGCTCCCGCTCCTCCTCCAGCTCCCGCCCGCGCCGGTCGAGCGCCTCAGCCGCCTCCCGGTGCAACCGCAGTACCGTCCCGGCCAGGAAGCTCGGCACGCTGAACATGAGCAGCGGCACCTCCGACCCGTCCCGCAGCACGATCCACAACGCCACGAGGTACGTCGCCAGCACCCCAGCACCGACCACCGCAGCACGCCCCGACCACCCCAGCGCGGCGACCAGCGTGAGCAACGCCAGCACCGCAAACGCCGGATCCGGGAACCACCCGTAGTCGGACAGCACCGCCGGCACGGTCCACAACGCACCGCCCAGTACGGCGACCACCCGCGGATGGCTCCGCCACCACAGCAGCATCAGACCGCCGGCCAGCAGCGACCCCGTAAACACGTTGCCCAGCAGATCCGAGGGCCAGCCGTGCACCGCGGTCGGCAGAGCGATGGTCGCGCCGACCAGCAGCACGATCGCGACCTGCTCCAACCGGCGCATGGCAGCTCAGCCGATCACCGGCAGCTGGGCCACGGCACCCGCCCGGCCTTTGCTGACCTTCACCTCGACCGATCCGCCGAGCAGCTTGGCCCGCTCCTTCGCCCGCGCCACTGCCGCCTTCAGATCGGCCGTCGCGCCGACCTGACCGTTGACCCGCAGCTCGAGCGCGTCCGGCGCGAACCGCACCGTCACCTCGATCGGCGCGTCCTTCTGATCGGCCAGCGCCGCGACCAGATGTTCAACAATCCGATAAGCCGACAGCTCAACAGTCGCCGGCAACGCCCGCGGATCGCCGGACACGATCAACCGCGAGTGCTCGGTCCGCAACCGGGCGAGCAACGTGTCGAGATGCGCAACGGTCGGCGCCGGCGTGAACGCGACGTCGTCACCGCGCAGCAGCCCGACGATCTCCCGCATGTCGTCCAGCGTCTCCCGGCTCCCGGACTCGATCGACTCCAGCGCCGCCCGAGCCTCCGCCGGCGGCAACCCGCGCCCCGACTCGGCCGCCGTACCCAGTCCGGCCAGCCGCTCCTGCAACAGCCCGTCGAGCTGCTGCGAAAGCCGTGCGCGGTCGTCCGCGACCTCAAGCGCGGCCCGTTCGTCCCGCAACCGCCGCAGCTCTGTCTCGCGGTCCGCGAGCTCCCGGTTCAACGCAGTACGGCGCCGTGCGGCCAGCCCGACGCCGAACACGATGCAGACGATCGGCAGCGCCAGGGCCATCGCACCGGGACCGGTAGTCGCATCGACCACCAGCACCAGGAAGGTCAGCACGACGCTCAACCCGCCGACGACCCACGCCGTCGCCCGCGTCCCCGCGACCGCCCCCAGGAACGCGAGCACGAAGGCGAGCGGCAGACCGGCCCCGCACCGAGTCACCCAGCCGAACAGCAGGACGTGCAACCCCATCGCCAGCACGGACGCCGTGGCGACGGCGAGAATGTTTCGCCGCCACCACAGCACCGGAACCGACGCCGCCAGGAACACCGGGATCATCCAGGCCGAGTGCGAGCTCATCGGGTGCGCCATCGATCCCTCCGCGATGGCGGACCGGACCCGCTCGTCCGAGAACTGCACGTTCTCGAGCATCAGCGCGAACCCGAGCGCGGTGAGGCCGCCCGCGAGCCCCCAGTCGCGGAGCTTGACCCCGCGAAAGACCCTGAAGCCCTTGTAAGCGCTGCCGAGGACCCCACCCATGGCCGACTCTCCCGTCCCGCTCAAGCTGCTGCGCGCTGGTGGACCGGCGTGCGCCCGGCGGACTGCTTGGTGACTCGATTCTGCACGAACAGGCCGATCCCGTAGAAGAGCGCGAGACCCGGCAGCAGGATCGGCAGGGCGCCCGCGACCGAGTCGATCGACGCATCGCGGAACAGCATGACCAGCTGGAGCGCGACCAACCCGGCCAGTCCGAGCGCGTGGTTGCGCCACGGGCCGGCGAACCTGGCGATGGCGTACGCGAGCGCGAACCCGAGCGGGATGAGGACGCCGCAGCGGGTGATCCACCCGAACGCGAGCACATGGGCGACGGTGGTGATCGCGGTGACCCCGACAGCCGCGAGCACGTTCCGCCGCCACAGGATCGGCAGCGTGACCAGCAGGAACGCGGGCAGCATCGCCCACGTGGTGGTGGACAGCGGGTGCGGCAGGTCGGTCGCGGTGGACCGCATGTTCTCCAGCATCAGCGCGACCCCGGCGGCCGTGAGCAGGCCGGCGAGGACGTAGTCGAGAGGCCGGACTCCCTTGAAGATGTTCATCGGCTTTCCTTTCGCTCCGGGTCGGTTGACCCCCATGCAGCGAAGGTAGGTTTCGGCCGTTGTGGCCCACGTCTGCCGCAAGGATGGTTCGGGTCCTCCTCAAGGACGACATAATCGACGTGTGCCCATCCGCGTGCTCGTCGCCGACGACCAGACCCTGGTGCGCACCGGCTTCCGGGTGATCCTGGAGGCCGAGGGCGATATCGAGGTGGTCGCCGAGGCCGATACCGGTACGGCGGCCGTCCGGCAGGCCCGGCTGGTGCGGCCCGACGTGATCCTGATGGACATCCGGATGCCTGAGATGGACGGGTTGTCGGCGACCGAGGAGATCCGCCGGTACCCGGACCCGCCGACGATCATCGTCCTTACCACGTTCGACCAGAACGAGTACGTTTACCGCGCCCTCCGCGCCGGCGCCGCCGGGTTCCTGCTCAAGGACTCGCCGTCGACCCGGCTGATCGCCGCCGTCCGGGCGGCCGCGACCGGCGACTCGCTGATCGAGCCGGCCATCACCCGCCGCCTGGTCGAGCGCTTCGCCGACGCCCCGCAACCGAAGGGATTGCCGGCCGAGCTGACCGACCGCGAGCGCGAGGTACTGCGGCTCGTCGCCCGCGGACTCTCCAACGCCGAGATCGCGGCGGAGCTCACGGTCGCCGAGACAACCGTCAAGACCCACGTCGCCCGGCTGCTGACCAAGCTCGGCGTCCGCGACCGGGTGCAGGCCGTCGTGGTCGCCTACGAGACCGGCTTCGTGCACCGACGCTGAACAACAGGTGAAAGACCTTCCAAACGGATAATGGAGCGGTTACTTTGTCACCGCAAACGCATCTGTTGGGGAGGCTCCTGTGTCGCTCGTCCGTCCCTTGACCACAGCGGCAGGCGTCGGCGGGCTCCTCGCCGGCCTGCTTGTCCATCCCGCCTTCGGGCAAGCAGCCGGCATCTCCGACGCCGCGATCGCGGAGGACGGCGTACTCACGTCGCGCGCGGACAGCCCGGTGGCGCCCGGCGTGAACTACACGTCGTTCGAGCGCCTCGACCCGAAGGGCTGGCAGCGCGGCGACATCCTGGACACCAACCTCAGCAAGCACGGCGTGACCGTCGACCTGGTCACCAACGGCGGCAAGGTGTCCGGTGGTCAGCCGCTCAGCCAGCAGCTCGCCCGCAAGGGTGCGATCGCCGGCGTCAACGGCGACTTCTTCGACATCAACGACACCACCGCGCCGCTCGGTGTCGGCGTCGAGCGCAACGGCAAGCTGCTGAACGCGCCGGCCGCCGGCCACAACGACACCGCGGTGATCGGCAAGGACGGACTGGGCCGGATCGCGCAGCTGTTCCTGCAGGGGACCGCGACCGACGACGACGGCACCAAGCTCGAGCTGACCAACCTCAACTCGCCGGGCGTCAACGCCGGCGGCATCGGCCTCTACACCCCGGAGTGGGGCGACGCGGCCCGGACCCGGACCGTGGACGGCCTGCCGACCGTCCGCGAGGTGATCCTTCGCGACGGTGTGGTCGTCTCGTCCGCCACCACTCCGGCCACCACCCCGCTGGCCGCCGACGAGCAGGCGCTGATCGGCCGCGAGGCCGGCGCCGACGCGCTGGCCGCGTTCGAGGTCGGCGACAAGGTCGGCGTTTCCTACGGCCTGAAGCCGGACGCGGCGAACGTCGCGGTCGGTGTCAGCGGCAACCAGCAGCTGGCCAAGGACGGGAAGGTGCCGGCCGACGTACCGGATGCCGACCTCGCGCCGCGGACCGCGGTCGGGTTCGACGCCGCGGGTGACCGGATGATCCTGCTCACCGTCGACGGCCGAGCGACCGGTTCGCGCGGGCTCTCGCTCAAGGAGATGGGCGAGCTGATGATCAGCCTCGGGGCTGACGATGCGCTGAACCTGGACGGCGGCGGCTCCTCGACCATGCTGGCCCGCACCGCCGGCGAGGCCGCGCCGGGCGTGGTCAACGACCCGTCCGACGGCAACGAGCGCCTGATCCCGAACGGTCTCGCCCTGCTGCCGGTCAAGGGATCCGGCCGACTCAAGGGCTTCGACGTCGAGGCCGCGGGCACCGCCAACGACGGGCCGGACGCCGACGTCTCCCGCAGCTCCCGCGTCCTCACCGGCCTCAGCCGCGTCCTCACCGCCACCGGGTACGACGAGACCTACGCACCCGCGTCCGGTACGCCGTCCTGGTACGCCGGCAGCAACGTCCGCGTCGACCAGCACGGTGTGGTCAGCGGCCGCCGCGCCGGCGACGTGATCGTCACCGCGACCCGCGGTACGGCGAACGGAAGGTTCCCGATGACCGTCCTGGGTCCGCCGGCCCGCCTGGCCCCGTCGACCCGGCAGGTGTCGATCGCGGACGCGAACGCCGCGGGCTTCTTCGAGGTCGACGGGTACGACGCCGACGGGTTCTCCACCTGGATCGAGCCGCGCGACGTCCAGCTCAGCTACGACCCGGCCGTCGTCAAGGTGGTTGCTAAAGGCAATGGCTTCGAGGTGAACGTGCTTACGAACGAGGCGGTTTCGACCGTGATCACCGCCAAGGTCGGTGCCCTGAGCACCCAGTTGAGCGTGACGGCCGGGCTCGCGAGCACGGTGGTCGACGAGCTCGACGACGTGACCAAGTGGGCCGCGAACGCCGTACCCGTGGGCGCCGCGACCGCGTCCCGGTCTGCTGCGGAGGGGCATGACGGCGGTCAGGCGATCGCGCTCGACTACTCGCTGACCGGCAGCACGGCGACGCGAGCGGCGTACCTCTCCCAGACTCCGCAGCAGACGCTGCCCGGCCAGCCGCAGAAGCTCGGCGCCTGGATCTACGGCGACGGCAAGGGCGCCTGGCTGCGGGCCAACGCCTACGACGCCGCGGGTGGTACGGCGCAGACGCTCAACCTGGCGGCGACGGTCGACTGGACCGGCTGGAAGTACGTCGAGGCGAACATCCCGCCCGGACTGGCGATGCCGCTGCGGTTCTGGCGGCTCTACGTGGTCGAGACCTCGCCGACCCGGCAGTACTCGGGCCGGATCGTTGTCGACGACCTGACCGTGCGCAGCGCACCGCCGGTGACGGTGCAGCCGCCGGCCAAGGTGATCGACCCGATGGTGGTCACCGACGGGACGGTGGAGACGAGCGGTCGCTGGCGGTTCGCGGTGCTGTCGGACGCGCAGTTCACCTCCGACGACCCGAACTCGGACTACGTGAAGCAGGCCCGGCGGACGATCCGCGAGGCGCTCTCGCACAACCCCGATTTCCTGGTGATCAACGGCGACTTCGTCGACCGGGCGTTCGGGCCGGACATCGCCCTGGCCAAGCAGATCATCGACGAAGAGGTCGCCGGTAAGGTGCCGCTGCACTACGTGCCGGGCAACCACGAGACCTATGGTCCGGGCGACCTGTCCGAGTGGAAGAAGGTCTTCGGCGACGCGACCAGCACCTTCGACCACAATGGGACCCGGTTCATCCTGCGCGACTCGTCGCTCGGCTCGTTCCGGGCCGGTGGGTTCGACCAGATCCTCGATCTGCGCAGGAAACTCGACGCGGCGGCTCGGGACAAGTCGATCCGCAGTGTGGTGGTGATGGCGCACCACCCGATCGACGACCCGTCGCCGACGCAGAACTCGCAGCTCGGCGACCGCAAGGAAGCCGCGATGGTCGCGAAGTGGCTGGCCGACTTCCGCGCCTCGACCGGCAAGGGCGCCGCGTACATGGCAGCGCACGCCGGGACGTTCGCCGCGACCCGCACCGACGGCGTGCTGCTGCCGCTGACCGGCAACTCGGGCAAGAGCCCGGCAGCGGCACCGGACGCCGGTGGGTTCACCGGCTGGGCACTGGTCGGCATCGACCCGACTCCGGCGGCAGCTGCGAAGCAGTCCTGGTTCCGGGTCGAGCTGCGGCCGCATGTCGACTCGCTCGAGCTGGCGGCACCCGCGTCGTTGCGGCGCGGGCAGACGGCGGCAGCGTCGGCGACCGTGGTCCAGGATGGCCGGCCGGTGCCTGTGGCGTTCCCGGTGTCGTCGGACTGGTGGGGCTCGTCGTTCCTGCACATCGGTACGGCGAAGACCGCGCCGTTCTGGGCTGTGGCGTCGTACGACCCGGCCACCGGTCAACTCACCGCCCTCCGTCCGGGCACCGCTCAGCTGGGCGTGACCGTGAACGGTGTCTCCAAGAGCACGACCGTCCGGGTCGATTGGTAGCGTCTCTGGCGTGACTGACGTGGTGCTGCCGCAGCGACTGCGGAGTAGAGATCAGGTCGCTGTGGTGGCGCCGTCCGGGCGGGTGGACGCGGCGCGGCTGCAGTTCGGTGTCGAGCTGCTGACGTCGTGGGGTCTCGACGTACAGGTGATGCCGGCGGTGCTCGCGGGGTACGAGCGGTTGCCGTACCTCGCTGCTGATGACAAGGCGCGTGCTGCGGACCTGCGGAACGCCTGGCTCGACCCGAGTATCGCGGCGGTGTTCTGCGCGCGCGGTGGGTACGGCGTGCAGCGCATGCTGGAGTACCTCGACTTCGACGAGCTGGCCGCCGTACCGAAGTGGTTTGTCGGGTTCAGCGACATCACAGCGCTGCACGAGCCGCTGAACGCTCGCGGACTGGTGACGCTGCACGCGCCCGTCGCTGCTGCAGTCGAGCAGCTGTCTGTTGACGTGGGACGAGAGCGGCTGCGGGCCTTGCTGTTCGAGCCGTCGAGCGTGACTGACCTACTGGCACCGGTTGGTGCGCGCACTGTCGTTGGTGGGGTCGCTGACGGGCTACTGCGTGGAGGCAACGTGGCGTTGCTGGCCACGAGCGTCGGTACGCCGTTCTACGCGCCGCCGGCAGGTGTCGTCGTACTGGAAGACGTCGACGAGGCGGGCTACCGGATCGACCGGATGTTGACGCAGTTGCTGCGGGCCGGCTGGTTCGACCAGGTGACCGGTGTGGTGGTTGGCGACTTCAGCGGTACGCAGGACCCGGTTGACGTGGTCCTGGAGCGGCTCGAGCCGCTCGGCGTACCGATGGTGGTGGGTGCGGCGGTCGGCCACGAGGCGTTGAACCTCGCCGTACCGCTGGGGTTGCCGGTCCGGCTGGACGCGACCGCCGCGACGCTCACGCCAGATGGTCTCGGAGGAAGCTGAGGGCCTGCGGGTAGGCGTCCAGCTTGTTCGCCAGCTTGGCCAGGCCGTGGCCCTCGTCTGCGTAGACGAGGAGCTTGCAGGGCACGCCGCGCTCGGTCAACGCGTCCGTGATCTGCTCTGCCTCCGACAGCGGGACCCGCGGGTCGTTGGCGCCGTGGATCACGAACAGCGGCGCCCGCAGGTCGTCGACCCGGCTGAGCGGACTGGCCGACTCGAGGAACTCGCGGTCCGTGGCCAGGTAGCCGTACTCACGCTCCCGCATCGCCCGCCGGTATGCGGACGTGTTCTCCAGGAACGTCACCAGCGAGGCCATGCCGACGATGTCCACGCCGGCAGCCCACAGGTCCGGCTGGAACGCGAGACCGGCCAGCACCATGTAGCCGCCGTACGAGCCGCCCCACAGCGCGGCGCGGCCCGGGTCGGCGCCGATCGTCGGCAGCCACGCGTGGATGGCCGCCAGGTCCTTCACCGAGTCGAGCCGCTGCTCGCGGTCGTCCAGGGAGTACCAGCGCTTGCCGTAGCCGACCGACCCACGCACGTTCGGTACGACGACTGTGTGGCCGTCGGCGGCCAGTGAGGAGACCACCGGGCTCCAGATCTTCATCGCCGCACCCTCCGGGCCACCGTGGATGTGCAGCACGGTGGTGCCGAGGTCCGGTCCGGTCGGCCGGAAGACGAAGACCGGCACCTGCTCGCCGTCGAACGACGGCACCCGCAGGCTCTCGGGATGCTTCAGCTCGGCGGGGACCTCGCCCGCGTCGGGGTGCCGGACCTCCGTCAGCTCGCCGCTGTCCGGGACGTACCGGTACACTGTCGGCGGCACGATCGGCGAGTTGTAGGTGATCGCCGCGAACGAGCCGTCCGGGGACCAGATCGGTGACGGCGTCGTCATGCTCATCGCTGCACAACCGCCCGCGGGCAGGGCGAGTGGTGCAACCACACCGGCGTCCTTCAACCGGTGCAGGATCAGCGACACCTCACCGTCGTCGACTGCACCGACCAGCAGGTGCTCGCCGTCCGGCGACGCCCATCCGGCCAGGTCGCGCGCCTCGTCCACCAGCACGTCCCGCCAGCTCGCCTCGGCGAGGTCGTAGCGCCGGAGGGCCATCCGGTCGCGGTCGGCGTCGGTGCTGACCAGGAAGCCGGACGAGTCCGGCAGCCAGGAGATTTCCGCGTTCTCGTTGTGGGCGTCGTACGGCGTGAGCTCGGTGACGGCATGCGTTGCGGTCTCGACGAGCAGGAGCTGCATGGAGTTCGGGGTGTCGGTGGCCTTGCGGAGGACGGCCCACCGGTCGTCGGGCGAGGCGGTGACGCCGAAGATCCAGCCGCCGGCGTCGTACAGGACGGTCTCGTCGCCTGACGACAGGTCGCGAGCGATCAGGTCGAAGTCGACGCCGTTGCGGCGGTTGGTGGTGTAGAGCACCCGCTCGGCGTTCGCGTCGAGCAGGCTGTGGATGTAGTCGTCGTCGTGGACGAGCGGGGACGGCGTGGGCAGACCTGGTACGGCGAGGTCGAGGAGCGACAGCTGGCCGCGTTCGTTGCCGCCGTTGTCGTGCTCGAGGATCACCTGCGTCGTGCCGGGGACGAACTTCGCGTTCCGGCAGGTGTCGCCGGTCTCGGTGAGCGCCCGCCAGGTGCCGTCCGGTGCGACCTCGTTGACCTGACGGGTGCCGGTGCCGTCGTACAGCACCAGCATGCGGCCTTCGTCGTTGACGTCCAAGGCCATGGCGGTGGGCAGCGAGAACAGCGTTGTCAGCAGCACCCCGCCATCCTCACACGAGGGTGGGTGAACCGGTCCTCGATTCACCCACCCTCGGCGTTCAGCGTTCTCCGTGCCAGCTGTGCCAGAGCGCGGCGTACGGGCCTTCGGCACTGACCAGGTCGTCGTGGCCGCCGAGCTCGACGATCTTGCCGTCCTCGACGACCGCGATCACGTCCGCGTCGTGCGCGGTGTGCAGCCGGTGCGCGATCGCGACCACGGTCCTGCCCTCCAGCACGCCGGCCAGCGAGCGCTCGAGGTGCCTGGCCGCCCGCGGGTCCATCAGCGAGGTCGCCTCGTCCAGGACCAGCGTGTGCGGGTCGGCGAGCACCAACCGGGCCAGGGCGACCTGCTGGGCCTGCGCCGGCGTCAGCGACACGCCACCGGACCCCACCTCGGTGTCCAGCCCGTCGTCGAACCCAGCGACCCAGCCGTCGGCATCCACCGACCGCAGCGCCGCCCACAGGTCCGCGTCGGTGGCGTCCGTCCGGGCCAACCGCAGGTTGTCCCGGACGCTGCCGACGAACACGTGGTGCTCCTGGTTGACCAGGGCAACGTGACTGCGGACCTGCTCCGCCGACATCCGGTCGAGCGCCGCACCACCCAAGGTGATGTCGCCGACGCGCGGCGAGTAGATGCCTGCCAGCAACCGGCCCAGGGTCGATTTCCCTGCACCAGAAGGGCCTACGAGCGCCACGCGGGCACCTGGCTCCACGGTGAGCGTGACACCGTGCAGCACGTCGCGGCCCTCGAGGTACCCGAAGCGGACGTCGTCGGCCAGAACGGTCCGACCCTCCGGCTCGGCGTCGCTCGTGTTGGCGGCTTCCTCGACCTCGCGGACGCCGACCAGCCGCGCAAGCGACACCTGCGCGACCTGGAGCTCGTCGTACCAGCGGATCATCATGTTGACCGGCTCGACCAGCATCTGGATGTACAGCGCGCCGGTAGTCAGCGCGCCGACGGTGATCCAGCCCTGGATCGCGAACCCGCCACCGATGACCAGCACCGCGGCCAGCGCGACCGTGTGGGTCATGTTGATCACCGGGAACAGGACCATCCGCAGGAACAGCGTGTACCGCTCCCAGGCGACCCACTGACCGATCCGGGTGTCACCGGTCTGGATCCGGCGGGCGCCGAGCCGGTGCGACTCCACGGTCCGGCCGGCGTCGACGGTCTCGGCCAGCGCGGACGCGACCGCGGCGTACCCGGCACCCTCCGACCGGTACGCCGAGGGCGCGCGGCGGAAGTACCAGCTGCCGCCGACGATCAGGATCGGTGTGGCGATCACGACCGCCACGGCCAGCGGCGGCGAGGTGACGACGAGCGCGCCGATGAGCAGCGAGGCCCACACGATCGCGATGGTCAGCTGCGGTACGGCGTCGCGCATCGCGTGCGAGAGCCGGTCGATGTCGGTGGTGATCCGGGACAGCAGGTCACCCGTCCCGGCCCGCTCGAGCACGCCCGGCGGCAGGCCGACCGCGCGAACCAGGAAGTCCTCGCGCAGATCCGCGAGCATCTCCTCGCCCAGCACAGCACCCTTCAGCCGGGTGATGCGGACGAACACGGTCTGCACGACCAGCGCGATCACGAAGCCGAGCACGACGTACGGCAGGTTCACGTCGCTCTTGCCCTGCGACAGCTTCTCGACCACATTGCCGAGCAGCCACGGGCCGACCATGCCGCTCAGCGCCGCCACTGCGTTCACCGCTGTCAGCCAGAGGAACGCACGGCGGTGCCGGCGGAACAATGTCTTCAGGTAGGCGCGCACGGTCGCACTGCCCGCCACCGGCAGCCGCACTATCTCTTGCGGGGCTGCCGGGTCGTACGTTGGCCGCTTCACGCGGACTCCTCGTAGGTTGGTTCTTCTTCGCGGGTCACGACTGCGCGGTACTGCGGGTTGTTGTGCAGCAGCTCGTGGTGGGTGCCGATCGCGGCCACCCGGCCCTGCGGCACGAACACCACCTGCTCCGCGCGGTCCAGCATCAGCGGGCTGGACGTGAACACCACGGTGGTCCGCCCCGCCCGCAGCAACCGCAGGCTGTCGGCGATCCGAGCCTCGGTGTGTGCGTCGACTGCGCTGGTCGGCTCGTCCAGCACCAGCACCTGCGGGTCGACGTACAGCGAGCGGGCCAGGGCGACGCGCTGCCGCTGTCCACCGGACAGGGAACGGCCGCGCTCGGTCAGCATCGCCTGCATCGCGTCGGTCTGGCCGGCCGGCAGCGTCTGCCGCAGCACGTCCAGGATGTCCGCGCACTGCGCCGCGTCCAGGGCCGTCTCCGGAGAGACCGCACCACTAGCCGGTACGTCGAACAGGTCGCGGACTGTGCCCGACAGCAGCACTGGGTCCTTGTCCTGCACCAGCACGACGGTCCGCGCCGAGTCCAGCGGGAGGTCGTCCAGCGCGACGCCGTCGAGCAACACCGAAGCCACGTCGTCCGTGCTGGTCGGGCTGTGACCGCCCAACCGGTCCGCCAGCAGGCCACCGGCATCCGGGTCGCCCGTGACAACCGCGGTGAAGCTCCCGGCCGCGACATGCAGACCGGACACCGGGTCCAGCAGGTCACCCTCGGGCAGCTGCGCCTCACCAGTGCCCTTGGTCCCGTCGGTACGCCGCAGCGCCAGCACACGGGCCGCTCGGCGCGCCGACACCTTCGAGAAGATGAACGCGCTCGCCGTCTCCTCGAACGTTTGCAGCGGCACCAGCAGGAACGTCACGAAGCCGTACGTCGTGACCAGCTCGCCGACCGTGATCCGGCCGGACGTGACCATCCGCACGCCCATCCAGACGATCAGCACCAGGAACAGGCCGAACAGCAGCACCTGCAGCGCGGCGATCAGCGACCACATGCGGGCGCTACGGACCGCGCTGGAGCGGTAGTCCTGCGAGGCCGCGCGGTACCGGTCCAGGAACAGCTGCTCGCCACCGATGCCACGCAGCACGCGCAGACCGGCGACGGTGTCGGCCGCCAGCTCGGTGGCCCGGCCGCCCTTGGCGCGCTGGACGTCGGCCCGGCGCTCGGCCGGACCCATCAGCGGCACGATCGAGAACGCCAGCACCGGCACGGCGATGGCGACCACCAGACCGAGCTGGGGCTCGTAGAACAGTAGGCCGATGACGACGGCGAAGCAGGTCAGCAGGGCGGCCGCGAACCGGCCGAGCACCTCGACGAACCAGCCGATCTTCTCCACGTCACTGCTGCTGACGGTCACCACCTCGCCGGCGGCGATCTGGCGGGTCAGCAGCGAGCCCAGCTCCGAGGCCTTGCGGAACAGCAGCTGCTGCAGGCGCGACGCAGTGCTGATCCAGTTGGTGACCACGGCCTGGTGGAAGAACGAGTCGGCGCCGGCCTTGGCCGCACCGAACGCGAGCAGCAGCAGGCCGGAGAACACCAGCTTGGACCAGGACAGGTCGATGGCGGCCTGGACGGCGAGACCGACCGCGACCGGGGCGGCGGCGATGCCGCCGAAGTAGATGAGGCCCCAGAAGACCGCGAGTGCTTGGCCCCGCAGCTGCTGGTGCTCCAGCCAGAGAATGAGTCGGAGGCCGGATCGGGTGTCCGGCACACCCGGGTCGGCGAATGGGATGAGGCGCAGGGACATGACGTCTCACAAAGAGGCATAGAAGGGTGGAAAAGAAGGCACCTGACCAGGCGAATGCATCAAGCCTAGGCGCCACCTCCGACAGTCCGTCAAACCGTTTACGGATCCGGGCGGAAGCGTTTCCCGGCCGCTCAGGACTCCGGTGCCGTGGGCCGGCTGAGGCCGAGCGCGAACCCGGCCTGGAACCGGGTCGCCGCGTTCAGTCCGGTTTGCACGCGCTGCACCCGCCGGCCTACCGTCCGCAGGCTGATGCCGAGCTGACGGGCGATCGCCTGATCACCCATCCCAGCCGCGAGCAGGGCGATCAGCGTCTGGTCGTCCTCGGGGTCCAGTTCGTCGTCGGCGTCGGGCGTCAGCGGCAGAGCGGTGGCCCAGACCTGCTCGAACAGCGCGATCAACCCGTCGAGCAGTGCACCCGGACGCACCACCAGGATTCCTTCGGTGACCGGCCGCCCGCTCCGGGCCGGCAATGTCGCCACTGTGTCGTCGTAGATCGCGAGCCGGATCGGCACGGCACCCACGACCCGAGCCTCCTCGCCGACCGACAGCGTCACCCGCAGGGTGTCGAGCCCTTGCCAGTCCACCGCCTCCCGGCTGTACACGATTCGGTGCCGGACCCCGCTGCGGATGGCGTCCGCGACCGGCTCCGCGTCGACCGGCAGGATCCGCTTCCCGTACGGCGGGGTCTCGAACGCGCGCACCTGGGTCCGCGTCGCGTTGTGGATCGCGGTCAGGTACGCCGGCGCTTCGTCACCCGGGACGGCCTGCACCGGAAGCTCGTGGTGTGGACCCGGTGTTGCCCGGTGCAACCGTTCCAGCTCACGGACCCGCGCGGCGGTCCGCTCCAGCTCGTGCCGCCGGTCGTCGAGCAGGTGCTGTAGCGCGAGCTCAGGCGGCACGGCGGTGTAGCGCCCGTCGGCGGTGCGTACCATCTGCGCTTTCTCCAGGGTGTCCAGAGCAGCGTGGAGCTCTGGCTGGCCGGCGGTCAGTTCGTCGGCTGTCCTGCCAGGGTGCGCCAGCACGCGTTCGTACACCTGCTCCTGCACCGCGTCGATCCCCAGGCTCTTCAGCATCGCCACAGGCTATGACCGATATCAGTCATTGGCCTAGACCGGCCGCGGACATGCCTTTACATCGTTTGTCTCGCTCGGTGACGCTCCTATCACCATCGGTCCCAAGGAGCCGCCCATGTCCCGCCCAGCTCTGCCCGTGCTGCTCGGAACGGCCATGCTCGCCGGTCTGCTCTCCACCGCTACCGCAGCTGCGGAGCCCACCCGGACCACGCATCTCGCCCAGTCCGGCCCAGCCGCCGCGCCGGCGCTGCCGCAGGTGACCACACGGACCACAGTCACCCTGGTGACCGGCGACAAGGTTACGCTGGCGCCGGAGCCGGACGGGAGCACACAGGTCTCGATGGAGGCGGTCACCCGCCCGAACGGGTACCGCCCGCTGATGCGGATGGTCGAGACGAAGGACCGGCGCATCGCCGTACCTGACGACGCCGTACCGTTCCTCGCCGCCGGTGTGCTCGACGAGACGCTGTTCGACGTCAGCTACCTGGTCACCAACGGGTACGCCGACAACGCGACCAGCCAGCTGCCGCTGATCACTCAGGTGACGTCCGCGGTACCGACGGCCAAGGTCCGCAGCCAGGTGGACGCAGTACCGGGAGTCACTCCGACCGTCCAGCTGAACAGCCTGCACGCTGCCGCGGCCGACGTACCGAAGTCGCAGGCAACTGCGTTCTGGGCGTCGATCACCGCGGGCACTGCGCCGGCCGTGGGCAAGACCGCGGTCCGGGCCTTCGGGCACAGCGTGGCCCGGGTCTGGCTGGACCGGAAAGTGCAGGCCACGCTGGACAAGAGCGTCCCGATGATCGGTGCTCCGCAGGCCTGGGCCGCTGGGTACGACGGGAAGGGCGTCAAGGTCGCAGTACTCGACACCGGCATCGACCTGAACCACCCGGACCTCCAGGGCCGGGTCACCGCGTCGAAGAACTTCACCGGGGACCCGGACATCGCCGACGGCTTCGGCCACGGCACCCACGTCGCGTCGATCATCACCGGCTCCGGTGCCGCTTCCGGCGGCAAGTACAAGGGCGTTGCACCGAAGGTCGACCTGATGGTGGGCAAGGTGCTCGACCACACCGGCCTCGGCGAGGAGTCCGACGTCATCGCCGGCATGGAGTGGGCCGCTGCGCAGGGTGCCCGGGTGATCAACCTCAGCCTCGGCGGCGAGGCGCCGAGCGACGAGAGCCAGGACGCCGGCGCGCTGGCCGTCGACAACCTCACCGAGTCCACCGGCGCGCTGTTCGTGATCGCCGCCGGTAACAACGGCCAGTACGGCGCGTCGACGGTCGGCAGCCCCGGTGTCGCGCAGGCCGCGCTGACCGTGGCGTCGGTCGACAAGTCCGACCAGCTCGCCTACTACTCGAGCCGTGGCCCGCTGCTGTACCCGAACCGGGTCGCCAAGCCCGACATCTCCGGCCCTGGCTCGGACATCGTCGCGGCCCGCGCCGCCGGTACGTCGATGGGCAGCCCGGTCGACGACAACTACACCGCGGCCTCCGGTACCTCGATGGCCACGCCACATGTCGCCGGAGCGGCCGCCATCCTCGCTCAGGAACACCCGGACTGGAAGGCAGCGGAGCTGAAGGCTGCGCTGATGAGCACCAGCAAGGACGACAAGTACTCCGCCTTCGAGCAGGGCGCCGGACGGGTCGACGTGGCCCGGGCCGTGACCCAGCAGGTGGTCAGCACGAACGGCGGGATCGACTTCGGGCGCATCCTGGACACCGAAGAGGGCGACGTCGTCCGGCAGCTCGGGTACCGCAACGACGGTGCGACAGACGTGACCCTGAGCCTGTCCAGCGGGCTGCGCGCCACCAGCGGCACAGACCTCGGCGCGGCGGTGTCCGTCCCCGCACAGGTCGTCGTACCGGCGCACTCGACGGCCACGGTGGATGTCACCGTGCACGCCGGCGTGCTGAAGACCGGATTCGCCTCCGGTGCGGTCGTGGCGACGGCAGACGGGATCCAGGTACGGACGCCGATCGCGCTGCGCAAGGCGCGGCAGACGTTCCCGGTGCAGATCGACCTGCAGTTCACGGCGCCGACGTTCGCGGGGGCGGAGGTCGACGCGATCAACCTGGACGACCACACGGCCGGGGTGCAGCTGCACAAGTACGCACGGATCGCACCGGACCGGATGAGCGGCACCGTGACGCTGGACCTGGAACCGGGGCGGTGGGCGATCTTCGCCGGCCACGACCGGCTGCAACCGACCCAACGGCTGGAGCACGTCCTGTTCGCCGAACCCGAGCTGAACGTGCAGGCATCCACACAGGTGTCCTTCGACGACCACAACGCGGTCCCCTACCGGGTCGCCACCGACACCCCGACGCAGTCGATGGGCGGCGGGGTGATCAGCCGGCGCACAACCGCGGACCGGACGGACTACCTGGGGGTCACGCAGGGCTTCTCGCAGTACGCGGACGGGGACTTCTTCCTCGCGCCGACCAAGCCGGTCACGGTCGGAGACTTCTCCGTGAAGTTCGACGCGACCCGTGGGCTCCCCAGGGTGACGTTGTCGGTCGACTCCGCCAACGGGCGCGGACTGTCACTGATCCCGAACTACTCCGACTACGCGGGCGGCGGCATCCGGTTCCAGGGCACGCGCAAGAGGCTGCCGCTGGTCGACGTCGGGTGGTCGTTGGAGCCGGAGGAGCTGGCCAAGGTCCGCGGCAAACTGGTGCTGATGTCCTTCACCTGGGGACACGGCGGGTACGAGTGCACGCTGCACACCGACGATCTGGAGGCGCTGAAGGCCGCCGGGGCGATCGGAGTCCTGCAGGAGTCGGGCTCGTGTGAGCTCTACCCCCAGCTGGTCGATGCGGCCGTGCTACCGGTCGCTGGTGTGGACAGCGTCGAGGGGGCGAAGCTGCGGGAGCTGCTGGCCACCGGACCGGTGACGGTCACCCTGACCGGCGTACCGAACTCCCCGGTCGTCTACCACCTGGCTCACCTGACCAAAGGCCGGTTCCCGGACTCCGCGACGTACCGGGTGCACGACCGGGAGCTGGCCCGGATCCGGACCAGCTACAGCCTGGAGTGGCAACCGAACGTCTTCAGTGGCAAGGAGGGCGTTGGCCAGCGGCTGGACCCGGCACTGGAGCCGGGGTTGTTGACCTGGCCGAACTACATGGACACCTACCCGCAGCAGCGGGAGGAGCTGTTCGGGCCGATCACACCAGGTGCGCAGTGGCTGCGGTCCGCCGGTACCGACTTCAACCTGGCCTCGGTGGAGGAGCGCCGTACGACGCTGCGGGCCGGGCGCATGCCGGACGAGCAGTGGCTCGCGGCACCGCGGGGGATCGGGCCGTCCGACGTACCGCCGGAGGCGACCAACCAGACGCACATGGGCTTCTGCTTCGCCTGCCGGGACGGTGACCGGCTGGTGGTCGTACCGTCGTACGCGAACCCCGACCCGCTCGTGGTGTCGTCGCTGCCGATCTCCGGTGCGCAGACCAAGCTGTACCGCGACGGACAGGAAATCGCGGGGACGAAGTACGGCGCCAACTTCCGGGCCTTCACGCTCCCGCCGGACCCGGCGCGGTACAAGCTGGTGGTCGACTCGGATCTGGCCACCGGACCGCTGAAGGCCTACGACCTCTACAAGTACAGCGCCAAGCAGCACACGGAATGGACCTTCGGCTCGGAGCATGTCGGTACGCCGAAGGTCGGCAACACGACCTGCTACCAGGCCTGGTACAAGCCGGCCGAGGCGGGGCCGTGCGCGCCGCAGCAGCTGCTCTACCTGCGGTACTCCGCCCCGACGGACGGAAACAACAAGGTGCATGGCCTGGTCCCGCTGCAGATCAGGCCGTACTACGAGCGCACGGCAACGAACCAGCGCTCCGCTGCGTTCACCTCGGTCACGGTGTCGGCCAGCTACGACGGTGGGACGTCCTGGAAGCCCGTGGCCGGGGTGAACCTCCTCAGCGCCTACCAGGCCTTGCTCGTGCCGCCTCGTGGTGCGAAGACCGTCTCGCTGCGGGTCGAAGCGAAGGACCGGAACGGCAACACCGTGGACCAGACCGTCCAGGACCTCCTGGGCGTTCGCTGATCGCCACGCCGGCTCCATCCCCTGTCGGGGCCGGCGTGGTCACTCACGGCTGCTGGATGAGGGTCACGGCTGCTGGATGAGGCTGGCTCGGGTCAGGGCCTTGTAGCGGCCCTTGAGGATCTTCTGGCGGCGCTCTTCGGTGGGGAAGAGGTCCAGGTAGGCCTGTCCCTTTGCTGCGAGCAGGTCGTCGTCGAGGCGGCGTACCGTGCCGGCCGGGGCTCGGTGGGTCATGGCCGCCTGCACTGCTTCGCTGTCGATGCCGGTGAGGAGCTCGGTGAGCTGCTCCTCGGTGGTGACGCCCAGCCGGGCCAGGATGCCCAGGATCCAGGCGTAGTGGGTCGTCTTGGCGTGCGGGGCGTCCGGGTAGCGGCGGGTCAGGTAGTTGGTCAACGTGGCGGTCGTCAGGTCGCGCGGTGTCTTGTCCGGCGACGCCGCGGCGAGCTCGCGGTACAGGCGGTCGATCTCGGTGAACTCGTTGTCGGCAAGCTCCATCAGCGCGGCCGCCAGCAGGAACCGCCGGTCGAACTCCGGCTTCCGATCCGGCGGGATGTCCAGCTTGTACCGGATGTCGTGCTCGAACTCGGCCCACGCGTGCTGGACCGCCGTACGGACCTGGATCTCCATCACCAGGTTCTTCAGGACGGCGTACTCCGGTAGCTCGCGGCGGTGTGCGTTCAGCCGGACCAGGTAGTGCTTGCTGGCGTAGCCGAACACCCCCTGGGCTCTGGTATGCGCGCCCATGTCGGTGTGCTCGACGATGTCGAACTCGGCCTCGATCACCTCGCACACCCGGTCCACGGCCTCGACCAGGAACGTGATGACGCGCGCCGCCACCAGGTCGGTGATCTGGTTCAGCGGGTCGTCGTACTTCGGTCTCGACGGGTCGTCCGGGTGCGGCTTGGCCGCCTTCGTCAGGAACGACTCCGGGTCCTTGGCCCGCGCGGTCGCGCTGAGGTAGTTGATGCCTTCCTCTTCACCGATCAGCTCGTTGATCAGCGACTCGAGCTTGCGCGCACCGCCGACGTACTGCTGGTGCACCCGCTCGTACAACGCCCCCGCCTGCGGCGCCCACTCCACCATGCGGGAACGATAGTGCTCCCGGGGTCGCTGGGGGTGTCTATCGGTTTCTAGTGTTTTCGCTAGAGAGTTGTAGAGACCTGTCGCGACACGCTCTGGCCGTTGATGGTCAATCTACGGAAAACGCTAGACGGGCTCATACAGTGACAGCATGGATCCGATCCGGAATCCCTACGCGCCCGGCGCCGGTCAGCGGCCGCCTGAGCTGGCCGGACGCGACACCGAGGTACGACAGTTCGAGGTAGTACTCGAGCGAGTCGCAGCAGGCAGGCCGGAGCGCAGTCTCGTGCTCAGTGGGCTCCGCGGGGTGGGTAAGACCGTGCTGCTGAACACGCTGCGGTCGCAGGCGATCAAGCGAGCCTGGGGTACGGGGAAGATCGAGGCCCGGCCGGACCAGAGCATCCGGCTGCCGATCGCGCAGGCGCTGCACACGGCGATGCGCGAGCTGGGGCATCGGCATCGCGACGATGAGCGGGTCGATCAGTTCAGCGCCGTACTGAAGGCTTTTGCTCTGCGTACGGCGGCCTCGGACCGGAAGGGGATCCGGTGGCATCCGCCGGTCGACGTGGCCGCTGCCAAGGGTCGTGCCGACTCCGGTGACCTCGAGATGGACCTGATCGAGCTCTTCGCCGACGCTGCCGATCTGGCCGGGGACCTGTCGGTCGGGGTGGGGCTGTTCATCGACGAGATGCAGGACATCAGTCCGGACGATCTGTCGGCTTTGTGTGCGGCGTGCCATGAGATCTCGCAGCAGTCGGCGCCATTGGTCGTCGTAGGCGCTGGGTTGCCTCATCTGCCGGCCGTGTTGTCGGCGTCGAAGTCGTACTCCGAGCGACTGTTCCGCTACGTCCGCGTCGACCGCCTGGCCCGCGAGGCCTGCGACCGCGCGCTGATGATCCCGGCCGAAAGCGAGGGCGTCTCGTACGACGAGGAGGCGCTGGACGAGCTGTACGCCCAGACCGACGGCTACCCGTACTTCGTTCAAGCCTTCGCACACTCGACGTGGGACCACGCGCCGACCTCCCCGATCACCATCAAGGATGTGGCTGTCGCAGGCCCTGAAGCCTCCGCGGAACTCACGGTCGGCTTCTTCGGCTCGCGGTACGAGCGGGCGACGCCTGCCGAACGCGAATACATGCGGGCTATGGCCGAGCTAGGCATCGGCGTCGACGACGGGGCCGTGCCAACGGCCGAGGTAGCCAACACCCTCAACCGCAAACCCCAGTCCCTCTCACCGGCCCGGGACGGCCTCATCAAAAAAGGCCTAGTCTTCTCCGCCGAACGCGGCACCGTCGCCTTCACGGTCCCCCACTTCGGCAAATTCCTCCGCACAAGAACCGCCTGACAAGCCGACCCACGCACGCTACGCAGCCACTCCGTCGTCGCTCCGCTCCTCCTACGCGGCCACTACGCGCGCTCCCACCCACCCTCCGGCTTAGCGCCGGCCTACTGCCGGGCTAGCGCCGGCCTGCTGCCAGCTTCTGCTGGCTTGTTCGCGGCTGCCGCCGCGGGTTGCTCGCTACCGCTCGCGGGCGACCACCCCGGCCCGGCGCCTACTCGTCGTACTGCTGTTACGGCTGCTGCTGGTAGTCCCATCGCGGTGCTACGCACGGCTCCTTCGTCGCCGCACTACGCGCCGCCCCACCCACCCTGTTAGTTCGGGGGCGAGTGCCCCGGTGCATCCGGCTGGCGCCGGGAGCTCGCTCGCTGCGCTCGCTGGGGTGCGAGCTGGTGCTCGCTTGTTCGCGGCTGCCGCCGCGGAGTTGCTCGCTGACGCTCGCGGTGAGTGCACCGGGCCGGCGGACTCCGCGCCGTACTCCCGGTAAGTGGTCCTAGCTCGCGTGAATCAATCGTTCGGCTTCGTCAACGATGGACTCCGACCGTGACGACGGGACGATCTCGACGCCGAGGCGTGTCCATCCATCCCTCGCGATCTCGAACTGTTCCTCTCCAGCGGTGGTATCCGGAGGAGTGAATACGGCGTTGATGGAGACGGAGGAAGGAATCTCTACGCCCGACCGGTCATCCTTTGCCGCGAGGCGACCGCCGTCGGTCCGGAGCAGACCGAGCAAGTAGTTCCAGGCTTGGATGTTCGTCTGGAGTCGCAGGGTGTCCTTCACGTCGAACGCCCATACCTGTGACATCTGGTACACGCGCTGGTTCTTGACTGCGAAGTCGATGCTGGTGCCTTGCGAGCCGACGTATGCACGCTGTGCCTTGGCCACATGGTGTGCAAGGTCCGGGCGCAGCTCGAAAGCACTGCGCAGCGTGTTCACCACCTTGGTTCTGGAGCGGTGGTTCACTGCCGAGTCCGTGTCCACGATCATGAGTTCGAAGGCCAGGTTTGCCGCCTCTTCAGCTGAGCTCGCCAACACTGGCCGCGCCTCTGACAGCTGAACGATGTTGTTCATCCGAACCCGGAGATCTTCGATGTCGCCCTTGCCCAACAGCGACGGATCCGACGGCAGCAACGATTGGACGGCATCGAGGCGGAGGTTGATCGCGTCTTCGATCCGCTTCATGAACGAATCTGTCATGACTGCAGACCCGCCGAGGCGTGACGCCCTCCCGAGATTCCCGACCCGACGGAACCGCCAGTCCTCGCCTCGTCCGGCAATAACGGCAATGTTGACGAACTCACCGCGAATCGGGTCTGGCACGTAACGGATGACCCAGTAGTCGTAGCGCACGTGGCCCCCTTTCACGGGCGATCTCCAACCGCTTCCCGCAACCTCTGCGCTACCAGACCTCGACGTCCGTGGACGAACTTGGCCAGCGTGCGGAGGGCGTCGTCTGCAACTCCCCACTGTAGCGGCACGTGCCTCATCACCTCGGCCAGATCAGCACACGACAGATCGTCAACCGCGTCCGCCGCGCTCCGAAGTGCCTGCGCCTCGAGTGCCCGCACGTCGATGTCCGGCGGCCAAGGCCATGGCTCGTTGGCGCGTCCCGCCAGGTGCTCAGGTGTCCAGTCGCCCTCGAGACTGTCGAACCACAGACCATGGTCGATCGACCAGACCTGGTGGTGCTCCGCGAGGTGATAAAGGAGCTGTAGGTCACTGCCGAGACAGAGATCCCAGAGCGCGAGGTAGAAGGCGAACCGAGCCGCGTTGCCGTCTCGGCCGACGCGAGTGATCCTCGTGTGTTCCTCAACGTCACGCAGTACTTCAGACCCGACGTACACACCTGCCGGTAGCCGCGAGCCATCGATGTACTGGTCGCTGACGAGAGCCGCATCGACATCAATGAGTGCGACGGGTCGCACCGGCGCGCCAATGCGGGTACCCAGGCGTCCGATGACGACTTCGTGCACCATCGAGAGCTTTCCGTGGGGATTACCAGGCCACTTCATCCAATAGTTTTGGCCGCTGGTTGTTGCTGCGAGAACAGGTTTCGCGCCGGTCAGAGCTGTCCTCAATATGACCTGGGCTGACTCGTGCACGGGTCCACGATCGGCGCTGCTCAGCGCGCGCATGAAAGCGTCATCCGACCATGCGCCCCCGTCAGCCGCCACATTGCTCCCTGATCGCCACCGCTCCGCTTGCCGAACCGCTTCCGGCGGCCGGTCAGAACAAGTGTGGAGCGTAGACCTCCGTCCTGCAGAAGCGAAGCTCATTCGCGTTGATGGTCCCTGAGCCAGGTAATCCGTAAAGGTCTTGCTTGGCCTCTGTGCTGGTGGAGTCGGCGCTTCGGTGGTGGATGTATGTGGTGGCCAACGGATCGTTGGTGGGAGGGGCCTTTCGTGGGGTCGGTGGAGTCGATAGGGTCTTGGTATGGGTAGGCGGCGGCGTGTGAGGTCTCGGCACGGGCGGCGGAAGTCCTACCGAGGGCAGTGGGTTGCGGTCACTGCGTTGGCTGTGGTGGGGACTGGGGTAGTGGCTCACCCTGAGGTGGCGCGTCGGGTCAGTTTGGCGGCTGAGGCGGGGGCTGGTGTGCCGAGTGCGCGGGTGTCCAGCGCGCCGGTCGGGACACCTACGCCGGTCGTGACGCCGGGGCCTGCGACTGTGGCTGCGCCTACGCAGCGGTTTACTACTCCGTTGCGGCCGGCTCCTACCTTGGCTCGGGGGCCGAAGGCGGCTAGGCCTAATTTCAGTGTTTCTTCGGGGAAGTTGGCTGTGGTGGCGGGGAGCAACAAAGCCACGGGGGTGCGGGGGAAGCTGACTTATCGGGTGGAGATCGAGCAGGGGTTGTCGGTGAACGGGGCCGCGGTGGCGGCGGCTATTCACAAGACGTTGACGGATCCGCGTGGGTGGCAGGCGGTGCATCCGGTCAGGTTCGAGCGGACGGATCGGGCCGACGCGCAGCTCCGGATTATTTTGGCGACGCCGACGTTGACGGACAAGCTGTGTCTGCCGCTCGACACTGGTGGTGAGGTGTCGTGCCGGGTCGAGAACCGGGTCGTGCTGAACGCCAAGCGGTGGATGTACGCGATTCCGGCGTACCACGGGCAGGTCGAGCTCTACCGCAGCTACCTCGTCAACCACGAGGTCGGGCACGCGCTTGGGCATGGGCACTCGACGTGTACGCGGGTGAAGACCCCGGCACCGGTGATGATGCAGCAGACGAAGGGGCTGGCCGGCTGCCTGCCGAATGCCTGGCCGACGATCAAGGCGACCTGAGAAACTGGGGTACGACGGGAGGAGGACGCGATGTCATCACAGGACTTCCCGACGTACGGCCGCGACGAGCCCGAACGGGCAGCAGAGCCCACTGAGGACCATCACTACGCTCCGCCGGCACCGTACGGCGGTGGTACGTACTCGGGGCCGCATCCGCCCGACGAGCAGTTCCCGTACGCCCCGCCCCAGCCCTACGGCACCCCTCCCGGGCAGTGTTCCAGCCAGGGCTGGACAGTCTCAGGCCAGCCACCAGCGCCGGCCCAGGCACCCGCAAGCCCGCCGCCCGCAGGCCAGCCGATACAACATGGTCAGCCGATGCAACCAGGCCAGCCAGTAGGACCAGGGCACGCGCTCGGTCCAAGCCAGTTAGGGCCAGGCCCGATGGGCCCGGGCCAGGCCTACGTCCAGCCCCCGGTCTATCGCCAAGGGACGCCCTACGGCGCCCCGGCCCACCCGCAGCAGCATGAGCTGCCGACCTACGGACGCGAGCAGACAGCTCCCCGCGACCCTAGAGCCGCGAGGGTAGTAGTGCTGGCCGCAGTGGTTGCCGGCTTCTACGGCCTGCTGGTAGCAACCGTCCAGCGAGTCTCGCTGAGGGAGATCTCTCAAGCGCCCGGCTCGCCGCTCAACCATCCGCTGCGGACCGACGTGATCGACACCATCGGACAGCTGCTGCTCGTGGTAGTAGGCGCGGCCGCGCTGGTGATGTGGGGACGCGACATCCTCGCCCGGCGCAAGGCGGGCCGCCAACCCGACCCCGTTGAACTCGGCGGGATCCTGCTCGTCGCCGTGTCGGTGATCCCGATCCTGGTCTGGATCATCATGGTGCTCTCCACCGGCCTCGGCGGGATCGACGGCTCGATCCACCGGTTGCCGACGGCGTACGGCTGGGGTGGGATCGGGCTGCTGATCCTCGCCGCCGGCCTCTTCCTCGGGTACCGCGAGCTCAAGCCCGACGTACCGAACCCGGTCGTCCAGGGGCCGCCGACCAAAGCGCCCTGGGAGTGAGCGCACCCGTAATCCTGGTGCCGGGTCTGGGCCTCGGCCCCGAGTCGTACGCCAGGACGGTCGAGCACCTGATCACGCCGTACCACGTGGTCACCCTCCCCGGGTACGGCGAACCGGCCGGTTCGCGCGAGGACCTGCACCCGAAGGCGCTCGCCGTCGCGCTGGCCGACAAGGTCCGGGAGAAGTCCGTCCTGGTCGGCCACTCGGCCAGCTGCCAGATCATCGTCGAGACCGCCGTCCGGTATCCCGAGCTCGTCCACGCGCTCGTCCTGGTCGCACCGGCCGGTGACGCCACCATGTCGAGCTGGGTGGATCGCGCCGTCCGCCTGGTCGGCTCCGCGATCCCGGACGTACCGAAGCTGATCCGCAGCGTCACCCCGCAGTACGCCCGCACCGGCCTCCCCGCGATGGCCCGAGCGGGTGAGGCTTCGCGGCAGCACGACCTCGCCGAGGTCATCTCCCGGGTGCGGCAGCCGGTTGTCATCATCCGCGGCAAGCATGACCTGATGTCGACCGCGGAGTG
Organism: Kribbella sp. NPDC026611; assembly: GCF_040638345.1. Classification (NCBI taxonomy): domain Bacteria; kingdom Bacillati; phylum Actinomycetota; class Actinomycetes; order Propionibacteriales; family Kribbellaceae; genus Kribbella; species Kribbella sp. NPDC026611. Next base: position 78,582 of record NZ_JBEZYC010000003.1, read on the forward strand.
GGTCGAGCGCCTGGCCACGCTCAGCCACGGCGAGGCCCGCACGCTCGAGACGGGTTCGCACGTACCGATCGCCACCAACGGCCCCGAGGTCGCGGCGCTCATAGAACGAGCAGCCAGTCTCCCCTAGCGGGCGACAGCAGTTATATTGACTGCACAACCTTTGCGGGAGCTCGCACCGAGGATGCGCGGGCTGAGAGGGCGACAGCTGGGTCGCCGACCGCCTGAACCTGACCGGGTAATGCCGGCGTAGGGATTGGGGTCACTGATGACCGATACCGCTGTTCGTCCTGCCGGCAGCACCGAGGCGCCGCTCGTCCTGACCACGGACGCCCCGCGGACCCTTGGCTTCCTCGACCAGTTCACGCTCTGGGGCAACTTCGGCATCTCGCTGTTCGGACCGGTGACCGGCGCGCTCGTCGCGGCGTACACCGGCTCGCTCTGGCAGGGCCTGCTCGCGGTCGTCGTCGGCTGCGGCATCGGTGCGCTGGTGCTCGGCGGCGCGGCCGTCTTCGGCTCCCACACCGGCGCACCGGCGATGGCGAGTCTCCGCGGCATGTTCGGTCGCGGCGGCTCGACGGTGCCGACCGTGCTCAACATCGCGCAGAACGTCGGCTGGGCGACGATGGAGATCATCGTGATCTCGCAGGCCGCGGTCGCCGTGACGAGCGAGCGCTGGCGCTGGCTGTTCGTGGTGCTGGCCGGGCTCATCGCCACCACGATGGCGGTCCGGCCGCTCGGCAGCGTGAAGGTACTGCGGAAGTTCATGGTCTGGCTCGTGCTGGCCGCCTCCGTCTACCTGTTCGTCCAGGTGCTCGGCAAACCCGTGCACGACCTCCCGCAGGACAGCGTGTTCGGCTTCTGGCCCGCGGTGGACCTGGCCGCCGCCGGGGTGGTCTCGTTCGCACCGCTGGCCGCCGACTACACCCGCCACTCGCGCACCAACAAGGCAGCCTTCGCCGGCTCCGCGCTCGGCTACGGCCTGGCCGCCATCGGGTACTACGCCCTCGGTGTGGTCGCCGTCGCGACGTTGCAGACCAACAGCGAGGACGTGATCACCGCACTGGTCACCCTGCCGGCCGGCGCGATCGCGCTGCTCGTACTGCTGGTGGACGAGGTCGACGAGGCGTACGCCAACGTCTACTCGACCACGATGGCGGCCCACAACCTGATCGGTCACGTCGACCGGCGCTGGATCTCGGTGGCCATCGGCATCATCGCCACCGGCATCGCACTGCTGGTCGACCTCGGCAACTACACGCAGTTCCTGTACCTGATCGGCTCGGTCTTCGTCCCGTTGTTCGCGGTCGCGATCGCGGACTTCTTCGTGGTCAGCAAGATGCAGTGGGACGTGTCCGGTACGGCGAAGTTCCGCTGGCAGCCGACGCTTGCGTGGCTGATCGGCTTCATCGCCTACCAGCTGGTGAACCCCGGTACCGTCGCCGGCTGGTCCCCGTTCTGGACGAAGATCCAGCAGGCCCTCTTCGACCACCAACCGGTGCCCGGCTGGCTCGGTGCGACGTACACCTCGATCGTCATTTCGATGCTGGCCGCGGTGCTTCTGGGGCGGATCGGGCCGCGTCGTCCGGCCGCCTGAGCAAGGCGAGCGCGGCAGCCGGAAACAGCAGGACGGACAGCAGCCCGGCGCAGACCAGCGCGGCGGCGGTCACCGGGCTCATCAGGCCGGTGGCCACGCCGATCTGGGTCGCGGTCACGATGAACGGCAGCGACGTGGCCTGCAGCAGTCCGGCCGCCGTCGACGACCGTACGCCGAGCGTGCGCACTGAGAGGTACGCCGGTACGCCGCGAACGACCAGCAATGCGACCAGGAACAGCGGTACCCGCAGCAAAGCGGCGGTGTCGGCGAACAATCCACCCAGGTCCAGCCGCAGGCCACTCGTGACGAAGAACACCGGGATCAGGAAGCCGTAGCCGAGCGCCTCCAGCTTGATCCGGAAGCGCGGATGCGAGTCGTCGCTGCGGTCGACCAGTCCGACGACCGCCCCGGCCAGGAAGGCGCCGAGGATGGTCTCCAGGCCGAACTGCGCGGCCAACGCCACGAAAGCGACGAGCAGCAGCACCGCGGCGCGCACCCGGATCTCGGCGGTGGTGTCCTGGAGCCGCAGCAGCACCAGGCCGATCCGGCGCGATCGTCCGGCCGTGGCCACGACGACCCCGGTCACCACGACCAATACCGCGAAGAGACCGACCATGATCAGTCGCTCGCCCGCGCTACCGCCCTCGGTCGAGAAGACCAGGGAGAGCAGCAGGACCGCCGCGAAGTCGGCTACCGACGCTGCCGCGATGGTGAACTGGCCTACCGACCCGTCCACTTGGCCCGCGTCCTTGAGCACCGGAACGACCAGTCCCAGTGAAGTAGCGGAGAGCGTGACGGCGACCAGCAGCGCGCTGTGCACCCAGCCGACGGCCGAGAACGCTGCCCCGGCCGCTCCGCCCAGCACCAGAGTCACCAGGTAGCCCAGGACGGCGAGCCGCAGCACCTGGCCGCGGAGCTGGTGAACGTCGATCTCCAGCCCGGCCAGGAAGAGCAGGAACGCCAGGCCCAGCAGCGCGACGATCTGCACCGCCAGGTCCACGTCCACCAGGCCGAGGCCGTGCGGCCCAACCACGATGCCGGCCACGATCTCCAGCACCACCGCGGGCACCCGGAGCCGCGGAGCCAGCCCCAGCAGCAGCGGGGCCAGCAACGCGATCAGGGCAACCGCGAACAGGTTGGTGAACCCAACGTCCGGCATCTCCCCCTCCCGATCCTCAGCGGTATTCGGGGTTCTCGAAGTCGAAGCGGCAGCCCGCGTCCCACTCGGAGCGTTGGTTGCCGTGCGCCGGGACACCGCCGGCGTCCTTGAGCATCCGGGCGAGGTGCAGCAGGTTCCAGGTCATGAAGGTCGTGTTCCGGTTGGTGAAGTCGTTCTCCGGACCGCCCGATCCCTGGTCCAGGTACGACGGACCCGGGCCGGCCGCGCCGATCCAGCCGGCGTCGGCCTGCGGCGGGACCGTGTACCCGAGGTGCTGCAGCGAGTAGAGGACGTTCATCGCGCAGTGCTTCACGCCGTCCTCGTTGCCGGTGATCAGGCAGCCGCCGACGCGGCCGTAGTACGCGTACTGCCCGTGCTCGTTGAGGATCGAGGAGTTGCCGTAGAGGCGTTCGATCACCCGTTTGGTGACCGAGCTGTTGTCGCCCAGCCAGATCGGCCCGGCGATCACCAGGATGTCGGCGGCCATCACCTGCTCCTGGATGGCCGGCCAGGCGTCGGTGGCCCAGCCGTGCTCGGTCATGTCCGGCCAGACACCGGTCGCGATGTCGTGGTCGATCGCGCGGACCACGTCGACCTGGACGCCCTGCTTGGCCATGATGTTGCGGCTCACTTCGATCAGGCCCTCGGTGTTGCTGACCTCTGGTGACCGTTTCAGCGTGCAGTTCAGGAACAGCGCGCGAAGGTCGTCGTACTCGGGCATGGTGTGTCTCCTCAGAGCAGTTCTGGGTCCTGCTCGATGCAGAGCAGGGCCGGGCCGGTAGCGGCGAACAGTTCGGTCATGGCGGCGTCGAGGGCGGAGCGGTCGGTCACCCGGAGGCCGGTCGCGCCGCACAGCTCGGCGTACGCCGCCCAGTCGGGGTTGTGGAGCGACGTGTGCCAGACCGGGTAGTCGGCGGCCAGCTGCTCCTTGCTGATCTTGCCGAGTGAGTGGTTGTCCAGCAGCACGTGCTTGATCGGGATGCCGTACTTCACCGCGGTGGTGAGCTCAGCCGAGTACTGGCCGAACCCGCCGTCGCCGGTGACCGCGACGATCGGCCGGCCGGGCGCGGCGGCCCAGGCCCCGAGTGCGGCCGGGTAGCCGAAGCCGATGGACCCGAGGTAGCCGGACATCAGCACCGGCTGCCCCTTCGACTCCAGGTACCGGCCGAGCGAGTAGGCATGGTTGCCGACGTCAACGGCCACGACGGCGTCGGCCGGCAGATGTTCGGACAGCGCGGCAAAGACCGCGGCTGCGGAGACGCCTCGACCGCGGTCATCGGCGACCCGGCGGGCCTTCTCGGCGCGCCAGATGGCCCACCGCTCGGCAACGTCCGGCCGCTGGTCCTCGGCCTTGGTCGCCGCCAGCAGCGCGGTCACCGCGGTCAGCGTCAACGCTGCGTCGCCGAGGACGTCCACCGCCACCGGGTCGAAGCGCCCGATCGCCCGATGGTCGTCGTCGATCTGCACGATCGGCTTGTAGTTGGCGATGCCGGTGTGGTTCGCGAACGAGGCGCCGACCACGACCAGGAGGTCCGCCTCGTTCATCAGCCAGCTCGCCACCGGCGTACCGCTGCGACCGAGCACCCCTGCGCCCAGTGGATGCGTGTCCGGGACCAGGCCCTTGGCCTTGAAGGTCGTGAGCACCGGAGCGTTCAGCCGCTCGGCGAGCTCGAGGACCTGTGGTTCTGCGCCGCGGGCACCGTGCCCGACGATCAGCACCGGCCTGCGGGCGTCACGGATCATGGCCGCGGCCCGGGACACGGTGTCGTCGTCCGGCCGGATGCACCGCCGCGACAACCGACCGGTCGGGTTCTTCGCCTTGGCCGCCGAGGGAATCGTCTGCACCTCGTCGGGCAGCACGAGGTGGGCGACACCGCGGCCGTCGACCGCGTGCTTGACCGCCAGGGCCGCGAGCTCGGCGTGGTCGCTGCCCGCGGTGACAGTGGTGGTCGAGACCGCGACATCCTTGAAGACCGCGGTCAGATCGAGGTCCTGGAACGCGCCGCGGCCGAGGACCTTTGAGGGCACCTGCCCGGAGATCGCGAGGACCGGCGAGCCGTCCAGCCGGGCGTCGTACAGGCCGGTGAGCAGGTTGGTCGATCCCGGGCCGGCGATCGCGAAACAGGCCGCCGGGCGCCCGGTCAGCTTGCCGTAGGCGCTCGCGGCGAAAGCGGCCGCGCCCTCGTGCCGGATCCCGACGTACGTCAGCTCGCCGCGCTCCTCCGCGCGCCGCATCGCCTCGGCGAAGCCAAGGTTGGAGTGACCAACCATGCCGAACACATGACTGATGCCGTGGGCAACCAGCGTCTCGACCATCAGGTCGGCGACCGTCCGTACCGGCGCGGGCATCTCGGGCAGCTGCACGTACACGCCGTCCGGCCGTTCGTCGACCGGGTACGACGGCACGCCGTCGGAGAACCCCTCCGGCGGCAGCCCGGTGATCGGGTCGTAGTCGTACCCGTGCCACGGGCAGCGCAGCAAGCCCTTCTCGATCGAGCCCTCACCCAGCGGACCGCCCTGGTGCGGGCAATGGTTCTCGAGCGCACCCAGCCGCGCCCCACAGCGACTCAGTGCGATGCTCCGGCCGTCCACCACGACGCTACGGACCCGCCCGTCCGCCGGTACGTCGACCTCGTCGACCCGATGCCAGTTCGGCGCCATACCCCTTGTCCCCTCTCCGTCCGCACAAGCAGGATCCAAGAGTTGCAGCATCCGGCCCGTCCTGGCCCGGACGTTCGCCGACCGTAATCCGGCAATCCCGCCGGATGGGGGAAGCTTGACCGCATGGACGAACGTTCACTCACCACGAGCCGGCGCTCCCTGCACGGCGTCGCCGAGCTGGTCCTCGCCGGACCGCAGTACCGCCAGGGCGGCGGGATCAAGCTCCGCGTCGTACCCGGAGGCTTCGCAACGGTCGCCTCGCCGGTACTGCGCGTCGACGCCGACCAGCTGGTCACGCCGGGTGGCTCGCTCCCGCTCACCGGTAGCTACGCCGAGCTGGCCGCCGCGGCCGGCGTCGAGGCCAGCCCGCTCGATGACGTGTACTCCGGTGGACCCGGGATCTCACCGGACGAGCGGCTCGAGGTAGACCCGGCGGCCGCCCGCCTGCTCGCCGAGGCCTTTACCCGCGGCGACGCCGCGCTCCGGGCGCTCGACCCGCAGCAGACGCCGATCCTGTGGCCCGAGCACTTCGACGTCGGGATCAGGATCGGTGCGGCCAACTACGGCGTCTCACCCGGTGACGACTACCTGCCCGAGCCCTACGCGTACGTCGGGCCGCCGGAGCAGCGCACCGGTGACTTCTGGAACGCGCCCTTCGGCGCCGTGCGGCCGATGGCCGAGCTGGCCGGCGTGGGCGACGTCCATGAGTTCTTCACGCTTGGACGCTCCCTGCTGGACAACTGACCCGGAGTGACCGAGATACTGAGGCAATGCTGAACTCCGCACTGCGCAGCCGGGCCGAGTACGCCGAACTCGGCGTCGACGGACTGATCGCGCGGACCACGCCCGAGCGGGACGCGGCGATCGTCCAGGCCGTCGAAGAACTGCTCGACGGCCGCGAGACGGTCCTCGACCTGTGTTGCGGGTACGGCCGGATCGCGCTGCCGCTGCGCAAGGCCGGCAAGGTCGTCCGCGGCCTGGACATCTCGCCGAACCTGGTCGCGGCCGGTAAGGCCCTGGCCGCCGAGCAGGACCTCACGATCGACTGGGCGATCGGCTCGATGACCGACCTGCCGTACAAGTGGGACGCGTTCGACGCGGTGATCTGCCTGTGGACCGCGTTCCACGAGCTGTTCGGCGAGGACGAGCAGATCTCGACCATCTGCGAGATCTCCCGGGTGCTGAAGCCGGGCGGGATCGCGATCATCGAGGGCCCGGTCTGGGGACCGGCGACCGCGGCCGAGATCGCCAACGGGATGCGGCAGGGACCCGAGCACCGGATCGTCACCACCGAGCACGACGACGACCGCAGCAGCGTGCACTTCATCCACGACGAGAAGAGCTACAGCCGGCTGTGCGCGGCGGCCGGAATCGACGACTTCAAGGTCTACAAACGCGAGTGGGGCGGGCGCCGCCGGCTGATCCTGGAGATCCACGCACCGGCTAATTCTTGACATCCGCCAAAGAAAATCCGGACAGTTGTCAAAGGAGCAGATCCCCACTCCACATTGGGGATCTGCTCCGTTGATTCCGAGTGTAAATGCATTCCGGCCGGGGCAGGAAAAGTCAGCTTTTTGCTTCCAGATTCAGCAGGAAACGTTTTGCTTCCAGCCCGCCCGCGTAGCCGGTGAGCGCGCCGTTCGCGCCGATGACCCGGTGGCAGGGCAGGACGACGCAGACCGGGTTCGCGCCCAGCGCCGTACCGACCGCGCGGGCCGCCTTCGGCCGTTCGATGTCGCCGGCCACTTCGCCGTACGAGCGTGTCTTCCCGTAGCTCGTGTGGGTCGGTAGGTCTTCCAGCACCAACCGCTGGAAGGGCGTCGCCAGGGCGAGATCGACGGACAGGTCGAACGCACGACGCCGTCCGGCGAGGTATTCGTCCAGTTGCCGCCGTACGTCGTCCAGCGGGCGGGCCTGCCGCAGTACCCGCGGGGACACGGCCCGGGCGAGCCGGGTGGTCATGGTTTCCTCGTCGCCGAACGAGCTGGCGACGACCTGGCCGTGCGCGACCGCGAGCAGCATCGTGCCGATCGGGGTGTCGTGCAGGGTGTAGGCGACGTCGGCGTCGGGCAGGACGGGTGGTTTCAGTTCCGGGGTGGTCAGCCGGGCGAGCCGGCTTTCGAGGTCAGTCATCATCTACTCCGAGTTTGCTGCGCAGGGTCGCCAGCGCGTCGCTGACGAGCCGGCGCGATGCCGCGGGCGTGGTCTCCAGAGCGGCGGCCACGCCGTGGTGGTCCAGGTCGCCGACGTACTTGAGCGTGATCGCGAACCGTTGCCGCTCCGGCAGGGCGTTGACCGCCTGCCACAGGTCGGGGTCCGGAAAGTCCGTGGTCTCCGGGCCGTCGACCGCGATCGGCGGTGCGTCCTCGAGCGGGCGCTGCGGTTTGCGGGCCCGGTGCACGTCGGTCGCGCACCGGGCCGTGATGGTCAGCAGCCAACTGCGGAGGTTCTTGGCCGACTTCAGCGCCGGGTACGCCGCATACGCCTTCTCCCAGGCGCGCTGCGCCACGTCGTCACCGTCCACCGGTCCGGCCATCGCCCGCGCCAGCCGAGCCACGTCCCGCCAGTGCGCGTCGATCAACGCCTGAAACGGCGGCAGGTCGACCTTCTGAGCCATCACGCAAGTAGAACGCATCAACCCCCCAACCCTGTGAGCCCACCCCACCCCAACCCCAGACCGGGCGTGCGGGCCGGGTCTGTCCCGGATGACGAGATTGTGTAGTAGGTCAGTAGACATTGGTGGGAAGATTGCTGACATGACGACGACCTTCCTCACGCGCCGTCGCGTCATCGATCTGTTGCGGACGGCGAGCGCCACCTGTCGGTGACGTCGTACCTCGTCCTGCCCCGGCGGCTTCCGCCGTACCTCTTGCTTCCCCCTTCCCGAGGGAGAGTCATGTCCGTTCCCGCCTTGCCCCGTCCTGCCCTGGCACTGGTCCCCGACCGGTCCGAGGAGCGTGCCGTCGACGCCGACGTCTACCGCACCGTCTTCCGCCGCCACGCCGCCGGCGTGGTGGTGATCACCGCCGACGCCGGCCACGGCCCGGTGGGCTTCACCGCGACCTCGCTGGTCTCGGTCAGCCTGCTGCCACCGCTGGTGTCGTTCGCGATCGCCACGAGCGCGTCCAGCTGGCCGTCCGTCAGTACGGCGACCAGCGTGGTGATCAACTTCCTGTCCGCGGACCAGCACGCGATTGCCGGCCGCTTCGCCACCAGCGGCATCGACCGGTTCGCCGAGCCGACCCGCTGGTCCCGCCTCACCACCGGCGAACCAGCGCTCGACGACGCACCGAGCTACCTGCGCGCGCAGGTCGAGCACCGCTTCGCCGTCGGCGACCACTACCTGGTCGTCGCCCGCCTGGCCACCCACACCGAACGCCGTGAGCACGAGCCGCTGCTCTACCACGACGGCCACTACGCAAAGGCCCACCATGTCTAAGAAACGTCTGTACGCCGTCCTCGCCCTACTGACCCTGGTCGCCGGGTGCAGCACCAAGGCCGATGCCAAAGCTGACCTCTCGCTCGACGCCGCCCTGCCCACGACCGTCCCTGACGGGACCAAGATCGTCGTCGGCGATCCGGCCACCGAGGTCGCGCTGAAGTTGTCCGGGCAGTACGGCAAGGTCTCGAAGTACGTCCAGTTCGCGAACCTGAGCGGTGGACCGCAGACCACCGAGGCGTTCCGGGCGCACGCGCTCGACCTCGGGTCGGTCGCGGAGATCCCGCCGATCCACGCCACCTGGACCGGGCTGCACGTGAAGATCGTCGCCTCGAAGTTCCGCCAGGACCCACTGAACCACCCGATCTACGAGCTCGGGATCGCACCAGGCGTCTCGGTGAAGACGCTGGCCGATCTGCGCGGGAAGAAGATCGCGTTCAGCCCCGGGCAGGCGCAGGGTGCGCTGGTGCTCAAGGTCCTGAAGAAGGCCGGCCTGACCAAGGACGACGTGAAGCTGATCGAGCTCCCGAGCACCGGAGACGTGTACTCGAACGCGCTGGCCGGCAAGCAGGTCGACGTCGCACCGATCGGTGGGGTGCAGATCAAGCGGTATCTCACGAAGTACGGCAAGGACGGCGGGAGCACGATCGAGCACGGGATCCGCGACGACGCCGGACACCTCTACGTGCCGACCGAGTCGCTGGAGAACCCGGCCAAGGCGGCGGCGATCCGCGCGTACGTAGCGGCCTGGGGCGTGGCCCAGGACTGGATCGACAAGCATCCGAAGGAGTGGATCGCCGGCTACTACGTGAAGGACCAGGGGCTCAGCCCGGCCGACGGTGAGTGGCTGGTCCAGAACGCCGGCCACGCCGACATCCCGGCGGACTGGAGTGATGCGATCCAGCGGCAGCAGGAGACGATCGAGCTGCTCGCCAAGGAGACGAAGAACCCGGTGATCCAGGCCAAGGACCTCTACGACCTTCGGTTCCAGACAGTTGCGGCCGACGCGATCAAGGGAGCGGCCAAATGAGTGCCACCGCCCTGCCTGGGCTCAGAACCAGGGAGGCCAGCACCCCCGTTGTCCGGCGCAGGAGACTTGGGCCGGGGAAGCCGATCAGGTTCGGCGCGGCGATCGGGCCGGTACTACTGCTGGTGATCTGGAGCATCGGGTCGGCCACCGGTTGGATCGACCAACGAGTGCTGTCCGCGCCCTGGACCGTGGTCACCACGGCCGCCGACCTGATCGCCGACGGCCGCCTCCAGTCGAACCTGTGGACCTCCGCCCAACGCGCCCTGATCGGACTGGCGGTCGGCATCGTGCTGGGCGTCGTCCTCGCCCTCATCTCCGGCCTGTCCCGCCTCGGCGAGGCTGTCCTGGACGGACCGATCCAGATCAAGCGTGCGATCCCGTCGCTCGCCCTCCTGCCGCTGCTGATCCTCTGGCTCGGCATCGGCGAGTCGATGAAGGTCGTCACGATCCTGCTCGGGGTGTTCGTCCCGATCTACCTGCACACCCACAACGGCCTGCGCACGATCGACAGCCGGTACGTCGAACTCGCGCAGACGGTCGGCCTGTCGCGCTGGGAGTTCATCCGGCGGGTCGTACTCCCGGGCGCTCTGCCCGGCTTCCTGCTCGGACTGCGGTTCGCGGTCACCGGCGCTTGGCTGTCGCTCGTCGTGGTCGAGCAGATCAACGCCACCAGCGGCATCGGCTACATGATGGAGCTGGCCCGCACGTACGGACAGACCGACATCATCATCGTCGGCCTGGTCGTGTACGGCGTCCTGGGCCTGCTCTCCGACGGAGCCGTCCGCCTGATCCAGAGGAGGGCCCTGTCATGGCGCCGAACACTCTCCTGACCTCGACAGTCCAGGTCCGCGACCTGGTCCGCCGGTACGACGACCGCGCGGTGCTGGACCACCTCGACTTGGACATCGCCCCAGGCGAGTTCGTTGCCCTGCTGGGGAGGAGCGGATCCGGCAAGAGCACGCTGCTCCGGGCCCTCGCCGGCCTGGACCACGACATCGCGGGATCCGGTGAGCTGACGGTCCCGGCGAACGTCTCCGTCGTGTTCCAGGATTCGCGGTTATTGCCGTGGGCAAAGGTTCTGGACAACGTCGTCCTCGGGCTGAGCGGCGCCGACGAGCGCGGTCGGCAGAGCCTCGACGAGGTCGGGCTGGCCGGGCGGGAGAATGCCTGGCCGAACGAGCTGTCCGGTGGTGAGCAGCAGCGGGTGGCCTTGGCGCGGTCGCTGGTCCGGGAGCCCGAGCTGTTGCTGGCCGACGAGCCGTTCGGCGCGCTGGACGCGTTGACCCGGCTGAAGATGCACGTGCTGCTGCGGAAGCTGTGCGCCGCGCACCGGCCCGCCGTACTGCTGGTGACGCACGACGTCGACGAGGCGATCGTGCTGGCCGACCGGGTGATCGTGCTCGACGCCGGGCGGATCGTCGCCGAAGAAGTGGTCGGGCTGGCGGCACCGCGCAGCTCGGCCGACCCAGGATTCGCCGCGATCCGAACGCGGCTTCTCGACGCCCTAGGAGTCACGCTGTGACCAGACAGCTGCATTTGAACGCGTTCCTGATGAGCACCGGGCACCACGAGGCGTCCTGGCGGCTGCCGGAGAGCGACCCGTTCGCCAACACGTCCGTCGCGCACTACCAGGAGCTGGCCCGGATCGCGGAGCGCGGGCTCTTCGACTCGGTCTTCTTCGCGGACTCGCCGGTGCTGTTCGGCGACGTCGGACGACGGCCCGCCGGGTCGTTGGAGCCGACCGTCCTGCTGACGGCGATCGCGGCCGCCACCCAGAAGATCGGTCTGATCGCCACAGCGTCGACGACCTACAACGATCCCTTCAACCTGGCGCGCAGATTCGCCAGCGTCGACCACGTGAGTGGCGGGCGGGCCGGGTGGAACGTCGTCACGACGGCCGGTCCGGAGGCGGCGAAGAACTTCAACCTGGCCGATCAGCCGGCGCACGCGGAGCGGTACGACCGGGCGGCGGAGTTCCTCGAGGTCGCATACAAGCTGTGGGACTCGTGGCAGGACGACGCCGCGATCGCGGACAAGGCCTCCGGCGTCTGGGCGGTCAACGAGCGCGTCGTACCGATCGACCACGTCGGCCGGCACTTCCAGGTCCGCGGCCCGCTCAACCTGCCGCGGTCGCCGCAGGGTCATCCGCTGATCGTCCAGGCCGGCTCGTCCGAGGACGGCAAGGGCCTGGCCGCACGGTACGCCGAGGCGGTCTTCACCGCGCAGCAGACGCTCGAGGACGCCCAGGCGTTCTACGCCGACCTCAAGGCCCGTACGGCGGCCCTCGGCCGGGACCCGTCGACGATCAAGATCCTGCCCGGCATCGTGCCCGTGATCGGCTCGACGGTCGAGGAGGCGGAGCGGCTGGACCATCAGCTAGACGCGTTGATCCGGCCTGAGTACGCGCGGCTGCAGCTGGCGAAGACGCTCCGGGTCAAGCCCGAGGACCTGCCCTTCGACCAGCAGTTGCCGGCCGAGCTGCCCGACGAGGACGAGATCGAGGGCGCGAAGAGCCGGTACACGCTGATCGTCACGCTCGCCCGGCGGGAGAAGCTGACCGTCCGCGAGCTGATCGGCCGCCTCGGCGGCGGTCGCGGCCACCGCACCTTCACGGGGACGCCGGAGCAGGTCGCGGACGCGATCCAGCTTTGGTTCGAGGCGGACGCGGCCGACGGCTTCAACATCATGCCGCCGGTGCTTCCGTCCGGCCTGCGGACGTTCGTGGACGAGGTGATCCCGATCCTGCAGGCGCGCGGACTCTTCCGCACGGAGTACGCCGGTACGACGCTCCGCGAGCACTACGGCCTCGCGCGCCCGGCCGGGCGCACCCGGACCGCGGTGCCGGCAACCGCCTGAGCCGTTGGGGGTCCTGTCAGGTGGCGGGACCCCCAACTCGCACGACCAGCTTCCCGACCGCCTGGCCGTCCTGCATGATCCGGTGCGCGAGCCCGATCTCGTCCATGCTGAAGACCCGGTCGATCCGGACCGGGAGCTTGCCGGCGGCCACGAGGTCGACGTACCGCTGGAACGCGGCCGCCGGGAGGTCCGAGCTCTCGCCGCCGTACGCGGCCAGCCGGACGCCGTTCGGGAGGTAGCCGATCGGGTAGAAGTCCGGGATCGTCCAGTGGTCGCTGAGCATTCCGGTGAAACACACCGTGCCGTGGATCGCGGTCGCTTTCAGGGTGTCCGGAAGAACATTCGTGCCGACCAGTTCCAGGGCCGCAGTGACGCCGTCGGGAAGAATGGCCCGGACCTGCGCCGCAACGTTGCCGTCGTCAACCACCGGATGATCCACGCCGAGCTCGCGCAAAACCTCCAGGCGCTGCGGATTCCGCGTGGTCGAGAAGACCGTCAGCCCCTGCTCCTTCGCCAGCACGGCGGCCGCCACCCCGACGGACGACGTACCGCCGCGGATCAGCAACGACTGCCCCGGCTCGATCGCCAGGCTGGTGTGCAGCGAGCCGTGAGCGGTCTGCAGCATCTCCGGCAGTGCGCCCAGCGTGGCCCAGTCGAGGTCGGTCGTCACCGGGATCACCGACGCTGCCGGGACCACGGTGTACTCGGCGTACCCGCCGTCGAACTCGCGGCCCATCCCGCCCATCATCGCCACCACCTGCTGCCCCGGTGCGAACTCGCCGCCCGGCGCGAGGTCGATGGTCCCGGCCGCCTCGATCCCGGGGATGACCGGGAACCGCGCGTTGGTCGCCAGCCCGGCCCGGAGGTGGTACTCCGACCGGTTCAGACCGAACGCCTCCACCTTGATCCGCACCCAGCCGGCCGGCGGTTCGGGTACGGCGACCTGCCGGACCACCATTTCTTCCGGCGGCACCGGGCCGTCCAGCACGATTGCTCGCATGTCCATGGCGGCAATCTTCCCTGATGGTGTGAAACAGTTTCTTTCATGGCGAAACTCCCCCGCGTGGTCGCCCATCGTGGCGCCAGCGCCGAGGATCCTGAGCACACGCTGGCGGCGTACCGGCGGGCGATCGAGGTGGGGGCGCACGGACTGGAGTGTGACGTCCGGCTGACCGCCGACGGGCACCTGGTCTGCGTCCACGACCGCCGGATCGAGCGGACGTCGAACGGGCGGGGCGTGCTCTCCACGCTGAGCCTCGAGGAGCTCGAGTCGTACGACTGGGGCTCCTGGAAGAACCCGTGGGCCGACCTCGACGACGAGGCCGAGCTGCCCGGTATCGACGTACGCACGGTGCTCCGCCTGGACACCCTGCTCGCGACCGTGCGGGACGCCGGCCGGCCGGTCGAGCTGGCGATCGAGACCAAGCACCCGACCCGGTACGCCGGACTCGTCGAACGCCGCCTGATCGAGGCGCTGGACCGCTACGGCTGGGCGCACCCGAAGGTGGGCACGGAGTCGCCGGCCCGGGTGATGAGCTTCTCCTGGCTGTCGCTGCGCCGGATGCGCGTGCTGGCGCCCGGCCTGCGTACGGTCCTGTTGATAGACCGCGTCCCGCTGCGCTTCCGCGACGGCTCGCTTCCAACGGGCGTTTCATTCGCCGGCCCTAGCCTGGAGCTCGTCGCCGCGCATCCGGAGTACGTCGACCGCGCGCACAAGCACGGGCACCAGGTCCACGTCTGGACGGTGAACGCCGAGGAGGACCTCCGGCGCTGCCGGGACCTCGGCGTCGATGCGGTGATCACTGACCGCCCGGACGTCGCGCTGAAGGTGATGGCCGAGCCTCCCCGCCCACCGGTGCCGACCGTCACCTACCCGCCGCGCCGTCAGGACCGGAACCCCTGACCGTCACGACTCGATCTGGGGTGGCTCATCGGTGGGGTTCGTGGTCCGGGCCCCGGCCAGCAGCGTGTAGACGTTCGTGTTCGGCGGGCTGTGTTGTGACACGTTACGGCGATTTTGTGTGTCATGTGTCACGTGGTGCGGATACGTAGTCCGGCGAATGCAGGCGGTTATTGCAACGTTCAATTCCGTCGATTTCGTTACGGTTTCTTGTGGTTTAGGCGCGCGCTTCGCGGCCTTGTGTAACGGAATACCTGCGGGTGTTTTCCGGAGCCGGATCGTGGGCAGAAGTTCCTGTGGCAGCCCGTGTGGCTGTTCCGATGATCGAGGAGACCCTGCTTGTCCTCTGCGACCCTGCCCGCCGACGTGAGCGTCGTGGACGTCGTACTGCCGCACGAAGTGTCCGCGGTAGCGGACGCCCGGCGCCGTCTGGCCGCCTACCTGAAGCGCTACCGGGTCACCGACGCCGCCTGCGACGACGCGCAGCTCGTGCTCTCCGAGCTGCTGTCGAACGCGATCCGGTACGCACCCCCGCTGCCGGCCGGTGAGGTCCGCGCGGCCTGGTGGATCGACAAGGCCGGGATCCACGTCGAGGTCACCGACGGTCGCGGGGACACCGAGCCGCAGCGGATCAGCGACACCCACCCGGAGTCCATCGGTGGCCGCGGCCTGGCGATCGTCGAGGTGCTCACCTCGGGCTGGGACGTCCGCACCGCCGCCACCCACCGGACGGTGCACGCGATCATCCCCAGCTGAGGCGGTTGGCCTGGCAGCGCTATCGGCTGCCAGACTGCGGGGTTATGGGAAAGAAGTCGCGGCAGCGCGCGAAGAACACGACGACCGTCACACTTGACCCGGCCGACCTGGTGAACGTCGGGCTCCGGGAGCCCTGCCCGTGCGGTTCGGGCAAGCGGTTCAAGCAGTGCCACGGCAAGGACCGGGCGCAGGCCGTCGACACCTGGGTGGTGCGCCCGTTCGAGGGGCTGCCGTCCGAGTGCGACCTGATCGCGTTCCGCGAGATCGTCCCGTCCGGTACGGCGCAGGTCGAGCTGGTCGGCGACAACGCCGGCAAGACGATCAACCTGGTCACCCTGCTACCGATGGCGATGCCCGGTCTGGTCCGCGACGACGAGTCGATCTGGATCGGCCTGCAGACGCACGCGTCCTCGGGCGACCCGAGCCGCGACCTCGGCCACGCGATCACGGCGGCGCTGGCGACCGAGCCGGGCAACCCGATCCAGCTCGGCGACCTGATGACCGAAGGGCCGCGGCTGCAGGACCTGATCGACACCTCGAAGCCGATCGAGGTCAAGGTGCACGAGGGCTTCGACTACTGGGTCGGCGAGAACGTCGAGGACCCGACCGGTGAGGTCGCGGCCGGACTGGAGCGCGCCAACGCGGCGGCCGCTCCGACCGTGCGGCTGGAGTCGGTCGAGGCGGCGTACTGGACGCAGATCGGCGACCGGACCTACCTGCGCTGGGTGCTGCCGTACAGCGAGGACACCCTGCTGGACGCGCTCGCCCGGCTGCACGCCGCCGGTTCGTCGACGCTGATCGAGGGCAGCCGGCTGATCGGCTCGTTCCGCGCGCTCGGCGTCCTCGCACCGGTCTGGGAGCTCCCGGCCGGCACCGAGGCCGCCGACGTCGAGAAGCCGGCCGCCGAGTTCGGCACCGCGCTGGAGAAGGCCCTCGCGACCGAGGCGCCGCTCACCACGGAAGAGCGGGCCGCCCGCGCCGGCCTCGCCAGCCGCCAGCTCACCATCCGCTGAGGCCACCCGCACGGACACCACCCGCACGAGGGGATAACCCCTCCACGTGAGCCTTCTCCCCTCGTACACCAGGGGAGAAGGCTCACGACGAGGGGTTATCCCCTCGGGGTGCAGCCGGGGCCGGGAATGCAGAACGCCCGCTCGACCGAGGTCGGGCGGGCGTTGCTCTGTTCACTCACAGTGGTCTAGGCCTTGACCTGGGAACCAGCCGTGGAACGTGGACGGCCCAAGTCCTGCTGACGGGGGAGCAACAGGGCCTGGGCCTAGGCATGAAGAGTACTCATGATGGGGGTCGGCCACAAGCCCCGATTTCACTGCGCGTGTCGTCGGGCTTACCGGGCCACCGGTGCACGCAGTACCGGGCACGACATACAGCGCGGGCCGCCGCGGCCGGAGCCGAGTTCGGAGCCGGAGATCCGGATGACCTCGATCCCGGACTCCTCCAGTCGCGCGTTCGTCTCCACGGTCCGCTCGTAGGCGATGCAGACCCGCGGTGCGAGCGCGAGGGTGTTGTTCCCGTCGTCCCACTGCTCGCGTTCGGCGGTGACCGGGTCGAGCCCGGTGTCGATCCGCCGGAGCGTGTCGATGCCCAGCGCCTTGGCCGCCGCGACCAGGAACGGCTCCGGCTCCGCGACATGCAGCTGGTCGCCGTCGGTGGTGACCGCGAGCGCCCGCATCTCCTCGGCCATGTTCGGGTACATGAGCACAGCGTCCGTGTCGACCATCGTGCACACCGTGTCGAGGTGCATCGTCGCCCGCTGCTGAGCAATCGGTACGGCGAGCACCGTGTGCGCGAGGCCCTTCGTGAACACCCGCCGGGCGAGCCGCTCGACACCGGCAGGCGTCGTACGCTCCCCGACTCCTACCGCGAGCACGCCGGGACCGAGCGCCAGTACGTCGCCACCCTCGACGTGCTCGAGCTGGTGGTCGTAGACCTTGTCCGCACCGGCGAACCGCGGGTGGAACGTGTAGATGAGCTCAGTCAGCTGCGTCTCGCGAGCGCGGGCCGGCATCGCGAGCGACGTGACCGCGACCGAGTCCCGGATCCAGACGCTCGAGTCGCGGGTGAAGAGCAGGTTCGGCAGCGGGTCGATCAGGAAGTCCTCGTGCGCGAGCAGCGAGGTGACCAGTCCGCCCGAGCGGACCTCGTCGTTGCGTACGCCGGCCATCAGCGCTTCCGCGAGCGTGGCCGGATCGAGGCCGCCGAGCGACGCGCGCAGGTAGTCGCGGAGCGTGTCGCCGAGCCGGAGGTCCTCGGTCGCACCGGCGACCGCCTGGGCCCGCGCGGCCGGGTCGGAGAGGGCCTCGGTGAGCAGCTGGCCGAGGTACAGCACCTCGACGCCGCGATCCCGCAGCGCCTGGGCGAACGCATCGTGCTCATCCTGCGCGCGGCCGACCCACGGGATGCCGTCGAAGAGCAGCTTGTCGTTGTTCCGCGGGGTCAGCCGGCGGAGCTCGTTGCCCGGCCGGTGCAGCAGCACCGTCCGGAGCGGCCCGACCTCACTGTCGACGCCGTACGCCTCGGTCATCCGGATGCCCTTTCGCTCGGTCGTGCCCTCCACGCTACGGCAGCCTGCCGTCGAAGGCCGGTCAATCTGTCTGATTGTCCGACAATTTGCTCGTTGTGCCAACTCGGCCAGGCAGCCGGGCGATATCGGCCAGGTGGCAGATGTTCCGGGGCGGCGGCGTCAGCAGGATATGAGGTGTGAGGACGCCACCCCGGCGGCCCGACAAGACGGAAGAGGTACTGACATGACACGCAAGGTGACCGCGAACATCTCGCTCTCGCTCGACGGCCGGACCAACGGCGCCGGGGGCGACTACGACATGAGCTGGATCGTTCCGCACGCGATCACCGAGGGCGCCCGCGATCACATGATCCGGGTGACCGAGCCGGCCACCACCGCGCTGCTGGGCCGGAAGAACTACCAGGGCTTCGGCGGCTTCTGGCCGGCCGTCGCCGACGACGAGAACGCCTCCCCGCAGGACCGCGCCTTCTCCCGCTGGCTGAACGAGGTCGACAAGGTCGTGTTCTCCTCGACCCTGATCGAGGCGCAGTGGCAGAACTCGCGAATCGTCGACGCCGAGCCGGCGGACGTGGTCAAGCAGCTGCGGGCGGAGGAGGGCGGCGACATCATCGTGCTGGCCAGTTCGAGCGTGATCAAGGCGCTGCTCGCGGCCGACGAGATCGACTGCCTGAGCATCACGCTCGACCCGGAGGTGGTCGGTGGCGGTGCGCGGCTGTTCGAGGACGGGTTGCCGGTGTCGTCGTGGAAGCTGTCGGACTCGACGCCGACGGAGTCCGGTGCGCTGTGCCTGCTGTACGACCGCGTCCGGTCCTGAGCGATCCTTCGAAAGGACGAATATCCACAGCCGATGGGCGCTGACGAGGTCGATCGGCTGTGGAAGAACTAAGCTGCGGTGCTGTGTCCGGTCATGATCCGTCCCCCGAGCCTTATCAGCGCGCTGTCGGCTGTGTGATCCCGGCGAAGGACGAGGTCGCGCGGATCGCGGCGACGGTCGACGCGGTGCACAAGATCATCGGCGTCGACCTGGTCGTGGTCGTGGACGACGGTTCCAGCGACGGGACGGCGGCCGCCGCCGAGCAGGCCGGTGCTGTCGTCGTCCGGCACGACCGGAACCGGGGCAAGGCGGCCGCGATGGAGACCGGCGCGGCGGCGATCGCAGCCCGCGACGGTGCCCGCGCGCGGCACCTGCTGTTCCTGGACGCCGACCTGACCGATTCCGCCCTCGCTGCGGCGCCGCTGATCGAGCCGGTGCAGTCCGGGCGCGCGGACATGACGATCGGGACGTTGCCGGCGCAGGTGCGGGCCGACGGGTCCAAGGCCGGTGGGCACGGGTTCGTCGTACGGCTCGCCCGGGCCGGGATCGAGGAGGCCACCGGCTGGGCGCCGGAGCAGCCGTTGTCGGGGCAGCGTTGCCTGACGCGGGCCGCGTTCGATGCCGCCGTACCGCTGGCGTCCGGCTTCGGCGTGGAGACGGCGCTGAGTATCGATCTGGGCCGTAAGGGGTTCCGGATCGTCGAGGTGCCGATCGAGGTCCGGCACCGGGCGACCGGGACGGACCTGCGCGGACAGTTGCACCGCGCGAAGCAGTACCTGCACGTCCGGCGTGCCCTGGCGGCACGGAGCGCGCTGCCCGCGGACGGTGGTGGACCGTCGCTGCGGAGTCTGTTCCCGCGGAAGTCGACACAATGAGCACCGAGCTCGGACTCAGGTACGGCCGCAGGGCGGTTGCGCTCTACCTGGCCTGTACGGCGCTGATCGTCGCCGTCGGGTTGCTCGGGCCGTCGGTCGTGGTGCTGACGCTGACCAACCGGCACGCGTGGCTGCCGTCGTACTGGTTCAACAGCAAGCCGAGCGACTGGCTCGTCTCGGTGCTGATCTACGTCGCGATCCTGCTCGGCGGGTACGGCGTCTACCTCGCGACCAAGGCGCTGCACCACGGCTGGGCGCCGCGCGTCGACCGATTGATTGCCTTGGGCATCGGTACGACGGCGGCGATCACGCTGGTGCCGCCGATGGCGTCCGGGGACGTGCTGATCTACGCGGCGTACGGGCGGATCATGGCGCTCGGCGGGGATCCGTACACGGCGTCGCCGGCGGACACGATCCGGCTCGGGTACGACCCGGTGATCACCGCGACCGAGCGGCCGTGGCAGGGCGCGCGGAGCGTGTACGGGCCGATCGCGACCTGGATCCAGTGGCTGTCCTCGCTGATCGGCGGAGACTCGGCCCAGCTGACGGTGTGGATGCTGCAGCTGTCGGTCGCGATCAGCCTGGTCGTCACCGGGCTGCTGCTGGTCAAGCTGGTCGGGCCGAACCTGCCGAACCGGCGCCGGGTGATCATGCTCGGCCTGGCCAACCCGCTGATCCTCTGGTCGGTGCTGGCCGGTGCGCACAACGACGCGATTGCGGTGATGTTCGCGGTGATCGCGCTGGTGCTGTTCCGGCGTCACGTGTTCCTGGCCGGGATCATGCTCGGCGTCGCGGGGTGCACCAAGCTGTCGATCGGGTTGGTCGGCGTGGCGATGCTGTGGGCGCTTCGTGCGGACCGGCGGAAGGCCCTGTGGTTCTGCGGCGGCGGTGCGCTCGCGATGGGCGGGCTGTACGCGATCGTCGGGCTGCAGGCGTTCCAGCAGGCGCGGTCGCAGACGTCGTTCATCTCGACCGGCACGCCGCACAAGGTGCTGCTCAGCTTCTTCACGTTGTTCCTGCCGAACGGCCTGGTGCGGACCGTGCTGGCGATCCTCGCGTGGGTCGGGCTGATCGTGGTCGCGATCCTGCTCACGCAGGTGTTCCCGAAGTCGCTGGTGCCGCAGACGCATCCGGACGACCCGACGCCGGCCGCGATCCGGTACACCGCGATCTACGCGATCGCCTGGGTGTTGACCGCGATGTACTCGCTGCCCTGGTACGACGTGATCGCCTGGGTGGCGCTGGCCGCGGTGGCGGCGTCGAAGGTGGACGGGCTGATGGTGGTCCGGACGACGATGCTCGCGATCGCCTATGTGCCGGGGCGGGATCCGAACGCGCGGCAGGTGGCGGCGAGCCTGTCGGACTCGCTGGAGTTCTTCAGCGCGCGGCTGCGGGACACGTTGTGCCCGGCGATCGAGCTGGCCGTGCTGATCGGGCTGATCGTGTGGGCCCGGCGGAGCGGGGCGCAGTGGTGGCCGTACGACTGGCCGCGGCGCAAGCAGAAGGCTGACTCGGAGAAAGT
This sequence comes from Kribbella sp. NPDC026611, assembly GCF_040638345.1. NCBI lineage: Bacteria > Bacillati > Actinomycetota > Actinomycetes > Propionibacteriales > Kribbellaceae > Kribbella > Kribbella sp. NPDC026611. Next base: position 99,730 of record NZ_JBEZYC010000003.1, read on the forward strand.
AGTGTCGCCCGGGTGAAGAAGCTGGTGGGGGCGGGTGTGTTCGCCCGGAATGAGCCGAACGACTGGGTCGAGCAGCTGCGGACCTCGACGATGTCGGTGGGGACGTACTCGATCCCGGCGGGTGGGGTGGACGATCAGCTCCCGCACCACGAGGACGAGATCTACGTGGTGACGACCGGACGAGCGACCTTGGTGACGCCGGACGGCCGTTGGCCCGTTGGTCCGGGGGACGTCTTGTTCGTGCCGGCGGAGGAGGAGCACCGGTTCGTCGAGATCACCGAGGACCTCGCGTTGCTGGTGTTCTTCGCTCCGCCGTACAGCGGGCGTTAGCTCCAGAGCTCGTGGCCGGCGGCGACGGCCTTCGCCAGCACGGTCTTGACCGGCTTCCGCAGTACGCCGGCCGCGGCCGCGACGTCGTCGTACTCCGGCTGGACGTTGACCACCTGGCCACCGTACCGCGCGATCTTCACGTGGATGCGCTGGCCGTCGACGTCGACCGTGGCGAACTCGCGGTCCGCGGCGTGCTTGCGGATCGTGTGCTCGCGGAGGCCGATCGCGGAGGTCTCGGACAGGATCACCGAGCGGACCAGTTCGGCGTTCGCGCTGCCGACCAGGACCGAGAGGGTGTGCGCCGGGCGGCCCTTCTTCATCAGGATCGGCGTCAGCCAGGCGTCGGCCGCACCGGCCTCCATCAGCCGGGCCAGCACCTGCGGCCAGATCCGCGGGTCGAGGTCGTCGACGTTGGTCTCGTAGACCAGCTCACTCGCCGCCTGCTCGACGCTCTCGCCGACGATCACGCGGAGCACGTTCGGCACCTCGTGCGGGTCCCGCCCGCCGGCGCCGACCCCGGTGTGCGTGATCCGCATCGCCGGCATCATCCCGAACTCGTCGGCGAGGCTGGTGAGCAGCGCGGCGCCGGTCGGGGTCGTCATCTCGTACGGCGCGGTCCCGCCGACCACCGGCGCACCGGCTTCCGACACCAGGTGCAGCACCGCCGGGCCGGGAATCGGAATCCCTCCGTGCTGACCGCGCACCTGGGTCCCGCCCCCGAGCGCGATCGTGGAAACCACCACCCGGTCGATCTCCAAACTCACCGCTGCGGCTGCAACCCCGACGATGTCGGCGATCGCATCCAACGCCCCCACCTCGTGGAAATGCACCGCGTCCGGCTCGACCCCGTGCGCGCTGCCCTCAGCCCTCGCGAGCCGCGCAAACGCATCCAACGCGATGTCGCGGACCGCCTCCTCCAAGGCAGCCTCCTCCAACAACCGCCGAACCTCACTCCACGGCCGCGTAGGCCCCGAATGCCCATGCCCATGGCCCGCGGTTGCCTCGTGCCCATGTCCGTGACCGTGACCGTGACCGTGACCAGCAGCCTCGTGCTCCTGCGCCGCGTCCGGTGCGTGTTCTGGGTGAGGCACTCCGTGGACCTCGACGGTGGCTTTCGTAGCGGCTATTTGGTGGCGGGAGGTTTGGGCCACCGTGACTGACAACGACGGGTCTACTGCTGCGACTGCTGCATTCACGTAGGCGAGGTCAGCGCCGGCAGCGATGAACGCGCCGAGGAGCATGTCGCCCGAGGCGCCCGCAGAGCAGTCGAGCCAGGCCGTCTTCACTCGGACTCCTTCGTCTCGCGCGGAGCCGAGCGGCGGGCGACGCGCGCGGCGAACACACCGGCGCCGAACCCGTTGTCGATGTTGACCACGCTGACCCCAGGCGCGCACGAGTTCAGCATCCCCAGCAGCGCAGCCAGTCCGCCGAAGGAAGCGCCGTACCCAACGGACGTCGGTACGGCGACCAGCGGCACCCCGACCAGACCGCCGACGACGCTCGGCAGCGCGCCCTCCATCCCGGCGACGACGATCAGGCAGTCCGCGGCGTCGAGCCGCTCGCGGACCCCGAGGATCCGGTGCAGCCCGGCGACACCCACATCCGTGATCAGCTCGACCCCGGCCCCGAACACCCGAGCAGTCGTCGCCGCCTCGGCCGCGACCGGAGCGTCCGACGTACCAGCAGCCACGACCGCGACCGTGCCCCGCAGTACCGGCGGCTCGCCGAGCACCGCCGTACGCCCGACCGGATCCACCACGGCCTCCGGGAGCGCGGCCGTGACCGCCTCTTGGGCCTCGGGGGTCAGCCGGGTCGCGAGCACGGCGTGGCCCGGGTGGGTGGCGTGCAGGGTGAGCAGCAGTTCCACCACCTGAGACGGTGTCTTACCCGCGCCGTAGACGACTTCCGCGTCGCCGGTACGCTCCAGCCGGTCGGTGTCGAGGCGCGCGTACCCGAGGTCGTGAACGCCCGGTTGTGGGCCCTGATCAGGCAAATGTGTCACGTCGCGAATCTACGTTGCCCGGGCCGGGGGCCCTGCGTCCGGTCCAGGGCGCGTACGCTCCGCAACCGCCTGAATACTCAGGCACACCACCGGATGCCTTAGGCTCTCGTGCGTGTCTTCGACGTTAGCCGGCGCCTTCGGGGTCGCCGCTCTGTTCGTGGCGGTGCTCGCCCTGGTGTTCGCGATCCAGGCGTTGCGAGCCCGCACCGTCCCGTCGGACCAGGCCGCAACCTCCCCGCTCCCCGAGCCGGAACCCCAGCCGGAGCCCGAGGTGAAACCCGGCACGGTCCGCTCCGAGCTCCGCAAACTCAGCAAGGATCTGACCGCGGCCCGAGGCGAGCTCCGCGGCGTCCTCCAACACCTCGCCATCGTCCGGTACGACGCCTTCGGCGACACCGGCGGCAAACTCTCCTGGTCGGTCGCGCTGCTCGACGACAACGGCGACGGCGTCATCCTCACCTCGATCAACAGCCGCGCCGACGCCCGCACCTACGCCAAGGAAATCAAGTCCTTCACCAGCGAGGCCAAACTCTCCCCCGAGGAAGAAGAGGCCCTGGAAACCCTCCGCAAAGAAGCCGGCCCCACAGTCACCTGACCCCGAGCCAACCCAACGCCCCCCACGCGCCCGTGCCCACACCTCCAGCTGCATTTGAGGCGTTAACCGCGGACCTGGTCCGTTGGCAGCCTGCATGCAGGGGGAGGAACGGACCACCTGAAGGGTGAACCGCTCAAATGGCTCCAGGCCGAGCCGGGCTGAGCCGACGGGGGCGAGGCAGGTGACGCGGGCGAGGCTGGCGACGCGGGCGAGGCTGGGCGGGCCGGGGTGCGTTTGAGGGGTTAACCGCCCAGCTGGTCCGTCAGCAGCCTGCATGCAGGGGGAGGAACGGACCACCTGAAGGGTGAACCGCTCAAATGGTCCCAGGCCGGGCCGGGCCGGGGGCGGGCCGGGGGCGGGGGGCTAGCGGCGTTTGGGGACTCTGGTGGTCAGGGCGCCGGGCTGGATTTCGGTGTGCAGGTACTGGCCGGGGCCGATCGGGTCGCCGTCCAGCTGGCGTTGGACGTCGACCGCGGCGTGGATCTCGACCTTGCGGCCGGTGAAGCGTTCCAGGTACATGTCGGTGCGGTTGGTGCGGGTCATCAGGCGCCACAGGACGATCGGCCACTGCGTGACCCGGCGCGGGGCGATCACGACCACGTCCAGGAGGCCGTCGTCGGGCCGGGCGTCCGGTAGCAGCGGGATGTTCGCCTGGAGCATGCCGACGTTGCCGATCACGACCGTACGGACGCGGCGCTCGATCGGCTCGGAGTCGTCGATGGTCAGCTGCACCCGCACCGACGGGTGGTTGATGTTCTTGGCGGCGCCGACCAGGTACGCCGTCCAGCCGATCTGCTTCTTCAGGTGCGGCGGCGCGTCCGAGATGATCGCGGCGTCCAGCCCGACCCCGGCCATCACCGCGAAGTGGTCCGTGTCGAGCCCGTCGCCGTGCACCCGGACCAGGTCGATCCGGCGGTCGCGGCCGTCGAGGATGCGTTCGAGGGCGTCGTCGAAGTCGAGCGGGATGTGCAGATTCCGCGCCAGCAGGTTGCCGGTACCGGCCGGGATCACCCCGACCGGGATCCCGGTGTAGGCCAGCGCCGAGCAGACCACACGGACCGTCCCGTCCCCGCCCGCGACCAGCACCAGGTCCGACTCGTACTCGATGGCTTGCTTCGCCATCGCGTTCCCCGCGTCGTCCTCGCGCGTCTCCAGCCACAGCGGGTCGTCGTACCCGCGAACCTCGAGCGCCCGCGTCACCTTCCGGCGGAACGCCACGCCGTCGCCGACCTTGATCGGGTTCACGATCACCGCGGCCCGCGGCGGAGCCGTCGTACCGTCGCGGTCGGACGGGGTACGGCGACGCCGCCGGCGCAACCCCGGCCGTAGCCCGAAGCTGATCGACGTCGTGGTCAGGATCAGCAGCCCGAGCGCCCACCCGCCGAGCACGTCCGAGACGTAGTGCACGTTCAGCGCGATCCGGTCGGCGGACGCGATCCAGACCACCGCGATCGCCGGCAGCAGCACCAGCAGCCGGAACCGCCGCCGCCACCCGCGCACCGACGGCAGCACGACACCCAGCGCGCCCGCCATCACGAACGCCGCGGCGGCGTGCCCGGAAACGTAGGAGAACCCACCGTTCTCGACCAGCATCCGCACCGGCCGGTCCCGCTCGAAGATCGCCTTGACCACCTGGACGAGCACCAGCTCGGCCGCCGCCGTCGTCAGCAGCCAGACTGTCAGCAGCCGCGCCCGCCGACGCCAGAGGTACGCCGCGACGACCACGATGACCGCCCGGGACGTCCACGGCAGCACGACCGCGCCGGCCACCTGCCAGAAGTCGATGACGCTCTCGTGACCGGCGCCGTACGACGCAGCGCGCGCGGCGACCGACTGGTCCCAGCGCGCCAGCGGACCCCAGTGCTCGAAGACCAGCAGGGTGAGCACGGTGAACGGCAGCGCACCCAGGACGACCGTGAGCACACGGCCGACCGCACTGGGTGGATGGTGGTTCATCGCCCGCTCAGATCCCCCTCCACGATCGGCTACCCACACCCCATCATCCCGAATACACTTCGCCGCCCGTGACACGCCCCGTTTAATGCCCCTCACTGAACCTTGGGCACGCAGCTCCGGCGCCCAGGCAGGCACCTCGCGGCGTTGTCGTCGGGTCACGGTGCTCCGCACCGCTCCCCTCCTCCGCCTTGCGATGCACCTACCTGGACACCGGAGCTGCGCACCCACGATTCAGTGAGGGGCATTACCCTCAGGGTGTGATTGACGCGAAACTGCTCCGAGAGAACCCTGATGTCGTCCGCGCGGCCCTGACCAAGCGCGGCGAGAGTACGGACCTGGTCGACCAGATCCTGGTCGCCGACAGTGAGCGTCGATCGTCCATCTCCGCCTTCGAGGCGCTCCGGGCCGAGCAGAAGTCGCTCGGCAAGCAGGTCGCCCAGGCCAAGGGCGACGAGCGGACCGCGCTGCTGGAGCGCACCAAGACCCTGGCCGCCGAGGTGAAGGCCACCGAGGCCGCCGCGAACGAGGCCGGTCACCGCTTCGACGAGCTCGCCCGCGCCCTGCCGAACCTGGTCTCGGACGAGTCGCCGGTCGGTGGCGAGGACGACTACGTCGTGGTGGAGGAGGTCGGCAAGCCGCGCGACTTCGCCGCCGAGGGCTTCGAGCCCCGCGACCACCTCGAGCTGGGCGAGCTGCTCGGCGCGATCGACATGGAGCGCGGCGCGAAGATCTCGGGCAGTCGGTTCTACTTCCTCAAAGGCGCCGGCATGCTGCTCCAGCTCGGCATGCTCCAGCTGGCCATCCAGCAGGCGGTGGAGAACGGCTTCACCCCGATGATCACGCCGACTCTGGTCAAGCCCGAGGTGATGGGCGGCACCGGCTACCTGTCGGCGCACGACGACGTCTACCGCCTCGACGACCCGGAGCTCTACCTGACCGGTACGTCGGAGGTCGCGCTGGCCGGCTACCACATGGACGAGATCCTCGACCTGTCCAACGGCCCGATCCGGTACGCCGGCTGGTCGTCCTGCTACCGCAAGGAAGCCGGCTCGCACGGGAAGGACACCCGCGGGATCATCCGCGTCCACCAGTTCGACAAGGTCGAGATGTTCTCCTACTGCACCCTCGAGGAGGCCGCCGACGAGCACCAGCGGCTGCTCGCCTGGGAGAAGGAGATGCTCGACAAGATGGAGCTGTGCTACCGGGTGATCGACACCGCGACCGGTGACCTCGGCGTCTCGGCGTACCGGAAGTTCGACTGCGAGGCCTGGGTGCCGACGCAGGGCCGGTACCGCGAGCTGACCTCGACGTCGAACACGACCGACTTCCAGGCCCGCCGGCTGAACATCCGGCACCGGGACGCCGACGGCAAGACCCAGCACGTCGCCACGCTGAACGGCACGCTGGCCACCACCCGGTGGATCGTCGCCATCCTGGAGACGCACCAGCTGGCCGACGGGTCGGTCCGGGTGCCGACCGCGCTGCAGCCGTACGTCGGCGGCCGTGAGGTACTGGAACCGGTCAAGAAATGACGGCAGGCCCTTGGTCGGCACCGCCGACGGCCGTTGCCCTGGACATCGACGGCACGCTGATCGATCACGACGAGGGCCTGTCGGACGCGGTCGTCGACGCGGTCCGCCGGACCGCGGCGCAGGTACCCGTCATCCTGGCCACCGGCCGCGCCTGGTCGACCACCAAACCGGTGGCCGCCCGGCTCGGCCTGCCGGCCGGCGGGTTCGTTGTCTGTAGCAACGGTGCGCGCACGCTGCGCTACCCGGACGGCGCGGTGATCGACGAGCGCACGTTCGACCCGACCACGGTGATCGCGTCGGTGCGCAGGTACGCGCCGAACGCGCGGATGGCGGTCGAGGAGTACGACGGCAGCTACCTGGTCACCGAGCCGTTCCCGGACGGCGACCTCGGCCGGGACGCGAAGATCCGTGTGGTCAGCGACGACGAGCTCGCACCGGAACCCGTGACCCGGTTGATCATCCGGGACCCGGAGCAGTCCGAGGCCGACTTCGTCCACCTGGCCGAACGGCTCGGCCTGCACGGTGTCAGCTACTTCGTCGGCTGGACGGCGTGGCTGGACATCGCGCCGGAGGGCGTGGACAAGGCAACCGGGCTGAAGGTCGCACTGGCGCAGTACGACCTGGATCCGAGCGGCCTGCTGGCGATCGGCGATGGGCGTAACGACATCGAGATGCTGACCTACGCCGGTCGGGGCATCTCGATGGGCTCGGCGCCGGACGAGGTCAAGACCGCGGCCGACGAGGTGACGAAGACGGTCCAGGACGACGGTGTGGCCGCCGTACTCAACCGCTGGTTCTGAATCGCGTCCATCTTCGCGGTCCGGATCGTCGTCGGCTAGACCTTTCGACCAGGATCGAAAGGCTTGACAGGCCATCACCTTGCCCCAGGCAACCGAAGGCCCCGGAAACCCTGCAACTGCAGGGATTCCGGGGCCGAACCGTTACTTCTTTGCTCTTGTGCCGAATCCGATAGTCCGCTGGCGGGCCGAGTATCGGATCAGGCGACGCGCGAGCTGCCGCTGCGGCGCGGCTGGTCCACCACGGTGTCGAAGGCGTCCAGCACGGCGCTGACCTCGGGCCGCGGCCGCGGCGTCTTGGCTGCCGGGCTCTGGCCGCGACGAGCGCGGCGCAGGTGGCGCTTGACCGTCGACAGCGAGCAACCCAGCCGCATGGCAAGGGATTCCAGGCTGTCGTTGGGGTACTGCGTCCGCAGTCGCAGCACCTCTTCGTGACTGACCGGCCGGCGGGTCCCACGGGCCCCGGCGAGCTGGTCGAAGTCGTCGGCCTGGACCTCGACGTCCAGCAGGTTCCGGATCGAACGCCGTTGTGCAGCAGTGGTTCCGGCGACGAACCCGCTCACGTCGTGCTCCGCGACCGCGCTGTACAGGCAGTCGGTGAAGAGCGGACACGAGGCGCACAAGGTCTTCGCCTCGCGCACGAGCTGGTCGTACCGCTCCCGGGTGCGACGAGTGGCGGACGCCGGCGGTGGCTCTTCCATCAGGCGGTGCTGGAAAATGTCCGAACGGGCGATGCAGCCGGTGATCGCCCCTTCCCTGATGGTGGCTGAGTCGACAGCCGCTCGGGAGGTGTTGCCCCCCGGCCCCGCTACATTGGCGCTGTTGACGATCATCAAGGCTCCCCAAGTATCAAGACCCGTGCAAACGGTTGGTGAACGACACCCGCCCACGCGGATCCACTAGCTGATGGAACGGCGAAGGTTGCCGCCCCACCGTGTCGTCCCGGGCGCGGGACGCACCGATCCATAAGTGTTGACGCCGCTGACGAGGTTTTGGTTGCAGCCAATTCCGCATCAGTTCTTCGACGTTTCTGTGTGCTTCCGGTCGGTGGGGCTGCAGCAGTCGCGCTTGATTCAGAACACGCCTACGACGCGGCCGAACGGCCCCTGGTTCCCCGCCAGACCATCGCATGAAATCATGCGAAATCGCTGCCGCGCAGGGGAACTTGCTGCCTTTGCAGCATGCTGCCGTAACGGTCTGATGACGATGTCAAAAGCTCAATCAGATAAGTCAGATTCGGCTGAAACCGCTCGCCTAATGGTTGCGCCGGACGGGCTCGGAGGAGTAATGAGCGGGCCGGATACGGTGGCCTCGTGACGGCTCCGCAGTACCCCCGCCTGATAGCCACCGATCTCGACGGAACGTTGGTCCGCACCAACGGTTCGGTGTCCGAGCGGACGCGCTCCGCAGTGCTCGCGGCCCAGCGCGCCGGAAGTGTTTTCGTGATGGTTACCGCCCGGCCACCTCGGTGGCTGCACGCCCTGTCCGACCTGGTCGGCGATCACGGAATCGCAATAGTTGCCAACGGCGCCATTCTGTACGACGTCCTGCGCCGCAAGGCGATCCGGACCCGGCTGATCGATCCGTCGGTCGCGCTCGACGTCGCGCGGGCGATCCGCGCCGAGGTCCCGGACGTGCAGTTCGCCATCGAGCGACCGGACCGCTACGGACAGGAACCGGTCTACCTGAACCGCTGGCCACGACCGGACAACACGTTGGTCGCCGCCCTGGACGTACTGCTCTCCGAGCCGGCCGCGAAATTGTTGGTCCGCCATCCGAGTTTGGCGTCGGACGACCTGCTGGCACAGGTCGGGCCGCTGGTCGGCGACCGGGTGACGGCCAGCCACAGCGGAGGTCACGGTTTGGTGGAGATCGCCGCGTCCGGGGTCTCGAAGGCCGCGATGCTGGCCGATTTCGCCGCTGAGCAAGGGATCTCGGCCGGCGAGACGGTCGCGTTCGGGGACTCGGTCAACGATCTGCCGATGCTCGCCTGGGCCGGCACGTCGTACGGCGTCGCGAACGCGCACCCCGAGGTGCTGGCGGTAGTGGACAAGATCTGTCCCACAAACGACGAGGACGGCGTCGCCGCCGTCCTCGAAGAGTTGTTCAGCCTGTGAAATAAGGAATGACGAATAGGTCGGAAAAGCAGCGGTTACAAATACATTCCGCCGCTGCCGGGCCCGTCGGTCGCCTGCGGTCCGCCCGGGAAGCCGGGTGGCGCCTCGTCCGCGGGCAGCTGCTGGCCGCCCGGGAGGGCGCGGCGCATCTGCTCGAGCTGCTGACGCGCGGCCATCTGCTGGGCGAAGAGCGCCGTCTGGATGCCGTGGAACAAGCCCTCCAGCCAGCCCACCAGCTGGGCCTGCGCGATCCGGAGCTCGGCCTCGGTCGGCGTGCTGTCGTCGGTGAAGTCGAGGCTGAGCCGCTCGAGCTCTTCGACCAGCTCCGGAGCCAGGCCGCTCTCCAGCTCCTTGATCGACGCCTCGTGGATCGAGCGCAGTCGCTGCCGGGAAGCCTCGTCGAGCGGTGCCGACTTCACCTCTTCGAGCAGCTGCCGGATCATGTTCGCGACCCGCATCACCTTGGCCGGCTGCTCGACCAGCTCGGTCACCGAACGCGGTTCGTCGTCGTGCTCGTCGTCGTTGTCGGAGCGCGGCGGCCCCTCGACGGCCATCCCGTCGGGCCCGACGATCAGCACCTTGCCGTCCTCGGTCCGCGCCCCGGCCATCGGAACTCCCTGGCCCTCGCTGCTGCTCTCCGTCATTGCACCATCCTAGATCGGTGCCTTCGCGGCGTATCGGGGCCTACGATGCGCGGGCCCGGTGCCGGCGGACGGCGTCCCGGTTCGCGCAGGCCGGACTGCAGTAGCGCTGACGGCCGGTCCGGGACAGGTCGGCGTACACGTTGTCGCAGCCCTCGGTGGCGCAGCGGCCGAGCCGCGAGATCCCGCGCCCGGCCAGGTGCAACGCAGTACCCGTGCTGATCAGGGTGGCGACCAAGCGACCGACGGGCACGTGGTCCGGGCGGTAGTGCATGTGCCAACCGTCGCCGGCGTGGTTGGTGAGGCGTGGGTGCTCGGTGTACTTCGCCAGCATCGCGTTGACCAGGTCGACCCGGGTCTGCTCGTCGTCGGCGTCGACAACCTCCAGCCACTCGTCAAGCGCCGTACGGACGGCCGCGAGGTCGGCAGCGGTGACTCGGCGCTCGCGAACGAGGCGGCTCTCGACGCCGCTCTCCTCGCACCGCTCGGCCAGCTCGCCCGGCGTCGTGGCCGGTCGCGTGACCAGGTTGACCGCGAGCAGCACGGCGTCCGCGCCGTAAGGGTTGAGATGCATAATGCCATTACATCACGATGGGGACATGACAGAAACCCACCGGCACCGCTGGATCGCAGTCTCGTCCCACCAGGTCAGCGAAGGTCTGGTCGTGTACCAGCGGTGTGCTTGTGGCCAGTGGCGGGTCACAAGCACACCGCCCTACCCAGTCGCCTACCCCTCAATAGCGCGAGTGGGCTAGTCGATCCGGGCCACCATAGGCAGCCGGGACCGGGTTAGTAGCCACGCCAACAGGCCGGCGAAGAGGGGTACGGCGAGGACGATGCCGCCGATCTCGATCCACGGGATCTCGAAGTGTGGTGAGCCGAACGCCGCGTGCGCGGTGTAGCCGTACAGCGCCCCGACGCCAACTCCCAGCACGCAACCCAGCTGACCCAGGACCCACGCCTGCGCAGCCGCCAGCGACCGTCGCCGCCGTGGCGGCGCACCGATCGCGGCCAGGGTCGCGAGGTCGGCCCGTCCCTCCGCGGCCGACAGCGACACCGAGATCGCGACGCCGAGCAGCGTGACCACGGTCGCCGCCGTGAGGATCCCGATCACGAACGCCTGCGCCGGGCTCTGATAGCCGTTCTCCACCTTGACCGCGTTCTCGTCGCCGGTGACCCGCGCGACCGCGGCCAGCTCGGCCTTGGTCGGTTCGCGGGTGAGCGCGAAGTGCACCTCGGTGGGACGGATCGTGCCAAGTTTCCGGGCCGCCTGCGTGCTGATCAGCACGTTCTGCTGGAGGAATCGGACCGACGGCATGCCGTCGACGAAGCGCGCCGGCAGCTTGGCGTTGTACGCGCCCGCACCCTGGACGTGATTGCTCACGGCGACCTGTCCGTTCACGACCATGCTGCTTGCCGTGACCAGGACCCGCCCGGTCCGTAGCTCGGCGGCGGCCTTCTTTCCCCAGTCACCGAACCGCGCGACGAAGTCCGGATCGACCGCGAGCACGGTGTCGACCGTCGTCGTGGACGAGTCCGCTGTCGGCGCGTTGGTGTAGAGCACCGGTAGCTCGCCGTACTGGTTGATCTTTGCGTTGGGCAACGAGATGCTGCCGAGCTCCCAGCGCTGCTTGACCGGCAACGCCGCCGCCACGCTGTCGACCAGACCCGGCGAGTACTGCGTCTGCATCACCTCGTAGCCGCTGCGGAACGTGAGCACCGCGTCCCCGTCGTGGGCGGCCGGGATGTACTCCTTCGCGGAGGCGGCGATCGAGTTCGACGCGGCGAAGGCGATCGCCGCGGTGCCGGCCACCGCCATCATGATCGCGGCGGTGGCCGGACCGGTGCGGTGCCGGTGCCGCGCGGCATCCCGGAGCGCCATCCGCGCGTTCAGCGGCAGCAGCCGGGCCACCGCTCCGAGCTTCGCGATGACGCTGGGCAGCATCCAGACCAGCGCCGCGATGGTCGCGGTGATCCCGATCAGCACCAGCGCGATCGGGCCTTCCGGCGTGACCGTCGACTGATACCCCGGCGCGTCGGGCGTGTCCTGCTGCGCGGTCTTGAGGGCCGCCGCGATCATCCCGCTGCCGACCACCGCGCAGAACACGCCACCGACCAGCAGGATCACCGAGACCAGGTGCACCCGGGCAATCTTCGTCGTCGTGGTGAACCGCCCGGCCAGCGCGGCCATCGGCGTCTGCCGGCCGGCTCCGATCGCGGGTACGACGGCTGCCGCCAGCCCGGCGCCCAGTCCGAGCAGCGTTATCAGCACGATCGCGACCCAGGGCACCTGCCAGGACGTGATGACGGTATCGGTCAGCCGTTCCCACAGCGGCCGGCCCACGAGGACGGCGGCGAACGCGACGGCCAGGCCGCCCAGGGCGCCGACGACTCCGGCGAAAGCGCCTTGCAGCAGGACGATCCGGCGGACGTCGGTCGGCGTACCGCCGGTCGCGGTGATCAGGCCGAGCTCGCGCGTCTGCCGCCGGGCGCCGACGGCGAACGCCGTCCCCGCGAGCAGGACGACCTCGAGGATGCCGAACCCGGTCAGCAACGTCATCACGGCGTACCCGCGCGGATCACCCGACGAGGTGTACCCGTCGCTCGGCGGGTCCACGATGGTTGCTCTAGGCACCAACTGCAGGCCGTGCCCGAGCAGTTGGGTAGCCAGTGCGCCGACGTCGGCCGAGGCGGGCAGACCGACCACGTAGCGCACCGTACTGGTTGGATCCGCTGGGAGCAGATCGGTGTCCGGCGTGGCGAAGATCAGTCCGGCGCCCTGGCGCTGGACGGCGCGCGCGATGCCGACCACGGCGTACGTCTTGCCGTCCGTCGCGGTCACGGTCCCGGACGGGCCGGTGATGCCGAGCTCGTGGGCGAGCTTCGGCGAGATCGCGATCTCCTTGCGATTGGTGCCGAACCGGCCCTGGTCGAGCTTGACGCTGCCCTTGGTCAACGGGCTGTTGCCGTCACCGGTGATCAGGCCGACGGAGGTGTTCGCGGTCGCGCCGTGGATCGTGACCGTGCCGGCCTCGATGAACTGCCGGGCCAGCGTGGTGCCCGGGGGAAGCAGCGAGCTCGGGTCGAACGTGGCCGGCGTACGGACCGGGGACTCGAAGCCTTGCGCCGGCGGACCTTCGGAGTACACCTGCTGCGATGCCGGCTGGGCCTCGATCTTCCCGTACTGCGTGACGTCGAGGCGCGCGTTCGCCTGGCCGATGGTGACCGTGGCGAGCGCCTCGCCGGACGGGCTGCTGGTCTTCTCGATCACGCCGACGAAGGTCGCGGCCATCACCGGCAGGCCAATCAGCGCCGCGACCAACAGCGTCCGGCCGAGCGAGCGGCGCGTGGTCCGGCGGGCGATCCGCAGCGGCGGGCTCCAGTGACCCATCAGTGACTCTCCTGCAGCAACGCGTCGGCGTCGGGCAGCGGACCGGACTGGCCTACCAGGACACCATCGCGTAGGTAGACGACCCGGTCGGCCCAGGCGGCGTGCCGGGCGTCGTGGGTGACGAGCACGCCGGCGATGCCGTGCTGGTCGCAGCGGTCGCGGAGCAGCCGGAGGACGGCTTCGCCGGTGTCGGAGTCCAGGGCGCCGGTGGGCTCGTCGGCGAGCAGCAGCCGGCGTTCGCCGACGATCGCGCGGGCGATCGCGACTCGTTGCCGTTGGCCACCGGACATGTCGTCGGGGAAACGGTCCGCGAGCTCATCGATACCCACCTCCTGCAGCGCTGCGACGGCGTACTTGCGAGCGGTCCGGGTCCGGGTGCCGTCCAGCTCCAGCGGGAGCGCGACGTTCTCGGCCGCGGTCAGGGCCGGGATCAGGTTGAAGTCCTGGAACACATAGCCGATCCGGCGCCGGCGCAGTGCGGCCACCGCGTTTCGGCCGAGCTTGGTCAGGTCGTTGCCGTCGACAAGCACTTCACCGCTGGTCGGTCGGTCGAGGCCGCCGGCGCAGGTGAGCAGCGTCGACTTCCCGGAGCCGGACGGACCCATCACCGCGACCAGCTCGCCCGGCGCCACGGCCAGGTCGACGTCGCGCAGCGCGTGCACGGCCTGCTCGCCCTGACCGTGGGTTCGGCTCAGGGTGCGGATCTCGAGAATCGCGCTCATTGGTTGGCCCCCAATTCGTCCGGTATGTCGTACGTCTGCTGCGTGGCCGGCTTCGGGCGGTGGCGGAGCAGCATCGCCTCGCAGTGGTCGAGCCAGCGGATCTCGGCCTCGGCGGCGAAGATCATCGACTCCAGCACCAGCCGCCACGAGATCTCGCCGTCGGACTCGCCGCGCTTCAGCCGGGTCAGCTCCTGCAGCGACTGCATCGTCGACATCCGCTGCCGCTGGACGACCGCGCTGACGTCCACACCGGGTACGGCGAGGGCGAGCGCGAGCTTGATCGCCAGCTCGTCCCGCGGCCGCGACTCCCGGGTCACCGGCGTCTCGAACCACTTCGCCAGCTCGGCCCGGCCGGCGTCGGTGATCTCGTACATCGACCGGCCGTCGGCCTCGGTCGAGGCCGCGTTGACCAGGCCGTCCCGCTCCAGACGCGTGAGCGTCGTGTACACCTGCCCGATGTTCAACGGCCAGGTCGCGCCGGTGGCCGCCTCGAACTCACCGCGCAACTGGTACCCGTACTTCGGCTCCGCACGCAGCAACGCCAGCAAACCGTGTTTGATCGACATAGATACCGAGTATGCATACCCGGTATACTGCGGTCAAGACTGGACAAGGCGGCGTACCAAGGTGGTGGTGATGGCATCGATGTCGTACGCGCCTGTCCCGGGGGTGAGCTGGTCGAGCGCCAGCCCGTCGATCGCGAAGTGCAGCAGGCGAATCTCCTCGGCGCCACCGGGCAGACCGGCGCTCGCGTTGAAGGCGACGTCCGCTGCGAAGCCCTCCTGGATCGTGCGGGAGAGGATCTCGTGCAGACCTGGGCGGCGCGCGGCCTCGAGTCTCAGCTCGAGCAGGGCGAGCGTGAGCTCCCGGCGACCGAGCAGCCGCCTGACGATGTCGCGCACGTAGTCGGTCATCAGCTCGAGGCCGGGCTCTTTGTCAGACGGAGGCGCCTCGTCCGGGGCCAGCCGCTCGAAGATCCGCTCGCCCAGCGCGCCGAGAAGGGCGTCGCGGGTCTTGAAGTAGTTGGACGCCGTCCCGGCGGGCAGCCCGGCGGCGGCGTCGACCGCGCGGTGGGTCAGGCCGCGGGCGCCGGCCTCCGCGAGTACGGCGAGACCGGCGTCGGCGAGCCGGGTACGGCGTTCGGTGTTCCTGGGCACATTGACAACTCTAGCAGGTATCTACTACAACTGTCGTACGACAGCTGTAGTAGTTAGGAGAATGTATGCAACCCGCGGCTTTTGGCGCGACGGTGGTGACCGCGCGGACTTCGGAGGTGGCCGCCTTCTACGCGCAGTACTTCGATCTGGAGATCGTGCTCGATCTCGGGTGGTTCATCACGCTGCGACGTGGTGAGGCGGACTGGGAGTTGGCGATCTGCGAACGCGGGCATGCGACCGTGCCCGCCGCCGTGTCGGCGCTCACGGACAGCACGAACGTCTTCGGGTTCATCGTCGACGACGTGGACAAGGTCGCGGCGGCAGTGGCCGAGGGCGGCGTACCGCTGGAGACCTCGGTGGTGACCGAGGTGTTCGGGCAGCGGCACTTCTTCGTCCGCGACCCCGAGGGGACGTGGATCGACGTGATCCAGCTGGTGGCGCCGGACCCGGACTGGTTAGAGAGTCAGCAGAATCTTGCCTAGGTGGCTCGACGCTTCCATCGCCTCGTGCGCTCGCGCGACCTCGGCGAGCGGGAACGTGGTGTGCACGACCGGGCGGACCTTCTTCTCCGCGATCAGCGGCCAGACGTGGCCGACGACCTCGGCGAGGATCCGGCCCTTGTCCTCGACCGAGCGGGACCGCAGCCCGGCGGCGATGATCGTGCCGCGACGGCTCATCAGCCGGCCGAGGTCGACCTCACCCTTCACGCCGCCCTGCATCCCGATCACCACGAGCCGGCCGTCGAAGGCGAGCGCCTTGACGTTGTCGGTCAGGTACTTCGCGCCGACGATGTCCAGGATCACGTCGGCGCCGGCGCCCTTGGTCGCCTCCTGGACTACCGAGGCCCACTCGGCTTCCTTGTAGTTGATCGCGACATCGGCGCCGAGCCGGGTGCAGAACTCCATCTTCTCCGGGCTGCCGACCGTGGTCAGCACCCGCGCGCCGTGCGCGACGCCGAGCTGGATCGCCATCGAGCCGATCCCGGACGAGCCGCCGTGCACGAGCAGGGTCTCGCCGTCCTTGAGATGAGCGGTCATGAAGATGTTCGACCAGACCGTCGCGACCACCTCGGGCAGGGCGGCCGCACTGACCAGGTCGAGACCGTCCGGGACCGGCATCACCTGCGGCACGGGTACGGCGACCTTCTCGGCGTACCCGCCACCCGCGAGCAGCGCGCAGCACTCGTCACCCACCGACCAGCCCTCGACCTCGGAGCCGACCGCGCTGATCCGGCCGGATACCTCGAGCCCGATCGTCCCGGGAGCGCCGGGCGGCGGCGGGTAGAACCCCTGGCGCTGCATCAGGTCGGCCCGGTTGACGCCCGCGGCGACAACGTCGATGACGACCTCGTCGACGGCCGGTTCGGGGTCGGGGATCTCGCCGATCTTCAGGACATCGATCCCGCCGGCTCCCTCACACACGACAGCTCGCATGGTGACCAACCTACCCGTCGCGGCTGACCAGCTCCTCGAGGTCTCCGGCGATGCTGTCGAGGTGAGCGGTCTCGCCTATCGAGTGGAACCAGTCCCATAGTTCGAGCGAGTGATAGAGGCGGTAAAGGTCGATCCGGTCCGGTGGCGTGGCGCCGTACCCGTCGTTGAGGCCTTGGAGCTTCTCGGCGTCGCCGCGGATCGAGTACTGGATGGTCTTGGCGAGGTCCAGCAGGGGATCGGCGGCGATCGCGTTCTCGACGTCGATGAAGCCGGTGACCTGCCAGGTCTCCGGATCCACGAGGATGTTGCCTTCGTAGAAGTCGTTGTGACACAGGACCGCTTGGCTGTTGGCCGCGAACAAGTGGGCATGTTTGTCGACATGCGCTGCCAGCTTGGCCTTCAGCGCTGGATCGCCGGCGAACTCGTCGAGCTTCTTCGCGAACTGGCGGCGCATGTACTGGTCGTTGTCCGGCAGCGGATCGAGAATCCGGTCGGTCAGGTAGCCGTACGCCGGCTGCTCGATGGTGTGGATGCGTTGCAGGAGCCGGCCCAGCTGCGTGTAGACCGCGCGCGGGTCGTCCGGCTCGACCTCCGACAACGGCATCCCGTCGAGTTTCGTGAGGATCGTGAAGGTGTCCCCGACGTACAGCACCTCGGGGACCGGCAGCCCGTCGAGCAGGCTGTACACGTGCACCTCTTTGGCCTGTTTCCACTGCCATTCCGGTGCGTAGACCTTGACGATCAGCGGATCTGCGCTGGTACGCACCTCGTAGACAGCGCTGAGTTGCCCGCCGGTGCGTTCGATGAGCTCGGTGACCTCGATGCCACAGGCCGCTTCGACCGTTGCCGCGATATCCACAGGTTCACGCTAGAAGCCGTGTCCACCGGTTAATCGTCGAAATCGGCCCAGGTGTCGACGTCGTCGCCGGCGTGGGTCGGGCTGCTCCATACCAGGTCCAGGTCGGCGAGCGTCCGCCGTACCGCTTTGTCTCTCGGGTCGCCGGTGCGCGCGATCGCCTCGGCCAGCGCCGTACGCCGGTACGCCGCCGCGAGCTGCTGCTCCCGGCCGTCGCGGTCCCGCAGGCCGTGTCCGTCGTGCTCGCCGAGGCCGTCGATCAGCTTGCTGACGTCGGCCTGTGTCAGCCAGGGGAGGTCGCAGCTCAGCAGCACCACGATCGGCGCCGTACCGTGCTGGAGGCCGGCCGCGATCCCGGCGACCGGACCGCCTTTTGGTGGGTCCTCCACGGTCCACTCGACCTCGCGGCAGGTCGTGCGGACCGGGCCGACGACGACGGTTGACTGCGCGTCGGCCGTCGCCGTCAGCACCCGGTCCAGCAGCGTCACACCGTCGAGCACCAGCATCGCCTTGTCCACCCCGCCGAATCGGGTGGACCCGCCCCCAGCGAGCACCAGCGCGTCGAACTCCACTGCTGAAGTGTCGCCGGGTTACTCCTTCGGCATCAACTCCGCCCGGCGTTGCCGCATCGCCTCGAGCTCCTCGACCGACAGCTCGGCGACCGCCTCGCGGCGCTGCTGCGCCGTCGAGGACGCCGAGCAGCTTCTGCTTCACCGTGAGGATCAAGTCCTTCTGGGGCACGATGGGGAGATGAGGATCGCCGTGGTGCAGACCGCCAGCAGCTACGACAAGGCTGCGAACCGTGCGCTGGTCTCCGAGGTTGTTGCTGACGCCGCCGCCTCCGGCCCGGACCTCGTCGTGCTTCCGGAGGCGATGATGTCGGACTTCGCGGTCGAGGGCGTCGCGGACGCGGCTGAACCCCTGGACGGGGAGTTCGTTGCGACCCTACGCAAAGCTGCTGTCGAGCACGGTGTGGCGATCGTTGCCGGGATGTTCGAACGCAGTTGCGACCAGAACCGGCCGTACAACACCCTGCTGGCTGTCGGTGCGGACGGCTCGCTGCTCGGCGCGTACCGCAAGATCCACCTGTACGACGCCTTCGGCTACAAGGAGTCCGATCAGCTGACCGCCGGAAACGTCGCGCCGGTGGTCGTGCAGGTTGCCGGCCACGCCGTCGGCCTGATGACCTGCTACGACCTCCGCTTCCCCGAACTGTCCCGCGCCCTCATCGACGCCGGCGCGGAGATCCTTGCCATCCCCGCCGCCTGGGTCCGCGGCCCCCTGAAGGAACACCACTGGACCACGCTCTTGACGGCCCGAGCCATCGAGAACACCTGCTACGTCGCAGCCGCCGCCCAAAACGGCAAGAAGTACTGCGGCCTCAGCCAAATCATCGACCCCCAAGGCATCCCCCTAGCCTCCGCCGGCGAATCAGACGGCCACGCAACAGCCGACTTCTCCCCCACCCGCCTAACCACGGTCCGCACCCAAAACCCCTCCCTCCAAAACCGCCGCTACATAGTCACCCCCCGCTAACTCCACCCTCCCGCCCACGTCCCCGCGCCCACCGTCCGCGCCCACGTCCCTCCGGACTCCCCGCCCACGTTCCCGTCCACGTCCCGGCCCACCTCCCACGCGGAGCCCGACGCGGCTCCCCGCCCACCTCCTGCCGACCATGTCGCGCCCGGCTCCCCGTCCCACGTTCCCGTCCATGTCCCGCCCCAACGTCCCGCCCACCTCCCGCCCGGTTCCCGACGTGGCTCCCCGCCGACCTCCCCCCGCCCACGTCGCGCCCGGCTCCCAGGTCACGTCCCCGGCTACCTCCCCGCCCACGTCGCGCCAGACTCCGGCTACGTTCCCGCCCACGTCTCCGCCCGGCGCCGCGCCCACCTCCGCGCCCACTTCCGCGCCCACTGCCCGCCACCGTCCCGCCCGGCTCCCCACCCACCATCCCCGTCCAGGTCCGGACCCTCCTGGCCCGGCTCCCCACCCGCCTCCCGGCCCGGCGGCACCTCGGTTGGGTTCGGTTGGCTGACCAGGGGGCGGACCGGGGGGTCCGAAATTGTTGTTGAGCGGTTAGCCTCCTGGGCGTGGTGGATGGGTATGAGCTGGAGCATCACGGCGACCTCGAGGTCGGCGACGGGCTGGTCGATCTCGCCGTCAACGTACGGGCCGAGACGCCGCCGGGCTGGTTGGTCGACGCGATCGCGTCGAGCCTGACGGACCTCGCGGCGTACCCGCGACAAGACGCAGCACTGGCCGCCGTCGCCGCGCGCCACGGAATCACGCCGTCGCGCGTGCTCCTGACAGCCGGCGCCGCCGAGGCGTTCGTACTAGCCGCGCGCGCCTTCCGCCCGCGTCACCCGGTGGTGGTTCATCCACAGTTCACCGAGCCCGAGGTCGCGCTGCGGTCGGCCGGGCACCTCGTCGACCGGGTGATCCTGCGACCGGAGGACAACTTCGTCCTCGACCCCGCCGCCGTACCGTCCGAGGCCGACCTAGTCGTCATCGGCAACCCGACCAACCCGACCTCCGTCCTGCACCC
This sequence comes from Kribbella sp. NPDC026611, assembly GCF_040638345.1. Classification (NCBI taxonomy): domain Bacteria; kingdom Bacillati; phylum Actinomycetota; class Actinomycetes; order Propionibacteriales; family Kribbellaceae; genus Kribbella; species Kribbella sp. NPDC026611. The sequence continues at coordinate 119,804 of NZ_JBEZYC010000003.1, forward strand.
GGCCGACGACCTCCGCGAACTCGCCCGCCCCGGCCGGATCCTGCTGGTCGACGAGGCGTTCATGGACGCCGTACCCGGCGAACCGGAGTCGCTCGCCGCCGCCTCGATCCCGGGGCTCGTCGTCATCCGGAGCCTGACCAAGACGTGGGGGCTGGCCGGCCTGCGGATCGGGTACGTGCTCGCGGCCCCGAGTTTGATCGAACAAATGGCGGCGGTTCAGCCGCACTGGCCGGTGTCCACTCCTGCACTCGCGGCGGCCATTGCCTGCAGCAACGAGCGGGCGGTGACGGAGGCAGCTGCCGCGGCACTCGACATCGAACGGCAGCGTGACTATCTGCTGGACAAACTCGGTACGGTGCATGGCCTTTCGACGTACGGCGTGGCGCGCGCGCCCTTCGTGCTGGTCCGGCTCGCGGGAGCCGCTGTACTGCGGGAATCCCTTCGTGAGCAGGGATTCGCGGTCCGGCGGGGCGACACGTTCCCGGGCCTCGGACCGGACTGGTTGCGGGTCGCCGTACGGTCGCCGGACGTCACGGACGGCTTCGTGAAGGTGCTGCGAGACCTCGTTCGGTGACCGGCCGGGGAATCGAGTTGGCGCTGTAACGCTCGAGGGGTTTAGCTGGGCACCACTTTGCGCACAAGATGACCAGGGTGCCCGTTGTCACTGTCCTGGGCACGCTTCTGGCATTCGCGAAGGGAGCAGCACAATGGGTCTCAGCGACGACGACATGAACACCTCCTCCTCCGAGGGCGGCGAAGGCCTCGCCGACGGCGGCACCAACACAGGCGGCCACGACGGCGGCGCAGACGGCGGCGCCGGCGGGTACGCCGGTACCTCAGACGCCGGCGCTGACGGCGGTGCGGATGGAGGCGCTCGCGGCGAGGGCCTCGCGGACGGCGGCGCAAACACGGGCGGCCACGACGGCGGCGCAGATGGCGGTGCCGGCGAGGGCCTGGCCGACGGAGGAACGTCAGACGCGGGCGCTGACGGCGGTGCCGATGGTGGTACTGGCGGCGGCCTCGGCGAGGGCCCAGCGGACGGTGGAACGTCGGACGCGGGCGCTGATGGCGGTGCCGATGGTGGTGCTGGTGGCGAGGGTCTAGCGGACGGTGGCGCGAACACCGGCGGCCACGACGGCGGAGCAGACGGCGGCGCTGGCGGCTACTCGACCGAAGGCAACGACTCCCAAGCAGGCGGCTCCAGCGAAGGCGTAGCCGACGGCGGCACCTCAGACGCCGGCGCTGATGGCGGTGCCGATGGTGGGGCTGGTGGCGAGGGTCTAGCGGACGGTGGCGCGAACACCGGCGGCCACGACGGCGGAGCAGACGGCGGCGCAGGTAGTAGCGGCGAAGGCACCGCAGATGGTGGCGCCAACCAGAGCGGCCAGGACGGTGGCGCCGATGGCGGCGCAGACGGCGGCGCCGGCGGAAACTCCGGAAGCTGGTGACCTCCGTGCCGGACCCCGGGCCCCACCCGCCCCCCGCACCCAAAGCCAACCCCGGCACAGGTACAACCACGGACAGGGCAACGACAGAGGGCCCGGACCGGCCAACCCCCACCCCCGACGCACCCACCCCACCCCCCGCGACCACCCCACCCCACCCAACCGACGCCCCCACCACAACGCCCCCGCACACAGCCTCAACGACCCCGGCCCGGCACACCAACGCAACCGGTCCAGCTGGTCCGAGCGCGCCGGCCGGCGCGACCGACCCAGCCCACGCAACCGTCTTCGGCACCGCGACGGCCCCGGGTTCAGGTCTGGCCATGGAGGCAGCCAGGCCGGCCAACTCCAGCGCGGCTGGTGCGGCCGCGCCGCCCCACGCAGGCGACGTCGGGAATGCGACGGACCTGGGCTCAGATCTGGCGCCAGGCCCGGGTCGGCCAACTAACTCCAGCGCCGCGAGTGGTGCGCCCGGCTCGGCCCACGCGGCCGAAGTCGGCACCGCGGCGGTCTCGGGCACAGGTCCGGCACCGGACCCGACAGGGCCAACCAACTCAGCCGTCCCGGCTGGTGCGACCCCGGCCCACGCCACCGGCGTCGGCGCCGCGACGGATCCGGGCTCAGGTGTGGCAACGGACGTGGCGCGGGCGACCGACGCAACCAACTCCACCGACTCAACCGGCTCGGCTGGTGTGGTGGTGGGTGGGTTTGGTGGGGGTGAGCGGCCGGCGCTTCGGCGGTGTGTGGCGGGGGACTTGGGGGAGTTTGCGAGGTCTTACTGGGGTTCGCGGGCTTTGCTTTCGCGCGGGCCGGAGCTGCCGGCGCCGTACGACGACTTGTTCAGCCTCGGCGCGGTCGACGAACTCTTGTCTCGCCGTGGCCTTCGGACACCGTTCATCCGGATCGCCAAGAACGGTTCTGTCGTCGGCGACAACCAGTTCACCGGTGGCGCCGGAGTGGGCGCGGAGATCGGCGACCAGGTCCGCGACGACAAGGTGGCCGCGCTGTTCGCCGGCGGCCACACCGTCGTACTGCAAGCTCTGCACCGCACCTGGCCCGCACTGGTCGACTTCTCCACGCAGCTGTCAGTGGACGCGGGCCACCCGGTACAGATCAACGCGTACATCACCCCACCCAAGTCCCAAGGCTTCTCCGCGCACTACGACGTACACGACGTATTCGTCCTCCAGGTAGCCGGCGAAAAACACTGGACCGTCCGCGAACCGGTCCACGTAAACCCCCTCCGCAACCAGCCCTGGAACGACCACGCCCAAGCGGTCGCCGCGGCCGCCCGCGACAACGCCCCCGTGATCGACGAAGTACTCCGCCCAGGCGACGCGCTCTACGTCCCCCGCGGCTTCCTCCACTCCGCCAAGGCCCTAGGCGGAGTCAGCGCGCACCTCACCATCGGCCTCCACACCCTCACCCGCTACCTGATCGTCCAAGAACTCGCCGCCCTAGCCGCGAACCAGCCCAACCTCCGCACGGCTCTGCCCCTGGGCTTCGACCCCGGCAACCCGGACGACCTCCGCCAGATCCTCCCCGAGGTCGTCCGACTCCTGACGACCGAAATCGAGTCGACCGACCTCGACGCGTTGGCCGCCCGCCTCCGCCGACGCACCTGGTCCGGCAACCGCCCCGCGCCCCTGGCCCCGCTGGCCCACGCGGCATCGATCGCCTCACTGGCAGTCGGCACAACAGTCCGCCTTCGAACCGGCCTCCGCTGCCGCCTGATCCCAGGCGAACCGCTTACCCTCCAGCTCCCCGACCGAACCATCACGTTCCCCTCCACAACCGCCGAAGCCCTCACCGCCCTGACCTCCGGCGCCGACTGCAAGGTAGGCACCCTCCCCGGCCTACCCCCCACCGACCAGCTAGTCCTAGTCCGCCGCCTCCTAACCGAAGCAGTCCTAACCGCCGTCCCCTAATCCCGAGCATGGCCGGTACGCACCGGCGGGATGGTGTGTTGCCAGATGGCGAGGGGGTACGTGCGGGCTTTGTCGGTGACTGTTTCGAGGGGGTGGTCTGTTGGGTGGAAGCCGGCTGAGCGTGCTACCGCGATGCTTGGCAAGTTGTTCGGCTCGATCTCCAGGATCAGGCGACGTACTCCGGCGACCTCATGCGCGTGCTGCGTCACCGCCGTCAGCGCCCGTACTCCGAGTCGCTGTCCCCGATGGGGTGCACCGACGATGTAGCCGATCCCGCCGGTCACCTGGTTCAACAGGATCTCTCCGAGCGGCCGCTGTCCATCTGTTGTGATCGCCCAGTGGAGCCGCTTGCCGTTCGCGTGCGCTTCCCGAGCGCTTGCCAGGTACTTCCGGGCGGCCGATTCGTCGAACGGTGATGGTAGTGGTGTGCGGTAGGCAACCTCGGCGTCGTCGAACAGCGCTTGCATGGCTGCGAGGTCGTCCTCGGTCCACTCCCGCAGCACCAATCCTTCCGCCTCGATTCGGGGAAAGCTCATCAACCGTCCTGTCTGTCGGTACTCCGGTCGCGCGCTGGGTACTCAAGCGCGTGAGACCGCGGCTGTAGTTGAAGCTCGCAACAGTATTCTCGGGAGGTGTGGAGCGGCCTGTGATCAGATATCGGCCAGAAACTGGCTGTGCGGCACTGGCTGACCTCCGTCACGACTCCCTCATCGCGTCCGCCCCACCCGCCGAACGCTGGCTTCTCATCGAGTCCCACACCCCATGGCCCCGCCAAGCCCTCACCGCCCTCCACCGCGAGACTCCTCAGCTCACACCGGCCCAGCTCACACTGCCCCAGCTCACACCGCCCCACCCCGCAACGCCCCAGCAACCGACAGCCGCGCAGGATCCACCGTCAGCGCAGCCCCAAACAGCCGCCCCACAGGCGGCCACCCCCGCGCAGGCAGGCGTCCCCGCGCAGGCAGGCGTCCCCGCGCAGGCAGGTGCTCCGGCGCCGGCGGGTGTTTCCGGGCGGCTTGGGGATGAGGTTGTGCGGTTGTGTCGGCGGCTTGGGTATCGGGCGGTGCTGATTCGGCGGTACGGGCGGGTGGATCGGACGCGGCCGCGGCGGTGGGGGATCGTGGACTCTCGGCCAGGGCATGAGTCGATCCGCTGGGGTGAACTGCCCACGGACGAGCACCTGCTCGACGTGCTCGCGGGCAGAGACCCAGGGACCGTCAGCCATGAACCGGTCTACCTCGTCTGCACCCACGGGCGTCACGACGCGTGTTGTGCTGTCCGCGGGCGTCCCGTCGCCGCAGCATTGGCGGCCGCGTATCCCGAGCGGACCTGGGAGTGCAGCCACATCGGCGGCGATCGTTTCGCCGCGAACATCGTCGTACTCCCGCACAGCCTCTTCTACGGGCACGTCCCACCAACCCGCGCAGTCGAGCTCGCCAAGCAGTACGACCAGGGTGTCGTCGTACCCGATCTCCTCCGTGGATCAGGTGCGTTCATCCCGCCCGTCCAAGCGGCCCAGCACTTCGCCCGCGCGGCCGGTCACTCACCAGCCCTCGGCAACCTCCTTCCGCAATCCGTCGAGGAACTCCGCAACCACCACTGGCGCATCGTCCTCGCATCCACCAACGGGCAACTCACCGTCGAGGTATCAGCCCACCTCGACAGCGTCGACGCGCGCCTCACCTGCGCAGGCTCGACCCCGTCGCAGATCCGGCGGTTCGAGCTTCACACCCTCACGACCTGATCAGTCGATCAGCCGGTCGTCAGCGTGCGCGCCGAAGTACCGCGACTGACGCGCCATGATCTCGCGCAGGGGTGTGTCCCGAGGTACGCCGTACACCGTGCCGGGAAAGTCCAGCTCGCGTTGGACCTGCCAGAGCTCGTCGTGCCGGTCGGGCGAGAAGAGCTGAGCCGGGTTGCCGGCGGCGATCCAGCCGATCGGGAGGACCGCGCCTGCGTCCAGGTGCGAGTTGACGTGCAGCACGCTGTTGATCCGAAGCTCCGCGCCAGCGCCGGCAACGGAACCGGGGAACAACGCGGCGCCCGTGGCGATGAAGACTTCGTCCTCGACCGTGGCGCCGTTCACGTGTGCATGGGGACCTACCAGGACCGCGTTGCCGATCAGCGTGGGATGACGGGCCCGGCCGCGCACCAGGGCGTTCTCCATCACCACACTGTTCTCACCAAGCCGGACCTCGCCGTCCTCCGCGGTCAGCACCGCACCGTGCAGGACTCTGCTGCCCTCGCCAAGGACGACGGCGCCGCAGAGCACGGCCGATGGGGCTACGTAAGCGGACTCGGGCACGACCGGTCGGCGGCCGCGGTGTTCCAGGAGCATGTGCTGTGTCCTTCCGTCGCGTGATCACCTCGCTTCCAGCTTGTACCAGGTCGATGTTTGCGGATTCTCCACAGCCCGGGCCCTCACAACCCGGGCGGCGGTGCCCGGCGGCCGTCCACATCGAGGTGGGAGGCTCGGCCCTCGAGCAATCCGGGGTGGAGAACCACGAACTGCGAGAACACTAGAACAGATGTTCGATCAGATGCAACGCATCCTGACACCTCAGTGTCATGTCGCAGGACATCGGTGACGGTTCTGTGTCAGGACATCGGTGACACATCCGGGGTGCTTGGTGGTGACACTTCTGGCTTCTTTGAGCGGTGCCGACCGCTTATGAGCCTGTTGATCCTCGTGTCCGTCTCGCGATCGTCCGGTGGCCCGATGACGCGCCGCGCGGGGCGGTGACGGCGTTCTGCGCCGAGCATCAGCTCTCCCGCAAGACGTTCTATGCGATCCGCGCCAGGGTCCGTATCGACGGTGCGGCTGCGGCACTGGAGCCTCGCAGCCGGCGACCGAACACCAGCCCGGCCAAGCTCGGCGACGAGGTCAAGAAACAATCCCTCGGTGTCCGTGCGGCGCTGGAGTCCTCCGGGCTGGACCATGGGCCGGTCAGCGTGCACGACAAGATGCGTGCGATGGGCCTGGAGGTTGTGCCGTCGGTCGCGTCGCTGGCCAGGATCTTCCGCGAGGCAGGCGTGGCGCGGCTGGAGCCGCGGAAGAAGCCGAGAGCGGCATGGCGGCGGTTCGTCTACCCAGCACCCAACGCCTGCTGGCAACTCGACGCCACCGAGTACGTGCTCACCGGTGGGCGCAGGTGTGTGGTCTTCCAGCTCATCGACGACCACTCCCGCTACGCGGTCGCCTCCCATGTCGCGTGGGGCGAAACATCCGAGGCCGCGATCGTCGTGGTCGACAAGGCCGTGGCCGCCCATGGCGTGCCGCAACGGCTGCTGTCGGACAACGGGTCCGCGCTCAACCCGTCGCGCCGTGGGCTCCTGGGCCAGCTCGTCGTCCACGTGATGGCCCTGGGCGTCGAGCCGATCACCGGCAAGCCCTACAAGCCGACCACCCAGGGCAAGAACGAACGCTTCCACCAGACGCTGTTCCGCTACCTCGACAAACAACCGCTCGCCGCGACGCTCGACGAACTGCAGGCCCAGGTCGACACCTTCGACCACATCTACAACACCCAACGCCCCCACCAAGGACTGCCCGGCCGGGTCACACCCCTGACCGCCTGGGAAGCCACCGCGAAGGCCGAGCCGCCACGCCCCACACACGACCTTCCCCGTCGCCCCAACCGCCCCGCCAGCCGCCCCCGACCACCTCTCGCACCGGCGCCCACCGACCTGCCCACCGACCTGCCCGACGACCTGCCCGACGACACCGTCGTCAAGAAACTGACCCCCGCCGGCATGTTCTACCTAGACAAGGTCCAATACCTGGTCGACGGGCGCCGCGGCTTCCAGCAGGTCCTCGTCATCAGCGCCGGCAACAAGGTCGGCGACAAGATCACCGTCACCGACCTGCAAGGAGAGATCCTCATCGAACACATCCGGCCCGCACCCGGCATCACCTATGTCGGCAACGGCAGACCACCCGGACCACGCACCGACAAGCCGCGAACGTCACCGAAGTCCTGAGACATCAACTGTCACCGATGTCCTGATGCAGAACTGTCACCCATGTCCTGAGACATCACATCCTGACACCTCAGCAAAAGCGGCTCAGATCCGCGCAGAGCTCAACCGTGGAGCCGTCCGAGCCACCACCAGGAAGGTCGCGGCCGCGATCAGCGCCAGCCCGGCGAGCAACACCCAAGGAAGCTCGTGATGCACCTCGAACAGCAGCGCGAAGAACCCCGGCGCCAGCACGCTCGAGAACGCAAAGGAGTACTGCCAGTACGACAGGTACTTCCCCCGCCCGACCACCGGCGAGACAGCAGCCGACAACGCGTTGTTCGTCGCCGCATGCAGCAGGTCGGCAAACGCATAGCATGCCGTCGCCAGCACAAGCACCGGCACCACCCACCCTGCCGAGATGTGCACCTGCAACGCCATCAGCAGCGCCCATGCCGCGTAGGTGACACCAGCGACCACCATGACGTCGGTACGCCGTCGCCGCTCGGCGTGCCGTACGACGAGCGTCTGGCCGGTCGCCAGCACCACAGAGGTCGCTGCGATCAGCACCCCGACCAACCACTTGGGCACAGTCAGCGCCTCGGTCACGTAGACCGGTACGCCGACCCCCAGCATCATCGTGCACATAGCCAGGAGCGTGTTGGCCGCAATGAGCACCAGGAACGTCCGGTCTTTCCGCAGCAGCGGCGCCGGCCCACTGTCCTGGTGTGTCCGCTGGTGGTGCGACGGGTGCAGCCGCAGCAGCAGCACTCCGGCCAGGTAGAACGTCACCGCGTTCAGCGCCATAGCGAACAGGAACGGTGCGTCCCCACCGATGGCCAGCAGCCAGCCGGCCAGCAGTGCGCCGAGCGCGAGCCCGCCGGCCTGCATCATCCCGCCCAGACCGAACCACTTGTCTCGCTCGCCCTCGTCGGCGACGTCAGCGAGCAGGCTGAAGATCGCCGACCAGAACACCCGCTGTCCGGTCGTGGTCACCAGCGAGCACAGGAACAGCAGCCACAGCGACCGGCCGAAGAAGAACCCGGTGAACGCAACCCCCTGCGCGAACTGCGCCGCCATCACGAGGTTCCGCGGCCCGACCCGGTCGATCACCACGCCGACCGCTGCGGGCGCGGCGATCGAGAACAGCGTCGCGATCGTCAGCATGAGACCTGCCGTGCCGAGCGGGATGTCGGCAACCTTGTTGAAGAAGAGCAGCAGCAGCGGACCGGCGCACCCGCCGCCGAACGAGTCGATCGCCAGCGCCGCCAGCAGCGGTACGCGGCCGCGGACGTTCGGGAGGCCGAGGGACGCGGCTGCGGGCATGTCTCCTCGCTCCCATCGTTCGTCGGCGGCTGGCAGACGATAGCAATCGCGTGCCGTGCCAGCCAGCGGATATCAGTCGGTCACCGGCTCCCGCCGTACCGAGATGTTGCGCAACGGACGCCAGGCGACTGCGGTGACCACCACCATTGCAGCGCACGCGATGGCAAACGGAGCAGCCAGCCCGAAGCGCTGCGCCAGTACGCCGCCGAGCCCGGAGCCGATCGCCGCGCCGCCGACCGATGCGAGCAGGTACACGCTGTTGACTCGACCCATCAGCGGTTCCGGCGTCGCCAGCTGACGAGCAGTGGTCGAGACGATGCCCCACACGACCGCATGTACCCCGAAGACGGCCATGGTGGCTCCAGCGACCCACGGGCTCCGAGTGAGCGCCAGGACGAGGTGCACGGCCGTTTCGATCACCAGCCCGGCGCGTAGCAGAGTCAGCGAGCCCACGCGCGGCTCCAGCAGGTGGTACGTCGGCATGCCGAGCACACCCCCGACAGCGCCGACGGAAACGAGCAGGCCGAACTGTGTCTCGGTCAAACCGAGCCGCTCCCGCGCAAACAGCACCCAGGTAGCGAAGGCGGCGCAGAAGGTGATGTTCATGACCAGGATGGACAGAGCGAGCGTCCGTACGCCCGCGTGGTGCCACAACCAATGCACGCCTTCCCGCACCTGGCTCCAGAGCGCCGTAGGCGTCGCAGCGTCAGGCAGCGGCGGGCGTACGGCGACACGTGCGATCAGCGCGGCCGCTGCGAGGAACGTGACCGCGTCGAATACCAGCGGCACACCAGCTCCAACAGCGAACAGCAGCGCACCCAGCGGAGGCCCGCCCAGTTGCTGCAGCACCGTGCCGCTGGCGAACAGACGCGCATTGGCCTTCCCCAGGTGCTCCTTGGGTACTGCGCTCACCAGCAGTGCGCCGGCCGCGTTGTCCGCCAACGTCTCCGCCGTGCCGAGCAGGAAGAGTGCCAGGTAGACGGCCCAGAGCGGCGGCATGCCAAACAGCACTACTGCGCCGAGCGAGGCCAGTACCAACCCACGAAAGGTGTCAGCGGCAACGATCACCGCGCGTCGATCGAGCCGGTCCACCAACGCCCCGCTGAACAGCGCGAACAGCAACCAGGGCAGCTGCTGGACAAACGCTGCAGCGCCCACCGCTGCCGGCGCGGACGTCATGGACGCGACCAGCAGCGGCCCGGCCGCCAGCATGGCCCCGTCGCCCAGATTGGAGATGATCGTCGCCGGCCAGATCCGTCGGAAGTCGCGCCCCAGCCCCGCCGGAACCAACCACCCAGCAAGCCCAGCCATCCGACACTCCCCGGTGACAAGTCCGACGAGCTCGGACCCTATCGCCGCTCCCCGGCCCCCGCACTCCGTTTCCCCCACCACCACCTGCGCTATCCTCGACGCTCGGCACACCAGGAGGGCTCGCATAGTGGCCGAGTGCGCTGGTCTTGAAAACCGGTATGGCGGGTGACCGTCATCGTGGGTTCGAATCCCACGCCCTCCGCTTAGTGGTGGTGACTCCGGGTGGTGTTAGGTTCGCGGGGTGGTTGATACTCCGCTTCCGCCTGCTGTGGAGGAGTTGGTCCGGTGGTATCGCGGTCGGGCCGACGGGTTGGGTTGGATGTACGGCCAGGGGTCGGTGATCACTGGGCTGGCTGACGACTCGGATCTCGATCTGATCCTGGTCTGGGACGAGGGGGTGCCCAGGGAGCCGACGCTGGAGCAGCAGTCCAAGTTGACTGCGCATGGCGAGCTGGCGCTGAAGCGGTCCGAGCTCGGTGGGTATGCGGTTGATCTGATGCATGTGCCCAAGCGGGTGCTCGACGGGTGGCTGGACGAGCTCGAGCAGGGCAACGGCTACACCGGCAACGCGTGGCCGCTACCTGTGTACGTCGCTGCTGGGCTGGCCGAGTCGAAGCTGCTGGTCGATCCGACCGGGCTCGGAGAGCAGTACCGCGAGCGGGTCCGGACGCCCGCACCTGCGGTCGTCGACGGGGTACGGCGACAGCTCGAAACGGCGACGCCGACGTACCTGAAGGAGCTCGACCGGGCGTCTGCCTGCGACAACCGGTGGCTGCACGCGAACCTGTCCGTCGAGCTGCACAAGCTGACGTACATGGCGTGGTTCCTGGCCGAGGGGCACTACCCGCCGTTTCCGAAGTACCTCTCGCAGTGGTACGAGCGTTTCGGGATGGACCGGTCGATCAGGGACCTCGAGGGGGCGTACTGGACGATCACCGACCCAGGCGAGGCGACCGGCGTGCTCCAGGCGCTGGTGACAGCAGTGCTCGAGCTGGACTCGTAGGGACCGTCGGCGCTGCTGCCGAACGCGTCGGGTTCTCTGGACCTGCGCTGGAGTGGTTGCGGAGCCTACGGGTAGGCGACGGCCTGCCGGATGATGTCGACGGGTGGCTGACGTACTGCGGGGTCAGTGACGCGGACCGACGAGACATGCTTGCCGCCCGGCCCGAGGTGGGGTCGGAGTGGTCGTCTGAGGTGGGGTTGTTCGCGTGGGCCTGGGCGTTGCTGGCCGGGCTGCCGCGGCTCAGGGACCTGCACGCTCGGAGGGGTGTGCCGGATGAGGTGACGCGAGCGACCGTCAGCATGCTCGGTGGGGTCATGGGGACGCATCGGCAGGTGACTGGGCGCGCCGGCGTTGGACTGCTTGAGCTGTGGTCGCCGCCGCTGCGCATGCGGGGAGCGGAGTACGAGATCGGGCGGCTCGCGTTCGGTCGCGCGCACCTGGGGCTCGGGGACGGGGTGTCGGGGTACGTGCTGATGGTGCACATCCCGCCGGGCGGATCGCTCGATGCGCGGGCGGCGGAGGAGTCGATTCAGGTAGCGGCCACGTCGTTCAGGCAGTGGTACCCGGAGGAGCCCATCAGCGGATTCGTCTGCTCGTCCTGGTTGCTGGACCCGCAGCTGGCCGAGTACCTGGGACCAGAGTCCAACATCGTCCGGTTCCAGCAGCGCTTCGACCTCTTGCCGCTGCTCCCACCGGACGACCACAGCGACGGCGACCGTGAGCTCATGAGCCTCGGTCTCCATCTACAAGAGCCGGACCACCCGCTGACGGAGGACGATCTGGCTCAGATACCCCAGGACACCACTCTGCAGCGCGCGTTCGTGGCGCACCTGCGCGGCGGGCGGCACTGGTATCAGCGCACGGGGATGCTCAAGGGACACGGTCTGGCAGGGTGATGGGATGGAGTTGAGGATTCCGGTTGGGCCGGATGAGTTGTGGACCGAGCATCTCGCTGGTGACGGCGTGCCGATTGTGCTGCTGCACCCGGGTATCGGTGACTCGCGTGTCTGGGACCTGGTGGTGCCAGGACTCGACGGACGGCGACTGGTCCGGTACGACGTCCGCGGTTACGGCCGGTCGTCTGCGCCGACGACCGAGTTCTCCCTGCTCGACGACCTCGTCACCGTGCTCGACCAACTCGCGCTGGACCGTGTCCAGCTGGTCGGCTGCTCCATGGGCGGCAGTACTGCGCTCAGCCTCGCGCTGACTCACCCCGAACGGGTGCACAGCCTCGTCCTGCTCTGCCCCGGCCTCCCTGGCTTCCCCTGGCCCGAGGAACCCGAGCTGGATGCCCAGTTCGAAGCGCTAGCCGCCAAGAGAGACGTCAACGGCATGGTCAGCCTCGGCTTGCAGATCTGGGCCGCCGCCGGAGACGACCCCGCCGCCAGAGCCCAGTTGGAGGCCGCCGCGCCGGCCTGGCTGCACCAGGACGCTTTCCTGAAGCCCGATCCGCCCGTCTACGACCGCCTGACCGAGGTCAAGGCACCTACCGCAGTGATGGTCGGCGACAAGGACCGCCCGATCCTCGCCGCCGTAGCAGGCGCCATCGTCGCCCGCATCCCCAACGCCGAGTTCATCTGGCTCCCCGGCGCCGACCACCTCCCCAGCCTGCGCACCCCGCAACAGGTCACCGAGACGATCCTGAGGTACTAGTCCAGCGGTCCAGCAGGTCCGCCGTACGTCCGCTGTCTACGGCGGTGCGGCAGTGCTCGAGGCAGTCGGCCATGACGTCGAGTAGTGGGCCGGAGTGCAGTGACAGCGTGGACAGGGCGGCTGCTGCGTTGAGGAGTACGACGTCTCGGACTGGAGAGTGGACGCCTCGGACCAGGGCGCGGAGGAGCTGTGCGTTGTAGGCGGCGGTACCGCCACGGAGGTCGGCTAGGGACGAGGGGCGCAGGCCTAGGGAGCGAGGGTCGAAGACTGTCTCCGTTGCTGTGCCGGAGTGGACCACCCAGAGGCGCGAGTAGCCAGTAGTGGTCAGCTTGTCGAGGCCGTCGTCGCCGCGGGCTACCAGGGCGGTTTCCCTTGCTGGGCTAGTGCACCAGCCAGGACAGGCAGCATCAGAGGGTTGGCGACGCCCACCAGTTGGTGCTGTGGGTCGGCTGGGTTGAGCAAGGGAGCCAGTACGTTGAAGGCGGTGGGGACGGCGAGCTCACGACGTACCACGGCCACATGGCGGAGCGCCGGGTTGAAGCGTGGTGCGAACAGGTAGGTCAGGCCGACCTCAGTAGCGACCCGTGCGGCCTCGGTGGCCGACAGGTCGAGCGGTACGCCGAGGTGCTCGACCAGGTCACCAGAGCCGCCGGCCGAAGAGGACGCAGCTCGTCCGCCGTGCTTCACCACGGTCACCCCGGTCGACGCGGCCACGACCGCAGCCATCGTCGAGACGTTGACCGCACCGGTACGGTCGCCGCCGGTACCGACGATGTCCACGAACGGTCCGGCGATCCGCACCGGGGTCGCGTGCGAGCGCAGTACGTCGGCCAGGCCGACCAGCTCGTCGGCGGTCTCGCCCTTGGCCCGCAGGGCGATCAGGAAGCCGGAGATCTGCGCCGGGGAGACCAGGCCGAGCACCAGCTGGTCCATGGCCCAGGCGGTGTCCGTCGCCGACAGGTCGGAGCCGGCCAGGAGTGCGGAGATGAGCCCGGACCAGGTCCGGAGTGTTGTTGCCATTGGCAAATCCTCGAGATTGACCTCGAGGAGACATGACGAACGGCCGCCTCGAAGGAGACGGCCGGGTGGGGTACGCGCGGAATCAGGCCGTCAGGTCGACGGCCCACCACATGCTCGCGCGCTGGAACATGGCACCACCCTACCCAGAGCCGCGGACGTAGTCGACGACGAAGGTCGGCACGTGGTCACCACCGCCGAGCGAAGGGAAGTCGAAGACCGCCAGCATCAGCTGCATCGGGTACGTCGGTGCGCCCTGGCAGCTGCGGATCGCGACCCCGTCGACCGAGAACGTCGCCGTACCGTCGCCCCACCGGACCGCATAGGTGTGGAACTCGCGCAGGTCGAGCGGCAGCCGCACCGCCTCGAAGTCCTGCGGGACAGCTGGGTCGCGGATGGTCTTGAGGCCCATGCCGACCGCTGCGGACTCTCCGGGCACCAGTGCGTCACCGAAGACCTCCATCACGCAGATCTCACCGCACCGGTCCGGCTGGTCCTCCAGTCCGACCATCCAGAGCGACACCATCGACCGTGGACTCAGGTCGGCCTTTGCTCGGAGCTCGACGTACCCACCGGCCGGTGTCCAGCCCCAGAACGGCTCCTGCTGCTCGCGGACGGTCAGGCCGTCGCGGTACGGCTGCTGACCGACCGTGCTGCCCACTGGGCCTGAGTAGTTGCCCGACTGGATGCCAGACACCCGCAGGTCCGGTTGGTGGTCGCCCTCGCACCACAGGCCCTGGCTGGTGGGGATGCTGAGCGTCAGGCAGGAGTCAGCGAGCTGGTACGTCGCTGCCGACGCCGCACGCGAGCTCCACTGTGGGAGGTAGTACGGCGACCAGGTGGAGTCGTCGAGTGACGGGGCGTCGAAGTCGTCGTGGAACGCCTGGTCTGACATGAACTCATGATCCGCCATGTCACATCATGGTGCTCGCATTCGTCAGAGCGGTGAGAGACAGGAGAAGGCATCTGTGGACGACCACGAGCAGCTGGCGCGGCAGTTCGAGCAGAACCGCGGGCACCTGCGGGCAGTCGCGTACCGGATGCTGGGGTCGCTGTCCGAGGCCGAGGACGCCGTACAGGAGGCCTGGCTGCGGCTTAGCCGGACCGACGTGAGCGACGTCGGCAATCTGGGCGGCTGGCTGACCACTGTGGTGTCCCGGCTCTGCCTGGACATGCTGCGCAGCCGCAAGTCGCGTCGAGAGGACGCGCTGGACACCTACGTACCGGATCCGATCGTCCACCAGGGGCCGGAGGACGAGGCGGTCCAGGCAGACGCGGTCGGGCTGGCGCTGCTCGTCGTACTCGAGACGCTGTCGCCGGCGGAGCGGTTGGCGTTCGTGCTGCACGACATGTTCGGGGTCGGGTTCGACGAGATCGCGCAGATCGTGGACAAGTCGCCGGCGGCCACCCGGCAGCTGGCGAGCCGGGCGCGGCGGCGGGTGCAGGGTGCGCCGGCCAGCGACGGGGACGTGAGTCGGCAGCGAGCGATCGTCGAGGCCTTCATGGCGGCGTCGCGCGGTGGGGACTTCGCGGCGCTGCTGGCGCTGCTGGATCCGGACGTCGTACTGCGTGCCGACGCGGGCGCGGCGAGTGCGGACTTCGCGGGCCCGGCGGTGTCCAAGCTGGTCCGGGGCGCCCGTGCTGTGGTCGAGCAGGCGCTGATGTTCAGCCGGATGACGCCGTACAACTCGATCGCCACCATCAACGGCGAGCCCGGCGTCATCACGGTCGTCAACGGCCGCCTGATGGGCGTCATGGCCTTCACCGTGACCAACGGCAAGATCACCGAACTAACCATCCTCGCCGACGTAGACCGCCTCAGAAACCTCCCAGCAACCTGACCAACCACGCCGCCTCCAACTCGATCAGGAAAGTTTGGTGGGGGTGTCAATCTCGGTGGGGCTCGCTCGACGTACAGGTAAGAGCAGGTACGGGCGAGGGAGTTGGAAATGTCTACTCAGGTTGTCGGGCCGGAGACGGGGCTGGTTGCGGGGTTGCTGGGGGCGGGGTTCAACGGGACCGTGCGTCTTCCCGGCGAGGTTGAGTACGACGAGCAGCGTCGGTCGGTCATTCCGACCGTGGACTCGCGGCCGGCTCTCATCGCGGAGGCGTACAGCCGGACCGACGTGCAGGCCGCAGTACGCGCCGCCAAGGAGTACGGCGTACCTGTGGCTGTGCAGGCGACCGGTCACGGGACACGGGTGCCGGCGGACGGCGGTGTGCTCATCAAGACGACCCAGATGGCCAGCGTGCTGGTTGACCCGGAGCGACGGGTCGCCAAGGTCGGACCGGGCGCGCGGTGGGGTGCTGTGCTGGACGCGGCCCGCCAGTTCGGGCTGGCGCCGCTGTCGGGGTCGCACCGCGACGTCGGCGTCACCGGCTACACGCTGGGCGGCGGTGTCGGCTGGCTGGCGCGCAAGTACGGCTTCGCCGCCGACAGCGTGATCCGCGCCGAGGTAGTCACCGCCGACGGCCGCTGCGTCACCGCAAGCGCCGAGCACCACCCGGACCTGTTCTGGGCGATCCGCGGCGGCACAGGCAACTTCGGCATCGTCACGTCGCTCGAGTTCCGCCTCTACCCGGTCCGCCAGGTCCACGCCGGCATCGTGTACTACGGCATCGACCGAGCCGCCGCCATCCTCCGCCGGTACCGCGACTGGACCGCCACGATCCCGAACGAGCTGAGCACCGCGGTCGTCCTCACCAAGGTCCCCGGCACCGAGCAGCGCGCCGTCGCGATCAAGGTCATGTACGCCGGCCCGCAGGACGTCGCCGAGCACCTGCTCAAGCCGCTCTTCGAAACCGCCGGCCAACGGCTCGCCGGTGAGCTCAGGACGATCGAGTACGCCGACGCCGCGATGGGCGGTACGCCGGCCCGTCACCTGGACTTCCTCGACACGCTGACCGACGAGGTCATCGACATCGTGACCGAGCTCGAGGACGCCACCGTCGAGCTCCGGCACTGGGCCGGCGCGATGGCGAACCCGGGCGCCGGCGCCGGACCGGTCGGCCACCGCGAGGCGACGTACTCGCTGATCATCGACCGCGAGGTCGCCGGCCTGCCGAGCTCGGGCCGTACGTTCGTCAACTTCCTCGGCGACCCCAGCCGCGCCGAGACCGCCTACGCACCGCAGGATCTGCAGAAGCTTCGTCAGGTCAAGCGCGCCTACGACCCGGCGAACTTCTTCCACCTCAACGCCAACCTCCGGCCATGACAAAGCGGTCCGGCCCCCACCGAGGGACCGGACCGCTTTGAGGAGGTCTCAGATCGTGCCGGAGTTCCCGTAGACGGAGACGTGGACGTGGTCCATGTGGTTCGCGGTGGCGCCACCGCGGTCCTCCATCGCGCGCCAGCCTTCGCTGCTGCGCTGCACGGTCCAGATGTGCTGCTCCCAGATCAGCTGGCTGACACCGAGCTTCTTGTAGTTCGCCTTCAGCCAGTCGGCGATCTGCTGGCCCTCCGACGAGCTGTTGATCATGATGTCCACCGCGCGGCCGGTCGAGTGCTCCGAGCCGCTGTCGCCGGACCGCAGCCCGCCGTACGTCGAGATGTCCGGGAACATCGCGCAGATCGCCCGGTGCACCCGGATGGCGTCCGGGGTCAAACCCTGCTCCATGGCGGAGCCGGACTTGCACGCTGCCTGCGAGATCGAGCCGACGGCGTTCGCGACCGGCTTGGTGGCGGACAGGTACTGCGCCTTGACCCAGCGGGACTTGCCGTCGCTGACGACCTCGGCCCAGAGACCGTTGACCTCGCCGGTGACCGAGACCTTGGTGCCCTTCGGCAGCACGTCCAGCAGGACGCCGGTCAACGGCAGCGACCACAGGTTCACGTCGGTGGTGGTGTATTTCGTGCCGGTGATCTTCGGCGGCTTGATGCCGGCGGCGGCGTCCGCGGCAGCCCGGGTCTTCACCGAGCTGGGCTTCGGGATCGGGGCCTGCTTCTTCAGGTGCTTCGCCGTCGGGGTCGACTTCGGCTTGGGAGCCGCGGACGGCGTCGAGGTGGTGCTGATCGGCGGACGCAGGGCGTCCCGGCTGATCGTGGTGTCGCGCGCCAGCTGCAGGGACGAGCTGGCGATCGACGTGTCGAACTTGACGTGCTGGCTGGGAAGCGCGGCCGCCGAACCGGTGGCAACCAAGGCCACTGCCGCTCCGGGGATCGCGACCTTCACCAAGCCGGGGGCGATCACCTTCGGGCGCGATTGACGGTGCCGCGCCTGTCTATGCCGTCCTGCAGTCACTTTCCAGACCCAATCTGCCGAGACCAAAACGTTATCGACCGGAGGAGTCAAGCACACATCACCGCGCCGGTTCGAATCGGCCCCGGTTCTTAACGCTTTACGAACATCCACCCCCGTGATCTGCCCGCTATCCGGATGTGATCGCGCCGTGATCAGATCCGGTCAAGCGTTTGGCTCACACAAGGCCGTGATCAGAGTGTTCATCGGCGTGCCGGCCGTCCCGGATCAGGATCTGCACGCGCGCGGAGCGTTCCTGCCGCCCGACCAGGCCGTCGACGTACAGCCGGAGCTTCCGCCGTACGTCGGGCTCCTCCTGGATGGCGAGCGCCTCAGGCCGTTGCGCGATCGGGACCGGGGCGTCGTCACCGGCCCACACGAAGTCGAAGACCGCTCTGGCTGCGGGCCGCGTTCGAGGACCTGGCGTACGAGATTCACCATGTGATTGCCGACGGCAACTTCGTGGCGGTGAGCTCGACGATGAGCGGACGGTACGTGGCGCCGTTCGTGACGTACGCCGGGTCCGGCGAGCTGGACGTGGTGTTCCCGCCGACCGGGAAGACGTTCGCTGCCACGCAGTCGCACTGGTTCCGGCTGAAGGACGGGAAGATCCTCGAGCTTTGGGCGAACCGCGACGACCTCGGGCAGGCCAGGCAGCTCGGCTGGGTGCCGCCGACGCCGGCGTACCTGTTCCGGATGGCCCGCGCCAAGTCCCGGGCCAAGCGGGCGGCCTGAACCCGCCACGCTCTATATCCACATAGGCCCTGGATCACTGCGAGGGGTGTGATCCAGGGCGCGGCGGACTCGGTGCCGATGCTGGTTGACTGCCGCCTGTGGACGAGCTGGGGTTCAAGGTCGAGCGCGGGGCGGTGGCCCGGCTGGTGATCGACCGCGTCGCGAAGCGGAACGCGCTGACCCGTGCGATGTGGGAGGCCCTGCCCGGCCTGCTCGCCGAACTCGCGGCCGCCGACGAGGTGAGGGTGCTGCTCGTCACCCGGCGCCGGGCCGAGCTTCTCGGCCGGCGCGGACATCCGCGAGCTGATCTCGGGCGCCGACCCGGCCGACCCGATGGCCGAGCTGCGGGCGTTCAACCTGCGGGCGCAGGCGGCGTTGCGGGAGTTCGCGAAGCCGACGATCGCGGTGGTTCGCGGGCACTGCATCGGCGGCGGGCTGGAGCTCGCGGTGAACTGCGACTTCCGGTTCGCGGCGCCGGACGCCAGCTTCGGGGTGACGCCGGCGCGGATCGGCGTGGTCTATCCGCCGGCCGCGATCAAGGTGCTGCTCGATCTGGTCGGGCCGGCGACGACGAAGTACCTGCTCTTCAGCGGTGAGCTGCTGAGTGCGGAGGTGGCCGAGCGGAGAGGCCTGGTGGATCGGCTCACCGATGACCCTTGCGGGCGGCAGAGGAGTTCGCCGCGACGCTGATCTCGCGGTCCCAGCTGACGATCCGCTCGGCCAAGGAGTCGGTCAACGCGTTGCTGGCCGGCGCGGACGCAGAGGCGACGGCGGTACGCCGGTACCGCGAAACGATCGCGTCCGGCGAGCTGGCCGAGGGAATCGACGCGTTCACCCAGAAACGTCCACCGAACTTCGGCTGATTACTGCATCTCGGCCGGCATCTCGGTGGAGATCAAGGTCTCGCGGAGCTCGACCCGGTCGTCGACGGCAACCGACACCAGCCCGGCGACGGCCTGTGCGCGATCGTCGTCGGCGACGTCGATCAGGAAGAAGCCGGCCAGCTGTTCCTTGGCCTCGCCGAACGGGCCGTCCGTGACCACCTGCGAACCCTCGCGGAGCTGCACGATCCGGCCGTGCTCGGGTGGCAGCAGGCCCTCCGAGCTGACCAGCTCGCCGGACTCCGCGAGCTCGCGCTCGAGCTGCATCAGGCGCTCGAGCGCCTGCTGGTCGTCGTCGGTCCAGACCCGGTCGACGCTGCGGAAGATCATCACGACGTACTTCATGGCCTCACCGTAACCGGGCCCACGGACAGAACCCCGCCGGAGCGGGGTTCTGTCCGTACGTTCCTGCGGCCGATCAGTACCAATGTCGTCGGCCACCGACCGCCCGGCCGGTCGAACCGAGAATCCACAACACTGCTCCGACCAGGAGCAGGATGATGCCGATGGTCCACAGGATCGAAATACCGAGCACGAACCCGAGGATCAACAGGATCAATCCGAGGACAATCATGCAGCCTCCTTCACTGCGGCCGCCTGGCGGAGGTGGCGGCGTCAGCACTCAGGTGCCCACTGTTTTCGTCCCGAACCTCCAACGGTCGTTTGACCAGCGCGGACCCGGCCAGGCCGACCGCCAGGAAGATCCACACCGTGGCGAAGGCGATCCGGTCGCCGTGGACCAGAGCGTCCGGCGTACTGCCCGACGTGGTGCCGGCCGCGACCGCGGAGACCACGGCCACGCCGACGGCACCGCCGATCTGGAAGCTGGCGTTCTGGAGGCCCGAGGCGACGCCGGAGTCGGGGCCGGCAACGTCGCTCAGCGACGCGATGGATCCGGCGACCGATCCGGCGCCCAGCCCGAGTCCGAAGATCGTCAGGCCCCAGAAGGCGAGCTCGAAGTACCCGGAGTCCACGGTGAGCCGAGTCATCAGGGTCGTACCGACCGCAGCTGTCGCCAGCGCGACTACGGCTACGCGGCGCGGTCCTACTCGGGTCACCAGGTTCTGGCCGAACATGGAGCCCACTACCGCGGTCGCCGCGAGTACGGCGGACATGAGGCCGTAGCGGACCGCCGACGTACCAAGGGCGAGCTGGGCGTACTGCGTGTAGACGAAATTGAGGCCGAACGCCGACAAGCCCCACGCGATCGTGATGAGGTTCCCGCCGACCAGCGTGCGCGAGTGGAAGATGCGCAACGGCACGAGCGGAGCGGCCGACCGCTTCTCCACCGCGACGAACAGTCCGAACAGAGCGGCCGACAACAGCACCAGGAGCACAGTGCGCAGTACTGGCGCCGTCGGTGCCTCGATCACGGCGTACACGAGGGCGATGAGGGCTGCGGTGACAGTGGCCGCGCCGGCGACGTCGAAGCTGCGGCGGGCCGGTCCACGGCTGTCCAGGAGGAGCATCGGGGCCAGTACGACGACCAGCAGGCAGACCGGGACGTTGATGAAGAAGATCCACTGCCAGCCGAGGCCGTCGGTGACCGGGCCACCGATGAGCGAGCCCGCCGTACCTCCCACGCCGCTGGTGGCTCCCCAGATGCCCAGCGCCTTGTTGCGGTCCGCACCGGACGGGAAGGTGGTCATGATGATCGACAACGCACTCGGTGCGAGTACGGCGGCCGCTGCGCCCTGCAGACCGCGGGCGAGGACCAGCGCGTCACCACTCCACGCGAACCCGCAGAGCAGCGAGGCCCCGGCGAACAGCAGCAGTCCGGTGATGAACACCCGCCTGCGACCGAGCAGGTCGGAGATGCGGCCACCGAGCAGGAGGAGGCCGCCGAACATCAGCGCGTACCCGCTCGGCACCCACTGCACGCCGCCGGCCGAGAAGGTCAGCTCACGCTCGATGGAGGGGACGGCGACCAGCACGATCGACGCGTCCAGAATGATCATGAACCCGGCCACGCAGAGCAGGGCCAGTGCGAACCAGCGCTTCGATTGCAGAACCATCAGGAGTCTCCAGTACGGCGGGGACGCCCCGGCTGAGCGCCTCTCGCAGGGGACGTCGGGGCCGGTACGGGACGTCTCGACATCTTTGTCGAGATTCCGGTCAGTAGATTCGACGTACCTGGTGACAGGGGGTCGCGGCGGCCTCCGCGAGGGACAGGATGGTGCCTGTGAAGTACATGCTGCTGATCTACAGCAACCCGGAGAGCTGGGAGAGCCTGTCCGCCGAGCAGCGCGAGGGTCTGACCCGCGCGCATGAGTCACTGGCGAACGACCTGAGTGAACAGGGCCTGCTGGTCAGTGCAGCCGGTCTGGCGGACCCGATCACCACGAGGACCGTGCGGGTGCAGGACGACACCGCTACGACCACCGACGGGCCGTACGCTGAGGCGAAAGAGCACCTGGCCGGCTTCTACCTGGTCGAGTGCGACAACATCGACCAAGCGATCGGCTACGCGGCACGGCTGCCGGACGCGGAGTACGTGGCAGTGGAGGTGCGTCCTGTGATGGACATGTCTGGGCTGGAGATGTGACAGACACCGGGTTCGAGTTGCTGCTGCGGGAGCAGGCGCCGCAGGTCCTCAGCGCGCTGGTGCGGCACTACGGTCACTTCGACCTGGCCGAGGAAGCGGTGCAGGAGGCGTTGCTCGCGGCTGCTCAGCAGTGGCCGGACGAAGGGGTACCGACCAACCCACGCGGCTGGCTGATCCGGGTCGGTTCGCGGCGGCTGACCGACCTGTTGCGGAGCGAGTCGGCTCGGCGACGGCGCGAGGAGAACGCCGCACAGCTGTCGGCACCGGAGGAGTTCGTTGCCGCTGGCCCGGAGATCGACGATCCAGGTGGGCGGGACGACACGCTCACCCTGCTGTTCCTGTGCTGCCACCCGGCGCTGTCGCCGGCCTCGCAGATCGCGCTGACGCTGCGGGCGGTCGGCGGTCTCACCACTGCCCAGATCGCCGCCGCGTTTTTGGTGCCAGAGGCAACGATGGCGCAGCGGATCAGCCGGGCGAAGCGCAGTATCAAGCAGGCCGGCAGCTCCTTCGAGATGCCGCCGGAGGCGGAGCGGGACGAGCGACTGGGCGCCGTACTGCACGTGCTGTACCTGATCTTCAACGAGGGGTACACGGCGTCGTCCGGTGCGTCGCTGCACAGTGCGGAGCTCACCACGGAGGCGATCCGGCTGGTGCGGGGTGTGCGCAAGCTGCTACCGGACGATGGCGAGGTGGCTGGGCTGCTGGCGCTCATGCTGCTCACCGACGCGCGCCGACCGGCCCGGACCGGTCCAGAGGGGTCGCTGGTGCCACTGGCCGAGCAGGACCGGTCGAAGTGGGACAGGCGGTTGATCGTCGAGGGTGAGGCACTGGTGACGGAGGCGCTGCGCCAGACGCAGCTGGGGCCGTACCAGGTGCAGGCGGCGATTGCCGCCGTACATGACACGGCTGAGCGGGCCGAGGACACGGACTGGCGACAGATCGTCGCGCTGTACGACGTACTCGAGCAGTTGGTCGACAACCCGATGGTGAAGCTCAACCACGCAGTGGCGGTGGCTATGGCCGTCGGGCCGAAGGAGGGGCTCGCAGTACTCGAGCCGCTGGAGTCGGACGATCGCCTGACCGATCACCACCGGCTGGAGGCGGTGCGGGCGCACCTGCTGGAGATGTCGGGGGACCTGGCCGCTGCGCGGGACAGCTACCTGCTGGCAGCTCGTCGTACGACGAGTGTGCCGGAGCGGAACTACTTGCAGTCGAAGGCAGACCGGCTGGGGTGAAGTCGCGCCGCTCGGGTGGATGTGTCAAGTTGGAAGGGTGGACCTCACCAGGGCGTCGCTCCTCCGCGAGATGCTGATCGGGACCGAGCTGGGCACGCGTACTACTGCCTTCGCGCACTCGCTCCGCCGGTTCACCACGCGACGCAGCGGGCTGATGCTGTTCGGGCCTGTGGACGACGAGCCGTGGCACCTGACCGCCCACCTGGACGACGAGCTGCACCGGGCCGGCATCGAGGACATCCGGCCCTCGCTGGTCCGCTGGACGCCGCCGCCGGACGCCCCGCCGCACCTGGCGATCGGCCTGGATCGACTGCGCGACTCAGGTCGTGGCGAGTCGCTCCTGGTCGTCGCAGAGCAGGACCCGGCGGACACGTTGCTGGAGCGGATCAGCGACGTACGGCGACGAGGTACGACGATCTTCAGCATCGGCAACGGCGACCGGGAGCTGACGTCGCTCAGCCATGAGGTCCTGGTGCCGGAGCTGCTCGTGCCGGACGGGTTCGGGTGGACCAGCCGGCAGATAGAGCTCGAGTACGACGAGCCGCAGAGCGCACTGATCGAGGCGGAGCCTGCCGAGGCCACGGAGAGCTTCGAAATGGCCCAGCACCTGGTCAGCCTGGCCGCTGCCGACGCGGAGGTCGGTCAGGCGAGTTGGCGCCGCCGCCTGCGTAACGCCATCGAACGCCTGAGCGGAGAGCCTGCCTAGCTCAGGCTGTCCAGGTACAGCGCGCACAACCTGGGCAGGTAAGTCTCCAGATCGTCCTCGTCGTCGAAGTCGATCTCCTCACCGAGCGGCACGTCCGGCGTGTCCGGCGCCTCGGCGTCGACAGCCTTCCAGTACGCCGCCTCGTCGCCGGTCACGTTCTTGTACGCGTGACTGCCGACATGCAGCATCCCCTCGCCGTCGAAGCCCTCGAACCCGTCCGGCTGGTCCTCGTCGACCACATCGGCCAGCGAGTCCGGCACCGCCAGCGCGGCCTCCCACACCTCACGCCCCTGCGCGACCAGCCACCCCCGGAACGAGTCGAACCCGTCCTCCGAGGCACCGGACTTGATCAGGTACGCCGCCGCCCACAGGTCCCACCGGTACGACTCGACCAGCAACCGCGCGAGCTCCACTCCGAACCCCGCGATCTCCTCGGCCTCCATCCCACCGAGCACCTTCGTCAACGCGTCGGCAACCCCGTCCGCATCGGCCACCGTGTCATCCACCTGGCCCCGCGCACCCTCGACCAACCCCCAGAATCCATCCCTGTCCACCCCCAAACCATCTCATCCACCCCGGGTCCAACGGGAGGGTCAAATCGACAGCTTGGTGGCGAAATCGTGGAGGACGGGGGCGAGGATTGTGGGTTCGGCGGAGTGGTTTTCGCCTGGGACTACCTGGAGGGGGGTCTTCAGGTGGGTGGCCATGGCTTGGGCGCCGGCGGAGAGGGCGGGCCAGGTCTGGTCGCCGTGGAGGACGAGGACGGGGACGTCGACCGCGGACCAGCGGTCGGTGGGGAGGGGGGTGCCGGACATGGTGGTGGACATGATGCGGCCGTCGTACGAGATGGTGTGGGCGATCTCCTCGACTGGGGCCCAGAAGGGGGACTGCTTCATGCCGGCGACCGCTTCCGGTGGGAGGCCTGCGGCGGCGGTCATGAAGAGTTCGGCTGCTTGGTCGCGGTGGCCGGCGGCGATGAACGACTCCAGCTGCTGGACGTAGTCGGCGGGGAGGGGCGGGCGGATGTCGTCGACGACCACCGGCGGCTCGAACATGACGACGCCGGCGATCGGTAGACCGGCCGCAGCGGCGTCCAGGGCGAGGAGGCTGCCCGAGGACCAGCCGAAGACAACCGCCGGCCGGCCGGCGTCCTCGATCAGGGCGGCGATGTCCTCGATCTCGCGGTCCACGGCGTACGGCGCGGTGTCGCCGCTCTGGCCCCGGCCGCGGCGGTCGTACACGTACGTCTTGAACTCGTCGCTCAGCAGCTTCGCCAGCTCGGCGTTCGCCGGGTTCACGGCCCGGTGGGCGGTCGCGCCGTCGACCAGGATCAGCGGCCGGCCCTCCCCGTAGGACTCGAAGGCGATCGACGTGCCGTCGGCCGATGTCACGGTGCTCATGGTCTTCTCCTCGCGTTGTTGGGAACTAGACCGTACAGTACTCAGAAGAGAACTGGACTGTCTAGTATGATTTTTCGTGAACCCGAAGGAGGACCCCGTGGACCGAGCGCGCGCAGGTGTCTGGCAGCCGAGTCAGGCCGTGGAGATCGAGGGCGAGGGCCGCACGCCGCGCAAACGCCGCGCGATCCTGGCCGCCGCGACCCAGGCGTTCCTCCAGCACGGGTACCTCGGGGCGAGCATGGACGAGGTCGCCGCGCAGGCCGGCGTCTCCAAGCAGACCGTCTACAAGCAGTTCGAGAACAAGGAACGCCTGTTCGCGGAGATCGTCCTCGGCACCAGCGACCAGCTCATGGACGGCCTCCTGCAGGCGTACGTCGACACGCTCGCCGGAGCGACCGATGCCCGCGAGGCGCTCGAGGCGCTTGCGCACCGGCTGCTCGAGAGCCTGACCGCGGACAGCGTCCTTCAGCTCCGCCGGCTCGTGATCGCCGAAGCCGACCGCTTCCCCGACGTGTGCGGCGCGTGGTTCACCACCGGCTTCGAGAAATCTCTCGAGGCCCTCGGGCTTGCGCTGACCAAGCTGACCGAACGCGGCCTGCTCAAGGAGTTCGAGGACCCGACGCTCGTCGCGTACCAGTTCGCCGGCCTGGTCATGTACAAGCCGATGAACCGCGCCATGTTCGCGGGCACCCAGCAGCGCCCGGAGCCCGGCGAGCTCGACCAGCTGGCCGCCCGCGCGGCCGACGTGTTCCTCGCGGCCTACGGGCTAGATCGCCCCGCGAGTTGACGTGCGGACCACCAGCTCGGGGGTGAACGTCACTCGCTGGTGCTCGTGGTCAGGGTTCGACGACTCGTCCAGCAGCAGCTCGGCGGCTGTGCGTCCGAGCAGTTGCCGCGGCTGACGAACCGACGTCAGCGGTACGGCGGCCGCGGCGGCGAACTCGATGTCGTCGTACCCGACGATCGCGACGTCCTCCGGCACGCGCAGGCCCATGCTCACGCACTGCTGCAGCAAACCCAGCGCCAGCAGGTCGTTCGCGCAGAACACCGCACTCGGCCGCCGGTCCACCGGCAATCCCGCAAGTCGTTGCCCTGCGCCCCTACCTTCGGCGACGGTCAACGCGCCGGTGGTCAGCTCGATCAGCGCCTTCGCCGAGCGTTCGTTCTTCTCCAACGCGCTCCGGGCCCCGTCGCGCCGGTCGACGACCTGGCCGATCGTGTTCGGTCCACCGACGAACGCGATCAGCTCGTGCCCGAGCTCGAGGAGGTGCGTGATGGCCAGCTCCCCGCCGAGTACGTCGTTCACCGCGACCGAGCAGTGCTCCGCGTCGTCGAGTGCGCGGTCGACCACGACCACCGGCGTACCCCGGGACGGGAGCTTGCGCAGGCGGGACGAGTTCTGGTCGACCGGTGTGATCAGGATGCCTTGAACGCGCTGCTGCTCGAGCAGGTCGAGGTAGTCGGCCTCCCGGTCGACGTCCTCGTTGCTGTTGCAGAGGAAGACCGACAGTCCGGCCGCTTGGGCCGCCTCCTCGACGCCCTTCGCGACGTCGGTGAAGAACGGGTTGCCCGCGTCGAGCATCAGGTACGCGAGGATCCGGCTCGACCCGGCCCGCAGTTGCCGGGCAGACTCGTTCCGGACGAAGCCCAGCGAGGCCATCGCCGCCTCGACCTTCGCACGAGTCAGCGGACTGACCATCTCGGGCCGGTTCAGTACGTTCGACACGGTGCCCAGCGACACCCCGGCGGCGGCCGCCACCGCCTTCACGCCGGCCGTGTGACCCTTGTCCGCCCGCCGGCGCCGGGTCTGCTCGGGCAACGCATCGTCCACCGACACCCGAACCTCCCACTGCTCGGCCAGTTTGAAACGTCTTAGCGCTCGAAGCGTACCTGCAGCGCGGCGGTTTGCCGCACCAGACGTCCGGGATCGGCCGTCGATCCCGGTCGCAACCCTTGACGGCTCCGGCAGGCCGCGCTTACCGTCATGACGACCACTTTTGAAACCTTTCATCAACTCCGCGCGCCCCGAGGGGGAGGTGACCCATGGCCGACGGTCCGCCCACCCTGCGGGTGCGTGAGGTGTCGAAGTCCTTCGGCGCGGTCGCCGCCGTCCGGGACGTCTCCTTCGACCTGTACGCCGGCGAGGCGCACGCCCTGGTCGGCGAGAACGGCGCCGGAAAGTCAACGATCGTGAACGTGCTGGCCGGCGTGCACCGCCCGGACGCCGGCACCGTCGAGCTGGCCGGTACGCCGCTCGACCTGAGCAGCCCGGCCGCCGCGAAGGCCGCCGGGATCGCGGTCATCTACCAGGAGCCGACGCTCTTCCCGGACCTGTCGGTGGCGGAGAACATCGCGATGGGCCGCCAACCACTGGGTCGTTTCAAAACCGTCGACCGGGCCGCCATGGTCCGCCAGGCCGGGCAGCTCTTCACCCGCCTCGGCGTGTCGATCGACCCGAACCGCCCGGCCCGCGGGCTCTCCATCGCCGACCAGCAACTCGTCGAGATCGCCAAGGCTCTCTCGGCCGACGCCCGCGTCGTCGTGATGGACGAGCCGACCGCCGCACTGACCGGCGTCGAGGTCGAGCGCCTGTTCACCGTCGCCCGGTCGCTCCGCGACGACGGCGCCGCCCTGCTGTTCATCTCGCACCGGTTCGAGGAGATCACCGCGCTCTGCCAGCGGGTGACGATCATGCGCGACGGCCGGCACGTCGCTACCGAGCTGCTCAGCGAGATCACGGTCGACGAGATGGTCCGCAAGATGGTCGGCCGCGACCTCGGCGCCCTGTTCCCCAAGCAGGACGTGACGCCCGGAGACATCAAGCTCAGCGTCCGCAACCTGACCCGCGACCCGGTGTACGCCGACGTGTCGTTCGACGTCCGCGCCGGCGAGATCGTCGCACTCGCCGGCCTGGTCGGCTCCGGCCGCTCCGAGGTCGTGCAGTCGATCTTCGGCGTTGACCCGCGTGACGCCGGTACGGTCGAGGTCGGCGGCCGACCGCTGAAGCCTGGCTCGCCGAAGCAGGCGATGGCCGCCGGCATCGCGCTCGTCCCCGAGGACCGCCGCCAGCAGGGCCTGGTGATGGAGCTGTCGATCGAGCGCAACGTCACGCTGCCCCGGTCGCGCTCGCTGTCGCAGCTCGGCTTCCTGACCGGCAGCCGGGAGCGCCGCTCGGCGAAGGAGTGGGCCGATCGGCTGAAGACGAAGTACGGAAGGCTGTCGGACGAGGTCGGGACGCTGTCCGGCGGTAACCAGCAGAAGGTCGTGCTGGCCAAGTGGCTGGCGACCAAGCCGCAGGTGCTGATCGTCGACGAGCCGACGCGCGGCATCGATGTCGGCACCAAGGCCGAGGTCCACCGGTTGATGTCGTCGCTCGCCGCCGACGGCGTCGCCGTACTGATGGTGTCGTCCGAGCTCCCCGAAGTACTGGGGATGGCCGACCGCGTGCTGGTGATGCGCGAGGGGCGTCTGGTCGCGGAGCTCACCCGGGCCGAGGCGACCGAAGAGGCAGTGATGTTCGCCGCGACCGGCCAGGAGGCGAGCGTATGACCGCCGTCGGCCTGCCCGCCCCGCGCCGGTCGTCGCTGGACGTCGTCCTCAAGGTCCGCGAGCTCGGCATCGTCCTCGCGCTGGCGCTCCTGGTCGCGGTGACCGCGATCTCCAACCCACGGTTCCTGTCCGGGCAGAGCATCCGGGACATCCTGCTCAACACCGCGATCCTGGCCGTGCTCGCGGTCGGTCAAGCGGTGGTCGTCATCACCCGCAACATCGACCTCTCCGTCGGCTCGGTCCTCGGCCTCAGTGCCTTCACTGTCGGCACGCTGCTCCAGCACAACAGCCTGCCCGTTCTGCTCGCCCTGCTGGTCGGAGCGGCCGTCGGCGTCGTGTGCGGTGGGCTCAATGGAGTGCTCGTCCGCTATGGCAACGTGCCAGCGCTGGTCGTCACGCTCGGGACCCTCTACGTCGTCCGCGGCGTGACGTACTTCTGGGCCGGCGGCAGTCAGATCAACGCGGACGAGCTGCCCGCGAGCTTTCTCAACTTCGGCAACGCGAGGCTCCTCGGCATCCCGTACCTCGTCCTGCTGGCCTTGCTCATCCTCGTCGTCACGGGTGTGGTCCTGCGCAGCTACCGGATGGGCCGAGAGCTGTACGCGATGGGCTCGAGTCCGCACGCCGCGCGCCTGGCCGGTATCCCGGTCGGTCGACGGACCGTCGGCGCGTTCGTCGTGAGCGGCGGTCTCGCAGGGCTCGCGGGAGTGTTGTTCGCGGCACGCTTCGGGACCGTCGACGCCGCGGCCGGCACCGGCTACGAGCTCAACGTCGTCGCGGCCGTGGTCGTCGGCGGTGTCGCGGTGTTCGGCGGGAGCGGATCGGTCTGGGGCGCGGCACTCGGCGCGCTGCTGCTGACCACGATCGGCAGCGCGCTCGCCGTACTCGAGATCAACCAGTTCTGGCAGCAGGCGATCGTCGGCGGGCTGATCCTGCTCGCGATCGGGTCCGACCGCCTGGTCGCCGCGCGGGTCACCGCGAGCCTGAAGAAGCGAGGCTCGCATGTCCGTCGCTGAAGCCACGCCAGCTGCCCGGCTGCTGAACTGGAACGTTGCAATCATCGCGATCACCCTGATCTGGCTGGTGATCGCGGCCGCGACCGTCGACAGCTTCGGTACCTCGCAGAACTTCGGCTTCCTGGTCCTCGACGTGCTGCCGATCGCGATCATCGCGCTGCCGATGACGCTGGTGATCGTGACCGGCGAGATCGACCTCTCGGTCGCGAGCACGCTCGGCCTGTCCAGCGCCGTGATGGGCTCGCTGTGGAACGCGAACCAGCCGATTGAAACGATCATCCCGCTCTGCCTGCTGCTCGGCGCCGTCCTAGGCGCCGTCAACGGCTTCTTCGTCACCGTGCTCGGTCTGCCCTCGCTCGCGGTCACGATCGGCACGCTCGCGCTGTACCGCGGACTCGCCTTCGTGGTCCTCGGCGACAGCGCGGTCGCCGACTTCCCGTCGTCGTACACCGACTGGGTCACCGGCACGATCGGGGGTACGTCGATCCCGAACGTGCTGATCGTGATCGTCGTCCTCGCCGTCGTCTTCGGGGTGGTTCTGCACGCGACGCCGGTCGGGCGCGCGGTGTTCGCGGTCGGCGCGAGCGAACAGGCCGCGCGCTTCGCCGGCGTCCGCCCGGGCCGGCTGAAGTTCTGGCTGTACGTCGCCGGCGGGCTGATCTCGGGCCTCGCCGGCGTGCTGTGGACGCTGCGCTACTCGAGCGCCCGGGCGGACAACGGTGCCGGACTCGAGTTGGCCGTGGTGGCCGCCGTCCTGCTCGGTGGTGTCTCGATCTTCGGCGGCAAGGGCGCGCTGCCCGGCGTGATCGCCGGTGTCGTCCTGCTCGGCTCGCTGCAGAACGCACTGCGCCTGTCCGATGTGTCCAACGAGGCACTCAACGTGGTGACCGGCGCCCTGCTGATCGCCTCGGTCCTCGGTCCCAACCTCGTCAACCGGCTTCGCCGTACCTGAGCCGTACTTGAAAGGACGCAGCATGTCTCGACGCAAGCACCTGGCGGTCCTGGCAGTCGTCGCTCTCGCGCTGACTGCCTGCGGCGGTACGACGAAGTCCAGCACCGCGGGGCAGACCTCGGCGGCTCCGGCGAGCACGGCCGGTAAGGCCGACCCGAATGCGCCGCTGAAGGAAGGGCTGAAGATCGCCTACCTGCCCAAGCAGCTGAACAACCCGTACACCGACGTCGAGGTCGGCGGCGGCAAGGACGCGGTCGCCGAGCTGAAGGGTGAGTACAAACTCGTCGGGCCGAACGACGCCAGCGCGTCCTCGCAGGTCAGCTACATCAACACGTTGATCCAGCAGCAGCAGAACGTGATCGTGGTCGCGGCCAACGACCCGAACGCGGTCTGCCCGTCGCTGAACCAGGCCCGCAAGGCCGGTATCAAGGTCGTCAGCTTCGACTCCGACGCCTCCAAGTCCTGCCGGGACGCGTTCATCAACCAGGCCACCACGCAGGGGATCGGCGAGAGCCTGGTGAAGATGGCGAGCGAGCTGGCCGGCGGCGCGGGCGAGATCGCGATCCTCTCCGCGACGCCGAACGCGACGAACCAGAACTCCTGGATCCAGGTGATGAAGACCGAGCTGGCCAAGCCCGCGAACGCCAAACTCAAGCTGGTGAAGATTGCCTACGGCAACGATGACGACCAGAAGTCGTTCCAGGAGGCGCAGGGTCTGCTGCAGTCGTACCCGAACCTGAAGGTGATCGTGTCGCCGACCACGGTCGGGATCGCCGCCGCCTCCCGGTACGTGAGCGCGTCGAGCTACAAGGGCAAGGTGCAGATCACCGGGCTCGGCCTGCCGAACCAGATGCGGCAGTACGTGAAGGACGGCACGGTGAAGAAGTTCGCGCTCTGGAAGCCGGCCGATATCGGCTACCTGGCGGCGTACACCGGTGCCGCGCTGAGCTCGGGGCAGATCACCGGCGCGCAGGGGGAGAAGTTCAAGGCCGGGAAGCTCGGCGAGTACACGATCGGCGCCGACGGCGAGATCGTGCTCGGCCCGCCGACCGAGTTCACCGCCGCCAACATCGACCAGTTCAACTTCTGAGGGCCTGTCTTGAAACGTTACTGCTTCTG
Organism: Kribbella sp. NPDC026611; assembly: GCF_040638345.1. NCBI lineage: Bacteria > Bacillati > Actinomycetota > Actinomycetes > Propionibacteriales > Kribbellaceae > Kribbella > Kribbella sp. NPDC026611. The sequence continues at coordinate 151,820 of NZ_JBEZYC010000003.1, forward strand.
CCTCCAGGTCCGGCCCGACCGGCTCGATGCGTACGTCGAGCGGCACCGGAACGTCTGGCCGGAGATGCAGGCCGCGCTCCGGGACTCCGGCTGGCATAACTACTCGCTCTTCCTCCGCGCCGACGGCCTGCTCATCGGGTACGTCGAGGCCGAGGACCTGGACGCCGCGCAGAAGGCGATGGCGGCCACCGAGGTCAACACCCGCTGGCAGGCGGAGATGGCCGAATACTTCACCGGGACCGGCGGCAGGCCGCCGGATGAATCGTTCCAGCTCCTGCCCGAGATCTTCCACCTGACTGCATCAGATTCTTGAAGGGGACCGAACGATGACGACCGAAGCCGCGAAGGCCGCCCTCAGCCGCCAGGAGATCGAGCTGCCCTCGTGGGCGTTCGGGAACTCCGGCACCCGGTTCAAGGTGTTCACTCAGCCCGGTGTGCCGCGCACGCCTGAGGAGAAGATCGCCGACGCGGCCGTCGTGCACAGGTTCACCGGGGTCGCGCCGAGCGTTGCGCTGCACATCCCGTGGGACAAAGTGGAGGACTACGCGGCACTGTCGGCGTACGCGAAGGAGCAGGGCGTCCGGCTCGGGGCGATCAACAGCAATGTGTTCCAGGACGACGACTACAAGCTCGGCAGCGTGACCAACCCGGACCCGCGGGTCCGGCGGAAGGCCACCGACCACCTGCTCGAGTGTGTCGACATCATGGACGCGACCGGTTCCCGGGACCTGAAGCTATGGTTCTCCGACGGCACCAACTACCCGGGCCAGGACGACATCCAGGACCGGCAGGGCCGGCTGGCCGAGGCCCTGAAGGAGGTGTACGACCGGCTCGGCGACGACCAGCGGATGCTGCTCGAGTACAAGCTGTTCGAGCCGGCCTTCTACACCACCGACGTGCCGGACTGGGGTACGTCGTACGCGCACTGTCTCGAGCTGGGGCCGAAGGCAACGGTCTGCATCGACACCGGGCATCACGCGCCGGGGACGAACATCGAGTTCATCGTCGCGTTCCTGCTCCGGGCCGGGAAGCTAGGGGCGTTCGACTTCAACAGCCGGTTCTACGCCGACGACGACCTGATGGTCGGGGCGGCGGACCCGTTCCAGCTGTTCCGGATCATGAACGAGATCGTCCGCGGCGACGCGCTCGACCCGGACCGCGGGATCGCGTTCATGCTCGACCAGTGCCACAACATCGAGGAGAAGATCCCGGCGATCATCCGCTCGGTGATGAACGTCCAGGAGGCGACCGCGAAGGCGTTGCTCGTCGACCGGGACGCGCTCCGGGCGGCGCAGACCTCGGGTGACGTGCTGAGCGCGAACGCGGCGCTGATGGACGCGTACAACACCGACGTACGGCCGCTGCTCGCGGAGCTGCGCGAGTCGCAGGGCCTCGACCCGGACCCGGTCGCGGCGTACAAGCGCAGTGGGTACTTCGACCAGATCGTCAAGGACCGCGTGGGCGGTCAGCAAGCCGGATGGGGAGCCTGAACACCGATGACCGTTTCCGACCTCGTTGCCCGGAGCAATCGCCTGGGCGCGGACCCGCGGAACACGAACTACGCCGGCGGAAACACCTCGGCGAAGGGAACCGAGACCGACCCGGTCACCCAGCAGCCGGTCGACCTGCTCTGGGTGAAAGGCTCCGGCGGTGACCTCGGCACGCTGACGCCGTCGGGTCTCGCGGTACTGCGTCTTGACCGGCTGAAGTCGCTGGTGAACGTGTACCCGGGCGTGGACCGCGAGGACGAGATGGTGGCCGCGTTCGACTACTGCCTGCACGGCAAGGGTAGTGCGGCGCCGTCGATCGACACTGCGATGCACGGGCTGGTCGACGCTCCGCACGTCGACCACCTGCACCCGGACTCGGGGATCGCGCTGGCCACCGCTGCCGACGGGGAGAAGCTGACCGCGGAGTGTTTCGGCGACCGGGTGGTGTGGGTGCCGTGGCGGCGGCCTGGATTCCAGCTGGGGTTGGACATTGCGGCGGTGAAACGTAACAACCCACAGGCGATCGGGTGCATCCTCGGCGGGCACGGCATCACCGCGTGGGGCGCCACGTCGGAGGAGTGCGAGGCGAACTCGCTGGAGATCATTCGCACGGCGGAACGTTTCATCGCCGACCGAGGTGTTGCGGAACCCTTCGGCCCGACGGTGGCCGGCTTCGAGGCGCTCCCACTGGAGGAACGCCGGGCCCGGGCGGCGGCCCTGGCGCCTTTCATCCGTGGGCTGGCATCAACGGACAAACCACAGGTTGGGCATTTCAACGATTCAGACGTCGTGCTGGAGTTCTTGTCGCGTTCGAAGCTGCATTCGCTGGCCGCACTCGGGACCTCGTGCCCAGATCATTTCCTGCGTACGAAGGTGCGGCCGCTCGTCCTCGACCTGCCTCCATCCGCCACGGTGGACGAAGCAGTTGCCCGACTAAAGGAGCTGCACACCCAGTACCGCTCCGACTACGAGGCCTATTACCAGCGGTACGCCGAGCCTGACAGTCCGGCGATGCGTGGAGCGGATCCGGCCGTGGTGCTTGTGCCGGGCGTCGGGATGTTCAGTTTCGGGAAGGACAAGCAGACCGCGCGCGTGGCCGGCGAGTTCTACGTGAACGCGATCAACGTGATGCGGGGCGCCGAGGCGGTGTCGACGTACGCGCCGATCGACGAGCGGGAGAAGTTCCGGATCGAGTACTGGGCGCTCGAAGAGGCCAAGCTGCAGCGGATGCCGAAGCCGAAGCCGCTGGCGACGCGGGTCGCGTTCGTCACCGGCGGCGGTTCGGGCATCGGCAAGGCGATCGCGCAGCGGCTGGCGGCCGAGGGTGCCTGCGTGGTGATCGCGGACCTCGACCAGGCCGCGGCCGAAGCGGTCGCCAAGGAGATCGGCTCGACCGACGTCGCGGTCGCGGTCGCCGCAGATGTGTCCTCGGCGGAGGCGGTCGAGAAGGCGCTGCAGAACGCCGTACTGGCCTTCGGCGGCGTCGACCTGATCGTCAACAACGCCGGCCTCTCCATCTCCAAGTCGTTGCTGGAGACAACGGAACGCGACTGGGACCTGCAGCACGACGTGATGGCCAAGGGCTCGTTCCTGATCTCGCGGGCGGCCGCGAAGGTGCTGATCGACCAGGGCCTCGGCGGCGACATCATCTACATCTCCAGCAAGAACTCGGTCTTCGCCGGCCCGAACAACGTCGCGTACGGCGCCGCGAAGGCGGACCAGGCGCACCAGGTCCGGCTGCTCGCGGCCGAGCTCGGCGAGTTCGGCGTGCGGGTCAACGGGGTGAACCCGGACGGCGTCGTGCGCGGGTCCGGGATCTTTGCCGGCGGGTGGGGTGCGCAGCGCGCGGCGGTGTACGGCGTACCCGAGTCGGAGCTGGGCGCGTTCTACGCGCAGCGGACGCTGCTGAAGCGGGAGGTGCTGCCGGAGAACGTGGCGGCTGCCGTCTTCGCGCTCGCCGCCGGAGATCTGACCCACACCACCGGTCTGCATGTCCCCGTCGATGCCGGCGTCGCCGCCGCGTTCCTGCGTTAGGAGCTGCCATGTGGAGTGCTGATCCGGGTCGTTCGGTCGATGGGCACGGCGGTCTGCCCTGGGCCGAGCCGCGGAAGACTCGGATCGGCCTGGTCGCGGGCGGTCTGGGTGCCTACTGGCCGCAGTTCCCGGATCTGCTCCCGCAGTTGCAGGCGTCGGCGCGGCGCGTGTCCGAGCGGTTCGCCGACCTCGATTGCGAGGTGATCGACGTTGGGTTCATCTCGGACGCGCAGGAGGGTGCCGCGGCCGCGGAGAAGCTCCGGCTGGGTGATTGCGACCTGATCGTTGGGTTCCTGACGACGTACATGACTGCGTCGATGTTGGTACCGATCGCGCAGCGGAGTGGCGCGCCGGTGCTGCTGCTCAACCTGCAGCCGACCGAGGCGATGGATCACGCGACGTTCGACACCGGCGCGTGGCTCGCGTACTGCGGGGCGTGCCCGCTGCCGGAGATGGCGAACGCGTTCGAGCGGTGCGGGATCGACTTCCGGTCGGTGTCGGGGTACCTCGAGGACGAGCGGGCCTGGGAGCGGATCGGGCGCTGGATCCGGGCGGCCGGCGTCCGCGCGGCGCTCCGGCACGGGCGGCACGGTCTGCTCGGGCACCTGTATCCGGGGATGATGGACGTGATCACCGACCCGACGCTGGTCTCGGCGCAGCTCGGTGGACACGTCGAGATCCTCGAGATCGACGACCTGCGGGTGCGGGTCGAGCAGGTCACCTCCGACGAGACCGCGGCGCGGATGAAGCTCGCGCGGGAGATCTTCACGCTCGACGACTCGGTGGACGAGGACGACTTCCGCTGGGGCGCCCAGGTGTCGGTGGCGCTCGATCGGCTGGTCGAGGACTTCGGACTGACCTCGCTGGCGTACTACCACCGCGGCCTCGACGGAGAGGCGCACGAGCGGGTCGCGGCCGGGATGATCCTCGGCGCTTCGTTGCTGACGGCAAGGGGTGTGCCGGCGGCCGGGGAGTACGAGCTGCGGACGTCGCTGGCGATGCTCGTGATGGACAGGCTCGGGGCCGGCGGGTCGTTCACCGAGCTGCAGGCGCTGAACTTCCGGGACAACGTGGTCGAGATGGGCCACGACGGTCCAGCGCACCTGGGGATCTCCGCGGAGAAGCCGTTGCTGCGTGGGTTGGGGGTCTACCACGGGAAGCGCGGGTGGGGCGTGTCCGTGGAGTTCGACGTACGGCGTGGGCCGGTGACGCTGTGCGGGTTGGGGCAGCGGCGCGATGGAACGTTTCACCTGATCGCTTCCGAGGGCACCGTCGTACCGGGTCCCTTGCTGCAGATCGGAAACACGACGTCGCGCGTGGACTTCGGGTGTGACCCCGGCGAGTGGACGGACGCCTGGTCGGCTTCGGGCGTCGCGCACCACTGGGCGTTGGGGACCGGGCATCGGGCGGCCGACCTGGCGGCGGTTGCCGATCTGCTCCAGCTCGACCTGACGGTTGTGTCGTTGTGAAGCGGATCGCGGCGGTAGACCTGGGGGCGTCGAGCGGTCGCGTCATGCGCGCGGACGTCGGCCCGCACACGCTGGAGTTGGCCGAGATCCATCGGTTCTGGAACGGCCCCGTCCGCACCCATGGCCGGCTGCACTGGGACATCCTCCACCTGTACCGCTCGATGCTGGAGGGTCTCCACCAGGCAGGCCCGGTAGACAGCATTGGTATCGATTCCTGGGCTGTCGACTACGGGCTGCTCGACAAGTCGGGTCGTCTGCTGAGCAACCCCGTTCACTACCGCGACTCCCGGACCGACGGCGTGATGGCCCGGGTCCTGGAGCGAATACCGGCCGACGAGTTGTACGCGATCACCGGGCTGCAGCAGTTGCCGTTCAACACGCTGTACCAGCTGGCCGGCGAAGAGGTCGCCGGTGAAACGTTTCTGATGATCCCCGACCTGCTCGCGTACTGGCTGACGGGGGAGATCGGGGTGGAGCGGACCAACGCATCCACTACTCAGCTGTACGACGTGTTGGCCCGGGACTGGAGTGGCGAGGTTGTCGCGCGGGCGCGGCTCCCCAGGCGGGTCCTGCCGCGGCTGTTCGAGCCCGGGGACGTGCTTGGGCACGTGCTCGCGGTCGAGACTGGGCTGAGCGCCGGTACGCCGGTCGTCGCAGTCGGGTCGCATGACACGGCCTCGGCTGTGGTCGCGGTGCCGGCGGAAGGTGACCGATTCGCGTACATCTCTTCAGGAACGTGGTCGTTGGTCGGCCTCGAGCTCGAAGCGCCTGTGCTCACCGAGGAGGCGCGAGTTGCCAACTTCACCAACGAAGGCGGGGTCGACGGCCGGATCCGCTTCCTCCGCAACGTGATGGGCCTGTGGATCCTGCAGGAATGCCTACGGGTCTGGGGCGACGATCTTGAAACGTTATTGCAGGACGCCGCCGGTGCGCCGCCGTTCGCCGTACTGATCGACCCCGACGCCCCAGAATTCCTTGCTCCAGGCAACATGCCGCGAAGCATCGACGAACAGTGCCGGGCCACCGGCCAGGAGCCGCCGCGCTCCCGGGCCGCCGCGGTGCGCTGCATCCTGGAGAGCCTCGCGCTCGCGTACCGCCGTACCCTCAACGCCGCGCAGGCCATCGCCGACCGCGAGGTCGACGTACTGCACGTCATCGGCGGCGGATCGCAGAACGAACTGCTCTGCCAGTTGACCGCCGACGCGTGCGGCGTACCGGTGCTCGCCGGACCGGTCGAGGCGTCCGCGCTCGGCAACGTACTCGTCCAGGCTCGCGCCCTCGGCGAGCCGCTCCCGGACCTGGCCGCGATGCGCGCGCTGGTCCGGGCCACTCATTCGCTGCGGCGGTACGAGCCGCAGGGCAAACCGGCCGACTGGGACGCCGCCGAGTCCCGGGTGTTCGGAACAAGGTGATCCGTATGACCGTCCTCCCCCAGGAACTCCGACCGCTGACCCGTCGCGTGCCACCGCGCGAGGTCAGCCACGACGACCTCCAGCTCCTTCGCCTGCTCGCCACCGGCCTCCCGGTCGACTCGGTGGCGCGCCGCCTGGACCTGTCCGAGCGGACCGTCCGTCGCCGGACGCGCTTGATCTGCGACCGTCTCGGCTTCAGCACCGCGATCGAGGCGATCGTCTGGGCCGCGCGGCGCGGTCTGGTCTGACGCGTTAGGCGCCCATCGGTCCGGGTACCGGTGGTTCTGGACATCGAGCCAAGGGAGGCGTGATGGACGGAATGACCATTGTGTGGATCGTCGTGGGTATTGCGGTGCTGGTCATCGTGGTCGCCCTGATCGCCGGAGCGTCGTCGCGGACGTCGAAGCGCCGGGCCGAGAAGGAGCGGCAGGAGGCATACGAGCATCAGCATCAGGCGATGACGTCCGAGGCACACGCCGAGAAGCAGCAGGCTGCGGCCGATGAGGTCGAGGCGCGGGCGCGTAAGGCGCAGGCGATCGCGGACGAGAAGGCAGCTGAGGCACGCCGGCTGGCCGCCGGGGCCGGCGAGCGCCGCCAGGCCGCGGCCGACGCACAGGTCGAGGCCGAGGAACACCGCAGCCAGGCCCAGAACCTGTGGCCGGACGGCGACATCAACGCAGCCGGAGCCACCGGAACCACCGAATACACCGACGACACCGACGACACCGCCGGTGAGCGAGCCCGGGATCAGCAGCCGGTGAACCAGAACTGGGACGACGGTACGCACCCGAACGATCCGCGCGGGTCCAAGCACTCACCACACTGACCGACAGACGTACTGCTCCCGCCGGACGAGTCGGCGGGAGCAGTACTTGTTCAGATCAGGTAGCGGAACTCGGGCGAGTTCGGGTTGATCCGCTCGATGTCGAGCGGCGCCGCCGCCATCCGCGCCAGCAACCCGTCGAGGTCGTTGCGGTTGCCGATCTCGATGCCGACCAGCGCGACACCGGTCTCCCGGTTGTTGCGCTTCACGTACTCGAAGAGCGCGATGTCGTCGTCCGGCCCGAGCGCCTCGTCCAGGAATGTCCGGAGCGCGCCGGGCTCCTGCGGGAACGTCACCAGGAAGTAGTGCTTCAGCCCTTCGTACACCAGCGACCGCTCAAGGATCTCGCCGTACCGGCTGACGTCGTTGTTCCCGCCCGAGAGCAGGCAGACGACGGTCTCACCCGGCCGTACGTCGAGACCGTTGCCGAGGGCACTTGTCGACAAAGCGCCCGCGGGCTCCGCGATCAGTCCGTCGGTCTGGTACAGCTCGAGCATCTCCGAGCACACCAGTCCTTCCGGTACGGACATCAGCTCCACGCCGGCCTGCTGGACGAGCGGAAGCGTGACCTCACCAACCCGCCGTACCGCGGCGCCGTCGACGAAGCTGTCCAGGTGCGGCAACGTCACCGGATACCCGGCCTCGAACGCCGCCGCCATACTCGCCGCACCACCCGGCTCGACACCGACGATGCGTACGCCGGGGTGCCGCTCGGCGATCCAGGTCGCGACCCCAGCAACGAGCCCGCCACCACCGACGGGTACGACGAGCACGTCCGGCGCGTGACCGAGCTGGTCGACGAGCTCGACCGCCACCGTCCCTTGGCCCGCAACGGTTCTCGGGTCGTCGAAGGCCGGCACCATCGTTGCCCCGGTCGCCGTGCCCTCGGCGAGGGCGGCCGCCGCGGCGTCGTCGTACGTGTCGCCGGTGACGATCACCTGGATCTGCTTGCCGCCGAGCGCCGCGATCCGGTCCCGCTTCTGGCGCGGCGTCGTCCGCGGTACGTAAACCTTGCCCTGGACACCGAGTATGTGGCACGAGTACGCCAGGCCTTGGCCATGATTGCCGGCGCTCGCGCAGACCACACCGGCCGACTTCGCCGCGTCGTCGAGCTGGGCGATCAGGTTGTAGGCGCCGCGAAGCTTGTAGGAACGGCCGATCTGCAGGTCCTCGCGTTTCAGCCAGACCTGCGCTCCGGTGCGCTCGGACAGGCGGAGGTTGCGTTGCAACGGCGTCCGGACCGCGACGCCGTCCAAGCGCTCGACGGAGGCCTCGACGGCGGCCGCGTCGACCGCTGCCGGAGTGGTGGGTCGAGCGACTGAACTACTGCCCTGCATGACGTTCCTTCCCGTGCATCTGCACGATCTTCGCCGATTCGCTCGCTGCACAAGACGATCCACGTCCACAGTCCGGACCGCGGGATTCCTTTTGCGTTTCAGACTCTTGCACGATGCGTGAAACGGGCCTTCACTGGGCAGTCTAGTTTTCATACGCTCACTCGGTGTAACGGCCAGGCCCCTGGAACAGATGAGCCGAGTAAAGCCGGTCAGTGAGGACTGGAGGGCTACAGATGGAACTGATTCCGTTCAGTCTGTGGGGAGACGCCCTGTGGTGCGGTCAGGAGGTCGTGCGGGAGGCTCCGCACGAGCAGGCGATACGCAGCCTGTTTCCCGACCCCATCCCAGCGCGCGGCGCAGATCTGGACACCACCGCGGACCTTGTCCCGGAACCGCACATCCGTTTCGACCCCCGATCGATCGCCGTCCGGGTGCAGGGGAAGGTGGTCGGTTACCTGCCGAGGGACGACGCGCACCGGTACCACCCGGTCCTGTCCGCTCTGGTGGCCCAAGGCCTGCAGCCGCAGGTCCCCTGCCACCTGTGGGTCAGCGAGTGGGAGCCGGCCGACTGGGAAGGCAAGGGCGCCCAGGGCACCGAGTTCCACGCCAGCGTCGCGGTCGCGCTCGGGCAGCCGCACATGCTCGTCCCGGTGAACCTGCCGCCACCGGGCAGCTACCAGTTGCTGCCGCCCGGCAGCGGCATCGTCGTACCAGGCAGTGAGGTGCATCCCGACGTACTGGCGCCCTTCTTCCGTGCGGAGGGGGAGTGCTGGGCGTACGCGACCATGCATGCGGTCGAGGAGGAGGACAGCTTCCAGGACCGGAACCAGATCGTGGTCGAGGTCCGGCTGGACGACGAACCGGTCGGCCGGCTGAGCCCGCGGCTGAGCGCCGAGTTCCTGCCCGCGATCCACTACCTGACCGACATGCGCGCCGAGACCGCCGCTCGCGTCGCCGTCCGCGGCGACCGCACCGCATCGGAGGTGATCCTGTACGCGGCGCGAAGTCACGACCTCCCGGCAACCTGGCCGGACGGCCTGACCCGCTCCCCAGTCGCGTCCCCCCAATGGCACTACTGGGCCACCAAAGAGGCCAACTAGGCGGCTGCGCAGTACTGACCCCGCCCATGGGTCGGCACCGCGGAGCTACTTCAACAACTCCACCTCGCCCCCGCACCCAGCTCGCGAACCACCACGTTCCGCGACCTGGTGCGGCGGGCATGGACCCACATGACCAAGATCTCTGTCCCTGACGCCGAGCTGCTGTCGCGCGCTGTCCAAACCTTCATGAACACGAACGCGGCACCCACCCACCTCGACGTCCCCGGCACCCTCACGCACGTCGCCACGACCGATACCGACGAGGTGGTCGGCTGGTGCTGGGGCTATCACCTCCACCGCCCGGACGGTACGTCGATGCTCTACCTCCACCAGCTGGAGGTTCTGGAGCCCCACCGTGGCCTGGGCATTGGCCGCGCCCTCCTAACCACTTTCATGCAGTCAGGCCGCACGGCCGGCGCCACCAAACTGTTCCTAACCACCGGAACCAACAACCACGCAGCCCGCCACCTGTACGACTCCTTGGGCGGCGGTCCGGCGACCCAAGGCCCCACCGTCAACTACTGGTTCCTGCTGTAAGGCTCAGCAGCTACGACCCTGCGTCATTCCCCTGCCGATATCAGCAGGATTCTGCCGATCCGGGAGGTGCCGGATGACCGTCGGCGACGACCACCTCGGTCGACCGGACACCCCGGCCACAGGCCCTCGGATGGTCGAGCATCTCGGCCGCTGCTCAACGAGGGACTCGGCACCGGTCGTCTGCTCGGTCGACTCCGGCTCTACCGGCTCCGGCTCTGCCGAGCGGCCCACATCTGCGCGTTCCCCGGGCGTGCCAGCCCCCGATCACCTGGTGCTCAGGTTGTGCGGGACGGCATGACCACGTGCTTTCACCCCGCGGCGGTAGCCGCGAAAACGCGTGCGGTAGCACGCAGGTACGGGTGGGTGGGAGCGGCTGCGTAGCACGCGACGAAGGAGCGGGCGTAGCGGGCGCGTGGGGTGATCACCTCTACCACTCATCACCTTGTCAGAGGTTGGTGGTGATTAGTTGGTAGATGGTGTCGTGGGCGCCGGGGAGGTCGTCGTGGCCGAAGTCGGGGTAGAGGTGGGTGGATTTGGGGCTGGTGAGTTTGTTGTAGGCGGCGAACTGGGTGGAGGGGGGACACGTTTGGTCTTCCAGGCCTACGAAGAGGGCTACTTCGGCGCGGATGCGGGGGGCCAGGTGCTGGACGTCGATGTAGCCGAGGGTGGTGAAGACCTCGTCCTGGCGGAGGTGCTGGGGGTCGCGTTTCTTGAACCAGGTGACGATTTCGTCGTACGGGGCCGTCTCCAGGTTCAGGTCCCAGGTGCGCTGGTAGTCGCAGAGGAACGGGAAGACGCTCGCCGTGTACTTGATCGACGGCGTGAGCGCAGCCGCGACCAGCGACAGCCCGCCGCCTTGGCTCCAGCCGGTGGTCGCGATGCGGGAGGCGTCGACCTCAGGCAGCCCGGCGATGATGTCCGTGAGTCGGCGCGTGTCCAGGAAGACGTGCTTGTAGAGCAGGCCGTCCGGCCCGTCGTCGAGGCCGTGGACCAGGTGGTTGTGCATCGAGAAGCTGTTCGCCGCCTGCGACGACGTACGGAACCCGACCTGTTCCCGCACATCCAGCGCCGCCACCGTAAACCCGCGCGCCGCGTACGGCAGCAGCTCCACCCACTTCGGCTGCTCCCCGCCGTACCCGTGGAACATCAGCACCGCAGGACCGGCAGGTTCCGCCGGCCGCACCACCTTCGCGTGCACGCGGTACCCATCGGTCCCGTTGAAGTACAGGTGCTGCGCAACCCCCGACCCCAGCGGAAAATCCGTAGCATCCACAAACTCCACCGAGGGGTCCACAGCATCGAGCGACGCCACCGACCGCTCCCAGAACGCGTCGAAGTCCCCCGGCCGCGGATTCGTACCCTGGTAAGCGATCAGCTCGTCATAAGACATCTCGAAGGACAGCACCGGCAACTCCTCACACTGGTCAGCGACGACTCATTCTGAGCGATCGCTGTCCTCGCCGGCGGTACCGTCCCAAATCCGGTACCCGTGCGCCGCGTTCAGCTTGTCCCGCAACGCCGCCTCCAGCATCGGTACCTGCTTCGGCGGCAGCCACGAGACCGGCAGCAGGATCGGGTGGTCGGGCTGCTTGGTCCGCAGCACGATCGCCTCGCCGTGCGTCGTCTCCACCCGGCCCACCTCGGTCACGTCCGTCCACGGCGTCCGTACGCCGCGCGCCTCGAGGTCGCCGTCTCGCAGCTTCGCGACCTTCGGCGGCCGGAGCAGGATCCACGCCCCGGCCAGCGCGACCATCGCGCCGAGCGTGACGAACACCGACACCGCCACCCCCGGCAGCCCGAACGCCCACAGCACCGCGGCCACCCCGAGAATGATCAGCCCGGCGGCCAGGATCCCCAGGAACCGCCCTGCCCGCATCCGGTACGTCGTCCGCATCGCCCCAGGATGTCACGGCGTCAGAACTCGTCGGTCTCCGACGTCGACGCGTTGCCGAACGGCGACTTGGTCAGGCTGATCGTCCAGTTGTACGAGCCGTCGAACCGGTCGTCGTACTTCTGGTACGAGCAGTTCTCGGTGAACCGCCGCCCGGCCGCGTCCCAGTTCGTCCCGGACTTGAAGTAGACCCAGTAGTCGCCGCGGATCCCGTTCAGCGTCGCGCTCTTGTTGGCCCGCACATAGATAGAGGCCTGCGGCTGCTTCGGACTGCTGTTCGTGACGACGATCACCACGTCCTCACCGGCGTTCGAGATCTTCAACGTCCCCGGGCCGCGCGACCCGGACCGCTGGATCACATCACCGTTCTCACCCCGCCCACCGATCACCGCCGGCGCGATCAGCTTCGGCGGTACGGAGGTCGCCCCGAAGTGAACACCCCGCCCGATCGCCTTCTGCACGCTCGCCACGAGCCCCGCATAAGCAGTCCGTACGCCGTTCTTCGCCTCGTACAGCCGGACCGCCTGCAGCTTCGGCAACCCGCAGCTCGTCTTGGTCTCCCCGGCCGTGGCCAGATTCGTACTGACGTCGCCGGCGTACCCGTCGAACGCGTCGAGGACGGCCGGGTGCGCCGCGACCAGACCGCGCGGCGGCGTGATCTTCGCCAGCGCCTTCGCCTCCAGGTCGACCGCGCCGGCGAGCAGCGCACGCGACGCGTCGAACTGCGCGACGGTCTTCGCGTTCATCACGCGGGTGACGTACGGCTTGAGGACCCGGTCGACGTTCGTCAACGCCCGCTGGTACATCGGGACCGACAACGCCACCGGCGCCGGCGGCTGCACCGGCGGCGCGCTGGACGGAGGCGCAGTCGACGTCGTCGTACTCGAAGTCGTACTCGAAGGAGCCGGCGCATCGCCGCTCACCGGGTCGCTGCTGCACCCAGCACAGACGAGTACCGCGACCACTGCCATCGAACGGCGCACAGCCACCCCCAGGTGTGACTCGACTCGCTACCGGGTTGATACTTTCCACCCGCGGAGTGATCCAGACCTGGTTGTCCTGTTGTTGTCAGTTGCCTGTCTGGCTCGGGTTGTACGCGCAGGCGTCGGCGAGGTTCTGTGCAGAGCCCGGTGTGACGGCCGGCTTGACCGGCTTCTTCGTCGACCCGCTGCCCGGCTTCTTGGTCGGCTTGGTGGTCGGCGTCGACGCGACCGACTTCGTCTTCGGCGCGATCGCGTTCTGGATGATCTCCTGCATCGCGGGGTAGTTCGGGTGCTGGCCGGTCGGGAAGTTCTTGCTCTTGTCCAGGTCGATGTTGCTGACCTTCGCGTTCTTCACCTTCAGCGCCAGCTGGATGAACGCCGGCAGGATCTCCTGCGGGATGTCGGTGCGCAGCAGCTGCTTCCCGGCCTTCGCGATCTGCTGGTACGACGTCACCAGCGCCTGCGGGTTCGCGCTGTTCACCAGCGCGTGGATCGTGCAGCGCTGCCGCTCCTGGCGGGACGGGTCGCTCAGGCCGTACCGGCCGCGGGCGAACCACAGCGCGTGATACCCGTCGAGCTTCTGGTTCGGACCCGGCTCGATGTACCCGCTGGGCTTCTTCTCGGTGTTCGACCCCGGGCCCTCGCCGTAGTCGCCGCCGATCGGGACCCGGTAGTTGACGTTCACGGTGATGCCGCCGAGCGCGTCGATGATCTGCCGGAAGCCGGCCAGGTTGACCTGCATGTAGTAGTCGATGTCCAGGCCGAGGGCCGCGCCCGCGGCCAGCTTGACCACGTCGGCTCCCATGTTGTCGGTCTGGCCGAGGACGCCCGGGTGCGCCTTCGGGATGTTGTCGTACATCGAGTCGAGGTAGTACTCCGGCTGCTCGGCCGGGCCGTTCGGGTCGTAGAACCCGTCCGGGTAGATCTTGTGCAGCGGCGAGTCCTCCGGGAACGGCATCCGCATCCAGTTCCGGCTGAGCGAGATCAGCGCGGTGTCACCGGTCTTGGTGTCGATGCTGGCCACGATCACGGTGTCGGTCCGCACACCGGTCCGGCCGACACCGTCGTCGGCGCCGAGCAGCAGCAGGTTCAGCCGGGGGGTGTTCGCCCACGGGTCCTTGGCGTTCACCTTCGGACGGGTCGCGCTCTTCGACTTGCCCTCGGACTGGAACACGCTGCCGACCAGGTCGCGCTGCGCCATCACGGTCTGCGCGGCGACGGTCGTCGGTACGGCGATCGCGAAACACAGCACCCCGACGAACAGCGAGCCGGCCAGCCGTCCGGTGTAGGTCATGCTCACCGGTCGGAGCAGCTTGTGGGACGCGACGACGACCCAGATCCAGGCGACTCCGAGCAGCACGACGGCCGCGGTCGCGATCAGGAGCTGACGCGGGGAGACCGCGAACGCGAGGATCGAGTCACGCTTGGTCAGGCCGAAGTACCCACCGATCAGCAGCAGGCCGATGCTGATCGTCAGCACGAACGCGCCGAGCTTCTTCCGGCCGCCCATCAGCAGGCCGGAGCCGGGGACGAGCGCGCTGAGCAGCGTGAGGCCGATCGCCTTCGAGGTGGTCCGGGCCCGCAGCGAACGTTGCCGGGACCGGGTTGCTCGAGGCGCTGACCTCCGTCCGGCTGCGCGTGTGCTCCGCGACATGGCTCCGTTCCCTGATCGACGACGTGGCGACCCTGCCCGGGCCGCGCGCAGCGGCCCACGCTACCTCTGACGCCCACGACAGCCGGTTGGTTGACGTGTGCTGGCGACCCCCGTCGATGCCCGCCAGATTACACATCCACAGGCCGACACACCCAAGGTCCCCACTCCACCACGTAGCGTGCCGAAATCTCCCTGGGACTCACTTTGCTCGTGGACGGCTCCAGCAGATACTCTTGGCCGTCGTCGTGTCCCCGCTGTTCGGGGATCGTCGGAGGAGGCGTCGCCTAGTCCGGTCGATGGCGCCCGCCTGCTAAGCGGGTTGAGGGTAATCCCCTCTCGCGGGTTCAAATCCCGCCGCCTCCGCTCCTGGGAGCTCCCTGCCCGCGAAGTGCGCGGGCCAGGGAGCTCCGGTGTGTCTTGTGGGGGTGCAACCCCCACACCCCGCCCGGCGGGGCTCCGCCCCCCGGACCCCCCGGCGCGCGGCCTGGGTGCGCCCACCGTTTGTCTTGCGGGGTCGCTTTGCGGGCCGGGCGGCCCGCTCGCTGGTGGGCTTGGGTTAGGACAGTTGCTGCTTTGCTTTGGCGATTTGTTCGACTGTGCGTGGGGTCATTGGTTCGGGGGAGACGATTAGGTGCTGGACGCCGAGTTGTTGGTAGCCCTCTAGGGCCTTGGGGAGTTGTTCGACCGGGATGGCGTTCGGGTGTGGGTCGGGTACGGGGGGCTGGTCGGGGTCCCGTACGACGATGCCGACCGTGGGGGCGACGGCCCCGGCCGGCCTGCCTGCGGTCTCCACTGCTTGGCGGAGGGATTCGAGGCGTTCCTCGACTCGTTCGTTGGGGGCGCCGTACCAGGCGGTGTTCCAGAGGTCGGCGTACTGGGCGATCAGTTGCATCATGCGGGGGCGGTGGCCGGCGATCAGGATCGGGATCTGGTGTGGGGGTGCTGGGTCCAGGGAGGCGTCTTGGGTCGTGTAGTACTGGCCGGAGAAGGTGACCGACTCGCCACGGATCATTCGGGCGACGATCTCCAGCCATTCCTCGAAGCGGCCGACGCGGTGGTCGGTGGGGAGGCCGAAGGCTTCGTACTCCGGGTCGTGCCAGCCGGCGCCGACGCCGAGGATCAGCCGTCCGCCGGACACCTCGTCCAGCGTTGCGGCCATCTTCGCCGTCAGGCCGGGGTCGCGGAACGATGCGCAGAGCACCATGTTCCCGCGCTCGACCCGGGTGGTGACCGCGGCGACCGTGCTCAGCATCGTCCAGCCGTCGTGCATGCCGTAGACCCGGCCGCCCGGGTCGCGGTAGAGGAAGTGGTCCGCCATCCAGACCGAGTCCAGCCCGCTCTGGTCGGCGGCCTCGGCCACCGCGCGGACGTCCTTCCAGCCCGGCATCGTCCCGCCCGGTCCGTCCTCGCCGCCGAGCGGCAGCATCACACCGATCTTCATGTGCTCAACGTACCCACAACCGCGCGGATCGGGTCCGAGTTGTGACGCCGCGGTGGCGTGTCCGAGACGCGGCCGGGACATTCCCGGGTAATGGACCAGACGCCCGGGTGCGCGGTCACGGTGAGGAGCGGGCCTCCATCTCCAAGGTGATGACGATGACGATCCTCGACGTACCGGCGAGCGCTTTCGACCCCCGCGCAATCCTCGGCCTCGGCCTGCCCGCACATGTCGACGTACTGCTCGACCAGGCCTGGACCTCCGCCTGGCTGATCGGCCGCCTGCACTGCGCCGACGGCTGGATCGCCCTGATCCAGTACGTCGACAGCACCGGCTACGAACGCACGGTACGCATACCTGCCGACCGTGTCAGCCTGCCCACGGTCCGACCCCACCGATCTTGTCGACGGTGATGCGCGTGAGGTAGCCCGGCGGATACTCGTCGCCGGGCAGGAAGTCCGCGTCCGGACCGACGTACACCTTCGCGAGCTTCCGCAGTACGTCGACCGCGCCACCCTCGACGATCCGCGCCGTCCCGGTGATCACGAGGTACTCCGCGAGCCCGTTCTCGTTGATGCGCCCGCTCTCGAGCGAGAGCACCACCCGCCCGTCCCGCCGGATGTTCTTCACCTTCCGGTTCTCCGGCAGGTGCGCGGAGACGAGCTCGTCCCCGTCCACATCCACCCACACCACCGACACCTGCGGACTGCCGTCCGGATTGATTGTCACCAGATGCGCCAACGCGCTGGACTCGAGCACACCGCGAGCGCTCTCAGGAATTTGCATGCGCTCAACGTACGTCCCACCGACGACTCTGACGAGGCAAATGCAGCGGCGCCCCGGCCTGGTAGACCGGAGCGCCGCTGTGGTTCGGGGCCGGCTTCCGACTCGGCCCCGAAGTCGTCAGGCCAGGCGGGCCTTGAGGTTGTCCAGCTCGACCTTGAGCTCGGTCGGGACGGTGTCGCCGAGCTTGCTGAACCACTCCTCGATCAGCGGGATCTCGGCCTTCCACTCCTCGGCGTCGACGGCGAGGGCGACATCGAGCTCGTGGCTGCCGAGGTCGAGGCCGGTGACGTCGAGCGAACCGGCGGTGGGGACCCGGCCGATCGGGGTCTCGACCGCGTCGGCCTGGCCCTCGATCCGGTCGATGATCCACTTCAGCACCCGGCTGTTCTCGCCGAAGCCCGGCCAGACGAACTTGCCGTTCTCGTCCTTGCGGAACCAGTTCACGTAGAAGATCTTCGGCAGCGCGGACGCGTCGTGCTCCTTGCCGACGCTCAGCCAGTGGTCGAAGTACTGCCCGGCGTCGTACCCGAGGAAGGGCAGCATCGCCATCGGGTCGCGGCGTACGACGCCGACCTGGCCGACGGCCGCGGCCGTGGTCTCCGACGACAGCGTCGCGCCCATGAACACCCCGTGCGCCCAGTCCCGCGACTCGGTCACCAGCGGCACCGTCGTCGCGCGCCGGCCGCCGAAGATGATCGCGGAGATCGGTACGCCGTTCGGGTCGTCGTACTCGTCGGCGATGATCGGGCACTGCTTGATCGGCGTGCAGAACCGGCTGTTCGGGTGGCTGGACAGCTCACCGTTGCCGGGCGTCCACTCGCGGCCCTTCCAGTCGGTCAGGTGGTTCGGCGGGGTCGGCGAGTAGCCCTCCCACCAGACGTCGCCGTCGTCCGTGAGCGCGACGTTGGTGAAGACCGAGTTGCCCTTCTCGATGGTGCGCATCGCGTTCGGGTTCGTCTTCCAGCCGGTGCCGGGGGCAACGCCGAACAGGCCGAACTCCGGGTTCACGGCGTACAGCCGGCCGTCCTTGCCGAACCGCATCCAGGCGATGTCGTCGCCGAGCGTCTCGACCTCCCAGCCGTCGATTGTCGGGTCGAGCATCGCCAGGTTGGTCTTGCCGCAGGCGCTCGGGAACGCGGCCGCGACGTAGTGCACCTTCTTCTCCGGCGAGATCAGTTTCAGGATCAGCATGTGCTCGGCCAGCCAGCCCTCGTCGCGCGCCATCGCGGACGCGATCCGGAGCGAGTAGCACTTCTTGCCGAGCAGCGAGTTGCCGCCGTACCCGGAGCCGTACGACCAGATCGCCCGCTCCTCGGGGAACTGGACGATGTACTTCTCGTCGTTGCACGGCCACGGGACGTCCTTCTGCCCGGGCTGCAACGGCGCGCCGACGGAGTGGAGGCAGGGGACGTACTGCGCGTCGGTCCCCATCTTGGCCAGTACTTCGGCGCCCGTGCGGGCCATGATCCGCATCGAGGCGACGACGTACGCCGAGTCGGTGATCTCGACGCCGAACATCGGCTGCTCTGCGGTCAACGGGCCCATGCAGAACGGGACGACGTACAGCGTCCGGCCGCGCATCGAGCCGCGGTACAGCTCGGTCATCAGCGCCTTCATCTGCGCCGGGTCCATCCAGTTGTTGGTCGGACCGGCGTCCTTCTCGTGCTTGGAGCAGATGAACGTGCGCTGCTCGACCCGCGCGACGTCGCTCGGGTCGGTGCGGGCCCAGAACGAGTTCGGCTTCTTCTCGTCGTTCAGCCGGACCATGGTGCCGGCGGCAACCAGTTCACCGGTGAGCTTCGCGTACTCCGCGTCCGACCCGTCCACCCAGTGGATCCGGTCCGGCTGCGTGAGCTCCGCGACCTCGGCCACCCACCGCAGTAGGGCGGTGTGCCGGGTCGGTGCGTCGGTGAGGTCGTACGGCGCGAGGGCTGCAGGGAGGGGGTTCCGGGTGGTGTCTGGGGCGGCGGTCTCGGTATGGGTCGGGTCGGCGGTAGTCGTCATGCGCGGCTCATTCCCTCTCGGCTGTCGGCCCGGCGCCGACCGGCCCCTCGACGCTGAAAGGCGGGTACGGCGACCGGCCACCGGGGTCTCCGGTGGTTCGATCCAGCTGGCTGGCGGTGTGATCTGTCGCATACCAGTCGATCCAGTGGATACATACCAGTGTGCAAGTGGTACTAACGGTACGCGAACCGGCGGGTGTCTGAGAACCCCCTCCACGTGAATCCGGTCACAAAGTTTTCGCGACAATCGCTTTCCGGTGGAGCTTGTGAAAAAGAGAACGGCCCGCGCTCGATGCGCGGGCCGTTTCCGGAGATTTTGCGGTTGTCAGCTGGTCTGGTGCCAGATGTCGTTGACGACGCGCTGGATGTCGGCCGCCTCGTTCGTGGCGCCGAAGACGTGGGTGCCGACCAGCCACCACTGGCCGACGCTCTGGAACACGTGCGTCATGGAGATCGCGTACGGCGCGGTCGAGGTCGGGGTGGAGGTGGTCGCGGTCAGCCAAGTGGTCGAGTCCTTGGCGGTGGCCGGGACCGGGGCCTTGTAGATCTTCGTCCACTGCTGGTCGAACGACGAGCGGTCGGCGAGACACTGCTTGAGGCTCGCGCAGGGGTGGAGAGCGATCTGGGCGTGGAAGAGGTTGGGCACGGTGCCGTTGAGGTTGGCTCCGGTCTGGACGCGGCGGAGGATGAGCGTCGAGGACTCGCCGTCGAAGGCGACTTGCGGCGGGCGAGGCCAGCCGAACGCGAAGGGAAGCTGGGCGTTGGCGATGACCTGGACGTCGGCGTTGGCTGGGTAGGTGGCGCCGAAGATGCCCTTGGATCCGTCTGGTCGTTTGTAGGCGGCTGTCGTGGGGCGGGGGACCGGCGGCAGCAGGACGGTGGATGGGTAGGGCTTGGGGCTGACGGCTTGCGGCGGTGGGGCGGCGGCCGGCTCGTCCTTCACGGCACTACCGACCGCGGCACCGACGGAGTAGGCGATGGTGAAGACGATGAGGACCACTACGGCGACTACGGCATAGATCCAAGACCCAATCTTCTTGCTGTACTCCTCGATGGCCCCACTAGTCGTTGCCCCCGGCCCCGGCTGGTGCGGTTGGCCAGCGCGTGACTGGTCGGCTGGTACGTGGTCGGCGCCTCCGTGGGTGCCCGCTACCCCGCCCGTTGTTGCCTGTCCGGTCGCTGGATCGCCGGCTGCTACGTTGCTGGCTGTCCCGGAGTCCGCGTATGACGGGAACCCGGCCGAGGCGCCGTACTCGCTGCCGGCGGAGGGAGCGGCGTACGTGCTCTCGGCCGGCGGGCCGGCGTACGGGCCGTCGGCTGGACGAGCGGCGTACGTGCTGTCGGCTGGTGGGAGGGTCGGCGGCGTTGCGCCGTACTGGCTGAGGCGGTCGCGGACCGCCTGGAGGGTGCCGTCGTCGTTGCCGATGATGCCGTCGAGCGGGTCGACCACGCGCTCGGCGCCGGTCTGGCCGGGGACGAGTTGCGTGATCGCGTACGGGCGGGCGGAGTTGAAGTTGGCGGCCCAGAGCGGCGTCTCGTGCTGACCCGGTACGAGCGCGGCGTCGCGACTGGCCTCGGTCAGCCTCGCGAGGACCGCCGGATCGTTGGCGCCGTCGGCGGTCAGCACCAGGGCAACGATCTCCATCCCAGTGAAGGTGCGACCGTGCCACAGCTCAGCCAGCGGATGGACCAGCAGCTGCTGGTCCAGCTGATAGCCGGGAATCTCCGGCGCACTCACTTGCTCTCCCAGATCGCTCGATCGGCCACGTCGAGCGCGGCTTCCTGTGCAACGTCACCGGTGATCGGGTTGGCCGTGTATTCCACTCCGACGACGATGTCGGCCCGCTGGACGAGTACTCGCACCGACCAGGCCTCACCCGCCTTACCGCTCTCGGCGCGAATCGCCTTGGTCGGGTACGGACGTCCTTCAAGATTGTTGAGCGGCGACCGGGTGAACGTCTTCCGCGCGATCTGCTCCGGCGTCAACGGATCGTTCCCCGCACCCGCCTCCTGCCCCGCGTACGGCGTGATCGTGACCTTCAGCGTCGCCGCGGTGTACGCCTGCACCTGGTCGCGATTGCTCCGCGCCTCACAGGTGGCCGACGTACTCCCACTCTGCACCAACGGCACCGCACTCGATGCCTTAGGCAACAGCTTGGAAACATCCCCGATCCGCCGGCACAAATCCCCCGGCAACACCCGCGCCGGCAGCACATCCGCCGGCCTCACAGGCTCCCCCACCGCAAACCCGATCCCACCCCCAACCACCGCAGCCACCGCACACCCAATCGCCGCCCTCCGCCCAACCCGCCCAGCCATACCTCCGACCCTAGCCACGCAAAGGTCCTCCCTAACCATCAGACGCGCCCCTTAGACGACCCCCCACTCCCACCAGTTCCAACCACCACCCCACCCACCTGCCCTGCACCCGCCCATCACCAGCCGTACTACGCACGCTCCACGCCCGCCGGCTATGCACCGCTCGTTTCCAGCCGTGCTGTACGCGCTCAACGCACCTGCTACGCACCGCTTGTTCCTAGCAGTGCTACGCGGTCCTCATGCGCTTGCCACGCGCGGCTCGTCCTCGCCGTGCCACGCAGCAGCTCCCACACTCGGTTGCGCGCTGCCGCGCGGTCTGCGGACTGCCACCCGCGTGCGACCGCCTCGTGTGACCCGACCGCATTACCAAGGCGACCTGCGGCGAGGCGCGTGCCATAGGCCCGTTCCGTTCCGCCGTCAGGCAGAACGACCACCCTGCTCGCGGTGCCAAGCCTCCAGCTCCGCACCACACGGACGTATCCGGGAGCACCCGCCTCGTCGCACCTTGGGCGGCGCTGCACAGCACGACGTACCCGAGGCTGCTGCCCGCCTGACGTACCTGGGCGGGCGCTGCTCGCGACATAGCCGGGGGTGCTGCCGCCGCGAGTACCTGGGTGGGCGCTGCACACCGCGACGTACCGGAGTGTTGTAAACCCCGATGTGCCGGGGTGCCGCACCCGCGACGTACCAGGCGTGCCGCGGCGTTCGGCGTACCACGTCGTGTTGCGGGCCTCGGCGTACCAGCCTCGCTCAGTCCAGGAGGGTTTTGACGGAGCCGCCGGACTCGGAGAGTTTGGTGCCGAGGCCCTTGAGTGCATCGCCGACCGTTGCCAAGATCCCCGAGAGGTCCTGCAGGTTGCTGGCCAGGCTCTCGAGCTCGGTCGCGACGCCGCCGATCTGACTGCTTCCGTCGTTCAGCTTCTTCGCTGCCGCGTCACCGATCCCCGGGATCTTGTCCAGCTCACCCGCCAGCCCGGCCAGCATCCCGGCCGCGTCCTTCAGCTTGTCCTTGGCGGCGTTCATCGTGTTCGCGCTCCCGGCCAGCGCCTTCCGCGCGCCACCCTCGCCGTCGTCACCGACCAGCGCCCCGGCCGCCTTCCCCGCCTGCTCCCCGGCCTCGGCCAACCCCGACCCGATCGTCTTGAGCAGCTCCGGCAGCTTCCCGATGATCCCGATCGCGTCGTCCGGCAACCCCCGAACCAGGTTCAGCACCTTCTGGAAGTCGTCCGAGTTCTCCATCACGAACCCGACCGCCTTCTTCACATCCCCCAGATCCCGCCCACCCAGCAAGTCCTCAATACCCATGCCCCGGATGCTAGAGCCACCCTCCCCGAGCCGATTGGCCTACACCCACCCCCGCCATGTATCGTTACTCGACGTTGTCCAGCGCTCGTAGCTCAACGGATAGAGCATCTGACTACGGATCAGAAGGTTGGGGGTTCGAATCCCTCCGAGCGCGCAAGCAAAACCCCAGGTCAGCCAGGTGGATGACCCGGGGTTCTCGCTTTTCTGAGGGTGGTTGACCCCCACGGCTGACCCCAACGTCACTCGCCGTCCTGCTCGAACAGGAACCCGAGCTTGTCCACCGCTCCCCGTTGAAGATCCTCCGCCACGTCGACGTAGATGGTCTTCGTCGTACGGGGGTCCTCATGCCCGAGAATGTCCTGAATCTGCTCCAGCGGGACGCCTTGGCTCCAGAGCAGCGAGGCACAGGAATGCCGGAGATCGTGAAAGCGAATACGCCGGACGCCGCTCACCGCGCAGAGCTTGTCAAAGTGTCGGTTGATGTTCCGAGGCTCGAACGGCGTCCCGATGCTCGTGGTGAACACGAAGCCGCCCTCCTTCCAGGACCGGCCAGCTTCCTCACGGTCCGAACTCTGCGCACGACGGTGAGCATGGAGAACCTTGAGCAGCGGCGCTGGAAGCGGGATGACGCGTGCGGACCCGTCGGTTTTGACCGGACCGAGTTGCAGTTCACCGTTCACGCGGTGCAAGCCGTGACGAACTCTGATCAGCCCGTTGTCCAAGTCAACGTCCGACCACCGGAGGCCGAGTGCTTCACCCCGCCGCAGGCCCACGGAGAGCGCCACCGCGTACAGGGCGTACAGCGGTTCGTCGCGAACTGCCGAAAGGAATTGCTGAGCCTCAGCCGGAGTCCAGGCCACGAACTTCGGACGGTACTTGTGATCCATCCGAAGCTTCTTGGCGACGTTCTCACTGAGAAGTTCATCCTCCGAGACCGCGTCCTGCATCAGTGCCCGCAGAAGTCGGTGTAGGTACCGGACAGTGCCATCGGAGACCACTGACCGGCAACACTCCTTCGGGGTCCTGGCGCAGCATCGAGCCCCCTCGATCTTCCGAGCGTTCTTCCGGGATGCTTTACGTGCGCGCTTGGTACGCAGCACCTCCGCTCGATCCTCGCGGGCTTGGTCCTTGCCCTGGGCGCAGCACTGGCAGGTTTGCTTGAGCTGGAAGAACCCCCGGCGAATGTCGTTCGGCCGAAGACCTGTCAGCTTCTTCTTGCCGAACAGCGGAGTCAGGTACATCCGGACCAGCCACTCGTAGCTGGCGAAGGTCGTATCCCGAACTCGGTGTCGCGCGTGCTCTTCGAGCCAGTAGGCCATGTACTCGCCAACCGTCTGTGACGTGGACGCGACTCGCTTGCCGGACATCGTGTCGGCCTGCAACTTGGTCAGCTTTGTGTGCACGTCGTCCCAGGACTTGCCGTAGACGCTCTGCCGGATCTCGCGTCCGTCCGTGGTGATGACGTACGCCCGGCCCTCCCAGCGGCCGTCTGACCGCTCTCGGATGTTGCCCTCACCGTTGACGTTGCGACGGCCCTTCGTGGACTTGTTCGCACGCTTGGGGTCCTCGTCTGGAAACGCAAGCGCGGTCACGGTGCCCATCAGGCGGCGTCCGCGATAAGCGATCGGACGTAGTCCCGAACCGACTCGACGGGTACTCGCCGACCGTTGCGGACCTTGACGCTGAGCAGTTCCCTCTCCTTGATCAGCCGGTAGACAGTCCAGCGCGAAACCTTCAGCAGCTCGGCCGCTTCCTCCACTCTCAACAGAGCTTCCATCGTGCTCATCCCCTCGTGTCATGCCGCCGAGGTGGCGGGGTCGTGGTCAGTTGCCGAATTGGTGTCGTCGACGGCGGGTCCGGCGCGTTTGGCTTGCTCGTAGTCGGTTCGCCAGCGGATGCGTTCGTTGATGCCTCTGGTCATGAGTCCGTGCCAGGTGGGCAGGTCGTCGTCGTTGGCTCGGTCGACGGGTTCCCAGATGAAGCGGGGTGTGCCGTCCTCGAGGGATTCGGTCGCGGCGCAGCGGTTGGTGTCGTGCATGTCGACACCGGCAGCGGCCAGGGTTTGGCGGACGACTTCGGCGCGGTCGGCTTTGTGGTCTGACAGCGTCTTGCCGGTCCACCGGCGCGATACCAGGACGCGGCGGCCACCCAACCCCAGGTGATGCCGGTCGTGGCATTTGGAGGGGCACCAGCCGGGCCGCATGCCAGCTTCCGCGCCCTGTGGCTGGACGGCGTACCGGAGCCAGTTGGAGCAGGTCGGAGAGCAGGGCAGCCACCGGACTTCGCGGTGGAGCCGGTCGAGGTGGATCGCCTGCACTGTGGTGATCTCGTCGTCGTCGCCGTAGGTGTCGGCGATGGACTTCGCGAGGTACTTGGTCAGGTAGCCGATCGCCTGGCCGACCTTGTCGTCAGCCGTGCCGATGATGCCCTGATAGTCGAGCTGGGTCCCGAGCTTGACCACGTGCGCGGGAGTCGCGGCCGGGTCGTCACCGATGGCGTCAAGCGCCTCGTCCCAGGTGGGCAGGGGTGCGCTGTCGATCGGGTCGACAAATCGGCCGGCTAGCTCGTCCCAGCGGGGCAGCTCGTCACCGACGTACACCGGGCGCTCGCATTGCGGCCACCACAGTTGGTGGTAGGTGGCGGCGGCAACGTCCTTGACTGTTTGGCGTGGGATGACGCCCCGGACGGCGGCGTGCAGGTGTGGTGCGAGGCGGCGTTGTGCTTCGACGGTGGCGAAGTACTGGACCTTGTACCCGGCACACCGGCGCAGGTTCTGCCAGAACCGGTCCACGATCTTGGGGAAGTGCAGCGCGTCCATCGCGGCCCGGTGGTAGTCGTAGGAGTCCGGGTCAGCCGGGGTGCCGTCAGGGCGGACCTTGCCGTACGACGGAAGGGTCAGCGTGAGGAACATCGACGGCCGGTAGGTCTGCCCGTTCGAGCCGGTGAAGGTGGTGCCAACGGTGCGGTTCTCCATCGGCACCCGGGGCAGGTCCGGAGCATCCTGGCGGCGGCGGGTCGAGCGGACACGACGCGCGGTTTCGTCGTCGTCGCCCTGGTCGTCGGCCAATTCCGCGGGAAGGTCCTCGACCGGGTCGTCAGCGTCGTCGAGGGGGATCTCGTCGTCTCGGTGCCATCCCTCGCGGCACTGCTGCATGCGGAGCCTGCGAGCCCGGTCAGCGCACGGTGGGCACTGGCGGTGCTGTGTGGAGCCGCACGGGATCGGTACGACGGATTGCTCACCCGTAGCGGTGTCAGTCATCCGCGAGAGCACCGGGCGAACGCAGACGCCGTTGCGCACGGCAAGCTCATGGAGTACGTCGGGAGCGACTTGGCCAAGGGTGGAGATCATCGGGGACCATCTCCCCGCCGTGGCTGGTCTCGGTCACCGGCCCACGGGATCCGCGCCGTGAGGTAGACGCGGACACCCGAGGAGCCATGGTTGGGGTAGATGCGGTGTGAGCCGGTGAAGTCGAACACCACTGCGAGGACCTTCAGCATGATCTCGATCTCTGTGGGGTCGCCGGAGACGCGGAGGCGGACGGTCATGACGCCTGCCTCCACAGCAGTTCCGGGAGCAGCGTGGACCGGTCGAGGGCGTCGACGATCGGGACACCGGCAGCAATGTCGGTTCGGATTACGTCGCGCTGAATCTCGGTCGTGCCGCCCCAGACGCCGAACTCCTCATCGTTGGCGAGTGCGGAGGCGAGGCAGGAACGGCGGACCGGGCAGAACCCGCACCGGTCGAGCGCGGCGGCGGTGGCCTGACCTGGCTCGGGAAAGCAGGAGTCGTCAGCGACCGAGCGGCATTCGCCCATCGACTGCCAGCCGGGGACGGTGTACGCGCCGATCTCGGCTCGCTGGTCGACGGTCAGGGTCGGGGTCTCGAAGACGAGTTCGAGCTGGCCGGGGATCTCGCGGACCTTCATGCTGCCTCTCCCGTCTCGGGGTTGTCGGTGGTGTTGCCGGGGGCATCGATTGAGTGGAGGACCCGGCGCGGCCGGTAGTCGCGGGCCATGACGCGGATCTCGTCGTCGGTGACGTAGGCGGCGCGGACCCTGACGGCGTGGGCTTGGCCTTCCATGAGGACGTAGCCGATACCGGGCAGGGATCGGGGGATCGAGTCGCAGAGCGCGCCGTTGTCCCAGGCGTCATCACCGAGCACCATGTCGACCTCAGTGGCCTTGCCGAGCCGGAGCGCGATCTTGTCGGGGAACAGGTCGCGCCACTCACAGACTCGCTTGGTGACGTCTTGCACGGCGGCCAGGACGTGGAAGCCGGGAGCGCGGCCCTTGGTCAGCAGCAGACCGAGCGCGTTCTCAGCACGACCCTGGAGACGCCGGTCAGGTTGGAGCGCCGTCAGGGTCGCCAGCTCGTCCACGACCACCATCACGAGCGGTGTCGCGGTCGTCGGGTTGAACTTCCGGGTCGTTCCGCGCAGCCGCCTGCACCGCTCGTCCATGTCGTTCGCGGCGTCTTCGAGCAGCGCCACCATGGCTTCGTAGTCGTCGCGTTCGTAGCGGGTGAACAGGTCTTTGCCGAACTCCAGTTCCATCCCGCCCTTGGGGTCGACGGCCCAGATCTCAACCAGTCCGGCACGGATGAACGGAGCGAGTGCCCGCAGCGTCGACCAGATGATCGAGCCCTTGCCCGAGCCGGTCGCGCCAGCGATGAAGACGTGAGAGCCACGGACCCGCAGCCGCCAGGGGGTGCCGTCGTCGGCGTACCCGATGACCAGCCCATCGAGGATCGCCGGATCAAGAGACTCAGTGACCGGGATCGCGGGAATGGTTGCCTGCAAGGGATTGCGCATCTCCAGGTCGAGCCAGATCCGGCCAGGACGGTCCTTGCGGACCCGGGCATCGAGAGCGCGCATCGACTCCGCCAGGTGGATCCTCTTGTCGTCGAGTTCCTTGCTCGTGAGCCCGACCGGGAGCTGAAGAAGGAGCCGGTCGACGCTGGGGGTGTAGCGCAGTTTCACGATCCGGGGACGCATCACCCGGCCGGTGGTCTCGTCAGTGATCCCGAGGCCACATCGCCCCATCCAGAACCGCCAGGCCAGGCCGTAGCGGATCCAGCGGCGGTACCACTGCACGGCCGGGATCCAGACCAGCCGGTTGAACGAGGAGCGGTGCTTGAGCCGCCAGGCAAATCCGCCGGCCAAAACGAGGACCAGGACGGAGATGCGGACGAGCCAGCCCCACCGAGACACCTGCACGGCCACCACGGCGGCGACCAGGAGGGGACCGGTGAGGCCCGGTCGGCGCAGCAGCGCGAACACCAGGTACGCGAGGGTCTTAACCAGCCGCCCCAGTACTTGAGCCAGTTTGGTAACCATGCGCTCATCAGCCCCGTCCTCGTTCGTGCTTGTGGAATCGCCGTTCGACCGTGAGCAGTTCCGCGCCTGCCCGTTCCAGGGACCCCATCGCGAGGACGCAGCCTCGTGCCGCGTCGGGATCCGGTGCGTTCACGAGAAGCCGGTTGGCCTTCTGCAGAACAGATCTGGCGTCGTCGAGCTGGTTCATCAACCGGTGCAGTTCGACGATCGCGTCTAGGTCGTTGTCGACACCGAGCGCCTTGGCCCAGGCGACCAGGAGCCGCCCCTTCGGAGTGACAGCCATGGGTGTCACCGCCTCTCGTGGATCCGGAAGCCGCGCAAGGCGTCCTCGACCGCGATGACCGACAGATCAATCCGGCCCAGCGCCTTGCTCAGCTCGCCTTGCAGGTCCTTGCTCGGAACACCAGACACGGCGCGGGCCGTAGACCGGACCCGGTCCTGTCCGTCGAGCAGCCGACCGAGCAGCCGCTGAAGGACGCCAACCGCCTCGTCATCGTTGGCGACCCCCAGCGAGTCAGCCCACACGTCCAAGTCACGCCGAGTCGCGAAGAGTGGCATCAGATCCACCCCTCGGCGTACAGCAACCGGGAACCCGATGCGTCGAACGAGTCGTCGTCGTCTTCGTCCTCGTCGTCCTGGAAGTCGTCCGCATCGTCGTCGAGCGGGTTGTCCTCGACGGTTGGGTCATCGTGCCGTTCCCAAGCGGTGCCGTTGGTGAGCATCGACGTGAGCGACTGCCGAGCCTCTGCCACCAGGTTGCCAAGGCGATCCAGGTCGGACAGCTCGTGAGTCATTACCGCGATCTCTCCGGCACCGTCGCCGATCTGCATCGACACGAACGGCTCACCGGTGGTGTGGGGGAAGCTGGACACCTTGAGGCCGGTGGTCGGCCGAAGGTGGACTCCGACCGAGATCCGTGCGGTGAGTTCGTCGTACATGGTCGTCACCGCTCTCAGGCCGCAGACTTGTTCTGGCCCGGAGCGTTCTTCGGAGCCTTGACGCCCTTGGCCCGGAACGACCAAGCCAGGCGCGCACGGCCGTTCGAGTCCGATACGTACGGCGTCGCGGTCAGACCCTCGAACTCGACCGGGGTGAACGGCACACCCGGCATCGGCGGGGGGAGAACCGGCTGCTGCAGGGACAGGATCTTGACCGACAGCGAGCGGTCAGCCTTCCGAGCCTCCGGGTCGCCGTCCAGGACATCGACCGACCAGACGTTGAGGCCGGTCTCCTCGTCGACCGAGTACACGGGCCGGTCCTTCGTCGACCGGTCGAAGTCTCGGACCTGAGTTACCTCGGAGACCGCGAACACGCCGTACGGGAAGACAGCGCCGAACTCCACCGTGAGCTTGCGGGGCATCGCCATGATGTGATCTCGCCTTCACTCTTCGATTCGTACCAACCTTTGGTACATCACCGACCTTAGGTACAGATTGGTGCTAGGTCAAGAGGGATGAGACCATTTGTTGGGACAACTTTCGGAAGGCACGGACATGGCGCAGTCAGACCCGCTCTATCGGCAGATCGCGGCCGACCTTCGCGAGCAGATTCGCGGCGGCCAGCTCAAGGCAGGGGACCGGCTGCCGACCGAGGCCGAGATGCGGGACCAGTACGGCGTCTCGCGCAACACAGTCCGCCTTGCCTTCGCCCAGCTCCAGAACGAAGGCATGATCAGCAGCACCCAGGGACGCGGCACCATCGTCCGCGAGCAGGTCATCACGACCTACCACGCGAGCTGGGCCGAGAGCCGCGACCGGATGTCGAGCGACCAGGTCGACGCCTTCCACGCCGAGCAGGCCGCCCAGGGACACAAGTCGGCGTACCGCGACTTCGAGATGCGGATCGTCCCGGCATCGCCCGATCTGGCCGAACGGCTCAGCGTCGACGAAGGCGACTCCCTCGTTTCCAGATCGTTCGTCCGCCAGGTCGACGGAGACCCGTCGAGCTTGCAGGACAGCTACTACCCGATGGACATAGCTCAGGAGTGCGGCCTACTCACGCCGCACGACGTTGCAGGTGGAGCGATCCGCGCCATGGCAGCCAAAGGGCACGTTGAGATCGGCTACATCGACGAAGTCACCACGCGGATGCCGAGGCCAGACGAGTCACGGAAGCTCGGGCTTGGCATCGGTACGCCGGTCCTCGTCTACGTCCGCACGACCTACAGCGATACGCGGCCACTCCGACTGACGCTGACGATCTTCGCGGGTGATCGCAACCGACTCGTCTACGAGCTCGGCGACATCAGCGGCTACCACGGCGAGAACGGATACGCCTCGTGATCATCGAACAGGCCAACATCGACGACCTGCCGGTCATCCTCGCGATGCGTCAGGAGGCGAGCGACTGGCTGGCCACGAAGGGCATTCATCAGTGGGCGGTCGCGTGGCCGAACCCGGAGGCGCAGTCCGACCGGATCCTGTCCAGCATCAGAGCTGGTGAGACTTGGATGGTCCGCACCGACGACGGCCAGACCGCCGCGACTGTCGCTCTCGACTCGTTTTCCGACCCCCAGCTCTGGACGCCGGACGAGCAAGCCGACCCGTCCATGTACCTGCACCGGCTGATCGTTCGCCGGAAGTACGCCGGACTCGGAGACGACGTCATCGACTGGGCGTGCAAGCGCGCTGGAGACCTTGGCAACCACTGGGTCCGGATCGACGTCTGGACCGACAACGTCGGCTTGCACCGGTACTACGAAGAACGCGGGTTCAAGTGGGTCCGAACCCTCGACCTAGCCGACTACCCGTCGGGCGCGCTGTTCCAACGGCCAGCAACGAACTGGCGAGAAGCGGACCAACCGCAGGCCATCGCCGAACTCGCGCAAGTCCTGCCGACGCGGCGCGGCCGATTCGAACCGTTCGAGCGCGCACTCTGGCCGATCCTCGGTCAAGCGGTGGTCTGACCCGCCGCTCGCTCTACTGCCGAATTTGGCTCTTATGGATCAAGGCGCGCCTTCGGCGCGCGGCGCGGCGTGCGCATGCGGCCTCCGGCCGTTCACCGCCGCGCCCGCTCTCGGTTGTCTTTCCTGAGAGCAAACGACATTGCCTCCGGCGGGGGCCTCACGACTCCGGGATGACGGGGGCCGATTTTGGCCGGCTATCTCGGAGTGGGCTCGGGGTGCGTCTTCCCGTCTGCCGCTCAGCCCAGTCAGGACCTATCAGGAGCCACCAGAGGGGCCAAGATCGTTCGTCCGGTGGGGCGCTCCATCTTGGCCCCTCTGGCGTCTCCTGATCGCGCTACGCGTGGGCTGAACGGCAGACGGGAAGACGTGGGCCACCGTTACAGGTTGTCACCTGTAACCCTTTGCGCCCTGTTCGCGATACGTCAGTCAGAACCGCGTTGTTGCTGGGGTTTGACCCAGGCAACTACTACGGTCCGGACAAGCGGAGACCCGCACAGTTCAGGGTGTCGTTAGCACTCTGAAAGGTGCGGGTCCCGTCTTGCGTTGAGCTAGGTACTACAGGTTGCGGCAGTGCTGGCAGAGGGGCTTACCGCCCGTGCCCGAGCGCTTGTTGCGGTCCTCGATGTTGTTGCCTTCGGTGCACTTGTTGTTGTTGTGGTGCACGCTCGCGAGGATTGAATGGAACGGGTTGACCTTCATGTTCACCTCCTTAGCTGGGGGTGCGACTTCCCCGTCGTACCCATGAAAAAGTCCCCAGCGGCTGCCGGGGCCTGTGTCGAAGATCGCACGGTCGTGTCCAAATCGTTGAAGCGACACGCCCAAGTTCGGGGTGACAGATCCGCAGAATTATGGAATCCTGCGAGACTTTCGTTGTCATGTCACTCAACGAGGTCGAGCCATTGCCTTCCGTGGTCGAGGGTCCAGCCAAACCGCGCGCGGTTCATTGACCCCAGTCCGACCCCAACGACCCCTGCCAAGGTGCGTTCGTTGGCACTACTGGCAGCGAGCATGTGCGAATCGCATCCGCGAGCATTAGGCTGTGCAGGCTCCTACGGATCAGAAGGTTGGGGGTTCGAATCCCTCCGAGCGCGCAGACAAACCCCAGGTCACCAGCTAGATGACCTGGGGTTTTGCATGTCCGGGGCTCCCGGTTGCTAACAGCCTTGCTAACACGATGCCAGGGTTGAGGGCTCCGGCTCGTCACGTTCTGGGTCGACGGCGGCGACCACGTCTGCGGAGCTTGGTCGGGTGTGGACGATCACGTTCTGGCCTGTGGCTGAGAAGTGTTGCGGACCACCGTCCTAACGGCGAGACTCCCTGGCTATTGCATTCATATGAGTGCTGTCATTTCTGTCGGGAGGGCGGATGTACCCTCAGGTCGAGCCTTACGACCACGGCATGCTCGACGTCGGTGACGGGCACAGCGTGTACTGGATGGCGTGCGGCAACCCGGATGGCAAGCCTGCGCTGTACGTGCACGGTGGCCCTGGCTCGGGGTGCGGCGTACGTTCCCCCGGCCAGTTCGACCCCGCCGTCTACCGCATCGTTTCGTTTGACCAACGCAACTGCGGCCGGAGCACCCCTCACGCCAGCGAGCCCGGGATCGACCTGTCCACCAACACCACCGACCACCTGATCCGCGACATGGAGCAGCTGCGCGAGCACCTGGGCATCGACAAGTGGCTGCTGTTCGGCGTTTCCTGGGGTTCAGTGCTCTCGCTGACCTACGCGCTGCGCCACCCAGAGCGCGTCTCGGAGATGATCGTGACCGCCGTCGCCACCGGCAGGCACTGCGAGGTCGAGTGGCTGATCCGCGGCTTCGGCGGCCTGGCCCCCGAGGCGTACGAGCGCTTCCTCGCGGGCGTACCCGATCCGGGCGAGGACGTCTCGGCCGCCTATCACCGCCTGCTCATGGACCCCGACCCCGCCGTGCACCGCAAAGCAGCAGAGGACTGGTGCGCTTGGGAGGATGCAATCGCCACTGTCCCGCCAGGCCGCGACGTTGAGCACGAGCCGTGGGAGCCCCGGTTCCAACTCGCCTTCGCCCGACTCGTCACGCACTACTTCAGCAACCGCTGTTGGTTGGCAGACGACGAGTTGGCACGCAGGGGGCACGTGCTGAAGGGCATCCCCGGCGTCATCGTGCACGGGCAGCTCGACCTCGGCGCACTCACCGGCAAACCATGGGTGCTGCACCACGCCTGGCAGGGATCCGAACTGGTGATCGTCGAGCACGGCACGCACGCCGCCGGAACGGCAGAAGCTGTCATGGCCGCAACCGACCGCTTCGCCAAGGTCTGATCGTGCTACGCGTGGGCTGAACGGCAGACGGGAAGACGCAAGGGGAGCTGCGGGCGAGATTCCGCCTCAGAACTCAGAGCCTCCAGGGCCTGACCGGCGGTGTCTCGCGGAACCGTCTTCGAACTTCCCGCGTCGCCTGGCCACCCACCACTGCGCTACGAGCCACGCAGTTGCTACTACCGCCACCGCGAGACCAAGCTGTGCCAGCAGCCAGTGCCCGGCATCACCCGCGATTGCGGCACCGAAGAATCCGCCGTAGAAGCCCACCATCGCTGGCCAAGGAGCCTCGATCTCACGGATCGGTCGCCACCAACTGACAGCCGCGAGAAACAGAGTGGCCACGGCGACTAGCCAGGGCGGATCAGCGGTCATGTGCAAAACGGTAGCCGTTCCTGCCGCCTGCTAACGGGCTCGCTAACAGCGACCACGGAGGCTGCTGGACAACAGTGGACATTCCGCCAGACCGGCGATTGCTCTCAGACGTGTCGGTCCGCTGCCTGGGCTTTGTGTGTCCCGGGACAAAGGAGAAGGGCGGCCCAACTGCCCGTCCGTACCCGCCGGGGCTGTTGTGCCTGGTGCGTGGAACCATGCCGACATGGTGGCTCGGAAGTATGACCTTGTTGTGCGGATGCGCGAGTTGGGCGTGGGGGATCCTGAAGGTTGGGCTGAGTCTGAAGTGCGAGAGGACATTCCGCAGGAGGCGCGGTGGTTGGTGCTGCGGGGAGTCTGGCGGGGGATTGATGGTTGGACAGGCGACACCGTCGCTGGGGTACCAGCCGCTCAGCGTGCTGTCGCGGCTGGTGCGGATCCTGCGGATGTTGCTCGAGCCATGAGGTTGGCTGCGTATGAAGCTGCCTTCAGTGTGCTTTCACGTGTCGACGAAGGTTTCGACCCCGAGGCACCCGCGGGCGCTCCTGGATGGTCGTTGGTCGAGATCCGGTTCGATGACAGCGACGAGGGGATGCCAAGTGGACGTGTTGTCGATGGGCTCCACGAAAGCATCCTGTCCGCAGATCCCTCCGGTCGAGAAGGTGCTGACCTCTGGCAGTGACCAACCCTTGGGCCCGGCTTTTCCGGACGGTTCCTTGCCAACGGCTCTGCTGACGCGGGGAGCATGAGGTTTGGAAACGCGCCGAGGGAGTGCTGCTTGCGGGTGCAACCGTGGCGTCCGAAGACTGTGGTAGGTGGTGGCTATGGCTGGGCGGGGCGGTGGTTTGGCTGCTCGTGTCCGGGGGTGGGCGGTCCGGTCACCCGGACCACCTACCGGTTACTTGGATTGGAATTGTGGTTTGAAGCGGCGGACCTCGTGGGGC
The DNA here is from genome assembly GCF_040638345.1 of Kribbella sp. NPDC026611. Lineage (NCBI taxonomy): Bacteria > Bacillati > Actinomycetota > Actinomycetes > Propionibacteriales > Kribbellaceae > Kribbella > Kribbella sp. NPDC026611. The sequence continues at coordinate 186,255 of NZ_JBEZYC010000003.1, forward strand.
CAGCCGCAGCCTTCTGCGACCTTGGCGGCCCATTGCTTGGCGGTCTCGTCGTCGGGTACGTCGACCAGCGCGAACCCGCCCAGGAACTCCTTGGTCTCGACGTACGGTCCGTCCGTGACCAGTACCTCGCCGCTGGTGGGGTCGGCGTTGTAGACCGGGCCGTCCTCTTCCTCCAGCCCGCCGGCGAACACGTACACGCCGGCCGCCTTCATCTCGTCCACCACGGCCCTGGCGAGCGGTCCGCGCCCTCGGAACCACTCATCGGTGTGGTCACCCACCCACTGCTGGTTGAAGTAGATGAGGTACTCGGGCATGTTTGCTCCTTCGGCTCGAGCGGACCCGCCGTCCGCCTCCACCTACGCTACGAACGGCATCCGACGAATCCGACAGGCTTGCCGCAACAGTTTCCGCCAACGGATCAGTCCCGGCGGCCCTTCAACCGGCGGTTGACCGCGCGCTCGATCTCGCGGGTCGCCTCGCGTTCGGCGAGGGTATGGCGTTTGTCCCAGGTCTTCTTGCCGCGGGCCAGGGCGATCTCCACCTTCGCGCGGCCGTCCTTGAAGTAGAGCGCGACCGGGACGAGCGTCAGGCCGCCCTCGTTGACCTTGCGTTCGATCTTGTCGATCTGGGCGCGGTGCAGCAGCAGCTTCCGCTTGCGGCGGGCGCCGCCCTCGAACCAGCGCGACTGCGAGTACTGCGGGATGTGTACCCCGTGCAACCAGATCTCCCGCTCCTCGACCATGGCGAACCCGCCGACCAGCGACGCCCGCCCGGCCCGCAGCGCCTTGACCTCCGGACCCTGCAGCACGATCCCGGCCTCCCAGGACTCGCCCAGGTGATAGTCGTGCGCAGCCTTCCGGTTCCGCGCGACCACGGGTTGTGCGTCGGGCTTCTTCACACGCCGATTCTGCCTTGCGGGCCCAACGCGCCATACGCCGGAGCAGCCCGGAAACGACCTGGAGCGGACCGGAGCGCGACCTTAGGGTGGGGCCATGGCATCGGTCAGGCAGTTTCAGGTCACCTTCGACTGTGCGGATCCGGAGCGGGTGGCCCGGTTCTGGTGCGAGGTGCTGGGGTACGTCGTACCGCCGCCGCCCCCGGGCTTCGCGTCCTGGACCGACTTCGACCAGTCCCTCCCAACCGAGCAGCAGGGGTCCGCCTACGCCTGCGTCGACCCCACCGGCGTCGGCCCCCGCCTGTTCTTCCAACGCGTCCCCGAAGGCAAGGTCGTGAAGAACCGGGTCCACCTCGACGTACGCGTAGGAACCGGCCTGGTCGGCGACGAACGCCTCGCCGCGCTCGAGGCGGAATGCGCCCGCCTCATCCCCCTCGGCGCAACGCGCGCGTACCTCCAGGTCGCCGACGGGGTCAACGAGTCCTGCCTGACGATGCTGGACATCGAGGGCAACGAATTCTGCCTCGACTGACGCGAACCGATCCGGGATCTCCAGGCCGTCGCAGTGCCGGCCTGGAGCCGATCAAGCTGAGTCGCTGCTCGGAGTGGGTTGGTGTGCGCGATCCTGGTGACGCATCCGGCGAAGGCGCCGCAGGCGTTGGCTGAGTTCGGCGGACAACTCTCCCGGGTCAGCGCCGCCCCGAAGCCGCGTGTCGACCGCGCGACGTAACTCTTCCAGACACAGATTTCGTAGCTGCTCGTTGTGATCGGACATGACCGGCCCCGCTCAGCGGCCGCGGCAGGCCAGCGCGGCCCAGAGCGCCGGACGGGTGAGGTCGACCGTTTCGACAGTCTTGACGTGGGCGCCGGTCAGCAGCGGTGGCAAGACACGATCGGGGTCGAGCATCCACCGGTGTACGGCGTTCACTGCCGCCGCCGGCGGGAGGCCGTGGTCGACGTGCATCAGGTGAGTCATGAAAAGGGCGAGCTCCGCGAATTGCGCCGGAACGGCCCATTGCCAGCCGATGGCGCTGGAAAACCCTGCGTCGAGGAACGCGTCGGCGACAGCTACGAATCCTTCGGAACTCGGCTCCGCCAGAACCACCAACCCCTGACCCTGCGTGTTGTCATCGCGTACGTCGAGCACGTCCCCATTGGCCAGGAGAAGTCCTGGTACTTCGCCGTGTCGCAGCCCGCACGCCAGATGCGTCATCGAGGCGCCGCGCAGGCGACCCACGACGTCCGCTGTCGTCCCTGCCGCGTCCACCAGCTCGATTGCCCGTCCCACACACGTCGAACTCGGGTAGAACAGCCGCCGGAGAACCATGACCTCGGCCATCTCGAGATCGCGATCACCCCGTGGGTTGACCACGAACAGCGGCGCGTCGGTGACCGGGATTGCCGGACGATCGGCCAGGTCGATCACGCGGCCCCCGGACGACACGTAGCTGACGCTGACATCCTGGGCGAAGTGATGACCCGCGCTGGTGCGTACTGCGGGCACGGCGATCCGGCCGAGCTCGCCATTGGCAGCGACGAGCAAGGTACCGCCACTCCACCGCCGCGTGATCGCTGACCAGCCGGGGTCGTCGAGCGGCAGCTGACCGTTCACCGGAACATTCCCGAGAATGTCGAGGCGATCGCTGACCGGATCCAAGCACAACACACCGACGGTGCGGCCCGCATCATCGGTGGGATGCAGGTAAATGAGCGCGGCGGCCTCGACCCGCCGTACCGCAGCGGCAACCTCTGTCGGCGTCGGTACCTCTACGGGTGGCAAGGCCTGCGGTTCGATGCCGAGTACGACGTCGAGAACGTCCTCGGCGAGCTGAACTGATCGACCGGACGCAGTGGCGGCAACCTCGAGAGCGGTGAACGCCTCCGCGCTGTGCCCGTCGGCCAGCATCTGCCCGGCGAACCAAGCCGCGCTCTCCTTGTCCTGACCGCCGCCGCGCAACGCGTTCATCCCGGCGTCGCGGCTCAGGTCAGAGTCTCCGCGCCGACCGCGGTGCCGGTACGCCGTGGCCAGCCGCCACCATGAGCGAGTGCGTAGACCCGCGAAGGCGTCGCCGAGCTCTTCGACCGCACTGGACAGCAGGCGAATGGCGGTGTCGAGATCCCTCTGTTCGGGATGCAATTCGAGATAGGTCGCGCCAATCACTGCGGCCGAGCGAGGCGGCACAGCACCACGGGCGAGCTCGTCGACGGTGGCGCGAAGCGTCTCCGGCCGGTGGATCAGCCCATCGAGCAGCTTGGCGAGCCCCTCCGGCGCTGATCCGAGCGCTGTGCGGACGGCGACGGAATCGCGCGCGCGCACCGCCGCCGCGAGTCGAACCTGCTGTACTGCGGTCGACAGGGCGGCGTACGCGAAATGACCCTCCTGTACTGCGCTGACCGCTGCCGCCAAAGGCTCTGGATCGCCGCTACGACCGGAGCCCGCCATGCGGCACAGTTCGCTCAGCGCGACCACCGAGGCCGGGCGTAACGACACCTCGGCCGCGTATGCCTCGAACTGACCAAGGATCTGCCCGGCCAATGGTCGCGTCTCGTCGAGCATGCCACCGAGCGCGTCGACGACAGCAGCGGCCGCGAGGTGATCGGCCGGGATGAGCTTGGCTGCGGTGAGAAGCTGCTCCGCGGCGGCCAGGTTGGTGTCGGCGTCCTCGTCGCCCCATCCGCTGCCGTCGCGCCGCTCTCGCAGACAGAGTCCGGTTGCCGCCAGCAAGTGATCGAGCCCAGCCTCGACCGCCTCGTCGCCGGCCGCGTCGGCTGCGTGAGCTGCGTAAGCTGCGTTCACAGCCGCGCCGATGAACGCATCCAAACCTGCGACCGGCATCTGCTCCGGCCCCAACTGCAGAAGAGCCAACGCCTGCTCCCAGGCCGGCCGCGACGGGAGCTCCGACAAACCTGCCAACTGCTTGCGCGCGGCCTGCCGGGCCGCGTCAGGCGCCACAGGCGCAACCAGCACCGGAGCAGGCCGACGCGGCGGAGGCGTTGGCGTCTCTGGAGCCCAGCCCTGCGCGTCGAGAACGGGATAGTCGAGCGGATCGACGTCGGTCAGGTCGATGGGAAACGAGAACGGCGACGGCATTCCGGCGGCACCTGGTCGCGCGAACGGTCCGCCGCCGCGCTGCATGTCTTGGAGCAAGGTCATGACACCCATGACCTTGCTGATGTCGACGCCGGCCAGATCACCACTGAGCAGGGGCCGGATCGCCTCTGCGATCGTGAGGAGGGTTTCGGCAGTCGTGGTGAGCTCAGGTGCGATCGCGGCGCCGTCGAGAACCTGGCGGAAACACCGGATCGCCAGGTCCACGTCGGCCTTCGCCGTCCCGGACGTCCCACCCAGGAAGCCGCCGCGCGCCGCCATCGGGTTCATCGCTTCCACCGCGCGGGTCAGGTACAGCTGGCCGAGGGCCAGGTGCGCGATCGTGGTCTGCGCCGGCTGCATGCCTGGGCTGCTGAGCGCCTCGCCGAACACCTTGATGCCGGTTTCCCGATCCTGCGGCGAGCCCCCGTGCGTGCTGTAGCGAGCCCAGAGCAGCCAGCCGAGTTGCCAGCCGACGTGTCCACGCACCGGGTCCTCAGGCCCCAGCAACTTGTGAGCCTCACCGAATGTCGAGATCGCCTCGGACAGATAGCCCAGCGCACCAGGTGTTCCTGGTCCGGCACGCCAGTAGCTCATGCCCAGCTCTTGTCCGCGTCGTACGAGTTGCCCGATATCCATGGCACTGTCACCTTTCGGTCGGTCACTGTCCCCAGTGGACGAAGCCGGCCCAGGACACGATCTGTGTGGGGTCGGTGTCCGCGAGCATCCGGCGCAGCGGCGCCGGCATGGCCCGAGGTACCTCGCGAGCGCCGTCGAGCATCCACAGTTGCGCCTTGCGGAGCGCGTCCCGCGGTGAGCTGTGTCCGGTGATCAGGAAGTGGTGGAACATGTACATCAGCAGCGAAGTGCCCTGATCCGGGATGCTCCACTGGGTCGAGAGCACCGACCGGGCGCCTGCTGCGAGAAACACGGTGCCGAGGCTGTATGCCTCGTCGTAGCCGTAGATCGATTCGCCGGTGTGGCACCCGGCGAGGACCACGAGTCCGAGGGGATGCCGATCGGTGTCGAGGACTCGGATCAGCTCCTCGGCGGTGAGGTCGCCGCCGGCCAGGAGCAAGCGAGACGAAGCGCGGACAGGATCGGAAGTGATCAGTCCGTGGGTCGCGAAGTGGACCATCGCCCCCGCGTGTGCGCCGTCGGCCTGCAGCCAGGCGAGGACCTCCTCGAGGGTGCCCGCACCTGAACCGCTGACCGTGCCGTCCGGCCGTCGACCGATATAGGTCGCACCGGGATAGAAAGTCCGGTGGATCGCATACGCCTCGAGGCGCGCCGACAGGAGGTCCGATGCCGGTCTGCCGGTCTTCGGGTCGGCAATCATCAGCCCACCTGCTGTCGGCTGCACCGGCGTTGCTGCGGCCGAGGCGCACAGCATTCGGGCCGAGGCGGCCTGTGACACGGCGGCGAGTTGCACCAGGTACTTGCCGTCCGGCCGGCGAGCCGCCTGCCACGGGACCCGGGCCAGTTCGCCCATCGGAATGATCACCAGCCGCGGTGTCCGGTCCGAGGTGTTGTCGAGGTACGGCTTGAGGATCGGTCCGATGGCAGCCTTCCACGCCCAGCTGCACAAGGAGTCGAGGCTTTCCATGAACTCGGTCGACGCGACCGAGCCGACCTCTCTGGTGGGAGGAGGGGGAAGTTCCACATCTCTTTCGGTCGCAGCGGCCAGATAGCGCTCGAGCTCCAGTTTCCCTTTGACCGCGAGGTTGGGCAGCGACAGAAACCGCGGAGCACCTTCAGCCGGAGCGATCACGGCCCAGCCCGCCGTCGGCGGAGTGGCGGGCACCAGATAGATCAGAGCGTCAGCGCCGAGTCGGCCCAGCGCTTCCTGGATCTCCACGAAGGTTGGTGGATCGAGCAGGTCGGTTTCGCGCGTCAGTACCTCGATGACTTCTTCCCGCAGCCGGGCCGATGGCCGCTCCTCCGACCGCCATCTTTTCGCCAGCTCGACCGCGCCGGCGTCGATCAGCCGGGTGCAAGGATCACGCAGCTCGGTGGCCGCGAACAACGCCAGCCCTCGTCCGGCGTCCAGCACACGCAGCGCCTCCGAGGGGTTGCCGCCGACGAGGGCGCGGCCGGCCTCCGCGATGGCCTCCTCCGCCGCCTCCTGGGCGACTGCGCGGGCACTACCTGGATCTGGCTGTAGCAGCACCTGCCAGGCATAGCCACGGAGCGCGTCGAACGCCGGCGGACTCGACGACAGGTTCTCAGCTCGGCGCCGAGGCAGCTCGGCCAGCATGGAATTGACGTAGCTCCAGTGTGGATGCGCGGGTCCCCCGGCCAGATCTCGGGCTCGTTCCAGGAGCGCGATCGCCTCGTCGACATCCGTGAGTGATCCAGTGACCTCCGAACGGCGGTAGACGGCCAGCGCGAGGCTGGCGAGCTCCAGAACGTGCTCCGGATGGTCGTCGGAGGTCAGCGTCACCGCCTTACGCAGGTCGGCGATTCCGGCGTCGATCCGCACGCGATCCTGCTCGCCGCCCTGCTTCAACGCCGCACCACCCGCGACAGCCAGGAACAATGCGCGTTCGCCGTCGGTGAGGCCCGGCTTCGCCGCAAGGCTGCGTACCTCCGCGAGCAACCGGGTGTGCTCGGCGTTGTCGCGGTCCGGGTCGTAGTCGTGCAGCAACCGCATCAGCTCGAACGCAGGCCCTGCTTCCACCAGTTGCTGCCGCAGGAAGCTCGAGTCCGGCAGTGCCTCGTACTGCTTCAGCGTCTCGGAGAGGAGAGCGAGCGAGGTTGAGGTGTCGCCGCTCTGGTGTGACTGCAGGGCGTCAAGGAAACCCGGCATCGTTCCCATGGTCGGATCGGCCTGGTCACCGATCAGGTCGGCCATCTCCTGGTACACCTGGCGCAGTGCGGGCACATCGGCGTATCCGATGCCAATGGTCATGCCCAGGATCGCGTGTGTGGCCTTGACCAGCGTCTGCACCTGCGAATCGGACGCGAACGTCGCCGCCAACTCGTCCACCTCGACCAGCGCCGCGCGCGGGTCGGCCAGCTCGCGGGCGGCCGCTGCCTTCTGCAGTTCCATCAGGCGGAAGATTGCTTGTGCCCGTCCCCAAGCCCTGGGGTCCGACCCGTCCTGGTCCATGCCCTGCCTCCTCGATGTGCCTCCTCACTGTTCTGACGGACGGTCCGCAGGCGCTACGAGGTGACGTCCCCCAGCCCGCCGTCGCCGAGAATCTCGAGGACCGTCGCCACGATCCGCTTGAGCTTGACCGGATCGTCGATCAGGGCGGCGATCTGAGAGGTCTCCTCCTCGTTCTCCAGGTCGTCCGAGTCGGCCAGGCTGCCGAACATCGCGGCCAGTACGTCGATGACCGCCGTCGTAACGTCCTCGCCGCCGTTGATGCGGGTGCCGATGATCTCGATGGCGACGCTCGCGATCTCGCGCAGTACCGCGTCGTCGCGCTCGTGCGGATCCACCAGAGCCAACGGCGTCGGCTCCGCGCTGTCGTTGGCCGCGGAGTACGGCGGATACCAAACCTGCGCGGGCTTGCGACCGATCGGGCGCTCGACGTACTTCGCGTACCAGGCGGGCCGCCTCCGCATGGCGGCCAGTACGACCTCGAGCTCGCCGGCGACCACCGCCTCGCCGGCGGTGTGGTTCCCGGTGAAGGCGGCGCGGCGGTCGGCGAACGCGTTCAGCGGCCACAGCAGGGATCCGGCGGTCGCGTCGGTGCCGACCCACTCCAGGGTCGCCTTGGCCAGGTCGATCAGCCAGGCGTCGTGCTCGAGCTCCTCGGCGAGCCAGGCCGGTACGCGCGGCCGCTGCGGAGCACCACGTTCGCCACGGCGGCGGCGATGTCCCTCGATGGTCGCGCGCCGCAGCCGCGAAGTGATCCAGCCCTCGAGGTTCGCGATCGGTATCTTCGCGTGGGCGAACAGATCGTCGAGGACCGCGTCCACATCGTCGTGGAAGCGGTCCAGGCAGTCGGGCAGCATCCGCTGCAGAGTGGTGGCGCACTCGTAGTGGTGACGTCGACGCTCGACGGGCCGGGTCACCCGCTCGTACACCAGTGGTCCCGCGATCTCGGCGGCGCCGGCGCGTAGCCGGCGCTGCTCGTCCCGGGAGGCGTCCCAGAACCGGTCCTTGAGCTGTCCCGCGCCGGCCAGCCGACGTACATCGTCCGCGGCGGCCGACGGTTCCTCGATATAGGTCACGACGCACTCCTCTGTTTCGACTTGGATCGATCGTCGAGGTCGAGAAATGGCCGGAAGTAGGATTTGCAAAGAGATACCGGGAAATACGTACGGGCTGCGGAAATAGCCGTCCCGGCATACGTACGGGCCGGGTTCCCAGGGAAACCCGGCCCGTGGTCAGAGCGCGGTCAGGACATCTCGCTGGGCCTCGGTCCGGTGGTCAGGTCGATGACCACGCTGGCTGCGGCCGCCCCGTTGAGGAACACCGTGACCGCGTGACCGGCCGGGTCGTACAGCTGCAGCTCGACCGTCGTACGTCCGGTCATCGCGTCGCGAACGAGTCGGGCGATGCCGTCCGCGTCCGCGTCCGCGATGCCCCACTGCTGCTCGCCAATGACGAGTTTCTTGGTCAGCCGATTGCTTTCCGGTGTCATGCTGTTACCTTTCGATAATGCTCGGCAGGCGAGCGTTGTTGGACGTTCGGGGCGGCTTTATTCGGCCACCGCCTCGACCGAGAATGTGAAGGAGAAATCCTGCGGATGCCGGACGTGGCGGCCAATTCCGAACTGCTCCTGCGCGAGCAGGGAGGTCCGGTAGAGCCCGATGCTCTGACCGACGACGCGGGTCAGCAGGTCGTAGGCCGTGTTCACCAGCACGGCCCCGGCTCCGGCCGCGGCGACCGCAGCGGCGGCGTGCGGCGAGCTCATCGCGAGCCCGGCCACCGTCGTGGCCGCGGCGCCCACTGCGGGATTGTTGAACTTCTCTTCCAGCAGGTCGCTGAGCGCGAGACTGCCCGTCGCGTCGCGCGAGACCCACACGGCAATGTCGAGGAACTCCGCGGCCGGCCCGTGGTAGATCAGCAGGTTGTCGAGCGGCAGCCGCTCGCCGTCGCGGATGTTGCTGAACCGTGTGGTCTGTGCCCGATAAACCGGCTGCTGGCCGGCCCCGCCGGTCAGCACCACAGCGTCCAGCCGGATGTCGGCGCTGCCCAACGCCCGGTTGCGATGGACGAACAGCTCGGCGATCCGGACAGCGACCTTGGCCGGGGCCAAGCCGCGAGTCGCGAGCAGACGCACCGGTTGCTGCGGCCGGTCGTCGATCAGGAACTTCGCCCGCTCCGCGGTGGGCGGCGGGGTCGGGCTCACCATGAAATCGATCGGCTCAACCGAGTAGCGGACCGAGGAAGCAGGAGCGTCGCCGACCTCGCGGGTGCTCCCGGTGCTGATCTGGACCAGCAGCCGCTCGAGCTCGGATGCCTCCGACCGTGGCTCGGCGGCGGTTCGAACGCCCCGCTGCCGCAGCGGCCCGACATCGACCGGTCCGTCGCTGATCAGGGCAAGGACCGTCTCCGGCCGCGCGTCCGTCGTCTCGACACCGTCCGGCCAGGTCATCGTCACCCCGGTGAGTCGCCGCAGGTCCTCGTTCCAGCCGTAGGTGTACGAGGCGCCCGGAGCGAGCCGGATACCGCCGGGGTCGGTCGCGGTGAGGACGGAGATCCGGGACGCGATGCCGATGTCGATCAGCGACACGAACATCGCCTGGTCGCCGGTGTTCCGGAGCCGGAAGAACACGCGTTCTTTCGGGTACGCGAAGACCAACGCACCCGTCCTGGGGAGCGGCTCTTCCTGGTCGTTCTGTACCCGGCCCCACTCGAACACGACACCGTGCGACAGCGGTCTGGCACGATCTCCCGCCAGCCGGCGTAGCGCGTCGGCCTGCGCGATCCGCTGCAGGTTGCCCATGACGGAGTTGATGCCGAGCGTCGTCGCCGGGTACGGCGGATGGAGCGGTACGCCGTTGTCGCGTACCACCAGCTCGCCCTGTGCGTCGAGGGCAACCTCGATCGGAACCTGGCCGTCCGTGGTCGGATCCGCGAGTCGCAGCAGCGGCCGCATCGACATCGCCTTGACCAGGTCCGCGGTCACCGGATGGTCCTCAGGCAGCCGCACCGGCAGGGCGGGAGCGGCGGCGCGAGTGCGGTGAGCGCGAGCGTCCAGGGGCATGCTCTCGTCGGGCTTCTGGAGCCGCAGCGCCGCCAGCGCCACCGTGGGCAGGACTCGATCCACCGTCGCCGACCCGATCGCCGGCCCGTCCTCCGGTCCGGTGGCAGCGGCCGGCATGATGGCGAACTCGTCGCCCGCCTCGACGCCCAGCAGCGGCGCGCCGAGCAGCTGGATCCGGTCCGGTCCGAGCATCGCGACCGGCAGCGTGCCCAGCGGCTTGGAGTCGGTGGTCTCGAACGGCTGTCGTTCGGACGGTCCTTCCGCCTCTGGCCGTTGGGTCGGCGCCAGATCCTGTACGTCGCGGCGGACCGTGTCGATCAGGGTGGACCAGTTGACCCGAAGCCCCTCGGCCCCGCGGAGAGCCCGGGACAAGGCATCGGTCAGCAGCCCCATCTGTACACCGTCCCGGTTCGCGCTCTCCCAGGCCGACTCCGATGGCGAGCAGGCGACCACTCGTACGGCGCGCGAGTTGCCGACCATTGGACGTTTCGCCACGTCGAGACCGCCGGCCGTGAGCCGGTCCAGATGCTCCTTGACGACCTCGTACGTCGGCTTCCAGATGACCGGCCGCAGCAACGACCTGACCCGGAGGCCAGGGTGGCGTGACATGTGCGCGGCGTGGCAGCAGTCGAGAATGACGGTGGCGTTGGCCGTCCGGGTGGTGAGCCGAGCGAGCAGTACAGACAGCTCGACGCCGGTGATCCCGCGGAAGTCTTCGTCGTCGGAGTCGTGGTAGTCGTCCGGCACGATGAACTGCAGATCCCGGTCGTCCGGCGCCTGCAGGCGCCCACCGTGACCGCTGTAGTAGATCACGACGGCGTCGTCCGCTCCGGCGTCCACGATCAGCTTCTCGTACGCGTCGAGCACCGCGGCCCGGGTGGCCTGCGGCGTCACCAGACGCTCGATCGCGAAGCCGCGAGGCTCGAGCGCACCCGCCATCGCCTCGACGTCGTTGAGCACACCGGTCAGGTTGTTCGTCTGGGCACCGATGAGAAGAGCTTTTCGCGTCATGCCCGTCTCTGACGGACAGTCCGGCTCAGTCGAACAGGCCGTCCCGGTGCGCCCGGACCACCGCCTGGGTGGCGTTGTGCACACCCAGTTTTCGGTAGATGGCGCGTAGCTGGGTCTCGACCGTCCGCCGCGTCACGTGACGCTCGGCGGCGATCTCGGCCATTTGCTTGCCTTTGGCAAGTAAGCGCCAGGTCTCGAACTCTGCTGGGGTGAGCCCGTACGGCAGCTCGGTTCGTCGCGCCTGATCCAGGTTGAGGCTGATCCTCTGCGCCAACTCGACGGCCTTGATGCGCAACGGTTCAGCGCGTAGCACAGCAGCCGCCTGGTGTACCTCGCGGACGATCCCCCGTGCCGCGCTCTTGTCGCCGGCCGCGACCAGGGCGGCCGCCTCGCGGAATCGGGCGTACGCCGCTGGGTACGGCCGATCCAGCTTGGTCCAACCGGTGGCCACCTTGCTCCACAACGCGGCGGTGTCCTTGCGCTGGATGCGCTGTCGTTCTGCCTTGCACAGTTGCACGAGCTGCTTCAGCTCGTCGGTTGCCGGCGCTGCGTCGGCGTCCCACCCCTCGCGGGCCAGCCAGTCACCGGCGCTCATGGCCGCCGTCTGGTCCGTCTTGCCGGCACGTCCGCCGGCAAGATCGGCCGCCGCGCGCAGGCCGACCGCACACAGCCGCAACAACTCCATGCTGTTCTCGCCGGCCCGGACGGCCGTCACTCCGTCCTTCACCTCTTCGATGGCCTTGAGCAACTCGCCGTCGCCGATCGCCAGCTCGGCCCGGATTGCGTGCAACGGCCCCAGCAGCCGCGGATCCTCTCCGAGCTGGACATCGGCGATCGAGGCGAGCAGGTCGCGTGCCTGCTCGTACTCGCCGCGGCCCACCTTGATCTCGGCGCGCGTGAGGAGCGGGTAGAGGCTCTCGGCCGGTGGCCGATCCAGCGACACCTCGGTGATGATTCGCTCGGCATCGTCCCACTTGCCGAGCAGCACCAGCGCGGCGCTGGTGTTGTTGGCCAGGATCGTGCCCTGCCGCGTGTTCGTCAGATCGAGTTGCCGCGCCTCCTCGAGCCCTTGCATCGTCAGCTCTGCCGAGTCCCGCAGCCGGCCGGCGTGCTCCAGGATCAGCCCGAGGTTGCTGTAGGCCCGCAAGCGGTCCTCGATGTGATGAACCTCCCCGGCGATGTCGAGGGCTTGCCGCAGCCGGACTTCGCCCTCCGGCTCGTTCAGCATGCCCATCGCGAGCCCGGAGATGTTCAGCGCCCGACCCTCCTCGGCCCGCGCGCCGACCTCGAGCGCCATCAGCAGGGCTTCTTCGGCCTGTGCTCCGCCGACCGCGTAGTGACCGGCGCGCAACTGAGCGAGGCCGAGCGCGGCGAGGACGCGCGCCTTCAGCGCCGAAGGTGGCTCCGGCGCCAGCAGCCGGGCGGCGTCGTGGAACGCGACCACGGATTCCTTGCGCTTGCCGGCCTCTTCGAGGTACGTGGCGAGCCGCTCGTGCAGCTCCCCGAGCCGATCCGCCCCGGCGCCGTCCGTGACGTCTGCGATGGCTTTGCCGATGTGCTCGAGGGCCCGATCGACGTGGCCCGACCAGCGGGCGGCCTCGGCCGCGTCGATCAGCAGTTGGGCCATTCCGACTCCGGCCAGCGCCTCCGGATCGTCAACCCGCCGCCACAACTGCAGTGCCCGGTCGAACTGGACCTCGGCGGACGGGAACGCCAGGGTGCGGGCCGCGAGCTGCCCAGCTTGGACGGCGAAGGCGAGTGCTTTCGGATGGTCGCCCGCCTGGTACCAATGGCTTGCCTGTTCGGCGGTCGCCGAGCCCTCGGTCAGGCTCAGCCGCGGATCGGACGCCAGCGCCTCCGCCATCGCCGTGTGGAGATCGACCCGAGTACCGCGGACGGTCCGCTGGTACACCGCCTCGCGGAGCAGCGCGTGCTTGAACCGGTACACGTCCTCATCGTGTCCGTCGACCAGCATCTGCTGGTCGAAGCACTCCTGCACTGCATCGTTCAGCACGTTCGCGGGGAGATCGCTGACCGTACGCAGCAGTCGGCGACTCAGCGCGCGCCCGGCGACAGCGGCCACTCGCAGTACCTTGAGTGCCTCGGGGCCAACGTCGGTCAGCCGGGTGAGCACCACCGTCTCCATGTCGGAGGGGAGCTGGATGTGCTCCAGGCTCTCCAAGGTGCTGGTGGCGATGAGCTGTTCCGCGTAGAAGGCAATCCCGTCGGACCATTCGAAGCAGCGCTTGACCAGCGCCGAGTCGACCCGGCCGCCGCTCACGGCGGCAAGGAAGTCTCTGAGCTCCTCCAGGGTGAACGGGGCGAGCTCGATGCTCTCGGAACGGCGCACGAACGTCGGCGCGGCCAGCAGCTTCCACAACGGGTTGTCGCGATTCATCTCGCTGCGGTACGTGCCCACGAGCATCAACCGGCGGTCGTCCTGATGGGCCTGGCCGAGGTGACGGACCAGATCGAGCGTCGATGGGTCCGCCCAGTGCAGATCCTCGATGATCAGCACGACCGGGGTGTCGGTGCCGAGGTCGTCGAGCATCCGGCGTACGGCGAGGAAGAACTGCGACGGGCTGTTCATCGAGTCGGCGCCCAGCTCGAAGAAGTCGGTCAGCCGCTGGTAGGCCGGTCCGGCGATCTCCCGCGCCCGCTCCGCGCCGTGCTCGCGGCCGAAGTTCTCCAACAGCTCGAGCAAGGGCCGGTACGGCATCGGATCACCGAAGTGCTCCTCACAGGCGCCGACCAGGACGTGGGCTCCAGTACCGCGGGCAAAGTCGGCGAACGTCCCCACCAGCCGGCTCTTCCCGACCCCGGCATCGCCACCGATCAACACCGTCCGCGCGAAACCGTCCCGCACGTCGGCCAGTCGCCGCTTGAGCAGCTCGCTTTGCTCACCTCGACCGACCAACGCTGCTTCCCCCAGCACAGCTCACCCCCACCAGCGTTTGGCGCCACCAACGATCCTCGGCCCCGCGGCGGTGCTGTCAAGTGCTGGCGACGCCACGATCTGTCTCTGTGCGTAGCCGGGCGGATCCTCCACGTATCACCTATACCACGCACCCGCTGCCTTCGTCCTGTGGTCGGCGGCGTACAACAAATGGCGCGGCTGGTACTTCGGACCCGTGATCCAGTCCGGTACCACGGCGGACCCCTGAACCACTCCGGCCAAATGATGACCCTTGTGGGTGTGACGATTGTGGTTGCTTGCAGCATCTATCAATCGGCAGCGCAGTGGAGGTTTATATGAGCACCGGTCCGTCCGACGCGGAGAAGGAAGCGTCCGTTCGCGAGGACATCGCCGCGGCGATTGCGGCGGGGGACTTGAATCGGCTGGCGGATGCCTCCGGGCGCGGCGCCGACCTCGACGAGGAAGAGGAAGCCAAGGCCAACAAGGGTAAGGGGCCCCGCGGCCGCGGAGGTCTCGCGCGCTGACTCGCCCCAGGACCACCTGCGGGGCCCGGACCACCTGGAGGCCGAACCGAGCTCTACGCGGGCGCGCTTGGAGTGGGGTCCGGCGGTTGTGCCGAGGTCAGCCGCGGGACTCGATCACTGCCAGGTCGCGGACTGCGAAGCGGTGGTGTTCCCAGCCTTCTTCGAGGATGGTGTGGAGGCAGTGGCGGGTGGTTTCCTCGTGGTTGGGGTTCCAGGGGTTCTTGCGGGGTGCGTCCAGCTCGTCTTGCGTGACCTTGGCCAGGTAGTCGCGGACCATTGCGTTGCGGTCGGTGCGGGCCTCGAGGACGTCGGCGTACGCCGGGCGCTCGGTGACGAACAGCGAACGGTCCACCTCGCCCTCGCCGCCCTCGAAGATCAGGCCGAGTGGATGGAACGGCTGCTCGATCTCCAGGATCGCCCGCCCGAGCCACGCGTCCGTCGCCATCACCAAGTGCCGCAACGTATCCGCGAACGACCACTCGCCGTCGACCGACACATCGACGGTGCCCTCCGGCATCCCCGCGACCCGCTCGATCGTCGCCGCCCAGGTTGCTTCCAACGCAGCCCACGCCGCGCGCAGACCCTCCGGATCCGTGGCCCACTGCAGCTCGCGCCCCGGGAACCGTCGGTTGAGCTCGGCCTCGACGTACGGCAGCACGTCAACGCCGTTGACCACCATCGTGTTGTTCCCGTCGAACAGCCACGGCGAGTCGAGCTCCAGGCCTTGCAGCTCGGACCCGCGCACCACCGTCCCGGAAAGATCCACCTCGACGAACCGGGCGCCGCGCAGGTTCACCTCCTTGAACTGCGCCCCTTCCAACCCGCTCCCCGGCCCGAACGTCGCCACCATCTGTCCTCCTCAGTCGGCCACCACCACCACACCGCAACCTAGCCCGCCACCCCGACAGTTTCCGGAATACTGGCGTGATGGCGCACACCTCGTCGACTCGGGAGGAGCGGTGAGCGTCGTCGCCGACCGTGTGCTCGTGACGGCTGCGATGCCCGGGGTCGGCGCATGACCGGGGACGACGGGATGGAGGTGTTCTATCCGTCGCCGATTCGAGAGCGGCAGTGCAGGACCGCGGACGGAGTCGTCTGGCGGATGCGGCGTGGTGAGTTCCGCTGGCGGCGGGTGGAGCGCCAGATGCGGGACCCCGCCGTACGCGTCCTGCATGTGTATCTCTCCGACATGACGGAGGTGCCGCCCTCAGAGCGGGACAGCCTGGTGGCGCGCGTCCGCCTGCGCCTGACCGACCCCAGTGGCTACGGAGGCTTCACGCTGGCGGTGTTCGACGACGGAGCCCGGGGGCGGATGGTTGTAGTTGAGGAGTACTGCTAGGTGGGGATGCTCTTGGGCCACCAGGGTGGGATGTTGCCGGGGCAGGTGCCGGGGGAGCCGGCGGGGGTGCCTTGCCAGGAGAAGAGGGCCAGGTCGGCGATGGCGATCGCGAGTGCGGCGGCGACGAGGGAGAAGAGGAACGCCTTGCCGGCATAGCGGAAGACGATGTTGAAGAGGACCAGATTGACGATCAGCGCCAGCGGCAGGCCCATGAAGAGCAGGGCCACGCCGTTCGGGACGCTGCCCGAGGCGTCGACGTGGCAGGCCTTCCAGGCCCGGGACGTGAGCACGATCAGGCCGAACGCAGTACCGCCTCCGACCACCACCGCAAGGAACGACTCGCCCTTGCTCCCCTTCGCAGCGAACGCCATGAGGATCACCGTAGGTGATCCAGGCGGCCACATCATCTTGAAACGATCAATACCGCCATCTCAGCGCCCGCACCCGCTCCTCCAGCGACAGCACCCCGAGCGTCGCCGCGTCGTGCCGCCGTACGGCGAGGAACGGCTCGACGATCTCGTCCCCCAGCGCCGAACGCAGTACGGCGGACCGCTCGAACGCCACCAGCGCGTCCTCCACCGTCAGCGGCAGCCGGGGCGGTTGTTCACGCTCGGGGTACGTCGACGGGTCCCGGTCGTACCCCGGCCACAGCGTCAGCTCATGCTCCAACCCGTTCACCGCGGCGGCAAGCACAGCGGCAGCCGAGAGGTACACGTTGCCGCTCGGATCACCGATCTTGATCTCGCAGTTGGCTGACCCGGGCCGCCCGGTGACGCTGCCCGGCACGTACCGCACCGCAGCCTCGCGGTTCTCGACTCCCCAGCAGGCATAGGCGCCGGCCCAGCTGCTCGGCTTCCGCCGGTCCGCGGACAGCACGCTCGGCGCCAGTACGCCGGTCAGCCCGTCCAACTCGCGCACGATCCCCGCCATCAAGTGCCGTGCGGGCTCGGACAATCCGTCGAACGACTCCCCGTCGACCGTCGCCGAGAAATGAATATGCGCACCGTTGCCCACGAACCCCGCCACCGTGATCGGCGCGAACGACACCATCAACCCGTGCTGCCGCGCCACCCGATGAATCACCAACCGCGCGAGCTGCGACTGGTCCGCCGCCTGCAACGGCGACGCCGGCGGCAGCGCAACCTCGACCTGCCCCTGCGCGTACTCCGGATGGAACTGCTCCGCAGGTACGCCGGCCACCTCGAGCGCCGCCAGTACATCGTCTGCGAACGTTTCAAGCTCGAGCGTGGCGAGTACGCCGTACGCCGGTCCGAGCGTCGCGACCGCCGGCTCCTCGCGCGATCCGCTGAAGACGGTGAACTCCAGTTCGAACCCGAGCTTCACCTCCAGCCCCGCCGCGACCGCCCGTGCCTCCTGCCGGCGGAGCGCCGACCGCTGGCAGATTCCGACCGGCTCATGGTCCTGCGACAGCTGATCCGCAGGCGCCCAGAAGACAGTCCGATCCGGCCCGAGCGGCGCCGCAGCGTCGAGATCCGGCATCAGCCGGTTGTCGCCCACCGGCCCGTTGACCAGCGGCGAGGTGGTGATCGCATCGTCCGTACACATCAGCGCGAACACCGGCGACAGCCCGATGCCGTCGCGCGCCGCCGTACGGACACGCGCCGCCGGGACTGTCTTCGCGCGGGTCAGACCGGCGTTGTCGACCATCGACGTGATCAGCATCCGGAGTCCACTGTCCAACAGGTCGTCGATGGGCATGTCAACCTTCGTACCACAACGCTCAGGCCGAAATGAGACGTATCAACGCCGCAGCGCGCTCTGGGTCGCCGAGGCGCGCGGCCGTCGGGAAGAGGCGGGTCCACGAGCTCGCGCGCGTCAGGTGACTGAGCCGACGGGCCAGTTCGGCCGCGCGGAGCAGGTCCCGCCGCGAGTAGCCGGTCCACGGCTCGAGGTACGCGTCCTGCATCCGCGGTACGACGTCCGCGCCGTACTGCTCGGCGATGTGGTCGACCGCGACGAGCAGGCTGCAGAACGGGTGTGAAACGTTCGCATCGCCCCAGTCGAAGAACGTGTAGCGACCGGGCTCAGGCACGAGGATCTGCCCGTCGTGGAGGTCCGCGTGGTCGAGGGTGGCCGGGATGCCGATGGCGTCGAGCTCCGCGCACCAGTCGGCCAGCGTCGATTGAAACGTTCGCAGTCGCGATCGGTCATCTGGGCTGAGGCACTGGCTGCCGCCGACCAGCCGATCGAAGTACGCCGGCATCGCGGACGGCCGCGCATCCGGTACTCCGAGGCCGAGCAACGTCGCCGTCGACGGGACGAGACTGCGCTGGAACTCGGCGTACCGGCCCAGGATGTCGGCCCAATCGTCCGGGCCGGACGGAACGTCCCGGAGACGCGGGCCCCCGTCCGGCAGAAGCAACCAGCCGCGAGTGGCGTCGACGGCGTACGGCGTGAGTACGCAGTCATACTCCGTCAACGCCTCGGACAGTCCCGCTTCGAAGGCGCTCCCCGGCGACGCAGCCTTGAACCAGACCGGCCGCTCCGCCTCGAGCCGGAGCACGATCGACCACGGCCGCAGCCGGATCCGCCGCGGTCCGCTCTCCTCGATCCCAGCCCGACCCAGCTCCAGCGACAGCCAGTCCAGCGCCTCCGTACGCCAGTCCGGGTCGTCCCACGGAGTCACCGCATCGGGGTAAGCACCTCGGTCAATCTGCACAGAGGCAATAATCGATGGTGTGATCAGCTGGCCGGACAGCCCGTACCGAGTAGGCATCTCGGGCTGGCGCTACCCGCCCTGGCGCAAGGTCTACTACCCCGACGGTCTTCCGCAGCGCGCCGAGCTCGAGTACGCGTCGAACCGGCTCAACTCGATCGAGCTCAACGGCTCGTTCTACGCGCTCCAGCGACCGACGTCGTACCAACGCTGGTACGACGAGACGCCGGACGGGTTCGTGTTCTCGATGAAGGGCCCGCGGTTCATCACGCACATGAAGCGGCTGGCCGACGTGGAGGCGCCGCTGGCCAACTTCTTCGCCTCCGGAGTGCTTGCGCTAGGCAACAAGTTTGGCCCGGTGCTCTGGCAGCTGCCGCCGAACTTCCAGTACGACGCGGACCGGTGCGCCGCGTTCTTCGACCAGCTGCCGCGGACGACGGCCGAGGCCGCCGAGGTGGCCAAGGCCCACGACGAGCGGATGGAAGGTCGCGCGCTGCTCGAGTGCAAGGTCGACCTGCCGATCCGGTACGCGATCGAAGTACGGCACGCGAGCTTCGCAACCAAGGAATTCATCGCGCTGGCACGGGCGCACGAGATCGCGGTGGTGTGCGCGGACACGGCCGGCAAGTGGCCGATGTTCGGCGACGTGACCGCCGACTTCGCCTACGCCCGGCTGCACGGCGCCGACGAGCTCTACGTGAGCGGGTACGACGACAAGGCCTTGGCGCGTTGGGCTCGCAAGATCCGCGCCTGGAAGACCGACACCTACATCTATTTCGACAACGACGTGAAGGTGCACGCGCCCTTCAACGCCGAGAGCCTCGCGAAGCGGCTCGGCGTCACTTCGGCCGGCGCCGAAGCGTGACGGGCTTACCGTCGCGCACATGACAGAGAACCCGGGAGAACTCGTTGCCGCCGCCGTCGAGCGGTCGCTGAAGCTGGTCGTCACCTGGCCGGCCTGGGACGGACAGCCGCGGACCTCGGACGACGACCGTATCTACACCCCGCACAAGGCGGTCCGCCGGATCGCCGACCACCTGATCGACCATCTCGCCGAGGTCGAGGCGCTGCTCGCCGGCGTACCGACGCAGCCGGACGAGTGGCATGCGAGTTCGATCACGACCGCGGCCGACCTCGCGCCGTTCACCGAGGAGGACGTCCGCGAGGCCGAGCAGCGGCTGCGCCGGCTCGGGCGCACCTTCGTACTGCGGTACGCCGCCGTCGACCCGGCGGAGTGGGACAAGGACCGCAGCCCGAACTGGACCCTCCGCCAGATCGCCGAGCATCTCGTCGAGCTCGACTGGTATGCCGAACAGGTCGGATCGTTGTAGTCAGAACAACCGAGCGCCCACCGGCTCCTCCAGCTCCAGCAGGAATTGCTTTCGTTTCAATCCACCGGCGTACCCGGTCAGCGATCCGTTCTTCCCGACCACCCGGTGGCACGGGACGACGATCGAGACCGGGTTCTGCCCGACCGCCTTGCCGACCGCCTGCGCCGCGGACGGCCCCATGCCGAGCCGCGCGGCGATCTCGCCGTACGTCGTGGTCTCGCCGTACGGGATCTCCGCGAGCACCGCCCAGACCTGCTGCTGGAACGAGTCCCCGTGCAGCACGACCGGCAGGCTGAAACGTTGCAGCGAGCCATCGAGGTACGACGACAGCTGCTCGACGACCGCCGCGATGAGCGGGTCGGACGCCTCGACCCGCTCACCCAGCGGTCCCGGCTTCACCCAGTGGTGCGGGAAGTAGATCCCGACCAGGGCGTCGCCCGAAGCGACCACTGTGAGCTCACCGATCCGGGTGCTGACAATCGCGTGCCTGTTCATGCTGATGAAACGTGTCAGCACCCGGATCTGTGAGGCCTTACGACCCGATCCGCTCCCGCGTCCGCCGCCGGAACGCACGGCCCACGCTGGTCCACTCGTCCAGCTGCAGTTCGGCGACCGCGATCGCCGGCCGCCCGTCCGCCGGCGCCTGCGCGACCCACTCGCCGCGCGGGTTCGTCACCCCGGCCACCAGACCCGTCTCCGGGTTCGCGGTGACCGCCAAACTGATCCAGCAGGTGTTGTTCGCGGCAGTCCCGCTCGCCTGCACCGCGATGTGCGCGTTCGGCCCGTGGGTGCTCGCGTACGAGACGAGCACGGCGTCGACACCGAGCCGGTCGTACTCGGTGAACAGCTCCGGAAACAGCATGTCGAGCCCGAGCGCGAGCCCGAACCGGTACCCGTCCAGCTCAAAGGTCACCGGCGCGGTGCCGGGGGTGTACATCCAGGTCACCTTCGTGGTCGAGAGCGCCCGGTCGTCGTACCGAGCCACCACCTGACCCTTGTCGGAGACGACGTACGCGCTGTTGTGCGGACGCGCATCCGGCAGTTGGTGCACCGACGGGATGACGGTCCATAGCCCGAGCTGCCCCGAGAGCTTCGTGATCTGGTCGAGCTCGTCCTGGAGCACGGCCCAGTCGGCCTTGGTCCAGTCCGAGGGACCGATCTCGTCGGGGCCGAGCGACGACATCACGACCTTGCTCGGGAAGCAGATCGCGCCCTCGGTGAAGTGGACCAGACGGGCGCCGGCTGCGGCCGCCTCCCGCATCAGGGAACGGACCTCGGCGCCGCTCTCGCGGAGCAGGGTGGGGTTGGTGGGGTCTTCGTGGACCGTCGACTGGGCGACGGCGATACGCAACGGTTCCGGCATGTCTGAATCTCCTCGAGGAGTCGGACGGAAGTGCCGGAGGGCAGCCGTGTAGGACTCGCCGGTCTTGGCGGCGCGGGCACGGACCCGCTGCTTGAAGTTCCTGTGCGCTGTCATCTGGCCTTCCAGGCACTCGCACGAGATCCCCCGGCGACCCGTCCGAGGCCGGTGACCAGGACGAGCGGCCCGAGACAGGAAGTCCCTTTGCCTTCTCACTGTGACCGGGCCGGGGCCGATCGACGAAGGTGAGGCGCGGGCCGCGCCGGGACCCACATCCTCTCCGCGCCTCGGTCCCGGAGTCAACCAGGACGCGCCGAGGTCAGCGGCGCAGTACGTGGTCCGCCGCGTCCATCGCGACGCCGACCAGCTCCGGGTCGAGGTCGACGACCGTGTTCCCGTCGGCGTCCAGCTGTCCGCGTTCGGTGATCGTCAGGCCGATCAGCGCGAGCGTCCCGGCGCGGTGCCGATGCAGCCGGTACGCCGCGTCCTCCGGCTGCGGTACGGCGTTCGCCTCCTCCCGCCGCCAGGCGTCGACCGCCCGCTCGGCCAGGGCGGCCGGGACCGTCACGCGGATCGTGGGCAGCTGGACCGAGCGGAACGTCGTACCGATCAGGCCGAGCACTCGTGCGTCGTTGGCGTACACAGCTGAGGATCGTAGCGACCTGTAGCGTCTCAGCGCGGCATAAAGTCAGCGCGGCATAAAGTCGGACGCGGACGTGGTTGGTTCCGGAGTACGGGGTAGACGAGGTTGGGAGCAGAGGGTGAGCATTCGAGTCGGGTACAAGGCGTCGGCGGAGCAGTTCGGGCCGCGGGAGCTGGTGGAGTACTCGGTCCGGGCGGAGGAGCTCGGGCTCGACAGTGTGACCGTGTCGGACCACTTCCTGCCCTGGCGGCACGAGGGCGGCCACGCGCCGTTCGCGCTCGCCTGGCTGGCGGCGGTCGGTGAGCGGACGTCGCGCGTGATGCTGGGTACGTCGGTGCTCACGCCGACGTTCCGGTACAACCCGGCCGTGATCGCGCAGGCCTTCGCGACGCTCGGGGAGCTGTACCCGGGGCGCGTGATGCTCGGCGTCGGGACCGGCGAGGCGCTGAACGAGATCGCCGTGTCGGGGATGGAGTGGCCGGAGTTCAAGGAGCGGTTCGCGCGGCTGCGGGAGGCTGTGCAGCTGATCCGGGACCTGTGGACGAAGGACGGGGTGAGCTCGGAGGGGCCGTTCTACAAGACGGTCAATGCGTTCATCTACGACCGGCCGTCGACGCCGTTGAAGGTTTATGTGGCTGCGGGTGGGCCGCTGGTCGCCAAGTACGCCGGTCGGGCTGGGGATGGGTTCATCGCGACGTCGGGCAAGGGGATGGATCTCTATACGGAGAAGCTGATCCCGGCCGTGCGCGAGGGTGCGGAGAAGGCGGGCAAGAGCTTCGAGGACATCGACCGGATGCTCGAGGTGAAGGTGTCGTACGACCGCGATCCCGCGCTCGCGCTGGAGAACACGCGATTCTGGGCGCCGCTGTCGCTGACGCCGGAGCAGAAGCACAGCGTCACCTCGGCGACCGAGATGGAGCGGCTGGCGGACGAGCTGCCGATCGATCAGGTCGCGAAGCGGTGGATCGTGGCGTCGGATCCGGAGGAGGTCGTGCGGCAGCTGCAGCCGTACCTGGACGCCGGGTTCAACCACTTCGTCGTACACGGTCCTGGGCAGGACCAGGAGCGTTTCCTCACCCAGTTCACGTCCGACGTACTGCCGCTTCTGCGCAAACTGTCCTGAGACTCGCGCTTCGGTCTGAGCAAACTCTCTTGAGTCCGGGAGTCGGGCGCCTGACAATCAGCGGGTGCCCGACTACCAGATAGTCCGCGACGACGACCCGCGGTGCGCCGAGCTCGAAGCAGCCGGCTACCGCGTCATCGCCGAGTCGTGGGCCGTCCGCCTGTCCGACCCCGACCGGGAGCTGCTCGAGTCCGCGGTACGGCGGGTGACCGCAGCCGGACTGGTGATCCGCGAGCTCGGGCGCGAGTCGGCCGCACTCCTGCACGCCCTCGAGACCGCGAACGAAGCCGACTACCCGGACACGCCGGCCACCCACCGCGCGGTCGGCTCACTGGAGAAGACCCAGGCGTTGTGGCCGGAGCACCGCGTCTTCGGCGCCTTTGACGGCTCGCGGTTGGTCGGCGCGACCGTCATCCGGAACCACGAAGGCATGGGGGATACCCGCTTCACCTCAGTCCTCGCCACGTACCGCCGCCGGGGCGTCGGCCAGGCGGTCAAGGCGGCGTCCATCCTCGCATTCCTCGACCTGGGCATCACGAAGTACGCCTCCGGCGGAGCCGCCACCAACGAAGCCAGCCTCCAAGCCAACCGGTCCTTGGGGTATGAACTTACTGAACGGTGGCGAACCTACTCACCCGAGTAAACAGCCCCACGCGTGCTACGCGGTCGCCATTCGTCGCTCCGCTCCTCGCCGCGCCCACTCCGCGCGCTCCCACCCACCCATCTCTTCCGCGCTACCGCCCGGCTGTTGCGAGCTGCCGCTCGCGGTGACTACCCGGTGCCAGCGCGCTACCTCAGCCGTCGCCTGGTGACGTGAACCGTGGTTCCGCCGGCGGTGCGTTTGCGGTCCGGGCCGGCGCGCGACCACCTTGATTCGGGTCATGCCGGCCACCTGGCCGTCGCGGTCGCGCGATTTCCGGAAACTAAATGCCACCAGGCCACACTTTTGTTACCAGCAATCGGCGGTGGGCCAGAACGGTCCCGGCCTCAGCGCGAGGGCCGCGGCGTTCACCCTTATCGCTGGTCTTCCGACAGGGCCTTGGCTGCTGACGTCCGCAGCGGGACTGCCTGGTTGACGAGCTGGCGCCCGCGGGTGAAAGACGTCCCCACGTCCTACGCGGTCGCCATTCGCTTCGCTCCTCACAGCGCCCGCTTCACACACTCCCACCCACCCGGCCTTTCGAGCTGCCGCCCGGGAGTTCCGGGCTGGCGCCCGGGTGTTGGGAGCTGCCGCTCGCAGGCGACTACCCGGGCCGGCGCGCTACCTCAGCCGTCGCCGGGTGACGTGGCCTGTGGTTCCGTCGGCGTGTGTGGTGCGGTCCGAGTCTGTGTGCGACCACCCCGGGTCCGGGCCGGGTGCTCGACAACCGTGGTTCGGGCTCGTGCGGGACCACCTGGTCCGCGCCTCTGCAAGTCGAGCGGTCATGCCTCATGCCTCATGCCGTCATTGCCCGATGTGCACCACATCGAGGTCGCGCGATCTCCGGAAACTAAAAGCCACCAGGCGGCATTTTTCTTACCTGAAATCGCCGGTCGGCCAGAACGGTCGCCTACCGCAGGTCTTCCGACAACGCCTTGGCTGCTGACGTCAGGAGTGGGACTGCCTGCGTGACGAGCGACTCGGTCATGCGGCCGGCGGGGCCGGAGATGGAGATGGCCAAAGGTGTCGGGGTGTTGGGGACGGGGACGGCTACGCAGCGGACGCCGACCTCTTGTTCGCCTTCGTCGGTGGCGTAGCCGGTTTCGGCTGCTTGGTGGAGTTGGGTGGTGAAGGCGTCGGGGGTGGTGATGGTGTTGTCGGTGTGTTGGGGCATGCCGGTGCGGTGGAGGAGGTCGCGGACGTCCTGTTCGGGGAGGTTCGCGAGGATCGCTTTGCCTACCGCAGTGCAGTGCGGGAGGACGCGCCGGCCGACCTCGGTGAACATGCGCATCGAGTGCCGGGACGGGACCTGGGCGAGGTACACGATCTGGTCGCCGTCGAGCATCGCCATGTTGGCGGATTCGCCGAGCTCGTCGACCAGGCGGGCCAGGTGCGGGCGGGCGAAGACGCTCAGCATCCGCGACGAACTCTCGCCGAGGCGGATCAGTTTGGGGCCGAGGACGTACTGGCGCGACGGTTCTTGACGCAGGTAGCCGAGGTCGACCAGGGTGCGAACCAGGCGGTGGATCGTCGGCAGCGGCAGGCCGGACGCGGCGGCCAGCTGGGACAGGCCCATCATGCCGCCGGCGTCGGCCATCGTCTCGAGCAGGCCGAACGCCCGCTCGATGGACTGCACACTGCCGGTACGGGGCTTGCCGTTCGTCTCCGCCATGAAGGCCATCCTTTCCGAATGACGGAAGTTTAGCGCCAGATGACGGAACACTCAGAGCGTTGATCTTCCGCAGAGTAGATAATAGTCTCCGCAATACGGAAACCTAGGAGGCGGTATGGGTCTGGAGGATCTGCTCGGTGAGCTGGACCGGCGGCTGGCGGGGGCCGACGCGGCGCTCGCGGCCGACTACCCGGGGGATCGCTGGGTGCGGCAGCCGGTCCATACGGTGTACGTGCCGGCCGATCGGTACGACGCACGCACGGTCGAGGCCTGGGGTGCGCAGGCGCGGGACGCGCTCGACGCGCACGGTACGGCGGAGCAGCTCGCCGAAGTACTCCGTATGCCGGATGACCTCGCCGGGGACGTCTACGACCGGATGCGGGCCAAGCTCGAGCGCGAACCGATCGAAGACCTCCGCATCGACTTCGAAGACGGTTACGGCAACCGGCCCGATGAGGAAGAGGACGCCGCGGTCGTCGCCGCCGCGCGGGTCGGCAAGCGGTCGCCGCACTACGGGCTGCGCATCAAGTGCCTGGAAGCGCCCACCAGGCGACGTGCCGTCCGGACGCTCGACCTGTTCGTGAAGGAAGGCGGCGTGACGGACGGGTTCGTCGTCACCTTGCCGAAGGTGACGTCGGTCGAGCAGGTTGAAACGTTCGTACTCGTGCTGGAGACGCTGGAGCGGACCTATGGCACGCCGGAGCTGAAGTTCGAGATCCAAGTTGAAACGCCTCAAGCGATCCTGGGCGCGGACGGTACTGCGTTGATCGCGCGGATGATCCAGGCGGGCGGGCGGCGGGTGACTGGGCTGCATTACGGGACCTATGACTACTCGGCCTCGCTGGGCGTCGCGGCGGCCCACCAGAGCATGGAGCATCCGGTGGCGGATCATGCCAAGGACGTGATGCAGCTGGCCGCGGCCGGGACCGGTGTGTTCGTATCTGATGGGTCAACCAACGTTCTTCCGGTTGGTGATGCGGTGCACGCGGCGTGGCAGTTGCACTTCCGGCTGGTACGGCGATCGCTTGCCCGCGGCATCTATCAGGGGTGGGACATGCACCCCGCGCAGCTCCCGACTCGCTACGCGGCGACGTACCTGTTCTTCCGGGAGGGGTTCGACCAGGCCGCGACCCGGCTGCGGGCGTACCTCGGTCAGGGCGAGTCCGGGTACCTCGACGAGCCGGCGACGGCGGCTGCTCTCGCGGCGTTCGTACTGCGTGGGCTCGAGTGCGGGGCGATCGATGCGGACGAGGTCGACAAGCTGATCGGGGTCGACACGGCGGTGCTCGCGAAGCTGGCGCGGCGACCGATTCCGTAGAGTCGAAACCATGCGACTGGTTGCGGAGTTCACCACCGAGCCCTTCGAGGTCGACGGGGCCCCACCCGCCCACGCCACCGAGGCGCTCCGGGCCGCCCAAGAGGCCGGACTCGACTGCGAGTTCGGCCCACTCGGCACGATGGTGCGCGGCGAACAGGAGCTGCTACTACCCGCGCTACCAAAGGTGCTCGACGCAGCCTTCGCAGGCGGCGCAACCCAGGTAACCCTCCAGGTCCGCCGAGATGCCTAACCAACCCACAAAACCCAGCCAACATCCGCTCGTCGAGGCGATCGCCCCGCTAGTCGACCGGCTGCACGCCGAGCTCGTCGAACCCGCCGACGCTCGCCCCGACGACGTCCCGCTGACCTGGGAAGGCGAGGCGGTCGTCGCAGTACGCCTGCCGAAGTCTGCCGAGAACGCGCCTGCCGCGCCTGGCACGGCCAACCCGGCCGGCACCGATCGCGCCGAGACGAGCCCGGGTGACGCCCCGTCCAGCGCCACGAGCCCTGGTGCCCCCGGGACCAGCGGGACCGCCGGCACCCCCGGCGCAGGTGTGCAGGGGTTGTTGGCGGCGGTGGCGGAGGAGCTTGGGGGGCCGTTGAATGAGTTGTCGAGGACGGGGAAGCAGCAAGCGGTGCTGTTGCTCGAGCAGCGGGGGGCGTTCGAGTATCGGAAGTCGGCGGAGATTGTGGCGGAGGCGCTCGGGGTTACTCGCTTTACCGTCTACAACTACCTCAACCGGACTCGCTAAATTCAACAAACTGTTGACGGCGGGCCGCGTCGAGTGCCACGCTCTCGTCATACGGAAAGTTGGTTTCGGGATTCGAGAAGGTGACGCGTGGATCTGGTGGAGTTCAACTCCGCGCCGGCCGACCGGCTGCGGCCGGCGTTGGCGGCCTGCTGTGATGTGCCGCGCTGGGTGGACGGCGTCCTCGCCAAGCGGCCGTACGGCGACCTGACCGCACTGACCGCGGTCGCGGACCAGGCCGTGCGGGAGCTCGACGACAACGAGGTCGATCGAGCCCTGCAGGCGCACCCGCGGATCGGCGACCAAGCCCAAGGAGCGAGCACCGAGGCGGCCTGGTCCCGCAAGGAACAGTCCGGCGTCGGCGACGACCCCCAGGTCCGCGAAGAGCTTGCCCAAGGCAACCGCCGGTACGAGGAACGTTTCAATCGGGTGTTCCTGATCTGCGCCACCGGTCTGTCGGCCCAGGAGATGCTGAGCAGCCTGCAGCAGCGCCTGACGCACGACGACCGGACCGAGGCGATCGTCGTCCATGAAGAGCTCCGCAAGATCGCGCTCCTCCGTCTGGCAAAGCTGGTGACCGCATGAGCAGCCTCTCGACCCATGTCCTCGACACCGCCCTCGGCCGCCCCGCCGAAGGCGTCAACGTCCGGCTCTACCAAGGCGCCCAGCAAATCGCCGACGGTACGACGGACCACGACGGACGGATCGCCGAGCTTGCGCCCACGCTCGAGCACGGCACGTACCGGCTCTCGTTCGACGTCGTGGCGTACGCCGAGTCCACCGGCCAGGACACCTTCTTTCCCGAGGTCTCCGTGACCTTCACGGTCGCCGACGAGCGGCATTACCACGTCCCGTTGCTGCTCAGCCCGTTCGCGTTTTCCACCTACCGAGGGAGCTGATCCCGATGGCAATCCGCCTGGGAGCCAACCAGTACGGCAAAGCCGAGAACCGCGTCGTCCGCGTCTACCGCGACACGCCCCGCCACCAGATCCGCGATTTGAACGTATCAACGTCGCTCCGCGGCCACTTCGAGGCCGCGCACACCACCGGCGACCAGAGCGACGTGCTCCCGACCGACACGCAGAAGAACACCGCGTTCGCGTTCGCGAAGGAGAAGGGTGTTGGCGCGATCGAGGACTACGCGCTGACTCTCGGCGCGCATTTCCTGGAGGCGTCGCCGGCCGCCGAAGGCGCTCGCGTGGAGGTCGAGGAGTACGCCTGGGAGCGGATCGAGGACCACGACCACGCCTTCGTCCGCGCCGGCACCGGCGTACGGAACACGGTCGTCAACGTCGAGGGCCGCGGCGCGGACCGGAAGGCGTACGTCGTTTCTGGTATCAGCGACCTCGTCGTCCTGAAGTCGACCGGCTCGGAGTTCCACGGCTTCCTCAAGGACAAGTACACGACGCTGCAGGAGACGAACGACCGGATCCTGGCAACGTCGCTGGTCGCCCGCTGGCGGTACGACCACACCGAGGTCGACTGGGACAAGTCGTACGACGGGATCAAGCGGTTGCTGCTCGAGCAGTTCGCGGCGATCCACAGCCTGGCGCTGCAGCAGACGCTGTACGGAATGGGCGAAGCGGTACTGCGCGAGCACCCGGAAGTTGCCGAGATCAAGTTCTCGGCGCCGAACAAGCACCACTTCCTGGTCGACCTGTCGCCGTTCGGTGTCGAAAACCCTGGTGAGGTTTTCGTCGCCGCGGACCGGCCGTACGGGCTGATCGAGGCGACCGTGGTCCGGGACGACGCGAGCGACGCCGGGAGCGCGTGGCACGCGGTCCCCGGTTTCTGCTGACCATGTCCGTGATCGTGATCGAGGGTGCCTACGTGGCGACCCTCGATCCGGCGCGCCGCGAGTTCGCCGGACATGTGGTTGTCGAGGGCAACCGGATCGTTGCTGTCGGCTCGGGTTCGGCGCCGGCGTACGACGGAGCTCGAATCGTCGACGGGCGCGGTTGCCTGGTCACGCCGGGCTTCGTCAACACGCACCAGCACTTCTACCAATGGGTGACGCGCGGCCTCGCTGTCGACGCAACGTTGTTCGGCTGGCTGACGACGCTGTACCCGATCTGGTCGCGGATCACCGAGGAGTCCGTGTACGTCGCCGCGCAGGCGTCGCTCGCCCAACTCGCGCGAACCGGCTGCACTACGGCATCCGACCATCACTACGTCTTCCCACGCGGTGGCGGTGACCTGCTCGCCGCCGAGATCACGGCCGCGGCCGAGGTCGGGCTGCGCTTCCACCCGGCCCGTGGGTCGATGGATCGCGGTCAGAAGGACGGCGGGTTGCCGCCCGACTCGGTGGTCGAGGACCGCGACGAGATCCTGGCCGCGACCGAGGCCGCGATCGACCGTTGGCACGATTCAACGCCCGGGTCGATGCTGCAGCTCGTGGTCGCGCCGTGTTCGCCGTTCAGCGTGAGTGGTGAGCTGATGCGGGAGTCTGCCGAATTGGCACGTTTCAAAGGTGTCCGTCTGCACACGCACCTCGCCGAGACGACGGACGAGAGCGAGTGGTGCCGGGAGACGTACGACTGCACGCCGCTCGAATACGCCGCCGATCTCGGTTGGACCGGTGATGACGTGTGGTTCGCGCACGGCATCCACTTCGACGACGAGGAGATCAAGCAGCTCGGCCGTACCCGCACCGGCGTCGCTCATTGCCCCAGTTCGAACGCGCGCCTCGGCGCAGGCATCGCGCGTACGGCGGATCTTCGTGCCGCCGGAGCGCCCGTCGGCCTGGGCGTGGACGGCACCGCGAGCAACGAGTCGGGCAGCCTGATCGAAGAGCTTCGCCACGCGCTGCTCTTCGCGCGCGCCCGCAACGGTCCCCAGGCCCTGACCGTCCGCGCGGTGTTGGAGATGGCCACTCTCGACGGAGCCGAGATCCTGGGCAGGTCCAACGAAATCGGCTCCCTGGAACCAGGCAAGCTGGCCGACCTCGCCGTCTGGAACCTCAACACCCTCGCCCACGCCGGCATCCCCGACCCCGTCGCCGCCCTGGTCCTCAGTACCCCACCACCCCTCACCCTCCTCCTCGTCAACGGTCGCCCGATCGTCGAAAACGACACACTCCTCACCGTCGACGAACCCACCCTCGCCACCCGCACCGCCGCGGTACAACGCCACCTCACCGCATAACCCAACTCCCCACCCCCAGCTGGAGGTGCGGGGCACATGTGTCGGGGGCGCTATCCGCGGAATCTGGTCGCGGCCAGCGCGTCACGCGGCCGGACTAACCGGCATCGCCCCGGCTGCCAGTCTGCGGCAGTGTTCCCGCCGGGAAGGTCGCCGCTGCACGGCTGCGCCGAAGAATTCCAGACCGACTGGAGGTCAACCGCGGGCAAGACCGGCCGGGGGTCCTGGTCACGCGGCTGCGCAGCCAACGCCAGCCGTACACCGCGCCTACGCGATGGCCTGTCTGGCGTGCGGCGACGGACCGCTTCTGGCCGGCGGTCTGGCTGGGTCGTGGTCACGCGGCTGTGCGGCTTCGCCGGCTGCACGCCGTCTGCGCCGTGGCTTGTCTGGCGTGCGGCAGTGGACCGCTTCTGGCCGGGGGTTCGGCTGGGGTCGTGGTCACGCGGCTGTGCGGCCGGTGCCGGCCGGACATCGTCTACGCCGTGGTCTGTCTGGCGTGCGGCGACGGAGCGCTCCTGACCCGGCGGTCGGGCCGGTGAGCGCGTAGGTCCGGCCGGGTCGGCTCGCTGAGCTCCGCGTGCGACTCTGACCAGCAGCTGTGGCCTCTGGCCCACCAACCCGCCAGCTGGACCACGCCCGCCAACTGGACCACGGCCGCCAGTTGCCCCACCAACCCGCCCGGGGGATCACCCGGCGGGACGTCTCCCGGGCAACGTTGGTGGTGCGGTCAGTGGGTGTTTGCGGGTGCTTCGGTCGACGGGGTGGTCGCGTCTGGATCGGTGGGGGAGTGTGGCGTCGGCGAGGCGGTCGCGGGTTTGGATCTTGCTAGCCATAGGGCGGTGAATGCGGCGGTGGCCAAGGTGACGGTGCCGGCGGTGGTGAAGGCGTTGTTGAGGCCGGATTCGAAGGAGGCGCCGGCGGATTGGTGGGTGCGGACTATGGCTCCAAGGAGCGCCACGCCGAGTACGGCGCCGATCTGCCGGGTGGTGCTGCTGATGCCGGCGGCGAGGCCGCCTTCTTGCGGGCTGACCGCTTGGATGGCGGCGCCTGTCAGTGGGGACATGGTCAAGGCGAAGCCGATGCCGACGACTCCCAGCCGCCACCACACGTTGCCGTAACCGGTGTCGGCGTGCACCATGCCCAGCGCCAGCAGTCCCCCTCCGGCCAGGGCCAGGCCGATGGTGACCACGATTCGGAACCCGTACCGCGCGGCGAGCCGGCCCGCGGACGGGCTGACCATCACCAAGGCAAGGGAAGTGGGGAGGGTCTGCAGGCCGGCGCGCAGGATCGAGCTGCCCTGCACGTACACGAAGAACTGGGAGAAGAAGAACGACGAACCCATCAGCGCGAACCCCACCACGACCATGGCGGTGTTGGACACGGTGAACAACCGCTCCCGGAACAGCCGCAGCGGCAGCATCGGTGCGGACCGACGCGCTTCGACGGCGATGAAGCCGGCGAGCAGGATCGCCGCGGCGGCGAAGCTTCCCAGGATGACCGGGGAGGTCCAGCCGCGAGCGCCACCCTCGATCAGCCCGTACGTCAGTGCCCCGACCGCCAGAACGGACAGCGCCGTCCCCGGGATGTCGATCCTGGGTGCGTTCGGATTGCGGGACTCGCCAAGGTGGCGCAGGCCGACCAGCAGCAGGATCACGCCGATGGGCAGATTGACCAGGAAGATGGCGGGCCAGCCGAAGGCATCTGTCAGCACGCCGCCGGCCACAGGGCCGGCGACCAGACCGAGTCCGCTGAATCCGGCCCACAGCCCGATCGCCTTGATTCGTTCCTGAGGAACGGGGTAAGCGGCGGCGAGCAGGGCCAGCGAGGCAGGGCTCAACGCCGAGGCTCCGATGCCCTGCAGTACCCGGCCGGCAATCAACCATCCGGCCGAGGGCGCGAGGCTGCACAGCACCGATGCCGCGGTGAACACCACCGCACCGGCCAGATACACCCGCTTGCGACCGAACCGGTCGGCGAAAACGCCGCCGGCCAGCAGCAACATGGCGACCAGCAGCACGTACGCGTCGACGATCCACTGCAGACCGGTCAGCTGAGTGTGCAGCCGGCGTTGCATATCGGGCAGCGCGGCTCCAACGATCGTGTTGTCGAGCAGCACCATGAATTGGCCCAGGCAGGTCACCGTCAGCAGCACGGCCCGGTTCGGCCGACTGCCTACGGCGGCAGGCGATGCAGCCATGGGGATTCCTCTCAATCGGTAGTCGCGCCCTCTCCACGGCCGACGTGGTCAGCCGTAAGCGCTAAAGCAGTTGGTGACTGCGTTAGATGACTGTAAGCAGGCTCCACCACAAACGCAAGTCTCGCCTGCGTTAAGCTAGGGATATGGACGAGAGGCAACGAGCCCGGCGACCCGGCGGGCGCGGCGCCCGCGTCGGCGCGGCGGTGCACCAGGCCGTCACCGACCTGATCAGCGAGCGCGGGTACGGCAAGTTCACCGTCGGCGACGTCGCAGCCCGCGCGGGCGTGGCCGACAGCAGCATCTACCGTCGGTGGGGCAGCCTGGAAACGCTGCTGACCGACGTGGCGCTCACCCGCCTCAACGCGCGGTCGCCGATGCCCGACACCGGGAGTCTGGCGGGCGACCTGCGCGCGTACGCGGCCAGCGTGGCCCGCGAGATCACCGGACCCGACGGCCTGGCGTTGCTACGCCTGGCCGTCGCTCTGTCGACCAACGGTGAGCAGGGCCTACAGGCGCTGGACGACCTCCTCGCCGAACGCGGCAGGCAACTGCAGTCCATGCTCGATCGCGCCCGCGAACGCGGCGAGCACGGACCCGATGCGCTCGGCGTGCTGGATCATGTGATGGCTCCGATGTATATCCGCGTTTTGTTCCGCTTGGGCCCGCTCACGCCGGAGTACGTCGACGGGCTGGTCGACCGATTGCTGTGACCTCAGCCCGGTCCAGCCGTCAGTTGAGGAGCTCGCCGTCGATCCAGACTGCTTGGACGTCGGCGGGTGTGCCGAGGGTGAAGATCCGGGCGAGGGCTTCTTCGGTGTCGTCGGCGTGAGTGATGGCTACCGAGAGCGGGGAGCCGTCGGCGGGGCGCAGGAGTTGGGCGTCGAAGCGCTGACCGACGCTGAGGTGTCCTACCTGCGGGAGGTCGAGGGCCTCGGCGCCCGCGGTCGTCGCCAGGTAGAGGAGGTGGGCCGCGGTCAGTGGGCGCCCCTGGTCTGCCAGGAGTTGCTGGCAGAAGTAGGCCTGGAGGCCCTCTTTGAGGAGGGAGAAGCCGGTGCCGGCGCCGACGTCGGAGCCCAGGGCTACGCGTACGCCGTACTGGAGGTGGCGGTGGAGTGGGAAGAGGCCGCTGCCGAGCGCTGCGTTGCTGGTCGGGCAGTGCGCGACGGTGGCGCCGCTGACGCCGAGAAGCTTGAGCTCGACGTCAGTCGGGTGGACGTTGTGGGCCAACACGGTACGGCGGTCCACCAGGCCGTGCCGGTCGTACGTCGTCACGTAGTCGCTGCCGCCGAACAGGTCCGCGACGGTGGCGATCTCGGCCTCGTTCTCGTTCACGTGGGAAGTGAAGAGTGCGCCGGGTACTGCGTCCATCAGCTCGCGGCAGGTGGCTAGCAGGTCGTCCGTGCAGGAGAGGGAGAAGCGCGGGGTGACGGCGTACCGGTTGCGACCGACGTTGTGCCAGCGGTTGGCGAGGGCGAGCGATTCGGCGTACGCGCGGACCGGGGTGGTGAGGAGCTCTGGGCGGAGGAGGCGGTCGCTGAGGACGAGTCCGCTGGTGATCCGCAGTCCGACCTTGGAGGCGGCGGTGAACAGGGCGTCGACGGCGTCGGTGTAGTGGGCGCCGAAGACGAGCGCTGACGTCGTACCGGCGGCGGCGAGGCCGCGGACGAACTCGTTGGCGACGCTCGTTGCGTACTCGACGTCGGCCATGCGGGCCTCTTCCGGCAGGGCGTAGCGGTCGAGCCACTCGAGGAGCGGAAGGCCGAGGCCGCCGACGGCGCGGATCTGCGGGAAGTGCACGTGGGTGTCGACGAAGCCGGGGAGTACGACGCCACCGGTCAGGTCGACGATCTGCTCGGCGGGGTGGGCCGTGCGGATCTCCAGGAATGGG
The DNA here is from genome assembly GCF_040638345.1 of Kribbella sp. NPDC026611. Classification (NCBI taxonomy): domain Bacteria; kingdom Bacillati; phylum Actinomycetota; class Actinomycetes; order Propionibacteriales; family Kribbellaceae; genus Kribbella; species Kribbella sp. NPDC026611. The sequence goes on from NZ_JBEZYC010000003.1 coordinate 220,935, forward strand.
CCCCGGGCAACAATCACGCCGTCGGTGACGAGCAGCCCGGCGTCGGTGTCGACGCGCAGGCTGCCGCCGGTGAACGGGTTCTCCGGTGTGTCGATGAAGGTGCCACGGAAGATCGTCATGCCTTTGCCTCACGCTGAGCCGGCGCAGTCTGCCCGGCAGATCGAGCCGGAACGGTTTGCCGCCCGGCAGTCTGAGCCGACGCGGCAGCCCGCTCGGCGTGGAATTGCTGGAGGAGCCAGGCGGCGACGCTCACGGCGATGACGGCTGGTTCCTTGCCGGGGAGGTCGGGGAGGCCGATCGGGGTGGTGATGCGGGCGATCGCGTCGGCCGGGTTGCCGTCTTCGGTGAGTTTGCGCTGGAACCGGGTCCACTTGGCGCTCGAACCGATCAGGCCGATGGTGGCCAGCTGATCGTTGCGGATGGCGGCGTCGCAGAGGGCGGCGTCTTCGGCGTGGTCGTGGGTCATGATCACGGCGTGCGTACCCGGGGGAAGCTCGCCGACGACGAGCTCGGGGAGGACCGGCACGTTGTGTACGTGGACCTGCGCGATCGCATCGTCCAGCACAGCCAGCCGATCAGCCGTCAGCTGATCGGGCCGCGAGTCGACCAGATGCAGCTCGATGTCATGCCGCGCGAGGATCCGCGCCAGCTCGAGCCCCACATGCCCGACCCCGAAGATCGCGACCGACGGCACCACCGGCAATGGCTCCAGCAACAACTTCACCTCACCACCACAACACTGAACTCCATGCTGGTACGGCGCCTTGTCCGACAAGGCAGCCGTCAACACCTCGGGAGCCGTGACCCCGTCCGCGATCATCTCCCGGGACCGCTCAACCGCGAGCGCCTCCAGATTCCCGCCGCCCACCGTCGACCAAACGTTGTCACTAGCAACAACCATCTTCGCGCCGGCTTCCCGCGGAGCATGCCCCCGCACGGAAAGCACAGTCACCAACACACCAGGCCTCCGCCCCGCGCGGAGCTGCTGAACAGCCTTCACCCACTCCACGAGATGCCTCCCCGTGCACGTTCGACCGCCCAGTAGACGGCTTCAGGGGTGGCCGGCGAGGGCAGGTCGACGCTCGTTCGCGGCGGGCCGAAAGCAGCCGCGGCCGCGCGCAATGCCTCGCGGACCGAGAAGGCAAGCATCAGTGGGGGTTCGCCTACTGCTTTGGAGCCGTAGACGGCGCCGTCTTCGTGGGCCTTTTCGAGCAGGCTGACGTTGAAGACGGGTGGCATCTCGGAGAAGCTGGGGAGTTTGTACGTGCTGGCTGCCTGGGTGGAAAGGCGGCCTCGGCGGTCGGTGGTCGAGTCGTCCCAGCGGAGGTCTTCCAGGGTCAGCCAGCCGGCGCCCTGGACGAAGCCGCCCTCGATCTGGCCGATGTCAATCAGGGGGCTGAGGCTGTCGCCGACGTCGTGGACGATGTCAACCCGGCGGAGCGTGTAGGCACCGGTGAAGCCGTCGACTTCCACCTCGGACGCTGCGCCGCCGTACGCGAAGTACTTGAAGGGCTCGCCGCGCATCGCGTTGGCGTCCCAGTGCAGGCCCTCGGTGCGGTAGAAGCCGGCGGCCCACAGTTGCACGCGCTGCATGTAGGCCGTGCGAACGAGTTCGTTCCACGGTACGCCGGCACCCGACAGCCCGCGGACGATGCCGTCGACGAACCGCACGTCCGACGGGCTGATGCCGAGCCGTCCGCCGGCGACGTGCGCCAGCCGCTCCCGGATCTGTTCGCACGCATTCTTGATCGCCGCGCCGTTCAAATCAGCGCCGGACGAAGCCGCGGTCGCCGAGGTGTTCGGCACCTTGTCAGTGCGCGTCGGCGCCAGGCGCACCCGCGACAGCGGCACCCCCAGCGTGGTCGCCGCGACCTGCAACATCTTGGTGTGCAGGCCTTGACCCATCTCGGTGCCGCCGTGGTTGATCAGCACCGACCCGTCCTTGTAGACGTGCACCAGCGCACCCGCCTGGTTGAACGCGGTCAGGTTGAACGAGATCCCGAACTTCACCGGCGTCATCGCCAAACCACGCTTGACGTGCTCGTGCGCGGCGTTGAAAGCATTCACCTCGGCGACCCGGTCCGCGACATCCCCAGCGACGATCACCTCGCGCCAGCACGATTCCAGCCGGTCCGCGTGCCGCACCGGCTGCCCGTACGGCGTCGAGTCGCCCGGCTGGTAGAAGTTCCGCCGGCGGAGCTCCATCCCGTCGTACCCGAGCAGCGGCGCGCATCGCCCGAGGATGTCCTCGATCACCAACATCCCTTGCGGCCCGCCGAACCCGCGGAACGCGGTCTGCGACGTCTTGTTCGTCTTGGCGATCTGCCCGTCCACCCGCACGTGCGGGATCGCGTACGCGTTGTCGATGTGGCACATCGCCCGCGCGAGCACCGGCTCGGACAGATCCAGGCTCCAGCCACCGTCCGCGGTCAGCGTCGCGTCCAGCGCAACCAACCGGCCGTCGGCCGAGAAGCCAACGGTCCACGACGAGTGGAACCCGTGCCGCTTGCCCGACATCGTCAGGTCCTGCGTCCGGTTCAGGCGCAACCGCACCGGTCGCCCAGTCAGCGTCGCGCCCAGCGCGGCGATCGCGGCGAATCCGTGCGGCTGCATCTCTTTGCCGCCGAAGCCGCCGCCCATCCGCAGGCATTGAACCGTTACAGAGTGACTGGCCAGCCCGAGTACGTGCGCGACGATTTCCTGCGTCTCCGAGGGATGCTGCGTGCTCGACTGCACGAAGATCTGCCCGTACTCGTCGACCTGCGCCAGCGCCGCGTGCGTCTCCAGGTAGAAGTGCTCCTGCCCGGCGAACTCGAACTGGCCGCTGAACACGTGGTCCGCACTCGCCAGCGCGGCGTCGACGTCGCCGCGTTCGAGATGCCGCCCGATGCCCTGAAAGCTTTCAGCCGCAAGGGCTTCGCGGACGGTCACCAACGACGGCAGCGGCTCGTACTCGACCTCGATGGCCAACGCCCCGAGTCGAGCCGCCTCGAGTGTCTCCCCGAGCACCCAGCAGATCGCGTGCCCGTTGAACATCACCTCGCTGGGGAACAGCGGCTCGTCATGCTTCACGCCGGCGTCGTTGACCCCAGGTACGTCGTCCGCCGTCAGCACGCGTACCACCCCGGGTACGTCGTACGCCGGCTTCACTCGCAGCGCCGTGATCCGGGCATGGGCGTGCGGGGACTGGACGGGCCACGCGTGGAGTACGTCGCGGGTGCGCATCACCAGGTCGTCCGTATAGAGCGCGGCTCCGGTCACGTGCAGCGCCGCGCTCTCGTGCGGCATCGGTACGCCGACCACTGCCTGCGCGGGCCGCTCTGACAACGAGCTCATGCGCCAACCTCCTGGACGTAGAAGCGGAGCAGCGACTGGCCGAGCATCGCGGAGCGATACGACGAACTCGCGCGGTGGTCGTCCATCGGCGTACCCTCGCCCGCCATCACCGCGGCCGCCCGCCGGACCGTCTCCTCGGTCCAGGGCTGACCGATCAGAGCCGCTTCGGTGTCCAGCGCTCGGAGCGGGGTGGCGGCGACACCGCCCAGGCCGATGGCTGCGCGCTGGACGACGCCGTCCTGCACGTCCAGCGCGTAGCCGATCGCGACGCTGGAGATGTCGTCGAAGCGGCGCTTGGCGATCTTGTGGAAGGCGGTCATGGTTGCTAGCGGCAACGGGATGACGATCGTGATGATCAGCTCGTCGGCGGCTTTGACGGTTTCGCGGTAGCCGGTGAAGTAGTCGGCCAGCGGGATGGTTCGCTCGCCCCGGGTGGATTCGAGGACGAGGGAGGCGTTGAGCGCGAGGAGGGCGGGTGGGGCGTCGCCGATGGGTGAGCCGGTGCCCAGGTTGCCACCGATCGTGGCGCCGTTCCGGATCAGGCGGGATGCGAACTGCGGGAAGAGCTGGGCGAGGAGCGGTACACGGCCGGCCAGTCGACGTTCGATCTCGGTCAGGGTCAGCGCCGCGCCCAGGCGGACCTCGCTGGGCCCGAAGCTGAACGACCGCAGCTCTTCCAGCCGGTCGATCGCGATGGTCAGCGGCGGGCGGGAACCGAAGATGTTCACCTGCACACCGAGGTCGGTCGAACCGGCAACTACCTGTGCGTCGTTCCGCTCACTCAGCACCGCAAGAGCAGCGGCGAGCGTGGCGGGCCGGATGAACTCGGCGTCGCCGGAGACGATGCCGGTGGCCACCGGAGCCGGGGGTGGGGTGGTGCTGCGGACGGCGAGCGCGTCGTGCTCAGTGGGGGCACCAAGGGCGTAGGCAGCGTCCTTGATCGGCCGATAGCCCGTGCAGCGGCACAGGTTCCCGCTGAGCGAATGCAGATCGAAGCCATTGGCCCCATGCTCATGATCAGCCCCGCCGGCGGTGCCGTCTGTTGGGTTGGATGCCGAGCAGGCGGCGCCTTCTCCGCAGGTGCGGGTCGGGCGGTAGTACTCGGCGGCCATGCTGCAGATGAAGCCGGGGGTGCAGTAGCCGCACTGGGAGCCGCCGCGGACGGCCATTTCCTGCTGGACCGGGTGGAGGGCGGCGGGAGTCCCCAAGCCCTCGGAGGTGATCAGCTCCTGGCCGTCCAGAGAAGCGATCGGCAGCAGGCAAGCGTTGACCGCGGTCCACTCGGTGGGAGTGTCGATGCCGGGGCGGGCGACCATCACCGAGCACGCGCCGCACTCGCCCTCGGCACAACCTTCCTTGGCGCCGGTCAGCCCGCGGTCGCGGAGCCAGTCCAGGACCGTGGTGTGGACGGGGATGGCACCGATCGCGGTGACCTCCCCGTTCACGGTGACCGCGGGTGTCTTCAAAGCGGTAGTCATCGGTTGGTGCTCCAACGAGTTCGGGCGCTGTGGATCGGGTTGGCGTCGGAGACGAAGTCGTCGAAGCGGTAGCCGGCGATCTTCGCGATCTCGAGCAGCGCGGCGGCGTGCTCCTGGTTCTCGCAGTTGCCCAGGCGTTCGCGGCCCTGCTCGACGATCCGCTCGTACGACGGGGCGTCGCGGACCGAGATCACCAGCGGGAACCCGAACCGGTCCAGGTAGGCCGACGTGATCGCGTCCAGCTCGTCCCGCTCCGGCTCGCCGAGGAACGTCAGACCCTTGTCGGACTGGTCCCGCAACGACGCCGCACCGCTCAGCCCGTCGGCCACAAACTGTGAACCAAGCTGTGGATAAGCCGAGATCAGCTCCCGCTGCTCGTCCCGCGAACCCGAGAACAGCGCCTCCTGGAAGGACCGCCGCAGCGCGTGCGTGTCGGCGTACGGCCGCATGTCCCAGGCCCGCTCGACCGCCCAGCGCGGTCCCTGGAACAGGCTGCCGAACGTCTCGACGAACTCGTCGCGGCTCATCCTGTTCACCTGGTCCAGCCGGACCGAGTCGCCCGGGAGCCCGGCGACCGCCGGACCGAAGTCCTTGCCGACGTGGTGGAACAGGATGTTCAGGCCGATCGCGGTCAGGCTGCCGAGCGTGATGCCGCTGCCGAAGATGATCTCGGCCCAGTCCGGTACGGCCTGCGCGACCTGCGGCTGCGCGGTCACGTACATCGCCAGCCCGACGCTGGTCGCGACGATCACCACGTTCCGGTGGTCGTGGAAGTCCACCTTCGCCAGCGTCTGGAAGCCGACCACGGCCACGGTCGCGAACATCGCCAGCGCCGCGCCACCCAGCACCGGGTGCGGAATGCCGGCCACGATCGCGCCCGCCTTCGGCAGCAGCCCGAGCAGGATCATGATCGAGCCGGCCGCCGCGACCACCCAGCGGCTGCGGATCCGGGTCAGCCGAACCAGGCCGACGTTCTCGGCGAAGCAGGTGTACGGGAACGAGTTGAAGATGCCGCCGATCGTGGTGGCCAGGCCGTCGGCGCGGAGTGCGCGGGCGATGTCCTCCTTGCCGATCCGCTTCTCGACGATCTCACCGGTCGCGAAGACGTCACCAGTCGTCTCCACCGCGGTGATCAGCATGACCACGACCATCGAGATGATCGCCGCCACCGAGAACTTCGGCCAGCCGAAGTAGAACGGCTGCGTCACGCCGACCCAGCCCGCGTCGCTGACCGCGCCGAAGTGCGCGTCCCCGAACGCCCAGGCCACCAGCGTCCCGACGACCAGGCCGACCAGTACGGCGATGGTTGCCATGAACCCCTTGAAGACGCGCTGGATCAGGACGATCAGCGCGAGCGTGCCGAGCGCGTAGGCCATGTTCTTCCCGCTCGTCGGAGCGGCCGTCGGCCCCGCGCCGCCGACTGCGTCCCCGGCCGCGACGGGCAGCAGTGCCAGGCCGATGATCGTGATCACCGAGCCGGTCACAACCGGCGGGAAGAACCGGATCAGCTTGCTGAAGAACGGTGCGATGAAGAAGGTGGCCAGGCCCGCGACCAGTACGGCGCCGTAGATCACCAGCAGGCCGTCGGTACCACCGCCCGCGGCCAGCCCGATCGCGATCATCGGTGACACCGCGGTGAACGTCACGCCCTGCAGCAGCGGCAGCCGGACGCCGACCTTCCAGAACCCGACGGACTGGATGATCGAGGCGATACCGCAGGTGAAGAGGTCGGCGTTGATCAGGTGGATGAGCTGCTCGGTGGTCAGGCCGATCGAGCCGGCCAGCAGGATCGGGACGATCACCGCGCCGGCGTAGAACGCCAGCACGTGCTGGGCGCCGTACACCGCGAGCTTGCCCGGCGGCAGCACCTGGTCGACGGGATGGCGGTTGCTTCGGCGGCTCTCAGGCATCGGGACACGCTCCTCAGGGGTTGGCCTGCACGCCAGCATCGATCGCGCGCGGCCACTACGGCACCCGATGAACCTCTGAAGATGAACAGCCGGAGAACGCCCCGATTTGTACGATCACACAATCAGAGCGATTTGAGCGCCAGAAACACGTCCACCCGGTCCTCGAGTCGCGACAGGTCGCGTCCGGTCAGTTGCTCAACGCGTTCGATCCGGTAGCGAACGGTGTTCACGTGCAGGTGCAGGAGCTCCGCCGTACGGGTCCACGAGCACGAGCAGGCGAGGAACGCCTGCAGGGTGGTGAGCAGGTCGGCGTGGGTACGGCGGTCCTGCTCGAGGACCGGACCGAGGACGCGCTGGGTGTACGTACGCCGTACGTCGTCGGGCAGTGTTGCGAGCAGCAGCACGTGCGACGCGACCTCGTCCGACGTGACCACCGAGACCGGCGCCCGCCCCGCGCTCGCCGCCCGCTGCGCGAACCGCGCTTCCTCCAGCGCACCGGCCAACGCATCGGCCGACGTCTCGCCGCTGATCCCCACCGCCAGCCGCGCCCGCTGCAACCCAGGCGCCAGCCTCCCGAACGCCCGCCGCAACTGCTCAGGCAGCCCCGGTACGAACGGCAGAAACCCGACGAGTACGCCGTCCCGCCCCGGCGCCACCACGGCCGGCCCGACCGTCAGCGCCACGTCCTCGAACACGCTCAGCGCCACCTCGCTCGGCCCGTCGTCCCGCAGCTCACCGACGGCCACGACCATCGGCCGATCGGCGTGTGAGCCGGCCTGGCGAAGCCGGGCAGCGACGTCGGCGAGCGGTGCGCCGGACTCGACGAGCGCCAACGCATCCGCCACCAGCGGCCGCAGCGCGCGCCGGCCTTCGTCCCGGCGAGCCCTGTCCAGCGCTGCGATTGCGCACAATTCATGCACGGCCTCGACGTGATCGTGGGACCAGGTCGTGTGGTCGCCGTCGATCACCAGCACCCACGCGGTCAGCCGGTTGCCCAGCCCGGATCCGACCGGGAACAGGCTGTACGCCGTCCCGCCGACGTCCGCCACCGCCGGCGTCCGATCGGCCGTGAGGAACCGCCGGGTGATCGCGTCCAGGATCTCGGCGTTGAGCTCACCCGGACCCGGGACGACGTGCCGCCCGGTCGGGGTGAGCACGCGGCAGTCGTGCCCGATCTCGGCCGAGATCCGGGCCGCCAGCTCGTCGAGACTCCGCCCGGCCGCGATCGACGACAACAGCTGTCGCTGCCGGACCAGGCTCGCGGACAACCGCGCACCGGTCTCGGCCGATCCCGCGGCGGCGACGTACTCCGTCACGTCGGCGAACGCGATCTCGATCGGCACCTCGACCAACGTCACCCCGTGCCGCCGGCAGGCGTCGAGCAGGTCCGCGGGTACGTCGCCCAGCTGCGCCTTCCCGGCCAGGATCGTGGTCGCGCCGCGCGCGGCCATTGAGGCCACGAAGACCTCGCTGTCGGTCGGCCGCCGGTGCCAGACCAGCCCGGTCAGCACGACCTCGCCGCCGTTCAGGTACCGGCCCGGCTCGAGGAGGTCGGTCGTCACCAGCCGCCCGATCGGCCGGTCCAAGGCTCCGCCCGCCGAGTACACCAACCGCAGCCCGAGCTCAGGCGCGTCGAGCAACTCCGACAGCAGCACGACATACCTCCTCCCGAGTGGTCTTAGAGGAACGTACAACGCGCGCCCGCACGTGAGACAGCACCTGGGCCTGGTGCCGTGAAGGCGGCCCGGAGCTTGGCCGGGTGCTTGACGCTCTCGGCGCGGCCGCTCTATGGTCATTTCGCAGAACAGAATTCTACTTCCGCAATACGGAAATGGGGTCGAGATGAGCCACCAGTTGCGCCACACGGTGAACTGCTCGTTGCTCTTTACCGAGTTGCCGCTGCTGGAGCGGCCGGCGGCCGCCCGGCGGGCCGGGTTCAGCGCGGTCGAGTTCTGGTGGCCGTTCGTCGAGGCGGTGCCGCCGGAGCGTCAGGTGGACGCGTTCGTCAACGCGGTCACCGACGCCGGCGTCCAGCTCACCGGGCTGAACTTCTTCGCCGGTGACATGCCGGGCGGCGACCGCGGGCTGGTGTCGTGGCCCAAGCGCGTCGGCGAGTTCCGCGACAACGTCGAGGTCACCGTCGGAATCGGCGAGCGGCTCGGCCTGCAGGGCTTCAACGCGCTGTACGGCAACCGCGTCGACGGCGCCACCCCGGCGGAACAGGATGAGATCGCGGTAGAGAACCTCGTGTTGGCCGCTCGTGCTGCCGCCCGGATCGGGGCGACCGTGCTGGTCGAGCCGGTCAGTGGCGCCGATCGGTACCCGCTGAGGACGGGCGCCGACGCGCTCGCCGTGATCGACCGCGTCCAGAGCGCGTACGACGTACCGAACGTCGGGCTGCTCGCCGACCTGTACCACCTCGCGGTCAACGGCGACGACGTCGAGCGGGTGATCGCCGACCACACGGACCGGGTCGCGCACGTGCAGATCGCCGACGCGCCTGGGCGGAACGAGCCCGGCACCGGCACCCTCCCCCTCGACCACCAGCTCACCGCGCTCGAGGCGAACGGCTACACCGGCTGGGTCGGCCTCGAGTACAAGCCTTCCACTACTTCGGACGCGAGCTTCGGCTGGCTGCCGTTCGAGCGCCGCTGATCGTTTTAGGAGCCTTCACATGACCAACATCGCTTTCATCGGCCTCGGGATCATGGGGAACCCGATGGCCGTCCACCTCGCCAACGCCGGCCACACGGTCGTCGGCCTGGACCGGAGCCCGGAGCGGGCCAAGGAGCTCGTCGCGGCCGGTGGCCGGGCCGCCACCTCGATCGGCGACGCGGTCAAGGGCGCCGACGTGATCTGCGTGATGGTGCCCGACTCGCCCGACGTCCAGGACGTGCTCGAGGGTGAGGACGGCGTCTTCCAGCAGGCCGAGACCGGCACGCTGATCATCGACTTCTCCAGCATCCGGCCCGACGTCACACAGCAGCTCGCCGAGCAGGGACGGGCGCTCGGCTTCCGCCTGCTGGACGCACCGGTCTCCGGTGGTGAGGCGGGCGCGAAGAACGCCGCGCTGTCGATCATGGTCGGCGGTGAGGCGGACGACTTCGCCGCTGCCAAGCCGCTCTTCGACGTCGTCGGCAAGACCGTCGTGCACGTCGGCCCGAGCGGGTCCGGCCAGACGGTCAAGGCCGCCAACCAGCTGATCGTTGCCGCGAACATCCAGGCCGTCGCCGAGGCAGTTGTCTTCCTGGAGGCGTACGGCGTGGACACGAAGGCGGCCCTCGACGTACTGGGCGGTGGTCTTGCGGGGTCCGCCGTACTGAACCAGAAGAAGGAGAACATGCTGTCGCGCTCCTTCCAGCCCGGGTTCCGGATCGACCTGCACCACAAGGACATGGGCATCGTGACGGCCGCGGCCCGCGAGGCGGGTGTCGTCGTACCGCTCGGTGCCCTGGTCGCGCAGCTGGTCGCGTCGGCGCGGGCGAACGGTGACGGTGGGCTCGACCACTCGTCCCTACTGCGCGGCGTGGAGCGGCTGTCCGGCAAGGAGCTCAGCTGATGGCCCGGATGCGTGCAGTCGACGCCGCGGTCCTGATCCTGGAGAAGGAAGGCTCGACGCAGGCCTTCGGTCTGCCCGGCGCCGCGATCAACCCGTTCTACAGCGCGATGCGCGACCACGGCGGCATCAAGCACGTGCTCGCCCGGCACGTCGAGGCCGCGTCGCACATGGCCGAGGGCTACACCCGGGCGCGCGCCGGCAACATCGGCATCTGCATCGGTACGTCGGGACCGGCCGGGACCGACATGATCACCGGGCTGTACTCCGCCGCCGCCGACTCGATCCCGATCCTGTGCATCACCGGGCAGGCGCCGGTCGCGAAGCTGCACAAGGAGGACTTCCAGGCCGTCGACATCTCCGCGATCGCCAAGCCGGTCGCGAAGTGGGCGGTCACGGTCATGGAGGCGGCTCAGGTCCCTGGAACCTTTCAAAAGGCGTTCCAGGTGATGCGCGAGGGCCGGCCCGGTCCGGTGCTCGTCGACCTGCCGCTGGACGTGCAGCTGGCGCAGATCGAGTTCGACATTGAAACGTACGAACCGCTGCCGGTCGCGCGGCCGGCCGCGACCCGGGCGCAGGCGGAGAAGGTGCTGTCGATGCTGAACGCGTCGGCGCAGCCGTTGATCGTGGCGGGTGGCGGCATCATCAACGCGGACGCGGCCGAGCTGCTGGTCGAGTTCGCGGAGCTCACCGGGATCCCCGTGGTTCCGACCTTGATGGGTTGGGGCGCGATCGCCGACGACCATCCGTTGAGTGCCGGGATGGTCGGGCTGCAGACGTCGCACCGGTACGGAAACGCGACCATCCTGGCGTCCGACCTGGTGCTCGGCATCGGGAACCGGTGGGCGAACCGGCACACCGGTGGACTGGACGTGTACCGGTCCGGGCGGAAGTTCATCCACGTCGACATCGAGCCGACCCAGATCGGGCGCGTGTTCGCGCCGGACTACGGGGTCGTGTCGGACGCGGGCGCCGCGCTCGAGGTCTTCGTCGAGGTCGCGCGCGAGTGGGCGGCCGAGGGCCGGCTGGCCGACCGTACGGCGTGGGCCGCGGAGTGCCGCGAGCGCCGTACGACGCTGCAGCGCAAGACGCACTTCGACAACACGCCGATCAAGCCGCAGCGGGTCTACGAGGAGATGAACCGCGCGTTCGGGCCGGACGTCCGCTACGTCAGCACGATCGGGCTGTCGCAGATCCAGGCCGCGCAGATGCTGCACGTGTACCGGCCGCGGCACTGGATCAACGCGGGGCAGGCAGGGCCGCTGGGCTGGACCGTGCCGGCGACGCTGGGTGTCGCGGTGGCGGATCCGGAGAGCACGGTGGTGGCGCTGTCCGGCGACTACGACTTCCAGTTCCTGATCGAGGAGCTGGCGGTCGGGGCGCAGTTCAACATCCCGTACATCCACGTCGTGGTGAACAACTCCTACCTCGGCCTGATCCGGCAGGCGCAGCGGAACTTCGACATGGACTTCTGCGTGCAGCTGTCGTTCGAGAACATCAACAGCCCCGAGCTCAACGGGTACGGCGTCGACCACGTGAAGGTCGCGGAAGGTCTTGGCTGCAAGGCGCTCCGGGTCTTCGAGCCGGACGGCATCCTGCCGGCGCTCGAGCAGGCCAAGAAGCTCATGGTCGAGCACCAGGTCCCGATCGTCGTCGAGATCATCCTGGAACGCATCACGAACGTTTCAATGGGCCTGGAGATCGACAACATCGTCGAGTTCGAGGACGTCGCCGGTACGCCGGAGGACGCGCCGACCGCGTTGGCGCTGCTCGACTGATGGTGCGCGTGGTTGTTGCCTCCGACAAGTTCAAAGGAAGCCTGACGAGCGCGGAGGTAGCAGCCGCGGTCGCCGCCGGGGTGGGGCGAGTCCACTCCGCGGCGACGGTCGCCTCCGTCCCGGTGGCGGACGGAGGCGACGGGACGCTGGCGGCTGCCGTTGCCGCTGGCTATCAACTGGTGCCTGTGGTCGCGTCCGGCCCCACCGGGCGGCCTGTCTCCACCGGTTACGCGCGGTTGGGCGACATTGCGGTGGTCGAGCTCGCGGACGTTTGCGGCTTGGTGCGACTGCCTGGCGGCGTTCCAGAACCCATGGCGGCAACGTCCTACGGGATGGGTCAGGTGATGGCCGCCGCTCTCGACGCGGGCTGCACCCGCGTGATCCTAGCCATCGGCGGCAGTGCGTCAACCGACGGAGGCACCGGGCTCGTACAGGCTCTGGCGGGCGGGGCCTACGGCATTGAACCGTCGGAGCAATCGCTGGTGCAGGTGGGCGAGCAGTTGGCAGGTGTGCGCGTCATTGTTGCGTGCGATGTAGACAACCCACTGACCGGACCACGTGGTGCGGCAGCTGTGTACGGTCCGCAGAAAGGCGCCACCGCCGAGCAGGTGGCCGAGCTCGACCGGCGGCTTACCGCGTGGGCCGAGCAGGTCGCCGAGCAGACAGGACAAGACCTGCGGGACACTCCGGGCGCGGGTGCCGCTGGAGGTGTGGGTTTTGCTGCCCTCGCCTTGCTGAAAGCCGAACTGAGGCCCGGCATCGACTTGGTCCTGGACATGGTCCGATTCCGTGAGCAGCTGTCCGGCGCAGATCTGGTGATCACCGGGGAAGGCGCCCTGGACGAGCAGACTCTGCACGGCAAGGCGGTTGCGGGGGTAGCTGCTGCGGCGCGAGCGTCCGGGGTGCCTCTGGTGGCAGTCTGTGGAATCAACCGGTTGCTGCCAGAGCAGCTGACAGCCGCCGGGGTGCGGGCGGCTTACTCACTCAACGAGCTGCAGCCTGACCTGCAGAGATGTATTGCAGAGCCGATTCCCCTGCTGCAGGCGGTTGGGGAGCGGATCGCGAAAGAGCACCTACGATGACAGGAACCGAGAGGGGTATGGCATGAGCGTGCTGGACCTCGTGATTCGGAGTCGGCAGGTCGTCACGGTAGCGGGTGTGCAGGCGGGCGCAGTTGGCGTGCGCGACGGCCGGATCGTCGCGATCGCGCCGTACGACGCCGACCTCGCCGCGACCGATACGATCACCCTCGGAGCCGACGAGGTACTTCTGCCTGGTCTCGTCGACAGCCACGTGCACGTCAACGACCCCGGTCGCACCGAGTGGGAAGGCTTCACCTCCGCCACCAAAGCGGCGGCCGCCGGCGGTGTCACGACGATCGTCGACATGCCGCTCAACAGCATCCCGCCGACCTGCGACGTACCGGCCCTGAGGCTCAAGCGGAAGACCGCCGAGACCCAGGCGTACGTCGATGTCGGCTTCTGGGGCGGCGCGATCCCGGGCAACGTCGCGGACCTCCGCCCGCTCCACGAAGCCGGCGGCTTCGGCTTCAAATGCTTCCTCCTGCACTCCGGCGTCGATGAGTTCCCACCCCTCGACCCCGCCGAGCTCGAGGCGGCGATGAAGGAGATCGCCACCTTCGACGGGCTCCTGATCGTGCACGCCGAGGACGCCCACCACATCGACGCGGCCAACGGCACCAGCTACCAGGGCTTCCTGCGTTCCCGCCCGCGCGCGGCGGAGAACAAAGCCGTTGCCGACGTCATCGAGCTGGCCCAACGCACCAACTGCCGCGTCCACATCCTGCACGTCTCCTCCGCCGACGTCCTCCCGCTGATCGCCGACGCGAAAGCCGACGGCGTTCGGATCACCGCCGAGACCTGCCCGCACTACCTGACCTTCACCGCCGAGGAGATCCCCGACGGCGCCACGCAGTACAAGTGCTGCCCGCCGATCCGCGAGGCCGCCAACCGCGACGAACTCTGGGACGGCCTCCGCGACGGCATCATCGATCTCGTCGTGTCCGACCACTCGCCGTCGACGATCGACCTCAAGCACCTCGACACCGGCGACTTCGGCACCGCCTGGGGCGGCATCGCCTCCCTCCAGCTCGGCCTCTCCGCGGTCTGGACCGAGGCTCGCCGCCGCGGCTTCACCCTCGCCGACGTCACCCGCTGGATGGCGTCCGCCCCGGCCGCCCAGACCGGTCTGCGCACCAAGGGCCGCATCGAGGTCGGGTACGACGCCGACCTCTGCGTGCTCGCCCCCGACGAAACCTTCGTCGTCGACGCGACGAAACTCCAGCACAAGAACGCGATCACGCCGTACGACGGACGCACCCTCGACGGGGTCGTCCGCGGCACCTGGCTCCGCGGCGTACCCGTCGACACCGACGCCGACCCCCGCGGCCGCCTGCTCACCCGAGGAGAACGACGATGAGCTACTACGCTCCGAAGGGCGGCCTGCCGCCGCAGACCGACCTCACCACCGACCGCGCGGTCTTCACCGAGTCGTACGCCGTCCTGCCCCGCGGCACGATGCGCGACATCGTCACCAGCCGGCTCCCGTTCTGGGACGACACCAGGCTGTGGGTGCTCGCCCGGCCGCTGTCCGGCTTCGCGGAGACGTTCGCGCAGTACATCGTCGAGGTCGCGCCGGGTGGCGGCAGCGACAGGCCGGAGACCGACCCGGCCGCCGAGGTCGTGCTGTTCGTTGTCGACGGCAACCTCACGCTGACGGTCGCGGGTGACAAGCACGACCTGACGCCCGGCGGGTACGCGTACCTGCCGCCTGGCGGCGACTGGACCGTCCGCAACACGAGTGCCGCGAACGCCACGTTCCACCTGGTCCGCAAGGCGTACGAGCGCGTCGACGGTATCGACGTACCCGATGCCCTGGTCACCAACGAGAACGACGTCGAGGGCCGCGAGATGCCGGATACCGACGGTCGTTGGAAGACCCAACGGTTCGTCGACCCGGACGACGTCCGGCACGACATGCACGTCAACATCGTCACGTTCGAGCCGGGCGGGGTGATCCCGTTCCCGGAGACGCACGTGATGGAGCACGGGATCTACATCCTCGAAGGCAAGGCCGTCTACCTGCTGAACAAGGACTGGGTCGAGGTGCAGGAGGGCGACTTCCTCTGGCTGCGCGCGTTCTGCCCGCAGGCCTGCTACGCGGGCGGTCCCGGCCGCTTCCGGTACCTGCTCTACAAAGACGTCAACCGGCACCCCAAGCTCATGCTGTGAGGTCGTCAGGCTGAGATGGAGACCGCTCGGTCTGGCGGAGTGAGGGGATCGCAGGCGAGGCGCGCGTGGCGCTCGACGTCGTGCCGGGCGCCGTCGTACATCAGCCGCTGCCGCTCGGTGCCCTCGTAGAGGAAGCCGGCTGACCCGGCGACCGCGCAGGACGCGACGTTGTTCAGCCGATGCCCGAGCTCGAGCCGGTAGAGGCCCGCATCGTGATGGGCCCAACCGGCCAGCGCCCGCAGCGCGTCCCGGGCGACGCCCTGTCCGCGGACCTCGGCGAGCGTCCAGTACCACGTCCAGCCGACCCGGTGCCGGTCGATGTTCGTCACCGCCACGCAGCCGATGGGGTGGTCGTCGGCGTCCGCGACGGCGTACACGTGCCCGTTGTCGAGGTCCGCGACCCGGCCGATCCAGTCCACCGCCGAGGCCCGGTCGACGATGCCGTTCCGCGTCTCCATGTCGGGATCCCGGTGCGCCGCGGCGAGTCGCAATGCGTCGGCCGTACGCCACCGCCGGAGCCCCAGCTGCCCGAGCACGTATCCCATCCATCGAATCTACCCCGCCCCGATCATCGGTAACCCTGAGCGAGGAGCCGCACAGTGTGAGGTCGCTGCCGTGGTGAGTCGGGCAGGATGGGGGCATGGGATATCTGGACTTCACGGATCAGGTCGTTGTGGTGACGGGGGCGAGTAGTGGGATCGGGGCCGCGGCGGCGGTCGGTTTCGCCGAGACCGGGGCGACGGTCGCGCTGCACTACCACCGCAACGAGGAGGGTGCGAAGCACACCGTGGGGGCGGTGCAGACGGCCGGCGGTACGGCGTCCCTGCACCAGGCGGACCTCGCCGATCCGAAGGCGGCGGACGCGTTCATCGACGAGGTCCTCGCGCGGCACGGGCGGATCGACGTACTGGTCAACAACGCCGGTGATCTGGTCAGCCGGTCCGCGGTGGCCGACGTACCCGACGACGAGTTCCACCGGATCATGGACGTGAACCTGACCTCGGTGTTCGCGCTCAGCCGGCGGATCGTGCCGGTGTTCAAGGGCCAGGGTGGTGGATCGATCATCAACGTCACCTCGATCGCCGGCCGGACCGGTGGTGCGGGCGGGTCGGTCATCTACGCGACCAGCAAGGGTGCGGTCAGCACGTTCACCCGCGGTCTGGCGAAGGAGCTCGCGCCGGACGGCATCCGGGTGAACGCGATCGCCCCCGGCGTGATCAAGACCCCGTTCCACGAGCGGCACACCGGCGACGCGCAGATGCAGACCATGGTCGCCGGCATCCCGATGGGCCGCACCGGTACGCCGCACGAGTGTGTCGGCACCATCCTCTACCTCGCCTCGGACCGGATGTCCTCGTACGTCACCGGGCAGATTATCGAGGTCAACGGCGGTCAGCTCACCCCGTGACGACCGGCCGGAAGACCGCGTTGTGGTCCAGGACCTCGCCGGTCGGCCGGTAGTTCAGCTCGTGCAGTAAGGCGTGCAGCCGCGCGCTCGACTCGCTCCGCTTGTCTTCGACCAGCAGGGCGCGCGGTTGCAACCTTTCAATCGTCCGGGCGGCGCCGGAGAGCGCGGCGAGCTCGCTGCCTTCGATGTCGAGCTTCACGATGTCCAACCGGTCGAGATCCTGGGCCCATTCATCGAGCCGGATCACCTCGACCTGCTGAACCGTTTCGCCGTCGCCGTACAACGAGCGCACGCCGGCATCCTTGATGTCGTACCTGTTGTCCGCGTGCAGTCCGGCGTACTCCGCTCGCTCGCCGAGCGCCGCCGGCACGATCTCCACCTCGAGGTGGTTCCGCTTGGCGGCTGCCTGCAGCTTCTCGACGCTGTCGGCGGCCGGCTCGAACGCGATCGCCCGCCCACCGCCGAGCTGCTTCAGCCGTTGCGCGGCGGCCAGGGCATGCACGCCGATGTTCGCACCGACGTCGAGGACGACGTCGCCCGGCCGCAGCTCGGCGCGCAGGAACTGATGTACCGCGGGCTCGTAGCGGCCGGCGTAGTACAGGATCGCCTGCAGGTTGTCCCGCAGGTCGAGTCGGAGCTTCAGGCCTTGGCGCCGTACGTCGACCGTCGTCGCCCACGCCAGCGGGATCTTCGTCAGCCGTGGGTTTTCTCCGGCGACGCGAGGAGAGACGCGGAGCGCGACCCGGTGAACGTCTTCCGACGCGCAGATGGCGTGGGCGGCCCGGCGGGCGGCAGGCGGACCTAGTAGGCGCTCGATTGCGTGCACCAGGCGCCAGGCCGCTCGCCGGGCCTTTCCGTCATGGAGGTCCATGCCCTCCCGTTACCCAGCTAGCGCGAGAGTGTGCGGTACCGGTGGGCGGAGAGGGGAAGGAAGACCGCGATCAGGAGGATCGGGGCGAGGATCGCGGCGGTTTCGGCGTGGGTGCCGATCCAGGTGGCGGTGGCCGAGGGATCGGGGTTGCCGAAGAGCTCGCGGGACGCGGTTGCCGTTGCGGACAAGGGATTCCACTGCGCGATGGTGCCGAGCCAGGCCGGCATCGTGGACGTCGCGACGAACGAGCTGGACAGGAAGCCGATCGGCCAGACCAGCACCTGGACCATTGTCACGCTCTGCGCGTTCTTCACGGTCAGACCGATGAAGATTCCGACCCAGAGCAGTGCGAACCTCAGCAGGAGCAGCAGGCCGAAGGCAGCCAACGCCGAGGGCAGGCCCTCGTGCCAGCGCCAGCCGAGCAGCAGCCCGGTCGCGACCAGCACGGTCAGGGTGACCAGCGAATCGAGCATGTCCGCGATGCACCGCCCGAGCACCACCGCCGCCGAGCTCATCGGCAGCGAGCGGAACCGGTCCGTCACGCCCTTCGAGACATCCGTGGTGACTGCGGTCATCGTGCCCTCGAGCCCGAACAGCATCGCCAGTGCGAAGATGCCGGGCACGAGGAGCTCGTAGTACGAATCGGCTGACGATTCCATCGCGCCGCCGAGCAGCTCGCCGAACATCAGCAGCATCAGCACCGGGAAGAACCAGGTGAACACGATCAGCCCGGGCTGCATCCGCCAGTGCGCGATCGTCCGGCGCGCGATCGTCCAGCTGTCCGCGAGCGCCCATCCGAGGCTGTTCACGCCGCCACCCCCGATCCGGTCAGGTGCAGGAAGACCTCGTCCAGCGTCGGTCTGCGCAAGGTGATGTCCGCCGGCTCGATATTTGCCTCATGCAACGAGTTGGCCATCACCACCAGCGCCCGGGTGCGGTCCTTCACCGGCACGCTGATCCGTCCGTCGGTGACGCGGAGCTCCCCGTCCGCCAGCGGTTTCGCCAGCTCGACCACCCGCGGTACGTCGGCGGGATCGGTGAGCACCAGGTCGAGCCAATCCGAGCCAAGTTGCGTCTTCAACGCGTCCGGCGTCCCCTCGGCGACCACCTTCCCGTCCTTGAGCATCGAGATCCGGTTCGCCAACTGATCCGCCTCCTCGAGGTACTGCGTGGTCAGCAGCACCGTCGTCCCGCCGTCGACCAACTGGCGGATGGCGCTCCACACCTCGATCCGCCCAGCCGGGTCCAGGCCGGTCGTCGGCTCGTCCACGAACAGCACCCGCGGTGAAACGATCAAACTAGCGGCGAGGTCCAGCCGTCGGCGCATGCCGCCGGAGTACTTGCTGACCGCCTGTCCGGCCGCCTCGGTGAGGCTGAAGCGTTCCAACAGCTCGTCCGCCCGCCGGACCGCCGTCGCCCGGCCCAAATGGTTCAACCGCCCGAACATCACCAGGTTCTGCCGCCCGGTGAGTACTTCGTCGACGGCGGCGTACTGCCCGACCAGGCCGATCCGCCGCCGTACCTCGGCTCCTTGCCGGCGGACGTCGTACCCCGCGATCGTCGCCGTCCCGGAATCCAACTCCAGCAGGGTGGAGAGGATCCGCACCGCTGTCGTCTTGCCGGCACCGTTCGGGCCGAGCAGACCCGTCACCGTGCCGGCCGTGACCTCCAGGTCGAAGCCGTTCAGCCCCGCACCCTCGGCACCGCCCTGGTAGTTCTTCCGTACGCCGGCGGCCTCGATCACTCGCTCCGTCACTGACCCACCTTTCCGTCGTTGAGTCGTAGACTGTACCGTACATTGTACGGCTCAGGTACGATGCGGACAACGACAAGGTGTGGAAGAAGGTTCCGTTGGCGGGAAGGAAGGCGGCTGCGCCGGACCCGGCGCGCAGTCTGGCGCTGCTCTGGGGGAGCCACAGCAAGCCTGGCCGCTCCGGGCTGACCGTGCGCGCGATCGTCGACGCGGCCGTCGAGCTGGCCGACGTCTCCGGACTCGAAGCGCTCTCGATGCGAACCGTCGCCGAGCGGCTCAAGGCCGGGACCATGTCGCTCTACACGCACGTCCCGGGCAAGGGCGAGCTGACCGACCTGATGTTCGACCGGGTGTACGGCGACCTGTACGCCGACGTCGACGAGCCGGCCCGGCAACCGGGCGGCTGGCGGGGGGCGCTCGAGTTCATCGCGCACCGCAACTGGGACGTGCTGACCGCGCATCCGTGGATCCACGAGGTGCCGACGATGCGAACGGCGCTGGGGCCGAACATCACGCTGAAGTACGAGGCCGAGCTGCGGCCGCTCGACGGTCTCGGGCTGACCGACGTCGAGATGGACTCGGCCCTCGCGCTGGTCCTGACTCATGTCCAAGGCACCGCGCGCGCCGGAGCTGAGCAGGTCCGGCTGCAACGGGACTCAGGACTGAGCGACGAGGAGTGGTGGCGGCAGATCGCGCCGACGCTCGCGACCGTGATGGCCGGTAGCGCTCAGCAGTTCCCGACCGCGGGCCGGGTCGGCACCGCGGTCGGCGAGCACTTCCAGTCGATCATCGACCCGTCGCACGCCCTGACGTTCGGCCTGGGCCGCATCCTGGACGGAATCGCCCCGCTGATCGACACGGCCTAACCGTTCAGCAGATCCTCGAACGGGGTCGGGTTGTCGAACGGATCCGCCTTCGTCGGTGTCTCGTGCTGCAGGGCGGCGCCGATCTCGCTCGCTGCCTGCGCGATTCGGGAGTGGAGCTTGGCGGCGCCCGGTCCCCAATCGGTCGAGGCGGCGTACACACCGGTCGCGACCGGGAGCGCCTTCAGGTAGGCGAACAACGGGCGCAGCGCGAAGTCGAGGACCAGCGAGTGCCGCTCGGTGCCACCGGTCGCGCCGAGCAGGACCGGCTTGCCGGCCAGCGCCTGGTCGTCGAGGACGTCGAAGAACATCTTGAACAGGCCGGAGTACGACGCGCTGAACGTCGGGCTCACCACGACCAGGGCGTCGGCGGCGGTGACCGTGTCCAAGACCTTCTGCAGCTCGGCGGTCGGGAAGCCGGTGAGCAGGTTGTTGGTCAGGTCGCGGGCGTGGTCGCGGACCTCGATCAGCTCGACCCGCGAGCCGAGCCCGCGGCCGGACAGCTCGTCCTGGACCGCGGTGGCCAGCTGGTCGGCGAGCAGCCGGGACGACGACGGCGTCGTCAGCCCGGCCGTCACGACGGCGATCACCTTGTCGTTCATCGGGTCGACTCCTCAGCCGGTTCCTTGATCGTCTCCAGGTCGCGGGCACGCTCGGCGGCGACCTTCAGTGAAGCATGCGTCGGCGCGTCCGGCACGTGGGCCGGCTTGAGGGCCGCGAACTCCTTGCGGAGCACCGGAACGACCTCCTCGCCGAGGATGTCGAGCTGCTCGAGCACGGTTTTCAGCGGCAGGCCGGCGTGGTCGATCAGGAACAGCTGCCGCTGGTAGTCACCGAAGTACTCGCGGAAGCTCAGGGTCCGCTCGATCACCTCTTGCGGGCTGCCGACGGTCAGCGGCGTCTCGCGGCTGAAGTCCTCGAGCGAAGGGCCGTGGCCGTAGACCGGCGCGTTGTCGAAGTACGGACGGAACTCGCGGATCGCGTCCTGCGAGTTCTTCCGCATGAAGACCTGCCCGCCGACACCGACGATCGCCTGGTCCGCGGCGCCGTGGCCGTAGTGCTCGAACCGGCTGCGGTAGAGCTGGATCATCCGCTGGGTGTGGGTGAGCGGCCAGAAGATGTTGTTGTGGAAGAAGCCGTCGCCGTAGTACGCCGCCTGCTCGGCGATCTCGGGGGACCGGATCGAGCCGTGCCAGACGAACGGCGGTACGCCGTCGAGCGGCCGCGGGGTCGCGGTGAAGCCCTGGAGCGGCGTCCGGAACTTGCCCTCCCAGTCGACGACGTCCTCGCGCCAGAGCCGGCGCAGCAGGGCGTACTTCTCGACCGCGAGCGCGATGCCGTTGCGGATGTCCTCGCCGAACCACGGGTAGACCGGGCCGGTGTTGCCGCGGCCCATCATCAGGTCGACCCGGCCGTCGGCCAGGTGCTGCAGCATCGCGTAGTCCTCGGCGATCTTCACCGGGTCGTTGGTGGTGATCAACGTAGTCGCGGTGGACAGGATGATCTTGGACGTCTGCGCGGCCACGAACCCCAGCTGCGTGGTTGGCGACGACGGGACGAACGGCGGGTTGTGGTGCTCACCCTGTGCGAACACGTCCAGCCCGACCTCTTCGGCCTTGGTCGCGATCCGCACCATCGCCTTGATCCGCTCGCCCTCGCTCACGGTTCTGCCCGTGGTCGGGTCCTCGGTGACGTCACCGACGCTGAACACCCCGAACTGCATCCGTCCTCCTCAGTAGGTAGTTAACTATTAAACCACCATCGGAGCCTGGTTATGCCCGGCGTTGTGGCATGGACCGGAACGGGTGTCCAGGTACGTCGGGTTGCTAGATGCCGGAGTACTCGATCACGGATTGGGCTGAGCGGGCGGTGACCTGCCAGCTCTGCCGGCGGAAGGCGAGCACGATGCCGGCCAGCGCGGCGCTGCTGATGACCGCTGCAGTTACGAGCAGTGTGACGTCGCCGGTGAGGCCGCCGGTCACCGCCAGGCCGAGGCCGGTGAGTACGACGCAGATCGCCAGGGCGAGCGCCGCCGGACGGTTCTGCCAGACCCAGCGATCAGCCTGCTCGACCTCGGCGGACAGGCCGGTCGTGAAGGCGTGGAGCTCGCTGTCCCACGGCGCGAGCTCGACGATCTGCGCGATCGCCTGGCGCGCGAGCTGACGTTGGCGATCGCTCGCGATCAGCCGGACCTGGCTGGTCGTGACGGCGAGCGAGGCCTCGGTCATCCGCCGGATGGCCCAGGCCAGGCGGGTGCGGAGCTCATTGTCGTCCGGGCGTGCCTGCAGCTCCCGGTACAGGCGGTCGACTTCCGGGTCCATGGGGGTCACGTCCTCAGGGGTTGGTGCTGTTGTAGGCGGTTGTGTAGATGGCCTTCATGGCCGGCCAGTTCGTGAGCAGGGACGAGGCATACAGGACGTAGTCGGTGCTGCCGGCCCGCCAGTACACGGACTCGACGTGCTTGCGGCCATCGGCGGTGTCGAATTCGAACGTCCAGCTGACCGATTCGTGCGTACGCCAGGTGCCGGGCGTGAGGCCGATGAGTTGGTAGCCGGGGTACTTCGTGCTGAAGCTGCGCTCGGTGGTGCGCATGAGGTCGATCAGCGGCTGGCCGGGAGCGGGCGAACCGCCGTACCGGAGGAAGCTCGTGGGTTGGGTCGGGTTGGTTGCCTGGGCGTCCGTTCCGGTCGAGCGGACCTTGGCCGGCCAGGTGGCGGGGATCTTGGTGGTGATGCCGCCGGGGCCGGACACGTCCTTGGACGCGTTCTGCTGTGGAGGCGTTGAGCTCGGCGGAGTGTTGGAGGGCTTGGAGTCGCTGGGGGTTGTGGACGGTGTCTGTGGTGTGGTCTGCGCGGGGGTGGTCGGTGCGCTCGTTGGCTTCGGTGGGGCCGCGGTGGCGTGGTCGTCCGGAGTGCGCAGCAGGAGCAGGCTGGTGCCGATCAGTCCGCACAGGACGAGGTTGGCGGCGAACGCGAGCCCCGCGAGCTTGCGGGAGCTGATCCCTGGTCGGCTCATGATTGCGGCGTGAACTTGATCGCGCCCTGCTCGACGGTGACCGTGCCGGCCAGCGTGAACGAGGACGGCTCGTTGACTGGAGTACCGCCGTACCCGAGGCCGGTGAGCGTCGCTTGGCCGTCGGTGGTGGACTCGGCGACCACGTTGCCGTCGTCGGCGAGGCGGAGCTCCATCGCGGGGTACTTGTCGATCCGCCAGGCCGGGCGGGTGACGTCGTAGTTGATCGAGAACGGGCACTTGCTGTCCGGCTTGGTCGCGGCGGTCAGGCAGCCCTTCAGGTACGCCTTGACCTGCGCGTCGACCTCGGCCTTGGCGTCCGCCTTGATTCGCGGGGTCAGCTCGGCGGTGCTGTCACCGAAACCCGCGTCGATGGTGACGGGGTCGCTCTCGATCAGGGGGTTGTCCGCCAGGCCTACGACGTACCTGCCCGGGAAGACCTCGAGGTGCCGGGACGCGTCGCCCTCTTCGGCGTTCACCGTCTGGCCGTTGACCTGTACGGCGACGGGGGCCGTGGTGGTGATGTCGATCGCCGGCCGGTCGCCGGTGAGCTCCCATCCGCGGAACAGTCCCCAGGTCAGCTCGCTCTTGCGCTGTAGTTTGACCTCGCCGCTCAGCTTGTTGTCCCCGATGAGGAAGCTGACCTTGGCGGTCCGGTCGTCGCTCTTACCGTCGATCTTGTCGATCGTGACCTTGCTCGGCGGGACGTACTTGTCCGAGCTGATCAATCCGGCCGGCACGTCGGCACCGCCGTACGTCTGTGCCTGCTGCGCGTCGCGATCGGCCAGCGCGGCGAAGTACCCGCTGACGACGGAGTCCGGCGTGAACCACAGCCGTTGCACCACGAAACTCGCGGCGCTGATGACGACGATCACTCCGATCACCAGCGCGGTGATCAGGGTCGTCCGCGGCGAAGCCTTCCACGGCTCGACAAATGGACTGGCAGGTCGAGCGGGCTGCATGGTCTGCACCGTCAGATCTCCTTGGGGCGGTGTACTCAGTCGGTTGGTGCTGCTGGGGTACTGCGTACTTCGTCGTGGACTGCCGGACCGCGTACCTGGGAGAGGTAGTCGTCGCGCTTGGCTTTCCGGGCCGCCAGGATTTGGTTGTGGTGGGCAACAGGCGGCTCGTGCCGGCAGGTGGACAGCTCCTTCCAGGCACTCGCGGAGCGTCGCAGCTCGTTGTGCCAGCGGACACCGTCGATCGGATTCACAGCGGACGACATGACCCACCGATGCCAGTACCAGAACATCGTCAGCTCGGTCCGCAACCCCTCGTGCACAGGCCAGCAGGCAGGCAGCAGAACCCAAGGCGCATAAGCCTCCTCGAGCCACTCCACCCACCCGGCCAACCCGTCCCAGGCCTGCCCCCGAACCTCCTCACCCAACCCATCCCAAACCCACGGCGGCGCAGCCATCCTCACTCCCTCCCCAGATCGTCATCAGCCGAACTCTCGTAATCACCCTCGTAACCTCCAGCCTCCTCATAACCCCCACCCTCTTCACTCCCCATAGCCCCCGCCACCCGCTCATCATCAACAGCAGCCTGCTCCTCATAACTCCCACCACCCTCAACCTCCGCGTCCGCCTCACCCTCCGCGTCGGCCTCAGCACCAACCTCAGCATCAGCCCCAGACTCCACATCCGAGTCGGCCTCGGCATCGACGTCCGCCTCGGGCTCGGGCTCGGCGTCGGCATCCGCCTCAGCGTCCGCATCCGCATCCGCATCAGCGTCCGGGTCTGCGTCTGCGTCTGCCTCAGCGTTGGCCTCAGCGTCAGCGTCAGCGTCAACGTCCGCGTCCGCATCAGCATCGATCTCCTCATCCGCGTCGGCGTCCGCGTCGGCGTCGGCGTCGGCGTCCGCATCCGCGTCCGCATCCGCGTCCGCATCCGCATCCGCGTCCGCATCCGCGTCCGCATCCGCGTCGGCGTCAGCATCGGCGTCGGCATCCGCGTCCGCATCCGCGTCAGCCTCAGCGTCGGCATCCGCATCGGCCTCAGCATCGGCGTCGGCGTCGGCGTCGGCATCGGCGTCCGCGTCAGCGTCAGCCTCAGCGTCAGCCTCAGCCTCAGCCTCAGCATCCGCATCGGCCTCAGCATCCGCATCTGCGTCGGCATCGGCGTCCGCGCCAGCCTCAGCGTCCGCGTCAGCCTCAGCGTCCGCGTCAGCCTCAGCGTCCGCGTCAGCCTCAGCGTCCGCGTCAGCCTCAGCGTCCGCGTCAGCCTCAGCGTCCGCGTCGGCCTCAGCCTCAGCGTCCGCGTCCGCGTCGGCGTCGGCCTCAGCCTCAGCGTCCGCGTCCGCCTCAGCCTCAGCGTCCGCGTCGGCGTCGGCATCAGCGTCGGCATCAGCGTCAGCCTCAGCGTCAGGGTCGGCGTCGGCGTCGGCGTCCGCGTCCGCGTCGGCGTCCGCGTCCGCGTCGGCGTGAGCGTTAGCGTCGGCGTCCGCATCCGCCTCGGCGTGAGCGTTAGCGTCGGCGTCCGCAGCGACCTCCTCATCAGCGTCCTCATCCGCGTCCGCGTCGGCGTCGGGGTCTGGGCGCTTGTTTTCGGGGTCTTCGGGTTCGCGTTCGGGTTCTTGGTTTGCGGCTGCTTGGGTCTCGGCGGCTTTTTGGCGGTGGAGTTCTTCCTCTTCTTCCAGGACTCGGTCGATGCTCTCCTGGCTTACCGGATCGAGGGTTTCGGCGGGCTCCGGCGTACGGATCCGCTCATGCCCGGGAGGCGACTCCAGGTCGCCGTACCGCTCGGCCTGCAGGTGGCGGATCGCGAGCTTGCGGTCCCTGTTCGCGGACTTGTCGGCACGGTCCAGCTCGTACAACAAGTGGTTGTGCTTGTCCTTGACCTCAAAACTCTCCGGCGTGTGGAACTGCACCTCGAACAGATGCGTCGCGAGTCCGTCCGGCCCGACGATCGCCCAGGTCGAGTTGATACCGCGGTAGTCCGGCGTGTCCCAGCTGTTCCGGTCCTTGACCTTCACAAAACCTTGCGCCCGCAGGTTCTCGTAGCACGCGAGCACACCGTCGGTGTACTGCTCCCGCGGAAACGTCACGGTGTAGCGGTTGAGATCGTTGGTGGAGTACGCCGCCGCGTGCGCGGTGATCATGGCTTGGCGCCGGGCGACCTTGCTCCGGAACGAGTTGAGACTCTTCAGCGAGTACTCGAGGCCTTCGAGGTTGCTGTTGTACCGCGCGGTCGCCCGCCGAGCCTCCTCCAGTGCCTCGTCGAGGTGCGCGCGGCGATCGACAGCGAGTTGGTGGGCGTCCTCGACCGCCTTGTTCGCATTGGCATCGAGACGCAGCTGATCCTCGTGTCCCTTGCCCCGCCAAAGTCCAGGACTCACAGCTCGGTGGCTCCGGTGATTCCGCGGGTCTCCTGGATCAGCCGTTCGGCGGTTTCGTGGGCGATGGGTTCGAGGTCGGGGTGGTCGTGCGGGCCGGCGGCCTGGAAGTCTCTGATGGTCTGGGTTTCGACCCAGGTGTTGTCGCGGCCGAAGCCCTCGTCGACGTCGCCCTCAGGACTCAGGAGTTGCCGGTACACCAGGGTGTCTTCGCCCAGGTCCCCCTGCACCGGCCTCAGCCGCTCGACCCAGTACCTGGCGAACCGCTGACGATCCCCCATCAGAACCTGAGCCTGCTCGGCAGAGATCGGCACCAGCAGATCCGGATGCGGGACATAGACGTCACCCCGCGGATGCCACGACCTGTCGACGATCGACCAGTACTCGAGCTCGTCGCCGCGCCGCCGCCACAGACCGCTCGGGCGGTCCACGGATTCCTTCCCGGCCTTGGAAACCCTGGCGAGGTACTCGTAGTCGTCGCTCATGTGTCAGATCCCTTCGTGCGGGTCAATTCGATGCTCAAGTCAGTGGCCCCGGAGATGCCTCGGGTCTCCTGGATCAGGCGTTCGGCGGTCGCGGCGTCGATGGGTTCGAGGTCGGGGAGGTCGTGTGGGCCGCCGACCTCGATGTCTCTAATGGTCTCCGTGGGAATCCATTCGTTGTTGCGGCCGAAGACTTGCTCGACGAGGTGCTCGGGACTGGGTAGTAGGCGGTAGACCCGGGTCTCCTCGTGGAGGTCGCCCTTGGCTGGGCTCAGGTGCTGGACCCAGTAGTTGGCGAAGCGTTGGGGATCTGCCTGGAGGGCCTCGGCTGACTCGCCGGCGGGTTCGAAGATTTCTGCTAGGTACTCGTAGGTCATGGGGTGAAGCCTTTGAGGTGGGTGAATTCTTGGATGGCGCCGGCGGGGCGGGCTTCTACCTGGAAGGGGGGTTCACTGCGCCAGAAGAGCCAGGCGTGGAAGGGGGGCAGCATCTGGATGGCGTTGATCGGGAGGGCGGGGCGGAACATGCTGCTGATGGTGTGGCCCTGGCTGGCGATCGCGGCGCCTACTCCTACCGCGCCGGTAGTGGCGGGGGAGGCGATGCCTTGCGGGCCGAGCTGAGTGCTCGTCATGGTTTGGCGTTCTTCGCCGGCCCAGGAGGAGATGTTGTGCAGGTCTTCGCCGTTCGACATGCCGCCGAAGATCAGCTTGGCGGTCGTCGCGGCCAGGATTGCCGCCTGCTTCTCGACGCCGTACCGGTCGCGGAGTTGCGCGAGGCTCTGCGTGGCCCACAGCGTGACGATGCCGCGACCGCCGCCCTCGCTGACCAGGGACGGCAGGCTCTGCAGTGGCGCGATGTTGGCGACCTCGTCCAGCGCCAGCATGAGCGGCGGGTCGAGCCGGCCGCCGCGCTTGGCGGCGAGCTCCGAAGCACGCTGGGCGATGCTGTCGACCAAGCCAGCCATCAGCGGCGCGATCGCCTGCTGTTGGTGGGACGGTCCGATGATGAACAGCGACGACCGGCTGTCCAGGAACTCGTCGATGTCCAGCTCGTTGGACGAGCACGACGCCAGCACGGTCGGCTCGGACGTCGCCTCGAGCGTGTTCCGTGCGACAGAGTAGAAGCTGCCGCGCTCGCGATCACCGAGCAGCTTGACTGCGTCCAGGTCGTCGGCCCACATCGCGCCCGGGCTGGACGACAACCGCAGGATCGCCGTGGGATCGCGGGTCTCCTGCGCCGTGAGCCAACGCCGTACGACGGAGACCGGTAGACCCTCGAGCGCTGCGGCATGGAAGTACGCGCGCAGAATCGCCGCCGCACCGCCTCGCCAGTGATCCCCGTCCTGCACCCCTTGACCGGCGACCGCGGTCATCGCGGACACCCGCCGATAGCAGACCGACGGATCCTCACAGTCCGCCAACGGTGACCACTTCATCGACAGCTCGGGATACTCGCTGCCGAACGGGTCGTAGACCTTGACGGATCCGCCGTACGGCGCAGCCAGCGCGCGTCGGCGATCGCCCGTGAACGCGAGGATGTCGCCGCGCGTCGACGTACAGACGAGCGGGCCCTCCCACCACAGCACCGACGGCACGATCAGCCCGGAGGTCTTCCCGTACCGCGGTGGGCCGACGATGCCGACCGAGTCCTCCGGCGCGCTCCAGCAGCGTTTGTAGCCGCCGCGTGCGTCCCAGCCGAGGAAGACCTGCCGGCGCGGCTCGACACCGAACGGCGGGATCTGCGGCCATGCCTCGCTCATCCGGCGATCAGTCCCGCACCAGCGAGCTGGTGATGATCACCGGCGTTGGCACGTCCGGCCGGTCGGCGTCCGGCAACGGGTACTGGCCGCCGGGCTCCTCGATCATCTCGAGCCGGAGCTCGTTCGGCGGGTGCGAGGTCAGGATCGACATGTCCCATCCGTTCCGGGCGCCGTCGAAGCTCTCCCGGAGCTTCGCGAGCACCTTGCGGATCCCGTCCCGCTGGCCCGCGAACACCGCGCCCTGGTCGGCCTGGTACTCCGCGGCCTGGACGCCTGCCATCTGCAGCGGCATCACGAAGTACCGGATCGCGAACAGGATCGGCCAGGTGATGAACCAGACGAGGAAGGTCAGGATCCCCCGCGTCCAGCGCAGCAGGAACGTGCAGACGTTGTAGGCGATGTAGAGCTGCAAGGCGACGCCGCGGATGAAGTAGCTGGAGACGGAGTCCGCGTTGCGCCAGTGCGTCAGCTCGTGGCAGATCACTCCGGCCAGCGGCTCCGCCTCGTACTCGAACATGTCCAGGAAGCCGCGGTTGATGATGATGTGCCGGCTGTACGCCGCTGCGTTGGCGACACGGTCGTCGACCATCACCAGCGTGGGCAGCGAGGTCAGGCCCATCCGCTGCGCGCAGTCCGCCAGGATCGGTCCGATCAGTTCGCGCTCGCGGCGCGACGGCCGCCGGCCACCGTCGACGATCCGGATCCACCAGTGTTCGGTGGCGATGGAGTAGACCGTGTAGAGGAAGCCGCAGAGGAACGCGACGACGAGCTGGGCGAAGAAGCGACCGATCCCGTCCGCCGGGCTCACCGCACCCATCACGAGCCAGGGCAGCACCAACCCGGCGACGAAGCCACCGATTGCGCCCAGCACGGCCCCCAGCAGCAGACCCAGGATGCCGCCGCCCTGCAGGAAGGCGCTGCCGAACAGGGTGTCCAGGATCGGCAGGTCGCGGACCCAGGAAGTCGCGGTGTGGTTGCCGCCGAGCGCACCGCCGACGTACCCGAGCGCGCCGCCGGAGACCATGCCGATTCCGCCGAGCATGATCGCGACGGGCAGGTTGAACCAGCTGGCGATCAGCGCGCCGATCAGGCCACGTGGGTTGCGCAGCATGCCGGTGATCACCCAGGAGAAGAAGCTGTGATACCCGGGCGGCCGGGCGAACAGCCTGCCGAGCTTGGCCCTGGTCGACTCCGGCGGTGCCTGGAGTCCGGCACCAGCGGTCGACGCCGGCTGCCACGCCACCGGCGGCCCCGCCTGCTCATGAAACGTAGCGGCGACAGGAGGCGCAGCGGCTACCGGCGGCGCAGTCGCGACCGATGGTGCGTGGGCGACCGATGGGGTGGCAGCCCCACTGGTCAGCCCGCAATGCGGGCAGGTTTGCCCCGCTGGATCGCGCTGATTGCCACAGCGAACACAGATCCCCACACACGCCTCCCGAGTCGGCCGCCTCATTGCCTGCTGAGTGCCACCCCGCGGTCACGGAGTGGCACTACAAACAAACCTATCGGTCGCAGCGGGTGACGCGGAGCGTCGTCAAGCAATCTGTGGACAAGTTGCCACTTGTTGCAATTGGGCCGCGGTCAGGCCAGCGTCAGGCCGCGTCGAGCGTGGCCACCTGCTCCGGGGTGAGGCTGAGCTCGACCGCGGCGTACGAGTCGCGGATCGTCTCCGGACGGCTCGAGCCCGGGATCGGGATGACGTACGGCGACTTCGCCAGCATCCACGCCAGCGTCAGGCGCTGCGGCGAGACGCCCAGCTCGGTGGCGAGGCTGTGGAAAACCGGGTGCCGATCGCCGAGCGCCTCGGAGTTGGAGATGCCGCCGAGCGGCGACCACGGCAGGAAGGCGATCCCCAACGAGTCGCACAGCTCGAGCTCGGGCTCGCTGGACCGGAAGGCGGGTGAGAACTGGTTCTGCACCGACACCAGCCGGCCGCCGAGGATCTCCTGCGCCTCCCGGATCTGGTCCGGGTTCGCGTTCGAGATGCCGGCCATCCGGATCTTCCCGGCGTCCAGCAGGTCCCGGATCGCGCCGACCGAGTCGGCGTACGGCGTCTTCGGGTCCGGCCGGTGGAACTGGTACAGCCCGATCGCCTCGACCCCGAGCCGCTTCAGCGAACCCTCCACGGCCTGCTTCAGGTATGCCGGTGACCCGTCCACGGTCCAGCTGCCGTCGCCCGGCCGCAGGTGGCCGCCCTTGGTGGCGACCAGGACCTGCGAGGTGTCGCCGCCGTACGACGACAGCGCCGTGGCGATCAGCGATTCGTTGTGCCCGACGTCGGTCGCGGTCAGGTGGTACGCGTCGGCGGTGTCGATGAGCGTGATCCCGGCGTCGAGCGCGGCGTGGATCGTGGCGATCGAGCGCGCCTCGTCGGGTCGTCCCTCGATCGACATCGGCATCCCGCCGAGCCCGATCGCGGACACCTCGACGTTACCGATCCGGCGAGTGGTCTTCGTGTCAGTTGCCATGCGTCCAAGTTCCCGCGCGATCGTCAACTATTCCAACAGGAATATCCGCACAGACTCAGCAGTCCGAGGACTGAATGCGCAGGGCTGCTCACTCCGCCGCTGGGCTGAGCTCCTGGGTGCCGATGACCGCGAGCAGGCGCAGCGCCTCCTCCGACGGAGAGCCCGGGGTCGCGGTGTAGAGGATCAGTTGCTGGTCGCGGTCCGGGATCGCGAGCGCGTCGCAGTTCACCGTGATCGACCCGACCAGCGGGTGGTCGAACGTCTTGCACAACGTGGGTTCGGCGGCGACGTCGTGCGCCGCCCACAACTCGGCGAACCGCGGACTCCCGGCCAGCAGGTCGCCGATCAGCTCCCGCACCTCGGGGTCGTCCGGGTACCGCGCGGCGGTCGCGCGCAGGTAGTTGGTGGCATGGACGGCGAACTCCTTGTCCCCGGACGCTCCGAAGACCTTGCCGTCGGCGCTGCGCGGCCCCAGGAACACGCGCCGCAACAGGTTCCGGTCCTGCCGGGAGCGCTGCGAGAAGTCCTCCAGCAGCGCCGCTGCGAGCGGGTTCCACGCGATGACCTCGTACGTCGCCGACAGCACCATCGCGACCGTCGTCGGCAGGCGGTCGATCAGGTCGAGGATGCTCTGCCGAACGACCCGCGACGGGCCGGGCGGAGCGAGCGGCACCTCGGCGAGCTGGTGCAGGTAGTTGCGCTCGGCATCCGACAGCCGCAGCGCCCGGGCGATTCCGGCGAGGACTTCGCTCGACGGATGCGGCGCTCGCGCCTGTTCGAGGCGGGTGTAGTACTCGGTCGAGATGTAGCCGAGCTGCGCGACCTCCTCCCGGCGGAGGCCCGGCGTACGGCGGCGGCGCCCGGCCGGCAGGCCGGCCTGCGCAGGAGTGATGCGCTCCCGCCGGCTGCGGAGGAACGCCGCCAGCTCTGCCTTGTCCATGTCCTCCAGTCTGCCCCTCCGCCGGACGGTATCCAGGTACACCTGGTGTCTGGTTAGGCCGCTAGCCGGTCCACAGGGTGGAGCACATGAACACATTGCTCACCGGGAAAGTCATCCTCGTCACCGGCGCCGGGCGCGGCATCGGCGCCGCCGCCGCACGGCTGTTCGCCGCGGAAGGTGCGCAGGTGATGCTCGCCGCGCGGACCGAGGCTCAGCTCGCAGACGTCACGAAGGAGATCGAGACCGCCGGCGGTACGGCGGCGTACGTCGGCTGCGACCTCGCCGACCCGGAGGCGGTCCGCAGCGCGGTCGCCGCGACGGTAGCGGAGTACGGACGGCTGGACGGCGCCTTCAACAACGGCGCCACGGGCCAGCCGCCCGGTTCGATAGAGGAGCTCACGACCGAGTCGCTCGACCAGCTGTACGCGGTGAACCTGCGGGGGCTGTGGGTCGCGATGGCCGCCGAGGTCGCCGCGATCCGCACCGGGCCCGGACAGGGCAGCATCGTGAACACCTCCAGCGTCGGCAGCCTCCGCGGCAACCCGGCGCTCCCGGCGTACGGCGCGTTGAAGCGGGCCGGGAACAGTCTCACCGAGTCGGCCGCGAAGACGTACGGTCCGGAGGGCATCCGGGTGAACGCGATCGCTCCCGGTGCGACGCTGACCGAGATGCTGCATGACTGGGACGCTGCCACGCCGGGCATCATCGACTTCATCACCGGACAGACCCCGCTCCGGCGGGCGGCGCGACCCGCAGAAGTGGCCGAGGCTGCCGCCTGGCTGCTGAGCGACCGGTCGTCGTACGTGACCGGCACTGTGCTGCAGGTCGACGGCGGCTTGGCCGCGTGATCCGGGCACCTAGTAGGTCGGTTGGCGGGCAAGATGTCCCCATGCAGACCGACGAACGCGTACGCCGCGCCCGCCCGGAGGACGTCCCCGCCATCGTGAGCCTGGTGGAGGGCCTGGCCGAGTACGAACGCGCCCGGGACGAGTGCCGGCTGACCACCGAGCAACTCTCGACCGCGTTGTTCGGCCCGGCGCCCGCGGTCTTCTGCCACGTGGCGGAGCACGAGGGCGAGATCGTCGGCTGCGCGATCTGGTTCCTCAGCTTCTCCACCTGGCGCGGCGTCCACGGCATCTACCTGGAGGACCTCTTCGTCAGCCCCACCGCCCGCGGCACCGGTCTGGGCAAGGCACTGCTGACCACACTGGCGCAGGAATGCGTCGCCAATAACTACGAACGCCTCGAATGGTCAGTCCTCGACTGGAACACCTCCGCGATCGACTTCTACAAGTCGCTGGGCGCGCGTCCGCAGGACGAGTGGACCGTGTACCGACTGACCGACGACGCGCTCACAAAGCTCGGTTCGTGAGCTGTGGAAAGGCCAGGCGGAGCTCGGCGATCACCACCGAGTCGTTGCCTGCAGCGCCGATTGCCAACCACAGGGTGGCTGTTGCCGCGTGCAGCGGGTCGTTCCAGTAGGTCGAGTTGAGGACCTGCATGGCTTGGAGCGTGGGACTCAGCTCAGGATCCCAGTCGGTGCTGGTGACGAAGCTGCCCCCGGGTCGCAGGCCGGCCGGCGGATTGATGACAGCAACGTAGTCGCCACCGCGGTCCATCAGGTCCAGAGCCGCGGCGACCCACGGCGTTTGGTCGAGGCCTGCGGCGGCGCAGGCTCGGCGGGCCGACCAGCGGGCGACCGTGTACAGCAGGTCGGCGTCGGCGGCGTCTAGCTCGTCCACCAGGTCTCGGTCGAGCTGTGCGAGCTCCTGCGTGTGCCAGGTGGCCAGAACACGCTCACTCGGCAGCCGGCCACCCCAGGTCTGCAGGAGTGCTTCCTTTCGCGCAGCCTCTTGGGCGAGGGCGTTGAGCCGCTGCCGCTCCTGCTCGGCGGCTGCGCGCTCGGCCGGGGACGGCTGCGGTGGCATCTCGCGGACGGAGCGGTGCCAGTACGCCGCCTGGGCGCTCGTCTGCTTGAGCACCTGGTCTGGCGCTGGTGGTGCCGGCCAGAGCTGCAGGAGGTAGTGGTCGATCAGTGGCTGGTCGTCCATCGGTGGGGCGCCCTGGTGGCCGGCGTCCATACCCTGAGCGCAGTACCTGAGCCGGTAGTCGAAGGGGTCGAGGTCAAGCTCCCAGAAGCCTCCGTCGCTGGCCCAGGTGACCAGTGCGGCGTTGCCGAGCGGGTGGTACGACGCCTCGACGATCTCCTCCCAGGTGTCGTCGAGCGGCGGCTGCTCGTCGTACAGCTCGACGGTGAAGCCGACGTGACCGGTGTGCAGCCCGGTGATCAGGAACAACTTCCCGGGGACCGCCGCCCCGCACAGGCCGTTCTGTTGACCCGCGAAACAGTCCTCGAGACTGGAGCTGTCGTCGAGCGTGCTCTCCACGTAGATCTGCCCGTAGGCCACCCAGGCCGGGCCGGTCATCAGCGTGCGCATCTTCCCCCCAGGAGACGTTGCAGTTCGTCGGCGTGTACTTCCACCCAGGCGCGAGAGCGGCGGATGTCGGCAGGGACGTCGAGGTCGACGAGGTGCTGCATGGTCGTATCTCCGTCGGCCGCGCGCGCTTCGATGCCGTCGGCAGCCCTCGTTTGCCACCAGAGAACGGTAGGGACGAGGGCCGTCAGGTCAGTCGAGCCGTAGCCGCTCAGCAAGGCCTGCCAATGCGATGTGTCAGTCGCGTACTGCCAGCAGATAAAGGCGATGTCGTGGATCCGCGGTCCAGGCGCAGCAATGTCCCAGTCGATGAAGGCGATGGCCCTGGTGCCGTCTGGTGTGTAAACAGTGTTCTTGGGCGAGAGGTCGTTGTGGCAAACGACCTCCTCGTCGCCGGCCAGAGCGGTGCCGGCAGTCAGGTCATGGAACTCGCGAACCAACCGCCCAACCGACCGAAGCGCCTCAGGTGTAGTGATCGCGGCCTTCCAGGGCCGATCCCACGGCACGTAGCCGTCGATGAAACTCAACCGCTCCCGCCCGTCCTCATCCAACCCCAGGTACGTCGGCGATCCCGGCCAGTCGACCAACACACCCAACAGCTCATGGACGAACCCGGCCCGCTCACCAGCAGTACGCCGTACCTCATCCTCCCGCCGCACCACGCCGTTGATAAACCCGCCCAGCAGCTTCTCGTCCACGCGGGCAGCCTACGAGCGTCAGACACGCACCCGCACGGGAATTGTCTGTGGCCGAACATAGGCTTGCCGTCCGCAGGGAGAAGGAGACTGGGGTGGCAGGTAGTGAGCGGCTCGACGGGGGACGCACGGCAGCGCGAGGGTTCGAGTACCAGTACCTGCGCACGATTGAAGCGATGCTCGACCCGCCGTCGACCCCGAACTTCCACGCCTGCCGGATCGAGGGCGCCCCGCCGTGGGAAGAGGAGTCCGACGCCGTCGACTTCGACCTGGTCACCGCTGAGGGACGCATTCTGCTCGCTGCCCAGGTGAAGACGAGGAATCATCGGAACCCCTACCCGGCGACCGACGCCTGGGAGGTGCTGACGAGCCTGGTCAGGCGGGTGACCGCCGACAAGTACCAGTTGCTCGTGAACTGCCGTCCGTCGGACACGCTCGTGCAGCTTCGAAGCATCCTCGGATCTGGCAGTCCCGAAACCGCCAAGCAGGCCCTGCTCGATCTGTTCAAGAACGCGCCCAGCCGCAAGTCCGACGTCGCCGAGCTCTCGGCCGCCGACCTGCATGCGCTCCTGCAAGCCGAGATCGTCATCGATACCCGCGCCCCGGGCGAGGTTCGTCAGCAAGTGCAGCGCAGCGTTCAGCTCGCCCGGGCCCGGCGCTCGCTGGGGGCAGGCGACCACTCCTCCGGCGTCCTCCTCGGCTACCTCCTGTCCGAGGTGCACAGGAGGGCCGCCGATCCAGCTGCAGCGAACTGGACGGCGGACGAGTTCGTCAGGGCACTCGCGCTGGACAACCAGACGCTTCAGCAGCTGATGCTGCACCGGGACTGGAGTGTGGTTGCGGGGCCGATGGCTTCGCTTCCAGACGTGGCGAGGCCGGATGTGTTGTCCGAGGTCGAACAAGCGCTGCGTCCCGATCTGCCACCCGGCGACCGGGTGCAGCGCTGCGTGTTGCTCGGATTGTCGGGTATCGGAAAGTCCAGTCTCGCCGCGGGCTACGCAGGCGAGCACCTCAACGACTACGACCTTGTCATCTGGCTGGACGCGACAGATGAAGCGACCATGGCCAACACGTTCCGGACGGTCGGTTCGTCTCTCGGCCTCGACACTGGTCAATTGGCTGAGACGTCGAACGCAGAGCTGCCCGAACTGGTCAGACGTACGTTGACGACCCGGATCGGGCGCTGGCTCCTGGTCGTCGACAACGTGGGAGGGCCCGAGCTCATCCACCGATGGACACCTCAGCTCGGGAACGGCGACGTACTGGCCACGTCGATCAACAGCGGAGTTCCCTGGAAATCGATCAGCGCGGTCCGGGTCGAGGCGATGACCGATGATCAGGCGACAGATCTGCTGAGGGTCCGCCTGGACGTCGGCGAGGCAGCAGAGTGGAACCAGGCCCTCGGCAGGCTGGCGACCGAGTTGGGCAGCTGGCCCTTGGCTCTGGAACTTGCGGCCGGTTACATCAACAGCTGTTCGATCGGCCCCAGCGAGGTTTCCTGGTACCTGGAAGAACTGAAGATTCGCTCCCTCGACGATGCCGTCTCGGTTCCGGCAGGCTATCCGCGGACCTTGGTAGCAGCCTTCGACCTCGCCATCCGCAGTGTGCGCACGGCTGCTGCTGAGGACCTGTCGAGTGTTGCCCTCGGTGCTCTGCTTCCGCTTGCCTTCCTGGCAGAGACCCGAGTCCCGCTGAGTTTGCTACTCGCCGCGGCTCATCTCGAGCCGGAGTCGATCCCTTCGTCCGAACTCAGCCCGGTCATCCCGCACGGCGATGACGTTCCGGTGCCGGAGCTGCTGCGGTTGCTCTCGACTGCTTCTCTGGTCCGCCTCGATCGCCCACTACCGCCGTCGAAACCAGACCTGCCCTTCGCGACGGTGTGCGTATCGACCAACCGGGTGCTCCAAGACA
This sequence comes from Kribbella sp. NPDC026611, assembly GCF_040638345.1. Classification (NCBI taxonomy): domain Bacteria; kingdom Bacillati; phylum Actinomycetota; class Actinomycetes; order Propionibacteriales; family Kribbellaceae; genus Kribbella; species Kribbella sp. NPDC026611. The sequence continues at coordinate 258,174 of NZ_JBEZYC010000003.1, forward strand.
TCGTCCGCTCCCGGATAGTGGAGAGTCCGGCGAAGCACACCTCGCTCCGCCGGCTTTCGTTCCATCTCGAGCGTTGGCTCACCGGCGCCATCGACCGGGGTGAGTACGGGCGCCTTGCGGTCATCGAGGTGCACGCCAACGTGCTGGCGAACTATCTGCTCGAGCTGGACGTGGCCGACAACTGGTCCGCGCTGCTCTTGGGGAATCTGGCGAAGGTGCACCTGGAGAAGGCGGACCGTGCGCGCGCCGCGGCGTTGCTGCGCGCGGAAATGAGCATGCTCGCCAGGGATCCGCAGCCCAACAACTTCGTGCGTGAGCAGGCTTCGCTGCAACTTGCCCTCAACGGTTTGGCGAGCCGACCGTCCGCCGGGGAAGCCGACGAGTACTTCCGGCTGCTCGAGGATGCCCTGGCCGCGGTGCATCAGATCCTCCGCGAGGCAGCTGCTCAGGACGATCCCGAGGCCGGAGAGTGGCACGCGGCCGCGATGACGGTCTGTGCCTGCCTCGGTCTCGATGCGATCGCTTTCGAAGAGTCCGTCGTCCAACGAGCAGGTGGTCTGCGTGCGGCGTTCGATGCAGTACTGGCCGCAGTACCGACCGCCGCGCCGACGCAGGCCTTCCACGCGCTCCGGGCAGCAAACTCCCTCCTTGCCGCGGACGAGGTGGTGGCCGCGGAGAAGGTCTGTCGCCAAGCTCTCGAGGTCGACCACGTCCCGATCGAGCTCCGCCACGAGCTGCGGAGGTTCTTGATGGAAGCTCTGGCCATGCAAGGCAACTGGAGCGGTCTGTTGGAGGAGACCGACAAGGTGGGGCTGAGCCTCGACGACCGGCCGCCGGCCGTCTCGTGGGCGGGGTTCGTGATGCAGAACGTCGGACTTGCCTGTGGCTGCGGGTGGCTGGGGTCCCAGGATCGTGGTGCTATCGAAGCCTTGCGGCGGGTCTGCCAGATCGCCGACCGCGTCCGCGATGAGTTGCCGGCACCGGCGCAGCAGAAACTCAAGCTGCTCGAACTCGTGGTGTCCATCGCGGACGCCGACCGCCAGGTGGCTGCCGATCTACTCCTGGACTTGCTGAAGAGTCCTCATTTCGATCCGGCAGAGAATGTCAACGAGGCGTGGCGTGCGTTCCTGGCCTTCTCGGTAGAAGAAGCCGAGAAGCTCGGAATCTTTGTCCGTACCGGTGCCGATTGACCCTCACCGCCGGTGCTTCACCGCGTACATGGCCTGGTCTGCTGCGTGCAGGAGGGCGTCCAGGGACGTGGAGGCGGGGGTGATCGGGACGGTGCCGATGCTGGCGGTGACCTGGACGGTGATGTTGGGGAGGGGGCGGCTGACGGCGGCTTCGAGGCGGGAGATGAGGGTCTTGAGGGCGTCGTCGGCGATGTCCTCGGCGAGTACGGCGAACTCGTCGCCGCCGAGGCGGGCCACGGTGTCGCCGTGGCGGACGGCCGCGTCCAGGCGGTTCGCGATCTCGCGCAGCGCGCGGTCGCCGGCCTCGTGGCCGTAGCCGTCGTTGACCAGCTTGAAATGATTCAGGTCGCAGAACAGGAGCGCGCCGGTTCGGCCGGACGCCCGCGTCCGCTCCAGCACTGAGGCGAACCGGTGCTGCAGCAGCCGCCGGTTCGGCAGACCGGTCAGCTCGTCGTGCGCCGCGTGGTGCTGCAGCTCGCGCTCGGCGTCCTTCCGCGCGGTAGCGTCGTCAATCTGGATCAGCAGCAGCCGCGGCTGACCGGGCCCCTGCTCGACCACGGCCGCCGTACCGTCGAGCCAGATCTCGTTCCCGTTCGGCTGGGTGAACACCCGCTCGAACCGGTACGCGTTGTTGCCGGCAGCAACCTCTTCGAGCTCCCGCCGAGTCTGGTCGGACTCCTCGTCGCGCAGGAAGCTGACGAGTCGCGCGCCGAGCAGCTGGTCGGCGTCGTACCCCGTGATCCGGCAGAAGGCGTCGTTGACCCGGACGATCCGGCCGCGGTCCGGCCCGTCGAAGGCGATCGTGGCCATCCCGTTGCCGGCGCGCTCGAAGACCAGCCGGAACGTCGCCTCGCTGGCCTCCAGCCGGGTCTTCTCGGCCACCAACTGGTCGGTCAGCCGGGCCTTGTCGATCGCCAACCCGGCCTGGGTCGCGAAGATCTCCAGCAGCTCCCGGTGGATCGGCCCCGGCCGCCGCTGGTCCTCGGGCAGGTCGACCGCGAGCATCCCCACGAGCTCGCCGTCCGACGAGTACAGCGGCGCGAACAACGCGTCCAGCGGATGCCACGCCTCGGGAGCATCAGAGATCGGTACGTCGGGCACCCAGCCGACCACGTCTCCCTCCGGCAGCCGCTCGTGCGGCACGAACCGGAGCTTGCCCCAGGCGTCGGCGATCGCGAACTCTGCGTCGAAGATGTCCGCCGCGCTGACCGTGCCGAGCAGCGCCTCGCGTGCCTCGGGCGAGCCGGCCACCGCGAACACCTCGAACTTGCCGTCCGGGAGCCGCAGGTTCAGCACCGCGATGCCGAACCCGAGGCCGTCGACGACACCGTCGACGACGGCCTGCAGCGTCTCGGCCAGGCTGCGCCCCGCCCCCATCCGCGCACTGACCTCGTACAGGCGTCGGACGGCGGTCAAACGGACCGTTGGCTCGTTGGGCACGTGTCGAGAATAGGTCGATCTCACCCGGGGTGAGCGGTTGCGAACAGAATTGACCCGGTTAAGCGCTCGTTCTCACAGTTCCCAAAGCCGGCCCGGTACCGGCTCAGAACCGGCTCAGAGCCGCCTCAGTAGCGGAGCTCGGTCAGTCCCTGGTAGCTGCGCTCGGCCGACTTCCACGCGTCGGCCGGCTTGTCGTGCTCGACCAGGTACTGCTCCACGCCGCCCGACTCGGCGTGCCGGAACATCGCGCCGAAGTCGAGCTTGCCCGCGCCGACGTCCTCCCACGAGCCGTCCTCGGCCATGTCCTTGACGTGCAGCGCCGGGAACCGGCCCGGGTGGTCCTGGAACAGCTTCGCCGGGTCGTGGCCGCCGTCCACCGCCCAGTACAGGTCCAGCTCGAAGCCGAGCAACTCCGGGTCGACGTCCAGCAGGATGTCGTAGAGCACCTGGCCGTCGATGCTGTCGAAGTCGCGGCCGTGGTTGTGGAACAGCAGCTTCAGCCCGGCGTCCCGCGCGGCCTTGCCGGCCTCGGTGAACGCGGCCGCTGCGGCCTTGAAACCTTCCAACGAGTGCTGCTCGGAAGGGATCGACGGTACGACGGCCCACTGTGCGCCGAGCGTCCGTACGTCGGCCAGCGCGCCGGCCCAGTTGTCGCTCATCCGCGCGTACCCGACGTGCTCGAGCACGATCTTCAGGCCGGCGTCGTCGGCGAAGCCGCGGATCTCCTCGGCACTGTGGTCGAACCGCCCGCTCACCCCCACCGTGCGGTACCCGATCCCGGCGAGCCGCCGCAGCGTCCCGGGGTAGTCCTCGGCCAACACCTCGCGCATGGTGTAGAGGTGCATGCCGATGCCGTCGGCGGGAATGGTCCGGTCAGTCATACAGACACAGCTCCTTTTAGATGACGTGTTCCTGGTACCGCGCCAGCGCCAGGTCGAAGACCTCCTGACCCGGCGCGTCCCACAGCTTCTGGTTGAAGATCTCGACCTCGACGGGTCCGTCGTACCCGGCCGCGTCACAGGCCGCTCGCAGCCGGCGCAGCTCGATCGAACCGTCGCCCATCATGCCGCGGCCGAGCAGGGTGTCCGCGGGGAGCGGGACGACCCAGTCGCTCACCTGGTAGGAGAGGATCCGCTCGCCGGCGCGCTCGATCTGCTGGTAGACGTCGGCGTCCCACCACAGGTGGTAGGCGTCGACGACCACCCCGACCTGGTCGGCCGGGAACTGCTCGGCGAGGTCGAGCGCGCCGCCGAGCGACGAGACCACGCAACGGTCCGAGCAGAACATGGGGTGGAGGGCCTCGACCGCCAGCTTCACACCTCTTTCGGAGGCGTACGGCGCGAGCTCGGCGAGGCCGTCGCGGACCATGGCGCGGGCGCCGTCGAGGTCGCGTGAACCGGGTGGCAGGCCGCCGCTGACGAGGATCAGAACCGACGTACCGATGGTTGCGGCGTCGTCGATCGCTCGGCGGTTGTCGTCGAGCCTGGCCTGGCGTTCGGTTGGGTCGGTCGCGGTGAAGAAGCCGCTGCGGCAGAGGGAGGAGACCTTGAGGCCGGCATCGGCAACCAGTTTGGCGGTCTGATCGACGCCGTACTCCTGGATCGGCTCGCGCCAGAGGCCGATCCACTCGAGCTCGGCGTCGGCGCTGGCCGCCACGACGTCCTCGAGCGGCCAGTACTTCGTGGTCGCCTGGTTCAGGCTGTAACGATTCATGCGTCGACCCCGCTCACGCGAAGCAGCTGGCGGAAGCGGTCGACGGCGAGCGCGGGGTCGGTGAGTACGCCGGCTTGGTCGGCCAGTCGGAACGTTTCAGCGAGGTGAGGCAGGGCGCGGCCGGTTTGCAGGCCGCCAACCATGGTGAAGCCGGGCTGATGGCCGTTGAGCCAAGCCAGGAAGGCGATCCCGGTCTTGTAGTAGTAGGTCGGCGCCGAGAAGATCTGCCGGGCCAGCGGGACGGTCGGCGCGAACACGCGCTCGTACTCGGCGGTGTCGCCCTCGTCCAGGGCCTTCAGTGCGGCGGCTGCGGCCGGGGCGATCGCCGCGAAGATCCCGAGGAGTGCGTCGCTGTGCTCGCTGCCGTCGCCGAGAATCAGCTCGGGGTAGTTGAAGTCGTCACCCGTGTAGAGCCGGACGCCGTCCGGGAGTTGGTTGCGGAGAGCAATTTCTTTGGATGCGTCGAGCAACGAGATCTTGATACCGTCGACCTTGTCCACGTGGTCGTTGATCAGGGCGACGACAAATGCGACGGCAGAGTCGAACGAGTCGCTGCCCCAGTAGCCTTCCAGGGCAGGGTCGAACATGGGGCCGAGCCAGTGCAGGATGACCGGCCGGGTGGACTGGGTGAGGATGCGGTCGTAGACCTTGCGGTAGTCGTCGGGGGACTGCGCGGCGGCACAGAGCGCGCGACTGGCCATCATGATCGGCTGGGCGCCGGCGGCTTCCGCTACCGCGAACTGCTCTTCGTAGGCCTCGACGACGGCCTCCAGTGAGTGATTGCCGGCAGCAAGCTGATCCGTCCCCGCACCCACCGCGATCCGCCCGTCAGGCGCCTCGGCGGCCGACCGCAGAATCAACTCCTGGGTAGCCGCCCAGTCCAGCCCCATCCCGCGCTGAGCCGTATCCATGGCCTCAGCCACCGACAACCCGAGCGACCAGAGGTGGTGCCGGAACGCAAGCGTGTGCTCCCAATCGATGACAGCCGAGGCCCCCGGCGAGTTGTCTCCCAACGGATCCGCCACCACATGAGCCGCCGCAAAGGCCACCCGAGCTGCCGCCGGCGAGTAGGTGCCATGAGCAACCGGTTCCCCCACCAATTGGTAGGTTTCAAGCCGCCCCTGAGCAGGAAGACGGAGCTCCATCACTTCGCCTTCAGGTCCAGGTCGGGGACTTCGAGCTTGCGGCCTTCGTGCCAGGATTTCAGGCCGAGTTCCGCCAGCTGCACGCCCTTGGCGGCCTCGGTGAAGTCCCAGCTGAAGGGGGCGTTGTCGACCACGTGGTGGAGGAACATCTCCCACTGGACCTTGAAACCGTTGTCGAAGGTTTCGTTGTCGGGGACCGTCGCCCACTGGTCGCGGAACTTCTCCGTGACGGGGATGTCGGGATTCCACACCGGCTTGGGAGTGACCGAGCGATGCTGCACGCGGCAGTTCCGCAACCCGGCAACAGCCGAACCCTCGGTCCCGTCGACGTGGAACTCGACCAGCTCGTCCCGGAAGACCCGGGTCGCCCACGACGAGTTCAGCTGGGCGACGATCCCGCCCTCGAGTTCGAACACGCCGTACGCCGCGTCGTCGGCGGTGGCGGCGTACGGGTTGCCCTGCTCGTCGACCCGGGTCGGGATGTGCGTCGCACCCTGGCAGTACACCGACTTGACCGCGCCGAAGATCTGGTCGAGCACGTACCGCCAGTGGCAGAACATGTCGAGGATGATGCCGCCGCCCTCCTCGGCCTTGTAGTTCCACGACGGGCGCTGCGCTTCCTGCCAGTCGCCCTCGAACACCCAGTACCCGAAGTCGCCGCGGACCGAGAGGATCCGCCCGAAGAACCCGCCGTCGACAAGCCGCTTCAGCTTGCGCAGACCGGGGAGCGACAGCTTGTCCATCACGACGCCGTTCTTCAGCCCGGAGTCGAGCACCAGCCGGGCGAGGTCGACCGCGGACTCGAGGTCCTCGGCGATCGGCTTCTCGCAGTAGATCGCCTTGCCCGCCTCGACCGCGGCGCGGACGCCCTTCTCCCGCAACTGGGTGAGCTGCGAGTCGAAGTAGATCTCCACGTCCGGCTCGGCGAGCGCGCCGGCCAGGTCGGTGGTCCAGCGGGTCAGGCCGTACTCCTCGGCAATCCGGCGCAGCTTGAGCTCGTTCCGGCCGACCAGGATGGGGTCCGGGATGATCATCGTGCCGTCCGCGGCCTGCACGCCACCCTGCTCGCGGATCGCCACGATGGACCGCTCCAGGTGCTGGCGCAGCCCCATCCGGCCGGTGACGCCGTTCATCACGATGCCGATGCGTCGCTCGTTCACGTTCTTGCCTCTCACGCTGGTCGTTCGTAGATGTCGAGGCGGCCGCACATACCGTGCCGGCCGGTCTCGATCGGGGCGGGGATTTCGTGCAGCTCAGCCGTCGCCAGGTGAGGCGCCGTACCTGCCTCGAGGGCGTCAAGGGCGGCACCGGTCTCGTCGGCCAGCCGACGGGCACCCTGTTCCCAGCGCGCACGCCAGGCCGCGATCTGCGGCCGCACGATCCCGACTGCGGCGGCGTAGAAGTCGTCGAGGGCGGACGGGCCTTCGGCCTCGTAGCGGTCGCGGAGTACGGCGTACCCCTCGAGCGCGAGGTCGCGCCGGGCGAGCGCTGCCGCCGTCACGTCATCGCCGGTGAGGGCGGAGGCGTCGAGGTACGTCGCGCGGTCGGTCAGGTGCTCGGGTGGGAACGTCATGACGGCGTCGCCGGCCTCGGGGAGACCGGAGTTCGACATCAGGGCGAGGATCTGCAGGCCGCCGCCGTTGACCGCGCGGTGGATCGTGCCGGGGTCGAACCAGACCACCGTGCCGGGCCGCAGCGGGGTCTCGGTATAGGCCTTCGGGGTGAGGGTCTGGACGGAGCCGGTGCCGGCGGTCACGTAGTACCCCTCGGAGCAGGCGAGGTGGACGTGCGGCGAGCCACCGACCAGGCCGTCCGGGGCCGCGGCGTCGTACACGGTCAGTTTCGAGATGCCGATCCCGCCCGGCAGCGGTGCTGCCGGTCCAGCCTCCGTCGCCGCCATCCAACCTCCCTTGGAAAGGGCTTTCCAACGCTCGTGACCGCAACGATAAGGGGGCTGTCACCCCCAGTCAACCAGCAATGGAAAGCGATCTCCGACCACACCCGGCCAACTACCCCCAGTCACACCTGGCGGTCATCTGCTGGTCACACGGCAGGAACCCGGATGCGGTGGGGTACGTCGTAAGCGATCGACAGGACACCCGCCCGGCCGCACCGGCCATGTTCTCGTGGAGGCAGCAGTGACGCAGAGGATCAGTCGACGGCAGGCGCTGCTCCTGGGTGGAGGCCTGCTGGCCGGGGCCGGTGCGGCGGGAACGGTCGTCGGGGCCGGATCGGCGTCGGCGGCGACAGCTGCACAGCGAAGCGCGGAGGCGCAGGCTGGTGCGTGGGTCCGGCTGCCGGTGATCACCGCGAATATCGGGCGGAAGAACCTCGGGGCTCGGCAGGGGGCCATCCAAGCCGTGCGGGCGGGGGATCCGGGGAATCGGCCGTTTGTGGGGTGGCAGGAGATCAGCGAGGGGGACACCGGGGAGCCGGCGATGATTTCCCAGGCGTTCGGGGAGGCGTACGACAATGCGTTTCTCGCCGACGCGAGCAGTTACCGGGTGCCGATCTCGGTGCCGACGCCGTGGCACGTGATCAACTCGCAGAAGACCTTCGTGCACGGTGGGATTGCGAACGTTTCACCGCCGCGGTGGATCAACGAGGTCGTGGTCGAGCACGGGCAGGTGCCGGGGCTCAAGTTCGTGCTGATCAACACGCACTACCTGCACGGCGCCTACAACGGTGACAACGACCCGAGCCTGCGCGACGAGTGGGACCTGCACAAGAAGACGCACCGCGAGCGCGTGATGGCGCACCACGACAAGGGGCACTTGGTCATCTGGACCGCCGACACCAACAACCCCACCTACGACCAGGCGACCGGACAGCCCAACGAGGGCAAGGTGGTTTCGACCGGTATCGACCGCATCGACTGGCTGCCCGGTGACGGTTCGGTCCAGCTCGACCTGCTCGGCACCAGCGTCGTACCGATGAACGTCGACGACCACAACGCTCGCGTGGCCATCTTCCGTATCAGGCTCGCCTGACCGCCGCGGCCCATTCGGTACGGCGGGACTCGCGCGCCGCGCCCGGATCGGGCTCGAACCGGCGGAACGCCCGCCGCGCAGCCCAATCCGTGGTCTCGCCGAGCGTGGTCCAGGCGAGCTCGGCCGCACCGAGAGCGGAGATCTCGGCGACCCTGGCCGCCTCGACGGTACGGTCGAGGAGGTCGGCCTGAGTCTGCATGAGCAGGTCGGAGACGGTGGCGCCGCCGTCCGCGCGGAGCGTGGTCAGCTCGCCGGGGATCGTGTCGGTGATGTCGCAGATCTGGTGCGCCACCGCGTCGACGGCGGCGCGGGCGATGTGGGCGCGGGTGGTGGACGTGGACATGCCGGTGAGCGTGGCGCGAGCGTCGCGATTCCAGTGCGGGGCGCCGAGGCCGGCGAAGGCGGGGACGAGTACGACGCCGTCCGCGGACGGGACGGTCGCGGCGAGTTCGGTCAACGCGCCGACATTCGGCAGGCCGAGCAGGTCCGCGGTCCAGGCGAGCGCGGCGCCGGACGAGACGATGTTGCCCTCGATCGCGTAGACCGGCCTGTCGGTCAGCCAGGCGAGGGTGCAGCCGGACTCCAGGAAGCCGTCGACCGGGGTCATCACCGAGGAGCCGGTGCCGTACGTCGCCTTCACCATGCCGGGGCGGGTGCAGCCCTGGCCGTAGAGCGCTGCGTGCGAGTCGGCGAGCGTGGCGACGATCGGGATCCCGTCCCGCAGACCCGGTACGCCTTTGGTCACCCCGAACCCGGCGTTGGAGGGTCGCACCTCGGGTAGTGCGGTCCGGGGGATCTCGAAGGCTTCCAGGAGTTCCGCGGACCATTCGAGCTTTCGTACGTCGTACAGCAGGGTGCGGGAGGCGTTGCCGGCGTCGGTCAGGTGCTCTTGGCAACCAGTCAGGCGGTGGATGAGCCAGGAGTCGACGGTGCCAACGCGGTCGGCCCCGAGCCAATGCATCTTGGGAGCCGAGAACATTGGATCCACCCGCAAGCCGGTTCGTTGGCGGACCAAATCGTCGACGGAGGCGGGTAGTTGGGTGCACCAATCAGCTGTACGAATGTCCTGCCAGCCGAGGACCGGTCCGATGGCTCTCCCGATGTGGTTCCAACCGACGACGGATTCGCGTTGGGTGGACAGTGCGACGCCGACGATGTCCGGCGCGGAGCCGACGGAGCCGGTGGAGGTGGCGCCGGCCGCGGGCGTTGCTGCGAGGCAGTTGGTGATTGCCTGTAGCACGCTTTCCCAGAGGGCCTCGGCGTCCTGCTCGACCCAACCTGGGCGCGGGGTGGAGATTCCGACCGGTGCGGAGCCGGTGGCGATGACGGTTCCGTCGGCTCGGACCAGGGCTGCTTTGGAGTTCGTCGTGCCCTGGTCGATCGCCAGTACGAGCATCGCGTCGCCCTCCAACTTTCAACTGAACCCTTGACGTGACTCTAGCTCCGTGGTGACACTCAGGGCGACAGGTTATGCACTACTGAATATCTATTCAAGAGGATAGCCAGTGAGTAGACGCAGGGTGATCATCGACACCGACGCCAAGAACGAGGCCGACGACCAGTTCGCGATCGTGCACGGGCTGCTGTCGCCGACCTTCGACGTACGCGGCCTGATCCCCGCGCACTTCGGCACCCACCGCTCCGACCGCAGCATGGAGGAGTCGCGGGAGGAGATCGACCTGCTGCTCAACCTTCTCGGCCAAACCGGCCAGGTGACCGTCGCGAACGGCGCCCCGACCGGCATCCCGGACGAGCAGACCCCGCTGGACTCGCCCGGCGCGCAGTTGATCATCCAGGAGTCGAAGCTGGCCTCGAAGGACGACCCGCTGTTCGTCTCCTTCCTCGGCCCGATCACCGACATGGCGTCGGCGATCCTGCTGGACCCGGACATCGTGCACCGGGACGTGATCGTGATCTGGATCGGCGGCCGCGGGTACAACGGCTACGCGGCCGACCACCGGCTGGAGTTCAACCTTTCGAACGACATCCACGCCGCCAACGTCGTCTTCGGCTCCGGCCTGACGGTGTGGCAGGTCCCGAGCGACGTCTACACCAAGGTCTCGGTCAGCTACGCCGAGCTCGAGGAGAAGATCGGCGACGCCGGCCCGCTCGGCCGGTACCTGATCGACCAGCTGGTCGCGTGGAACGCGACGTACCACGGCGAGCCGATCGAGTCCCGCTCCCTCGGCGACTCCCCGGCGATCTCGCTGATGCTCTACCCGCACAGCGGCAACTTCCGGGTCCGTCCGGCGCCGCGCTTCGGTGTCGACGGCTGGTACCTGCCCGGCACCGACAACCCGATCCACGTCTGCGAGCAGGTCGACGTCCGGTTCCTGCTCGAGGACATGTTCGCCAAGATCCGCCGCTTCGGCCGGCAAAGGAGCACTTCATGATCACCCGCAGAGGATTCCTCGGTTTCACCTCCGCCGCCGCGCTCGGCGCCGGTCTATCCGCGTGCACCGGCGGTGGTACGTCGACGGGCGGCGGGCGCAACCCAGGCGGCGACGAACAACCTGCGCCTGTTCACCTACGAAGGTGACGAGACCATCGGTCTGCTGAAGGCGCAGCTGAAGAAGTTCGATGCCCAGGCCGGTACGACGACGACCGTCGAGAGCCTGCCCGGTTCGGGGGCCGCGGTGTACCCGGACAAGCTGCGCACCCAGCTGCTCGGCGGCAAGGGCCCGGACATCTGGCGGATCTGGGGCGGCCAGATCGGCGCGCCGTTCGCGAAGGCCAAGCAGGCCCTCGACCTGAGCAAGTACTACGACAAGTACGGCTGGGACAGCTCCGTCAACAAGCAGGCGGTCGAGGGCATGACGTTCGACGGCCTGAAGGCCGGGCTGCCACTGCTGTCCCTCGGATTGGGGGCCTGGTACAACAAGTCGCTGTTCGCCAAGGCCGGGGTCAGCGCACCGCCCAAGAGCTACGCCGAGCTGGAGCAGGTGAACGACAAGCTGGTGGCTGTCGGTGTCACCCCGTGCGGGCTCGGCGGGAAGTACGGCTGGGACATCATGCGGCTGTTCGAGTACCTGCTCGAGCACACCGCCGGCCCCGAGTTGCACGACAAGTTGCTGACCGGCGCCGAGAACTGGGACCGGCCAGAGGTGGTCGAGGCGTTCACGCTCTTCAAGAAGTGGCAGGACAAGAAGTGGCTCCCTCAGGGCGCGCTGGGGCTGGACCCGGCTGACGTCGAGCCGTGGTACGTGCAGGGCAAGACGGCGTACACCATCGTCGGCCCGTGGACGGAAGCTGCCGCCATCCTGGCGGCGAAGAAGAGCCCGGCGGCGTTCGGGAACTTCGAGCTGCCGACCGACCAGACGCCCGTCCGGCACTCGGGCTTCGTCGAGGGCTACATGATCAACGCCAAGACCGGCAACGCAGACAAGGCAGCCGAACTGCTGGACTTCCTGGCCAAGCCGGAGACCCAGAAGGCACTCCAGATCACCGCCTCGACGGTGAAGGGCGCCGAGCCGGACCCGAAGGCGCTGCCGCTGTCGGCGGAGTGGGCGACGAAGGCCGGCGATCACCCGTTCTACACGATCCAGGACCAGGCGTTCCCGAAGAAGCAGGCCGACCAGTACTTCAGCGTGCAGAGCAACCTGCTGCAGGGCTCGGTCAAGCCGGACGCGGCGGCGAAGAAGATGCAGGAGATCGTCTCGGCCTGGGCGAAGAGCTAGCCGATGGCAACAACCGTCGCTGTCCTCAAACCGAAGCGTGGTGGCCGCTGGTCACCGTGGCTGTTCGCCCTGCCTGCCCTGGTCGTCTACGTCGGGTTCCTGGTGTACCCGGCGGTGTCGTCGCTGTTCTTCAGCCTGACCAACTGGGACGGCCTGAGTGCCACCTACAAGTTCGTTGGATTGAGCAACTACTTCAAGTTGCCGCACGATCCGGTCGTGGTCACGGCGGTGAAGAACAACCTGATCTGGACCGTGGTCACGATCGCCGTACCGACGGTCATCGGGCTGGCCCTGGCGATCGCGCTCAACGGCAAGGTGCACGGGAAGCCGGTCCTGCGGCTGATCTTCTACACGCCGGCCGTCCTGCCGCTGGTCTCGATCGCGAGCATCTGGGGGTGGCTCTACAACCCGCAGTACGGCGCGATCAACTCGCTGCTGCGGGCGATCGGGCTCGACGGGCTGGCGCAGGCGTGGCTCGGGCAGGACTCGACCGCGCTGTGGGCGGTGATGGTGCCCGCCATCTGGTTGCGTACCGGTTTCCCGATGCTGCTCTACCTGGCCGCGCTGCAGGGCATCCCCAACGAGCTGTACGAGGCGGCGACGGTCGACGGCGCGACCAAGTGGCAGCAGTTCTGGCACGTGACGATGCCGAGCCTGCGGCCCGCGCACTACATCGTGCTCGCGTTGTCGCTGATCGACTCGTTCAAGGTCTTCGACCTGATCTACGCGATGACGTACGGCGGTCCTGGTACCTCGACGCAGGTGATGGGAACGTGGATGTACTTCAACGTCTTCCAGTACTACCAAGCCGGCTACGGTACGGCGATCGCCGTCGTGATCACGCTGGTCGCGATCGCGGTGGGCATCCCCTACGTCCGCTCGCAGACGAAGGAGGCGTCATGACGCTCACGGCCCAAGCCCCAGTAGACCTGCACGTCGACACCGTCCAGCCCGCCAGTCCTGGCCCGAAGGGGCGTCGAGGTCTGGTGATGACGCTCGTCCTCGCCGTCATCGCGATCTTCTGGATCTCACCCCTGGCGCTGCTCGTGATCACCGCCATCCGCCCGCTGGCCGACTTCATCGGCAACGGCCCGCTGTCCTGGCCGGACCAGCTGACCTGGAGCAACTTCAAGGACGCCTGGGACATCGGCAACTTCGCCACCACGTACCGCAACAGCGCGATCCTGGCGGTGCTCAAGGTGCCGCTCGGCGTGCTGCTGTCGGCGATGCTCGGGTTCGCGCTGGCCAAGCTGCGGATGCGGTTCCGCCGGACGGTGATGTTCACGGTGTTCCTCGGGCTGACGATCCCGATCTACATCACGATCGTGCCGGTCTTCATCATGATGCGCTCGGCCGGCGCCACCGACAGCATCTTCGGGCTGATCGGACCGTACCTCGCGTTCGGCATCCCGTTCGAGGTGCTGGTACTGCAGTCGTTCTTCCGGCAGATCCCGGACGAGATCATCGAGGCGGCCACGGTGGACGGCGCCGGCGACTGGCGGGTGTTCTTCACGATGATCCTGCCGCTGTCGGTGCCGGCGCTCGTCACGGTCGCGATCCTGGACGCGGTCGCGACCTGGAACGAGTTCCTGTTCGCGCTGATCCTGCTGAACTCCGACGCGCACAAGACGATCCCGGTCGGGCTGCTCAACTTCCAGGGCCAGTTCGCCAACAACAACACCGGCCTGGCGGCAGGCATCCTGATCGCCGTCGTGCCGATCCTGATCGCGTACACCCTCCTCCAGCGCTGGATCGTCGGCGGCCTGACCGCCGGCTCCCTCAAGGGTTAGGAACCACCTATGACTGACATGCCGGTCTTCGGCGCGGGTATCTGGCACTTCGCGACCTACAAGGACCGCTACGCCACCGACGGGTACGGCGACCCGGTCGGCCTGCTCGAGCAGATCGACCGCGCCGGTGCGGTCGGCGACCTCTCCGTCGTCGACCTGAACTGGCCGTTCGCGGGGTACGACGGGACGCTCGACGAGGTGAAGGACGCGCTGAAACGTAACAACCTGAAGGCGATCGCGATCACTCCGGAGATCTACACCCGGGACTTCGTCAAGGGCTCGTTCACCAACCCGGACCCGGCCGTCCGCCGGCAGGCGATGGAGCTGTTGCACCAGGCAACCGAACTGGCGAAGGACCTCGGCTGCTCGTACGTGAAGCTCTGGCCGGGCCAGGACGGCTGGGACTACCCGTTCCAGGTCGACTACCACGACATCTGGAAGCTGGCCCTGGACGGCCTCACCGAACTGGTCTCGGCGCACCCGGACATCAACTTCGTGATCGAGTACAAGCCACGCGAGCCACGGGTGAAGATCATCTTCCCGAACGTGGCCCGGACGCTGCTCGGGATCGAGAAGATCGGCCTGCCCAACCTCGGTATCCTGCTCGACTTCGGCCATTCGCTGTACGGCCAGGAGACGCCGGCGGACGCCGCCCAGCTCGCGATCGACTACGACCGGTTGTTCGCGATCGACGTCAACGACAACCTGCGCGGCTGGGACGACGACATGGTCGTCGGCTCCGTGCACCTGGTTGAAACGTTCGAATTCTTCCACACGCTGCGGAAGAACAACTGGGACGGCGTCTGGCAGCTCGACCAGTTCCCGTTCCGCGAGGACAGCGTCGAGGCAGCCAAGCAGGCGATCCGTTTCCTGAAAGCGGTCCACCACGCGCTCGACGTACTGGACGACGATGCCCTCGCCGCCGCGCAGCGGTCGCACGACGCGCTGGCCGCGCAGAAGCTGGTCCAGAAGGTGTTGCTGACGTCGATGGCCGAGCTGGCATGAGTGATCGCATGACGCTGACCGTCACGAACACGACGATGCCGGTGCTCGGCCGGCTGCCGGCGCACAGCAGTCGCGCCGAGCAGATCGTCCACATCGCCGAGGCGGCGCGGCAGATCCGGATCCAGGACCTCAAGCTGGTCCACCACGCCGGCGCCGGCCACATCGGTGGCGACTTCTCCGCGATCGACATCCTGGCCACGCTGTACGGCGCGGTGCTCGACATCTCGCCCGCGACCGTCGACGACCCTGAGCGGGATCGTTTCATCCTGAGCAAGGGCCACGTGGCCGGTGCGCTCTACACCACGCTCGCCGCGTTCGGGTTCCTGCCGGTCGAGGAGCTCGCGACGTTCCTCAAGCCGCTGTCCGCGCTCAACGGCCACCCGAACCGGAACAAGGTCGCCGGGGTCGAGGCCAACACCGGCCCGCTCGGGCACGGGCTGCCGGTCGCGGTCGGGCACGCGTTGTCGGCCAAGCTCGACGTCTCGTTGCGCCGTACCTATGTGCTGGTCGGCGACGGCGAGCTGCAGGAGGGGTCGAACTGGGAGGCGATGATGGCGGCCTCGCAGTACCAGCTGGACCGGCTGACCGTGATCGTCGACCGGAACCGGCTGCAGCAGGGCGCCACCACCAAGGAGACCAACGACCTGGACCCGTTGCCGGACAAGGCGACCGCGTTCGGGTTCGCGGTAGTCGAGGTGAACGGGCACGATCACGGCGAGCTGCTCGATGTGCTGTCCGCCGTACCGTTCCGGCCGGGCAAACCGACGTTCGTGATCGCGCACACGCACAAGGGCCACCCGATCTCGTTCATGAGCAACAACGTTGCCTGGCACCACCGGGTGCCGGACGTGGCCGAGTTCGAGCAGGCGCTGAAGGAGCTGGCATGACAGTCATCGAGACCCGTTCGATCGCCGACCAGCCGCGGTACGACTGCCGAGACGCGTATGTCGAGACGCTGGCCGAGCTCGCGGAGGCCGACCACCGGATCGTTGGCGTGGTCAACGACTCGGTCGGGTCGAGCAAGCTGAACAGCTTCCGGAAGGCGTTCCCGGACCGGCTGATCAACGTCGGGATCGCGGAGCAGGACATGGTCGGGGTCGCGTCCGGGCTGGCCAACGGCGGCCGGATCCCGTTCGTGTCGGCGGCGTCGTGCTTCCTCACCGGACGGGCGCTGGAGCAGATCAAGGCGGACGTCGCCTACTCGAACACCAACGTGAAGCTCTGCGGGATGAGCCCCGGCGTCGCCTACGGCGAACTCGGGCCGACGCACCACTCGGTCGAGGACATCGCCTGGTTGCGGGCGATCGCCGGGATGACGATCATCGTGCCGGCCGACCCGGTCGAGACGGCCGCGGCGCTGCGGTGGGCAGCCGGGTCCGAGGGGCCGGTGTTCATCCGGGTCAGCCGGATGAGCGTGCCGAAGATCTACCCGGACGGCTACGAGTTCCGGCTCGGGAAGGCGGTCACGGTCCGGGACGGGGACGACGTGACGCTGATCAGCAACGGGACTGTGCTGTGGCGCGCAGTCGCCGCGGCCGAACGGCTGGCCGAGGAAGGGATCTCGGCCCGGGTGGTCTCGATGCCGACGGTGCAGCCGCTCGACACGGAAGCCGTGATCGCGGCCGCGCGGGAGACGGCCGGAATCGTCACCGCAGAAGAAGCGGTAGTTGGTGGTGGGCTTGGCGGGGCGGTGGCCGAGACAGTCGTCCGCCACCATCCGACCCGCGTGGAAATCCTCGGCTTCCCCGAGTTCGCCCCCACCGGCTCAGCCGCCTACTTACTCGACCGCTACGGGTTGTCTGCGGACGGGATCGCAGACGCAGCCCGGCGCCTCCTGTGACCGCAGCCTGGCGGGAACTCGAGTTCACGATCCCGGGATCAGACACGTCGGCCACCGGCCCGAAAGACGGACGTGCCGAGGGCAAGCGTCCCGGGTCGGGTGGGGAGCCCGGGGGCTCGTGGGACGCGGAGCCGGCGGCTGCGTGGGTTGAGTTTGAGCATGAGAGTGGGCGGCGGCTTCGACGGCCAACCTTCTGGGACGGGGGCACGACCTACCGCGTTCGGTTTGCTGCGCCTGAGGCTGGGCGGTGGTCGTGGGTGGGTGGATCGTTTCAGGTGGGGGCGGGTGAGGGGGAGAATCCGTTGTATCGGCATGGGTTTTGGCGGATGTCTGCTGGTGGGCGGAGTCTGGTGCATGCGGATGGGACGTCGGCGATTCTGGTGGCTGACACTGCTTGGGCGTTGCCTTGGCGGGCTACTCCGGAGCAGGTGCGCGAGTATGCGGCCGATCGGCAGTCGAAAGGTTTCAACGCCGTCCTGCTGATGACTGTGCAGCCGGATATGCGCGCGGAGGGGCCGCGGGACCGCACGCAGGACGAGGGTTTCGCGCGTGCGTTCGAAGATTTGCCGGACGGGCATCTGCGGCAGCTGAACGTCGAGTACTTCCAGTACCTCGACAACCTCCTGCAGATCCTGGTCGAGCACGGCCTGGTTCCGGTTCTCCAGCCGGTCTTCCAGGGCTTCGGCTGGAAGGGCCTCGACGTCGCCGGCACCGTCGTACCGCCGGACGAGTACGCCGCCTACTGCCGCTACCTCGTCGCCAGGTACGGCGCGCGCCCCGCCATCTACCTGGTCGGTGGCGACGGCTCCGGCGACGAGCCGCAGACCGAGGCCGGAGGAATCGAAGTACACGCCGCCGACTGCTACGCCCAGCCGACCGGTATCCACTACCGCCCGCACATCCAGGCCAAAGCCCACCAGGGCGCCGATTGGCTCGACTTCCAGTGGTGCCAGACCGGTCACACCGGCGAACACGTGCCCGAGCGAGTCGCCGACATGTGGCGCAACGAGCCGGTGAAGGCAGTAGCCAACGGCGAGCCGACCTACGAACACACCGGCCGGACCGGAGTCGCTGAGGGTTGGTGGCAGGGCCACGAGGCCTGGAGCAACCTGTGCGCCGGCGGCACGATGGGTGTCGTCTACGGAGCCGGCAGCCTGTGGCAGTGGCGGCTCCACCCCGACGAGCCCGGCCACTCCGAGTTCTTCCTCGCGCCGGGCGCCGGCTGGCGCGAAGCGGTCGGATTCGAGGGATCGACGTACGTCGGACTCCTCGGGAAGATCCTCAGCGGCCTCCCGACCACCGACATGCGGCCGGACTGGACCCGGGTGATCAGCGGCCGCGCCCTCACCGGCAAGGGCGGCATGCTGATCGTCTACCGGGAGAACGGTGGCCCGGTGATGGTGTTCGACGACACCGTTCCGTTGACCTACGCGATCGTCGATCCGCGGGACGGTTCGGTCGTCGCGACCGGCACCCGGGACACGCCGCAGGCCCCGTTGCCCGATCCTGGTGGCGCACCCCGGGTCTACCTCTGCATATAGTCCGGGGAGGTCGGGGAAGGGGTCGGCATGAACCGCGAACGTAGTGTGCGCCAGCCGGGTCTGGACGAGCTGCGGCTGCTGGCGAAGGTGGCGCGGATGTACCACGAGAAGGGCATCCGGCAGCCGCAGATCGCCGCTGAGCTCAACCTGTCCCAGGCGCGGGTGTCGCGGATGCTCAAGCAGGCCATCGAGGTCGGCATCGTGCACACCGTGGTCACCATGCCGAGCGGGGTGCACAGCGACCTCGAGGACGAGCTGCAGGGCAAGTACGGGCTGCGGGACGCGGTCGTCGTCGACACCGCGGGCGTCGGCGACGAGGTGCTGCCCGCGCTCGGCTCGGGCGCGGCGGCGTACATCGACATGACGCTGACCGGCGGGCACGTGATCGGGATCTCGTCCTGGAGCGAGACGCTGATCAGCGCGGTCGACCGGATGCCGCGGAAGAGCGTGCCGGTGGTCGACAAGGTGGTCCAGATCGTCGGCGGGCTCGGTGACGCCGCGGTGCAGATGCAGGCGACGCGGCTGACCGCGCGGTTCGCCGAGCTGACCGGTGGGATGCCGGTCTACCTGCCCGCTCCTGGGCTGGTCGGGACGCCCGCCGTACGGCGCGCGATGATGAACGACGTGTCGGTTCGGGACGTTCTGGGCACGTGGGGGCAGCTCACCGACGCCCTGGTCGGGATCGGCAGCCTCGAGCCCTCGCCGCTGCTGCAGCGCAGCGGGAACGCGGTCGCCGAGGCCGACCAGGACGAGCTGCGCCGGCTCGGTGCCGTCGGGGACGTCTGTTTCCGGTTCTTCGACGAAGAGGGAAAGTTGGTGCGATCGACGTTCGACCAGCGGGTCATCGGGGTGACCGCGAAGGAACTACTCGCGGTCCCGCGCCGGATCGGCGTCGCCGGCGGCGAGCGGAAGTTCTCCGCGATCCGCGCCGCCATGCTCGGCGGCTGGGTAAACATCCTGATCACCGACCTAGCCATGGCTCAAAAGCTCGTCGATGCAGCCTGACGAGCAGCGGGAGGTTTACGCGACCATCGACCTGGCGTTGCGGGTCGGGGAGGTGCTGCTGTCCAGCGGTGCGGGGACGGCGGATGCGACCGCGACGATCCTGGGGGTGACCGCGGCCGGCGGGCTGCGTGGCTGCGAGGTCGACATCACGTTCACCTCGATGGCGGTCTCGTACCAGGCCGCGCCGGACGTCGCGCCGGAGACGCACATCCGGCTGGTCCGGTACCGGTCGCAGGACTTCTCCCGTCTGACCGACGTCGATCAGTTGGTACGGCGGTACGCCCGTGGTGAGGTGACCCGCGAGGAGGCGTCGCGCGAGCTGGCCCGGTTCACGTCCGCGGGACCGCCGTACCCGCGGTGGAGTGCGGTCGTGGCGTGGGGCGTGATGGCCGGTGGGGCGACGTTGCTGCTCGGTGGTGGTTGGTTGATCACGTTGATCGCCGTCGTGACCGCGATGGTGATCGATTTGATCAATCGATGGTTCAACAGTCAGCGGCTGCCCGCGTTCTACCAGCAGGTGGCGGGTGCGTTCGTGGCGTCCGCGGTCGCGCTGATCCTGTACGCGACCGGCGCGCCGGTGAAACCATCCCTGGTCGTTGCCGCCGGCATCATCATGCTGCTGGCCGGGATCGCGCTCACCGGCGCCGTCCAGGACGCGATCACCGGGTACTACGTGACCGCGGCCGCCCGCTTGCTCGAAGCCATGCTGCTGACCGGCGGGATCATCGCCGGGGTGTCGCTAGGCCTCGCGCTCGGGTTGAAGTTCGGCCTGCACGTCGGGATCGAGGCACAGACGATCCAGCTGGCGAACCTGCCGGTGATGGTCGGGTCCGGTGCACTGATGGCGGTCGCGTTCGCGTACGCGTCGTACGCACCACTGCGAGCGCTGTTGCCGGTCGCGATACTCGGTGCGCTCGGTTCGCTGGCGTTCACATTGATGAGCCGGGCTTCGTTCGGTCCGGCCTGGTCGACGGCCGCAGCGGCCTTCGTGGTGGGCGTCGGCGGCTACGCTCTGGGCCGCCGCTCCGGCGTACCTCCGCTGGTCGTGGTCGTGTCGGGCACGATCCCGCTCTTGCCCGGCCTGACGATCTACAAGGGCCTCTATGAGCTGATGGGCCTCGGCCAACTGATCGGCATCGTCAGCCTGGCCACGGCGGTCGCGATCGGTGTCGCGCTCGCCTCGGGCGTTCTTCTCGGCGAGTACGTCGCCCAGCCCATCCGCCGCGAGGCGAGACGCCTGGAGGACCGGCTGGCCGGTCCCCGCCTCGTTGGCCCGCGCCGGCCGGTACGACGCCGCTCGCCCCGACCGCGCCGACGCCGCCGGACGGCGTGAACGCCGTACCACCTAACGCCGTACCGCCTGACGCGCTACCCGCCCTGCCGTTTCATCGGACCTCTTCCAGCACCACGTCGTCGAGTTGCAGCCACACGTCCTGGCCGTGGCCGAAGAAGCCGGCGTACAGCTGGATCAGTGACTCCTTGCCGGAGTTGAACTCGAGAGTGACCTGCGTGTACTGCGGATGCGCGCCGCCGGTCTGCTGCGCGATCGTCCGGCCGCGCAGGGTGCGGACGCCGAGCATCGTCTCGGAGTTGTTGTCCGCGGTCCGGACCCAGGCAGAGAGCTTGTAGCGGTGGTTGGGCCGAACGGCGACGGTCTGCTGGAGTTGATGCGTGCCGATGGAATCACGGACGAACGCGTTGTTCGTGCCCGTGTGACCGAGGTTCGATCGATCGATCCCGCCGGTCCCGCTCAGCTGCCACGGAGCTTGCGGCGTACCACTGGTCTGCGCCTCGAAGGCGGGGTCCGTGACCAGGTTGGTCGCCTGGCCGTCCTCGGTGAGCTTGGTGTGCATCAGGAACACGTTGTACGGGTCCCACTGCGCCATCGTGAAGTAGAGGTCCGGGCCCTGCGACCACGGGTGCATGAAGGACCCGTAGAGACCCGGGTACTCGGTGCCTTTGACAACGACCTGTTCGCCGCTCCACGGTCCGGTGAGGTCCTTGGCGGAGCGGAGGACGATCGAGGCGCGGTGCTCGTCGAGGTACATCATCAGCCACTTGCCGGTGTACGCGTTCCATTGGATCGAGACCTCGCCGACCGGGCCGACCGCGATCGGTACGGCGGCTGATTCCTGCGGCGACCAGGTCCGGCCGTCCCAGTACCGCCAGGCCTTCTTCTGCAGGACCTGCTGCTCGGGGACGCGAGCCAGATGCGCGTTGCCGAACCGGCCGTTCGGCGTACCGACCATGTAGACGTATCCACCGCGGCGGGCCAGGGCGGTCATCTGGAAGTTGTCGTCCCAGGCCTTGGTGTTCTGCCAGCGGGCGCCCGCGTCCTTGGTCCAGGTCTCGCCGTTGTCGTCGGAGTACGCGAAACCGGAGTAGTTGGTGAACCAGCTCCCGGCCGGACCCCAGTAGTTGACCGACATGTATTGCACGTACTGGCGCCTGCCCACCGAGATCCCCGCGGTCGGGATCACCGTGTGCTCGTCGCGGTCGACCTTCTTGCAGGGCAGGAACTCCTTGGCATGCCCCGGGCGATCCTCGGCGGCCGAATCGAGCGTCATACCGTCGGCCAGGTTGTGGTCCTTGCTGCGCAGCAACAGGTTGCAGCGCCAGTCGATCGTTGCCTGGTCGCCGGCGCCGCCACCGGGCCCGGTCCAGCCGCTGCCGTAGCTGTCGCCGAACGCGGTCAGGATCTCGCCGGACCCGTTGTCCCACAGGATGCCGAGATCGGTCGCCTTCAGGGCGAACCGCGCCTCGGTGTCGTTGATGGACCCCGGCCCGGTGAGCTTCGCGACCCGGTCGACGGGTGACGGTACGGCTTGGGCTTGCGCCGGGACCGAAGGGCCGGTGGGCAGCACGGCGGTGCCGAGCAGAGCAGGGAGGACGAGCAGCCATCGTTTCCGCATCCGGGCTTCTCCTTGGGCGGGCTGGAGGTAGAAATCGATTTCCGAGCCAACGTACGGCGGGAGTTGGCGGGGGTCAACCGGGTGGCGGGGGCGGATTTGGCCGCCTCCAGGTGACGGACACCGTCCCGGGCTGGGCTTGACGGCAAGTTATCCAAATGTGTAACTTTTACTCATGCGGATAACTCAGCAGGCATCGGACCGCGCCGGGAGTACGGCGGCCCGCCGCGACCAGATCGTCGCGGCGACTATCGCGGTGCTGGCCGAGCGCGGGTACGCCGCGACCTCATACGACGCGATCTGCGCGGCCGCCGGGCTCAGCAGCAAGCGGCTGATCTCCTACCACTTCAAGACCAAGGACGAGCTCCTCGCCGAGGTACTACGTCGCGTCACGACTGACGCGGCCGAGGTGATGCGCCCGGCGATCGAGGCGGCGAACGGCGCCGACGAGAAGCTGGCCGCGTACATCCGATCCAACCTCGAGTTCATCGCCGCCCAGCCCGACCATGTCCGCGCCGTGCAGCAGATCGTGTCCGGCGGTGCGCCGGTGCCGGCCGAGGAGGCTGATGGCGCACTCGCCCGGCTGGTCGCGTTGTTCGACCACGGCCAGCGCACCGGCGTCTTCCGCAAGTTCGACACCGTGCTGATGGCCGTCACCCTCCGCGCGGCCATCGACGCCGCGGCCGGCCGGCTGGTCGCCGGTGCCGACGCCGCGCACTGCGCGGAGGAACTGACCGAGATCTTCCATCGAGCGACAAGGGTGCAGCGGTGACCACCATGACGAATGACCTCAAGCCGAAAGCCCGCTGGGGTGCCGTCCTGGCCCCGGCCCTGATCGACCTTGTCCTTCCCCTGCTGATCTTCTACGGTCTGCGTCAGTCCGGAGTTGGCGTCGTCGGTGCCACCCTGGCCGGTTCGGTGATCCCCGTCCTACGGACGGCGTACTCGCTGCTCCGCGGTCGCAAGGTCGACTGGATGGCGGTCTTCATGATCGTCGCGCTCGCGGTCGGCACGATCGCGTCGCTCGCCATGCACAGCCCCCGGATGCTGCTCGCCAAGGACGGCGTGATCACCGCGCTCTGCGGCGGCTGGCTGCTGGCAACCGTTGCCCTCGGCAAGCCGTTGCTGCTGGCCATCGGTCGGGGCATCGCAGAAGCGAAACGTGGCAAGGGTGGCGGCGAGGTCTGGGCCGGCCGCTGGGACAAGGAGCCACCCTTCCGGCACGGCATCCGGCTGATCACGATCGTCTGGGGCGTCGGCCTGGTGTTCGACGCGGTCGTCCGAGTGGTGATCGCGTATGCCCTGCCGCTCGACGCCGTCCCCGGCGTGACCACCGTCCAGTGGATCGTCGTGTTCGTCCTGCTCTACGGCTTCATGATGATCTACTCGCGCAAGAACGACCTGCTGGCATGACCGACGTCCTCGTGGTCGGCGCCGGCCCGACCGGACTCCTCCTGGCCTCGGAGCTCACGCTCGCCGGCGCGGACGTGACGATCGTGGATCGCGCCGCCGAGCGGTCCGGCCAGTCGAAGGCCCTGTCCTTGCAGCCCCGATCGGTCGAGATCCTGCACTCCCGAGGGCTCCTCGACCCGCTGCGCGGCCAAGCCCGCGAGCTCCCCGGTGGTCACTTCGCCGGGCTGCCGGTCCCGCTCGACTACAGCGCCTGGGACACCAGATTCCCTTACCAGCTAGGGATTCCCCAACTCCGCCTGGAGCAGTACCTCGAGGATCACCTGGCTCGCCACGGCGTCGTCGTACGCCGTGGTCTCGAGCTGACGGCGCTCCACGAAGACGAGGCGGTGTTTGCGGACGGTACGACGATCCGCGCGGACTGGGTCGTCGGCTGCGACGGCGCGCACAGTGCGGTGCGGAAGCTGACCGGGATCGAGTTCCCCGGCCGCGACGGACGCTTCAGCGCGGTCGTCGCCGACGTGGTCGTGGCCGGGATCGATCCAGATTGGCAGCTGCCGTCGCTCGTGCCGCAGGACGGCAGGGTCCTCACGATGGTCCCGCTCGAGGACGGCGTACACCGGGTGCTCTTCACCGGCCCAGACCAGCAGCACCTGCCCAAGAACCAGCCGGTCGCGCATGCCGAGGTCGCCGCGGCGCTTAAAGGTTGGTACGGCGACGGCGTCGTACTGCGTGAGCTCCGCTACGGCTCGCGCTTCACTGACGCGGCCCGGCTGGCGGCGCAGTACCGGGTCGGGCGGGTGTTCGTTGCCGGAGATGCCGCGCACATTCACTCCCCGACCGGTGGCCAGGGGATGAACCTCGGACTGCAGGACGCGTTCAACCTCGGCTGGAAACTGGGCGCCGTAGTCCGCGGCGACGGTGACGAGGCGCTGCTGGACAGCTATCACGACGAGCGGCACCCGGCCGGCGCCGCGGTGCTCGCGAACACACGGGCCCAAGGCGTGCTGATGGTGCCGGACGACGACGTCGCCTGTCTGCGGGAGACCTTCGTCGACCTGCTCGGCGTACCGGAGGCGAACCGGCGGTTGGCCGGCGTGGTGTCGGGTCTGGGGCTCGCGTACGCCCCAGGCGACCACCCGTTGGTAGGGCAACGAATGCCGGACCTGGACTTGCCCGACGGAACGACGATCGCCGAGCACCTGCGGTCCGGACGGTACCTGCTGGTCGAGGTCGACGGCGGGCGAGTGCTGCTGCGCCCCGACGGGTACGTGCAGTGGGCAACGGATGATCCGGCGGCGGTTCCACCGGCCGTTCCAGGGCATTTCGCCGGACCGGGTGACCCCGGCGGGAGCGAGCCGTTAGAGTTACTGACTGGAAACATCGGCTGATCGCCGGGCTGGCCCCGGCGGGCTCGGAGGAGCGACGTGGCACTGGGTAGGACGTCACCGCGGGACCTGCCGCTGTTCGCGGACCTGTCCGGTAAGGACATCAGGGACATCTTCCGGGCCGGCGAGGAGGTCTCGGTCCCGGCCGGCTGGTCGCTGATCCTCGAGCAGACGGCGCCGGACGCGGCGTACCTGATCCTGAGCGGGACGGCGGCGGTCCGGGAGAAAGGCACCGAGATCGCCGAGCTCGGTCCGGGTGACATCGCCGGCGAGGTCGGGGTCCGGAAGAACCAGTTGCGGACGGCAACCGTGACGGCGAAGTCGCGGCTGCAGCTGCTGCACTTCACCCGGGAGAAGTTCGAGGAGCTGACCACCCGGCTGCCGGCCTTCCGGGACGCCATCGACGCCACCATCGCCGAGCGCCGCGGTGGCCGCTGACCGGGAGGCGGTGCCGGATCTGACGGCGCTCGCCGCGGATTTCGAGCGGACGCTGCTCGGCGGGGAGCGCAAGTTCACCCGGATCGAGGTGTCCGAGCGCGCCGGGATCTCGATCGCGCGCGCCGAGCGGATGTGGCACGCGCTCGGGTTCGCGACCGTGCCGGACGACGAGATCGCGTTCACCGACGACGACGTCGAGGCGCTGCGGCTGGTCGCGGCGCTCGAGGACGACGGGTTCATCCAGCCGGAGGTCGAGTCGTCGCTGGCGCGCAAGCTCGGGCAGACGCAGTCGCGGCTGGCGTCGTGGCAGTCGGCGATGTTCCTGGAGTTCCTCGGCGGGTCGAAGCTGGCGGCCGACGAGGCGATCGAGGTCGCCGGGTTGCTGCTGCCGGCGATGGAGCGGTTGCAGACGTACGTCTGGCGCCGGCACCTGGCCGCGGCGGCCGGGCGGTCGGTGGCCGGGTCGAGCGAGATGGCGCGCGGGGTGCGGGCGGTCGGGTTCGCCGACATCGTCAGCTACACGCGGATGACGCGGCGGCTGACCGACAGCGAGCTCGGCCAGCTGATCGAACGCTTCGAGGGCACCGCCGCGGATGTGGTCGCACTGAACGGCGGCCGGGTGATCAAGTCGATCGGCGACGAGGTCCTGTTCGTCGCGGACACCGCCGCGCAGGGCGCTGCCATCGCGCTCGCCCTGCAGGACGCGATGAGCGCCGCCGAGGACCTGCCCGAGCTCCGGATCGGGCTCGCGTACGGCACGATTCTGATCCGCCTCGGCGACGTGTACGGCGAAGTCGTCAACCTCGCCGCCCGCCTCACCACCGAGTGCAAACCCGGCCGGGTCCTCGCCGACCGCGAGCTGGCCGCCGCCCTCGACGGCCACCCCGACTACGACCTCCACCGCCTCCGCCGGGTCTCGGTCCGCGGCTACCGCCACCTCTCCCCGTACGCCGTCCAACGAGCCGATCCCCACTAAGCGGCGGCCGCCCCCCGCTGACATACGGTTGGGCGTGTGCGCGCGATCGGGACCACGGCTGAGTTGATCCGGGTGAGCGGGGGCGATCGATTGATCGTCTGGGCCGCGCAAGGATTCGGGCCGGGTGTGCGGGCGTGGACCGCCGGCGAGGCGATTGCCGTTGCGGCGCCGAATCTCTCGAAGCGTGATCGGCTGTCGGTGGCCGGACCGATTGATCACGCGGCTGGGTTGGTGCGGGACGTGTTGGGTGAGGTGGGTCCGTCGTACCGGCCGTTCGGTGACGAGCAACTGGTGCGCGAGCTGGCGGAGCGGGTGCCGGGGGTGGAGTTCGCGGCCGCGTTCGGGTGGATGGACACGGCGGAGGTTCCAGAGGTGACCACGAGCGCCACCTGGATGGACGGGGACGCCGGGGTCGAGGAGTTGCTCGTAGAGGCGTCGCCGGCGTCGTACGCCTGGCCGGGGCATCCCGCAGTACGGCGGTGGGCCGCGCTGACCGGTGCGGACGGCGAGTTGCTGAGTATCGCGGCCGATGCGTGGAGTGCTCCGGAGGTCGGGTTCCTGGCCGGCGTCGCCACCAAACCAGTTGCCCGAGGCAAGGGATTGTCGCGGCAGGTGTGCGGTTTCGTCACCGCCGAGCTGGTGAAGCAGCACGGGCAGGCCGCGTTGATGGTTGACCGCACCAACGATGCCGCGATCGCGGTCTACCGCCGCCTCGGCTACACCTACCGTTCGGTGGCTGCTGCGTCAGTCGGGTAGGTCGGCGATCCGGGTCGCCACCCGCTCGAGGACCGCGAGCTCTTCCGGCGTCAGGTGGTCGACGAGCCGGCGCCGTACCGAGTCCAAATGCCCCGGCGCCGCCTCCGCGAGTACGTCGAAGCCGTGGTCGGTCAGGTGGTAGATCGACCCGCGCGCGTCGTCGGGATCCGGCTCCCGGTCGATCAGACCGCGCGCCTCCATCCGCGCCGCGTGGTGTGACAACCGGCTCCGCGACCACTGCATCTTCTCCGCGAAGTCCTTCAGCCCCCACCGCCGGTCCGGCTTCTCCGACAGCGTGCTGAGCACCTCGTAGTCGGCCATCGACAGCCCGAGTTGGTTGAGGTCGCGCGCAAGCCGCGACGGTACGACGGTCAGCAGCCGCCGGACCGCCCGCCACGAGCGCTCCTCGTCGGCCGTCAACCATTCCGTCACGCCCCGATCGTACCTCTCTTTGACATGTCAAAGAAGCGAGCTACGCTCTTTGACATGTCAAAGAAAATTCTTGTCGTGATCGCCAGCACCCGGCCGGGACGGCTCGGTCCGGCGATCGGCGACTGGTTCGTCCGCGCGGCCGCGGGCGAGGATGTCGAGCTAGAGGTGGCCGATCTGGCCGAGGTGAACCTGCCGTTCCTGGACGAGCCGGAGCACCCGTCCACCGGCGTCTACCAGCACGAGCACAGTCGCGCGTGGAGCCGCCAGGTCGCGGCGGCGGACGCGTTCGTGTTCGTGACGAGTGAGTACAACTTCTCGATGCCGGCGACGCTGAAGAACGCGTTCGACTACCTGGACAGCGAGTGGGCGTGGAAGCCGTGCGTCTTTGTTGGGTACGGCAACACATCGGCGGGGACGCGCGGCGTGCAGATGGCGCGGAGCGTGGCTGCGTCGCTCCGGATGCTGTCGACCGGCAACGACATCTTCCTGCGGATCCCGGACGCGATCCGGGACGGTGCGGTGGTTGAGTCGGACGCGCTGGACGAGCGCGTGCGGGACGCCGTACGGGAGCTTGTGCAGGTGGCCGACGTACTGCGGCCGCTGTATCGGGCCGAGTCGATCGTCGCCGCGACCGCCGACGACGTGGACGAGTTGGTGGTGTTGCAGCGGTGCAGCTGGGTCGACGAGGCGATCGCGAACGAGCGGCTCGATCTGCCGGCGCTGACGGAGACCGCAGATCAGGTGCGCGCCGGGCTGACCGAGTGGTCGACGTGGATCATTCGGTCACGCGGTCGTTTGGTTGGTTCGGTCCGGGCCCGGCGGGATGGGGAGGCCTGGGAGATCGGGCGGTTGATGGTGGCGCCGGATCAGCGTGGCACGGGACTCGGGCGGCGGTTGCTGGAGTACGCCGAGAGTCAGACGCCCGCGGGGGTTCCGACCGCCGCACTCTTCACGGGAGAGCGCAGCGAGCGGAACATCCGTTTCTACGAGAAGGCCGGCTTCGTGCTGTCCGACGATCCAGCACCGGCCGGTGCTGTGCGGTTGACGAAGGAGCTCAGCGGGTCGGCTCGACGGTGAGGGTCGCGCCGGAGCGCGGCGTCGGTGGCCCGGACGGCCGGGCGGTCGGCGGGACCGACGCCGGCGGGACGATCGACGCCGTGGCCGAGGGCGGCGTGGCGCTCGGCTTTCCCGACGGCTCCGGCGTGGGGGTCGGTGTGATCCGGGTGGCCGGGGCCGGCGGTGGGACGAACGGCGCCTTGGTGCTGTCCTTGCAGTTCGTCTCGTCGGTGGCGCCGTTCTCGTCCGGCACCACGACGGCCTGCGGGAACAGGTTGCTGACTGTCTGCCCCGACGGCTGGCCGTAGTTCGCCGCGCAGTCCTGCAGGTTGAGCTCGATCGGGTTCCCGCTCTGGTCGTACAGCCGGACGTCGACCTGCTTGCCCTGGGCATCGAACGGGTAGATGTTGTCGATCCGGTTCCCGTTCAGGAACAGGCCGTCCTGGGACGGCTGATAGTTCGAGCTGCCGCGGTAGCCGTTGTAGTTCGCGAACAGGTCCGGCGCCGCGCCGACGTACGCGGCGGCGAGGACGGCCGGTACGGCGATCGCGGCGACCACGTTGAGCGGTACGACGTACCAGAGCCAGCGGCGGTCCCGCTGGGTCTTGCGGCCGATCCAGATCGACACCGCGGCGCCGGCGATCGACGCGACCACCGCGACCGGTGCGGAGCCGAACAGCGCGAAGAACCCGCCGGCGCCGATCACACCGCGCACCACCCACCAGACCGGCTGGCCGATCGCGACCAGGTCCTGCCGGATGTTCGGCGGGATCTGCTCGATCCAGCCGCGGATACCGGCTGCGCCGCGGGCGCCGCGCGGGGTGTCGAGAACGATCCGCGGATCCTGGCCGCGCAGAGACTGGACGCCGATCAAGGCGGCGACGAACACCACCGCGATGCCGAGCAGGCCGAAGAACGAGGTTTGCTCCCGGTTCCAGGCGAGCAGGCCGATGAGGATGAAGAACGGTCCGACGGTGGCGGCGATCAGGCCCCAGCGCAGGGCCTTCCGGCCGGCGTCCAGGTTGTCCGCATTGACCGGGGTGGGGCGGGGCGGGTAGCCGGCCGCGGAACGCAGCTCGTCGGCATACTGCCGCGGGGTGCCGAGGCGCTCCTGCAGAGCCGTGAGCGAGGGGTCCTCGCCGAGCTCGCCGGCCACCTCGGTGAGGTGACTGCCGACGTCCTCGAGCACGTCCTCCAGCTCACCCGGCGGGAGGTCGCTGAGCTCGGCCCGGACCTGGGCCAGGTAGATCGCGACCGCTCCGGTCAGAGTGCTGTTCACGCGGCCTCCTTCTCCAGCAGTAGGACCGACATCGTGTCGGCGAAGTGATTCCAGGTCTGAGTGGACCGCTTGAGGAGGTCACGGCCGACCGGATTCAGCCCGTAGTACTTCCGGTGCGGGCCTTCCTCGCTCGGCTGGACGTACGTCGTCAGCGCGCCGGCCGCGAACAGGCGGCGCAGTGTCCCGTACACCGATGCGTCCGCGACGTCCTCGAGCCCGGCCGCGCGGAGCCGGCGGAGTACGTCGTACCCGTAGCCGTCCGCGTCTCGCAGTACTGCGAGCACCGCCAGATCGAGGACACCCTTGAGCAGCTGACTGGTATCCATCAAACCCTCCTCTGGTGTTCTGGTGAGAAGAGTACTACACAATGCGGAGTACTCCAGTAGGCAGCCTGATACGGCATGCTGTCGGGCATGGATGAGAACGAGTTCTGGCAGCTGATCGAGGAGTGCCGTCCGGAGGGTGCGGACGAGGAGGGGGAAGAGCTGGCGCAGGCGCTGGTCGATCGGTTGTCGCGCGGACCGGTCGAACTCGTCACCGGCTTCGCCGAGCAGCTGTCGCGGTTGCTGTACCAGCTTGATCGGGAGGAGTACGGCAAGGAGATGTCGGGGGACGCCTTCCTGTACACGCGGGCCGCGGTCGTTGCGGCGGGGCGGAAGGTCTACGAGTCGGTACTGCGGGATCGGGTCGCGTTCACGCCGTACGCCGAGGACGACGTGTGGGCCGAGTCGTTGCTGACCGTGCCGGACGAGGCGTTCCGTGAGTTGACCGGGGAGGAGTGGGACCGCGGTACGGAGTACTCGTACGAGTCGTTCTCGAATGCTGACGGATGGCCGCACCTGAACGGTTGAGCAATTTCGATCAAGTGCGATCGGGGGGCGGCGCGGGAGAGTGGTGGGCATGGCGGACGTGTTCGAGGAGTTTGTCGGGGTGGTGGCGGCCGGGATGGCCGGCCCGGGCGAGACGGTGAACGGTGCCGAGCTCGCCGGGCGGGTGCACCTGTCGCGTTTCCATTTCGATCGGGTGATCGGTGCGGTAGCAGGCGAGTCGCCGTTCGCGTTCCGGCGGCGGGTGCTGCTGGAGCGGGCGGCGTACCGCTTGCTGGCCGAGGAGATCGCCGTCCTCGACGTGGCGGTGGAGGCGGGCTACGGCTCGCACGAGGCGTTCACGCGCGCGTTCGTCCGCGCTTATGGGATGTCGCCGCGGGAGTGGCGGCGGGAGCCGTCGCGGGTCTTCTTCCTCGCGGCGCCCAGCGGAGTGCACTTCCAGCCCCCGGCCGGCCTCAGACTGCCGGCCCGTCGAAAGGTCAGAGGAATGGACGTACTGGTACGCATGGTCGAGCATCACGTGTGGCTCACCGGCGAGATGATCGAACGCGGCGCCCGGTTGGACGCGGCAACGCTGGACCGGCCCATCGAGCTGTCGGTCGAGGGCATCGACGACGACATCTCGATCCGCTACCTGCTGGACCGCTTGGTCTGGCAGGAGGAGATGTGGCTGGCCTCGGTGGAGGACCGCCCCTTCCAGGTCCCTGATTGCGGTACGTCGGTCACCACCCCGATCCCCGACCTGCGCACGCGGCACGCGGACGCCGGCTCCCGGTTCGTTGCCCTGGTCCACCAACTGAACACCGACGGCCGCTTCGACGACAGCTTCGTGGACACGACCTGCGAGCCGCCGCGGGTCTTCACCTACGGCGGCATGATCGCCCACGTCCTGACCTTCGCCGCCCACCGCCGCTCACTCCTGATCGGCGCCTTCTACACCGCCGGCATCACCGACCTAGGCTTCGGCGACCCCATGCACTTCGTAGCCGAAGGCAAGTAGTCCCGAAGGACTGATACCCGAGGTGCGATGACAAGGGGCGGCCTCCGCACGACCAGGCATCCTGACCCGAGCGACGACAAGGATGAGCTGCAAGCGCGAGGCACGTGGAGTCCGGTGACGACAAGGGTGGGGTTGCGGACGGGGGCACGTGGGGTCGGGGTGGCGAGGGTGGTGAGCGCCGTCGCTCCACGTCAGGCAGGCGCAGCTCGGACGGATGACAGGCGGACGCGAGCACCACTCCGCCCGGCGACGAGCAGCCCCGCAAGTGAATTCGGCTCGGCGTGACCACCCGCTTTCACTCGAGCGCGGCAGCGCTCAGGTCGCGGGCGGCAGCCCGCAGGTTCCGCGCGCTCAGCGCGGGGTGGGTGGGAGCGCCTGCGTAGCACGGCGACGAAGGAGCCGCGCGTAGTGGGCGCGTGGGGCGACCTCAGCTACCCAGCAAACCCTTTAGTTCTTGGGGTCGTGGAGGTTGGGGCGTTGGGTGGGGGTGGTGATCTTGACCTGGATGGATTGGGGGGCCGTGGGGGCCGTCAGGTGGCCTGAGGTGACCGGGAGGTTGAGTTTGCTGGCGGTCAGGTCGATGTCGATGGTGGCGCCGGTGTCGTTGGGGGAGGTCCACTCGGTGTCGGAGAGGGTGACTGCGAGGCCGAGGATGCGGCCCTTCGGGATGACCTCGTCCTGGGCCCGGAGCGGGACGTTGACCGTCGTCCACTTGCCCGGCGTCAGCGGGGTCGGGTTCGACAGCGACTTCGAGTGGGCGGCGTCGATCCAGCCGCGGCTGACGATGCCGTGGTCGGACTCGGTCGTGAGCTTCTCGACCGTGAAGTAGCAGCTGTCGTCGTAGTCGGTGCTCGAGCCTTCACAGGTGCTGTCGTCGGTACGCCGGATCCCGGAGTACCGCTCCGCATCGCCGTACTCGATCAGCCGCGCGGTGATCGGGGTGGTGGCCGAGTCCGACTTCACCTTCAGCGTCACCGACGCCGTACCGCTGATCCGGACCGGCGCCGGCAGTGGTGCGGAGAGGAACATCTGCCGCCCCGCGATCACCTCCGACGGATCCGCGACGATGTCGTCCTCGGTCAGGTCCGGGTCGTCCGTCACCGTGACCGAACCCTTGCCCAGGGCCCCCAACTTCCCGGCGGCCAGCGGCACCGGCAGCGGCCGGTTCACGGCCGGCCAGGTCTGGTAGTTCCGCCACACGTCCGGCGAGGTCTCCACCGAGACCATCGGGTCCTTCATCACCCCGTTCTGCAGGCCCTGCAGCCAGTAGTCGAACCACTGGTGCAGCTCGTCGACCCACTCGTCCCGCCGGAACTCGAACGGATCCACATGGTCCTCGAGCCCGAGCCACAGCTTCCGGGGCACCTTGTTCCGCGACAGCGCCGACCACCACTGCGAGAAGTGGTTCGTCTGCACGTTGTAGTCGCTCAGCCCGTGCGTCATGAAGACCGAAGCTTTCACCTTCGACGCGTTCTTCAAATAGTCCCGGGCCGCCCAGAACGACGTGTAGTTCCCGGTCTCGTCGTCGTCGTTGTCCCCGAGGTCCCCACGTACGTCGTCACACGCCGGGCTGTCATGACCGACGTACGCGCCCAGCCAGGGCATGTAGTCGTCGGAGTACGGCACTCCGCCCGACCGCGTGTAGTCGTACCAGGAGGAGATCGCCGAGATCGGCACGATCGTCTTCAGGCCCTTCACGCCGGTCGCCGCGACGCCGTTGGCGAGCGTCCCGTCGTACGACTTGCCGATCATCCCGACCGCGCCCGTCGTCCACGACGCCGACACCTTCTGCCCGTCGGCAGTGTGTGCGGTGTTGCGCCCGTTCAACCAGTCGATGACGTCGACAACGGACTGGATCTCGTTGGGGCCACCGACGTCACCGCAGCCGGTCGACCGGCCGGTGCCGACGATGTCAACGCCGACCATCGCGTACCCGCGCGGTACGAAGTAGTTGTCGTAGAACAACGGCATCTTCCGGATCACGCCGTCGGCGTCGTACGTCTTCTTCTCGCTCTCGTTCCCGCGTCCGCAGCAGGTGTAGTACGGCGAGGCGTCCATGATCACCGGGATCTTCACGCCGGTCAGCGCGGTCTCGCTCGGCCGGACGATGTCGACCGCGATCACGTCGTTCTTGCCGTCGGAGTCGGTGTCCATCGTGGTGTCGACGTACACCGACTCGCGGATCGCGGCGGCGTAGTCGTACACCGGCTGGGTGCTCTTCGTCCGCTGGTCGACGTGCTGCGGCACACTGGTGACGGCCGGGCCGGGCGCGCCGGATCCGTCCGGGACCGGGGCAGCCACGGCGGCACCGCTGACGGTCACAGACCCGAGACTCAGCACGGCGGACGAGACCAGGATCGTCACCCTGGCGCGGACGGACGTCATGGCTCGGAAGGCTAGTCACTCCCGGGCCGCAAAGCCAGGTTCTACCGAGATTGGCAGCGACTTGCCCGCCACTCAGCGTGATGATGGACAGGTCCGATATGGTGACCGCCACCGCCCCGGGGGAGCGCACGAAAGGGTAGGCCAGTGAATCTGCGAGCACCGGTGACATTGCTGGACGTGGCACAGCGTGCGGGTGTGTCGGTCGCGACCGCCTCCCGCGTGCTGAACGGCGGGGACCGCGTACCCCGCCCGGAACTGCAGGAGCGGGTGAAAGCCGCCGCGGACGAGCTCGGATACACGCCGAACGCGCAGGCGCAGGCCCTCGCCAAGTCCTCCACCAACGTGGTCGGCATCCTGGTGCACGACATCGAGGACCCGTACTTCGCCGCGATTGCGAACGGGGTGATGCGCGCCGCGGACGAACGCAACCTGCTGGTGATGATGGCCAGCACGTTCCGTGACGCCGACCGTGAGATTGCTTACCTGTCATCTTTGCGCGCGCAGCGAGCGCGAGCCGCGGTGATGATCGGCAGCCGGCGCACCGACGCCGAGAGCCTGCGGCGTACGGCGGCCGAGGTCGAGAGCTTCCTCAACTCCGGGGCCGGTCTCGCGCTGGTGAGCCAGTCCGGCATGCCCGCGCACACCGTCGAGCCGGACAACCGGGCCGGTGCGGCCGATCTGGCCCGCGAGCTGGTCGGGCTCGGCTGGCGCAAGTTCGCCGTCCTCGGTGGCCCGGAGAGTCTCGCGACCGCACGGGATCGGCGCGACGGGTTCGTGGCCGGCCTGGCCGAGACGGGTTTGCGGCCGGTCGCGATCGAGACCGGCGAATTCACCCGCGACGGTGGTCACGCCGCGGCCTTGCAGCTGATCGACCGGCACGCCGACATCGACTGCATCTTCGCGGTGAATGACGTGATGGCCGTCGGCGCGATCTCCGCGCTGCGCGTGCGCGGCGTCGACATACCCGGGCAGCTGGGGGTGGCCGGCTTCGACGACATCGCCACCCTGCGGGATGTGTGGCCGGGTCTGACCACCGTGCGGCTGCCGTTGGAGCAGATGGGCCGCCGGGCGCTGGAGCTCGCGATCCAGGGCGGCGACGCGACCACCGAGACGTTCAAGGCCGAGGTCGTCCTGCGGGACAGCACCGCCCGCGGCTGAAATATGCTCCACAGGTGACCGTTTCCGAGATCTTCGACGAGTCGGCCTGGAAGCCGGTCGACGGCTTCGACCTGACCGACATCACCTACCACCGTGCGGTCGACGCCGGTGTGGTGCGGATCGCGTTCAACCGGCCGGAGGTGCGCAACGCGTTCCGTCCGCACACGGTCGACGAGCTGTACCGGGTGCTCGACCACGCGCGGATGTCGACCGACGTCGGCTGCGTGCTGCTGACCGGGAACGGGCCCTCGCCGAAGGACGGCGGCTGGGCGTTCTGCTCCGGCGGCGACCAGCGGATCCGCGGCAAGGACGGTTACCGGTACGCCGAGGGCACGACCGCGGAGTCGATCGACCCGGCGAAGTCGGGCCGGCTGCACATCCTCGAAGTACAACGGCTGATCCGTTTCATGTCGAAGGTCGTCATCTGCGTCGTCCCGGGTTGGGCCGCGGGTGGCGGCCACAGCCTGCACGTCGTCGCGGACCTGACGCTGGCCTCGGCGGAGCATGCGCGGTTCAAGCAGACCGACGCGGATGTCGCGTCGTTCGACGGCGGCTACGGGTCGGCGTACCTGGCCCGGCAGGTCGGGCAGAAGTTCGCGCGCGAGATCTTCTTCCTGGCCGAGGAGTACTCCGCCGAGGACGCGTACCGGATGGGCATGGTGAACCGGGTCGTCCCGCACGCCGAGCTGGAGAAGGTCGCGCTGGACTGGGGCAAGCGGATCTGCGCGAAGTCCCCGACCGCGCAGCGGATGCTGAAGTACTCCTTCAACCTGATCGACGACGGCCTGGTCGGCCAGCAGATCTTCGCCGGCGAAGCGACCCGCCTCGCCTACGGCACCGACGAAGCCGCCGAGGGCCGCGACTCGTTCCTGGAGAAGCGCCCAGCCGACTGGTCCCAGTTCCCGTACGCGTTCTAGCCCTTGCCGGACCTGCCTCGTTCCCCGACCATAGGCGGAACGGGTGAGGGGGCAACGATGGCACGATCACGGTGGGTCGAGGCATCGGTCGCTGTACTGGCTGCTGTGCTGGCTGGGGTGCTGGCGACGGTGACAGCTGTGCCGGCGTCCGCGGCTCCGGCGCTTCGGTACCACCTCGCGCTGGGCGATTCGCTGGCGTACGGCTTCCAGCGGGTGAAGGTCGGACAGCCGCCGAGCGCTTTCCGGACGGGGTACGCCGACCTGCTCGCAGCGCGGCTGCGGCACGCCGGCCGGCTTCCTGAGCTGGTGAACTACGGCTGCCCGGGAGAGACGACCGCAAGTTTCGCCTCCGGATCGTGTCCGTGGAGCGCCGCCGGATTCCCTCTGCACGACACGTTCTCCGCGCCGCAGCTCGACGCGGCGACCGAGTTCCTGCGGGCGCACCGCGGGCGGGTGGACCTGGTCACCGTGTCGTTGTGGGGCAACGACGCCAACGACTTCGTTGCCTCCTGCAACGGCAACGTGCAGTGCATCGTCGACGGTGCGCCGGCGGCGATCGCCAGGCTGGCCGCTGCCCGCGCGCAGTTCGTGGACCCGATGCCGGTCTTCGACGCCGGAGGCGGTACGGCGTTGTGCACGTATACGCTCCTGTGCCGTGACGGCGACGCCCACCCGTCCGACACCGGCTACGCCGCACTCGCCGACCTGGCCGAGGCCAAGCTCAACTAACCTCCGAGCCAGCTCCGTCTTCTTTACTGAGCGACGCCGTACAGCCGGTCTCCTGCATCGCCCAACCCGGGCACGATGTAGCCCTTGTCGTTCAGGTGGGAGTCCATGCCGGCGATCACCAGGTTGCAGGGGACGTCGAGGTGCGTCAGCTCGCGTTCCACCCGCTCCACGCCTTCAGGAGCGGCAAGTAGGCAGATGGCGGTGATGTGGTCGGCGCCGCGGTCCACCAAGAACTGGATGGCGGCGGCGAGCGTGCCACCAGTGGCCAGCATCGGGTCCAGCACGTAGCACTGGCGGCCGGACAGGTCCTCCGGCAGACGCTCGGCGTATGTCGACGCCGTCAGCGTCTCCTCGTTGCGGATCATGCCGAGGAAGCCGACCTCCGCCGTCGGCAGCAATCGCGACATGCCCTCGAGCATGCCCAGGCCCGCCCGCAGGATCGGCACGACCAGCGGCTTCGGGGTGGTCAGCTTGACGCCCTCCGCCTCGGCAACGGGCGTCTGGACGGTGACCGGACCGGTGCGGACGTCGCGGGTCGCCTCGTAGGCGAGCAGCGTGACCAGCTCCTCGGTCAACCGGCGGAACGTGGGTGAGTCCGTGTTCTCGTCCCGCAGCGCGGTGAGCTTGTGAGCGACGAGCGGGTGGTCCACGACGAGGATCTGCATAAGCCCGAACGCTACCGTCGGCGATTCGCCACCGGAAACGTCGCCGCCTGGAAGAATCAAAAGTGCATTGGAATCTGCCCTGAACTCGCCCCGCAGGGAGTCCGCCGATGACCGAGAAGTCCGTTGAGCCGAAGCCGCGGCTGGTGGTCCCCCGCCGGGATCTCGACCGGCTGCGCCGGCGCGCCGAGTTCCTCCGCGAGCTGGACGAGGCGAAGGCGTTGCGCGACCGGATCGCGCCGCGGCGGGCCCGGGTCCGCCGGTTGCGCGAGGCAATGCGGAGAGCGACGTACCATCACTGACTGTTGACCGGTGTTGGCGTATCTGATATCCCTCCGAGATCGCTTGGCAGCCTTGGGTCTGGGACGATGTTCCGGTGTCCGATGCCATGGCAGGGCCGTTGACCACCGACCTCGACTTCGCGGTCGCCGCTTACACCGAGGACGGGGTCTGGACCGTGACCCCGCTGGTGCTGCGCGGCGAGCCGGACCTGTCCTCGCTCGTGTCCGCGCTGCTGCGGTACCCCGGTGAGGCCGGCGTCCTGGGGATGATCTCGGTCGACGAGGACTTCTTCGTCCTGGTCCGGGTGCTCGGCGGCCGGGCCCGGCTGCTGATCTCCGACGTCACCGCCGCGACCGAGTGGCCGCTGGCCCGGCAGATCGTCGACGAGCTGGACATCCCGCTCGCCGATGACGACGACGAGCAGGTGCCGGCCGGGGACCTGGCGATCATCGCCGACCTCGGGATGAGCGCGATGGACCTGGGTGCGCTGTGCGACGACGTCGACCTGTACCCGGAGGAGATGCTCGAGGAGGTCGCGGACGCCCTCGGCTTCGGCAACCAGTTCCACGAGGCGATCGAAGCCATTGGCTAGCCCGGTGCTGCGGCGCGAGTGGTCGCGGCTGATGACCCTCGCGCTGGCGGAGGGCGAGAAGGCGCTGCCCGACGTACCGATCGGGGCCGTGGTGGTGGACGAGTCCGGCGAGGTGATCGGGCGCGGGCACAACGAGCGCGAGACGACCGGGGACCCGACGGCGCACGCCGAGGTGGTCGCGATCCGTGCGGCGGCCCGGTACGTCGGCGAGTGGCGGCTGACCGGGTGCACGCTGGTCGTCACGCTGGAGCCGTGCACGATGTGCGCCGGGGCGATCGTGCTGTCCCGGCTGGAGCGGCTGGTCTTCGCGGCGTACGACGAGAAGGCCGGCGCGGTTGGCTCGTTGTGGGACGTCGTCCGGGACCGCCGGCTGAACCACCGGCCCGAGGTCGTGGGCGGTGTGATGGCCGACGAGGCGGGTGCGCGGCTGCGCGATTTCTTCCTCAGCCACAGACCTTGATAGTGTCCTCGGCGGTGGCGTGTCCGAGCGGCCGAAGGAGCGCGCCTCGAAAGCGCGTGACGGGCAACCCCCGTCCGAGGGTTCAAATCCCTCCGCCACCGCCATGAGGTTGAATGATCCCGCACGCAGTGTGGGATCATTCAACCTCATATCAAGTGCTGTGGGATTTGGGAGGAGCCTGCGACGGTTCCCTCCGCCACCGCCAACCGTTCTTCGGGACGGAGCCAGGCCGAAGACCCTGATGCCGTGTGATGCGTCAGGGTTTTCGTCTGCGTGGGGTAAGGGTTTGGGCCGGCGATCGACCGCGCGATAGCCCAGACAATGACCAGCAGCGCAAGGCAGGCGGTGATTGCGC
This sequence comes from Kribbella sp. NPDC026611, assembly GCF_040638345.1. Lineage (NCBI taxonomy): Bacteria > Bacillati > Actinomycetota > Actinomycetes > Propionibacteriales > Kribbellaceae > Kribbella > Kribbella sp. NPDC026611. The sequence continues at coordinate 297,521 of NZ_JBEZYC010000003.1, forward strand.
AGATGATCGCGATCAGCCGTGGAGTCCGCTTCTCTTCCTCGATCGCCTTGCCGATGGTTCGGCACACGTCTCCCGTCCAGCCCACTGCTCTCTCCCTCGTTCGTCGCTCCGTGAGCAACTGTCGACCTGGATCGAGCTGGCGACAAACTTGCCTATGACGTGAGATGCCGGAGCGTCCGACTCGAGGTAGCGGGACACATCTAGCATCGTGTTAAATATCGACTATCGGTGTCCCGCCACGTCATGGCCCGCTACATCGAGGGAAATTGTCGATGGAGGAAGCGTGTCGAGACGTCTTCGGGTTGATGCCGAGACTCGGCTGCAGAAGCAGGCGGTGTATGCGCGCGAAGCCGATCGGCGAGCTCAGGAGATTCGGGCTCGCCGCCAGCGCGAGCTGGACGAAAGCCAGCCGGCCATCCTGGACGCGCTGGATGAGTACAGGAAGTTCCGTGAGATACCCGACGTACGGTTGCGAGCAACCGGCATTCACATCGATCCGCCTCGGCCCCTTCCGCCGAGCCTGGGCGGTAATCCCTGGCCGCCCGGATGGGACCGGGTTGAGCAGTTCGCCTACGACCTGAGGACCCGACGGCCACTCGGTCGCTTGGTGGCTCACAAGGGGGGTTCCAGCTTGAACACCTACCTCTCTGTGCTGTACACCCTCAACGCGCAAGAGTCCCGGGCCTTCGAGAACGGTCGGCGCACGGCCTCCGGCCAATACCGGGGTGAGGTCCCGTGGTCGGTTCTCTGCGGTCGCGGGCGCGGTACGGCACGGGCCCGGCGCGAGCGAATGTGGCGGGATCTGGAGGCCCTCGAGACCGCAGGGCTCGTCCGGCTGGGGAGCGCTGGTGGGCAGCGGACGATCGAAGGGTTCGTGTTGCTGGCCGAAGACGGCTCTGGCGAGGATTACGCCCCACCCGGCCCACAGGACGAGACCATCGTCCTGCCAGATTCGTTCTTCACCAACGGCTGGCACTTGGTGCTACGACCACGCGAGATTGTGATGTTGCTGACCGTTTTTCACGCGTATCAGCGGTACGGCGGTCAGCATGAGGACTGGATGGTGAACGGTGTCCCGCTCACCCAGAGCCAGCGGTGGGAGGAGTACGGGGTAAGCGGTGAGACCTACGGATCCCTTCACCTCCTGTGGGAGTTGGGGGTGATCAGCGTGCACGACCCAATGCCTACGCGGCGCCAGGGAAAGTTCCGGCCACCTACGGAGGAGCAGCGCGCCCAGTACGAGGCCGACGGGCACGCGTTCAGTCCTCTCCCATACCAGTTGAAACCCGAACCACAGGGTTTCGATAAGCCAGCGGTCTATCGTCTCGCCGACTGTTTGTCGGGGGCTGTATTCACCGGACTCGGGGACCTCGACTTGTAGGCTGCTGTCCTACCGGCGCCGAACCCGACGCAGAAGAGGACCCCATGGACGTTGAGGTGCTCGACCGGGTTCTGCTAGTGGGGGCCGGTGTCCTGTTGGTCACTATCGTTGCCGTCCGGTTGACCGGACGATTCGGGTTGCCGTCGCTGCTGATCTACCTCGGGATCGGGCTCGTGCTCGGCGAGTCGGGGCCCGGGCACATTCATTTCTCGGACGCGCAGGTGGCGCATGCGCTGGGGTTCGGGGCGTTGGTGATCATCCTGACCGAGGGCGGGTTGACGACCCGGTGGCACGAAGTACGTCCGGTCCTGCCGCTGGGGGTCGTGCTGGCAACTGTCGGAGTCGCGATGAGTACGACGGTGGTCGCCTGCGTGGCGCATTACCTGCTCGGCTTCGACTGGCAGCTCGCCGTACTGCTGGGAGCCGTGACGTCCCCGACCGACGCGGCGGCTGTGTTCTCGGTACTGCGTCGTGTGGCCGTTCGACCTCGTCTCCGCGGCGCGCTCGAAGCCGAATCCGGTCTGAACGATGCCCCGACCGTTTTGCTAGTCACCCTCGTGAGTTCAGGCGGGATCGGTGACGAGGGCATCCTGCGCTTCGCGGGCCTAGTGGCCTACGAGCTTGTCGTTGGTGCCTTGTTCGGCTTCGTGATCGGTTGGGCAAGCGTGGGCGCGCTCCGACGGGTCGCGCTCGGGTCGGCCGGGCTTTACCCGCTCGCGGTGCTGTCGCTGGCGATCATCTCGTACGCCGGTGGGTCCGTCCTGCTCCACGTCTCCGGCTTCGCGGCGGTGTACGTGACGTCGCTGGTGCTCGGGCGGGCGGAGTTGCCGCACCGGATAGCGACGCGGTCGTTCGTGGACGGGATCGCCTGGCTGGCGCAGATCGGGCTGTTCATCATGCTCGGGTTGCTCGCATCGCCGGGGCGGATCGGGTGGGACGACGCGCTGATCGCGCTGGTGATCGGGATCGCGGTGACCGTCGTGGGGCGGTTCGCGGCGGTGGCTCTGTCGGCGGCGCCGTTCCGGTTGCCTTGGAGCGAGCAGACCTTCATCGCCTGGGCGGGGTTGCGCGGGGCGGTGCCGATCGTGCTGGCGACGATCCCGCTGGCGGCCGGGGTCCCTCAGGCGGACCGGGTCTTCGATGTGGTCTTCGTCCTGGTCTTCCTCTTCACGCTCCTTCAGGGCCCGTCGCTGCCTTGGCTGGCGCGCCGGCTGAAGGTCCTCGACGAGAACGCGACGGTCGAGGTCGACATCGACGTCGCCCCGCTGGAGTCCCTGGGCGCCGACATGCTCCAGGTCCACGTCCCCAGCGAGTCCCGCCTGGCCGGCGTCGAGATCGCCGAACTGCGGCTACCGCCTGGCGTCTCGGTCTCGCTGATCATCCGCGACGACCGAGCCTTCGTCCCGGACCGCCGTACGGTTCTCCGCGCCGCCGACTCACTCCTCGTCGTCGCCCCCAGCCCCCTCCGCGACCAAACCGAACGCCGCCTCCGCGCCGTCTCCCGAGCCGGCCGCCTGGCCGGCTGGTTCGGTGAACGGGGCCGCGAACAGAACTAGTTCGGGTTCTGGCCGGAGGGGATCGGTTGGGTGGAGTGGACGACCGGGAGGCAGACCTTGGTGCCCGGTGGGACCTGGACCGAGGGGAGGCCCTTGAGTTTCACCGAGCCGAAGCCGGCGCCGATGACCAGGTCGACCGTGTGGTCGGTGCGGCTGTCCGGGACCGGGACGGCCTTCTGGTTGAGCTGACCGGCCACCAGGGTGATCTCGGGGGCGTTGGCCGTGGCGCCACGGAGCTCGGCGACGTCGACCTTGTTGCCCTTCGGCTCGTTGGCGACCTTGCCGATGTTGAAGCCGCGCTTCTTCAGCGCGTCCGCCACCCGCTGCGCCGAACCGGCCCGCGCGCCGCCGTTGTAGACGTTCAGCACGACCTGCTTCGGGACCAGACGGTTGTTCGGCAGCTGCTGCTCGACGCAGGTCTGCTCGGCGCTGCTGCTGATCAGCGACTTCCAGCCCCACCAGCCACCACCGGCCAGGATCCCCAGCAGGATCACCATCGTGATCGGCGTCCGCCAGTGGATCCGCGAGTGCGGCCTCGGCTGCGGATGAATCGCGGTCACTTGCCCCACCCCCAGTGAACAAGCATGGTCAGTCCACGACCAGGACCCTGGCGTGCAGGACCTGACGCTGCTGCAACGCGGCACGCAGCGCGCGGTGCAGGCCGTCCTCGAGGTACATGTCGCCCTTCCACTCGACGACGTGCGCGAACAGGTCGCCGTAGAAGGTCGAGTCCTCGTCCAGCAGCGCGCCCAGGTCCAAAGTGCCCTTGGTCGTGACCAGCTCGTCCAGCCGCACCTGCCGCGGAGGCAGCGACGACCAGTCCTTCGGCTGGAGCCCGTGGTCCGGGTACGGCCGATCGTCCCCGACGCGCTTGAAGATCACCCACCGAAGTCTAGCGGGGTAAAAGGTCCAAAGAGGAGGTCATGAATGTCACTGGAACAGACCGGTACGAGGACTCAACCTTTCGGCCCGTCCTGGCGTCCTAGCTGGATAGGGAGCTGTGGGTGCGTGCGGCGCGCCCATACGTAAGGGGGGTGAACCGCATGCGAATTCTGCCCAAACTCGGCCTGGCGGCGACCGTGCTCGGTCTTGTTGCCTTCGGTACGACGGTACGCGCGGACGCGATCACGGTGTCGCAGACCAAAGCCGCGCAGACCCGCCTGAACCGGCTCGGCTGCATCGCCGGCCCGGTCGACGGTCAGGCCGGCGCCATGACCCAGGCGGCCACGGTCCGGTTCCAGTCCGCCAACGTCCTGAGCCAGACCGGCGCGCTGAACAGTACGACGTACGCCCGCCTGATGGCCGCGACCGCGAAACGCTGCGACATCCGCGCCGTACCGCACCGCTCCGGCACCGGCCGCCGGATCGTGATCAGCCAGACGCAGAACTGGGTGTGGCTGGTCGACGCCCGCGGCACGGTCGTCCGGCAGGGCGGGATCATCGACAACCCGCGGTTCCTGAAGGCCGGCAGCTACGTCAGCGGCTCCAAGTGCGGCCGACCGGCCCGGGTCCGGAAGAACACCGACGGGGCCAGCCTGTACCTGAACAACTTCGTCCGGTTCGCGCCCTGCGGCGTCGGCTTCCACCAGATCCCGACGTACAAGTCGAACGGCCGGCAGATCCACGCCGACTGGCTGCTCGGCACGAACTACAAGGCCTCGCACGGCTGCATCCGGGTCTCCGCCGCCATGTCGGCCACGATCTGGTCCTTCGCCGCCGGCGCAACGCGTGTAGTGGTCATGCCGTGACTCCAGAGGACCAAGGGCATGTCCGGCGGTTCCCCGCCTACTGCGCGGCACGCGGCACGGCACCTCGCCGCACGGGTGCAAAGGGCAAGATGCTCCGCATCTAACCCTTCGCCCCCGCGCGGCGATGCACCGCACCGCGCACCTGCTCGCTACGGCGCGGAACCGCCGGACATGCCCTAGCATCACCCCGGGGTACTTCGTCCAAACCGGGGAAAGGCACGCTGACATGGCCGAGAATGCCGACGTCGTGGAGACGGTCAAGCAGGGGTACGCGTTCGACGGGCCGGCGCTCGAGCTGGGTGCGCTGCTGGTCGACGGCGAGCCGAAACCGGAGGCGGCGGTCCGGATTCCGCTCGGGATGATGAACCGGCACGGCCTGGTCGCCGGTGCCACCGGTACCGGCAAGACCAAGACCCTGCAGCTGATGGCCGAGCAGCTGTCCGCGGCCGGCGTCGCGGTGTTCGCGGCCGACATCAAGGGCGACCTGTCCGGGATCTCGCAGCCGGGGCAGAGCAACGACAAGCTGCTGGCGCGGACCAAGACGATCGGTCAGGAGTGGACCGCGACCGGCTTCCCGACCGAGTTCTACGCGCTCGGTGGGCAGGGCACCGGGATCCCGGTCCGCGCCACGATCACCTCGTTCGGCCCGGTCCTGCTGTCCAAGGTGCTCAGCCTGAACGACGTCCAGGAGTCCTCGCTCGGCCTGATCTTCCACTACGCCGACAAGGCCGGCCTGACCCTGCTCGACCTCAAGGACCTGCGCGCGGTCATCCAGCACCTCACCTCCGAAGAGGGCAAGGGCGACCTCAAGGAGCTCGGCGGCCTGTCCGCCGCGACCGCGGGGGTGATCCTGCGGGCGCTGATCGGGTTCGCCGACCAGGGTGCGGAGGCCTTCTTCGGCGAGCCGGAGTTCGACACCGCGGATCTGATGCAGCAGCGCGACGGCAAGGGCGTCATCTCGCTGCTCGAGCTGCCGAACCTGCAGGACCGGCCGGCGCTGTTCTCGACCTTCCTGATGTGGCTGCTGGCCGACCTGTTCCACGACCTGCCCGAGGTTGGCGACGCGGACAAGCCGAAACTGGTGTTCTTCTTCGACGAGGCGCACCTTCTGTTCAACGACGCGTCGAAGGCGTTCCTGGACTCGATCGCGCAGACGGTCCGGCTGATCCGGTCCAAGGGTGTCGGTGTGTTCTTCGTGACCCAGACGCCGAAGGACGTGCCGGACGACGTCCTGGCGCAGCTGGGCTCCCGCGTGCAGCACCAGCTCCGGGCGCACACGCCGAACGACGCGAAGGCGCTCAAGGCGACGGTGTCGACGTTCCCGAGCTCGTCGTACGACCTCGCTGAGGTGCTGACGCAGCTCGGGATCGGCGAGGCGATCGTCACGGTGATGAACGAGAAGGGAGCGCCTACTCCGGTCGCGTGGACCCGGCTGCGCGCGCCGCTGTCGCTGATGGCGCCGGCGTCCGCGGACCAGCTGACGGCCGCCGTGCAGGCCTCGGCGAACAACGCGAAGTACAACCAGACGCTCGACCGCGAGTCGGCGTACGAGATCCTCGCGGCGAAGGTGCAGGCCGGGGCCGAGCAGGCGCAGGCCGAGGAGCAGGCCAAGGCCCAGCAGCAGGAACAGCACGAACCGCGACAGCGAGCTGCCAGGCCGGAGAAGTCGATGGTCGAGCAGGTCATCGGTTCGTCGGCGTTCAAGCAGTTCGCGCGGTCGGCCGGGCGAGAGATCGTGCGCGGACTCTTCGGGGCCGCGCGGAAACGCCGGTAGGGCTGGAATTCGCTGCCCGGCAAGGGAAATCCTCCGTTTGATTGTTGATCAAACGACTGAATTTCGAAGGATTCGGGATTCGTTTCCAACTGGTTATCCACAGCGCGCCGTCACGAATTGGGACCTGACGCTCACACGTCGTACCGTGTGAGGTGATGGTTGCGCAGAGTAGGCGAGCGGTTCGGGCTTGGGCGCTGTGGACCCTGACGGTCCCGGCGTTCGCCGTTGTCGTGCTCGTCGACCTGGCCGCGATCGGGTACGCCGTGCACGCGTACGCCGACGGGCCGGGCTGGCGGGGGCTGGACGTGGTGCTCGCCCTGACCGTCTCCGCGCTGGTCTCGGTCGAGGGTGCCCGCCGGGTGGAGAGCCGCCGGCGCAACGGCGGCGCGCTGCACAAGGACCTGGCCCCGGCCTGGATGATCGCCGCCGCGGTGATCCTGCACCCGGCGCTGGCGATCCTGGTCGCGGTGCTGCTGCGGATCTGGTGGCGGATCCGGGCCGGCAAGTGCATCCCGTACCGCTGGGCCTTCTCGACCGCGGTGCACGTCCTCGCGGTCGGCGCCGGACACGCGGTCTTCGTCGCGATCCGCGGCGTGACCGGCGACAGCGGCCTCGGCCTGGCCATTTCGATGGTGGCCGGCGCCGCGGCGTACGTCGCGACCGACACCGTGCTGTGTGGCCTGGCCATCTCCCTGATCATCCCGGGCAGCAGCCGGCGCGAGGCGGTCGGCGGGCTCGACGACCTCTGCACCGACGCGACCGCGGCGACCCTGGGCTGCCTGCTCGCGGCGGCCTGCCTGATCAGCCCGTGGTTCGCGTTCGTGGCGATCCCGATCACGCTGACCGCGCAGCGGGCCCTGTTGCTCGGCCAACTCGAGTCGGAGGCGCAGACCGACCCGAAGACGAGCCTGACCCGGGTCGACTGGTGGCGGCGGCGGACCGAGGAGATGCTCCGGCACGCGCGCACCCAGCGCGAGCCGATGGCGGTGCTGCTGATCGACATCGACCACTTCAAACAGGTCAACGACCGGCACGGCCACCTGGTCGGCGACGAGGCGCTCCGCGCGGTCGCGACGATCCTGCGCAGCGCGATCCGGGCGAAGGACGTGATCGGCCGGTTCGGTGGCGAGGAGTTCGTGATCGCACTCCCGGACACCGGGCTGGACGAAGCCACCGTCACCGCGGACCGGCTGCGGAACGCGGTGGCCAACAGCCCGCTGGCCGCGATGTGCGCCGGTGTTCTCGACGACCCGGACCTCGACCCGGACACCTTCCGCCTGACCGTGAGCATCGGGGTCGCCGTCCACCCGGGCGACGGTGCAACGGTCGACGACCTGCTGCTCCGCGCCGACCGGGCGATGTATGCCGCCAAGGCCGCCGGGCGCAACCGGGTCCGGTTGGCCGCGGACACGGTCACGATGCCCCAGCTGAACGGCTCGGAAAAGATCCACGACGCGACAGAACCTTTGACTTCGGTGCGGCGTCCTGTTGCCTGAGAGGGCGACCAGGAGGAGGCCGGGCGGTGGCATCGAGTCGTGACGACGACTTCACGGCTTTCGTGCTGGCCCGGTCCGCCCGGCTGGTGCACTTCGCCCGGATGCTGTGCGGCGACGCCGGCCTGGCCGAGGACCTGGTGCAGACCGCCCTGGAGAAGGCATACCTACGCTGGGACCGGATCGAGATGGCCGACCCCTTTGCGTACGTGCGGCAGGCGGTCGTCAACCAGCACCTGTCCTGGGTACGGCGGCGATTGTGGCGGGAGCGTCCCAGCGGCGACCCCATCGATCTGCACGACGTACCCGAGGCGGACCGGTCGCGGCTGTTCACGGCCGATCCGTCGGGGGCGGTCGAACGCCGGATCGCGGTCGGCGCCGCGCTGTCGGCACTGACCCGGCGCGAGCGGGCGGTCGTCGTACTGCGGTACGTCGAGGACCTCACCGAGCAGCAGGCCGCGGCCGTACTCGGGGTGGCGGTCGGCACGGTGAAGAGCGCGAACGCGCGAGCGCTGGCCAAGCTCCGGGCGGCCCCCGAGCTGAGCGGCAGTTTCGTAGGAGAGCGCGCATGAACGAGACAGGCAGTCGTACGCCGGAGGACAACCTCCGGGACGCGCTGGCGCCGTCCGGCGACATCGCGCCGCTCGATCCGGCGCTGGTGATCGCCGGCGCGCGGCGGCGCCGCAAGGTCCGCAACCTGACCACGGCCGGCGCAGCGGCGGTGCTGGTCGCCGGGATCGCGGCCGGCGGGTTCCTGGCCGGCGGACGGTCGGTCGGCGAGCCGCCGCAACCCGCTCAGACCGTGCCGCACCGGTCGACCCCCGAGCCGCCAACCCCGTCCGAGCAGCAGTCGCCTACCAGCCAGACGCCGCCACACCGGCCGACGCCCCCAACGCCGAACCAGACGCCCGCCCCGAACCAGACAGCCGCGCCGCCAAGTCAGACGTCGAATCCTCCCCGAGCACAGTTGACGGTCCCGGCGTGTGTCGCAACCGTCGTCGACGGTGGAGGTCCCGCGCCTGGGCCGACGGCGACCCGACGGGCACAGCTCAGCGACGGGTCCGGGACGACGGCCCTGATCGCGGACAGCCGGTACTGGACCGTCTGCGACAACACGGTTCCGCCGGCGGTCGCGGCCCGGCGGCCCGAGCGGCTCAAGCGTCCGAGCCCGCAGGACACGGATGCCTTCGCGGTGGCCGGCGACGCGATCGTCGGCACTGCCGGGATGCGGGCGTACTACTGGGCCGGCGGGATGGTCCCCGCCGGGGTTGCCACGATCCGCTACACGTTTCCCGACGGCGCGACCGAGGACGCGGTGATCCAGGACGGCTTCTGGCTGCTGCGGCACCTGTCCGTCAAGGCCGAGGGCGGCGCCCGGGTCCGGGTCCGGCTGCTGTCCTCGTCGGGTGCCCTCGTCAACGACTTCCGGCTGGTCCCCGGCACCCAGACCTGTGCCCAGGTCAGCCACGGCTGCTGAGTCCAGAACCTTTGCGCCCCAGGCCGCGTCCTTCCGTCCGACAACGTCGAAGTGTGGAGGGCACGAATGATCGAACAGGGCCGGAAACGGCGGTTCACGGCGATCCTGGTCAGCGGGGTCGCGATCGCAGCGGTGGCCGGCGTCGCGGTCGCGGGTACGGCGCTGGCCCGCAGCCGGGACTCGTCGACCGACACCGCGGCGGCGGGTGGTTGGCCGGCATCACAGACACCCGCGCCGACACCGACCGACACCGCCGCCGAGCCGCCGTCGCAGGCGCCGCCGACCCCCGGCCGGCCGCCGGCGAACACGCCGTCGCCGTCGCAAGCGCCGCCGACCTCACGTGTCCCGAGCGTTGCGCCGCCGCCCGAGACGCCGCGGCAGACCCCGTGCGAGCCGGTCACGCAGACGCCGATGCCGCCGACCCGGTCCGGCAAGTGCGCTGCCCCGACGCCGACCGTGCAGCCGCCGCCGGCGGACCCGGTCGCGGCCTGCAAGTCCTGGCTGAAGGACCTCGACGTCGCCAAGCCGGGTCGCGGCGCGAAGCCGGTTGCCCGCGTCGACGGCGCGCCCGGCACTGTCCTGATCCTTGCCGACAGCAAGTACTGGGCCGGGTGCGACACCGCCTACGCACGCGGCGGTGACGGAGGCTCGATCCGGCGGCCGGACGCGGTCACCGGGGTCGCGCCTGGCGACGCGGCCGCCTTCACCGTCGCGAACAACGTCATCCCGATCAACGGCAAGCTGTACGAGTACTACTGGTCGGCCGGCCGGGTTCCTGCCGGTGTCAGCAAGATCTCGTACGCCTTCCCGGACGGACGGACCACGAATGCGGTCGTGCAGGGCAAGTACTGGATCATGCAGCACCGGGCTCCGGCGCCGGTGAAGGACGGCGACCCCGCCCCCACCACGCTGATCAAGGTCACGCTGTACGGCGCGAACGGCCACGCCTTTCGCGACTTCCTGCTGGTCTGGGGCGAGGACACCTGCGCCCAGATGAGCCACGGCTGCTGAGAGCGGATCCACAGGCCATCACAATCCGCCGACCGATGCACTGCCACGCGTGCGGCGCCGCGGCCGGCAGGATTGTGATGGGCCTGGGGTTCAGCAGGTGCCGAACGTTCCGGCGGAGATCCAGGCCTTGGCGACGTACATGCCGGCGTTGACGCGGAGCCAGATGTTGCTGGTGCCCTGGGAGCCGCTGACCGACTGGCCGGTGGTCTGGCACTCGACGCTGACCTGGGCGGACTTTCCGGCCATGCCGACGACGGCGCCGGACGAGCTGGCCGAGCTGCGGATGTTGAGGTACCCGGACGAGATCGCGACCGTGCCGCGGCCGCCGTCGCCGGTCCACAGGTAGGTGACGTCGACGAAGCTGTTGTCGGGCAGGGCGAGCGCGTCCCAGAAGACGCCGTCGGCCAGGTCGATCCCGGCCGGGTTCGCGACCGTCCGTCCGAACTGATCCTTGCCGCCGTTGTAGCCGTCCTGATACGCCGCCTGCGCCTCGGGCTTGCCCTGCGGCAGGTCCTTCCACATCTCGCGGGTCGCGCTCGGGTTCCAGTAGTCGTCCTTGGTGTTCCACGGGCCGACGTCCCAGACCGGCTCGAACGCGCAGCGGGACGCCGTACAGACCTTGACCGAGTAAGTGCCGGAGCCGTTGCCGGCCAGGCCGCGGCGGGAGGGGAGGGCGACGAAGTGGTCGCGGCTGGCGATCACGTGGCCGTTGGCCGTCGTACCGCCGACCAGGCCTTCGCGGGTGGCGAACACGTGCGACTTCAACGGCGCGGCCTGGATAGTCATCCGGTTCGCCGCCACCTTGTCAGTCGGCTGAACGGTCACGTCACCGACCCACGGCTTCGCGCCGGTCGGCGGGGCGCTGACGATGATCCGGACCTGCACCTGGTTGCCGGCCGCGGCCAGCGCGACCGGCGTACCGGCCTTGGCTGCGGTCCATTCCGACCAGCGGTCGTTGAGGAATGCACGTACGTCGACCTCCGCCGACGAGCCGTCCGGCGTACCAGCGGTGTAGCCAACGATCACGGCTGAAGTGGGGTCGGCGAAGTGGACCGGCGTGAGCTCGGCGAGGCCGGAGCGTTGCTTGATCTCCGATGAGCCGATGGCGGCTGGGGCGGGGCCCAGGGTGTAGCGGCCGTTGGCGACGGTGATGTTGGCGATGTTGGTCGAGCCACCGGCGACCTGGGTGATGGCGAGCGGATCGGGTGTGGATGCGGCGCTGGGCAAGGTCGCGGTAAAGATCGCGGCCGTCGCCGCCAGACAGGCGGCGAGCTGGACACGACGGGTGGTACGCATGAGACCTCCGGGGCGGTGAAGGTGCGTGCTCCTCCTCAATGTGACTCATGAACATCGCCCCTGGCTAGCCCGTCAATAAATTTCTCCTAAGCAATTGATGACGGGACAGAACCCGATCGGTCACTCAGCGGGTTTGGACCGGTGTGACAGAGGCAGAGGAGAATCGATGACCCGGACCGCGGACGCCGACTTCGAGCACTTCGTAGTGGCGCAGTCGACACCCTTGCTCCGCTTCGCGGAGATGCTGTGCGGCGATCGGCACAACGCCGAGGACCTGGTGCAGCAAGCGTTGATGCGGTCTTACCCCAAGTGGCACCGGCTGGAGGGCGACCCGTTGCGGTACGTCCGGCGGGTGCTGGTCAACCGGTTCCTCACCCAGGCCCGCCGGCGCTGGAACAACGAAGTACCCAGTGACCCGGTGCAGAACGATTGGGACCAGCGAGCGGTAGCGGACTTCGCCGGGGAGGTGCAGACCAGAGAGGCCGTGCTCTCGGCACTCGAAGGTCTCACCGTCCGGGAGAGAGCCGTGGTCGCGCTGCGTTACTCGCAGGATCTCTCCGAGGCCGAGACCGCCGAACTTCTCGGCATGGCGGCCGGGACCGTGAAGAGCACGGCCTCCCGGGCGCTGGCCAAGTTGCGTCTGGCACCCGACCTGATCGACAGCGTAGTTGGAGGAAACTGATGAGTGACGAGAAGCGCGTACGCGACGCTCTCACGTACGAGATGGAGCCGTGGCAGCCGGACACCGCGGCCCTGATGAAGCGTGGCAAGCGCCTGACCTGGCTCCGCCGTGGACTGGCCGCGGCGGGCGTGACCGCGCTCGCCGGCACCGTTGCGACGGTGTCCGCCGCGGTCGGGGGTCCTACCCTTCCGGTGAAGAACCTGCTGGCGGGCGGTGGGAAACCATCGGTCCCGGTGGTGCTGCCGAGCGCAGCGCAGGTGCCGTCGGTGGACCCGACCTGCCTGCCGGCTGTGCCGACGGGCAAGCCGAAGCTGCCGAAGATCGTTGTGAACAAGACGATCGACCCGAACAGCGTGCCGTCGGTCCCGACGACCAAGCCGAGCCTTCCCGGCAAATCGACGCTGCCGTCGGTCCCGGTGAACAAGCCGTCCTTGCCGACCACCCGGCCCTCGTTGCCTGGTAAGCCGACCCTGCCGACCGGCAAGCCTTCGCTGCCGGCCAAGCCGACGCTGCCCACCATGCCGACCGGTAAGCCTTCGCTACCGACCAAGCCGACGCTGCCGACGGGCAAGCCTTCGCTACCGACCGGCAAGCCGAGCCTGCCGACGGTACCGACGACGAAGCCGACGTTGCCGACCCTGCCCAAGGTGCCGACGACGAAGCCGAGCCTGCCGACGCTCCCGAAGGTGCCGACGACCAAACCGTCGCTGCCGAAGCCGACGGCCGTACCGACGGTCCCGGGCAAGCCGCTGCCGAAGCCGACCCTGCCGACCCTGCCGGCGGACTGTGTGCACGGCGTACCGACGACGCACCCGTCCGCACCGCAGCCGACCCTGCCCGGAAAGCCCACGCTGCCGAACGTGCCGACGACCGAGCCGTCGCTGCCGAAGCCCGCGGTCCCGACCGTCAAGGTCACCGGCGGCGTGAAGGTCACGATCGACCCGAGCGCGCGGCCGCACGTGACCGAGCCGACCTTGCCGACGATCCCGACGGCGACGCCGACCTTCCCGACCACGAAGCCGACGCTCCCGACGCCGAGCATCCCGACCACGTTCCCCACCGGTCACCCCTCCTCAAACCGGTAGGGCTCCCAGCCACCGGCGAGCAGGTCTCCCTTCCTGCAAGGCCTACTCGCCGGTGGCTCCATCTGCCAGTTCGCGCGCCACGTCCAGGTGGCCCGCGTGGCGGGCGTACTCCTGCAGGACATTGAAGAGGATCCAGTTCAAGGTGGGTCGCTCGTCGGGACCGAAGCGGCCACCCGCGGCGGCGAACGTCGATGGATGCGCGCCGCCCACCAGCTGCCGGGTGACCTCGCCGCGCTCGTGCAACTGGCCGAGCAGGTCGTCGAGCGTCTCGTCCGCGCCGACTTTCCAGGGGCCGTCCGGATCGTCGCCCGAGTCTCCCCACGGATGCTCGACCGCCTGACCGCCGAACCCCCAAAGCAGCCATCGCTGCTCCATGAACACCAGGTGCTTCAGCAGCTCGAGCGGCGACCACCCTGACGGCAACCGACTGCTCCGCAGGTCAGCGTCACTGAGCCCGCGCAACTTCCCTTCGATGATCGATCGGTAATGATCGAGCCACCACAGATGAAGCGCGGTCGTGTCGGACTCGGCGAGTGATGGTCGATCGTTCATCCCAGCTCCCGGAGGTACTCCGCCGTCTTGTCGTCGGCGGGGTAGAAGGACTCGATCATCAGTTCGGACACCGTGATGTCCAGCGGGGTGCCGAAGGTGGCGATCATGGTGAGTAGGGACAACTGGTACCCGTTGTGGGTGAGGTTGAACGGGATGACGACGTCGGTCGGCCCCGGCTGCAGCGGTTTGTCGTTGACGGCGTACTCGCGGAGCTCGTCGTACAGGTCCTGTAGTTCGGGGTCGGCGGTGGCGGTGATCTGTCGTTGCAGGCTGGCCAAGGCGGCGGCGCGGACCTCGGCGATGTTGTCGATCCGGCCGGCCAGCCCGTCCGGGTGCAGGCTCAGCCGGAGTACGTTGATGGGTGCCTGCAGCAACTTTTCGTCGAGATCATCGGTGAACAATCGCGCACCGTGGTTCGCCTCGACGATGTTCCACCAGCGGTCGACCACGAGCGCGGGGTACGGCTCGTGGGCCTTCAGCAGCCGGCGCAGGGTGGTCCGGACCGCCAGCATCGCCGGTGAGTGCAGCGACGACTCGGTGTAGATCGGCGCGAACCCACCGGCCAGCAGCAGCTGGTTCCGGTCCCGCAGCGGTACGTCGAGATGCTCGGCGAGCCGCAGCACCATCTCGCGGCTCGGCTTCGACCGGCCGGTCTCCACGAAGCTCACGTGCCGGGTGGACACCTCGACCCGGTTCGCCAGCTCGAGCTGGCTGAGCCGGCGGCGCTCCCGCCAGCCGCGCAGGAGCTCGCCCACCGGGCGCTGGAACGTTTCGTCGATCGTGGCTGCCATGGTCCGACCGTAACCGCTCGCGTAGACAGCGCCATTACCTCCGACGTCATCGACCGTTCGCCACCACCGGCGGCAAGGTTCTGGTCATCCGAACCGACTCTGGAGGAAGCACCATGAACGCAACGACTCTCGCCGACCAGTACTTCGCGATGTGGAACGAGGCCGACAGCGCCCGCCGGGCCGAGCTGATCGCCGGATCCTGGGCCGAAGGGGCAACGTTCGTCGACCCGAGCTTCGAAGCGAACGGGCACGACGAGCTGAACAAACTGGTCGGCGCCGCGCAGCACATGTTCCCCGGGCTGTCCTTCTTCCGGATCGGTGCGATCGACGAGCACCACGGGTACCTGCGCTGGTCCTGGCACCTGAAGGCCGAGGGCCAGGAGCCGGTCGCTGGCGGGACCGACATCGTCGTACTCACCGACGACGGCAAGATCCGGCAGCTGATCGGGTTCCACGACTTCGCCCCGGAGCACTGAGCGCGTCCACCTTCCGGCTGATTCTGCGTCGTCCTTCGACGGATGCCGGGTGCGACGCCGACCGCCTAGGTTGGCCGGCATGTGGAAATCATTGACAGCGGCATCCGTGACAGGAGCCCTGCTGGCAGCCGCCGTTCCCGCGGGTACGGCGGCCGCCGCAGGGTTGGACTGGGAAGCATGCAAACCAGGCGCGGTCGAGCAATGCGCGAAGCTGACCGTGCCGCTCGACTACTCGAAGCCGTCCGGCCGGACCACGCAGGTCTTCGTCGCGAAGGTCCCGGCCCGCGACCAGGCGCACAAGCTCGGGGCGCTGTTCTTCAACCCGGGCGGACCGGGCGGCGCCGGCGGTGCGATCTTCGCGGCCGGACTGGCCGACTTCGTCTTCCCGCAGTTCCGGGACAAGTACGACCTGATCAGCTTCGACCCGCGTGGTACCGGGAGCAGCAGCCAGCTCGACTGCGGGCCGGTGCTGCGTCCCGGCGTACCCGCATTCCCGAAGAACAAGGCGCAGTACGACGCGATGGTGGCGTCGAGCCGTGCGACCGGGCAGCAGTGCCTGAAGCAGCACGGTGACCTGATGCGCAACCTCGACACCACGACGGTCGCGCGGGACATGGACGCGATCCGCGGTGCGCTGGGCGAGCAGAAGTTCAACTACATCGGGCTGTCCTACGGGTCGTACCTCGGCACGATCTACGCGCAGCAGTTCCCGAAGCGGGTCGGGCGGATGGTGGTGGACGGGATCGTCGACCACGCGCAGGGTCCGGTGAAGTTCATGCTCGATGAGGCAAGGACGATGGAGTACGGCTTCCACCAGTTCGCGGCGTGGTGCGACAAGGACGAGGCGTGCGCGCTGCACGGTCAGGACGTCGGCAAGGTCTGGGATGCGACCGTGCGGAAGGCGGACAAGCACCCGCTGAGCGGACCGCGGCCGGTGACCGGCGACGTGATGCGGATGGCGCTGCCGACGTACCTCCCGCTGACGCGGATGGTCAGCGACAACTGGACCGCCCTGGCGACCGCACTGGCGAAGGCGGCGAAGGGTGACGGGACCGATTTCGCGAACCTCAGCTACATCGGCAACCCGGAGACGGCGTACGCTGCGGTGTCCTGCATGGACCTCCCCGGTGAGCTCAAGGGGTACGCCGACGCTCGCGCCCGGCTCGCCCTGGCCAAGGCCGTCGCACCGCGCGTCGGCGCCGCGGTCGAGGCCTGGACGATCACGGCCGCCTGCTCCGGCTGGCCGATCCCACCGAGCAACCCGTGGGGCAGGACCCCGGTCCATGGGGCTGCCCCGATCCTGATCACGTCAACCATCCACGACCCGTCGACCCCGCTGCCCGGCGCCCGCAGCCTGGCCCACCAGATCGACAACAGTCATCTGCTGACCGCAGACACCTACGGCCACACGGCGTACTTCAACTCCCAGTGCGCCCGGGACCGAATCACGGACTACTTGCTCACCGGCAAGATGCCGACCGAGAACTGTTAATTCGGTGGCCGTCGCTCGGCGGTCGGACGGAGCATGGACGAATGCTGACCGCCGAGCAGCTCCAGACCTTCGAGCGGGACGGGATCGTGAAGCTCCCGGCCGCGTTCTCCGCCGCGGACGCCGAGCGGATGCGGGACGTGCTGTGGCAAGAGCTCTCCACCAGGCACGGCATGTCCCGCGACGACCCGACGACCTGGACACCGACCAGGCCGACCGGACTGAAGACCACCAAGACCCACCGCGTGGCGCACGCGATCCTCAGCCCGGTGGTCCGATCGGCCCTCGACGGCCTGCTCGGCGCCTGGATCCAGCCGCCCCACCAGGGGCAGGTCCTGGTCACGATGCCCGAGGGCGTGCCCTGGTCGGTGCCCCACCGCCAGTGGCACGTCGACGTCGGCTTCGATCTCCCGGTCGACGACCTGCCCGCTGTCAAGATCTGGTCCCTGCTGGACGACCTCGCGCCGGGCGGCGGCGGTACGCCGCAGGTCGCCGGATCGCACCACGTGATCGCCCGCTACCTGACGACCACCGACGAACGCGACTTCACGACCGTCCGCGACGGCGTCCTCCGCTCACACGCCTGGCTCCGCGAACTCACCTCACCCGACCGCTCACTCGACCCACTGCAAGAGTCCGAGATCGACGGGCTCCCGGTCCGGGTCCTGGAGCTCACCGGCCAGGCCGGCGACGTCTACTTCACCCACCCCTGGACCCTGCACTCGATCGCCCCGAACGCCGCATCCACCCCACGCATGATGCGCAGCCGCTTCATCTGGAAAGCCCACTGAGGGCATGCGGAGAAACATCTGGGGCAGCTCGATGACCCGGCGACCATAGCGGGGCATCTCGGGGCAGGTCGTCGAATGCCCTCCCCGGCGGGGCTTCGGAGGACCATGATGTTGGGCATGGGCGGAGAGGTCGAGGTGGACGGGTTGCGGTTCGATCCTGAGGTGTCGCGGCAGATCGAGTTGGTGTACACGACGCCGGACGTGATCGAGCAGCGGCGCGTGGTCCGGACCGCGCTCGCCTTGCGGGCGGGCGACCGGGTGCTCGATGTGGGAGTTGGGCCGGGGTTGCTGGCGGCCGAGATGGCCGAGGAGGTTGGGCCGTCGGGGCGGATCTGCGGGATCGACATCAGCGAGAGCATGCTGGCGATCGCCGGGACCCGGGCCGACGCCGGGCCTGGGGTTGAGCTCGAGCTCGCCTCGGCCGCGTGGATCCCACACCCGGCAGAGAGCTTCGACGTGGTCGTGTCCACCCAGGTCTTCGAGTACGTCGACGACGTCGCGGGCGCCTTGGACGAGGTACGGCGGGTGCTCCGCCCGGCCGGTCGCGTCGTACTGCTGGACACCGACTGGGGCTCGGTGGTGTGGCGGTCGAGCGACGACGAACGGATGGGACGGGTACTGACCGCGTTCGAGGACCACCTGGTCGATCCGCATCTGCCCCGGACGCTGGCCGACGTACTGGTCAAGTCCGGTTTCACGGTCACGCACCAGTCCGTGGTGCCGATCCTCAACGCGGGGTACGACGACCACACGTACAGTGCCGGGCTGATCGACATCGTGTCAGCGTTCGTCCCGGGGCATGCCGGAGTGGCCGAGCACGAGGCCCGCGCCTGGGCCGACGACCTGCGCGGCCTCGGCGACAGCTACTTCTTCAGCCTGAACCGGTATCTGTTCGTCGCGTCGGCGCTCTGAGGCCGGCCAAGCTTTCGGAGGCGGGCCAAGATTTCGAGGCGGGCCGAGATTTCGGTCTCGGCGGGTGCATCCTGGGAGAGACGCACCCGCCGGGCCGGTCGTTCTCCCGCCCCTCAGTGGGAGAACTCGCGGCTCGGTGAACACCACCCATGCCCGAATGGCACTGACCGAACCGCGGGACCACTTACAGGTACCCCACCCGCTCCGGACTCACACACTCCGGCGCGCGGGTGTCCGGAAAACTTCACGTTCCTCAAACCTTGACTGCCCGAACGGACGTAGACCCTGACCCGGCAGCGACCTACGCTGGACGGCGATGTGCCGCGCGCCCGGGGACGCGCGCGGACGTCAAGGGGGAGGAATCGCAATGCCTGAAATGTTCGACGAAGAGTTGTCCGAGGCCGACCTGGACCAGCTGGAGGCGCTCGGCGCCGCCGAGGACGCGGAGCTGATCCTGGCCGGGATACCCGAGGACGCCGATGCCTGAGGCAAGGATTGCGTGGCGGGGCGTCACCGTGAATCGGCGGACCGAGGCGATGGTCGAGGCCGCGGAGAAGCTGTACAAGTCCAAGTTCGCGATTCTGCAGGGGTCATACAACAAAGGTGGGGTCGAGGCCTCGGCCGGCACGCACGACGGCGGTGGTGCGGTCGACATCGACGTCCGGACCAAGAGCGCCGCTCAGCGGGTCGCTGTGGTCAAGGCGATGCGGCAGGTCGGGTTCGCGGCCTGGCTGCGGACGCCGGCGCAGGGCAACTGGCCGTTCCACGTGCACGCGATCGCGGTCGGCGACAAGGACCTGTCCCGGGGCGCGGCGCTGCAGGTCGTGGAGTACCACCGGAAGCGGAACGGGCTGGCCAACCGGGGAGCCGACGACGGGCCACCCGGCTTCTACGGGATGACCTGGGAGCTGTACCTGAAGGCACACCCGCCGAAGCAGCCGGTACCGGACTCGACGATCTCGCTGGCCGCGATGGCGTATGCGCGGACCCATGACGCGATGGTCGGGGTCTGGGGTGCGGACCGGGCCCGGGTGATCGCCTGGGCCGCGCATCCGCGGGTCGGCGCGATCACGAAGGCGGAGACTGTGCCGCCGGCCGGCGTACCGTGGCACCTGCACTTCCAGCGGGTGATCCGGGAGGTGCAGCTGCACTTCAAGCTCAAGGCGACTGGGGTCTTCGATACCTCGGTGGCCACGGTGATGAAGCGGTACGGCTACAAGATCGTGGCCTGAGCTTCGTTGGCCTGAGCTTGGTGGGCTGAGGATGCTTGGCTGAGCTTCGCGGCCTGAGCTTCGTGGGTGAACGACAAGGCCCCACCGGTAGCAGCCGGTGGGGCCTTGGTTGGTCCACTACCGCCCGGGCATCCCCGGTGCAGCTGTGGAGGTGGAGAGCGGAACCGACGCCGATGCAGGGGTCAAGACGTCAGCTCCGCTTGTCTATGGAGTTGGTACTGCCTGTGTTGCTAATGCCTGTGTTGCTAATGCCTGTGTTGCTAATGCCTGTGTTGGTACTGCTTGGGCCTGGTGAAGCTCCAGCCGGCTCAGGGCCGCCGGGGTACCGACCGAGCTGAGGTGGTTCAGCGTCGGGACGACGACCGCCCGGACGTCGGACCGCTTCACCTCTTCGAGCAGTGCGTGGAAGGCCGCGCTCTCGGCCGCGTCGCGCTCGGTGTAGACGGTGCCGAGGGTGAATCCCTCGACGCTGGCGAACCGGGCGAGGGAATCCGTCGCCGCGGCCAGCTCCTCCGCGCAGCTCAGCGCGTCGGCCCGTACGTACCCGAGCAGCGTCGGCCGGGTGGTCATCGCTCGGCGTCCACCAACACCGGCTCGCTCGTCACCCGGAGGGAGGCGAAGCGGCGGCGCATGGCTTCCTCGTACTGCACTGCCTGGTCCGCTGTGGCGGTGTGGTCCGCGATCGGGTGCGCTCCGAACCAGACCCGCACCCGGTGGTGCGTTGCGGGGGTTTCGAGCGTCTCGGTCATCGCGGTTCCTTCGGCAGTCTCGGTCGGTGCCCCGAACGGCTTTGTCCGGTGCTGAGTAAAGAACACCGCACCCGCGGGGCCATCCGGAACAGTTTGGAAGGGACCTTTACAGACACCTAACGCTCAGTAGGGAATCCTTCGAAAGTGCAGGTCAGGGCGGTCTCCGCGAGGTCCTCGGAGGGGCCTGGAAAGCCCTGTCAATGGTGTTTGCAGGGATTTGCCAATAACGATTCGGCTTTTCGAACCAGGCCGAAATCTATGACATCCGACTAACCCTTTGCGGCCGGTCGGTCACGCATCGGCAGAAAGGCCGCCGGATGCCGCGGTACGACGATCAGAGTGGCGGCGGCTGCAACCACTGCCAAGGCCGCGAGCAGGTTGAGCGTGAGCGGGAGATCGACCAGCAAGGTCACCGCCGGGGCGGCGAGAGCGCCGACCAACAGGGCCAGTGAGTCGGCAGCGAAGAAGAGTGCGCCGACGCCGGCGAGGACGGCCGCGGGGGTGGCACGCTGGATCGCCGTCTCGGCGGTGATCAGCAGGATGCTGCCTGGTACGCCGATCAGCCCGGCGGTGGCGATCGCGATCGGGACATTGGGTGCGTTGAAGAGCGCGAAGTACGCCGCGGCCGTGGCGAACTGGGTGGCGACGAGGAGTTCGCGGGTGTGGAGTGCGCGGGCGGCGTGGGTGCTCAGTGCGGCACCGATCAGGTAGCCCGCGCCGAGGCCGGCGATCAGGTAGCCGACGACATACCCCTCGGCGTGCAGGCGGTCGACGGTGAACGGGACGAGGAGGGCGGTCAGGCCGGCGTTGGCGGTGAGAAAGGCGGTCTGGCCGAGGAGGATGCCGCGGAGTCCTCGGTGGGCTCTGATCGTTTGCATGCCTTTGATCGGGTGTGGCTTGTTTGTGCGATCGCGGAGCGGATGGGTTCGAATGGTCGCGATGATCACTGCCGAGAGCAGGTAGCTCAGGATGTCGGCGATCAGAACGAACTCGATCCCAGGTCCGGCGAGCAGGAGCGCGCCGAGCGGCGGCGCGACCAGGCGGATCGCGCTGCCGGTGCCGGCGGTGAGAGCGTTCGCTCTCGCCAGTTCGTTGCCGGTGCCAACGATCGCGGGGACGAGGGCGCGGGCCGCGGGACGGAAGACCGTGCTCGCGGCGTTCTCGAGCAGGATCGCGACGTAGATCAGGGCCAGGTGGTCGGCGGACAGGATCAGCGCCAGGTGGTCGGCGAACAGGATTAGCGCCACGGCGGCTGCACTGATCAGGTCGGCGATCCACATGGCTTTGGTCAGATTCCATCGGTCCAGCAAGGCGCCTGCCCACGGGCCGAGTAGCAGCGGGGGCAGTGCCTCCAGGGCCAGGGTCAGGCCAGTGGCGACCGTCGAGCCGGTGATGGCGAAGACGTGGACCGGTAGTGCGACGATCAGCAGCCAGGACCCGACGCCCGAGACGGCGCCGCTGAGCCAGACGCGCCGGAAATCTCTCATGTTTCCCCACAGGATAGAGTGTTCTGACAGAATAACCAGATGGAGCTGGGAGAGGTACTCCGGGAGCGTCGGAAGGCGTCTGGTCGAACGATCGCGTCGGTGGCGGTCGAGGCGGGATTGTCGGTGCCGTACATCGCGAACCTGGAGAACGGCCGCGGCAACCCGACCGTCGCGGCGCTGGATCGGTTGGCGGCTGCGTTGGGCGCTGAGCTCGAGGTCCGGCTCGCGGCGGAGGAATCGGTCGAGCCGCCGACGGTCGGCGCTTCGGCGCTGGCTGGTGCTTCGGTAGTGAACGCTGATGATCGGGTTGGTCGAGTGATCGCGGAGTTGGCCGGTGAGCGGTCGCGGACGGCGACTCGGCGGCAGTTGGTGGCGACCGTTGATGCATTGGGTGCGCTTTTGGGCCGGGTTCCCTCTCCAGCCGACCTGAGCCGGCTACTGGACCTACTGGAACTGGCCAGGCTGTCCGGACCCGCCGGACCCGCCGGACCCGCCGGGTCCGCCGGGTCGGGCGGGTAGGCGGGCTGTCCGGGTCTGCCGGGTCGGGCGGGTCTGACGGGTCCGACGGGTCCGACGGGTCCGACGGGTTCGCCGGGTCTGCCGGGCTGTCCTGGTTGGGCGAAAAGCAGTCGAGGGGGTTGGGTGGGCGGTCGTAGGGTCCGCGACATGAACATCGGGGCGCGGATCGCGCGGGCGCAGCTGGCGGGGCTGACGAGGTCGCGGCGGAAGGTCGTCGCCGGCCCGTTGGTGGGTCTGTTGCACGAGAAGGACGACTGGTTCCTGTCGGGGATGGTCGCGGCCGCGCCAGGCGAGCCGTTCGACACGGCTGCCGTACCCGCTGCCGTGGAGACGATCCGTCAGGAGTTCGCCGCGGCGGGGCGGTGGCTGAGTGCGGAGCTGGTGGAGGAGGCTTCGCCCGGGCTGGTCGAGGCACTGGTCACGGCTGGGATGACTCTTGTATCGCGGCCGCCGCTGCTGGTCGTCGAGCCCGTGGACCTGCAGGTTCCGAGTCTGCCCGCCGGTGTGACGGTCGAGGTGGTGGAGTCGGACGAGCAGCAGCAGCTGGCGAACGCGGTTTCCGCCGATGCGTATGAGATGGACACCACCGGCTTCAGCTACCGGCCGGACCCGGCCGACGGCGGCGCAGTGCTGATCCGAGTGGACGGCGTACCGGCTGCGACTGCCGCGTGGACTGCGGTTGCTGACGGCGTCACCGAGGTCGCTGGGGTGGGCACGATCCACACCCATCGCCGGCGCGGTCTCGGCGCGATCGCCACGGCGTACGGGACCTCGACGGCCTTCGAGCGCGCCGGTGCGACGCTCGCGTGGTTGACGCCTGGCGACGACGGCGCCGATCGCATCTACCGCCGTCTCGGCTTCGCCCCACGAGCGACTGCTGCTCACCTTGGCGACCCGGGTGGACACCTCGCCGACCTTCGCTGACCTGATGCCCGGCGGATGCAACGCCGGGCCGGTCCCCTTTCGTATCGAAGGGGACAGAGGAGAGTGATCGTGGACCGGGACCAGGAGTACATCGAGTTCGTCGAGGTAGCGGGTGCTGCGTTGCGGCGTACCGCGTTCCTGGTCTGCGGTGACTGGTACCGGGCCGACGACATCGTGCAGGACGCGTTGCTGAAGCTCTACCGGCACTGGGCGAAGGTGGATCGCGGGGGCAACCCGCTCGCCTACGCCCGGCGGATCGTGGTCAACCAGGCTGTGGACAGCGGCCGGCGCCCCTGGCGCCGGGAAGTGCCGACCGCTGAGCTACCGGCCGACCAGGTCCGGCTGGGCGACCACGCCGAGACCCATGCCGAGCGCGACGAGGTCCTCGCCGCCCTCGACCTGCTCCCGGCCCGCCAACGCGCCTGCGTCGTACTGCGGTACTACGAGGACCTGTCGGTCGAGCAGACCGCCCAGATCCTCGGCTGCTCCGAAGGGACGGTCCGCAGCCAGGCCTCGCGTGGTCTCGACACTCTCCGCAACGCCAGCGATCAGGTCCGGCCGATCGGCCCGGCCCGGTGAAGGAGAAGAACGACATGGAGGAGATCGGCGCCGAGCTCAGCCGCCTGGCCGGCACGGACCCGCTGGGTCCGATCGACGCACACGCACTGGTCGCCCGCGGCCGGCGCAACCGCCGTCGCCGGATGCTGCTGTCGGCGGGTGGTGGGGTGGCCGGGGTTGCGGTGGTGGCGATCGCGGCGAGCATGCTGCCGAACGTCGGCGCCGTACCTGATCACGCAGCACCGCCGGTTCGTGGCACTGCGGTGACTGCGGTAGCGGACTTCACCGGCGTACCGGGTCTGCCGCGCGGCGAAGCTGCTCTCGATGTGAAGCTCTCGTTCGCCCAGGCGATGCGGCTCTGTACGGTGCGGTTCCCGAAGTACAAGTCGCCACTGCAGCGCGGGTATCCCTACCGGCCCACACTGACGGTCATGCGCGACCTCCGGCGCGGCGATACCGCGGACAGCTCGATGTGCACGATCCCCGGTGGTGACCGGCCGCCCGCTGCGCTGCAGGCCGCCGCTCGGCGCGACCCGATGCCCACCAAGGAGGCCGACCAGCTGCGGAACTGCTCGGTGCAGGTCTGGAGCGACCTGACCAACTGGCGGGTCGTAGCGTCCGACACGGCACCCGGCCGGAAGACCAGCCTGGTCGCGCTGTCGCCGTCGGGCCGTCACGTCGCATTCTGCGAGCTGGTGCCCACGGCCGACCCGAACGTCAACGGCACACCCGACGGCAGCGGGCCGGGCCTCTGGCCAGCGGCGGTCTACCACCGGGAGCCGTTCGGTCCGGGCTTCGCGGAGTACATCATCGCGAACCCGTCTACCGGCAGTAACTCCCGCGCAACCCTGTACGGCGGTGCCGGCCGAACCGACTCCAACGTCGCGAAGATCCGCATCCATCCCAACGGCAGCAAGTCGCTCCACGACTTCGCGGTCCACGACGGCTGGTACACAGTCAGCTGGCTCGAACCCAAGCCCCACACGTCCGCGCCCTACACCCTCACCGCCTACGACAAGAACGGCCACATCCTCAAAGTCATCCCGGGCCACCCCTGACAGCTACTCGAGCGGCGCGGTCTCGTCAGGTGGTGGGGCGGTAGGTGAGGAGGACTACGCCGCTGGGGAATTGGCGGCAGGTAGTGAGGGTGAGAGGGCGGGGGACGCCATCCTGGAAGAGGTGTTGGCCGGGGCCGGCGACTGTGGGGTAGGTGAAGAGGCGGTACTCGTCTACCAGGTTTGCGGCGATGAGCTCGTGCGTCAGAGTGATGCTGCCGGTGCAGACGATGTCCT
Organism: Kribbella sp. NPDC026611; assembly: GCF_040638345.1. Classification (NCBI taxonomy): domain Bacteria; kingdom Bacillati; phylum Actinomycetota; class Actinomycetes; order Propionibacteriales; family Kribbellaceae; genus Kribbella; species Kribbella sp. NPDC026611. The sequence continues at coordinate 322,796 of NZ_JBEZYC010000003.1, forward strand.
GGCCCGGGGTGGTTTTGAGGCGGCGTACGTCGTCCAGAGTGCGCAAGATCGTCGTGGGCTCCCACTGCGGGTCGTGCAGGGTGGAGCTCACGACGTACTTATGGACCTGGTTGAGGTATGCCGAGACGCCGCTCTCGTCGTCGGTTTGCTCCGGCCAGAAGCCGCGCAGCTGCTCGAAGGTGACGCGGCCGGTGAGGAACGCATCGGCGCGTTCCATCTGGTCGCGGAGCGCTTCGAGTACTTCGGGCCCGCCGTCCGCGGGGCCGAACCAGTCGCCGGCCTCGATGACGCTGTCGACAGTGATGTTCTGGGTGACGATCAGGTCGCGCATCGAACTGTCCTCTCGCAGGTTTCAGCCGGTACGTCGGACCCGATCGGCACCGCTCGACATCAGCGGACCGTGAACCCGGCCTTACGGAACGCGTCGGCGAGGGAGGTCTCGTCCATCGGAGTCTCCTTGCCGCCACCCTGACTGCCGCGCCCACCCTGACCGCCTTGACCGCCCTGGCCACCACGGCCGCCCTGACCACCTTGACCGCCGCGACCGCCTGCGCCGCCCGGCCCACGTCCTTGGCCGCCGGGTCCGCGTCCGCCTTGGCCACCAGGCCCGCGGCCACCCTCGCCGCCCTGACCACCGCGACCGCCCTGACGGCCCTGGCCTCCTTGGCCGCCGCGTCCCTGGCCCTGACCTCCGCCGCCGGCTCCCCGGTTGCCCTGGCCGCCGCCGGCGCGTGACCCGCCGCCGACCTCGTCGTCCAGCCGCAGCGTCAGCGAGATCCGCTGCCGCGGGATGTCGACCTCGAGCACCTTCACCATCACGATGTCGCCCGGCTTGACCACCTCGCGCGGGTCCTTGACGAAGTTCTTCGACAGCGCCGACACGTGCGCGAGCCCGTCCTGGTGCACACCGATGTCGATGAACGCTCCGAACGCGGCAACGTTCGTGACCTGTCCCTCCAACCGCATCCCCGGCTTCAGGTCCGCGATCTTGTCCACCCCGTCGGCGAACACCGCGGTCTTGAACGCCGGCCGCGGGTCCCGCCCCGGCTTCTCCAGTTCGGCCAGGATGTCCGTCACGGTCGGCAGGCCGAACATGTCGTCGACGAAGTCCGCCGCCTTCAGCCGCTTCAGCTCCGACGACCCGATCAGCGCCTTCACGTCGGACCCGGTCGCGTCGAGGATCCGCCGTACGACGGGGTAGGCCTCCGGGTGCACACTCGACGCGTCCAGCGGGTCGTCACCGTCGGGGATCCGGAGGAACCCGGCCGCCTGCTCGAACGCCTTCGGCCCGAGCCGCGCGACCTCCTTCAACGCCGTACGACTCTTGAACGGGCCGTTCACGTCGCGGTGCTGGACGATGTTGTCGGCCAACCCCGGCGTGATGCCGGAGACCCGGGTGAGCAGCGGCGCGGACGCCGTGTTCAGGTCGACGCCGACCGCGTTCACACAGTCCTCGACGACCGCGTCGAGCGAGCGGGACAGCGAGTTCTCCGGGAGGTCGTGCTGGTACTGCCCGACGCCGATCGACTTCGGGTCGATCTTCACCAGCTCGGCCAGCGGGTCCTGCAGCCGGCGCGCGATCGAGACCGCGCCGCGCAGCGAGACGTCCATACCGGGCAGCTCCTGGGACGCGAACGCCGAGGCGGAGTACACCGAGGCGCCCGCCTCGCTGACCACGGCCTTGGTGAGCTTGAGCTCCGGGTGCTTGGCGATCAGCTCTGCGGCCAGCTTGTCGGTCTCGCGCGACGCCGTACCGTTGCCGATGGCAATGAGCTCGACGTTGTGCGCGGCGGCCAGCTGGGCCAGGGTCGCGATCGACTTGTCCCACTGGTTCTGCGGGACGTGCGGGTAGATGACGCCGGTGTTGACCACCTTGCCGGTCGCGTCCACGACGGCGACCTTCACGCCGGTCCGGAAGCCCGGGTCGAGGCCCATGGTCGCGCGGGTGCCGGCCGGGGCGGCCAGCAGCAGGTCGCGCAGGTTGGCCGCGAACACCCGGATCGCTTCGTCCTCGGCGATCTGCCGCAGCCGCATCCGCAGGTCGATGCCGAGGTGCACCAGGATCTTCGTCCGCCAGGCCCAGCGGACCGTCTCGACCAGCCACTTGTCGGCCGGGCGGCCCTGATTCTCGATGCCGACCTTGCGGGCGATGGTGGTCTCGTACTCCGTCGGGCCGTCGACCTCGACGCCCGCGGGCAGCGGCTCGACGGAGACCGTGAGTACGTCTTCCTTCTCGCCCCGGAACAGCGCGAGGATCCGGTGCGACGGCATCTTCGTGAACGGCTCGTCGAAGTCGAAGTAGTCCGAGAACTTCGCGCCGTCGGTCTCCTTGCCCTCGCGCACCGTCGACGCCAGCCGGCCCTGCGACCAGAGCCGCTCGCGCAGCTCGCCGATCAGGTCCGCGTCCTCGGCGAACCGCTCGACCAGGATCGCCCGGGCACCGTCGAGCGCGGCCTGCGGGTCGGGGACCTCGGCGTTCACGAACACCGCGGCCGCGGCGAACGGCTCGACGTCCGGGTCCGCCATCAGGCCGTCCGCGAGCGGCTCGAGCCCGTTCTCCCGGGCGATCATCGCCTTGGTCCGGCGCTTCGGCTTGAACGGCAGGTAGATGTCCTCGAGCCGCGACTTGGTGTCCGCGGCGAGGATCTGCTCCTTCAGCGCATCGTCCAGTTTGCCCTGGCTCTCGATCGAGTCCAGCACGGTCTGCCGGCGCTCCTCGAGCTCCCGCAGGTACCGCAGCCGCTCCTCGAGCGTCCGCAGCTGCGCGTCGTCGAGCTCGCCGGTGACCTCTTTGCGGTACCGCGCGATGAACGGAACGGTGGACCCTTCGTCGAGCAGCCCCACCGCCGCCCGCACCTGGCCCTCCCCAACCTCCAGCTCATCCGCAATCCGCCGCTCGATCGACTGCAGCACCACGTGTACTTCCCCTCTACGTCCAAACCTTCAGGCCCCACATCCTTCCCCATCCCACCCCCACCCCAAAAACCACACCACCCACCCTGTGGACAACTCCCGTACGATCATCGCCTCGGGGGGGAGAACCAATGGGGCAGTTCTCGAAGTACGTCGAGCACGCCGCGCCGTCACCACGCGCGGTGCGCGCGGTCCAGGTCTTGCTGCCGGTGGTCTGGATCGCCAAGGCTGCGAGCACCCGCTCCATGGGCGATATAGCGCTGGCCGCGTCCTTCACCCTCTTCATCCTGCCGGCGGGCATCGCGCCCACGCGCTACAAGTCGTTCCTGAACCGCCTGAACGCTCACCCACTGGCCGGCAACTGCTTCATGTTCGTCATCCTGACCGCCATGCTCTTCGGCGTCCTGACGAACGTCCTGCATCCCCTCCCCAGCCTCGCCACCGCAGCCGCGGCGACACTCGTCGTCCTCGCCCTCACCGCCGCCCTCCGCCGCAGACGCAATCCCAACTCCGCTGGTACGACGAATTCCCCGCGACCACCTGGGCCGCGGGGAGTTCGGTGAAGCGGGGTTAGGCGGCCTCGAGGGCGACGGTGTCGTCCTCGGTGGGCTCGACCTCTGCGGTGGCCTTTGCGGGGCGCATCACGGTGAGGGCGATAGCTACCGCGGCGGCGACGATCACTGCTGCGATGGCGAAGGACAGGTGGTAGCCGGAGGTCAGGGCCTCCAGCGCCGGCTTGGTGGCGCTTACGGAGGCGGTGCGGGTGGCGGAGAGGGTGGCCAGGACGGCCAGGCCCAGGGCGGCGCCGACCTCGCCCATGGTGCCGATCAGGCCGGACGCCAGGCCCGCGTCCTCCGGCTTCACGTCTGCCATCGACAGGCCCATGATCGCCGGGAAGCAGATGCCACCGCCCAGCCCCAGCAGCACCAGCACCGGCAGGACGTGGACGACGTAGTTGCCACCGACCGGAGCCTGCGTGAACAGCGCCAGTCCGACGGCGATCAGCACCAGTCCGACGATCAGCGGGCGGCGCGGGCCGAACCGCATCACCAGCTTGTCGGAGTACTTCATCGACAGCAGCCCCATCACCGCGGTGGTCGGCAGGAACGCCAGCCCGATCTCCAGGGCGTCGTACCCGAGCACCCGCTGCAGGTACAGCGACCCGAGGAAGAAGATGCCGAACATCCCGGAGCTGCACAGTGCCTGGATCAGGTTCGCACCGGTCAGCGTGCGGGAGCGGAAGATGCGCAGCGGCACCAGCGGGTTGGCGGCGGTCGCCTCGCGGACGATGAACCCGGCCAGCAGCACCAGGGTCACCACAGCCAGCGCCACCGTCTGCCCTGCGGTCCAGCCCAGCTCAGCGGCCGGCTTGACGATCGTGTACACGCCGACCATCAGCGCGGCGGTGATCAGCACCGCACCAGGTACGTCGGTACCCCGCCCGATGCCCAGGCCCTTGTCCTTCTCGATCACCTTCACCGACAGCAGCGCGGTCAGGACACCGATCGGCAGGTTCACGAAGAAGATCCAGTGCCAGCTGATCGCCTGCGTCAGCACGCCACCGGCGAGCAGACCGATCGAACCACCGGCGGACGCGACGAACGCGAACATACCGATCGCCTTCGCCTGCTCCCGCGGCTCGGGGAACAGCGTCACGATCATGCCCAGGATCACCGCGGAGGTCAGTGCGCCGCCGACACCCTGGATGAATCGCGCGATCACCAGAACCTCTTGTGATCGAGCGAGCCCGCACAGCACGGAGGCGGCGGTGAAAACGATCAGTCCGGCGGTGAAGATGTTCCGCCGGCCGAGCAGGTCGCCGAGGCGGCCGGCCAGCAGGAGCAGACCGCCGAAGGCGATCAGGTAGGCGTTCACAACCCACGCCAGTGAGGAGCTGGTGAAGCCGAGGTCGTCCTGGATGGCCGGGAGGGCCACGTTCACCACGGTGACGTCGAGCACGATCATCAGCATGCCGGCGCAGAGGGTGTAGAGAGCCAGCCAGCGCGAGCGACCGCCCGGCGCAGCGGCCGGCGTCGTCGCCTGGGAGTCGGTCGTCGCGTGCATTTCGGGGTTCTCCTTGAAGTTCGTCGTAGTGGCCTTACACCTCTACGTCGAACTGGAGGACCTCAGATTGACACGTCCTCAGAAGTTTTTTTCCGAGGCTCTCGACCCAGTGCGTACGCCGTCAGCGCGGGCACCAGGCCGGACCCGACAACGAGCAGCGTCGGCACCTGCGACGCCAGCGCGAACCAGGTGAGCAGTACGACGACCCCGCCCGCGACCGGCAGCGGCTTGCGGAGCAGGAACAGGTTCGCGGACCGGAACACCGTCTTCATACTGGCGTCCTCGGGTGCCTGTGGAAAAACAGCGAGCCCACTCAGGTAGAGCCCTAGAATCATCCCGGTCAGCGGAATCAGCACCACCAGCGCGAAGATCCGCGCCGGACCGCTCGCGAACGCCCAGAACGAGAGACCGAACGCCAGCATCACCGACCCGACGTACAGCGCGAACCCGGACAGCCAGAACCGCTTCATCGCCCAGCGGAACTCGCCGAAGAAGCGCCCCATCAGCCTCGGCCGCTCCTGGCTGATCGCGTCCGGCAGCACCCGCTGCATCGCGAAGGCCGCGGGGAACAGCGTGACGATGCCGAACCCGAGCACCAGGAAGACCAGTTGCAGCAGCAACAGGTCACCGACCACCGACAACTTCGACAGCACCGCGTTCGTCCGGCCGGCGTTCTGCACCGATCGCCTCCTCGTTCCGTACGGACCGGTCTTGATCGTATGATCACAAACAATCACTCAACCAGGGGATATGCATGCTTGCACCAGAGCGCCACGAGCTGATCTTGCGGAGCCTGCGCCGGCACGGCCGGCTCCGGGTGGCCGACCTGGTCGCCGAGCTCGGCGTCTCCGCGATCACAGTACGCCGGGACCTGGCGGAACTGGATTCGGCCGGCCTGCTCCGTCGCGTGCACGGCGGCGCGCTCGGGACCAGCCCGGTCGGCTCCGACGGTCCGGGCAGCGGGCTCACGATCGGCATCGTCGTACCGAGTGCGGCGACGTACTACTCCGACGTGATCCGCGGCGCCGAGGCGATGGCCGACCGGTACGGAGCCCGTCTCGTGCTCGGCGTCTCCGGGTACGACGTGGCCACCGAGCGGGAGCGGATCGACAAGGTCCTCGGGATCGGCGTGGCCGGCCTGCTGATCAGCACGGCGCTCGGCGACGGCGACGCGGGCCGGCTCGACAACCGGCTGGACGAGATCGACGTACCGGTCGTGCTGATGGAGCGGGCGTTCTCGTTCCCGCACGTCGAGCGCGAGATCGATTATGTTCGCACTGATCATATGTTCGGCGCGATGATCGCTTTGCGGCATTTCGTATCGCTCGGTCATCGACGGATCGCGATCAGCCTGGCGCCGACGGTGACGGCGTACTGGCTGCGCAGCGGCGTCGAGTCGGCGGCCAAGGCTCTGGACGTCGACGTGTACCTGTCCGGTACCGAGCTGCCGATGCGCGGCGACGACCCCGGTGGCATCGCCCAGCTGGACGCGTTCCTCGACGAGTGTCGCTCGTTCAGGCTCAAGGCCGTCCTGGTCCACTCCGACGAGCACGGCGCCCGCCTGGTCGAACGCGCCCTGGACCGCGGGATGCGGGTCCCCGAGGACCTTGCCGTGATCGCGTACAACGACGTGACCGCCGCGCTGGCCGTCGTACCGCTGACCGCGATTCGCCCCGACCGCCGCGCGCTTGGCGAGACCGCGTGCGATCTTCTCCTCCGCCGGCTGCAGGCACCGCACGCGCCGACCCAGCACCTCAGCCTCCTCCCGACCCTGAGCATCCGCACCTCCTGCGGCACCGCGGACCGCGCCCTCGAGCCGGCCCGAACCCGGCTCTGAACCCAGCCCCGGCTCCGAACCCGGCTCCGGTCCGAACCCGGCCCTGAACCCGGCCCTGAACCCGGCTCCGGCCGGAACTCGGCCCCAGCCCGGCTCTGAACCCGGCCCCGAACCCGCCCCGAACCTGGTCCTGACCCGGTCCTGACCCGGCCCTGGCGATCCGTCGGTCGGAACTTTGATTGCTTCGGTTCCGATCCTGATCGAATGTGATCATTCGAGCTATGAGGTATTGACGAGGAAAGCCCTTTCCCATACCTTCGCTGCACTTGGGTGGGGTCGTTGACCCCGGCTGAACAGTCAGCGAAGGAGTACCCCTGTGAGACGTGGTGTGGGACTGACTCTGCTGGCCGCAGCGATCGGCGTTGTGGTCAGCAGCTGTGGCAACGGGGTGATCGACAAGAGCACGGACGGCGTGCCGCCGGCCGAGGCGACCGGGACGCTGCGGGTGCTGATCCCGTCGTTCCCGCCCAGTACCAAGGGCCGGGACGCGTTCCAGCACGTCGTCGACGAGTTCCACCAGACCTATCCGAAGATGAAGGTCGAGCCGGACTTCGCGACGTACAACAACCTGAACGAGAAGCTGGCCACCTCGATCGCCGCCGGGATCCCGTACGACGTCATGGTGACCGGTGTCGGCTGGGTCCAGCCGTTCGCCTCCAAGAACATCTTCGAGGACCTGGGCAAGTACGGCGTGACGCCGGACTTCATCAAGCAGAAGAGCACCCCGGCGCTGATTCCGGCGGTCACGTACAACCAGAAGCTGTACGCGTACCCGCTGCTCGCCGACGCCCGCGCGGTCGCGCTCCGCAAGAGCGCGTTCGTCGAGGCCGGTCTCGACCCGGACAAGCCACCGACGTCGCTGGCCGAGATCAAGGTCGCGGCCGAGAAGCTGACCAAGCGGGACAAGAACGGCAATATCACCCGGAGCGGTTTCGACCTCGCGTCGGCCACCGGCTTCCGGCAGTCGTTCACCACCTTCCTGGCCTCGACCGGTACGCCGCTGTACGTCGGCGGCGAACCGAACTTCGACAACAAGGCCGGCCTGGACACGTTGCTGTGGATCAAGTCGATGATCAACCACGTCCAGCCGTACGGGCAGACCAACGCGGCCCAGCAGCCACTGGTGTTGACTGGTGAGGCCGCGATGGGCATCGTCAACGGCGCGATCGACTGCTCGGACAAGGGCATCGGCAAGAAGAACTGCGACGACCTGAAGTTCTTCCGCTTCAACAGCGGCAAGGAGATCGAGTACGTCGGGGGTGACCTGGCCTCGATCGGGTCCCGGAGCCACCACAAGGACGCGGCCTGGACCTTCATCCAGACCATGGTCAACAAGCCGACCCTCGACGCGATCGCCAAGCTGAACAAGAAGATCCCGGCCTACAAGGACGCCGGCAACTCGCCGCAGGCGCAGTCGAACCCGTTGAGCCACTTCACCGCGAACGGCCTGCAGTACGCCGCGAACGAGAACGAGGTGCCGTCCAACTGGCTCGAGATGCGCGGCAACTTCGACATCCAGCTCACCCAGGCGGTCCTCGGTCAGAAGGATCCCGCCAAGGTGCTGCACAACCTGGCAGGACAGTCCCGATGAGCACAACTCTTGAACGTCCAGCACTGGACACCACGCGCAAGGTCGCGACGGCCAAGGACACCGGCACGCTGCTCAAGAGCCAGAAGCGCACCGGGTGGGCCTTGCTCGCACCGGCGCTGCTGCACTCCGGCATCTTCATCGTCATCCCGGTAGTCGCGGTCCTGGTCCTCAGCCTGACCAACTACAGCTTCGGTGACACCTGGTCCTGGGTCGGCCTCGGCAACTACTCCGAGCTGTTCCGCGACGTCGACTTCCTGGCCTCGCTGTGGCACACGGTTCTGTACGCGATCGTGGTGATCCCGATCTCGATGGCGATCGCCCTCGCGGTCGCGGTCGGGCTGAACCAGAAGATCCACGGCCTCGGCTTCTTCCGGACCGCGTTCTACATCCCGACGGTGACCGCGACGGTGGCCATCGCCACCATCTGGCTGTGGATCTACAACCCGGGCTCCGGCCTGGCGAACGGCTTCCTCGGCCTGTTCGGGTTCGCGCCCAACCGCTGGCTGGCCGACCCGGCGACCGCGCTGCCGTCGCTGATGGTGGTCGGGATCTGGCAGGGCCTCGGTACCAAGATCATCATCTACCTGGCCGCGCTGCAGGGCGTCTCCCGCGACCTGCTCGAGTCGGCCGACCTGGACGGCGCGAGCCGCTGGCAACGGTTCGTCAATGTCACCTGGCCGGCGCTCGGCCCGGTGCAGTTCTTCGTGTTGATCACGTCGATCGTCGGCACCTTCCAGGTCTTCGACCTGGTCTACGTGATGACCCGCGGTGGACCCGGCAGTGATACCCGCGTCCTGGTGCTGGACATCTACCAGAACGCGTTCCAGGACCTGAAACTCGGCTACGCGTCCGCCGAGACCGTGATCATGATGATCGTCATCGCGGTCTTCATCGGGGTCGGGCGCTTCCTGCAGAAGGCGGACACCAATGACTAGCGCTGCGTTGCCTTCGGCCGGTACGGCGTCGTCGGGTACGGCGTCGAGCGGCCGGCCGTCGGCGCTCCGGCCGGGCCGGATCATCCTGTACGTCGTACTGATCATCGGCGCGCTGCTGATGATCACGCCGTTCCTGTGGATGCTGCTGACATCGTTCAAGAGCGACCTCGAGGTGCAGCAGTTCTCCTGGCTGCCGGGGGAGCTGCGCTGGCACAACTTCGTCGAGGCGATGAACACCGCTCCGTTCCTGCGGTACTTCCGGAACAGCCTGTTCATCGCGGTCGGCGAGACCGCGTTCACGCTCGTGGTCTGCACAATGGCCGGGTACGCGCTGGCCAAGGCGCCGATCCGGGGCGGCAAGACGCTGCTGAACTACTTCATCGTGCTGCTGCTGGTGCCGTTCCAGATCATCCTGGTGCCGCTGTTCATGATCGTGAAGTCGATCCCGCTGTTCGGCGGCAACAACATCGTCGGCCACGGCGGCATCGGCTGGTTGAACTCGTGGTGGGGCCTGATCATCCCGCTCGGCGCGGCGCCGCTGTTCACGTTCCTGGCCCGGCAGTTCTACGTGTCGCTGCCGGAAGAGCTGGCCCAGGCGGCCCGGGTGGACGGGCTGAGCGAGTTCGGGATCTTCCTGCGGATCATGACGCCGCTGATCAAGCCGGCCCTGATCACGATCGCGGTGTTCCAGATCGAGGCGGCCTGGAACGGGTTCCTCTGGCCGCTGATGATCACCACGTCGGACTCGATGCGGCCGCTGCAGCTGGGGCTGGCGATCTTCTCCCAGAACCCGGCCGAGATCCAATGGCCCTACCTGATGGCTGGCACCGCCCTGGCGACGCTGCCGATGATCGTATTGTTCGTCTTCGCGCAGAAACGGTTCGTCGAAGGAATGGCGAACGTCGGGATCAAGGGCTAGATCCTCGAACAGGTGCTCACCCCGCCCCGGGTGAGCACCTGCGAGGCCCCCTCCACAAACGGTGGTCCCGAAGAAGCACCGGAGCTCCCCACTCGGCCCCCCGCTGGGTCGCTCACCCGTTTATCGGCACAGTGCGCTGACCGTTACAGCGTTCGTGAGGTTTTTTCGCTGCTTCCTGTGATCATTGCGCGTTTTGCGATCATCCGATAACGCTGGGTACCGGTCGCGGCGCTGACCCTCGATGCGGGAGCTAGCCGAGGTGCGCCCGTACGACGTGGTGGATGACGGGCGTGAGGTCCGTCGTACCCAGGAGGCTCAGCGCGTTCGTGGCGCGGAGCGTGGCCAGGCCGTGGATGTTGGTCCAGAGAGCGGTGGCTCTGAGCTGGGCGTCTTCAGGGTGCTGCCGGGCGATGGCGTCGACGAACGTCTGGAAGAGCGGGAGCGAGGTCGCGCGCAGGTTGCCTCCGGCACCGGCCAGCAGGTCGTGGCGGAAGAGCAGGGTGAACATCTCCGGACGGTCCTCGGCGAACTGCAGGTAGCGCTCGGCCGCCTCGATCAGCAGGTCCTCCGGCTCTTCCGCGGTCGGCTCGAGCCGGTTGTTGAGGTCGGCCAGGCCAGTCGCGGCAATTGCTGCCAGCAGGGCGTTGTGGGTGGCGAAGTACCGCCTGGGTGCGCCGTGGGAGACGCCGGCGCGGCGGGCGATCGCGCGCAGGGTGAGGTTGCCGAGGCCGTCCTCCTCGAGGAGTTCGACCCCGGTCTCGACGAGCCGGTCTGCCAGTCCCACGGGTGCCATTGTCTACGGTCGTTGCGCCAGAAGTGCGTAGGCGTTCGGCAACCGGCCGGACCAGGCTGCGGCGTTGGTGTCGTCCTCGGGCCGCCAGAAGGGTTCGGCGTACTCCTCGAGCACCTGGAGCTCCAGGCCCGCGTTGACGATCGCCGTGACGATCTGGCCGAGGGTCCACTGCCACTCCTGGGCGCCGTTGGCCGGGAAGGTGTCGTTGATATGCGTGCGGGCGAAGTAGCTGCGGTCGGGGCGGATCCGTGGCTCGTCGGCGTCCCAGGTCCACAACGGGACAGCTGGGTGGCTCTCGTAGACGAACAGCGAACCACCTGGCCGCAGTACCCGCTTGGCGTCGAGCGCCCATACGTCGATGTCGCGCATCCAGATCAGTGCGCCTTTGCCCGTGTATACAAGGTCCGCACAGCCGTCCCGCAGCGGTACGCCGGGCACCTCGGCTACGACGTACCGACAGCTGACCCCTAGCTCGACCGCTCGCCGCTGCGCGGCCCCTGCTGCCACTGAGCTGTAATCGACGCCCACTACTCGTTTGGCGCCGGCCTTGATGAGCCCTACATCGTCCAGCCCGTGTCCGCTCTGGAAATGCACTACTGTGGGCCGCGTCCTGAGTACGGGCTCGAGCAGCTGGAGCTCCCTGGGGAACAGCAACCCGTTACCGCGGGCCTGGGCCAGCAGGTCGTCGTACTCGCGGATGTGCTTGGTCGATGCTTGTTCCCAGACCGCCCGATTGCTGTTCATCGGGCAATCTGACCACCTCGATGTCTCGGGTTCCACTGAAATCATTGCCCGGTGACTCCTTTGTCAATTACATTCGCGGGTCTCACCGAGTGGGGGACTACTTGCCATGCGTGACGAGTCGGTATGCATTCTGTGTTCGTCGCCCGGACCGTTCCGGCGACGCTTCGAGAAGGACGGCTACGGCATCGCGGACTGCCCAGGGTGCGGTCTGGTGCAGCTGATGCCGACACCTTCGCCGGAGACGCTCAGGGCTCTCTACGAGACGGAGGCGTACTTCGACGGCGAGGGTTCCGGCTACTCGGAGTACGAGAGCCAGGAGTCGGAGTACCTCTCGACGTTCCGCGAGGACGTGCGCCGGATCAAGGAGTTCGTGCCGACCGGCAAGGTCCTGGAGGTCGGCTGCGGTTACGGCTACTTCCTGCGCTGCGCGGTGGACGCCGGCTACGACGCCTACGGCATCGACCTGTCACCCGCTGCGGTGAAGTGGGCCTCCGAGCGCCTCCCGAACCGCGTCTTCTGTGGCCTGCTGGACGAGGTACCGGAGATCCAGGACGAGCAGTACGACGTCATCTTTGGCTCGCACCTCATCGAGCACATCACGGCACCCGGCGAGTTCCTTGAGCAGGCAGCAAAACTGCTCCGCCCGGGCGGCCTGATCGTGATGGTGACGCCGAACGTGGAGAGCCTGCTGTCGAAGGCGTCCGGCAAGCGGTGGGTCTCGTACAAGATCCCCGAACACGTCAGCTACTACAGCCCGGGGACGATTACCGAACTGCTGAAGCGATCCGGGTTCTCGGTGAGTGCGGTGGACAGTGCGTATCAGTACTACGCGCTGCCGTTCGTGGCGTCGCGGGTGCGGGAGCTGCTGCAACCGGTGTCCCGCATCGTGCCACCGGTGGAGCGGTCGCGTCTGTTGCGCGAGCGGCGCATCCGGGTGACGAGCGGGTCGATGCGAGTCATCGCCGTACGCCAGGACTGAACTGGCGCTGACCCGCTTGCTCGGGACAATCGCCGGCATGGTTGTCAGTCGTCGTGCCTTCGTGACTCTGGCCGCCGGCGTGGTCCTGCTGAGCGGCTGCAGCCGGCAGGCGCCACTGGAGTGGCTGGGGTCGCTTGACGGCGTCGAGAAGGCGTCGCTGGTCGACGGCAAGTACGTGCTGACGCTGACCCAACGGCTGCCGGACGACCAGGTGCGCTCGCTGGTCGACAAGCTCAAGCGGGAGTTGGGTGGCCACGTCAAGGGGTACTACGACGCTGTCGAGCTGGCCGTCGACGCCTTCCGGGCGCGCATCTACCCGGCACCAACCAGCAAGGTAGACCAGGACCTCGACCGAACCCTTTGGCTCCGTCAGGACGGCCGCGCGCTCAAGTCGACGTACGGCTCGTCCGGCCTGGTCATCACTACGCCGGCCGTTGACGCGGCAGCGGTCGCCCTTGGCTTCGACCAGGTGTCACCGACCGAGGACGGCCGCCGTACCCACCGCGTCGAATCCGTGGACCGCTCGGTCGTCATCGAATGGACCGACAGCCCCAGCCTCGGCTTCCGGCTGGACCGGCCCGGTGCGCAGCAGTTCGCCGATCTCCAGAAGCGGTACCCGGGCCTGACCGGCTGGATCGACGCCTCCAACAAGCAGGCCGGCGTGTACTTCGCTGCTCGTGATATCTCGCTGGACGCGCTCCTGGCTCACCTGCCGTCGGGCTTCGGCAAGCTGGAGCTCGGCTGGGGCCCGGCCCGAGCCCCAGCCGCGGAGTTCGCGACCGCCTTCACCCCCGCTGTCCGCCGGCTGACCGCAACTCTCGACAAGATCCCCGGCGTCGCCCGGCTGGACCTGGCCACCGTTGGCCCCCACCAGATCACCGTACGAACCGGCGCTGCGTACGTCGCCGTCGTCAAACAACTGGGCTCCGGCCCAGCCCTCCGCGTCGACCTGGTCCGCCACCGCTCCAAGTACGTCGGCCGAGAGGGCAACTGGGTCTTCGAGGGCTGGACCTCCGACGACAGCACCGCCTACCGAGTCCACAGCGCCCTCGCCGACAACGCAGGCGTAGTCAAAGTCCAGGTAGGCGACTCGTTCAGCAACCTGGTCCTGGCCGAAACCATCACCAACCAAGACCTGACCGCCGCCCACGCCGCCACCAAAACCCTCACCCCCCTCAACCTCTACACCTCCCCCGACCCCGACTCCCTAGACATAAAACCCCTCGGCAAAATCACCAACGGCCACTACACCCCGCCGTCCCCAGCCCCCGCCCTGGCAACCCGCATCGCCACCACCTGGTCCTCCTAACCCAAGCCCCAGATTGTGTCCCGGCGACGGCCCCGACAACGGACAGAAGGGCGGCCTCCGAACCGGGAACCGCCTGCGAAAGCCGCTGACCTGGTGTCACCTAGCGTCAACTAGCTTGACGGAAACGTGACTAGCTGGGATCTGGGCTACTCGGAGTTGCTCTGGTTCGATACGGAGGGGATGCGCACAGTTCACCAACTGTTCAAGCATCGTGCGTTGAGGTGTTCAACTGAGGGGGGCTTGTGGCCAAGCAGGTAATGAAGGAACGTACTGTCGGTTTCTATGAGGTCGTGGTGGAGGAATCTGGCGAGCAAGTGCGGTTCGAGCAAGCTAATTGGGAAGGCTTCCTTTCGGGCGTCGCAGGCGCATCGCTCGCTGAGCGAACCATGGAGAGTGATCGTCAGATCATTGGCCAGACCTACCCACTCGATGACCAATATCATTTGCTAGTCCATCGGGTCAAAGATCCAGGCGAATGGTTGAGTCGTGTCAACTTTGAAACCGAACAGTTCGAAGACATTGAACAGCAAGCCAATGAGGGCTATTTAGATACGAGCGTCGCGTGTTTTCTCGGATATGGAAATTTAGTGGGAATGATTCAAGGCGCACCCGCATCGCCGAGCCACAAGGCTCTTCAGAACTGGCTGAACGGCATGAAGCCGTTCAGTAGCGCACTGCTCGTTGTTCGGCCCGTCTTGGTGCAGGCCGCGATTGAGAAACTGAAGCGTGCAACCGGGATTACGACGCTCGAAATACGGCTTGGGCAGTCCAAGGCTGCGGCATTGGCCGGTAAGACCGGGCGTCTCGCGAATGCGCTTCGGAAACTGAGTGAGGACTACGGGGATGTCCGTGTTCAGCTCCGCATATCTGTGCCGCGTGGCAAATCCAGGCATGAGGATCGAATTGCCTTGTTGAACGATCTCAATGAACTGTCGGACGTCGTCCCGGGAAGTGCAGACGTTGCGCGGGCTGGACTGATCTTTGGCGACACGGACGTCGAGGGGAAGGCGCAGCTGGCGGAGCTCGTCGAGCATCACATCACCGCGAAGCGTCGAGTTCCGGCGATCGATGAAGAAGGCAAGTCGATCCGGATCGCGGGGGCAGCGCGTGCCATCCTGAACGCAGCGGACGAGTATGAGTCCGATCTCCGGCTCATCGCCGATCTGGGGTGACAGAGAGCAAGGATGGTGGAGTGGCGGGGAGTATTGCTGCGTCGGTGACGGGGTGGATTTCTGAGCGGCCGGTGGTCGACTTGGGGTTCGCTGCTGTCGTGACAGCGGCGCACGTGCGGTTCGGCTGGGCATCGTATCGATGGGTGACGTTGAGGCTTTATGAGCCTGACCTCGCCTCAGCGGTGTACGGCGGCGTTGCGGGCCTCGTCGCGATCATTGGGGGCTTGGGTGCCGTGGCAATCTCCGTCTATATGGGTGCAAGCGGGCAGAGAGCCGTAGCTGCGAAGCGCGCCAACTCGGTTCAGCTGCGCCGCAACTGGCGGGCAGTCTTCGTCGGTACGGTCGTGGCTGCGCTGCTATCCATCGCTGGGCTTCTGGTCCACGCCGTCGCTAGCCGGCGCCTAGGTCTCGTGATCCTTGAGTTCGCCGTATTGCTGGCGATCGCTCGGTTTGTTCGGCTCGCCTGGCTCTTCGATCGACTCATGGCCCTAACTGATCGCGACCAAACGGATCAAGTGCACGCTTCGGCACCGGATCTCAACCCACGGTGGGCGGGCAAAGGCAAGGCAGTTGGCTGAGACAGACAGCCGGTACGCTCCGGCCGACGGCCTGTGGGTTGGCCATGGAGCAAGCACGACGGAGCGTCCGCTGGATCCCGTTTGAGGGATCGTTGAGACCCCCGTTGCGACGCTGAACGATGAGAGGGCCGGTCGCGGAAGCGACGGGCCCTCTTCTCATGTCCATCACCGGGAGCTGAAATCGTGCTCTGGCCTGCGATTTCTTCACTCGGGGGAGTGGCGGAGGATACGAGATTCGAACTCGTGAGGGGTTGCCCCCAACACGCTTTCCAAGCGTGCGCCCTAGGCCTCTAGGCGAATCCTCCAAGCGGAGAGGATACGGGACGGGGCGGGGGTTCTGGAAATCGGGGTTTAGGGTCGGGGGTGTGGATGAGCTGGTGCTGCGGCCGGTCGAGGCGGGGGATGTCGGGGCGGTGCAGGAGCTGATCGAGGCTGATCCGGGGTATGCGGAGCGGGTCACCGGGTATCCGCCGGGGGCGGCGGATGCGCAGAGTCTGTTGATGATGCGGCCGGAGGGGCTGCCGGAGCAGGCGAAGGTGGTCCTGGGGGCGTTCACTGCAGGCCGGCTGCTGGCCGTGGTCGACCTGCTCCGTGGGTACCCGGACGAGCGGACCGCGTTCATCGGACTCCTCCAGGTGCGCTGGAACCACCAGGGGCTGGGGCACGGTAGAGCGACGTACCGGCTGGTCGAGCAGCACGTCGCTGCGTGGCCTGAGATCGAGAAGCTGCGCCTGGCTGTGGTGGACACCAATGCCCACATCGCTACCAAGTTCTGGCTGCGGCAGGGGTTCGCGGCGACTGGCGAGGAGCGCGCCTACCGGTACGACAAGCTCGAGACCACCGCCCGGCTCTACGAGAAGCCGCTACGTGAGCAGGGCCGGAGCTAGAGCCTCCCACTGCTCGACCGGCTGCGGGCCGGTGACGCCGGTGATCACGTTGATGGCTACGTGGTCGGCGCCAGCCGTCAGGTGGTCGGTCAGCTTGGCCTTGATGTCGGCCGGGGTGCCCCAGGCGGCCAGGGCGTCGATCATGTGGTCGGGGAGGGCAGCCTGGTCGTCGTCGGTAAAGCCCTGGCGTTTCAGAGAGGCGTTGTAGCCGGGGATCTGGGTGAAGAAGCTGATGGTGTCGCGGGCGATAGCTCGGGCCCGGTCGGCGTCTGACTCGACTACTACCAGGTGGCTGACGGCCAGGAGCTTGTCTGGACCCAGCAGTTGGCGGGCCTCGGCGCAGTAGGCCGCACTGACCAGG
The DNA here is from genome assembly GCF_040638345.1 of Kribbella sp. NPDC026611. Lineage (NCBI taxonomy): Bacteria > Bacillati > Actinomycetota > Actinomycetes > Propionibacteriales > Kribbellaceae > Kribbella > Kribbella sp. NPDC026611. The sequence goes on from NZ_JBEZYC010000003.1 coordinate 339,878, forward strand.
AAGGGGTAGGCGCCGGCGGAGCGGTCTCGAGCCAGCGTCAGCATCTGCGGGCCTAGTGCGGCTAGTACTCGCCGGTCCAGCGGTACGTCGAGCTCGTCGAGGTACGCGTTGAGCGTGGCGAACGGCTTGGGTCCGTGCGCTCCACCGAGGCCAACGGTGAACCGGCCCGGTGCAGACGCCTCCAGTGCGGCATACGTCGCGCTGACGTCTGCAGCGGGGTACGTCGTCACAGACAAGATGCCGCTGATGAACTTGATCGTCTTGGTCGCCCCCACCAGGTCAGTGATGGTCTGCAGACCGGGCAGTGGTCCGCCGGACAGCCAGATGGCCTGGTAGCCGAGCTCCTCCGCGGCCTGCGCCGCCGCTAGCGAGTCAGCGCTGCTGTCGAGCCCGGTGGTGATTCCGAACGGGCCGAACCGATGATCCGTCACACCCCTAGCTTGCCAGCCGCCCCGGCTCGCTCAAGGTGGATTTCGGTCGAGGTACGCCGATCCCGTACACTCATGGCTGGTTCCCCGCGTGGCGGTATCTCGCCCAAACCCCCCAGGGCCGGAAGGCAGCAAGGGTAAGTGAGCTCTTCCGGGTGCGCGGGGAATCCTCATGTCCGGGCCCTTCCGCCCACCGCCTAGGCTGGTGCAGCTGTGACCACCGCCGGGAGGGAGCCCGATGAACCTCGAGAGCCGCTACCTGCAGGAACTGATCATTGCCGAGCTCGGTGTGCCCACGTCGTTCGACGTGGACGCGGAGGTCGAGCAGCGGGTCGAGTTCCTGGCCGGCATCCTCCGGCGGACCGCGGCGACGTCGTACGTGCTGGGCATCAGCGGCGGCGTCGACTCTGCGACGGCCGGACGGCTCTGTCAGCTCGCGGTGGAGCGGGTGCGCTCCGAGGGCGGTCAGGCCACGTTCATCGCGATGCGGCTGCCGTACGGCGTGCAGGCCGACGAGGCGGACGCGCAGCGCTCGCTGGAGTTCATCAAGCCGGACGAGACGCTGGTGGTCGACATCAAGCCGGCTACCGACGCCATGGTCGAGTCAGTGCGGCACGCTGGGCTCGGTGACCGCGAGGACTTCCACGTGGGCAACGTGAAGGCCCGCCAGCGGATGATCGCGCAGTACATCGTCGCCGGCGCGCGTGGCGGTCTGGTCGTCGGCACGGACCACGCGGCCGAGGCCGTGATGGGTTTCTACACCAAGTACGGCGACGGTGCGTGCGACCTCACCCCGCTGTCCGGTCTCTCGAAGCGCAGGGTGCGTGCGATCGGCTCCCGGCTCGGTGCGGCCGACGAGATCACCGGCAAGATCCCGACGGCGGACCTGGAGACCAACAACCCCGGCGTACCCGACGAGGCCGTGCTGGGCGTGACATACGACGAGATCGACGCGTTCCTCGAGGGCCACGACGTGGACGACAAGGTGGCGGCCACGATCATCGCCACGCACCACCGGACCGCTCACAAGCGCGCAGTACCGCTGGCCTTCAGCTGAGCAGGAAGCCGGTGACCAGCTCGGTGTAGCGGTCTGGCTGCTCGGCATGTACGAAATGACCAGCTCCGGTCGCGTAGTAGTAGGTGCCGTCCGGTACGTCGGACTGGAACCGGGCGATCTCATCCTGGCTGGTGGCCGGGTCGTACTCGCCCTTGATCAGCAGCGCCGGCTGCGTGAGCTGGGCGAGCAGTGGCAGCACCAGGTCACCGAACTGCGGGCTCCGGGTGATCTGCTCACTGAACTGACCGGACCGGGCGTGGAACTCGTCAGCGATCTCCGTGTCGGCAGGGAGCTGGAGGCCTCGCGAGTTGGGGCCGAGGTAGATGTCCGTGCGGCGCTCACCCAGCTGCCCGAGGACGGCGATCCGCTCGTCCCACATGGCCTTCGTCGCCGGACCGGAGTGCTCTGGAACCTCTACCCCAGGCAGCAGCGGCAGTGCGGCCGCGAGCAGGGTGTCGGTGGCGAGCACCATGTCCCAGGCGGGGTTCTCGAAGACCACCTTGGTCACGGTGTCCGGGTGGGAGACGGCGTACCGCAGCGCGATGCGGCCGCCGTACGAGTGGCCGAGGATGGACCAGCTCGTGATGCCGAGCGCCTCGCGCACTGCCTCGTAGTCGGCGACCAGGTCGGTTTCGTCGACCGGACCGGTCAGCGGATCGGACCGCTGGACCCCACGCTGGTCGACACCGATCAGCCGGAACCTGCGGGCCAGCTGGTCGCCCTGGAACGCCATGAAGTCGTACGACCCGGCGCCCGGGCCGCCGTGGATGAACAGCAAGGCCGGTGCGTCCTCCGGGCCGCGCTGGTCGACGTACAAGCCGGTGCCACGGATCTCCATGCGCATGGCCCGGAGACTACGACCGTGCAGGTCCAGCGCTCAGGCTGCGTGGGCTAGCTGGCGCAGGCGGTTGGCGAGGCGGGCCAGGCGGATGGTGGCGATGTTGCGGTACGCCGGGCGCAGGACGGTCGCCAGCGGACCGGACTGCTCGAACGTGTGCGTGACCTGGCTGTCCGGAGAGATGGTCCACGTGCCGACCTCGCGGAACCCGGGCACCTGCCAGATGATCTGGATCCGGTCGGGCTCGACCACGGTGTAGTGCAGCTCGCCGGCGAAGCCTGGGCGGACGCGCAGCGCGTACTGCGAGCCCAGGTCGGCGGTGTGCGGTCCGTCGATGGCCTGGAACGCCTCGTTCCACTCTGGGAGCGCGTGGGCGTCCAGTAGGACCTGTCGGATTGCCGCGGGACCGGCGTTGATGGTTTCGGTGGCCTGTTCCATGACTACCTCTCCTGGGCGTGGGCGTACTCGGGGTCCCGCCGGCGGGCCAGTGCTGCCCCGGAGGGAAATGCGTCGGCGATGGTGCGCAGCGTGCTGACGGTCTCGCCCAGTGCCTCGGCGTCGACGAGACCGTGCAGGGTGCGGTGCACCCTGTTCTCCGCGGTGACGATGCGGCGGTGCAGCGCTCGGCCCTGTGTGGTCAGGCTGAGCGCGAGGTAGCGCCGGTCGACCTTGTCGACTCCGCGCTTCACCAGTCCCTGGGCGACCAGGCGGTCGACGAGACGGCTCGGGCTGTTGCCGGTCTCGCAGACGAGCAGGCCGCCGAGGGCGTTGAGAGTTAGCGGTCCGTGGTCGCGCAGGACCCGCAGAACCTCTGCCTGGGAAGGCGTAACGCCGAGCGGGCGCAGCTCGGCGGCGAGCAGGCGACTGCCCTCGCGCTGGATCGCCAGCACGAGGTACCGCAGCTCTTCGACGTCCTTCATGACCGACATATTACACGACACGTATGTCATGTCATCTACCTGCGCCGGAGGTTTGTGGTTGCTGCCGATCGGCTGTTGCCCTGGGCGCCCGGGTTCCGGAAGAGTGCCGGAAAAGTCCGGTCAAGGTCATGGTCAAGGGGACATCGCGGCTGGCACAGTGTGTGCATGAAGGGTCTGATGCAGAACTACCAGCTGTCCCTGGACACGATCTTCCGCCGCGCCGAGCAGTTCTACCCGGACAAGACCGTCTACACCGGCGGTCCGGCGCCGATGAAGCTGACGTACGGCGAGTGGGCCGAGCGCACCAGACGCCTGGGCGGGGTCCTGGACACGCTCGGGATCAGTACGGACGGCCGCGTCGCCACCTTCGCGTGGAACTCCGGGCGCCACCTCGAGCTGTACTTCGCCGCTCCCTGCACCGGCCGGGTCCTGCACACGCTCAACATCAGACTCTTCCCCGACCAGATCGTGTACATCGCGAACCACGCCGAGGACGAGGTCGTCTTCGTCGACAAGTCGCTGCTGAAGCTCTTCCTGCCACTGCTCGACCGATTGCCGCTGCTGCGCCACGTCGTGGTGATGGACGACCTGCCACCCGGGACGCCGGCGGAGCTTCCGGACGACCCGCGGTTCCTCGACTACGAGGAGCTGTTGGCCGCGGCGGAGCCCGTCGACTTCCACGTCGAGAACGAGAACCAGGCCGCTGCAATGTGCTACACGAGCGGTACGACGGGGAATCCGAAGGGGGTCGTCTACTCCCATCGGTCTACGTGGCTGCACTCGATCGGCGTGTTGACCAACGCGGGGATCGGGCTGGACGAGACGGACACCGTGATGCCGGTGGTCCCGATGTTCCATGCGAACGCGTGGGGTCTCGCGCACGCGGCGCCGATGGCTGGTGCGTCGCTGGTGTTCCCGGGGCCGGACATGACGCCGCAGGGGATTCTCAAGCTCTTGCAGGAGCAGGAGGTCACGCTGTCGGCCGGCGTACCGACGATCTGGCAGGGGTTGCTGCCGTTGCTGGAGGGGGTGGAGCTGCCGAAGCTGCGACGAATCCCGTGTGGCGGATCCGCCGTACCGCTGGCGCTCTCGGAGGCGTTCCGGGCGAAGCTTGGGCGGCCGATTCTGCAGGCGTGGGGGATGACGGAGACGAGCCCGGTGGCGACCGCGGCGCACGTTCCGGAGCGAAACAAGGATCTTCCCGAGGAGGAGCAAGCGCATTTGCGGGCGCGGGCCGGGCTGCCGCTGCCTGGGGTCGAGGTTCGGATCGTCGAGCCGGGGTCGATCACGCCGCTGCCGTGGGACGACGAGGCGACCGGCGAGCTCCAGGTCCGCGGGCCGTGGATCGCGGCGGAGTACTACCGTCCGGATGCCGGGGTCCAGCTGAACACCGAAGACGGCTGGATGAAGACGGGAGACGTGGCGGCGATCGACCAGTACGGCTCGGTCCGGATCGTCGACCGCACGAAGGACCTGGTGAAGTCCGGCGGCGAGTGGATCAGCTCGGTCGAGCTGGAGAACCTGCTGATGGCGCACCCGGCGGTGAAAGAAGCCGCGGTGATCGGCGTTCCGCATCCGAAGTGGGACGAGCGTCCCCTCGCCTGCATCGTCCTCCAAGAGGGCTCCACCGCGACTGGCGAAGAGATCCTCGAGTACCTCACTCCCTTGGTCGCGAAGTGGTGGCTTCCCGATGCGGTCGAGTTCATCGACGAGGTTCCGAAGACTTCGGTAGGGAAGTTCTCTAAGAAGGACCTGCGCACGCGCTTCGCCAACTACCACCTGGAGTAAGTCGCATGACCGGAGATTGGTTGCTGTTGGCCCGCGAACTGCATGCCGGTGGCAACTATCGACTGGTGGGAGCTACCGGCGAGGACCCGGCTCGGACCTGATGCGGACCTAGCCGAAATCGCGATCTGCTACCAGGCGTGGCGGTTCGAGTTACGGCCCGATCGGCGGGCTTTCCAGAGTCTTAACGCGCTGGCCCGACCAGCGTCTCCGTTGGTACGTAGGGTTCACCAACGGAGAGTCACGACGTCAAGAGACTTAGTTGCCTGAGGCAACAGAAACCGCCCGCTACGGTACGGAACCGTAGGCAGACATAACGGTATGACAACGAGAGTGCCGGTCCGAACCGGCGAGCGGGATCCCTCGCCGATCGTTCCGCGTAAGTTTGGTGCTAAGGGCATCCTCGGTTTGGTGCGGGCGTTGGTACCTCGGGTGGTCGTCGATCCTCGGCCTGACCGGGGGTTTTGGCGGCGATCGTGTCCGACTCCGTCCGGGGTGCGCGGACGGGTCTACCGGACAGCGTGACCCAGGACTTTGACCGCTCAGGCGGGGACGATGTCAACTAAACACCGTCGCTCGCGGGGTGGGGTCCCCGCTGAGCCCTTCGAAAACTCCCGAGGCGATCGACCACCGCGAATGGCAGCCGCCGAGGGACCCGCCGGGTCTTCTGTTGGAGCAGAGGACCCGGCTTTTCGTCGGTTGGACCAATCGCTTGTCCGATCCGGTGCCAACTCGGCTTGCGCTGAGCGCAGCGTGCAGAAGTAGGCTCGGCCGCCAGTAGAAGGTGCGCGCAGAGGTACCAGCCGGACTCCAACCGCGGTGCCTGCGCAGCTCCTGCTGAAGTCCATTCGCAACTGGTCCGGCTCTCGCCCTCCCGGGGAGGGACCAGTCACACCTCTGGTGGTCGATCGCCTCCTCGAAAGGAGCACTCGGTTGTTCGACGTACCCAAAATCCCCCAGCGTGGCCGGTCGGGTCCACGTCCGGCGAAGCAGACCGGCGCGGCGGCGCGGATCGCGATCTGGGGCTCCGGCTTCGTGGTCGTGCTGGCGTTCGCGGTCTTCGTCCTGAACGCCGGCGCCGGGGTCCTGGTCGGCGGGACCTTCATCACCGGCGTCGTCATCCTCGCCGACCGCATCGGCGCCCGCGTGCTGGCGCTGGCCGGCGTGGTCACGCCCAAGGCACCCGAGCCCGACGCCGTACCCGATGGGACCGGAGCAGGACGCGAGCGCGAGTCCAGCGCCGGACTCGAACCGGGCGCCGGACGCAGGCCCGGGCCTAGTCCCGGGTACGAGTCCGGAGCCGTAGCCGAGGTCCTCGGGGGACTTCGGCCGCAGATCGCCGCGGCGGCCCAGCCCGGCGAGCAGTTCGACGGTTCGGCCACCGAACCACCCGCCACGACGCCGGAGAAGGTCTGACCATGCCCCGCAGGGAACGCGAGATCGACCCGTCGGTCGGTCCGGTCGCGGAGTTCGCTTACCGGCTTCGGCAGGCCCGGAGACGGTCCGGCCTCACGTACCGCGAGCTGGCCGACCGTACGCCGTACAGCCATGCGCACCTGGTGCGTGCCGCCAAGGGTGACCAGCTCCCGAGCTGGCTGGTCGCCCGCGCCTACCTAGCTGCCTGCGGGGTGACCGGCCCGCAGAACCTGAAGCTCTGGGAGCAGCTGTGGATCGCCGCGGCCAAGACCGAGGCGAGCAACCTGAACCGCAGGATCGGCGGATCGTTGCGGCACATCACCACCGCAGCGGGGTTCGGCGAACACCTCCGGGACTTCAGCAACCGGCACCAGCGGCACACGTTGCGAGAGCTCCAGACCAAGACCGGCATCGGGAAGAGCACGCTGGGCGAATGGTTCACCGGAGCCCGGTTGCCCAGCGTCGCTCGGCTCTACCACTTCGCCGGCGTGCTCGGAGCCACTCAGCGGGAGCAGACGGAGCTTCGCCAGGTCCGCGACCGGCTCGCCCGCGAGGCCGGCGATCGCAGTACGGCGGGCGCCCTGCTCGCGAGCCTCCGGGACCTCGAGGACACCACTGCCGATGCTCTGGAGACCTGGCAGATCTCCAGAGCACTGGTCGACGCCAGCGAACAACGCATCGAGAACGACAGCGCCCTCAGCACGTGGAACACCGAGGAGCGGCCGACGTTCGCGCAGCGGCCGGCGGGCAGACACCGGGCCGATACCGGCGTCGAGCTGAGCCGGGCCCGCGACCGGATCGAGGAGCTGGCCCGCGCGCTGGGTAATCCCGACGGTGGTGAGCTGGAGGGCCCGGCCACGGTCGGCGCCGCAGTCCGTGGATCGGAGGCGCCGTCGGCGCTCGACGTGGCGATGCGGAAGCGGGAGCTCGCAGTGAGGTCAACGCGTGCATCGAAGGACGGTCCCGAAGCGCTGGGTGCCGCGGCTCGCAAGCTGACCCTGACGTACGACATGGCCCGAAAGCTGAAGGTCTCCAACGCCCGGATCATCTTCCTGCCCAAGCTCTCCGTCGAGACCGCGTCGAAGGTGGACTGAACTCAGCGGAAGTCGGTGCTGAAGTGGGTCTGCAGGTGAGTGAGGGTCGCCTCGACGAAGGGGGTTGGCCACGGGGTGTTCGTGAGTTTGGCGAGGGTGGTGGCTCGGGTGAGGAACTGGTGGGAGATGTAGCGGTTGGCGGCGATGATCGTGGCCGGGGTGGCGTCGACTGGCGGGATTGCTTCGAGGGTGGTGCGTTGTTCGGGGGAAAGGAGAGCGTTGAGGCGTTTGGCTCCGCTGGTGCGGCGTACTCCGCGTTCGGCGAGCATCAGGTCGATCAGCTGGTCGCGGACCGCGCCGACGCCTTGGTTGGCGACGATGCGTTCGTCTCGACCGAGGACCGTGACCAGGTTGCCGATGAAGTAGTAGAAGAGGTTGACCGTCCGAGTGGGCCAGTACGGTTCGCCAGACCGGCCGCCCGCGGGCGGGATGTCGCCGTCGGGGAAGAGCGTGCCGTCGCGGTCGAAGAGCACCCGTACGCCGTCGTACTGGAAGCGGTCGAAGGATGCGAGTGGGTGCGCGATCAGGTCCACGTGCAGCCAGTCGGCGGTGATCCCGAGTCCGCCGATCAGGCCGGGGACCGCGTCGGCGAGGACGGTCGGGCCGGTGAGCTTTCGCAGTACGTCGTCCCAGTGCGCCGTGAACCAGTCCGCGCTGTCGTCCGTCACCACCAGATGTACGTCGACGTCGCTGAACCGGTCCGCCTGGCCGGTCCCGTAGCTGCCGATCAGGTAGACCGCGAGTACCCGCTCGTCCGTGGGCAGCAGGTCGCGGGCTCGTGCGATCACGCGTTGCTGCCGTTCGTCCTCGGCCGACACCCGAGCACTCTAAGCCGTCGCTCGGCCAGGGACGGGAAATGTCTGGGGGCAGCGCTAGGGTGGCGGCGTGGAAGCACCCCTTGCCTTGTATCGCCGGTACCGCCCGGAGACCTTCGCGGAGGTGATCGGGCAGGACCATGTCACCGCTCCGCTGCGAAACGCGCTGAGCAACAACCGGGTCAATCACGCGTACCTGTTCTCGGGACCGCGGGGGTGCGGCAAGACGACCAGCGCGCGCATCCTGGCCCGCGCGATCAACTGTGAGAAGGGCCCGATCGCCGAGCCGTGCGGGGTGTGCAAGTCGTGCACCGACCTGGCCCGCGGCGGGCCGGGCAGCATCGACGTGATCGAGATCGACGCGGCGTCGCACGGTGGTGTGGACGACGCCCGGGACCTGCGCGAGCGGGCGTTCTTCGCGCCGGTCGAGAGCCGATACAAGATCTACATCATCGACGAGGCGCACATGGTGACCACGCAGGGCTTCAACGCCCTGCTGAAGCTGGTCGAGGAGCCGCCGCCGCACCTCAAGTTCATCTTCGCCACCACCGAGCCGGACAAGGTGATCGGGACGATCCGGTCCCGGACGCACCACTACCCGTTCCGCCTGGTGCCGCCGAAGGTGCTGGGCGACTACATGGCGAAGCTCTGCCAGGCCGAGGGCGTGTCGATCGAGTCGGCCGCGCTGCCGCTGGTGGTGCGGGCCGGCGCTGGTTCGGTGCGTGACTCGCTGAGTGTGTTGGACCAGCTGATCGGTGGGGCGGGGCCGGATGGGGTGACGTACGAGCTGGCGGTTGCGCTGCTCGGGTTCACGCCGGACTCGCTGCTGGATGCCTGTGTGGACGGGTTCGCGGCGCATGACAGCGCTGCGGTGTTCGAGACGGTTGAGAAGGTCATCGAGACCGGGCAGGACCCGAAGCGGTTCGCGGAGGATCTGCTGCGGCGGTTGCGGGATCTGGTGGTGCTGTCTGCGGTGCCTAACGCGGTTGCGTCCGGGCTGATCGAGGCCGCTGAGGACCAGGGCGAGCGGCTGCAGACGCAGGCGGCTGGTATCGGGTCGGCTGAGCTCACTCGGGCTGCAGACATCGTGGCGGCCGGGCTGTTGGAGATGCGTGGTGCGACGGCTCCACGGCTGCAGCTCGAGCTGATCTGCGCGAAGGTGCTGCTCCCCGGCGCCGACGACTCCACCAACGGCATCCAGGCGCGCCTGGACCGCATGGAGCGCCGGCTGACGATTGGCGGGCAGGTTGGTACTGCGGAGGTCGCTCCCGCAGCTGCACCGGATGCCGGCTCCAGCCGAGCTGCGGCTCGCGCTGCTGCCTCCAGTGGTGGTGGTACTGCGTCGCTCGCTGGAGGCGGTGAGCCGCCGGGTGGGGCTGGCGCGGGTGTCGCGGACGCCGGCAGTCATGCGGGTGGTTCGGGCGGTGCTGCGGGTACGGCGGACGCTGGTGGTCGTGCAGGTGGTTCTGGTGGTGCAGCGGGCGGCGAGCAGGTAGCTGGTGGTTCCGCTGACGCGCGTGGTGGATCTGCTTCCGCGCATGGGGCTGGTGAGTCTGGCTCTGCGCAGGCGCCTGGTGGGTCTGCTGGTGAGCCGGGTCAAGCGGCGGGTGGGTCTGCGCAGGGCGACGGTTCCGGCGGGACCGGGGTCGGGGTCGGACGGGACGGCGTGGCTGGCGGGTCTGGGACAGCCAGCAGATCTGGCGCTGCTGCGGGGTCTGGGGCGGCCGATGGGTCTGCTGCCGGGCGGGAGCGGGCGACTGGTGCTGCGGCTGGTGCCGCGGCAGGCGGGTCGGTGTCTGGCGCGGGTGGCGTGAGTGCTGGGCGTACGGGTGCTTGGGGTGACGAGCCGGCGGCGGGTGATGCCGGTGGTGCGTCGGCCGGTGCTGGAGGCGCTGCAGGTGGCGTCGATGCTCAGGCCGGTGGGTCGGGTGGCGGCGGTGTGCCACCTGGTGCGGACGCCCCAGGTGCTCAGGCCGGCAATGTGCGGGCTGGTGGCGGTGCTGGTGTGCCGTCTGGTGTGCCGTCTGGTGCGGCTGCGGGGGCGCCAAGTGGTGGGTCGGTCGGGCTGGCTGATATTCGGCGGTTGTGGCCTGAGGTTTTGGAGGCTGTGAAGAGCAAGCGGCGGTTTGCTTGGATCATGCTGAGCCAGAACGCTCAGGTGATCGCGATCGACGACCAGACGCTGACGCTTGGGCTGGTGAACGCTGGAGCTCGGGAGAGTTTTGCGCGGTCCGGTAGTGACGAGATTTTGCGGCAGGCGATGATCGACACCATTGGTGTGAACCGGCGGGTCGAGGCGGTGGTGGATCCGTCGACGGATCCGGGGGCCGGAGGATCTCCGGCTCACCGGCCGGGACCGCCTGCACCTCAGGCTGGTGGCGGGCAGTTCGGTGGACCCGGGTCTCCGGACGGGACGCCGGGAGGCGGTGCGGGCTCGGCAGGCGGACCTGCTGGCGGTAGGTCTGGAGCCGGCGGGGCCGGGGGCGCAGTTGCCGACCGTGCGCCGGGTGTCGGTGGCGCTGGTGGTTCGGCGGCTTCTGCTGGGGTTGCGGATGCAGCGAACCCGGGTGGTGGACTTGGCGGGACTGGCGCTGGTGGCTCGGGTGCTGGTGGTCCGGGTGGTCCTGGGGGTTCGGCGGCTTCCGCCGAGGTCGGGGATCCGGCGAACCCGGGTGGACTGGGCGGGACTGGTGCCGGTGGGCTGGGTGGCTCTGGTGCGGGTGGGCCGGGTGGCCCCGGTGCGGGTGGACCTGGTGGTCCTGGGGGTTCGGTGACTTCTGCTGGGGTCGGAGATCCGGCGAACCAGGGTGGTGGAGTGGGCGGAATCGGCGACGGTGGGTCGGGTGGCTCAGCAGGTGCGGCCAGCTCCGGGGCGGGTGGCTCGAGTGGCTCTGCTGCGGCTGGTTCGGGTGCCGCGGATGGATTGGCTGGTTCGCGTGGCGTGGGCGGTCCGGGTGGTGCGGGTGGCGCGGACGGTTCGCGTGGTCCGGGCGGCTCGGCCGGCGCGGGTGGTCGGCGGGGTGGTTTGAGGGCGGCTGCGGGTGGGGCGGCGGTGGTTGTGGAGGAGCCGCCGGAGTCGGAGTACGACGTGCCGCCTGATGTGGATCCTTGGGAGTCGGGGCGTCAGCAGGCTCCGGCTCCAGGTCAGGGGCCGGGTCAGGCGCCGGCTCAGGGTGGGGTGGATCGGCGGGAGCAGGCGGCTAGTAAGCGGCGGGCGGCGGAGGCTGCGGTTGCGGCTGAGCAGGCTCGGCGGGCCGAGGCGGCTCAGGTGCCGGCGGAGAAGCCGCTGACGCCGGAGGAAGAAGCTGATTCGATCGGTGAGGATGACGTGCTGCTGGAGGAGGACTCGCGGTCGCACACCGATCTGCTGATGGAGACCCTCGGCGCTCAGATCATCACCGAAGAACCCAACTGACCCCCGGCCGCACCCGCGCGGCACCTCGGCAAGAACCCCAGGCGGCACCCCGGTGGCAGCCGCACGGCACCTCGGCAAGACCCACAGCACCTTGGCGAGACTCAAGGACCACCTCGGCAAGAACCCAGGCAGCGTCTCGGCGCAACCTCGGCACCACCCACATAGCACCTCGGCAACACCTCAGACAGCCCCGGGCCGCGCCTCGGCGCGGCCCGGGGCTCGCCTTGGTGAGACCTCCGGCGGCACCCGCGCGTACCTCGGTGGGACTCCAGACTGCGCCGCGGCGCGGCCCGCGCGCCGCCTGTGTGAGACCTCAGGCGGCGTCTCGGCGCGGGCCAGGTGGCACCTTGGTGAGACTCAGGCAGGCCCTGCATCCCGTTGGTGTGGGGTTGTTTTTGCACAGGGGGTGGGGATGGGGGTGGGTGGGATCCACAGGATTCACAGGGGTGTGGGTTGGGTTGTCCACAGGGGTGTGGATAATTTGGGGAGACAGGTCGGTTTCTGGGTGGGGGTGGGGTTGTCGGGGGGACCGGCTAGGGTTGAGGCTCCGGCTTTAGGCGGCTCGAGAGAGCGGGTTGGACGGGAGATCGCAGTGTTCGACGGTGGCGGTGCTGGGGGCTTCGACATGTCCAATCTGCTCGCGCAGGCGCAGGCGATGCAGAGTCAGTTGATGGAGGCGCAAGCCGACCTGGAGGCCCAGGAGATCGAGGGGTCGGCGGGCGGCGGTCTGGTGACGGCGCTGGTGTCCGGCACGGGCGAGCTGCTCAGCCTCGACATCAAGAAGGAAGCGGTCGACCCGGACGACACGGAGACGCTGGCTGACCTGGTGGTCGCCGCGGTCCGGGACGCCTCGGAGAACGCGAAGCAGGCCGCGGCTGCGGCGATGGGTCCGCTCGCCGGCGGGCTTGGTGGTGCGTTCGGTGGCGACGGTGGCGGCTCTGGCTTTGGTGGTGCCCCCACCGGCTTCGGCCTGCCCAGTGCGCCACCGGCCGTGGAGTCCGGTGACGAGCCGGGCCAGGGCACCAGCGGGACGAGCGGGACCAGCGGCACCAGCGGCACCAGCGGGACCAGCGGCAACGTCGGGTTTGTGAACCCCGGGAGCGGGGCCGGCGACGCCGGTCAGAACCCGGGCTGACGTGTACGAGGGTGCCGTTCAGGATCTCATCGACGAGCTGGGGCGGTTGCCCGGAGTGGGGCCGAAGTCCGCGCAGCGGATCGCGTTCCACCTGCTCGCGGCCGACGAGACCGACGTACGGCGGCTTGCGCACGTGCTCGTGCAGGTCAAGGAGAAGGTCAAGTTCTGCGAGATCTGCGGCAACGTCGCGGAGGAGCCGCAGTGCCGGATCTGCCGCGACCCGCGCCGGGACCTGAGCCTGATCTGTGTGGTCGAAGAGGCCAAGGACGTGGTCGCGATCGAGCGCACCCGCGAGTTCCGCGGCCGGTACCACGTGCTCGGCGGGGCGATCTCGCCGATCGAGGGGATCGGGCCGGACGAGCTCCGGATCAAGGAACTGATGCAACGGCTGGCCAGCGGCGAAGTGATGGAGATCATCCTGGCCACCGACCCGAACCTGGAGGGTGAGGCGACGGCCACCTACCTGAGCCGCCTGCTGCGGCCCATGGGGTTGCGCGTCACCCGTTTGGCTAGTGGACTTCCAGTAGGCGGTGACCTCGAGTACGCCGACGAGGTCACTCTCGGACGGGCGTTTGAAGGGCGACGATCGATCGATGACTGAACCAACAGATATTGCGGAACGGGCTTTGGCCACCGACAACGAGGACCTGACCGAGTTCGCCGAGCAGATCGCCGACCAGGTCCGGAGCTTCCTGATCTCGGTGCGCGACATCGCCGCGCAGCCGGACGAGGACGGGGTCGACGAGGGCCTCGCCTCGCTGCCGTACCTGCTGCTCGAGGTCAGTCAGCTGCTGCTGGCCGGCGGCCGGCTCGGGGCGTTCGAGGACTTCGTCCCGGAGGAGCGGTTCGAGAGCGACGCCGGGCCGGACCCGGACCTCGACGCGATGCGGGACCGGCTGGCGGTGCTGTTCGAGGGCCTGGACGAGTACGCCGAGGTCTTCGACCCGTACGCCGCTCCGCCGGAGATCACCGTCAACCGGCTCTCCGACGACCTCACCGCGATCGCGACCGACCTCGTGCACGGCCTCGCGCACTACGAGGACGGCCGGGTCCTCGAGGCGCTGTGGTGGTGGCAGTTCTCCTACGTCTCCACGTGGGGTGCCGCAGCGAGCGCCGTACTGCGGGCCATCCAGTCGCTGATCGCGCACGATCGCCTCGAGCCGGCCCACGACGCCGAGACCGAGGCCACCGATCGCGAGCTCGTCGAGGTCGCCGAGGAAGCGGTCCAGCAGCGCCGGTAGTTATCCACAACTTGCTCACGCGGGGTCCCCAACACCTACGGTGCCCCGGGCGGCCGGTTGAATGGCTGGATGCCAGTTCGTGAGGTGCTTCGGCGGATGCCTGATCCCGCCGTCGTGTTGCGGGTCAGTCGGGCGCTGGCGGTGCTCGATCTCGTGCTCGACGACAACGAGGACCAGCTGCGGTACTTCTCGTTCGACGGGCGATGGTCGGACACCGAAGAGGCCGCGCTGATGCGGGACGGGTCGGGAAACGAGTACTCGATGGTGTTCTCGCCGGACGGCGTGTTCGCGTACGGGTTCGACCACGAGTCGCCGATGTCGCCGTACGGGAATGACATGAAGCCGTGGCCTGGCCTCCTGGACCGCGTGCCGGAGGTGTTCCACGGAGCGCGCGACGACAAGGCGTTCTGGGATCCGCTCGGGGCGCCGCGGGCGACGGTGTGCTTCTGGCGGACGACCGGTGACACCGCCTGGCAGTGTGGTCCGGTCGAAGGCGATGGCGAAGACGGTGCGGACTGGCTGTTCGAGCTCGTCGCCGACGGCCGGCCGGAGGCGTACCTGACGTTCGCCGAGGACTACTACGAGGTCGCGCTCGACCTCGAGCCGATCCGGCACGTGTACGCATTGATGCCGTTGACGGAGTACGTCGTCACCTCGCTGAACCCGCGGCGCCGGCTGGCCGATCTCGCCGAAGGGATCGCCGAGATCGGTTACCCGCGGTCCTGAACCGCGTTAGCGTGACGCCCGATGACAACGCACCCGCAGGATCCGGTGATGGTCGGGTCGTTCGCGATCCAGGGCCGGCTCGGTCGTGGCGCGATGGGTGCGGTCTACCTGGCGCGGTCACCGGGTGGACGGTTGGTCGCGGTGAAGGTGGTGCGCGACGAACTGGCCGGAGACGACGCGTTCCGCGCACGGTTCGCTCGGGAGATCGCTGCGGCGCGGAAGGTGAGCGGGGCGTTTACCGCCGCGGTTGTTGATGCCGATCCGGATGCGGCGCGGCCGTGGCTGGCGACGGAGTACCTGCCTGGACCGACGCTGCAGAAGGCGGTTGAGCAGTCTGGTCCGTTGGCGCCGGCTGCGGTGCAGGCGTTGGCGGCGGGGTTGTCCGAGGCGTTGATGGCGATTCACGCGAGCGGTCTGATCCATCGCGATCTCAAGCCGTCCAACATCGTGCTGACCGACAACGGGCCGCGCGTCATCGACTTCGGCATCGCCCGCGCGCTGGAGGACTCGAGCCTGACGGCAACCGGCTTGGTGATCGGTACGCCGGGCTACCTGTCGCCCGAGCAGATCACCGGCGCGCCGCTCGGGCCACCCAGCGATGTGTTCGCGCTTGGTGCGGTGTTGGTGTTCGCCGCGTCCGGTCGTGGTCCGTTCGCCTCCGGTCCGCCGGTGTCGCTCCTGCACAGGATTGAGCGACCCGAGATCCCGCTGTTGCCCGGTCCGCTCGACGACGTCGTACGCCGGTGTCTGGCGCGCGACCCGGCTCAGCGCCCGACGCCCGCCGACGTACTTCGCCTGCTCGGTCAAGGTGCAAACACAGCCTTCATGCCGCCACCGATGCCCGCGCCGACCAAGCTCCTCCCGCCACCTGACCCGATCGTCCATCCGCCGCAAACCCTCCACACGCTCCACCTGCCGCAGCCTGCTGGACCGACTGGTGCCGCGTTCAGGACCAGTAGAGCCCGGCCGGTCGTCATCGCCGTCCTCGCGAGTTTCCTGTCCTTCGGCTTCGTCCCGCGCGACCCGGACCTCAAGGCCTTGCACCCGGTCTGGTCCGGCCTCTCCGCCCTGATCGCGCTCTACTTCCTGTACGTCGCGATCCGCTACTGGATCCTCGTCTGCCGGCGCAAGGTCGTCCTGCACCTGTCACCCGACGGCGTGACAGTCGAACGCGGCTACCGCTCCGCCACCATCCCCTGGGCAGGCGTCACGCGACTGAGAGTCGGCGGAACGGCCAGGAGACCGTGGCTGATCGCCTGGCTGACTCCGCAGTACCAGTCCGCCCTGCCGGTATCGCGCCGCAGCCATCACGGTGGACGCCGGCTCTACCCGATCGGCCATGGCGCCACAGGCAACAGCCGCGTTCGTCAGGTCGACGAGCTCCGCGCCGCCCTCAACTGGTACGCCGGGTACCTCCACGACAACTCGTACTAACGTCCCGTCCATGAACGTCCGACCAGCCACCGCCGCGGACAGTACGGCGATCAGCGCAATCCTCACCGAGGCGTGGGGCGGACACATCGCCGTCGCGCACGGGACGGCGTACGACGCGACCGCTCTGCCGGCGCTGGTTGCCGAGGAGGACGGCCGGATCGTCGGCCTCCTCACGTACACCATCGAAGGTGACGAGTTGGAGGTCGTCACGCTCGACGCGCCGATCCCGCAGCTCGGCGTCGGCAGTGAACTGCTGTCAGCTGCGGCGGACCTGGCGCGTGCAGCAGGCTGCCGGCGGTTGTGGCTCATCACCACCAACGACAACCTGGACGCCCTCCGCTTCTACCAGCGTCGCGGGATGCGCATCGTTGCGGTCAGCCCCGGGGCGGTGGATCACTCGCGCACGCTGAAGCCCACCATCCCCGAGACCGGCGCGTACGGCATCCCGCTGCACGACGAACTCACCCTGGAACTCTTGCTCTAATTGGCCGCAGCAGAGCTCAGTCCGGCAGCATCGGCATCGTCCAGCCCTGGTCTTTGCCCAGCAGGACACCACGGGTGATTGCGTTGGTGCCGAACTTGTCCTTCACCTGGTCCAGCGCCGAGTCGAGCTCGTTGTTCGCGGCTTTGTCGAACGGCAATGCCAATTGCAAGGCAGCCTCGTTCTCCAAGTTGCCGACGGAGATGCCGATCATCGTGAGGCCCTGGGTCGTGATGAGCGGCTGGGCGGTTCGGAGCAAGGCGCGTGCGGTCACCAGAATCGCCCGCGTCTGGTCAGTTGCCTGAGGCAACGTGTGTGACCGGGTCGCCCGGCTGAAGTCGTCGAACCGCAGCCGCAACGTCACGGTCCGCCCCGACCGCCCCGCCGACCGCATCCGCCGACTCACGCGGTCCACCAGCCCGGCCAGCACGGCGTCCAGCGTCGCCGGTGACTTCGGCGACCGGCCCAGCGCCCGCTGCGACCCGATCGACCGCCGACGCCGGCCGACCTCGATCGGCCGCGGGTCGCGGTTGTGCGCCAGCGCATGCAGATGCCGCCCGGACGCCCGCCCAAGTATCGCGATCAGCGCGGCCTCCGGCAACTGAGCCACGTCGCCGACCTTGGTCAGCCCGCGGCTCCGCAGCTTCTCCGCGGTCACGTCGCCGACGCCCCACAATCGCGAGACATCCAACGGATGCAGGAAGTCGAGCTCCCCCTCGGGCAAGACCTCGAGCAGACCGTTCGGCTTCGCGACTCCGCTCGCCACCTTGGCCAGGAACTTCGTCCGCGCCACCCCGACCGTGATCGGCAGCCCGACCCGCGACATCACCTCGGCCCGGAGCCGGCGCGCGATCTCCACCGGCGTCCCGCGGATCTTCCGCAGCCCACCGACATCGAGAAAGGCCTCGTCGATCGACAGCCCCTCGACCAGCGGCGTGGTGTCCTCGAACACCTTGAACACCGCCTTGCTCGCCTCGGAGTACGCCGACATTCGCGGATCCACCACGATCGCCCCCGGGCACCGCTGGAGCGCCTGCCGCCCGTTCATCGCCGTCCGCACGCCGTACGCCTTCGCCTCGTAGCTGCAGGCGAGCACCACCCCCGCGCCGACGATCACCGGCCGCCCGCGCAGGCGTGGGTCGTCCCGCTGCTCGACCGACGCGTAGAACGCGTCCAGATCGGCATGCAGGATGTTCGCACCACCCGCCGGGACCGACACGAACATATGTTCGCATATCCCACCGACAATGCAGATAGGGAGAATTCCCGACGCGGTGAGCCGATATGTCAGGACAGAATGCAGGCTATGGACCTGACGTCGTACCGCGAGCTCTGGAAGACCCGCGGCGTGGTGGCGCTGCTCGCCTCGGCTCTTGTCGCCAGGCTGCCGGTGCTGGCCACGATGGTCCCGCTCTCGTTCCTCGCGAAGGACGCGGCCGGCAACTTCGGCTGGGCCGGCGTGGTCGCCGGTGGCTACTCGATCGGTACGGCGGTAGCGAGCGTGGTCTGGTCCCGCATGGCGGACCGCCGTGGCGCGCGCAACGTAGTCATCGGCACCGGTATGGCCTGGGGACTCTGCATGGCAATAACAGCGCTGCTCCCCAACAGCTGGTTTCGGGTCCTGCCGCTAGCCGCAGCGCTCACCGGCATGTTCGTCGCGCCGGTCACTCAGGCCCTGCGCGCCAACTGGCCGCGAGTCGTCCAGGGCAGGCAGTTGCGAGCCGTCTACTCGCTCGACGCGACCGCGCAGGAGCTGCTCTTCCTGGTAGGTCCCCTGGCCGGTGCGCTGATGGTCAGCTTCGCCAGCCCACGGATCGGCCTGCTGGCGTGCGCTGTGGCAGCCGCCGCATCGGTCTGGTGGTTCGGCGTCAACCAGCAACCGCCAGTCCCGCACAACGAAGCCAGTGGCCCTCGACCGACCGCGAAGCAGCTCCTGCTGCACCGGCACCGTACGGCGATGCTCATCGCGTGGGCCTGCCTCGTCATGGGCTTCGCGTCGTTGTCGCTTGGGATGGTGGCCGTTGCCGACGAGCACGGCAACCGCCTCATCGCCGGCGTATTGGAAACGGTCGCAGCCGTTGGCAGTGTGACCGGAGGCATCGTCGGCGGCGCGCTGCCCGGTCGCCGTACGTCTGCCGTCTGGCGGCGGATGCTGGTGTTCACCGTCCTGGTCGCCGTCTGCATCTTCGTCACCGGCTCGGTGGTCGCGCTGGCAGTGGCCATGTTCGCGGCCGGCTGCTTGATCGCACCGACGGTCGCAGCCCTCTACGAACGCGTCGGCGCCCTGACGCCCACGTCCGTACACGCCGAGATCTTCGGCTGGATGCAGAGCGGTGGCATGGTCGGCTCCGCAGTCGGTGCGGCCGTTGCCGGTGCTCTGGTCGAGGCCTTCGGCGTTCGCTACGCCTGGGTCCTCACGACTGCCCTGGCAGCGCTCGCTACGGTCTTCCTGCTCCGAGTGCCACCCCACCGGCCGGTCGAAATCAGCGCCGTCGAAGAGGTCGCCGCGTAGTGCACGCGGTAGTTCGCTTCGAGTACGCCGTCCTCTCGCGCGCACATCGAGATCAGCCGGAGCGGGCGGCGGTCCAGCAGGGTGCCGCGGCCGGCCGCGACCGGGTGGATCAGTAGCGACATCTCGTCGATCAGCCGCCAGCGCAGCAGCCACCGGACCAGCGTCAAGCTGCCGAACACGTGCAGGTCCTCACCCGGCACGTCCTTCAGCGCGCCCAGCACCCGGCGCGTGTCGCCCTGCAGCATCTCCGTGCCCGGACGGGCGATGACGGGCCGCGACCCGATCACCAGCTTCCGTACGTCGGCGAGGTCGAGCGCACCGCCGTACCGCTCGAACGTCTGCCGGCCGAGCAACACCGTGCTTGCCCCGTGGACCGCCTGGCCGAGAGCCTGGCGAGGGTCGGTCAGCCACTGCTCCGGCCGCTCCACGATGCCGTCCTCCGACATGCACAGCCTGGCGACGATGTTGCGCATCCGCAGCTCCTCTGGGGGTGATCCTCTACCAACCCAGATGCCCGAACCGCACCGAATGTTTCAGGAGTTCGCACTTCGGCCGCGCCGGAGCTCGGTCTCCAGCGCGTCCAGCCGGTTGACCCAGAACTTCCGGTACCGGTCCAGCCAGGTGTCGATCTCGCGCAGCGGCCCGGGATCGACGGCGTACAGCCGCCGGGTGCCGTCGACGGTCACGGTCGCGAACCCGTTCTCGCGCAGGACGCGCAGGTGCTGCGACACCGCCGGCTGGCTGATCCCGAACTCCGCGCCGATCGTCGAGGCGATCGAACCGGCCGGCAGCCGGCCGTCGGCGAGCAGCTCCAGGATCCGCCGCCGGACCGGGTCGCCGAGGATGTCGAACGCGTGCACGGAGCCAGTATTTCAGTGATGACTTATACGAACAAGTGGCCCAGGTGCTGGTCAGCCGGTAGGCAACGGGAAGGTCACGGCTAGAATGACCCGCGAGACTACGCCTGGTGCAACGCCGCACGGCGTACCGCAACCAGTGGTTTGAGGAGACACAGCTGTGGGACGCGTCGTGCACAAGTACGGCGGTTCTTCGGTCGCCGACGCCGATGGCATCAAGCGTGTGGCCCAACGGATCGTCGCAACCAAGAAGGCCGGGAACGACGTGGTGGTGGTCATCTCCGCCATGGGCGACACCACCGACGAACTGATGGACCTGGCCCAGCAGGTCTCGCCGCTGCCGCCACCGCGGGAGCTGGACATGCTCCTCACCTCGGGCGAGCGGATCTCCGCCGCGCTGCTGGCGATGGCGATCGCCAACCTGGGCTACGAGGCGCGCAGCTTCACCGGCTCGCAGGCCGGCGTGATCACCACCTCGGCGCACGGCAACGCGCGGATCATCGACATCACGCCGGGCCGGATCGAGGAGGCGCTGGCCGAGGGCCACATCGCGATCGTGGC
Source organism: Kribbella sp. NPDC026611 (assembly GCF_040638345.1). Classification (NCBI taxonomy): domain Bacteria; kingdom Bacillati; phylum Actinomycetota; class Actinomycetes; order Propionibacteriales; family Kribbellaceae; genus Kribbella; species Kribbella sp. NPDC026611. Next base: position 360,593 of record NZ_JBEZYC010000003.1, read on the forward strand.
CGGGTTCCAGGGCGTCGCCCAGGACACCAAGGACATCACCACGATGGGCCGCGGCGCCTCCGACACCACCGCGGTCGCGCTGGCCGCCGCGATGGACGCGGACTACTGCGAGATCTACACCGACGTGGACGGCATCTTCACCGCGGACCCGCGGATCGTGCCGGCCGCGCGGCACGTCCCGAAGATCTCCTACGAGGAGATGCTCGAGATGGCCGCCTGCGGCGCGAAGGTGCTGCACCTGCGCTGCGTCGAGTACGCGCGGCGCTACAACGTCAGGGTCCATGTGCGTTCCTCCTTCTCGCAGAAGGAAGGCACCTGGGTCGTCGATGCGAAGGAACTGGATCAAATGGAACAGGCGATCATCTCCGGTGTGGCCCACGATCGCGGTGAGGCCAAGATCACCGTCGTCGGCGTACCCGACAAGCCGGGTGAAGCGGCCCGGATCTTCGAGACCGTCGCCGGTGCCGAGACCAACATCGACATGATCGTGCAGAACGTGTCGGCGGTGGCGACCAACCGCACCGACATTTCGTTCACGCTGCCCCGCGCCGACGGCGCCCGCGCGATGTCCGCGCTGGCCCGGATGAAGGACGAGGTCGGCTACGAGCAGCTGCTGTACGACGACCAGATCGGTAAGGTCTCGGTGGTCGGTGTCGGGATGCGCTCGCACCCGGGCGTTTCCGCGAAGTTCTTCTCCGCGCTGGCCGACGCCGGCGTGAACATCGAGATGATCTCCACGTCCGAGATCCGGATCTCGGTCGTGGTGGACGAAAACCTGGTGGATGCTGCCGTGACCGCGGCGCACACCGCATTCGATCTGGACGACGAGCACACCCAGGCCGTCGTGTACGGAGGAACTGGACGGTGACCCCTGTGAGCGCTGTGGAGAACACGATCGACCGGACCGGTCTCCCTTCCCTGGCGGTGGTCGGTGCGACCGGTGCCGTCGGGTCGGTGATGCTGACCCTGCTCTCGACCCGGGAGAACGTCTGGGGAGAGATCCGGCTGATCGCCTCCGAGCGCTCCGCGGGGAAGAAGCTCAAGGTCCGTGGCGAGGAGGTCGAGGTCGTCGCGATCAGCGAGGCCGCCTTCGACGGGATCGACGTCGCGATGTTCGACGTACCGGACGAGGTGTCCGCGCACTGGGCGCCGGTCGCGGCCGCCAAGGGTGCCGTCGTGGTGGACAACTCCGGCGCGTTCCGGATGGACCCGGACGTGCCGCTGGTGGTGCCCGAAGTGAACGCCGAGGCGGCTCGGAACCGACCGAAGGGCATCATCTCCAACCCGAACTGCACGACGCTGTCGATGATCGTGGCGATGGGCGCGCTGCACCACCGGTACGAGCTCGAGCAGCTGGTGGTGGCGTCGTACCAGGCCGCGTCCGGCGCCGGGCAGGCCGGGATCGACGCGCTGTACGACCAGCTCGCCAAGGTCTCCGGCAACCGCGAGCTCGGCAGCTCGCCGGGCGATGTACGGCGGGTCGTCGGCAACGACCTCGGCCCGTTCGCGGCCCCGCTGGCGCTGAACGTCGTACCGTGGGCCGGCTCGCTCAAGGACGGCGGCTGGTCGTCCGAGGAGCTCAAGGTGCGCAACGAGTCGCGCAAGATCCTCGGCCTGCCCGACCTGAAGGTCTCCGCGACCTGTGTGCGGGTCCCGGTCGTCACCACGCACTCGTTGTCGGTGCACGCACGGTTCGTCCAGGAGGTCGACGCCGACGGCGCTCGCGAGGTACTGCGGGATGCCCCGGGCGTGCTGCTCTTCGACAACCCGGCGGAGGGCGAGTTCCCGACGCCGGCCGACGTCGTCGGCACCGACCCGACCTGGGTCGGCCGGATCCGCAAGTCGCTCGACGACCCGAACGCGCTCGAGCTCTTCGTCTGTGGCGACAACCTGCGCAAGGGTGCGGCCCTCAACACCGCCCAGATCGCCGAGGTCGTCGCCAAGGAATTCGCGGTCGCCAAGGCCTGAGCCCGCGAGGCCATTCAACCGTCGTCGAAGCTTGAACTCGGTGCCGGGTGACTCCGTTGCTCGGGGAGAGAGATCGATTTCTCCCCGAGTGAGGAGTGCGAATGACAACACCGAGAACGAGCCGGCGGACGGTTCTGACCGGCCTCGCGACGCTGGCGGCGGCGCCGCTAGTCGCCGGCCGAGTGACGACAAGCCGAGCACTGGCAGCGAGCGCCCGAGCCGCGGGTGCATGGACGGTTTACGACTTCCCGCACCGCGACGAGCCGACGCTCGAGCAGCGGGTCGAGGGCATCTACGCCGCCTCAGCCACCGATGCCTGGTCGATCGGCCGGGCCGGCGTACAGCCCGTGGTCGGCCGATGGGACGGCAGTCGCTGGCGGGTGGTGCCTGCACCAGCTGTCGGCGGTGACATCGCAGGTACGGCGGCCGACGACATCTGGATCGGGACAGGGTCGGCCAACATGCACTGGGACGGCTCTGCCTGGACGGTGCTGCCGGTGCCACCCCCGCCATCGGACCAGCTCTACGTGAGCACAGGCAACCTGGTCAGTGACGCCCGTGGTACGGCGTGGAGCACTACGGCAACGGAGTCGATCTACGGTGCCGGACCGCTGCAGTACCGCATCATGAGGTGGGTCAGTGGCCAGTGGCAGGTCGTACCGAACCCACCACAGACCAACCTGGGCTACGAGCTTCTCGACCTGGACGTGGCGGGTGCAGCCAGCACCTGGGTGGTCGGAACGCGCACAGCAGCCAACAGGACCCTCGTAGCGCAGTGGAACGGCGACGGGTGGGTCGACCACACGATGCCGGTCTCAGCAGGCTCCTACGTGTATCCAGACGCTGTGGTGGCGTTGGCGCCGAACGACGTCTGGATCACCGGCCGGGAGGGCGAACGCGGCTACCTCGCCCACTGGGACGGGTCCGCCTGGACGCGGCTCGCCGTACCGACAGGTGGCTGGGGGTCGCAGTTGTACGACGTCGGCGGCTCAGTGCTGCTGAAGACGCAGGCCTGGTACGGCGGCGGCCGGGACGGACTGTTCAGGTGGACCGGTAGCGGCTGGTCCGAACTGCCGAAGCCGGCCATCCGGGTCTTCTTCACCGAGGTCCGCTCTACATTCAGCGCGGCCCCGGGTGGCGGCGTCTGGGTTGCTGGCGGCCGGACCGACGGCGACCACGTCGTACCGTCCACAGCCCTTTACCGGTAGCGGAATTCGTCGTCCACGAGCTCGCTCGTGGACGACGACCTACAGCCAGTTCTCGCGGGCCGCGTGCAGCGCGAGCTGGAAACGCGTGCTGGCGCCGGTGCGGTTCATCAGGCGCTCGAGGTAGCGGAAGAAGGTCCGGCGGCTGATCCCCAGCGTCCGGGCGATGGTGTCGTCCGCGGCACCGGTCGCCAGCAGGGCCAGCAGCCGGCGCTCGATCGGCTCCAGGCGATCGTCCTCGGTCCCCACGGATGCGTGCAACGGAAGGGCGTTGCGCCAGCAGAGCTCGAACATGCCGATCAGCGCGGTCAGCAGGCTGCTCGGCCGGATGATCAGCAGCGAGCGGTTCACCTCGGTGTCGCGGACCGACATCGAGACGTAGGCGATCGACCCGTCGATGATGGTCAGCTTCGCCGGTACGTCGGGCAGCACGCGGGCCTGCTCGCCGGCCTCGACGCAGGGCAGGATGTTCTCGGTCAGGTACCCCGGCACCTCGACGGACTCCGGTGAGTACACGACCCGGTAGGCGACGCCACGCTTCAGGTGGTCGATCTCCTCCTGGTTCGGGCCGCCGATGTAGTACGGCGGGGAGTCGATGGCCAGGATCTCGCGCTGCGCGCCGCCCTTGATCTGGTGGATCCGCTCGACGATCGCGCTGCCGGTGACGACCTCGATCAGGTGCGTGGTGGACTCGTTGTGCACGGTCCGGCGGAACTCGTCGTACGCGTTCAGGACATCGATGCTGGCCTGCTTCAGCTCCGACTCGCGGCGCAGCGTGAGGGCCTCCAGGCCCGCGTCCGGGGGCACCGGGAGGTACCGGGAGTGGTCCGAGCCGGACCGGCGGGCCAGACCCGCCTGCACCAGGCCGCTGAGCGTGGTGTCGATCCCGGCCGTGCGGTGTGGCACCGCCGCGTCCAGCTCGGTGATGGACGAGGGTCCGGTCCGCAGCAGGTGCTGGTAGACGTTGATCTCGTCGTCGTTGAGCCCGAGCACCTTGAGATGACCGGCACGCTCCGTGTCCGATGTGCTCACCGCTCGCCCCTCCCTTCCCACTGCTGTCACCGACCGCGACCGCCCCTCCAGGGTAGGCGAGTGCCGATCGCACTGTCCGTGGCGACGTGTATGCACGCAGCGATATTTGTTGTCCTGTCAGCATTCTTGTGCCGTGTCACCATCTGGCCACCATTTCCGCGCAGTTGTGAGCGAGAATTGAGGTCCAGCAGCCCGGCGACGGACCACCTGAGCGCCGCCGGGCTGCTGTTCCAATTCTGGCCTCTGTTCGCTGTCTCGTCAGCGGGGCCCGTTTCGGTTGGGTCTCGATCCCGGCGCATCGGTGCCCTCGCACTTCCGTGCCATCACCGGCTGTGCTGGAGGGTGTACAAACTGTGCATCTCCATCGTGAGGCCGATGAGGAGGAGAGCCCGATGCGACCGGTCCCGCCGTGTGCCGCCGCCGCTCGTACCGGTGCTGCCGTCCCCAGCCCCCGGGCATCTTTGCAGGGATGCCGTGGTGCGCTGTCCCCCTCCGGTCTCCGAGGGCGTCCGGGTCCTTCCGGCCCCGGACGCCCTCACCGGTCCGTCCCCACACCTGCTGCGCGCACCTGCCGGCGTACGCAGCATCTCTGGGGACGGACTCGAGGTGCGATGACCGCCGCCCTGGTCATCGTGCCGGCCGGTCTGTTGCGAGTGACGTCCGTCTCCGCCCGAAGCGGACGCGTCGCCGGATCGGGTGTGGTGAGGCCCCGGAGGGTGCCGGTTGGTGATCCGTGGATGGTGAGGCTGTCCACGGCGAGCGGTGCCACGATGTTGCGTGTCGTGCCGACCGCCCGGCTCGCCCCGGCCACCAGGCATCTTCTGGGGTCCCACCGATAACCTCGACAACACTGGTCACGCCGCGGGTGGGCGACGTCACGTCAACCTTCGCCCGGGCGTCGGCGTCGTACCGTTGATTTGACCCCGATTTGACCTTCTGGAAGGCGTTTTGGCCGCGGCTGGCTGTCAAATGTATATTCCGGATAACGATCGGCGAGGGACGACCCTGGTGTTGCGGACGCGATGTCGTACGGCGTTTGGTTGCCGTCCGTACGTCGTTGCTCACTAAGGAGGACCACTGTGTCGTCGGCATGGAAGCCGATCCGCTACTCTGCTTCCCGGTCTGCGTGGCCCCGTCACGGTGGATCCAATTTCCGGCAGAGAGAGGCATTGCCTGAATGAACGCGACTAGCGTCGACGAGGAGTTCAACCCGTCGGTGCACGTGTACGAACCCCACAAGGTCGGCCTGCCGGCCATGCGCCCCTACTTCAAGGCGTTGTGGCAGCGGCGGGAGTTCGCGGCGGAGATGTCCCGGACGAACATCCGGGCGGCCAACACGAACACCTTCTTCGGCCAGGTGTGGCTCGTTCTGAACCCATTGCTGCTGGCGGCGGTCTACTACCTGCTGGTGGACATCATCGGCGGCGGTGGCTCGAAGGTGGACGCAGGCATGCGGTTCGCCCACATGTGCGGCGGCCTGTTCGTCTTCTACTACTTCTCCGGTGCGATGACGGCCGGAGCGGCCAGCGTGGTCGGTGGCGGCAAGCTACTGATGAACCAGTCGTTCCCCCGGATGCTGTTGCCGTTGTCGGCGGTCCGGACGGCGTTCTTCCGGTTCCTGCCGACACTGGTCGTCTACCTCGCGATCCACCTGCTGATGGGGCTGTCGCTGCGCTGGCAGATGCTGCTGGCGCCGGCATTCCTGGTCATGCTCACGGTCTTCGCGGCCGGGATGGGGATGATCTTCGCCGCCCTGCAGGTGTACTTCCGCGACACCACGAGCTTCCTGCCGTACTTCACCCGGATCTGGCTGTACATGTCCCCGGTGCTGTGGTTCGCCGAGTTCGCGCCGGCGAAGTTCAAGGGCTTCATCCAGTACAACCCGCTCTACCCGCTGATCGGCGGCTGGACCGACCTGCTGGTCAAGGGCAAGATCCCGAACATCGAGATGTGGATCGGCGGCGCGTTCTGGGCCGTCCTGGCCTTCGTGATCGGCTCGTTGTTCTTCATGTCGAGGGAGCGTGAGTTCGTTGTCCGTCTCTGACACCGAGAAGAAGCCGATGCAGAAGAGCCCGTCGGACGTACCGGCCGTCAAGGTGCAGGACGTCTCCATCACCTACCGGACCACGTTCGAGCGGGTGCCGACGTTCAAGAGCGCGATCGTCCGGTTCGGCCGCGGCGAGCGCGCGATCCGCGAGGTCAAGGCCGTCCAGAACGTGTCCTTCGACGTCAACCACGGCACCACGATCGGCATCATCGGTGCGAACGGCGCCGGCAAGTCGACGCTGATGCGCGCGGTGGCCGGCATCCTGCCGCCGACCTCGGGCCGGATCGAGGTGCACGGCCGGGTCTCCACCCTGCTGTCGCTGGGCGTCGGCTTCAACGCCGCGCTGTCCGGCAAGGAGAACGTTGTCCTCGGTGGTCTGGCGGCCGGACTCAGCCGCAAGGAGATCGAGGCGCGGTACGAGGAGATCGCGGACTTCGCCGAGCTCGGCGACTTCATGGAGATGCCGATGCGGACGTACTCGTCCGGCATGTTCAGCCGGCTCGCGTTCTCGGTCGCGGTGCACATGGACCCGGACATCCTGCTGATCGACGAGGCGCTGTCCGCCGGTGATGCGTCGTTCAAGACCAAGGCCGCGGCGAAGATGTCCGAGCTGGTCACCAACAGCCGGACGATGTTCCTGGTCAGCCACGCGATGAGCAGCGTCCGGGAGATGTGCAACGACTGCATCTGGCTGCACAAGGGCAAGCTGATGATGCGTGGCGAGCCCAACGAAGTGATCACGGCCTACACGAAGTTCCTGCAGGTCGGCGAAGCAGAAGCTGTCTCACTCGAGGACCTCTGACCGATGTCACGCAGCACGGCGCCGGACGTGGGGATCATCACGACCGGTCACGACGTGGCCGATGCGCGCCTGCACAAGATCACCGCGGCGCTGCAGCACCGCGACCTCAGTGTCGAGCTGTGGGGTCTCGGTGACGCCGACGGTGGCCCGTCGGGTGCGGTAGTGCACGCCGGCCCCCGCGGCAACATGGTCCAGCGGCTGGCCCGGACCGTCGTGCTGCCGTGGCGGACCAACGCCAAGGTGGTGATGACGGTCGACCCGGACATGATCCCGGTCACCCGCCTCGTCACCACCCTGCGGCGACGCAAGATGGTCGCCGACGTCCACGAGGACTACACCCGGCTGCTGGCCGACCGCGCCTGGGCCAAGGGCCCGGCCGGGCTGCCGGCCCGGATGATCGTCCGGTCCGCCTCCAAGCTGGCCGCCGGTGCCGACCTCACCGTCGTCGCCGACTCGCACCTGGCACCGCACCAGGCCAAGCGCCGCCTGGTCGTGCAGAACCTGCCCTACCTCCCGTTCCTGGCCCCGGTGCCGCCGTCCGGGGCGCCCCGCGCCGTGTACGTCGGTGACCTCCGGGCCAGCCGGGGACTGTTCGACATGGTCGAGACCGTCGCCGCGGCGCCGGACTGGTCTCTCGACCTCGTCGGCCCGGTCGCACCGTCGGACCGGGACGCACTGGAAGCCCGGATCGAGCGGCCCGACCTGAGCGGCCGGGTCCGCCTGCACGGGCGGCAGCCACCGGCCGAGTCCTGGCAGCTCACCAAGGGCGCCTGGGCCAGCCTGGCGATGCTGCAGCCGACACCGGCGTTCGTGGAAGCGATGCCGTCCAAGATCTACGAGTACCTCGCCAGCGGTCTTCCCGTGCTGTCCACCCGGCTGCCCCGGCAGTCGAAGGTGATCGAGGAGTCCGGTGGCGGAGTCCTGGTGGACTCGGTGGCGGAGGCGGCCGAGACGCTGCGGCGCTGGTCCGCGGATCCCGGTGAGCTGGAGAAGCTGCGCGACCACGCGCTGCAGTGGGCGGATGGCCATCTGCCTGCGACACCGTACGACGAACTGGCCGACGCGATTCTCGATCTGTTAAGAGGAAGTGGATGACCGACCGCCCACACATGCTGTACGTCGCCTGGGGCTACCCGCCCTGCCGAGGAGGCGGCGTCTACCGGGCCCTGGCCACGGCCAACCGGTTCGCCGCGCTCGGCTGGAAGGTGACCGTGCTGACGGCCGACCGCGAGACCTTCCACCGGTTCACCGGTGCCGACCTGACGCTGGAGGAGCGGATCGACCCGTCGATCGAGGTCGTCCGGGTCCCGTTCGAGTGGCCGATCCTGGAGGCCGACCTGCGCCGCTGGTCCAAGCGGCGGGCGGCCAACCCGAAGGTCTGGGCCAAGTGGCGCACCAAGCAGGACCAGATCCCGTTCCCGGAGACCGGCTACGGTCCCTGGCGCTCGGTGATCGAGAAGGCCGCGGAGCGGATCCACAAGGCGCACAAGGTCGACCTGACGGTCGCCACCGCGAACCCGCACGTCGCGTTCACCGCGGCGTACCACCTGCACAAGAAGTTCCAGGTGCCGTACGTGATGGACTACCGCGACGCCTGGCTGCTGGATGTCTTCACCGGTGACCGGCTGCACGAGCCGAACAGCCGGGCCGCGCGCTGGGAGAAGAAGCTGGTCGAGTCGGCCCGCGAGGTCTGGTTCGTGAACGACCCGATCAAGGACTGGCACGAGAAGCTCTACCCGGCCCAGGCCGGCAAGATGCACACCGTCGCCAACGGCTTCGACCCCGACCTGGTGCCGGACACCCAGAACCGCGGCGCGGTCACCGACCGCCCGCTCGTCTTCGGGTACGTCGGCACCGTCTCGCCGAAGGTGCCGCTCAAGGAGTTCGTCGAGGGCTGGAAGCTGGCCAAGGAGCAGTCGCCGGAGCTCGAGGGCGCCCGCGCCAAGATCTACGGCTACCTCGGGTACTACGCGCAGCCGCGGGCGGACATGCTCGCGACGATCAACAGCGCGGCCGAGGCCGGCGTCAGCTACGAGGGCCCGGTCGGCAAGGCCGAGATCGCCAAGGCGTACGACGAGTTCGACGCCCAGCTGCTGATGCTGGGCAAGGGCCGGTACGTGACGAGCGGCAAGGTGTTCGAGTACCTGGCCACCGGTCTGCCGGTCGTCTCGGTGCACGACCCGGAGAACGCGGCGTCCGACGTACTGCGTGGGCATCCGCTCTGGTTCCCGGTCGCCGAGGTCACGCCGGAGGCGATCGCGGCGGCGCTGATCGAGGCGGCGCACGGGGCCCGTACGGCCGATGAGGGGATCCGGGCGAAGGCCCGCGAGTTCGGCGCGTCGTACCGGCGGGACCTGCAGCTGGACCCGCGGATCGAGTCGCTGGCCGCGTCGGTGAAGGCGGTGGCGGCATGAGCAACGTCGTCCTGCTGTCGACGCGGAAGCTCCCGCCGACGTACTTCGACCAGGTCCGCGAGGACCTCGGCGACCCGGACATCACCATCGACGTGGTCGGCTGGGTCGCGCCGTCCGCGTGGGTGGCCGACAAGGTCAACACCTTCACGCTGATCGGCCCGGGCCGGATGCCGGCCGCGCCGGAGCCCGAGCCGGCGGAGGAGCCGGTCGGCGAGCCGACCGACGAGGCGCCGGACGCCGTTATCGCGCCGGAAGCCGTCGCCGAGCCGGAGACCGTCGTTGCCGACGACGCCACCGGAGCTCCGGCTGCCGCACAGGTCGCGGACGCCGGGCCGGCAGCGGAAGCCGACACCGCAGCCGATCCCGGAGCAGCAGCCGACGCCGCAGCCGCGCCTGCAGGCCAGCCGGCCGCTGCAGCCAAGCCTGCTGCGAAGCCGCGGCCGACCGGTGCCAAGCGGGTCGTCAAGGCCGTCGAGTGGCGGGCCCGGAAGGCCCGCAAGGTGGCCGGAAAGATGTTGCCAAAGGCAATCAAGACCTCGGCGCCGGTGAAGTTCCTGCGTGGTCATCGGGCGACCAGCGACCTCGGCAAGAACTACTGGAACCGGGTGCTGTCCCGGCGCGACGTGCTGGCCACGATCGAGCAGGCCGACGTCGTGGTGGCGCTGGACGCCGGCGCGATCTGGGCCGGCTGGAACCTGGGCCAGCGCCGGGCGAGCACGCCGGTCGTGCTCGGCCTGCCCGCCGCGCGCCGCGAGCTGGACATGATGAAGGTACATGGGTGACAAGACGGCCGTGACGATGCGCGAGCACCTGCCGGCGCCGTTGGCCCGGACCGCGGGAGCGGTCCGGCGGCGCCTGCGCGGCTTGCGGTACTCGTACGCGCAGCTGCCGGCGTTCCCGCCGGCAGCGACCACCCCGGTGCGGGTGCTGGTCGGCCCGACCAACTCCGCCGGTCAGGGCCACGCCTGGGCACGGGCGGCCAGGACGATCGACGGGGTGTCTGCCGACTCGTTCGCGCTGCACCGCAAGGGACAGTTCCAGTTCCGGAACGACTACGGCGTACCGCTGGCCTGGTTCGGTCAGCCGCGCTGGCAGCGCGCCCAGCGCGAGCACATCCTGAAGAGCTACTCCCACGTCCTGGTGGAGTCGCTGCGGCCGGTCCTCGGCGCCCGCGGCTACCCGGACGCCGAGGCCGACATCAACGACCTGCGTGACCAGGGCATCAACGTCGCCCTGCTGTTCCACGGCTCCGACATCCGCCTGCCCAGCCGGCACGCGAAGCGCGAGCCGTGGTCGCCGTTCACCCCCGGTGACGAGCTGACCGACCGGCTGGAGAAGCAGGCCCGCCGGCACGCCGAACTGGTCGAGTCGCTGCAGCTGCCGGTCTTCGTCTCCACGGTCGACCTGCTGGAAGACGTGCCGGACGCGCAGTGGCTCCCGGTCGCGATCGATCCGGCACCGTGGGCAGCAGCCGCGCGGTCGCTGTTCTCGCACGAGAAGCCGGTCGTCGCGCACGTACCGTCGAACGCGGCGCTCAAGGGCACCGCGGACATCGACGCCGTGCTGACCGGGCTGAACGCGAGCGGCCGGATCGAGTACCGGCGGATCACCGGCGTACCGCACGAGCGGATGGCGAGCGTGATCGGCGACGCCGACATCGTTGTCGACCAACTCCGGATCGGGCTGTACGGCGTGGCCGCCGCGGAAGCGCTGGCCGCCGGGCGGATCGTGGTTTCGTACGTCGGTGACGGCGTGCGCCACCGGGTGCGTAGTCTGACTAGGCGAGAGGTACCGATCGTGGAGGCGGACCCCGGCACGCTGGGTGACGCCGTCCTCGGTTTGATCGCTGATCGTGACGCAGCCGCCGAGCAGGCGGCGCAGGGCCCCGGGTTCGTCGCCGCGTTGCACGACGGACGCCGGTCGGCCGAAGTACTGAGGAACTGGCTTATTTCGAAGGAGATCTTGTGACGTCCCGCATCGCGCCGTCCGCCGACGTCGACGACAGCGCCCAGATCGGCGACGGCTCGTCGGTCTGGCACCTGGCCCAGATCCGTGAGAACGCGGTTCTCGGCAAGAACTGCATCATCGGCCGCGGCGCCTACGTCGGTACCGGCGTGACGATGGGTGACAACTGCAAGGTCCAGAACTACGCGCTGGTGTACGAGCCCGCGACGCTCGAGGACGGTGTCTTCATCGGTCCCGCCGTGGTGCTCACCAACGACTACTTCCCGCGCGCGGTGAACCCGGACGGGTCGCCGAAGAGCGGGCACGACTGGGAAATGGTCGGGGTGACCCTGAAGGAGGGCTGCTCGCTCGGTGCGCGCAGCGTCTGCGTGGCGCCGGTGACCATCGGTCGCTGGGCCACCGTCGCCGCGGGTGCGGTGGTCACCAAGGACGTGCCAGACTTCGCGCTGGTCGTCGGGGTTCCGGCCCGCCGGATCAGGTGGGTCGGCAAGGCCGGGGTCCCGTTGCTCGACGTCGGGAACGGCGAGTGGAAGTGCCCGAACACGGGCGAGATGTACATCGAAACCGACGGACGGCTGCGGCCGGCCGAAGAAACTCAGGAGGAGAACTGATGGTGCAGCCGATTCCGGCCGCGAAGCCGATCATCGGGAAGGAGGAGCGCGAGGCCGTCGACCGGGTGATGCAGTCCGGCATGCTGGCCCAGGGCCCCGAGGTGGCGGCGTTCGAGCAGGAGTTCGGCGCAGCGCTGGTCTCCGGCCGGGCGTGCGTCGCGACCAACTCCGGGACGTCGGGCCTGCACCTCGGCCTGCTGGCCGCGGGGGTCGGTCCGGGTGACGAGGTCATCGTCCCGTCCTTCACCTTCGCCGCGACCGCGAACAGCGTCGCGCTGACCGGCGCGACCCCGGTCTTCGTCGACATCGAGCCGACGTACTTCTGCCTGGACCCGGCCGCGGTCGAGGCCGCGATCACCGAGAAGACCAAGGCCGTCATGCCGGTGCACCTGTTCGGTCACCCGGCCAACATGACCGCCCTGCAGGCGATCGCCGACAAGCACGGCATCAAGATCTTCGAGGACGCCGCGCAGGCGCACGGCGCGACCTGGAACGGCGCGCCGGTCGGCACCTTCGGCGAGTTCGCGATGTTCAGCCTGTACCCGACCAAGAACATGACGTCCGGTGAGGGCGGTATGAACTCGGTCGCGAACGCCGACCTCGAGCGCCGGATGCGGCTGTTCCGCAACCAGGGCATGCTCAAGCAGTACGAGAACGAGGTCGTCGGCCTGAACAACCGGATGACCGACCTGCACGCCGCCATCGGCCGCGTGCAGCTGACCAAGGTCGGCGGCTGGACCAAGCAGCGGCAGGAGAACGCGGCCTTCCTGGACGCGAACCTGACCGGTGTCGCCGTCCCGGCGGTGGCCGCCGAGGCGAGCCACGTGTACCACCAGTACACGATCCGGGTGACCGAGGACCGCGACGGCTTCGCGAACGCGCTGCGCACGGAGTACGGCGTCGGCTGCGGCGTGTACTACCCGATCCCGAACCACCGGCTCCCGTCGTTCCAGCGCGAGCTGGACCTGCCGGAGACCGAGAAGGCCGCGGCCGAGGTGCTCTCGCTGCCGGTCCACCCCTCGCTGTCCGAGGACGACCTGAACCGGATCGTGGCCGCGGTGAACACCGTGGCGAAGGCTGGTGCGTGAACCATGGCAAACCTGAAGGCAGGCCTGATCGGCCTCGGCATGATGGGCCGCCACCACGCGCGCGTGCTGGCCTCCCTCGACGGCGTCGACCTGGTCGCCGTCGCCGACCCGGGTGGTGACAAGTTCGGCGTCGCCGGCGGTCGCCCGGTGCACGAGAACATCGAGCAGTTGATTGCCGAAGGCATCGACTACTGCATGGTCGCGGTGCCGACCCAGTACCACGCGGAGATCGCCAAGGCGCTGGCCGAGGCCGGTGTGCACGCGATGATCGAGAAGCCGCTGGCCGGTTCGTCGGCCGAGGCCACCGAGATCGCCAAGGCGTTCGAGGCGGCCGGTGTGGTCGGCGCGGTCGGTCACATCGAGCGGTACAACCCGTCGCTGCAGGCGCTCCGGGTGCGGCTGGAGAACGGCGAGCTGGGCGAGATCTACCAGATCACCACCCGCCGTCAGGGCCCGTTCCCGGCCCGGATCGCCGACGTCGGCGTGGTGCTCGACCTGGCCACCCACGACATCGACCTGACCGCGTGGGTGACCCAGTCGCCGTTCGCGACCGTGGCCGCGCAGAGCGCGCACAAGTCCGGCCGGCAGTACGAGGACCTGATCGCGGTCACCGGCAAGCTGGCCAACGGCACCGTCACCAGCCACCTGGTCAACTGGCTGTCCCCGATGAAGGAGCGGCTCACCGTCGTCACCGGTGAGAAGGGCGCGTTCATCGCCGACACCCTGACGGCCGACCTGTCCTTCCACGCCAACGGCACCGTGGCCACCGCCTGGGACGACGTCGCGCACTTCCGCGGTGTCAGCGAGGGTGACATGATCCGGTACGCGATCAGCAAGCCGGAGCCGCTGCGCACCGAGCACGAGGCCTTCCGCGACGCGGTGCTCGGCAAGGAGGCGGACATCGTCACGCTGCAGCAGGGTCTGACCACCGTCAAGGTGGCCGAGGCCGTCATCCAGTCGGCTGCCGAGGACCGCACGATCACGATCGCCGGGGAGTCCGCGTAGTCATGAAGGTTCTGAGTGTCGTCGGCGCCCGGCCGCAGTTCGTGAAGCTGGCGCCGGTGGCGGAAGCGTTTGCCGCCGCGCAGGAGCACGGGCACCAGCACGTGATCGTGCACACCGGCCAGCACTACGACAAGAACATGTCCGACGTGTTCTTCGCCGACCTGCGCATCCCGGACCCGGACGTTCACCTGGGCGTCGGGTCCGGCAGCCACGGGGTCCAGACCGGCGCGATGCTGGCCGCGATGGACGCCGTACTGGACGAGCACAAGCCGGACTGGGTGCTGGTGTACGGCGACACCAACTCGACGCTGGCCGGTGCGCTGTCGGCGGTGAAGATGCACCTACCGGTGGCGCACCTGGAGGCCGGTCTGCGCTCCTTCAACCGGCTGATGCCGGAGGAGCACAACCGGGTGCTCACCGACCACGCGGCGGACCTGCTGCTCGCGCCGACCCAGGTGGCCATGGACCACCTGGCGAACGAGGGCCTGACGGACAAGTCGCGCCTGGTCGGCGACGTGATGACCGACGTATGCTTCCGGGTCCGCGACGCGGTGCAGGACAAGCCGCTGGACCTGCCCTTCGCCCGCGGTGAGTACGTCGTCTCCACCATCCACCGGGCCGAGAACACCGACGACCCGGAGCGGCTGGCCGCGATCGTCGACGGCCTGGACAACACCGGGCAGCCGGTGCTGCTGCTGGCGCACCCGCGGCTGGTCGCGAAGTGCGCGGAGCACGGCATCAAGCTGGAGCGCCCGGACGGTTCGCTGCACGTCCGGGAGCCGCTGGCCTACCCGGAGATGGTCGCGGCCGTGCTCGGCTCGGCCGGTGTGGTGACCGACTCCGGGGGCCTGCAGAAGGAGGCCTTCCTGCTCGGGCGGGTGTGCACGACGCTGCGCACCGAGACCGAGTGGGTGGAGACGCTGGAGGCCGGCTGGAACGTGCTGACATCCGACGTGAGTAAGCTGCCGGAGTTGGCCGCCCGGCCTGCTCCCACGGGGGACCGCCCAATGCCCTATGGTGACGGCCACGCTGCTGAGCGTGTCGTCGCCACACTTGCGGAGTAACCACATGACGAAGGCCGCCGAAGAGAACCAGACGCAGTCGCCGGACGCCCCGGCGGCTGATGCGGCGACCCCGCCGCCCGGCGCGCCGGTCAGTGCCTTCCCGGGGGAGTCCGGCGCACCGCCGAGCTCCCCCAGCAAGAGGTTGCCACGAGTCGAGTCGCTCACCGGTCTGCGTTGGTGGGCGGCCTTCTTCGTGTTCTGCCACCACATGACGAACCTGGCGCCGCTGCCGATCTTCGACTTCCTGAAGTACGGCACCTCCGGCGTCACGTTCTTCTTCGTGCTCTCCGGCTTCGTGCTCACCTGGTCGGCCCAGCCGGGCACCAAGATCCGGACCTTCTACCGGCGCCGGTTCGCCCGGATCTTCCCGCTGTACTTCCTCACCCTGGTGGCGGCGTTCTTCGTCTTCTACCGGGTCGACCCGCCGGCCGGGATGTCCTGGATCAAGCCGATCTCGATCACCGTGCTGGTGCTCTCGGCGTTGCTGCTGCACGGCTGGTCGAACAACCCGACCATCCTGTACGGCGGTAACCCGGCGGGCTGGACGCTGTCGGTCGAGGCGTTCTTCTACGCGTACTTCCCGTTCGTCTGGCGGGCCACGCAGCGGCTGAAGACGGCCGGCGGCCTGATCCTCTGCGTGTCGGTGATCGTGCTCGGCGGTGCGTACCGGCTGGCGCTGTTCCACTACAAGGCCGACGTACCCGTGCTGCCGCAACCGGTGCTGCACTCGGTCGCGTTCCTGTTCGGGATCGGCCTGGCGATCGCGCTGCGGTCCGGCTGGAAGCCGCGGATCCCGGTCTGGTTCGCGTTCCTGGTCACCGGCGGCGGCCTGTACGTGCTCTGGTACTCCGGTTCGCACCCCGCGAACTTCCCGGGCGCGGTCACCATGGGCCTGTGCCAGAAGGAGATCCTCACGCTGCTGTACGGCTTCCTGATCCTGGCGGTCGCGGCCCGCGACGTCCGCGGTGGCCGGTCGGTACTGCGCAGCAAGCCGCTGGTCGCGCTGGGCCAGTGGTCGTACGCGTTCTACCTGGTCCACGCGACCATCCTGTACGCGATCAAGGAGTACCACGGCATCGCCGGCCCGATCGGCTGGTCCAACCTGACCTGGTACGCCGGCGTCCTGGTCATCTCGATCTTCGCCTCGTGGCTGCTCTACAAGTTCGTCGAGCACCCGCTGGAACGGAAGCTCCGAGGCCCCCGATGAAGAATCACTACCTAGTGGAGTTCCTGTGCGTGTCAGTGTTGTTGCCTTAGGCAAGATCGGCCTGCCGTTGGCGGTCCAGTTCGCGGCCAAGGGTCATCAGGTCGTCGGTGTCGACGTCAACGAGAAGCTCGTCGAGCTGGTGAACGCCGGTCAGGAGCCGTTCCCGGGTGAGGCCCACCTGCAGGAGCTGCTGTCCGAGACCGTGGCCGACGGCCGCCTGCGGGCGACCACGGACTACGCGGACGCCATCCCCGGCAGCGACGCCGTGGTCGTCGTCGTGCCGCTGTTCGTGGACCAGAACACCGGGCAGCCTGAGTTCGGCTGGATGGAGAGCGCGACCCGCTCGCTGGCCGAGCACCTCAGCCCGGGCACGCTGGTCAGCTACGAGACCACCCTGCCGGTCGGCACCACCCGCAACCGGTGGAAGCCGATGCTGGAGGAGATCTCCGGCCTGACCGAGGGCACCGACTTCCACCTGGTGTTCTCGCCGGAGCGGGTGCTCACCGGCCGCGTCTTCGCGGACCTGCGCAAGTACCCGAAGCTGGTCGGCGGCCTGTCCGAGGAGGGCGCCAAGCGCGCCACCGCGTTCTACGAGGCCGTGCTGGACTTCGACGAGCGCCCGGACCTGGCCCGCGCGAACGGCGTCTGGGACCTGGGGTCGGCCGAGGCGGCCGAGCTGGCGAAGCTGGCGGAGACCACCTACCGCGACGTGAACATCGGCCTGGCGAACCAGTTCGCCCGGTTCGCCGGCCAGAACGGCATCGACGTGCACGCCGTCATCGAGGCGTCGAACTCGCAGCCGTACAGCCACATCCACCGGCCCGGTATCGCGGTCGGCGGGCACTGCATCCCGGTCTACCCGCGGCTGTACCTGTACACCGACCCGGGCGCCACCGTCGTCCGCGCGGCCCGCGAGGCCAACGCCGGCATGCCGGACTACACCATCGGTCTGCTCGAGGGCGCGTACGGCGACCTCAAGGGCGCGAAGGTGGTCGTGCTCGGGGCGTCGTACCGTGGTGGGGTCAAGGAGACCGCGTTCTCCGGGGTGTTCCCGGCCGTGGAGGCGCTGAAGTCTCGCGGCGCGGAGGTCTTCGTGCACGACCCGATGTACACCGACGAGGAGCTCCAGGGGCTCGGCTTCACGCCGTACGCGCTGGGCTCGCCGGTGGACGCGGCCGTGCTGCAGGCCGACCACGCGGAGTACGCCCAGCTGACCCCGGCGGAGCTGCCGGGTGTGCAGGTGCTCGTCGACGGTCGTGACCGGACCGACCCGGCTCGCTGGGCGGGTGTCCGGCGGATCGTGATCGGAAGGTCGGTCAGCCAGTGACAAATGCCGACCTGCGGGTCGTGATGATGGTCGCCAACGACGTCACCAACGACAGTAGGGTCCGCAAAGAGGCCGCAGCACTGGCCGAGACCGGAGCAGAGGTCACTGTGCTCGGGGTCTCGGCCAGCGGCCTGCCGTCGAGAGAAATGCTCGACGGTGCGCTGATCGTCCGGGTGGCGGTGCCCTTCGCACTGCGTGAGGAACGGAAACGAAGCCGGACGGCACGCCGCGACTGGCGGCCGCCGCTGGTGGGGTACAAGTACCGCTCGACCTACGTGGCCCGCAGTCAGCGGATCCAGGCCGAGCTCAAGGAACTCAAGGCCGACTCCGGGCACGCGATCGCGCGCGCCAAGGGCGGTCAGGGCAATCCGCTCAAGTTCAAGGCCGGCGTCGCCACCCGGCTGCTCCGCCGCGCCCGCTGGCAGGCCGCGAAGCGCGCCTCCTGGGTGCGCAAGGGGGTCGGCAACAAGGCCGACATCCCGTTCAAGTTCGGCTGGCGCGCGTACGACGGCGTCATCCACCGGCTGGGCTGGCCGGCGCCGTGGCGCAAGCTGCACCCCGAGGCGCTGGACCTGGAGATCGCCTTCGGTGACCTGATCGACCGGCTCGAGCCGGACGTCGTGCACGCGCACGACATGCACGTGATCGGCGTCGCGACCCGCGCCGCCGGCCGGGCCAAGCTGCGCGGCCGGGACCTCAAGGTCGTGTACGACGCGCACGAGTACGTCGCCGGCCTGTCCAGGTACGGCGCCCGCACCCGGCGCTCGATCGCGGCGTGGGCCAACCACGAGGCGGAGTACATCGGCGACGCGGACCGGGTGATCACCGTCAGCCCGGCGATCGCCAGTCGGCTGAAGCGTGAGCACGGGCTGAAGCAACTGCCGACCGTGGTGATGAACACGCCGAACCCCGCTGACGTGTCGGTCGAGGTGTCCGACATTCGCAGCGAGCTCGGCCTCGCCTCCGACGTACCGCTGATGGTGTACGGCGGCGGCGTGACCCGGGCGCGTGGCATCCAGACCGCGGTCCAGGCGCTCGTCGACCTGCCGGACGTGCACCTGGCGGTTGTCTGCGTGCCCGGTGTGGCGACGGACGCGGTCCGGGAGCTGCAGGCGCAGGCCGTGGCGCTCGAGGTGCAGGACCGGTTCCACACCCTCGACCCGGTGAAGCCGGACGAGGTGGTCGCGTTCCTGCGGACCGCGGACGTCGGCCTGATCCCGATCCTGCGCTACCCGAGCCACGAGATGGCGCTGCCGAACAAGCTGTTCGAGTACGCCTTCGCCGGGCTGCCGGTGGTGGTCAGCGACATGCCGAGCATGAAGGAGTTCGTCGAGAAGACCCGGATCGGCGAGGTCTTCACCGCGGCGGACGCGCACAGCCTGGCCGCGAAGGTGCGGATGGTGCTCGGCGACCTGGACAACTACCGCGAGCGGGTGGCCGACCCCGGCTACCAGCAAGAGGTGTCCTGGGCCGGGCAGGCGACCAAGCTGCGCGAGCTGTACGGCGAGCTGACCGGTCGTCAGCTGGAGATCGTCACGCCGGGCGGCCGGTCGGCCAGGACCGGGCGGCACCTGCTGCTCGGACCGGTCAACAGCGCCGGTCAGGCGTGGCTGTGGGCGACGGCGCTCGAGCGTGAGGTACCGGACGTCAAGGCCGAGTCGCTGACCACGGGCAGTGGCGCGTTCGACTTCCGGGTGCACCGCACCGGGACCTACCGGCAGTACCGGTCGGACCTGCGGTGGCAGCTGGAGCTCACGGCGTACGTGCTGCGCGAGGTCACCCACGTGCTGTTCGAGGCCGGGCGGCCGATGTTCGGGCAGCAGCGCGGGCAGATGTGGACGACCGACGTACCGATGCTGGAGCAGGCCGGGATCAAGCACGGCCTGGTCTTCCACGGGTCGGAGATCCGCGATCCTGCGCTGCACCGGGCGAACTACCGCTGGTCGCCGTTCCGGAACCCGGACGACGAGCTCACCACACGGCTGCAGGCGGCGAACGACCTGATGCGCCGGCACCTCGAGGGGTACGAGGGTCCGGTCTTCGTCACCACGCCGGACCTGCTCGAGTTCGTCGAGGACGGGATCTGGCTGCCGCTGACGGTCGACGCGGCGGAGTTCCAGTCGAGCCAGCCGGTGCTGGAGCGGGAGGTGCCGGTGGTGCTGCACGCCCCGTCGGCCAGCGCGCTCAAGGGCTCGGCGTACGTCGACCCGGTGCTGACCGATCTGGACGCGCGGGGGCTGATCGAGTACCAGCGGGTGCAGGGGGTGCCGCACGCGGAGCTCGCCGAGATGGTGCGCAGCGCGGACATCGTGGTCGACCAGCTGCTGCTCGGTTCGTACGGCGTCTTCGCCTGCGAGGCGATGGCGGCCGGCCGCGTCACGGTCGGACACATCGCGGACCCGGTCCGGGACCTGCTGCCGACCGACCTGCCGATCGCGGAGGCGACCCCGGACGACCTGTCCGAGGTGATCGAGCGGTTGGTCGCCGAGCGCGACACGGCGCGGAAGATCGCCGACGCGGGACCGTCGTACGTGCGCGAGCTGCACGACGGGCGGGCGTCCGTCGACGTACTGCTGCCCTTCTTGAACAACGAGCTCGAGGGGCGCGGCGAGTAAGTGCGGATTCTGATGATCGCGCAGTCCCCGATCGCCGGGGACTCGCGGATCCTGCGGGAGGCGACGGCGCTCGCCGCGGCCGGTCACGAGCTGCATGTGATCGGCCGGGATGTTCCGGACGGCTTCGAGGTCGGGCCGGGCGTCACGGTGGAGTCGGTCTCCCGCTCATCGGGTCTCCGCTCCGGTGGACTTGCGGTGGGACACGGCCGCAGCGGGCCGAAGGTGCTGGTCCAGCGGTTCGGACGCTGGTTGTTGCTGCCCGAGCACCGCAATCGCACCGAGAAGCACTGGCGGACGGCCGCGGCGCCTCGGGTGGCCGCGGCCGGTCCGTTCGATGTCGTGCACGCGCACGACTTCAACACGCTCGAGCTGGCCGCCTCGTTTGCAGAGAAGTGGTCGGCTGCGTTGGTGTATGACACCCATGAGCTGTGGTTCGACCGCGCGCTGCCGGGGCGGCCGACGCCGCTGTGGCGAGCTCGTGGTCGCCGGTACGAGGTCACGCTGGCTTCGAAGGCCCGCTTCGTGATCACAGTCTCCGACGGCATCGCGGACCGCCTACGGTCTCGTGGGCTGGCGGATGTGCGCGTTGTCCGCAACACCTTCCCGCGCGCTTCGGTCCCCGCCGCACCCGATCGTCCTGAGGGTCTGCTGTACGCCGGGCGGATAGGCGCCGGGCGCGACCTCTCGACGGTGGTCGCCGCTGCTCGTCAGTTGGCTCCCTTCCGGACCGTGTTGATGGGCTCGGTAGACCCGAACTACCGCCTGGACCTCGGCCCGGTTGAAACCGTCCCCGAACGCTCGATCGACGAGGTCGACGACACCCTCCGCCGGTACGGCATCTCGCTGGTGACCCTCACCAACACCTGCGAGAACCACCGCCTGGCGCTCCCCAACAAACTCTTCCACGCCGTCCGCGCCGGCGTCCCTGTCGTTGCTGCGGACCTCCCCGAGCTCCACGCCGTCGTCACCAGCCACAAACTCGGCACTCTCTACGAGCCCGGCAACCCCAAGTCCCTCGCCGCCGCGGTCCGCGACCTGATCGAAAACTACTCGACCTACACGGACGGCGTCCGCACCGCAGCCGCCGAGCTGAACTGGGAGACGGACTCAGCCACCCTGCTCGCCGCCTACGCTGAGCTGGCCGGCTAACCCGCAACTTTCGGTACCCGGCTGGTATCAAGATCTGTGAAGCCGACAGAGGGGACCGGGGACCATGAAGCGACGGATGGCCGCTGCAGTGGGACTGGCACTGAGCCTGGGTACGGCGCTCCTGCCGGCGCAGGCCGCGCCGAGCTCACAGTCCGCGGTGACCGCCGCCTGTGCGCTCGGGCTCGGCTCCTTGACCCAGGAGTGGGGACAGGAGAGCCGGGTCATCTCCGCGACCGCGCCGCCGAGCGTGAGCGCCCCGATCAAGACGCCGAACATCTACACGCCGCCGTACGACGTCGGTCAGCCGACCACGTTCACAGCGACGCCGGCCGGTTCCGGCCGGACGACTCGTACGGGCAAGGTGGTGTGGGGCTCCGGCTACTTGATGCAGAGCACGGTCACTGTCGACTCGACCGGCAAGATGATCGGCAAGCCCACGTTCACCCGGATCGGCAACGGCTGGGGCGGGCGGTTCCTGATTCAGTCGCAGTACAAGGCGTCCGCGACCAGCAAGCCGACCCGGACGATGCTGTACGACCAGGACATGTACGGGAAGTTCGGGCGCTGGACCGATGTCGGCCGGGGGATCCGGAACACCGGATACGTCACCGGGATGAGCTCGATCAAGTCGTTCGCGCTGATCGCGGCGACGCCGACGTACGACCTGTTCCTGGCGAACAACCGGTCCGGGCAGCTGTACACGGTCAAGATCCCGACCAGCGTGCCGCTGAAGCCGGTGCTGACGCCGGTGCGTACGTCGAGCTGGCAGATCTTCGAGCGGCTGATCGCGGCGCCGTGCGGCCGGACGGGCTCGATCCTGCTCGGGATCGACGACGACACGCACACGGGTTACCTGTACGCCGTCGGTCACGCGGCCGGCGCGAAGACCGTGATCAAGAGCCTGGGCAAGGTGCCGATGGACTTCAGCGTCTGGCCGTACTTCCGGTTCGCGCCGGCGTACGACCCGTTGAACGGCGGCTGACTCAGACGACCAGGTGCAACTTCACCGGGGAGATCCCGAGCTCTGCTCGTTGCCCCCAGGTGAGGGTGATGGTGTCGGACTCCATGCCGTCACCGAAGATGACCAGGTCGGACTCGGCGGTGACGGTGAGGGTGTCGGGAGACTTGAGCAGGCCCTCGGTGAGGCTGGTGCCGGTCGCGGGTGACGGCCAGGCCTCACGGACGAACCAGCAGAGCATCGGGTCGGTGGGCGAGGGGAGTGCGAGCGGGCTCCGCCGCTCCTGCCACGCCGACCGGCACCAACCGGTCGAGCCGGTGCCCGTGCCGACCAGGATCCCGGACGAGGACTGCCGCTCGGGAAGGCCGTCGGGTGTGCTCAGCTTGTAGCGCGCCGACTGGTGCGAGTGGTGGCCGACGTACACCTCGTTCAGAGCGATCAGGTGCTGGCCGTCATCGGTGCTCGCGGCAACCATCGTCCGCTCGGTGACGGTCTGGGCGGTGAGCAGGTCGGCGATCGCGTCGGGCTCGTGCGGGACGAGTACGCCGGGGTTGCGCGCCGGCTCGGGATTGATCCCGATCACCCGCTGCCCGTCGAGGTACTTCGCCACGTTGGCCACCAGCCCGTCCTGGCCGACGGCAATCACCACGTCCTCCGGCCCGAAACCGAATCGATCGAGATCGTTGCGCTCGGCAACGGCTCGACGCCAGTCCAGCGGGATGGCCGCCGACACCGTCGCCAACGCCTCCTGCTGTGCCTGGTGCCGCTCGTCCAGCTCGGCGAGATCCCGCCCTCGCCCCGCCAGGAAGAACCCTGCCTGCTGCCGCGTCCCGTGCCGCGCGACGAGCTCGGTCAACTCGGTAGCCCGGTGCACGATCACCGCCCGCGGCGGAAGACTCACGGGAGTACCCTCGCCGTCCACCCACCGCACCGCACCCGGCACCCGCTTACCTTGCGCCGTGCGGCCCTTCTCCTGTTCGGCACCTTCGCCGCTCGGCGGCGGGTCATGCTGGGTCTCCTGAGGTGAGCTTGGTGAGGAGCGGGGTCAGCAAGTCTGGGGTCAGGTTGAGGGTGCCGATCTCCGGCAGGGCACCTTGCTTGATGGCCAAGGCCAGGATCATGCCCTGGTCCAGGTCGGCGTAGGCCTCCAGGAGCGCCTTCTCGGTGACGGCTTCCGCGGCGCCGATGACGCGCTTGGCGTCGGCCTCTGCTTCGGCCAGAGAGCGTTGACGGGCGGCCGCGGCCTGGGTTTCGATCGATCCCGCCGCGGCGGCCTCGGTCGCGCGGCGGCGTTCGTTCTGGCCGCGCTGGTTGACCAGCTGCTCCTCGCGGCGGGCGAGCTCGATCTGGTTCTGCAGTTCGTTCTCCGCGATCGAACGTTCACGTTCGACCGCAATCGCGCGACGTTCGTACGTCGCCTTGTCCGCGGCCTGCTGCACCATCTCGCGGGTGGGAGTCTGCAGCGCCTTCTCGACGTCCCGCTCGGCCCGGACCGCGACCACTCGCACGTCCTCGACCCCGATACCGAGCCCGGTCAGCCGCTGGTCCTCGCGCAGGCCGGTGCCGACCGCCTGCCGCAGAGCCGTCATGCCCTCGGACAGCGCCTCCGTCAGCGTCATCCGAGCGAGCAGATCCAGTGCGGTCTGCTGAGCCAGCTCGGTCAGTAATCCACCTAGCTGCTCCAGCGGCGTCGAGCGCCACAACCCGGTGTCCGGGTCGATCCCGAAGTCCAGCCGGCTGGACGCCAGCGCCGGATCCGTCACGCGGTACGTCACGGTCGCCTGCACAGCCACGTCCTGGAAGTCCTGCGTCCGCCCGTGGAACAGCAGCGGCTGCTCGCGGTCGTCGACCGGGATCTCGCTCAGCGACGAGTTCAGCGCCCGGAACCAGAACGCCTGGCCCGCGCCGTCGTGCGCGACCTTGCCGTTGCGCAGGTGCCGTACGTGGGTCGTCGGATTCGCCCGCAGGTGACTGATGAACCGGAACCGGGTGATGTCTGCCATCTCGTACTCTCCTCTTTGTCGTCACTTTGACGATAAGCCCGATGCAGACTTCTCGTCAAGGTGACGATTAGAATCGGTCGCATGGACTACGAGCCGGTTGGCCTGGCGACCGATTTGGTCATCCTGACCGTTCGCGACGGCCGCTTCGAGGTGCTGCTGATCCGCCGCGGCATCCCGCCGTACCAGCACCGCTGGGCGCTCCCGGGCGGCTTCGTCCGCCCAGGCGAGGACCTCGAGACAACCGCCCGCCGCGAACTCGCCGAGGAAACCGGCTTGACCGGCGAGCGTCTACCCGGCGAGCAGGGCGGGCGGATCCATCTCGAGCAGGTGGCGACGTACGGCGCTCCCGACCGCGACCCGCGCGGACGAGTGGTCAGCGTGGCCTACTTGGCGCTCGTCCCCGACCTCCCCGCACCGGTCGCCGGCTCGGACGCCGCCGCCGCGAGCTGGGTCGAGGTGAGCGACGTGCTGGCCGATCCCGCGCGGCTCGCCTTCGACCACCACCGCATCCTCACCGACGCCGTCGAGCGAGCCCGCGCCAAACTCGAGTACTCACCCCTCGCAACAGCCTTCTGCCCCGACGCCTTCACCATCTCCGAGCTCCGCGGCGTCTACGAGGCCGTCTGGGGCACCCCCCTCGACCCCCGCAACTTCCACCGAAAAGTCACCAAGACCACCAACTTCGTCACCCCCACCGGCCAAACCACCACCCGCGACGGCGGCCGCCCCGCCCAACTCTTCCACCGCGGCACCGCCACCACCCTCCACCCCCCAATGACCCGCACCTGACCTCCGGAACACCTTGTGTGGATGAGAATTGGGCCTGTCGGGGAAGACCTCTACAGTGCTCCCCATGCCTGCGCATGTGTTCGTCGACGAGAGCAAGGCCAGAGGCCTGCTCATGGCGGCGACGACCTGCGACGCATCGGAGGTCAACGCTCACCGGCGAACAATGGCCAGTCTGCTGATGCCTCGTGAGCGGCGGATCCATTTCACCAAGGAGTCTCCGGCGAGGCGGCGGAAGATTCTCGGGGTGATCACCGAGTTCGGCCTCGGTGTTCGCCTCTACCAGGCGGACAGGAACGATGCTGCGGGCCGCAAGGCGTGCCTGGACGCCGTGGTGGGTGACATCGCGGGATCGGCCGAGCGGTTGGTTGTTGAGCGGGACGAGAGTACGACGACGTTCGACAAGCAGGTTCTGTTCCACGCGGCGCGCATGCACGGGTGCTCAGAGAGCTTGCAGTACCAGTTGCTCGCCGCTCACGATGACCCGCTGCTCTGGGTCCCGGACGCCGTGGCCTGGTCATGGGTCAAAGGCGGCGAGTGGCGCAACCTGGTGGCGTCGTACTCAACTCTCATCCGGGTCTAGACGCGCGAAACCCGGCTCGCCAACCGTCCGGATGACTGCCGGGTTCACTTCCCAAGGGCTACTGCCCCGAGCTGTACACGAGTCTACACGCCCTGGTGTTCGCACCCCGCGGTCACAGGTGCTTGCGGGTTTGGAGGGCTAGTTGTTCGGCGGTGATGAGGTTTGTGTGGGTGCCGGGGGAGGTGCAGGACCAGGCGCCGGCGATGGTGCCGGCTAGGGCGGCGTCGTACCAGTTGACGCCGTCCAGGTAGCGGGCCAGGAAGGCGGCTACGTAGGCGTCGCCGGCGCCGTTGGTGTCTACTACCGGGCGGTCGGGGAAGGTGATCGCGGGGATGTGGCGGGCGGGCTGGTTGCGGACGTGGAGGTAGCTGCCGTCGGCGCCGGCCATCGCGACGACCACGTCGGCGCGGCCGTTCGCGAAGATCCAGTCGACGGCGTCCGGCGGGAGCGCGCTGGTGGAGACGAAGACGATGTCGGAGGCCGTCGCGAAGTCCTTGTGGTAGTCGTTCCGGCCGTCCCAGTCGTGCAGATCGGTGGAGATCGAACGATCGGCCGCGATCGCATCACCGAGCGCGTGCCGGGCGAAGTCCATGATCGAAACGTGCACATGTTCGGTCTGTCGCAGGTTCGTCCGCCAGAGGTCCGGGTCGACGCGCAGCCCGGGCGGGTGGCGGGCGTCGTACAGCGAGAGGCGGCTGCCGTCCGGCGCGACCAGGTTGACCGACCGCCGGGTGCCGCTGGGGTGCCGTACGACGCGCAGCGGCAGCCCGAGCTCGCCGTACGTCCGCCGGATGCGGTCCCCCTCCGGATCGGTCCCGATCACGTCGACCAGGCCGGCGCGCAGGCCGAGCAGGTGGCAGCCGAGCGCGACGCCGTGCCCGGTGTGGCCGAGGTACGACTCGACCGGCGGCACCGGGATCGTCTCCGCGCCCGAGGGCAACGGCAGGCCCGGCACCCGCGCGATCGTGTCGATGCCTACTCCGCCCACCACCAGCACATCCAGCTCCACCCGTCCCGTATACCCGACTTTCGGCAGGTAATACAGATGTCCTCCGGGAGCTGAACGAGGACTTGCCGGCAACCCCGTCGGTACGGCGGACGCCGGTCAGGTCCTACGCGCTCTCAGCGCGCACTTCGTCGACCACCAGCTTCCCCCCGCGCTCCGGCGGCGGGCGCTGCCGGAGACGACGTTCGTCGTCCGGCACGCTGAGGCAGTACTCCTTGGACTCGGCGTACGGCCCGTCCGTGACCACCCTCGGGCAGCAGTGCCCGGCCTGATTGCGCATCGCGTGCGCGGCGTAATCCACCATGATCCGAGCGTCGCCGGACCGACCGGTCCGGCGCGTCCACAGATCTGATGATGTTCACGCCCGGCGATGACTACTGTTTGATCAAAGCCCCGGTCTTCGCCTGCAACTGGTCGAACGTGACTCCGTCGGCCAGTTCGACCAGCCGCAGCCCGTCCTCGGTCACGTCGAGGACGGCGAGATCGGTGATGATCCGGTCGACCACCCCGCGCCCGGTGTACGGCAGGTCGCACTCCTCGAGGATCTTGTGCGAGCCGTCCTTGGCGACGTGCTCCATCAGCACGATCACCTTCTTGGCACCGTGCACGAGGTCCATCGCCCCGCCCATGCCCTTGACCATCTTGCCGGGGATCATCCAGTTGGACAGGTCGCCCTTGGCCGAGACCTGCATCGCGCCCAGGATGGCCGCGTCGATCGCCCCGCCGCGGATCATCCCGAAAGACAGCGACGAGTCGAAGAACGATGCCCCCGGCAAAGTGGTGACGGTCTCCTTGCCGGCGTTGATCAGGTCCGGGTCCTCCGCGCCCTCGACCGGGTACGGCCCGACGCCGAGGATCCCGTTCTCGGACTGCAGGACCACCGTGACGCCGTCCGGGATGTAGTTCGGCACCATCGTCGGCAGGCCGATCCCGAGGTTCACGTACTGGCCGTCCTCGAGCTCGGCGGCGGCCCGGGCGGCCATCTGCTCACGGGTGAGTGGCATGCTCAGGCCTCCTTCGGCTGGACGGTGCGCTTCTCGATCCGCTTCTCAATATCCTTGCCAACAGCAACGACCCGCTGGACGTACACGCCGGGCAGGTGGATCGAGTCCGGGTCCAGCTCGCCCGGCTGGACCAGCTCCTCGACGGTGGCGATCGTGACCCGGCCGGCCATCGCCGCGAGCGGGTTGAAGTTCCGGGCGCTCCGGTCGAAGACCAGGTTGCCGTGGGTGTCGCCCTTGAGCGCGTGTACCAGCCCGAAGTCGGTGGTGATCGACTCCTCCAGCACGTACGTCGTGCCGCCGATCTCCCGGGTCTCCTTGGCCGCGGACGCCTTCGCGACCGAGCCGTCCGGGTTGTACTTCTGCGGCAGCCCGCCGTCCGCGACCTGGGTCCCGACGCCGGCCAGGGTGTAGAAGGCGGCGATCCCGCAGCCGCCGGCCCGCAGCTTCTCGGCCAGCGTGCCCTGCGGGGTCAGCTCGACCTCGAGCTCACCGGACAGGAACTGCCGGGCGAACTCCTTGTTCTCCCCGACGTACGACGAGGTCATCTTGGCGATCCGCCTGTCGGCGAGAAGGATGCCCAGACCCCAGTCGTCGACGCCGCAGTTGTTCGACACCACGCGGAGGCCGGTGACGCCCTTGTCGTGCAGCGCGCTGATCAGCTGCATCGGGTTGCCGCACAACCCGAAGCCCCCGACGGCGAGGCTCGCACCGTCCTCGATGTCCGCCACCGCATCCTGCGGCGACGCGTACGTCTTGTCCATCAGCTGCTCCGTTGCAGAGTTGATCAGGCCGGAAGCCAGGTCGCTCCCGACTCTAACCAGCCGATCGGTGTCTCGCGATGTGGGCGGGACCACAGCGTGGTGTGGTCCCGTCCTACGCGCTCGCTTCGGAGGCGTTCAGCGCCGACAGCTCGTGCAGTGCCTCGAAGTGGGCGTCCTCGAGGTCAGGGAGCGCCAGTACGACGGACAGGTGCAGCCGGGCCGTGGAGTGCTTGCCAGAGCCGCGTGCGGTGCGCGCCAGACCGATCCGAGCGGCCGCTACCGTCTCAGGGAGCTCAGCGGCCTCGCCGATGGACAGGGCCTGCAGGTAGTCGTTGTGAGCGTCCTCCAGCTTGCCCAGCGCGCGGTACTGGTCGCCCCGCTCGCACAGGAGGATCCCTGTCTCCTCCGCCAGGCACAGCTCCTCGGCCAACTCGAGCGCCTCGGTCGTGAGGTCCAGCGGCTCGTCCACTACGTACCGGAGCGCCGTGACGGCCAGGAACATGCCCCAGCGGTCCTCCAGCATCCGGAAGCGGCCCAGCGCCGTACGTAGGGCGTCTGCCGCGTCGGCCGGTGCAGCTGACGTGAGCCCGGGGTAGCCACGGCACAGCTCAACGGCTGCCCGTGTCCACGCGTCACCGGCCTCGTTCCGCTCGAGCACCTCCTCGACCACCTCGGCTGGTTCGAAGGGGCCGAAGACGAGTGACCAAAGCAGGACGGTCACGGAGTACCGGAACGGGCCGGTGGTGGTCAGCACGATCTGCTGGGCCAGCTCGACCTGCTCCTGCTCCGCCGACGCGGCACCGTGGATGACCGCGAGCAGGTACTCCTCGTCGAGCCCGACGGGAACGGTCCGGCCGAGCATGCTCAGCACGCGCTCAGCCGCCGCCGCAGCCTCGTCCTGGAGCCCGCGAGACCACCAGTACGCCGAGTAGCGCGCGACGAGCCGCAATGCGGTCCGCAGGTCGCTCTCGCACGCCCGCTCGATCGCACGCACGACCTGCTCAGCCTCCAGGCTGTGCAGGTCGTCCGATCCCCCCAAGTTCACGTGCCTCATTGTTGCTCGCGACTGTTACAGCTGGATCACCGGGTCAGAAACGCAGGACGCCCCAGCGGTCCGGACGGTGCATGTCCTCGACGTACTGCGGCGACCAGACCCAGAACTCGATCTCCTCGCCCTTGACGTAGGCGCCGTCGACCACCTCGTGCGGCCACTCGCACCGCATCAGGTTCATCCGCCACTCGTCACCCGGCGCGGGCGGGGCCGCCCGGTCCTCGTTGTAGGCGGCCAGGTCGGCCCACGGTACGGCGAGCTCCACCGACCAGCCGGTGTCCGTGTCGGCCGGGTCGTTGACCGTGCCGTCGACGTGGATCGCGGTCCGCAGGCCGGGCAGGTTGGTCGGGTCGACCGGTACGCCGCCGTCGACGTACGGCTTGGGCAGGGTCAGCTCCCAGATCGTGCCGAGCGGGTTGATCTCGAACTCGTAGTAGTTCTGCCCGTCGCCGTCCGGGTCGAGGAACAGCTCGAAGTTGTTCTCGTGGAACAGCTTGCTGTTGTGCTCGGTCATCGTGGCCCAGACGTGCGGCTCCTCGAGCAGCGCGCCGAGGTAGAGGTACTCGTCGTCGTACATCAGCTTCGCCCGGGTCCGGAACCGCGGCGTGGGGCCGTCGGCGATCGGGACGAAGTCGCTCGTCCAGGGCGCCGCCGCCCAGGCCGGGTCGGTCAGGGTGCCGTCGAGGTTCGGGGCGGTGGCGGTTCGCGGGCACTCGTAGACGGGCAGGTCAGGCATCGGCACGCTCCAGCAGTCGGGCGACGAGGTTGGCGAGCAGGAAGGTGAGGGCGGTCAGCGCCGGGACCACGGCCAGGATCCAGGGCGAGTCCAGGTGACCGGTCAGGAAGGCGAGCACGACCGCGGCCATGAACGCGATCCCGAGGAACGGGACCAGCTTCGGGTGCGGCATCGCGAGCCGGCCCAGCGCGAGCGCGCCGAGGACGATCGTGACCACGATGATGACCACCAGCAACGGAAGGCCGAGCGCGCCGCAGTTCGTGGTGTCGCGGAACCGGTCGCAGCTGCGCTCACTCAGCCAGACCAGCGCGACGGCGGCGAACCCGCAGAGCAGGCCGACCACGGCGAGGATCAGCAGCGGCGGCAACGGCGGGGCGTCGTACCGCCCCGGGCGCTCCGCGGCCTCTTCCTCGTCGGCGGCCTCCAGGACGGCCTCCAGATCGTCCGGCATCCGATCGTCGTCCTGACCCTGACTCATTGCCGCAGGCTATCGGGCTCCCAGCGACTTCGCGATCGCGTCCCGCACCTGCGCGTCGGTCGGAGCAGGTACGCCGTACTCCGCGGCGAGCTCCCGCAGCGACACCATCGTCACGTCATGCAGGCCGCAACTCGTGAACGTGTGAAAGATCCCCATCTCCGGGTCGACGTTCACCGAGAACCCGTGACTGGTGACGCCGCGCCGGATCCGCATCCCGATCGAGCACAGCTTCCGCCCGTCCGCGGTCCATACCCCGACCAGGCTGCTGGCACCCTTCGGCGTGTCCCGCCGTACCAGGGGGAACCCGAGCGTGCCGAGCGCAGCGATCAGTCCGTTCTCCACCCAGCGGACGACGTCCACCGGCCCGCGCTGCTTCAGGTCGATGACCAGATACCCCACCAGCTGCCCAGGCCCGTGATAGGTCGCGAACCCGCCCCGATCGACCGCGACCGTCGGGATCCCGGCCGTCTCCGCCGGCAGGTCGTCCAGCACCGTCCGGGGCCCGTAGGTGATCACCGGCGGATGGCTCAGGAAGAACAGCCGGTCCTCGGCCTTCCCCTCGACCCGCTCCTCGACCCAGCCGCGCATGTCCTTCGCCGCGACCTCGTACTCGACCTCACCCAGATCAACGCGTTGCACGCGTCCAGCAAAGCACGAGGGCGGTGACCGGAGTCACCGCCCTCATGGGTGGTCGGGCTGACAGGATTTGAACCTGCGACCTCTTCGTCCCGAACGAAGCGCGCTACCAAGCTGCGCCACAGCCCGAATCGCCGTTAGCTTACATGGGCTCAGCGCCCGGACGAAATCGGGTTTAGCCGGGGCACCAGCGTGAGCAGCGTCGCCTCCGGACGGCAGGCGAAACGGACCGGGGCGTACGGGGACGTACCGAGGCCGGCGGACACGTGGAGAGCGGCTTGGCGGCCGTTGTGGCCCCACGTGGACAGGCCCTTCACCCGGGATGTGTCGAGGTCGCAGTTCGTCACCAGAGCGCCGTACACCGGGACCGCGAGCTGACCGCCATGGGTGTGGCCGGCCAGCACGAGTGGGTAGCCGTCGCCGACGAAACCGTTCAGCACGCGCTGGTACGGCGCATGCGTGACGCCGATCGACAGGTCGGCCATCGGGTCGATCTCACCGGCAACCTCGTCGTACCGGTCGCGCTTGATGTGCGGGTCGTCGGTGCCGGCGAAGTCCAGCCGCAGGCCGTTGACCTTGAGCGTCGCCTTCGCGTTGTTCAGGTCGGTCCAGCCGGCGCCGGTGAACGCCTTGCGCATCTCCTCGAACGGGAGGTCCGGGCCGTGCGGCTTGTGCCGCTGCTTGTGCGCGGGCAGCAGGTACTTCCCCGGGTTCTTGAAATGCGGCTTCCAGTAGTCGTTGGAGCCGAAGACGAACACGCCGGGTACGTCGAGCAGATCGCCGTACGCACGGAGCAGCGGGCGGACCGAGTCCTCGTGGGAGAGGTTGTCGCCGGTGTTGACGACCAGGTCCGGCTCGAGCGCGGCCAGGTCGTTGACCCAGCGGATCTTCTTCTCCTGCGTCGGCCAAAGGTGCAGGTCGGACAGGTGCAGCACGCGGAGCGGCGCCGTACCCTCCGGGAGCACCGGCACGGTCACCCTGCGCAGCGTGTACCAGCGCACCTCGATACCGGCCGCGTAGGCGACGCAGGCCGCGCCGATGGCACCGACGACCGCAGTGGTCTTCAGCGTGGTGGTGGCGATGCTGCGCAAGCTCATTTCTCCAGCCTGCCACAATCATGGTCATGTCCAACTCCGGAATGAAGCAGCGCCTGCACGACGACATGACCGCCGCCCTCAAGGCGCGCGACGAGATCCGCAAGTCGACCCTGCGGATGGCGCTCACCGCGATCACCAAGGCGGAGGTGGCCGGCAAGGAGGCCCGGGAGCTCAGCGACCCGGAGATCGTCGACGTCCTGAGCTCGGAAGCGAAGAAGCGCCGGGAGTCCGTCGTCGCCTACCGCGACGCCGGCCGCGCCGAGCTCGCCGACAAGGAACAGGCCGAGGCGGACATCCTCGCGGAGTACCTCCCCGAGCAACTCACCGAGGACGAGATCAAGGCCCTGGTCACCGAGGCCATCGCCGCGACCGGCGCCGCCGAGCTCGGCCCGCGCGGCATCGGCAAGGTCATGGGCGCCCTCCAGCCCAAGGTCAAGGGCAAGGCAGACGGCGGCGTCGTCTCCGCCGAGGTGAAGCGCCAGCTCGGCGCCTGACCGCAAGAGAAAAGGGGCCTCGGTCGAGGCCCCTTTTCTTTAGCGGTTCGGCCCGCAGTTCGGGTACTTGGGATTCCAGGGCGGGCAGGTGTTGCCGCCATGGCCCGGGGGTTTCGTCGTGTTCTGCGGCGTTGTGGGCTGGCCGCCCTTCTTGCTGCCGTTGGAGATGTAGATCGTCACCAGCGAGCCCTCCGGCGCGCCGTCGCGCTGGCGCGGGTCGGTGTAGGCGACGGTGCCGGCGGTCTCCTCGGAGTTGACCGTGCCGGGCGCGATCGCGGTCTCGAACCCGGCCTGCTTCAGCTTGTTGGCGGCGTCGTCCGGGTTCATCCCGTTCACGAACGGCAGGCCCTTCACGTCACCGCGCTGGACCTTGTCGGAGGGCGCGACGAAGTGCGTGGTCGGGTAGCCCTGCAGCGCGCCCTGGAGCGCGGTCTCCCAGATCGGGCCGGCAGTACCGGAACCGGTCGGGTCGTCGATGTGCTCGCCGTTCAGGGTCTGGTTGTGCAGCGGCTTGTAGGGCAGCGAGGCATCCGCGACCACCGACGCGGCCGCGAGCTTGGTCGAGTAGCCGGAGTACCAGACGGCCTTGGCCTCGTTGATCGTTCCGGTCTTGCCGGCCAGGTCGCTGTTGCCGAACTTCAGGTGCTGACCGGTACCGCCCGTCTCCATCACCTGGTGCAGTACGGCGTTCACGCCGTCCGCGACCTCCGGGGCCAGCGCTTGCTTGCAGTCCGCGCCCGGCGTGCTGATCGACTTGCCGGCCGCGTTCTTCACCGAGGTGATGACCCACGGCGTGCAGTACATGCCCCGCGCGGCGAAGGCGGCGTACGCGTTCGCCAGCTGCAGCGGGGTCACGTTGTCGACGCCCAGTGTCATCGACGGCACCTGCTGGAGCGGGCCGAGCGACTGGGCGTTGTACATGCCCAGGGCCGCCGAGATCCTGGCGATCGAGCACAGGCCCGTCCGCTGCGAGAGCTGCAGGAAGTAGGTGTTGGTGGACTTCTGCGCCGCCTGGATCATGGTCGGGTCCGGCACGTTCGTCGTCGAGTTCTTCGGCGTGTAGTCGTCCGGGGTCTTCACCGTGCCGTTGCAGGTCTGGAACTTCGTCCCGCCCAGCGGCAACGGGCTCGGCGAGTTGATCTTGTAGGTGAGCGGGATACCCTTCTGGATCGCGGCGGCGATGGTGAACGCCTTCATCGTCGAACCGTTCTGGAACCCGCCGTACCCGCCCGGGTAGGACTTCGGCACGTTGTAGTTGTACGACGTCTGGCCGCGCTTCTGCCCGTACGGCTGGCTCTGCGCCATCCCCTTCACCAGCCCGGTGCCCGGTTCGACGATCGTCACCGCGGCGATCGCCTGGTCGGTCGGCTTCGAGTGGACGTTGATCGAGTGCTGCGCGGCCGCCTGGATCTTCGGGTCGAGCGAGGTCCTGATGGTCAGGCCGGCGGTCTTGATGAAGTCCGACCGCTCCTGCTTGGACTTGCCGAAGGCCGGGTTGGCCTCGAGCTGGGAGAGCACGAACTCGCAGTAGAACGGGTAGGCGCCGTTGGCGCAGCCGAGTTTGTTCGGGCGGACCTTGGCCGGGTCGATGACCGGGGCCTTGAGGGCCGAGTTGGCCTGGGCCACCGAGATCACGTGCAGCTGGAGCATCCGCTTGATGACCACGTCGCGGCGGTCCTTGGCGCGCTTCATGTTGTTCGTCGGGTCGTAGCCGGTCGGGTTCTTCACCAGACCGGCCAGCATCGCGGCCTGCGGCAGCGTGAGCCGCGCGGCGTCGACGGAGAAGTAGTGCTGGGCCGCGGCCTGGATACCCCAGGCACCGTCGCCGAAGTTCGCCAGGTTGAGGTACTTCTCCAGGATCTCGTTCTTCGAGTACTCCTTCTCGACCGCGATCGCGTACCGGAGCTCGGCGAGCTTGCGCTGGTAGCTGTCGGCGGTCGCGGCGGCGACCTCCTCCGGCGTCTTCGCCTTCTCGACCAGGCTGATCTTCACGAACTGCTGGGTGATGCTCGACCCACCCTGCTGCACCGATCCGGAGGACTGGTTCTGCAGCAGCGCGCGGAGCGTGCCCTTCAGGTCCAGGGCGCCGTGCTCGTAGAACCGGTCGTCCTCGATCGCGACGATCGCCTTCTGCATGATCGGCGCGACGGCGGCGAGCTTGACCGGCACCCGGTTCTGCTCGGCCAGGGTGGCGATCAGGTGGCCTTTGGAGTCCAGGATCTGGCTCTTCTGCTTCAGCGGGACCTCGTCGAACTGCTGCGGCAGGTCCTGCAGGGTCTCGGAGGTCTGCTCGGTCGTGAAGCCGGCCAGGCCGGCCAGCGGGATGGCGAGACCGGCGGCCAGGGCCCCCGACAGCACGCTCACCCCGAGGAACAGAACCACCGATTGGACGACTCCCCGGTCGCCCTTTTCCCTGACGCGCATGGTTATAGAGACTACGGGATCGGCATTTTGGGTTACCGCTGCGAGTGTGAATTGCGTCACTGACTCTGGACAAAGTTCATCCAAAAGGACGAGGGCCCGGGCAGGTGCCCGGGCCCTCGTTCGGTACTGCGTTACGCGGCGTACTGGTGCGCTTGCACCTCGGCCGGCTCCAGGGCCAGCTCGAGCACCTCGCGGACGTCGCTCACCGGGTGAACGGTCAGCTCCGCGAGCACGGACGCGGGGACGTCCTCCAGGTCCGGCTCGTTCCGCTTCGGGATCAGGATCGTGGTCAGCCCGGCCCGGTGCGCGGCGAGCAGCTTCTGCTTCACCCCACCGATCGGGAGCACCCGTCCGGTCAGCGACACCTCACCGGTCATCGCGACCTCCGAGCGGACCGGCCGCCCGGACAGCAGCGACGCCAGCGCCGTCGTCATCGTCACACCCGCCGACGGTCCGTCCTTCGGGACAGCACCGGCCGGCACGTGGATGTGTGCGTTCCGCTCGGCCAGGTCGCCCACGGGCAGGCCCAGCTCCGCGCCGTGCGAGCGCAGGTACGACAGGGCGATCTGCGCCGACTCCTTCATCACGTCGCCCAGCTGCCCGGTCAGCGTGACTCCGGTCGGACCGGTCTCCTTGTCGGCCAGCGACGCCTCGACGAAGAGCACGTCACCACCCGCGCCGGTCACCGCGAGGCCAGTGGCCACACCCGGCAGCGCCGTACGCTCCGCCGACTCCGGCGTGAACTTCGGCGACCCCAGGTACTCCTTCAGGTCACCTCCACCGATCGCCAGCACACCGAGGTCTTCGCCCAGCGCGAGCTTGGCCGTCACCTTCCGCAGTACGCGGGAGATCGACCGCTCCAGCTGCCGTACGCCGGCTTCCCGCGTGTACTCGCCGGCCAGCAACCGCAGCGCCGAGTCGTCGATGGTCACTTCGTCCGCGGTCAGGCCCGCCCGCTCCAGCTGACGCGGGAGCAGGTGGTCACGGGCGATCGTGACCTTCTCGTCCTCGGTGTAGCCGTCGAGCTGCACCAGCTCCATCCGGTCCAGCAGCGGCGCCGGGATGGAGTCCAGCACGTTCGCCGTGGCCAGGAAGACCACGTCGGACAAGTCCAGCTCGACCTCCAGGTAGTGGTCCCGGAAGGTGTGGTTCTGCGCCGGGTCGAGGACCTCCAGCAGGGCGGCCGTCGGGTCGCCCCGGTAGTCCGCACCGACCTTGTCGATCTCGTCCAGCAGGACGACCGGGTTCATCGAACCCGCCTCGGTGATCGCCCGGACGATGCGGCCCGGCAATGCACCGACGTACGTCCGCCGGTGACCACGGATCTCGGCCTCGTCCCGGACGCCACCCAGGGCGACCCGGACGAACTTCCGGCCCATCGCACGAGCCACGGACTCACCCAGCGAGGTCTTACCCACACCGGGAGGCCCGACCAGGGCCAGTACGGCGCCACTACGACGCCCACCGACCACACCGAGCCCACGGTCCGCGCGGCGACGCCGTACGGCCAGGTACTCCGTGATGCGCTGCTTCACGTCGTCCAGACCGGCGTGGTCCGCGTCCAGCACGGCCCGCGCCTCGCGGATGTCGTAGCTGTCCTCGGTCCGGTCGTTCCACGGCAGCTCGAGCACGGTGTCCAGCCAGGTCCGGATCCAGCCGACCTCAGGGGACTGCTCGGCGGTCCGCTCCAGCTTGTCGACCTCGGCGAGCGCGGCCTTGCGGACGTGCTCGGGCAGGTCGGCGGCCTCGACGCGGGCGCGGTAGTCCTCTTCCTCGGTCTCGGCCTTGCCGTCCAGCTCGGCCAGCTCCTTGCGGATCGCGGCCATCTGCTGGCGCAGCAGGAACTCCCGCTGCTGCTTCTCCATACCCTCCTGGACGTCCTTCTGGATCGTCTCGGAGACCTCGAGCTCGGCGAGGTGGTCCTTGACCCAGCCGATCAGCTTCTCCAGCCGCTCGGTGACGTTGGCGTTCTCCACCAGCCAGGACTTCTGCTCGTTGGTCAGGTACGACGCGTAACCGGCCAGGTCGGCCAGCTCCGCGGGGTCGCTCACCTGCTTCATCGAGTCGATCACCTGGTAGGCGCCGCGCCGCTGCAGCACCGAGGTGACCAGCGTCTTGTACTCCCGCGCGAGCTCGGCCGACCGGGAGTCGGTGATCTCGTGCAGGACGGTCGCGCCCACCCAGAGGGCGGCACCCGGACCGGTGGTCCCGGCGCCGATCAGGACCCGCGAGGTCCCGCGGATCACAGCCGCCTGGGCGCCGCCCGGCAGCCGGCCGATCTGCTCGATCTCACCGAGCGTCCCGGCCTTGGCATATTTTCCGTCCAGCCGCGGTACCAGCAGCACCTGGTCCTGCCCCGACGCCTGCGCGGCATCGATCGCCGCCCGGGCCTCGCTGTCGGCCAGGCGGACCGGCACCACCATTCCCGGCAGGACGACCGCGTCGTCCAACGGCAGAACAGGAAGATTCAACGTATCGGTCACGCTGTCACACCCTTATCTCAAGATTGAGTCTGACAGGCTCAACCAAGGGCGCGAGCAGGGCATTCCCCGTTCGCTGAGGGTGAAACTCAGGCGGTCAGCAGGTCGCCGATGCGACGCAGGCCGGTCAGGTCGTGCACGTCGTCGGCGAGCGCGGGTACTTCGATGGTCGCGATCGCGCGGTGTGACCGGCGGAACCGGTCTGCCCGCTTCTCGTCGCCCACCACCTGGTGCATCTTGTCGGCGTGCAACCGCAGTACTGCGGCCGTCAGTGGCGACTTGTCCGCCTCGTCGAGCTTCTCGGCGGCGGCCAGGGACCGCTGGGCCGACAGCTCCGGGGCTTCCGTCGTCGTCACCCTGTTCAGCACGACACCGGCCAGGGGCATTCCCTCGGCGCGCAGGCGCTCGGCGAAGTACGACGCCTCGCGCAGCGCGTCGTTCTGCGGCGAGGCCACGACCAGGAACGCGGTGTGCGGCTCGCGCAGCAGCGCAACGGTCTGCTCGGCCCGCTGCCGGAAGCCGCCGAACAAGGTGTCGAAGGCCGCGACGAACGTCTGTACGTCGGTCAGCACCTGCGTGCCGAGCACCTTGTTGAGCACCGACATCGCCATGCTCACGCCGGCCGACATCAGCTTGAACGGTCCGCGCGCGGGCGCCAGCAGGAGCCTGAGGAAGCGTCCCTCGAGCAGCGAGGCGAGACGCTCGGGCGCGTCCAGGAAGTCGAGCGCAGAGCGTGACGGCGGGGTGTCGACGACGATCAGGTCCCAGTCGCCGGTGCGCTCTGCCTGCTTGTGCAGCTGGCCGAGCTTTTCCATCGCCATGTACTCCTGCGTGCCGGCGAACGACGAGGACAGCGCCACGTAGAACGGGTTCGCGAGGATCTGCTCGGCCTTCTCCGGCGTCGCGTGCTGCAGGACGACGTCGTCGAACGTCCGCTTCATGTCCAGCATCATCGCGTCCAGCCGGCCGCCGTCGACGCCGGTGACCGCGCGGGGGGTGTTGTCGAGCTCGGTCAGCCCGAGCGACTGCGCGAGCCGCCGGGCCGGGTCGATCGTCAGGACGACGACCTTCCGCCCGCGCTCCGCCGCCCGCAACCCCAGTGCTGCCGCGGTAGTCGTCTTCCCCACGCCGCCGGCGCCACACGTGACGATGATCCGGGTCTCGGGGTCGTCGATGAGCGCATCGAGGTCAAGGGCCGCGCGCTGCTGCTCGCTCATGCCTTCAGCTCCTCGGCCAGGTCGAACAGGGCGCCGTGGTCGATCCCCTCGGGCTGCACCTCCAGCTCGACGACTTTCTTGCCCAGGGCATCGATTCGGTCGCGGTTCTCGCCCTCCAGACCGACCCGGACCGCGTGGTCGCGGGCCTCGGCGGCGAGCGTCTTCACCAGGTCGTCGCCGATGGTGATCCCGGCCGCCTTCAGGCCTCGGGTCAGCTCGGCGGTGGGCAGTTTCTCCTTCACCGCAAGGGCCAGCGCGTCGTCGTCGAGCGGGCTGTTGCGGACCATGTTCACCACGACCGAGCCGATCCGCAGGTCGAGCTTCTCCAGCTGCTCGACCGCGTCGAGGGTCTCCTGGACCGGCATCTCCTCGAGCAGCGTGACCAGATGGATCCGGGTCACGTCCGAGCGGAGCATGCCCGTGATCGCGTCCGCCTGGTTACGGATCGGACCCACCTTGGCCAGGCCGGCGACCTCGTGGTTGACGTTGAGGAACCGCCCGATCCGCCCGGTCGGCGGTGCGTCCAGCACGACCGCGTCGTACGCCAGCTTGCCGTGCGCCTTGCGGCGGGTCGCCTCGTAGACCTTGCCGGTGAGCAGTACGTCGCGGAGCCCCGGGGCGATGGTGGTGACGAAGTCGATCGCGCCGACCTTCTCCAGCGCCTTCCCGGCGCGGCCGAGGTGGTAGTACATGTCGAGGTATTCGAGCAGGGCCGCCTCGGCGTCCACGGCGAGCGCGAACACCTCGCCGCCACCGGGGCCCTGGGCGATCCGCGTCTCGACGTACGGCAGCGGCGGTACGTCGAACAGCTGCGCCAGCCCCTGGCGACCCTCGACCTCGACCAGGAGCACCCGCTTGCCCTCGTCGGCCAGCGAGAGCGCCATTGCGGCCGCGACAGTCGTCTTCCCGGTGCCACCCTTCCCGGTGACCACGTGCAGTCGCGCCATGCTCCCAGGGTAGGACGTGGCCCACAGCACACCGGGTCGGGCGCCCGTTAGAGTCCCCTTCATGAAGAAGTTCGAGTACTTCACCGCGCCGCTGCTGGTCCACTCGACCAAGGAGATCCTGGACAACTTCGGCCAGGACGGCTGGGAGCTGGTCCAGGTCGTCCCGGGCCTGAACCCGGAGAACCTGGTCGCCTACTTCAAGCGGGAGATCGAGGACAAGTGAGCCACCCGGAAGAGAAGCTGGCCGAGCTCGGCTTGAAGCTGCCCGAGGTGGCCAAGCCGGTCGCCGCCTACGTCCCGGCCGTGCGGACCGGTGATCTCGTCTACACGTCCGGCCAGCTGCCGCTCCGCGAGGGCGCGCTGATCGCCACCGGGAAGGTCGGCGGCGAGGTCTCCGCCGAGGTGGCGAGCGAGTGCGCCCAGCAGTGCGCGCTGAACGCGCTGGCCGCGGTCAAGGCGGAGATCGGCGACCTGGCGAACGTGAAGCGGATCGTCAAGGCGGTCGCCTTCATCGCCTCCACCCCCGACTTCACCGGCCAGCCGCAGGTCGCCAACGGCGCCTCGGAACTCTTCGGCCAGCTCTTCGCCGAAGCCGGCCAGCACGCCCGCAGCGCCGTCGGTGTCCCCGTCCTCCCCCTCGACGCCCCGGTAGAGGTCGAACTGATCGTCGAGGTCGGCTGACCGCGCGTGCGTGACCTCAGGTCGCAGCTGATGAGCGGTCGGATGGCCGACACCGCCCTCGACCACGTGCGCAGTGGGCGTACGCCGGTCGAGGCGCGGCCGGCCGCCACGGTCATCCTGCTTCGTGACGCTCCGGCGGGACTCGAGGTGTACTTGTTGCGACGGCAGCGGACCATGGCGTTTGCGGCCGGGATGACGGTGTTTCCCGGCGGACGGGTGGACGCCACCGACTCGAGCGTGGCGGATTCGTGGTCCGGCCCGTCGCCGGCGTGGTTCGCCGCTCGGCTGGGGTGCGACGAGGCGACGGCCTCGGCGTACGTCGCGGCCGCTGTGCGCGAGACCTTCGAGGAGTCCGGGGTACTGCTGGCCGGCCCCTCGGGTACCGCGATCGTCGGCGACACCACGGGTGACGACTGGGAGAACGACCGCGTCGCACTGGAGAACCGCGGGCTGGGTTTCTCCGAGTTCCTGCACCGGCGACGGCTCGTACTCCGCGCCGACCTGCTCGGACCGTGGGCGCACTGGATCACCCCGGAGTTCGAGCCGAAGCGCTACGACACCGCCTTCTTCGTCGCCGCGCTCCCGGCCGGTCAGCTGACCCGCGACGTGACCAGCGAGTCCGACCAGGTCACCTGGATCCGCCCCGGAGACGCGGTGGCGGCCGTCGACGCGGGCGAGACGCTGATGCTGCCCCCGACGTACCTCTGCTGCCGCGACCTCGCGCAGTACGACGACGTCGCCGGGGTACTGGCCGGAGCGGGCGACCGGGAGATCCGCACGATCATGCCGACCGTACGGATCGACGGCGACCAGGCCTATCTGGAGACCACATGACTGACTACGCGACCCTTGTGCGCGCGGACAACCCCGGCCTGATGACGCTGGACGGCACCAACACCTGGATCCTCCGGGCGCCGGGCTCGGACGTCTCGGTGGTCGTCGACCCTGGCCCGATGCTCGAGGACCACCTCCGCGCGGTGCTCGACGCCGCAGGCAAGGTCGGCGTCGTACTGCTCACCCACAAGCACCCGGACCACTCCGAGGGCGCGGCCTGGTTCGCCAACCAGGCGGGCTGTGGCGTACGAGCGGTAGATCCCGCCTTCCGCATCCCCACCGACCATGCGCACGGCCTCGCCGAGGGCGACGTGATTACCGCCGGCGGGCTCCGCATCGAGGTCCTGCCGACGCCCGGCCACACCCTGGACTCCGTCTGCTTCTGGCTCCCGCAGGACGGCTCGCTGCTCACCGGCGACACGGTCCTCGGCCGCGGTACGTCGGTCGTCGCGCACCCGGACGGTGCCTTGGGCCCCTATCTCGAGTCGCTCGAGAAGCTCCGCGCCTTCGCCAACTCACCGGCCGGTGTAGACCGCTTACTTCCCGGCCACGGCCCGGTCATCGACAACCCGGCCTCGGTCCTCAACTACTACCTCAACCACCGTCAGGAACGCCTGGAGCAGGTCCGGCAGGCGGTAGCCGCCGGTCACACCACCCCAGAGGCCGTCGTCGAGCAGGTGTACGCCGACGTCGACCGCAACCTCTGGCCCGCCGCCGAACGCTCGGTGCGGGCCCAGCTGGACTACCTGAACGCTTAGCGGGCGCGCCGCTGCAGGCGGTCGACGTCGAGGAGCACGACCGAGCGCGGCTCGAGGCGGACCCAGCCACGGGAGGCGAAGTCGGCCAGGGCCTTGTTGACCGTCTCGCGGGAGGCGCCGACCAGCTGGGCGAGCTCCTCCTGCGTGAGGTCGTGGTGGACGTGGACGCCGTCGTCCGCAGTACGGCCGAACCGGCTGGCCAGGTCCAGCAGCGCCTTGGCGACGCGGCCCGGTACGTCGGAGAAGACCAGGTCGGCGACCACGTCGGAGACCTTGCGGAGCCGCGAGGCCAGCTGGAGGAGCAGACCGCGCGCGACGGCCGGGCGGCCGTCCAGCCAGCGCAGCAGCTCGTCGTGGGTCAGGGACATCATCGTGGCGTCGGTCACAGCCGTGACGGTCGCGGACCGCGGTCCCGGGTCGAACAGCGACAGCTCACCGAACATCTGGCCCGGGCCGAGCACGGCGATCAGGTTCTCCCGGCCGTCGGCCGACGTCCGCCCGAGCTTGACCTTGCCCTCGGTGACGATGAACAGCCGGTCGCCCGAGTCGCCCTCGTGGAACAGCACCTGACCGCGGCGCAGCCGGCTCTCGGTCATCGACGCGGCCAGGGCGTCGGCCGCCTCGTCGTCGAGCTGACTGAACAGCGGTGCCTGTCGGAGCACTGCGGCATCCACTTTGGGCCTCCTAGGACCTTCGACCACGACTCCGGACGTGGGATCCGCCACGTCCGTCGACCGGTATGTGTACACCCGGTCGCCCCAAAACCGTAGCCCCTCCAGTGTCGGCCCCGCCACGTAGGCTGTCCTCCATGCCATCCCCGCGTGTCGCAGAGCCACTTCCGGGTGCCCTTCCGGTGGTCCTGCTGAAGCTCCCTCGCAAGGCGCCGGTCTATACCGACGAGACCCCCACCCAGCTGGTCCGCCGGGCCCGGAAGATGCACAAGGTGCTCACCGACACGTACCCGGACGCGCACTGCGAGCTGGACTTCACCAACCCGCTCGAGCTGCTGGTCGCGACCATCCTGTCGGCGCAGACGACCGACGTGATGGTGAACAAGGTGACCCCGACGCTGTTCGCGAAGTACCCGACGGCGCAGGCGTACGCCGAGGCCGACCGGGACGAAATGGAGACGATCCTCAAGCCGACCGGGTTCTTCCGGGCCAAGACCAACAGCGTGATGAAGCTCGGCCAGGCCCTCGTCGACGACTACGACGGGGTAGTGCCGGGCACGCTGGCCGAGCTGGTGAAGCTGCCCGGCACCGGCCGGAAGACGGCCAACGTGGTGCTCGGCAACGCGTTCGGCGTCCCGGGGATCACCGTGGACACGCACTTCGGGCGGCTGGTCCGCCGGTTCGGCTGGACCACCGAGGAGGACCCGGTCAAGGTCGAGCACCTGATCGGCGCGCTGTTCCCGAAGAAGGACTGGACCATGCTCTCGCACCGGCTGATCTTCCACGGCCGCCGCCGCTGCCACGCGAAGAAGCCGGCCTGCGGCGCCTGCCCGATCGCCCAGTGGTGCCCGTCGTACGGCACCGGCCCGACCGACCCCGAGGTCGCCGCGAAGCTGGTGAAGGTCCCCACAGCGTGAACCTCCCCGTTCGTGCTGCGGCTGGGGTTGTGTTGCTGGTTGCGCTGGTGGCGTGCGGCACCGACCAGCCTGGTGCTGCGTCCTCGTCGAGTGGTCAGCGGTCGATCGCTGGTGCCGAC
Organism: Kribbella sp. NPDC026611; assembly: GCF_040638345.1. Classification (NCBI taxonomy): domain Bacteria; kingdom Bacillati; phylum Actinomycetota; class Actinomycetes; order Propionibacteriales; family Kribbellaceae; genus Kribbella; species Kribbella sp. NPDC026611. Next base: position 404,733 of record NZ_JBEZYC010000003.1, read on the forward strand.
CAGTTGGTCGACTGCCCGTCGACGCCGTCCAAGCCTCCGGCCACGAAGGGGCTCCCCGACGTCAGCCTGCCGTGTCTCGGCAGCGGGCCGGATACCCGTCTGGCCGACCTCCGCGGTCCGCTCGTCGTCAACGTCTGGGCCCAGTGGTGTACGCCGTGCCGCGCCGAGGCGCCGTACCTCGCCCAGCTCGCCAAGTCGGGCAAGGTGAAGATGCTCGGCATCGACTACGACGACCCGCGCCCGGAGCTCGCGGTGAAGTTCGCCACCGAGCACGGGCTGGCCTACCCGCACCTGTTCGACCAGGACAAGGCGATCAAGCAGCCCCTCCGCGTCGCCGGTCCGCCGCTGACCGCGTTCATCGACAAGGACGGCGCGGTCGCCTTCGTGCACCACGGCGTACTCACCTCGCAGGCGCAGCTCGACCAGCTGGTGAAGGACCACCTCGGAGTGACCCCGTGATGGACGTCGAGATCCCGGACTGGCTGCGCCCGTTGGCGAAGGCCTCGGCCGATGTCGACCCGAACCTGCTGTCCCGGTTCCTGCCGCCGAACGATCCCTCGGTCCGCCAGTCCGCCGTCCTGATCTTGCTTGCTGAAGGCAACGACGGTCCCGACGTACTGCTCACCGAGCGCGCCTGGACGCTTCGCAAGCATGCCGGGCAGATGGCCTTCCCCGGTGGCGGTGTCGACCCGACCGACGGCACCCCGGTCCGGACCGCGCTACGGGAGGCCGAGGAGGAGACCGGCCTCGATCCCGCCGGCGTCGTACCGTTCGCGCTCTGGCCGGCGCTGTGGGTGCCGGTCAGCAACTTCGGCGTGACGCCCGTGCTGGCCTGGTGGCGGGAGCCGTCACCGGTCGCGGTCGTCGACCCGGCCGAGGTCGCCTCGGTGCACCGGGTGCCGATCGCCGCGCTGGCCGACCCGGCCAACCGGATCAGCTGCCTGCACCCGTCCGGCTTCACCGGACCGGCGTTCACCGTCGGTGACCTCTACATCTGGGGCTTCACCGCCGGCCTGCTGGACAAATTGCTGCTGCTCGGTGGGTGGCAGCAAGACTGGGACCCCTCGGTCGTCGTACCGTTGCCCGACCGACTGGTCGAGGCGGCCTGGCGGAGCGAGGGCCGACGGCCGGAGGACGTGCGGCGGATGACCGCCATCGAGCACGACCTGGGCCCGCTGGCAGGCGACGAGCCGGAAGGTGTGGAGTGAGCAAGCTCGACTGGGCGTTGCTGATCGTGACCGCGCTGGTAGCGATCTCCGGGTACATCGAAGGCTTCGTGCTGGGGGCGTGCGCCACGCTCGGCCTGCTCGGCGGCGCCGCGATCGGCGTGTGGGGCGTGCCGAAGATCCTGGACAACTTCTCACCGAGCGTGACGGTCTCGTTCGTCGCGCTGGTGCTCGTGGTGGTGCTGGCGTCGATCGGGCGAACGCTCGGTGCGCTCATCGGGTCCAAGGTCCGGAACAGGCTGTCCTGGAAACCGATCCGGTTCCTCGATGCGCTGGGCGGTGCGGCCCTGGCTGCGGCGTCGGTGCTGATCGTGTCGTGGGTCCTCGGGGTCGCGGTGAGCGGCGCGCGGATCCCCAGCGTGACGTCGGCCGTCCGCGGTTCCCAGGTGCTCGCCAAGGTCGACGAAGTACTGCCGGACAGTGCGGACCGGGCGCTGCAGTCGTTCAACGACGTGGTCAACACGGACCTGTTCCCGCGGTTCCTCGATCCGTTCGTCCCGGAGCGCATCCGCGATACCCAGCCGCCGGACAGCGCGATCGCGCGGCAGCCGCTGGTGCGTACGGCGTACTCGCGGATCGCCAAGGTGACTGGTGTGGCGAGCTGCTCGCGTGGGCTCGAGGGCAGCGGCTTCGTCTACGCACCGCAGCGGGTGATGACGAACGCACACGTGGTCGCCGGCGTGACCTCGCCGCAGGTGGAGGTGAACGGGAAGAAGTACGACGGCCGGGTCGTCGTGTTCGATCCCGAGGTCGACATCGCGATCCTGTACGTGCCGAAGCTGACCGAGAAGCCGCTGGCCTTCGACTACACCGGCAAGGGCGACGACTCGGCGGTCGTGCTCGGCTACCCGGAGAACGGCCCGTTCGACTCCGAGCCGGCCCGGATCCGGTCCGAGGAACGCCTCCGCGGCCCCGACATCTACGGCGACAAGACGGTCACCCGCGAAGCGTTCTCGATCTGGGCCTCGGTCCGCCCCGGCAACTCCGGCGGCCCGCTGCTCTCGCCCAAGGGCACCGTGTATGGCGTGGTCTTCGCCGCCTCGGTCGAGGACAACCGCACCGGCTACGTGCTCACCGCCGAGCAGGTCTCCGACGACGCCCGCGACGGCACCACGGCAACCCAGGAAGTCTCAACCCAATCGTGTACGTGATGCAGCAAACCTGACCGGCCGCCGCATTCAAGGGGTGTGACGGTGACGACGGATCCGCTCTCATACGACGCCCTGGTGCGGTCGAGCGAGCGGCCGCTGCTGCGTCTCGGGCTGATGCTGAGCGGAAGCGTGCACACCGCCGAGGACCTGGTCCAGACCGTGTTCGCCCGCGCCCATCGCAAGTGGGAGCGGATCGGCACGCTGGACCATCCCGAGGCGTACCTGCGGACCATGCTGGTCAACGAGTTCCTCAGCTGGCGCCGCCTGCTCAAGAACGGCGAAGTACCGCTCGCGGAGCCGATCGAGCATCCGACCACCGAGGACATCAGCGCCCGTCAGGCCCAGCGCGACGCCGCCTGGCGCTTGCTGTCCGTCCTGCCCCGCAAGCAACGCGCGGTCCTGGTGCTGCGGTACTACGAGGACCTGCCCGACGCCGAGATCGCCGAGCTGCTCGGCGTCTCCGCGGGCACCGTCCGCTCCAACGCCGCCCGCGCCCTGGCCACCCTCCGCACCAGCCTCCCCACAGAGGACTCCTGACATGCCCGACCTGACCGACGCCGAGCTCGGCGACCTCCTCCGGGAAACCTTCACGGAGCAGGAGCGCCTGCTCGATCACTTGCCTGAGGCAACCAAACGCCGGCGGTCGCCGGTGCCGGTCCTGCTCGCGGCGGCCGCCGTACTCGCGGTCCTCGCCGGCGTCCTGTACGGCGCCGACCGCCCGTCCCACCCGGCGCCGCCGGCAGCTACCCCCGCGCACAGCGAACTCGGTGACGTCTGGGGTGTGGCGATCGCAACGCTGGCGAGCCGGTACCAGCCGTCCGGAGGCTGGACGGAGGTCGAGGTGATCTCGCGGAACGCCTGGCCCTCCTCACAGCCGCTGGCCACCACCTACCAGGGGGCCACACCCCAGTCGAGGGCCACCCCGGTGACCTTCAGCGACGCAGACAAGGCAGGGATCGAGCAGGCGGTGACGAAGGTCGCCCCGGTGCGCTGGGATGTCGCCGCCGGCGGCACGCGGGTCCAGTCCTGCCGTCCCCAGCGTGCCGCGATCGTCATCGTCGGCCCGGTCGTCCCCAAGGGCGATCGGCAACAGGTCCAGCTCACCCTGCACGACGGTTGCGGCTTGGCCCGGGTCGCGCACTACGTCCTGCAGCAGGCTAGCGGTGTCTGGACGGTCGCGACTGGAGTCGGTCTGGAGGCCGGGACCATGCCATGCGCTATCGCAACCAGTCCACCAGAAGCCTGTTGAACAGCTCCGGTGCTTCCTCGTGGGGGAAGTGGCCGGCTGGGGTGATGAGTTCGTGGCGGAGCGGAGCCGTGACCAGCTCCGGTGGCGTGGTCGCGGTAGGGGAGATGGCCGAGTCCTGAGCGCCGTGCAGCTGCAGGACCGGTACGGCGACCGGCGTACGCATCTGGGCGGAGTACTTGCGCCCGTCCGGCCGCAGCCGTGACCGCGCGAACCACCGGTGATACTCGAGCGCACAGTGCGGAGCCGGCCACACCTGCAGCGCGGCGCGGTACCTTCTCGACGCCTCAGCGTCGGGGAAGGTCCCGCCGGGCGCAGCCCAGGCACGCAGTAGACGCTCGATGTGAATCCCGTCCTGAGCCAGCAGTCGCCGCTCGGGCAGGATCGGCAGCTGGAACCAGGCATTGCGGGTCAGCGCCTGCCTCAGCCCGGACCGCGCCAGCAGCAACGGATGCGGCGCTGACACCGCCGCGAGCCCACGCACCTGCCGCGGTGTCAGCACGGCGGCCGACCAGCCGATGAAGCCACCCCACCCGTGCCCGACGATGATCGCGTCCGTCGCACCGAGCGACCGGATCACCCCGGAGACGTCTGAGGCCGCGGTGTACGGGTCGTACCCGCGTGGCGTCTTGTCGCTGGCGCCGTAGCCGCGCAGGTCCATCGCGACCGCGCGGTACCCAGCAGCGGCCACCACGGGCAGCTGGTGCCGCCAGGCCCACCAGAACTCAGGGAACCCGTGCAGGAACAGCACGAGCGGGTCGTCCGCAGCACCGCACTCGGCCACGTGGAACCGTGCCCCGTTGGCCGCCACCAGCGAGTGCGACCAGGGGCCGTCGACCAGCAGGTCGACGACACCCGCCGGACTCAGCGCCGTACGCCCGACTCGGGGAGCGCGGCGCGCTTGTCGTCGTCGCCCTTGCCGATCGCCTTCAGCGCCTCGACCGACTCCTGCGCGCTCTTGATTGTCCGCTCGGGTGCCTTCGCGCCCTTCAGCGCGCGCATCCCGATCAGCACCAGCACGCCACCGATCACCAGGAACGCCCCGGCCACGATCAGGAACGCGATCGCCGGGTGCAGCCCGGCCGCGGTCAGCCCGTAGGCCGCCGCGATGCAGAGCAGGATCACCGCGAGCAGCGCCAGAAAGGCGGCCGCCGCGAACATCCCGGCACCCGTCCCGGCCGCGACCGCGGTCTTCTTCAGCTCGGTCTTGGCGAGCTCGAGCTCGCTGCGCACCAGGTCGGACAGGTCCTTGCTGGCGTTCGCGACGAGCTGGCCGACCGTGGGCTCGTCCCCGTTCTGCCCCATCGACATGGCACTCCTTCCCGGGCGTCCGTGCTCCGACACTACCTTTTGTGCCGGGCGGTCAGTCGGCGTACGCGCGGTTGCGCCGGGTGAGAAGCAGTACGGCGATCAGCGCGGCGAGCACCGAGCCGACCAGAACGGCCGCCTTCGCCCGCTCGACCTGGGCGAGGTCGTGACCGAACGCGAGCTGCGCGATCAGCAGCGCGACGGTGAACCCGATGCCGGCGAGCACCGAGACCGCGCCGACGTCCCGCCAGGCGAGGTCGGAGTTCAGCTCGGCCTTCGTGAAGCGGGCGGTCAGCCACGATCCGCCGAAGACACCGACGGCCTTGCCGATCAGGAGGGCGGCCGCGATCCCGATCGCGACCGGGTCGGTGAGCATGGTCCGAACCGCGTGCCCGCTCAGCGTCACCCCGGCAGCGAAGAGGGCGAACAGGGGTACGGCGATGCCCGCCGACCAGGGCCGGAGCCGGTGCTCGACGCGCTCGGCGGGGGCGTGCTCCTCGTCCTTGTCGGCGACGACCCGCGTGACCAGGCCGAGTGCGACGCCGGCGATCGTGGCATGGATGCCGGACTCGTGCATGAACCACCAGGCGGCGACGGCGATCGGGATGTAGAGGAACGGCGTACGGATCCTGCGTTTCTGGAGCAGGTAGCAGACGGCGATCAGCGCCAGGGCTATCAGGAGGGAGAGCAGGTGGAAGCCGTGCGAGAAGAACACGGCGATCACCAGGATCGCGCCGAAGTCGTCGACCACGGCGAGGGTGAGCAGGAACGCTCTGAGCGCGCTCGGCAGGGAGGATCCGACGATGGCGAGGACGGCGAGGGCGAAGGCGATGTCCGTTGCCGTCGGCACCGCCCAGCCCTTCGGCTTTCCGTTGCTGGCAGCAAGATTTATGCCGAGGTAGATGATTGCCGGCAGCACCATCCCGGCGATGGCGGCGACCACCGGGACGACCGCCTCGCCGAACTTCGAGAGCGTGCCGACCACGAGCTCGCGCTTCAGCTCGACGCCGGCCAGGTAGAAGAACAGCGCGAGGGCGCCGTCGGAGGTCCAGGCCTCGACGGTGAGCGGGCCGAGCTGGGTGTCGCGGAGGTGGTGGTAGGTATCCTGCCATGGCGAGTTGGCCCAGGCGAGCGCAACCGCGGCGGCAGCGAGTAGCAGGAGGCCACCGGTCGTCTCGGCCCGCAGCGTGTTGGCGAGGAATGCTCGCTCGCGGCCCAGGATGCGGGGAAATGCGCGCTTCTTCTGCCGGATCCGAGGGTGCTGGCTCATGATCAGCCCTTCGTTTCGGGGTCGGTCGGACGGAGCCGACCAGACTTCCCGGCGCACCACGAACCACTTTACCGGAAGGGCGCGCTAGCTCTCCTTCGCCGGAAGGGCCTCGGCGAGGGCCTGGAAGTCCGGCACCGTGACGTCCGGCGTGCGGAAGGCTTTGGGGTACGGCGTCTTCCGGCGGTCGATGTGGATGCCGGTGAGACCGGCGCGCTGGGCGCCGTCGATGTCCCAGGGGTGGACGGCGGCCAGGCCCATGCGTTCGACGGGAACCCCGCAGACGTCGGCGGCGTGCCGGTAGGAGTCGGGGTGCGGCTTCCAGCGCTGCGGCACGCCGACGTCCAGGCGGTGCTCGAGCAGGTCGAGGATGCCGCCGTCGGCGAACACCTGCTGCGACATCGCCGCGGAACCGTTGGTCAGGGTGATGATCCGGATGCCGGCCTCGTGGATCCTGGTCAGACCCGGCGCCACATCCGGATGCAAGGGAAGGGTGGTGAATCCTTTCAGCACCTCGTTGACCACTTCCTCGTCGCTGACACCCAGCAGCTCCGTGAGGATGTCCGCGCCGATCGTCCGGAACTCTGCGTACGCCCCGGCCGCCGTCAGCGCGAAACCGTCCCGCAACGTCGCCGCGAACCACACGTCGAGACTCTCCCTGGGTAGCCCGGCCTGGGCGAACCGGTCCCGGAGCGGCTCCAGGTCGGTCAGCGTCTCGTTGACGTCCAGCACCAGTACGTCGATGTCCACGGCGACTCCCTATCTTGGATCGGTCGTTCCAAGATAGACTCGTCGACGTGGCGGATGTCAAACACTTCGACGAGGCGGCGGCGCTGACCGCGGCCGAGCTGCTGTTCTGGCGGCGCGGGGTCGCGTCGACCGGGATCCAGGACGTGGTCGCGGCGACGGGGCTGAGCCGGTCGAGCCTGTACAACGCGTTCGGCGGCAAGGACGAGCTGTACGCGGCGGCGGTCCAGCGGTACCTGGATCAGCGGTCGCGGCCGATGTTCGAGCGGCTGGCGTCCGACGATCGAGGTCTGGTGGCGGTGAGCGCGTTCTTCGACCGGTTGCTGCGGCTGCGGTGCACGGGCGAGTTCGCCGGGTGGGGCTGCCTGGTGGCGAATGCGCACACCGAGAGCCCGCGGTCCGCCGTACAGGCGTTGCTGGCCGAGCATCACGCCGTACTGCGGCATGCCTTTGCCAACGCGTTGACTGTTGCTGAGCGCAACGGTGAGTTGCATGCCGGGGTGTCGGTCCGGGATGCGGCGGAGATGCTGACGTTGCTCGCCTACGCGGTGAACCTGCGGTCGCGGTCCGGGGCGACGCGGGCGCAGCTACGGGCCGGCGTCGACGGGGCGGTGTCCGCGCTCAAGGTGTGACCCACACCGCCGGGTCCGGGCCCTTGGGGATGATGCCGGTCGGGTTGATGTTGTGGTGCGTCACGTAGTAGTGCCGCTTGATCTGGTCGAAGTCGACGGTCTCGCCGAAGTTCGGGAGCCGGTAGAGGCGGCGCGCGTACGCCCAGAGGTTGGGGAACTCGGTGAGCTTCTGCCGGTTGCACTTGAAGTGACCGTGGTACACCGCGTCGAACCGGACCAGCGTGGTGAAGAGCCGGATGTCGACCTCCCGGAGCGTGTCGCCCAGCAGGTAGTCGCGGTCGCCCAGCCGCTCCTCGAGCGCGTCGAGCCGCGCGAAGAGGGCGTCGTACGCCGCCTCGTACGCCTCCTGGCTGGTCGCGAAGCCGGCGCGGTACACGCCGTTGTTCACGTCGCGGTAGATCTCGTCGATCAGCTGGTCCATCTCCGCGCGGTCCTCGGGGATCAGCCGCGGTGCGTCGGGGCGGTGGTACTCCGTCCACTCGGTGGAGAGGTCGAGCGTGATCTGCGGGTAGTCGTTCGTGACCACCTCGCCGGTCAACGTGTCGACGATCGCGGGCACCGTCACGCGTCCGTCGTACGCCGGGTCCGAGCGCTGGTACGCCTCGGCGAGGAACGCGATGCCGAGCACCGGGTCGCGGCCGTCAGGGTCGAGCGTGAACCGCCAGCCGCGTTCGTCGCGGACCGGGTCGACGACGGCGAGACTGATCGCGTCCTCGAGGCCGAGCAGCCGCCGTACGATGATCGAGCGGTGCGCCCAAGGGCACGCGAGGCTGACGATCAGCCGGTACCGACCCGGCTCGACCGGCCAGCGACCCTGGTCGTCGGGGCCTGCGCCGGGGGCGGCGGTGGAGTCTTTGCTGATCCGGCCGGTGAATCTGTTCCCCTGGCGCTTCCACTCGCCGGCGGACGAGGTCTCCTGCACGAACTGTCCCGGGGTCATAGCGCTAAAAGTACCTTGCTTGGAATTGGCTGAGTGCGGTGGATCGTCACTGGCCGTGAGGTGGCACTGGACGTTACAGTCGGGCTGACAAGATCGTCCGGGACAGTGTGGTCCGGGCGGCTTTACGCGGTACGAAGCACCGCGGCACGCGTCCCCCGGCAACCGGTTTGCCGGGCAGATTCCCAGGGATACTGACCTCATGGCCCGCCCAAGGAACAACCCAGGCGACCTCGCCGAACTCCCGACGGAGCTGCGCACCGATCGGCCGAAGGGTGACCAGATCCGCGAGATTCTGGAGAACCTCACCCGATCGCTGGCCGTCGGCACCGTGCTGCCGTCCGAGCGCGTCCTGGCCGAGCGCTTCGGCGTCGCCCGGATGACCGTCCGGCAGGAGGTGGACCGCGTGGTCGCCGAGGGCCTGGCCGCCCGCCGCCCCGGCGGCGGCACCTTCGTCGCCGAGCCGCGCCCGTCCCGGATGCTCGCCTCGTCCTTCAGCCAGGACATGATCAACCGCGGCATCCAGCCCGGCGCCAAGGTCCTGGAGCACCGCGTCGGTGCCGCCGACGAGGACCTCGCCCGGGAGCTCGAGGAACCCGTCGGCACCCCGGTCCTGCACCTCGTCCGCCTCCGCACCGCCGACGGCGAGCCGATGGCGATCGAACGCACGGCCCTCTCCCTGCACCGTTACCCCGGCCTGGACGAGACCGACTTCGCCGAGAAGTCCCTCTACAACGAACTCTCCAGCCGGTACGCCGTGACGCTCGGCATGGTCTCCGCCTCCATCGTCGCCGCCCCACCCGACCCGGTAGACGCCGAACTCCTCGAAATCGGCACCACCACCCCCTGCCTGATCATCACCTCGGCCCCCCGCACCGCCAACGGCGAAGTCATAGAATTCGGCCGCTCCGTCTACCGCTCAGACCGCTACGACATAACCGTCGCCTACCGAGCCACCTAGACAACCCCACGCCCGCGACTACCTCGCGCCACCCTGGTCAATAAAGCTGCCCGCCCGTTCCGCGGATGGTGGTCCAGGCCGTGTGCATGTCACCTAAGCCTGTGCATGAGAACTCAAGGGCCTGTTATCATTCAAATTGAATGAGAAGGGGTGGCTGATGCCTGTTCGGAAGTCTGTGCTGAGTGCGCGCGCCGCGCATGAGGCTGCGCGGGTTCGGGCGCGGCGAGAGCTGGTGGAGCTGGATCAGCGGCGGTTTGCGGTTGAGCAGGTGGGGGCCGGCTGTAGCCAGGACGCTGTCGCTGAGGCGTTGGGGACCTCACAAGCGCAGATTTCGCGATGGTTGGCGGATGCAGTTGCCCGTCCTCGGTCGCTGGCAGTCACTGTCGACGAGCTGATGAGCCGCAAGCTGGTCGATGACATCTCGGTGCCAGAGCTGCTTGCGCAACTGACCAAGGTCAAGCTCGCCTACGTGAATCCGGACAAGCGGCCGCACTCTGCCTGGGCGAAGGTGCGAGACGCGCATCGGCGCGGGGTGTTGAGCGACGAGGAGACGCATCAGATCGCTCGTCAGACGGCTGAACGAATGGTTGGCCGTGTCAACCGGCACATGGCGCTCGAGGCGCAGTTGGTCAGCGAAGCGGCTGCTGAGCGCTCCGTCAATGAGGCCACGGAACGCCTGCTCGAGACCCTGTGAGAGGCGCGGTCGGTTGTGGGCGTGCTGTGGTGGAGGCGCCGACCGTGAAGGTGTGCTGCCTGTGAGCGTGTTCGACCCGCTCAACCAGCCATACGGAGCCACGCCGGTTGAGGAGGAGGACCGGCAGTACCTTCTGGCGCCTCATCAGGGCATCGAAACGATGGCTGAGCTCAACGACATCGAAAGCCGCAACATCGCCGATGCCCGGTTCTGGATTCGGGACGAGGCACTCGATGTGCCTGACCTGCTGTCAGTTCCTGGGCAATGCGAGATTCATCGGCGGATGTTCGACCAGGTGTGGGCTTGGGCCGGGCGCGTTCGCACCCGTGAGCTCAGCGTTGGGATCGAGCCCTATCGAATCCGGGAGGACTGGCCTGCTGCAATTGGCGACGCGGCGTACTGGGTCGAGAATCAGACCTTCAGCCCAGCCGAGGTGATCCTGCGGCTGCATCACCGAACGGTTCAGATCCACCCGTTCCAGAACGGCAATGGACGGCACGCGCGCATCATCGCCGAAGAACTTGCGCTTGGCCTGGGTCTGGGGGAGGACTGCTTCTCCTGGGGAGCACATCTGCAGGTAGGCCTCGAGGAGCAGCGGGCGGCGTACCTCGACTCGCTGCGGCGGCTCGACAGAAATCCAGACGACATCGGACCACTTATGCAGTTTGCCGTGGACCCGCAGGCCGACAACACCTGGACCTGAAACACCCCGAGCTGCGAGGTCGGCGAGGTGGGTTGTGGATTTGTCGGGGGTGGGATCACGATGGATCGCCGGCCTGGTTGGGCGAGGTTTTTACGGGGAGGACAGCGCGATGAGTGATGAGCAGGTGGTGCCGGAGACAACGGGTGTTTCGGTGGAGTTGCTTTCGGTGGTTGAGCTTGGGGGCGAGGTGGCGGGGATGGAGGGGTATCAGCTTCGGACGCGGCGGTTTACGTTTGCGGCGGGGGCGGTTTTTGGGCCGGTTCATGATCATGTGGGGCGGCCGGGGTCTGTTTATGTGCTCGAGGGGACCATTACTGACCATCGGGACGGCATCGCGACCGACTACGGGCCTGGGCCTGGGTGGCCTGAGGATCGTCGGACAGTGCACTGGCTCGAGAACAGAGGGGCTGTTCGGGCCGTGGAGGTTTCGATCGATATCGTTCGCTCGGCCTAGCGATTTGCCGGGTGTGTAGGTCAGGACGGCAGTAGGTCCGCCAGGAGATTTTCGATGTGCGTGCGGATTTCGTCGCGGACTTGGCGGACTGTCTCGATTGGTTGGCCGGCTGGGTCGGTGAGCACCCAGTCTTCGTAGCGTTTGCCGGGGTAGAAGGGGCAGGCGTCTCCGCAGCCCATGGTGACTACGACGTCGCTGTCTTGGACGGTTTCGGCCTTGAGGAGTTGCGGGACGGCCTCAGTGATGTCGATGCCTACCTCGCGCATTGCCTCGACTGCTACAGGGTTGATCTGACGAGCGGGCTCGGAACCGGCGGACCGGACCTGGACGCGGTCGCCGGCCAGGTGGCGCAGCCAGCCCGCGGCCATCTGCGAACGGCCGGCGTTGTGGACGCAAACGAAGAGAACACTCGGCTTGCTCACGAAGCTGCTCCCACGGTTTCGGTGTGTGAAGTCACGGCGTCGCCGGCGGCGCGGCCGGCGTGGGGATAGAGCAACGCGAGCAGCCCGAGCCCGACGACGGCACCAAGGATCTGGAAGGCGACGAAGCCGGGGACCGAGCTGGGTGCGATGCCGGCGAAGGTATTGCTGAACGCTCGCCCGATGGTGACTGCCGGGTTCGCGAACGAGGTGGACGACGTGAACCAGTACGCCGACCCGATGTAGGCGCCCACGGCAACGGGTGCCAGCGAAGCGCGGTTCGTTGCGGCGAGCGCGAAGATGAGCAGGATCAGTCCCGCGGTGGCGACAACCTCACCGAGGTACAGGTGGCCGGCCCCGCGATGCGTCGTCGACCAGGACACCGCGGCGCCGCCGTACATGAGGTTGGCCAGGATCGCTCCCACGACTCCACCGGCGATCTGCGCGGGGATGTAGGCCAGCAGTTCCTGCAGGGGCAGGCCGTTGCCCGTACGGAGTCCGAGCCACCAGTCGGCCGCGGACACGACCGGGTTGAAGTGCGCGCCGGACACCGGGCCGAGCATCAGGATCAGGACCGCCAGTCCGAGCGCGGTTGCGAAGGCGTTCTCCAGGAGTTGGAGGCCGAGGTCGTTGCGGGACAGGGATGCAGCGGCGATCCCCGAGCCGACCACGACGGTGACGAGGAGGCCGGTGCCGAGTCCTTCGGCGAGCGCGCGCCGCCAGAGAGGTGCCGTCATCTGTGGCTCGTTGAGATGGCCGCTGACAGGCGGTCGATGCGGCCGGAGAGTTCGTTGTACGCCGCTTCGAAGGCTGCGTCGGTGTCGATGGGCGCGGGATCGGGCACCGACCAGTGCAGCCGCGGACGCTGTTCGGGTGGCAGGTGCTCGTAGGCGTTGTCGCAGACCGCGACGAGGAGGTCGTCACGCCGTACGACGTCGTCGAGGTGCGCCGTACGCCAGCCAGTGGAGTCCAGTCGGTGGCGACGCGCGACCTTCAGTGCGCGCGGGTGGACTCGCTCGGCCGGCTGGGTGCCTGCGGAGACGCCGGGTACGTGGCTGCGCCGAGACCAGATCGCCGCGGCGAGTTGCGAGCGAGCCGAGTTCTGCGTGCAGACGAAGACGACTCGCTTCGCTGCGATCAGGGCGGGGGAGGCGATGACGGACAGTGCCTCAGGCAACAGTCGCACATAGGTACGCCGACGATCGCCCTCGGATCGTGTCCGCGTGATCAGGCCGGCCTCCTCCAGCACCTTCAGATGGTGCGCAACCAGGTTGGTCGGCAGGTCCAGCGCAGTACCCAGCTCGCCGGGCGCGACATCGCCGGCTACCAACGTGTCAACGATCGCCAGGCGTGCCGGGTCGCCGAGGGCCGCGTGGACGCGAGCTCGCGATGTCAGATCAGTGTTCATTGACTCAATATTTACTGAGGTATTAGAGCTGGGTCAAGCCGACAGGTCAGTGCGCGAGCTCCGGGGCGGTCAGCAGGGTGGAGATCCACTTCAGGCGTTCGGGCACCGGCCAGTAGTAGACCCAGGTCCCGCGTCGCTCGCAGTCGACGAGGCCGGCCTCGCGGAGGACCTTGAGGTGGTGCGAGATCGTCGGACCACTGACGTCGAACTGCGGCGTCAGATCACACACGCACACCTCGTCCCCCGCGGACGTGATGATCGAGAACAGTCGCAGCCGGATCGGATCGGCGAGCGCCTTGAAGACCGCCGCGCCCTCCGTGGCTCCGGCCGCATCCAGCGCCGCATCGGAGATCGGCGCGCAGCAACCGCCGCCGGCGACGGGCGTCAGGGCAATCTCCTGTTTCGACATGGATCTATCTTGACTCCTGTCTAATCAGCAGGCAAGCTGCTGTTGTTTCGATGATCTTCTAGATAGGGGTTGGATCGTGGGCGAACGAACAGCGGCGCCGGTGGTCGTCATCGGTGCGGGGCCGATCGGCCTGGCCGCCGCCGCGCACCTCGCGGAGCGGGACCTGGACTTCGTCGTACTGGAATCCGGTCCGGGGGTCGCGGCGGCGATCGAGGAATGGCGGCACGTGAAGCTCTTCAGCCCGTGGCGCTACGACATCGACAGCGCGGCCCGGCGACTGCTGGAGCAAGCGGGCTGGACCGAGCCCGACCTTGGCGTGCTGCCCGCCGGTGGTGACCTCATCGACGCGTATCTGGAGCCGCTGACGAAGACGCCGGCGTTGAACGACCGGATCCGCTACAACGCCCGCGTGGTCGCGGTGACGAGGGTCGGCTTCGATCGAGTCCGCAGTGCTGGGCGGGAGGCCGCGCCGTTCCTGATCCGGCTGGCCGACGGGACCGAACTGCTCGCGTCGTCCGTGGTCGACGCCGCCGGCACCTGGCGCAAGCCGAACGTCCTCGGCGCCTCCGGCATCCCGGCCCGCGGCGAGGCGGCGTACGGCGGCGAGGCCTACGGCGGCGAGGTGGCGGCGTACGGCGGCATCGCGCACGCGCTCCCCGACGTACTCGGCGCGGACCGGGAGCGCTACGCAGGTCGCCGTACCGCGGTCGTCGGCGCCGGACACTCGGCCGCGACGACGCTGCTGGACCTCGGCGAGCTGGCGCAGGAGGTGCCCGGGACAGAAGTGGTGTGGGTCGTGCGCGGCACGGACCAGGCCCGGACGTACGGCGGTGGCGAGGCCGACGAGCTCCCCGCGCGCGGTGCCTTGGGCAGCCGACTGAAGAGGCTGGTGCAGTCCGGCCGCGTCGAGTTGGTGAGCTCGTTCCGCATCGAAGCCGTCGACCGTACGGCCGATGGACGGGTCGAGCTGGCCGCGGGTGAGCGCCGGGTCGTCGCCGACACGGTGGTCAACTCCACCGGCTTCCGGCCCGACCACGACATGGTGTCCGAGTTGCGCCTGGACCTCGACCCGATCCTCGGCTCCACCCGCGCCCTCGCGCCGCTGATCGACCCCAACAAGCACTCCTGCGGCACCGTGCCTCCGCACGGTGTCGACGAGCTGGCGCACCCCGAGCCCGGGTACTACGCAATCGGCGCGAAGTCCTACGGCCGCGCGCCGACGTTCCTACTGGCAACGGGCTACGAGCAGGCGCGGTCGGTCGTCGCCGCCCTGGCCGGGGACTGGGAAGCCGCGCGCGACGTCCAGCTCAACCTGCCTGAGACCGGAGTCTGTTCCTCCAACCTCGCGTACGGCGCTACGTCCGACGAGACCGGCGGCTGCTGCGGCCCGGCGCCGCAAGCGGTCGCCACCCCCGCCGCCCGCGGACTCGCCACCGGCATCAGCGGCGGCCTGCTGACGGTCATCGAGGACGACACCACCAAGTCCTCGGGCTGCTGCGGCTGATGCCTCCGGCAACCTCCGCGACCGCCCGCACGACCAGCGGTCGCGGAGGTATCCGGCGTGACGTGGTGGCAGCACTCGCGATCACCACGACCATCAGCTACGGCACGCTGTACTACGCGTTCAGCGCCTTGCTCGATCCGATGCGCACCGCGCTGGGGATCTCGACGACTGTCGCAACCGGTGCCCTGACGACGGCATCGCTCGTCAGCGCGGTCCTTGGCGTCCCGGTCGGGCGCTGGCTCGACCGGCACGGCGGTCACGCGCTGATGACTGTTGGCGCGGCTATCGCTGCCGCATCGTTGCTGGGGTGGTCGCGGGTGCAGTCGCCGGGCCAGCTGTACGTCGTATTCGTTGCCCTCGGTGTCGCGTCGGCGATGGTGCTCTATCCGCCGGCGTTCGCGGTCATCGTCGCCGTCACAGCACCGGAACGCCGTACGACGGCTCTCCTCGGCGTGACGCTCGTGGCTGGATTCGCGAGCTCGATCTTCATCCCGCTCACGGGCCAGCTCATCCACGCTTACGGCTGGCGGCATGCCCTGGTCGTCCTGGCCGCCGTAGTCGCTGTCGCGACCATCCCCCTGCATGCGTTCGTACTGCGTTCCGCGCCGCCACCTGCACCGCGCCAATCACCCACGGCTCGCCCCGGCCGAGTACTGCGCGACGCGGGCTTCTGGCTGCTCGCAGTCGCGTTCGTCCTGCACAGCTCGGCGCTCGCGGTCATCGGCGTACACCTCGTCAGTTACCTGACCTGGCTCGGACACACGCCCACGACCGCCGCAAGACTGACCGGTCTCCTCGGCCTGCTGTCGGTGACCGGCCGCGTCACGGTCACGATCCTGCGCCGATGGTTGTCCATCACCTCGATTACCGCCGTCATCGTGTGCGTGCAAGGCGCCGCCCTCGTACTCCTGCCCGCCGCCGGCCACAGCATCGCCGGCGCCGCCGCCTGTCTGACCGCCTTCGGCCTCGGCTTCGGAGTCGCCTCCCTCGCAAAACCAGCCATCGTCCTCGACCGGTACGGCGACCACGACTACGCCACGATCGCCGGCATCCTCGGCACGCCAATCACCATCGCTACCGCAACCGCGCCCCTTGCCGCCGCCGCTCTCGCCACCACCCTCGGCTACACCCCACTGATCCGGACAGCGGCTGCCACCTGCATCCTCGCCGCCTTGGCCCTCACCGCCGCCCGCTACCTCCCACCACCGGCCACAGGGCGCTAGATGTTGAGGCTGCGGAGGATGTTGGGGGGTTGGTTGCGGGTTGCGAGGGTGGTGACTACCTCTACTGTCAGGGCCTGGAGCAGTAGGGCGCCGATCATGGTGCTGGTGGGCCCGGTTGGTTCGGGAACGGTGGGGACGGTGATGATCGCGTCGCCGGGGAGACCGCAGTTGTCTATTACTACGTCGGCGGTTTCGTAGAGGTGCAGGCCGCTGGGGGCACGCGAGGTGGTTGCTGTCGAGTGGTCCATCGAGGTCAGGGCGATGACTTTGGCGCCGCGGTCGCGGGATCCTAGGGCGAATTCGACGGGGACGGCGTTTCGGCCGGAGTTCGAGGCTATGAGGACGACGTCGTCGGCTGCTACCGGGTGGGTTTGCAGCAGGGCTTCGGCCAGGCCTGGGAGGCGTTCCAGGAGGGAGCTTTTCTGGAGGCCTTCGTGGAGCATGAGGCTTGGTTCGAGGATGGCTCGTACGTCGGCCAGGCCGCCGGCTCGGCCGTAGAGTTCTTCGGCCAGCGCGTGGCTGTGGCCGGTGCCGAAGACCCAGAAGGTGTGGCCGGCGGACAAGGCGTCGGCGACCAGGTTGGCGGCGACGCGGATCGCACCCAGCTGGGAATCTGCTGCTTGGTGAGCCAGTTGCAGGGCTTTGGTCAGGTATTCCTCGGCGCCAGGCATGCGCCGAACCTAACCGGCGGACAGGCCGGCGAGCGAGTAGGCAAGTTAGACCACTCCGATGGCGGTGGCGTGGTGAGTGGGGTGGTCGATCTCGTCGATCAGCGCGACGGCCAGGTCGGCGTAGGTGATCTGGGCGGTGGCGTCAGCAGGGGCGACTTGGTAGCTGCCGCGGGGTGCCTCGGTGTGGTCGAAGTCGCCGGCGGGAGCGATGGAGACCCAGTCCAGACCGGAGGACCGGAAGATGTCCAGAACGGTCTGGTGCGCCAGATAGAACGGTCGGTACTCCTGGGGATACCCGGGCCGATCCATCAGCAGTACGCCGTTCGCGGTCGGGAGGATCGAGGCCAGTCCGACCCAGATCAGCCGAGGTACGGCAGCCTTCTCCAGAGCCGAGACCAGGGCGCGCGCGGCCGCTGGGAAGAACGTGGACGGGTCGGAACTGCCGTCGTACACGGCTGCGACCACCGCGTCGTGTCCGGTCGCAAGGATCGCCATGCCGGCAGCGTCGGTCACGTCTCCGGTGCGGATCCTGTCGGCGAGCTCACCGTCGCCCGCTCCTCCCTCCGAACCGGTGACGCCGGTGACGCCGGTGAGCTCGGGGCTTCGACGGGCGACGCCCGTGACCTCGTGGCCTCGGCGGCGGGCCTCCTCGATGGCGGCGCGGCCGGCTCGGCCGCGGGCGCCGATGACGAGAATCTTGCTCACTGCAACCTCCTGGTGTCGGGGCTGGAAACGGTAGGAGGTGGGGTGGTTACCGATCGGATACCTTGGTGAGGTGGAGGCATTGCGGGCGGACATGTTCGAGGAGATCTGTCCGTCGTCGTTGCTGCCCTTCCGGGTGGGCGGCGACAAGTGGGCCGGGCTGGTGATCCGGTGCCTCGAGGGTGGCCCGCGGCGGTACTCCGAGCTGCGCGTGCCCTTGCACCGAGTGAGCCCGAAGGTGCTGACCCAGTCGCTCCGCACGCTCGAGCGCGACGGGTTCGTGCTGCGGACGGCGTACGACGAGCCCTCCCGGCGAGTCACGTACCAGCTCACCGACCTCGGCCGCAGCCTCCTCGGCCCCCTCGATGCAGTCTGCGCATGGACCGAGAAACACTGGGACGAGTTACTCGACGCCCGCGAGTCCTAGCCACCCAGGCTCGTGGCCGGGAGCAACTGGATTGTCTCAGCCTCGTGAATCCGCAGCAGCGCGCCCGTTGTAGGTCCTGTCAATGTCTAGACTGCGCCCGTGGACGAGCAGACCCCGAGCGCGCTGACCCGGTTGCCGAGTTGGCTGCTGACGCAGAGTGCGGCCCAGGTGCACCGGACGATCACCGAGACGTTCACCGCTGGGGGTGCGCGGGCGTACCACTTCCGGTTGCTCGCCACGCTGGTGGAGTTCGGCCCGGCCAGCCAGGCGGAGCTGGGCCGGCGCAGCTTCATCGACCGCAGCGATGTGGTTGCCGCGCTCAACGAGCTGGAGGAGGACGGGTACGTCGGGCGCAGCCCCGACCCCGCCGACGGGCGCCGCAACATCATCAAGATCACCGCGGCCGGCCGCCGGCACTACAAGCGGCTCGCGGCGCTGGTCACCGACGCGCAGGACGAGATCTTCGCGCCGCTGTCGGCGACCGACCGGACCCGGCTGGCGTCGATCCTGGGCAAGCTGCTGGCCTACCACCAGGAGCGGTAGCGCCCTACCAGGCGGTCGGGAGCTGGGCGCGGGCCTGCTTCTGGGTACGACGGACGCGGTGCTCGCGGGCGTGGACGCGGCGCCGGGCGGCCCGGGAGATCTTCCGGCGCTCCCCGGTGAAGACGGTCGGCTCGGGCGTCTGCGGGTTGGGCTGGGCGTTCACAACCAGTTCCGATGCGCGAGCAGTCCGATCGGTTCCGTCGTACGGCGAACTGACCCGCCGCCTGGCCTAGTCTGCGCCGATGCCGTCGTTGAGGCCGGTTGTTGCCCTGTCCGCCGTACTCCTTCTGCTGCCGGGCTGCCACGCCCAACCGGAAGCGAGATATTCCGCCGGCCTCGGGCCCTGCGAGCTCCTGCCTCGACCGGCCGCGGTCCGCGCGACCGACGTCGGGGCCAAGATCGGCCCCGCGCAGGCGAAGGAATCGCATGTCCTGATCCCGTACAAGTACTGCGAATGGGCCTACAAGCAGGACCGTAAGCACTTCTGGTCGGCGTACCGCCGCGGACCTGTCGAGCGCCGGGTGACGATCGAGCTGCAGGTCGTCTCGGCGAAGAAGGGCGGCGCGCCGGCGGCTGGGACACGGTTCGACGGGGACCGGGAGGACGACCGCAAGAACGGCGCGGCCATCACGCCGGTGACCGGGATCGGTGAGAGCGCGTTCCAGACCGTCTTCACGGCCGAGGGGGCCAGCACCGGTGTGCTCGAGTTCCGGCGATCGAACGCTGTCGTCACGGTCAAGCTGACCGCGACTGATTGTTGCCGTGGCACCTCGGAGTACGAGGTGCCGTCCGGGACGCGGACCCGGCTGCTGATGACCGCCGCGACCGCGGCCGACCAGACGCTGCTCACCCGCTGAGGCTGCCGTCCGGCCCGGAACTGGTCCTCTTCGGCGCAGATTCGAAACGACTCGTCGATACACCGGTTCCGTGGCGGGGTCTGCGTTGGTAGAAAGGTAGACGGGCGCGCCGGCGCGCCGAAGCCAGCGAGGAGGAGTCGTCGACGTGACGAATGCAGAGTCACCCCAGTCCGGAGCCCCATCCGAGGCACTCTCGAACCTGATGCACGAGGAGCGCCGGTTCGAGCCGCCCGCCGAGCTGGCCGCGAACGCGAACCTCAAGGCCGAGGCGTACGACCGCGCCGCCGCCGACCCGGAGGCATTCTGGGCCGAGCAGGCCAAGCGGCTGACCTGGGCCACCGAGCCGACCGAGGTGCTGGACTGGAGCAACCCGCCGTTCGCCAAGTGGTACGCCGACGGCAAGCTGAACGCGGCGTACAACTGCGTCGACCGGCACGTCGAGAACGGGCTCGGCGACAAGGTCGCCTACTACTTCGAGGGTGAGCCCGGCGACACCCGGGAGATCACCTACGCGCAGCTCAAGGACCAGGTCAGCCAGGCGGCGAACGCGCTGCTCGAGCTGAACGTCCAGGCCGGCGAGCTCGTCGCCATCTACATGCCGATGATCCCCGAGACCGTGGTCGCGATGCTCGCCTGCGCCCGGATCGGCGCCCCGCACACGGTCGTCTTCGGCGGTTTCTCGTCCGAGGCGCTGAAGGACCGGATCCTCGACTGCGACGCGCGCGTCGTGATCACCTCCGACGGTGGGTACCGCCGCGGGGCTCCGGCGGCGCTGAAGCCCGCGGTCGACGCAGCGCTCGAGGAGTGCCCCGACGTACGCAACGTGGTCGTCGTGAAGCGGACCGGCCAGGAGACGTCCATGGTCGAGGGCCGCGACCTGTGGTGGGAGGACGTGGTCGGCAAGCAGTCCGTGGACCACACCCCCGAAGCGTTCGACGCCGAGCACCCGCTGTACGTGATGTACACGTCCGGCAGCACGGGCAAGCCGAAGGGCATCCTGCACACGACCGGCGGGTACCTCGTCGGGACGTCGTACACGCAGTGGGGCGTCTTCGACCTCAAGCCGGAGACCGACGTGTACTGGACGGCCGCCGACATCGGGTGGGTGACCGGGCACAGCTACATCGTGTACGGCGCCCTCGCGAACGCGACCACGTCCGTGCTGTACGAAGGTACGCCGGACACGCCGCACCAGGGGCGGTGGTGGGAGATCATCGCGAAGTACAAGGTGTCGATCCTGTACTGCGCTCCGACCGCGATCCGGACCTTCATGAAGTGGGGTGCGGACATCCCGGCGAAATTCGACCTGTCGTCGCTGCGGGTGATCGGGTCCGTGGGCGAGCCGATCAACCCGGAGGCGTACGTCTGGTACCGCGAGCACATCGGCGGGAACAAGGCGCCGGTCGTCGACACCTGGTGGCAGACCGAGACGGGTATGCACATGATCTCGCCGTTGCCTGGTGTGACCGCGGGCAAGCCCGGGGCCGCGATGAAGGCGATCCCCGGCGTGTCGGTTGATGTCGTGGACGATGCGGGCAAGTCCGTGCCGAACGGGTCGGGCGGGTACCTGATCATCGACAAGCCGTGGCCCTCGATGCTGCGGACGCTGTGGGGTGACGACCAGCGGTTCAAGGACACGTACTGGTCGCGCTTCCCCGGGGTTTACTTCGCGGGCGACGGTGCGAAGAAGGACGAGGACGGCGACATCTGGCTGCTCGGCCGGGTCGACGACGTGATGAACGTGTCCGGTCACCGGTTGTCGACCACCGAGATCGAGTCGGCACTGGTCTCGCACCCGAAGGTCGCGGAAGCCGCCGTCGTCGGTGCGTCCGACCCGACCACCGGTCAGGCGATCGCCGCCTTCGTCATCCTCCGATCCGAGGCGGGCGACGGGGGCCCGGATGTGGTGCAGGAGCTGCGCAACCACGTCGCCAAGGAGATCGGCCCGATCGCCAAGCCGCGACAGATCATGGTCGTCGCTGAGCTCCCCAAGACGCGCTCCGGCAAGATCATGCGACGGTTGCTCCGCGACGTAGCCGAAAACCGCGAGGTAGGCGACGTCACCACCCTCGCCGACTCCACCGTCATGGACCTCATCAAGTCCAACCTGGAATCCGGCAAGTCCGACGAGGACTGACGTACTGCGCTGAAACTCCGTGGACCCCGGGGGCAACTCCGGGGTCCACCCACGTATGCAGGTGGTCGACCCCACGCCCGCTACGCAACCGCACGTCGTCGCTGCGCTCCTCGTTCGCGGCTGCTTCGCGCGCTCCCACCCGCCCGTGGTTTCCGGGCTGCCCGCCCGGGTGCTTCCGGCTGCCGCCGGGGTTGCTCGCTGCGCTCGCGGTTTTGCGGCTGGCGCCGCGTGCTGCTCGCTGCGCTCGCGGGGTGACTACGTAGGTGGACGCCCGTGAGCAGACGGGCTGATGGTGAGTGGTGCTGGTGGTAAATCCCACGCGTGCTTCGCAGTCGCACGTCGTCGCTGCGCTCCTCGTTCGCGGCTGCTTCGCGCGCTCCCACCCGCCCCGTGGTTTCCGGGGCTGGCGCCCGGGTGCGTCCGGCTGGCGCCGGGGTTGCTCGCTGCGCTCGCGGGTTGCGGCTGGCGCCGCAGGTTGCTCGCTGGCGCTCGCGGGTTGCGGCTGGCGCCGCAGGTTGCTCGCTGGCGCTCGCGGGTGACTGCATAGGTGGACGCCCATGAGTACACGGACTGGTGGTGAGGGGTGCTGGTGATAGCCCCACGCGTGCTCGCTGCGCTCGCGCGTGACTGCACCGGTGGACGTCTGCGACTAGACGGACTGGTGATGAGTGGTGCTGGTGGTAGATCCACGCGTCCTGCCGCAGTTGCACCTCGTCGCTCGCCACGATCGACTGAAGTGGTCGCGTCGGGCCCGGCTCGCATACCCGGCCATGCGCTCGACCACCCAGCGAGGGCCGGTGAGGACCTCCTTGGCGCCTAGTGTCGGGGTGTGAGTGAAGCTAGGCGGATTGCCAAGACCAACGAAGAGCGGGCTCAGCTGGCGCAGCAATACGGCTGGCAGTTTCGGCCTGATGCGCCTGAGTTTGTTGATGCCTGGCGGGTGCTTCCCTTTACCGAGAACGGGGATCAGCGGCTGGCTTTCGGGGTCGTCACCGGGCAGTTCAACGGGATACCTTTTCTCACCTTCGACTTTCATCGGCGGCCGAAGGTGACGCATTATCGCGATGCCTGGACTGATCGAGAGCTGAGCTCCCTGGACACCATTGTCATCGACACAGTCTGGGCGATGAAACTGCCTGCGCAGCTGCCGTTCTTTCAGATTGCGTCCAGTATTGAGCCGGCCTTCGAGGTGGACGCCTATCCCGAGCCGCAAACCCCGGACCCCAAGTTCAACCGGTGGTACAAGCTGATCGGTACCGATCCGAACGTTGCCGCGTATTTCCTTCACCCGCAGCTTATGCAGTTCATGCGGGAGGTGAAGCTGCATACCTGGGCCGTCGTTGGTGATGATCTCCTGTTCATGGAGCATCCGATATTCGGGCGGACGAAGCCCGATGAGATTCTCGAGACGCTTGGCAAGTTGCAGCAGTTGGTCGGCATGCTGCCGTTTCAGGTCTGGCGATGACCGCAGTACTGGCGATCATCCACGCCGGACTGGCCGCGGCCTGGGTCGGTGGGATGGCCTACTCGCTGTTCGTCGTACAGCCGAAGTTGAAGAGGTATTTCGGTGAGGATCGGGACGGCCGGGAAGCACTGACGGCAGTGATTGCTTCAGGCAACCGATGGAAGGTTGTCGGTCTGATCGCGGCGATCGCGGTCTCCGGCGGCGGGCTGCTCGCGATCCGCGACGATCATTGGTGGATCCATGCAATCAAGGGCATCTTGTTGCTTACAGCAACAGGAATCTTCTGGTACGTCTCTTGGCGGCACTGGCCGCAGCGCGTCTTCGCGACAGCGGCTGAGCTTCCGGCACTGCAGCGGCGCCTGATGGTCCTGGCCACCACCATGCTGGCGCTCGCCGGCACCGCCTTCGCGCTCGGCGTTCTCGCCGTACATCTCTGACACGCTTCGACGGACCTCACAGCTGGGAGTAGTGGCCACGAGGTGAACGTGCGTTAACCCGTCAGCCGTAGGAGAAGTTTGGTGGCCTGTGCCAGGATGGCGCTTCCCGACGGAGGTGATCGCCTTGGCGCAGGAGACCCTGCAACTTCTGGTCAGCATGCACCGAATCGTCAGGCATCTGCGCCGGAACCGGTCCACCGCGGTCCTGCACCCGACGCAGTTCCTGGCGCTGATGCTGATCGCCGACGAGCAACCGATCCGGATCGGCGAGATCGCGAGCCGCGTTCCGTGCTCTCAACCCACCGCAACCACGACAGTCGCCGCCCTGGAGGAGGCCGGCCTGGTCCGCCGCGAGCCCGACCCGGTCGACGGCCGCGCCACCGCGGTAGTCCTCACCGAAGCCGGCGCCGCCACCGTCTCCGCGTCCGGCCAGGAAGCCGCCGAAGAACTCGGCAAACTGATCCGCCGCCTCTCCCCGGAGGACCAGGCCCTCGTCCTCCAAGCCGGCCCACCCCTCTCCCGCATCGCCGACGAACTGTAACCAGGCAACCCGGGGCAGGTCGGGGCAGATCGCGAAAGCCCCTGCTGTTCCGCGGTCCGCGCGGTATGGTTTCTTTGCTGGGGACAGGAGTCTCCAGAAGTGAACCCGGCAGCTCACCGGACGGTGGACGAGCCGGGTTTCGCGCGTTCAGAGCTGTTTGACCTGGCAGAACCCAGCCACTGCCTGTCTCCAGATACCGCCACGCATCCAACTCCAGGCGACGGCGTCAGGGACCCAGAGCAGCGGATCTGCCTTGGAGACCAACACGTCCCACCGCAGCGTCTCGTAGCACCCATGTCGGCGGGCAGCTTCCCGCAGGCACCGGAGGTCATGCTGATAGGTGGACTCTTCCAGTTCGACGACAAGCCGCTCAGCCGATCCCGCGCAGTCTCTGACGATCGCGTCGAGACAGCGTTGCCTGTCCATCAGGGTTTCACGCTCTGCCTGGTAAAGGCTGACGAGCAGATGGAACTCGGCAATCAGGTCAAGGATCCGCTTGCGGCGTGCAGGCTTCTCGTGGTTGAAGTGGAGGCGTTCCTGGCCTGGCAGCAGCAGCGCTCGGAGGGCCTTGCGGTTCACCGCTACATCGTCGGCCGGGCAGTACGCCGCAGCCATCAGCAAGCCGCGTGACTTGGTTTCGTCGACGAATACGTGGATCGGCATCTTCCCGCCTCTGAAGTGGCAAGGCTTGACGATCACACGTGGTGCGATGGCTGCACGGTCGTGACACCAGGGCAACCCGGGGCAGCTCGGGGCAGATCGCGAGAACCTGCTTCCAAGGCCGGCATCGCGCGCTACAGTTGTTGTTGCCGAGGGACAGGAGTCCCCCGGAAGTGGACCCGGCAGCCCTCCGGACGGTGGACGAGCCGGGTTTCGCGCTGTCAGGCGCCTGTAGTTGGTAGGGCGTGCGACAGCCGTCCTCCATGCGCCGCCCCGGATCCAGCACCAGGCCACCGCATCAGGAATCCGCGTGTTCTGCACCATCCGGTAGGTCTGCGCACGCAAGAGCCGCCGGAGGGCTGGGCCTCCGGCGGGCTCTTGGTGGGTTAGTTGCGGGTGATGGTGAAGGTTGTGGTGGTGTTGCGGATGTTTTCGGTGTTGTTGGTCAGGGTTAGGTTGTTGAAGGTGACGGAGCCGACGGCTGGGCCTTGGTTTGGTTCGGGGAGTTCGTTGGCCCAGATGCCGATGCCGGACTTGGCGTCGAAGGCGTCGCCGGACTTGTGGGCGCCGGAGATGGTGGTGTTGGTGAAGACGGTGTCGGCGACCGGGAACTGTGGGCTGCCGCCGACGTAGTTGGTCTGGAACATGATGCCGGAGTACGTCGGGTCGACGACGTCCAGATCGCTGACCCGGATGCCCTGGAAGATCTTCGACGCCGAGAACACCCACACCCCGGGGAACGCCTGGTTGCCCCAGAAGTGGCCGCCGGAGCGGACCACCGACGCGTTCTGGAACTGCGTCGGCGGGGTGGCGCCGAAGCCGTTCATCGGGATGCCGAAGTCCAGCGAGCTGATCGTGATGCCCGGGTAGGTCAGCATGTCCGCGGCGTACAGGTTGCGGAAGATGTTGTTCGTCCCGCCGTAGACCGCGAATCCGGCGGCCCGCCAGGTCAGCGACGCCGACAGGTTCTCGAAGACGTTGTCGCGGACCTCGCCGCCGCCGTTGTCGGTGGCGTTGAAGAGGGCGAAGCTGTCGTCGCCGGTCGACCGTGCGTCGTTGTTGCTGACCGTGTTGCCGGCCGACCCGTTCGTCATGTTGATGCCGTCGGCAAACGTGTCCCGGATCCGCGAGTTCCTGATCACCGAGTTGTCGGTGTTCGCGCCCCAGTACAGGCACATCTGGTGCTCGGCCCAGATGCTGTCGATGGTCATGTTCGATGTCCCGGCGAAGTTGAACACCTTGCCCGGACCGTCGTTGCGGCTGTCGTAGTTGCCGAAGTACGCGAACCCGCTGAACGTCGACCCGTTCGCCGACGACTGCGCGTCGAACCCGACGTCGGTGTTCGACTGGTTCTGCGGTGCGACGAACCGGGTGAACCACGGCCCGGCCCCGACCACGCGGATCGCGCGTCCGTACACGTTGAACTTCGACGACGTCTGGTAGTCACCCGCCGGTAGGTACACGCCCTGCAACGTCGTGTCCTGCCGGACCCGGTCCAGCGCCGCCTGCACATCCTGCTGCGAGAAGCCGGCCGGCGTCACGTAGCCCGCACCTGGGTTACCAATGGCGGAAACGGCCTCGGTGTCGATGAAGTCGATCGAGTACGTCGTCGAGTTCGCCGGATCCTTCTGCAGCCGGATCTTCGTCCCGGCCGGGTAGGTCTGGTCGAACATCAGGTTCGCCTCGTCGTAGATGTGCCGCGCCGGGCCGGATCCGGGCGAGTTGTTCGGCGACGACTCGGCGCCGTACAACCAGCTGTACTTCGAGGTCAGCGGCAACGACTTCGCGAAGCTGCCGTTCACGTAGACACTCAGCGACGACGACTGTCCGCCGCCGCCCGACGAGTCCGGGATCGAGAAACGCGTCACCAGCGTGTTCGTCGAAGCCCGCGTGGTGAACTCGACGTACGAGCCGTTCGAGTTGAGCGTCACCGCGCGCCGGCCGGACGCCTCACCGGCGAGGTCGCCGATGGTCCGGTTCGGGCCGATGACGTTGGCGCCACCACCGACCGAGGCGTCCTCGGCCTCCAGGGGGTCGTACGGCATGTTCGCACCGCGACCGACGAACAGCGGCCGCTCGCTGGTGTTGTTCGTCCGCTTCACCGGCAGCTCATTCGCGTCGTCCGCCAGTACGACGCGCACCGTGTAGCGGCCGTTCGCCGCCGTCCAGTTGCCCAGCGCAACGGCCGGCGTCGTCGCACCGGCGGCGATCGCGCCGTTGTAGCTGCCGGTCAGGGTGGCAACCACGGTCGACCCGTTCAGCACGGTCAACGTGATTCCGTGCGCACCGGACGCCGAGGCCACACTGCCTTGGTTCTTGACCGAGACGGAGAAGGCCACTGAGTTCCCGGCCGACGGGTTGCCCGGCGTCCAGTTCACCGCTGCGGCGATCAGGTCCGAGCTGGCGACGGGTGTGACCACGAGCGGCCCGGAGGCAGCAGCGCTGTTGTTCCCGTCGTTCTGCTCGATGACCGTGTTGTCCTCGTCGACCTTGGCGCTCAACGCATACGACCCCGCGTCACGCGCCCCGATCGACGCGCTGACGGTCGTCGAAGCACCTGCCGCGAGCGCGCCGACAGCTGCCGTACCGACCTTCACAGAGCCAAGGTAGAAGTTCACTGAGGTGGCCGGCGACCCAGCCGTACCGCCGTTGTTCACCGTGGCCCGCACCGTGATCGAGTCGGTCTCGACCGGCGAGGTCGGCGTCCAGGACACCCCGGAAACGGTCAGGTCGGGGTTGGGCGCCGGGACGCCCATCACCTGCAGTTCCGCGACCTGACCAGCCGGCGCGCCCGTGTTCCCGGTGAAGTTGAGCCGTACGTCGGCTACGCGTGCGCTGACCGGGATCGTGACGCTGTTCCCTGACGACGGACTGAAGTTGTACGCCGCGCTGCCCACGATCGTGGTGAACGACGAAGAGCTCTGCTCGCGCCCGAGGATCGAGAACGTCTGCGTCCGCGGACCCCAGACCGGGTCCGGATTCAGCCGGATGACGATCGAGCTGAGATCGGCGTTGGCACCGAGCTGCGTGGTCAGCGTGGCCGGGTTGGCGTTGCCCTCCCAGTACGTCGTCGCGTCGTCGTCGTTGGCGTTCGTCGCGACGAACGTGAACACCGACCCGGACGCGGTGATCGGTTTGTGCAGCGCGAGGTTGCTCCCCGGACCGCCACTGCCGCCACGGGTGACCGTGTTGCTGTTGGCCGATTGGTTGCCCGCAGCATCTTTTGCGCGGACGTAGTACGAGATCGACACGTTCGCCGGCTGGTTGTCCGTGTACGTCAGCACGTTGCCGGCCACGCTCGTGCGCAGCTGCCCGTTCGCGTACACGTCGTACCCGGTGACGCCGACGTTGTCGGTCGACGCGTTCCAAGTCAGCCTGATCTGCCCGGCGCCGGGCTCGGTGAAGGCCAGGTTGCCCGGGGCGGTGGGAGCCTGGGTGTCGCCGGTCGCCGGCCCGTAGACCTCGAGCTCGGACAGCTGTCCGGCCGGCCAGCCGGTGTTCGCGGTGATCCGGATCCGGACGTACCGGGTGGTCGCCGTACCGTAGTCGATCGTCACGGTGTTGCCCGGCGGGTCGAACGCCCGCGCCGCGGAGGCGGACAGGTCGGTGAAGTTGTTGCCGTCGGTACTGCCCTGGACCGCGAGGGTCTCGGTGCGGGCACCCCATCCGGAGGTCGGGAGCTTGAGCACGACCTGGTTGGTCGCGACCGACGCGCCGAGGTCGACCTGGACCCACTGCGGAAACGCATTGTTCGCGCTCTCCCAGTAGCTGCTCTGGTTGCCGTCGGTCACGTTCGATGCGAGGTAGTTCTGGGTCACGCTGCTCGCCGACGCGGACTTGCCGGCGGCCAGGTTGGGCCCGGCGAGGACGGCCGCGCCGGCCGGTGCGGGATGGGTGAGCGGACTGGCGGCGAGCGCCAGGGCCGCGGCGAGCAAGGCGGCAGGCAGCCGCCACGTACGGATTCGCATGGCCTCTCCAGGTGGGCGGGGGTGAGACGCGGTTCCGCCGCGCGAGAGTCCAGAAGTTTCTCTACTTTGCTCATTTCTTGCGCAGCGTTGGCTCATTGTTACGGCACGGCTACGCGAGCGTCAACGGCTCATGACCAACGAAAGGGCCGGCCCGCGGCATGCGGACCGGCCCTCGAAGCAGCGGATCAGTGCTTGGCGACTCCCTCGGCGCCGGCGCCGGTGAGCGCGCGGACCGACAGTTCGTGGTACCGGAGCTCGCTCGACTTGTCCTTGCCGAGGAACGTGCCCAGGACGCCGAACAGGAAGCCCAGCGGGATCGACACGATGCCCGGGTTCGACAGCGGGAACCAGGCAAAGTCGGCGCCGGTGATCATCGACGTCGGCTTGCCGGACACCACCGGCGAGAAGACCACCAGCACGACCGCGGAGACCAGGCCGCCATAGATGCTCCAGGCCGCGCCGGAGGTGTTGAACCGCCGCCAGAACAGGTTGAACAGCAGCGCCGGCAGGTTCGCCGAGGCCGCGACCGCGAACGCCAGCGCGACCAGGAACGCGATGTTCAGCTTCTGCGCCGGGATCGCCAGCGCGATCGCGATCGCACCGATCCCGATCGCCGCGAACCGCGCGACCCGCAGCTCGCTCTTCTCCGATGGCTTCGTCTTCGCGATGACGTTCGCGTACAGGTCGTGCGCGAACGACGACGCCGACGTCAGCGTCAGACCCGCAACGACCGCGAGAATCGTCGCGAAGGCCACCGCCGCGATCAGCGCGAGCAGGATCGACCCACCGATCGAGTCCAGCCCACCACCGAGTACGCCGGCCAGCGTGGGCGACGCGACATTGCCCTTCGACTCCGCCACTGCTGAGCCCTTGCCGGTGTCCAGCAGGGCCGCCGCGCCGAATCCCAGGGCCAGCGTCATCAGGTAGAAGAAACCGATCAGGCCGATCGCCCACTGCACCGAGCGTCGCGCGGACCGCGAGTCCGGCACGGTGTAGAAGCGGATCAGGATGTGCGGCAGACCCGCCGTACCCAGGACGAGGGCCAGGCCGAGCGACAGGAAGTCGATCTGGCCGGTCAGGTCCTTGCCGTAGAGCAGACCGGGTTGCAGGAACGACTCGCCCTTGCCGGACTTCGCCGCGGCCGAGCCGAGCAGCTCGGAGATGTTGAAGTGGAACTTCACCAGCACCAGGAAGGTGATCAGGATCGTGCCGGCCATCAGCAGCACGGCCTTCACGATCTGCACCCAGGTGGTGCCCTTCATGCCGCCGATCGTCACGTAGACGATCATCAGCGCGCCGACCAGGACGATCACGGCCGCCTTCAGGCCTTCGCTCTTCACGCCGAGCAGCAGCCCGACCAGCGAACCGGCGCCGACCATCTGGGCCAGCAGGTAGAAGATCGAGACCACGATCGTCGAGCTGGCGGCGGCGGTCCGGACCGGCCGCTGTTTCATCCGGAAGGCCAGCTGGTCCGCCATCGTGAAGCGGCCCGAGTTCCGCAGGAGTTCGGCGACCAGGAGCAGCGCGACCAGCCAGGCGACGAGGAAGCCGATCGAGTACAGGAAGCCGTCGTACCCGTAGAGGGCGATCTGGCCGGAGATCCCGAGGAACGAGGCTGCCGACATGTAGTCACCGGCGACGGCCAGGCCGTTCTGCGCACCGCTGAACGAGCGGCCGCCGGCGTAGTAGTCGGCGGCGGTCTTGTTCTGCCGGGACGCCCACCAGGTGATGTACAGCGTCACGGCGACGACCGCGGTGAACAGCGAGATCGTCAGCCAGCGGTTGCCGGGCTCGGTGGCCATCGGAATCAGGGCGGGAATCATCACCGGCGGCGCTCCCTCTTGAACTTGGCGTTCAGGCCGTGGGCCAGCGGGTCGAGCTTGCGGTTCGCGAACCGGCCGTAGAGCGCCGCGATCACGAAGGTCGACACGAACTGCAGCAGGCCGAAGATCAGCGCGACGTTGACGTGCCCGACCACCCGGTGGCTCATGAACCCGCGCGCCCAGTTGTTGCAGGCGACGTACGCCAGGTACCACGCCATGAACGCGATGGTCCACGGCACCACGAAGTTCTTGTAGCGCCGTTTCAGCGTCTGGAAGTCGTCCGCCTCGTACACGGCCTCGTAGGCGCGGGCATCCCGCTCGCGCACCGCTTGATCGTCCATGAGTTCCCCTTCACTGGACCCGAACACGTGCACGTTAGCCGCAAGTCGCGCATTTGTGACCCATTGCAACCAAAACGTTTCACCTGGCGCCGGAACTAGAGGTGCGGGGCCACCGGGGCGTCGAGGGTACGGCGGTAGTTGGCCAGGTCGCTGGGGTGGGCGCGGTAGCAGTCGGTGAAGTACGGCATCCGTAGCGGCTCCGGAGGCCGGGCGGTGTGGTCGTAGATCAGGTCGACCTGCTCCAGCACGCTGTCCCGGCGGGACTCCTTGAGTACGGCGACCCGCGAGTGCGACTGAGCCAGCTGGCGGAGGCCGTTGCGGTCGAGGTCGTGCCAGTGCCGGAAGCGGGCCGACTCGAGCATCGTGAACAGGTTCGACTGGTCGATCACCGGCACCGGGTCGAACCGGTCGGTACCGCGGAAGTCGTCGCCCTGCAGCACCCGGAACATCCGGCGGACCCACGGAACGACGGTGTCCGGGTTGTTCCAGAGCAGCCCGAGGACGCCGTTCGGCCGCAGGACTCGAGCGATCTCCGGCAGCGCCCGGGCGTGGTCGAACCAATGAAAGGCCTGCCCGACGACTACGGCGTCGACCGAGGCGTGCGCGAGCGGGATCGACTCGGCCGCGCCGACCATGGTGTCGATCCCGGACCGCCGGCGGCAGACCTCGAGCATCTCCGGTGACGGGTCGACCGCGATCACGTCGTGGCCGAGCCCGGCCGCGACCGCGGCCAGCTTGCCGGTGCCGGCACCCAGGTCGAGCACCTGCAGCCCGCGTCCGGGGCCGAGAATCCAGCTCAGCGCCTCGGCCGGGAACGTCGGCCGCCCCGCGTCGTACGCCGCAGCGACAGCGCCGAACGACTTCGCCCGCGCGGCATCCACGCCGGGGCTGCTCTCGGAGTCGTCGGTGCTCATCACGTAAATGATGCCGTAGTGAGCGCTCTGTGCGCTGTTACTCGCCGAGCTTCTTCTGCTCGATGTGTGCGTTGAGGGCGGCCAGCTCGGGGTGGGCGTCCAGGATCGCGACCAGTTCGGCGCAGCTGAGCCGCGGCGCGTCGTAGTCCTCGATCAGGGCGTCGAGCAACTTCCAGTCGTCCGCGGTGTCCAGCGTGAGCCGGTACTGCGAGCCTCCGCCGGCCCACGGCAGGTTCAGCAGCCGCATCTCGCCGGACCGGTTCTGATGCAGGTACGGCGTGACGTGCTCGCGGTCCGCCTTGAGCGTGGCTTTCGCCTCCGCGTCGTACAGCCGGGCCGCGGAGAAGATCTCGTAGTCCATGCCGCGCGGGTAGGTCCGCTCCAGGCAGTTCGAGATGTACAGGTCGAGGTCCTGCTCGGCCCGCCAGCGATCGACGCCCGCGGCAACGATCTCCGGGTCGATCAGCGGGCAGTCCGACGTCACCCGGACGATCCCGTCCAGGTCGTGCGCGCGGGACGCGCCGGCGAACCGGCTCAGCACGTCGTCCTCGCTGCCGCGGAACACCGGGATCCCGGCCTCCTGGCACACCTGCACCACGAGGTCGTCGTTGAAGTTGGTGGTGGTGGCAACGATCACCGGCAGCCCGGTCCGGCCGAGCCGGTCCAGGTGGTGCTCGAGGTACGTCCGGCCGCCCACGCTGAGCAGGACCTTGGCCGGCAGCCGGGTGCTGGTCACCCGCACCTGGGTGATGACGCCAATGTTCAGGGGTTCCATCGGAACAACTCCCGGATCTCGGCCGGGCCGGCGACGTGCTCGACGCCCAGCTCGGTGTCGGTGAACTCACGGGCGATCGCCGGCGGAACGAACGGCTGGTCCAGCTCCGGCCAGAGCCGCTTGATCCGCGCCTGGCCGCCGAAGGACGGGTGCTCGTTCTCCAGCACCATGGGATCACCGTAGACCCCCGGCTGCAGGCCGAGCGAGGCGCCGTACAGAACAGCGGAGCTGAGCCGGTTGGAGGCGACCCGGGTGTGTCTGCGCAGCTCGCGCAGCTGCTTGACCAGGAACTTCGCGTCGGTCTTCCGCCAGTGCAGACCGCGGTAACCGTGGGTGATGACGCGGAAGCCGGCGTCCTCGTATACCTTGCGGATGGCGGGCTGCTGGTACTCGTTCCAGTACAGGCAGGCGGTCACCGGGCCGGTCTCATGCTCGTTGATCGAGGCAACGATCCGGCCGTGGTCGCCAAGCACGTGCTGGCCCTCCCAGCCGTGGAACGGGTAGAAGATGGTGCCCTGGGCACCTTTTGCCTGGGTGGCGAGCTCCGGGTGCACCTTGAGCAGGTACAGCCAGACCGAGCCGATCACCGAGTAGTTGCGCAGGCCCATCGAGTGGCCGCGGCGGCGGACGCTGTCGGACCAGACGAACTTCGGCATCCCCGGCGCGAAGTTCGTCCCGTGCGCGAATCCGTCGAGGATGTTCCACCCGTGCTGCAGGTACCCCCAGATCCGCGGCGGCTTCGGGAGCCCCGCGTACGACGCCATGATGTCGGCGTGCCCGTAGAAGTGGTTGGCGTGGTGCATCAGCGCCGTACCTTCCGCAAGACGCGTTTCAGCCGGCGGCGGATCACGCGGGCCGGATTCATCACCGCGTGCCCGACGCGGTACGGGCGCGATCGCCGGATCCCGCTGACGGTCCCCTCG
The DNA here is from genome assembly GCF_040638345.1 of Kribbella sp. NPDC026611. Lineage (NCBI taxonomy): Bacteria > Bacillati > Actinomycetota > Actinomycetes > Propionibacteriales > Kribbellaceae > Kribbella > Kribbella sp. NPDC026611. Next base: position 438,206 of record NZ_JBEZYC010000003.1, read on the forward strand.
AACAGGATCGCCCGCGCGCTCGCATGCGCCAACTCGTCCGCCAACCGCGCCACGGTCTGCAACTGCTCCGCACTACCTCGCGGCCGGACGACCTCGTCGGCGGTGAACTCTCTCTCCGGCACCGTGATGCCGGCCATCGCCGCGAGCCGCGCGGTCAACGTGTGCGGATCCGCGGCGGCCGGCCATGGTTGCCGAGAGCCACTTTCCAGCACGCGCCGTGCGAACCGCACCAGATGCTGGACGATGTCGCCTTCCTGCGCCTCCCCGAACAAGCGGTACGACGCCCCATCAACAATCACGTTGTCAGGCGCCCCCGCTCCACCCCAGGCCGCATACTCAGGAATCACCCGCCGAAGCTCCGCTTGATCATCACAGCGCAGGGCCGTCATCAGGTGTTCCTCGAGCAGTACGCCCGTCCCGCCCGGCACAGCTCCCTCGGGTAGCACCTCAGGGGTCTCCACACCACACACGAAGTACCAAGCCGGTGCCAGCTCCAGACCCAGCCCAGCCCTCGCCGAATCCAGCACCAGACGATAGGGATCCATCAGTACTGGACCTTCGTTGCGGGAGGCAAAGGATCTCGCTCCGACGACGGCTGCGAATCCCTCCACCTGCGTGAAGGCGACGTCTGCCTCGACAAGTGATGGAAAGGCAGCGTAGGTCTGGGTGGCTGCCAGGCCGGCTGTTTGCAGGGCGGCCTGGAGGGGCTTGAGGCCGGCCGGCGCGGTGTCGGTGACGTCTCGGCCCCAGTCCTCGTCCCGGGGGAGCGCGGCCGTGATGTCGGGCTGGACCAGCCGCTCAAAGCCGAACGCATTCTCGGCCCCCAGCAAGAACCGCCCACCCGGTGCGAGCCGCCCGGTCAGCCGTTCCAACGCCGAAGCCCAGGTAAACCGAGCAGTATCCGGACCAACCACGCGCTCGAGCCCGTCCAGTGCCACGACCACGTCGTACGTGTCATCCGCGGCGAAGCGATCGAGAGATCCGCAGAAGATCTGACCCTTGGGTAGTTCTTCAGCCAGCTCTTCGGCGTCAGGCGCCGACCGCACCAGCAGGTCAACCGACGCCGCCCGGGACGTGACCAGCCGGACCAGCTCTGCGGCGTGCGGGCCGGCGATCAGGACGTTGTCGGACGGCTGGAGAGTGGCGGCGAGGAGTGCACCAGCGGCTGCACCACCTGCGGCCGGCCGCGCGTCGCCCGGATGCAGATCCGACCAGTTGAGCATCTCTCCGCCGATCAGATTCGATCGGGTCACATCAGTCACTTTAGTGCCCCCTGGATGGCGTGGATCGACGCTGGGCCCGCCCAGGCACGCGCCTCGCTGCGTTGGAGGAGCGTCCACGATGAAACCCGCATCGAGGACGCTCCTCCGCCTTGCGATGCACGCACCTGGACGACCCCATCGTTCGATCCACGCCATCCAGGGGTCACTGGCCAACCAGTTCGATAAGAGTCTCGATCACCCGGTTGACGTCACTGTCGGTGAGTCCGGGGTAGAGCGGTAAGGACAGTTCTTCGGCGTAGTAGCGCTCGGCGTTCGGGCACAGGCCGCGCTGGTAGCCCTGGTGCGCGAACACCGGGTGCCAGTACACCGGAAGGTAGTTGACCTGTACGCCGATCCCCGCGGCTCGCATCCGCTCGAAGATCTCCCGGCGCCGGCCGTCGAGGACGCGGATCGGGTACAGGTGCCACATCGGATCGACCCCGGCGCGCTGCACCGGCGTTCGCAGGCCGTCCACCCCGGCGAAGGCCTCGTTGTAGCGCGCTGTGATCGCCGTACGCCGGGCCTTGAACTCCGCGAGCCGCCGCAGTTGGGACAGCCCGAGCGCCGCGCCGAGATCGGTCAGGCGGTAGTTCACGCCGTACTCGTGGACCTCCTGGTGCCACGGACCCTCGTCCTTGAGCTCGAAGCGCTCCGGGTCGCGGACGAGACCGATGAAATGGAACTCGTGGGCTCGCTGGGCGGTTGCCGGGTCCTTACAGACGACCGCGCCGCCTTCGCCGGTGGTCAGGTTCTTGGTGGGGAAGAAGGACATGGTGGTGACGTCGGCGAGGTCGCCTACCGGGCGATCGTTGGCGTAACCACCTACTGAGTGGGCGGCGTCGGCCAAGGTCTTCGCGCCGACTCTGTCTGCGAGGGGCTGCAGTGCGTCGTAGTCGGCGGATTGGCCGGCGTAGTCGACTGCACTGATGACCCTGGATCGATCAGAAAGCAGGGCTTCCACAGCGGCGGGGTCGATCAGACCAGTGTTGTAGTCGATGTCGGCGAAGGTGATGCGCGCGCCGAGGAGAGCCGCGCAGGACGCCGTGGCTACGAAGGTCATCGGGGTGGTGATGACCTCGTCGCCGGGGCCGACGCCGAGGGCGGCGTACGCGATGTGCAGGGCCGCGGTCCCCGACGTACAACTCACCGCGCGATGTCCGCCGGCCAGCTCCGAAACGGCCTGCTCGAAGGCAGTCACCGTCGGTCCGGTGGTCAGCCAGTCACTCCGCAGTACCGCGGTGACAGCCTCGATGTCAGCTTCCGAAATCGACTGCCGTCCATAAGGCAACACGGTCAGGTGTCGCTCTCGAGGATCTTGCGGATCTGTTCGATCGAGTACCACTGGTCGTTGGTGTCCGAGGCGTAGTGGAAGCCGTCCGCCACCGGGCGGCCGTCGGCCGGCGGCAGGTAGCCCCAGCTGGCGAGGTCGGGCTGCAGGACGAAGCGGTTGCCCAGCGTCAGCGCGCGGCGGCCTTCCTCCGGGCTGATCATTTCCTCGTGCAGCTTCTCGCCCGGGCGCAGACCCATGTCGTGCATCTTCGCGCCGGGCGCGATCGCCTCGGCCAGGTCGGTGACCTTCATCGACGGGATCCGCGGCACGTACAGCTCGCCGCCGGTCATCAGGTCGAACGAGTCGACCACGAACTCGACCGCCTGCGGCAGCGTGATCAGGAACCGGGTGCAGCGCAGGTCGGTGATCGGCAGCGACTGCCCGGCCGCGTGCAGCGCGCGGAACTTCGGGATGATCGAGCCGCGGCTGCCCATCACGTTGCCGTACCGGACCACGCTGAAGCGGGTGTCGTACGCCGCCGCGTAGTGGTTGCCGTTGATGAACAGCTTGTCCGCGGTCAGCTTGGTCGCGCCGTACAGGTTGATCGGGCTGGACGCCTTGTCCGTGGACAGCGCCACGACCCGCTTGACGCCCGAGTCGATCGACGCCTCGATCACGTTCTGCGAGCCGATCACGTTGGTCTGGACGAACTCCCACGGGTTGTACTCACCGCTGTCCACCTGCTTGAGCGCGGCTGCGTGGACGACGTAGTCGACCCGGTGCATGGCCCGCAGCAGCCTGGACCGGTCGCGGACGTCGCCGAGGAAGAACCGCAGCCGCGGGTCGTCGCCGAACAGCTGGCGGACCTCCCACTGCTTCAGCTCGTCGCGGCTGAAGACGATGATCCGCCGCGGGTTCAGCTGGTCCAGCGCGTGCCGTACGAACGCCCGGCCGAACGACCCGGTACCGCCGGTGACCAGGATGTCGGAGCCGGTGAGGATGGACACGCGAGCGGGACCCTTCTGACGGACAGTTCCGAGTAGTGCACACGCGGTGCGGACCTCGAAACAATAGCTGCCCGGCGCGCGACCCCCTCAATCCACCATCTCAGGACCGTGTGATCAAACGTACGATCCCGGCCCGGACCGAAGAAGTGGGTAGACAGCCGATACGGTCTGGGGCGTGAAGCGCGTCGGGGTGCGATGTGATGTCGGGCCGGCCCGGGGGATCGGGCACGTGATGCGCTGCCTGGCCCTGGCCGAGGAGCTTCGGCGGCGCGAGCTCGAGGTCGTGTTCGTCTGTGATGCCCACACCGTGCCCTGGGCCGCCGCGCAGATCGCCGCCCGTGGCGTCACCGTCGAACCCGCGGTCTGGTCGGCCGCCGACCACGTCGAGCTGTTCGCCCGGCTCGAGCTGGACGCGGTCGTGTTCGACTCCTACGACCTGGACGCGAGCGTGTACCCAGCTGTGCGCGCGGCCGGTCTCCCCACGCTCGCGATCGTCGACGGCGACTTCCGTGGCGCCGCGGCCGACGTCCTGGTCGACCAGAACCTGGCCGCCGAGCTGGACCATCCGGCGCTGCCACCGGGCTCCCATAGGCTGGCTGGTCTGGAGTACGTGATGATCCGCGACGAGATCCTGGCGCACCGCCCGGCCGAACCACCCGCGCCGCGAGCGGTCGACGTACCGAAGGTCTTCGCGTTCTTCGGTGGTACGGATGCCTTCGGTGCTGCTCCGCACGTGATCCGCGCCCTAGCGGCGTCTGGAGCACCCTTCGAAGCGACCGTCGTCGCAGCAACCCCGGACCTGGCCACCCGCATAGCGGCTGTGGACCTCAGACCGCACCAACAAGTCCACGTGATCGAGCCAACGGACCAGCTGGCTGCCGCGGTGCGCTCGTCCGACCTGACCATCAGCGCCTCGGGTACGTCGACCTGGGAGCTGCTGTGCCTCGGCGCCACCGCTGGACTCGTGTGCGTGGTCGACAACCAGGTGATGGGCTACGAGCGTGCGATCGCCACTGGTACGGCGGCCGGCGTAGGGGTGCTGTCTGACCTGCAAGCGGACCCGTCGAGCGCAGCCGGCGTACTGAAGCAGCTCCTGACCGAGCCGGCCGAGCGGGCTCGCCTAGCCGCCGCTGGGTGGGAGCTGGTCGACGGTAAAGGGCGCGAGCGGGTAGCTGACGCCCTCCTCGACCTCATCTGAGCTCGTAGATCGTTGCGTCCAGCGTCGCGTGCCGGAGCGCGACGTAGTTGCGGAGGGCCGGTGACACGTTGCCGACCCGGTTGTCGGCGTACAGCCAGCGCACGCCGGCCTTGCGCAGCCGGTCGATCGCTGCCGGGCTCGGTGACTTGAAGGCTGCGTCGTTGGCGGCCAGCTCGTCACGGTTCCAGTACGGGATCAGGCTCGGGTTGCCGCCGGTCGTGACCGCGACCCGGTTGGCCTGGTTCGAGTAGGACCAGCCCTCGATCATCACTGGTCGTTCGGACAGCGCAGCGAGCCAGAAGTGCCGGCTGTCGCAGAGGCCGTCGCGCTGGATGATGCAGTGCGCGTTGGTGGCGACCAGCTCACCCGGCTTCGTGTTCCGTCGCAGCCACCGCGCCGCACCGGCCTCCGCAGCCGTGGCGCCGCCGCGGAACGGGTGACCGAACACCAGGTTGGACGTCTTGTCCGACACGAACGCCTCCAGCGGAACCAGAGCCGCACCGATCATGCAGGCTGCCACTGCACCACCTAGCAACGCCACGAAGAAGCTCCCAGGCCGGCGTAGCAGCTTCCACGCCACCGCCACGACCAGAGCAACCACCACAACGGCTGCGACTGTCCACAGCCACGGCTGCTTGAGTCCGTGCGCGTCAGAAGACAGGGACCGCGCCACCGCCAGACCAACCAGTCCAAGCGCTCCGGCCGCTCCAACCAGCACCACCGCCCGCCGGTCCCCGAGGCGACCGACCAGATTGGCGAGCCCGACGGACGCGAGTACGGCGATGACCGGGAAGGCTGTCCGCAGGAAGTACATCTGGCTGACTCCCGACTGCGTGGTCAGCACCGTCCCGAGCAACCCCGCGACCGTGACGCCGAGCAGGAAGACCGCGCCGACGTCCCGCCACTTCCGTCCGAGGAAGAACACTCCCGACGCGGCCAGTGCCCACGCCAGCAGGGTGGTTGCCCCTGACAACAACTTGGCGTGCGGATTGTCGATGACCAGCGCGTACGGCGCCAGCTGTTCGAAGGTCCGGAACGGGTCCACCTCCGTGCCCCAGGTGCTGCCGCCGAAGATCGTGATCAGCGCGGCGACGAAGATCACCAGCGACAGCCCACCGCCGATCAGCGCTGTCCGGCTCTTCTCCCGGCTCACCCCGAGCTGCAGGAACGCGAACGCGAACCCGGTCCCGACCAGCGGCAGGATCGTCGACTTCGCGCCGGCCGCGACCAGCATGAGCAGGATCAGCAGCACCCACCGGCTCCGCGGCGTACTGGACCGCAGCAGGTCGACCGCCACCAGACAGACCGACAGTGCGATCAGTACGCCGAGGTTCTGCGTCGGGCTGAGGTACGCCGCAACCGATGTCGCGAGCCCGCCCAGCCCGGTGTCGGTCAGCGGCTGCACGGTCCCACCGAGCCCGGCGATGAACACCGCGAGCGGCCCGGCCCAGGTAGCGCCCGACTCCGCGGTCGGCACGAACCGGGAGGCCAGCGCGAACACCAGTCCGCAGCCGGCGAAGAACAGCGGCAGCCAGCTCAGCGTGTGGATCAGGTCGGTCAGGTCGATCCGCGTACCCCACGCCGTCGCGGCCGTCGCCTGGTGGAAGAACGTGTGGTACTTCATCGGCTCGCCACCGAGCCACAGCGTGGAGATAGGTACGTCGTACTTCGCACTCGCCGCCAGCGCCTGCTGGAACGCCAGATCGGGGTACGCGCGCAGCGGGTCCGTGTACGCCGGGAGGAACTCGGCCGGCCCGCGCCGGTACACAAGCAGCACGACCACCGCCGTCGATGCCGTGAGCAGCCAGGCCTGCACTGGGCGGAGCGGTCGCTCTACCCGGCGCCATACCCGCTCCCGGGCGTCCCGGTCAACGAACGCGACCACCAGCACGATCGGCGCCCACACCCACGACCACGCCTGCAGACCGATCGACGAACTGGCCAGGTAGACGACCACCTGGGCTGCAGTCCCCACTGCGAAGCCGGCAGCCAGGTCCTCGACCAGGTTGCGCCCGTACGAGCCGACCAGCCGCCACAGCGCGAACCCGGGCAGTGCGACCGCGACCACGGTGAAGCCGACGAACCGGACCAGCTCGAAGAAGGTCGAGTGCAGTGCGAGCAGCACCAACGCCAGCACCACGGTGGTGGCACCGGCCACCAGTCCGGAAAGAGAAGGCCCCGCAGCCCGCGGCCCCCGCCGCCTCGCTCTCGCGCGCATGTGGCAACCCTAATGGGAAGACCGGGGTGGTGGGGCGGGGAAGGTATTTGTTGAGCCGCGTCACGCAATGGTTGAGTTACGAGGCGTAGCAGCGGGAGACCGACTAAGCTCAGCGCTCTATGAGTTGGTACGACGCGCTCGAAGCCGGTGAGTTGACCGTGCGGCCGTCCGTTGAGGCAGCCAAACGGTTCGGAGTCTCCATCGACCGGATGTCGGTGTCCGCTTCCGCGGGTACGCCGTTGGCCGAGGTCCTGGCCGCTGTCGAGCGGTCGACCGCCGACGTGATCGTGCTGCGCTACCCGGCCCGCGAGACCACCTGGTTCGCCGCGCTGGCGAGCGGGCCGCGGCAGGCGCTGTTGGCCGACACCGTGGTCTACTGGTCGCTCCCGGCCGGCAAGGGCCGCCGGCCCGCGCCGCTGGCCGGCTTCGCTGCCAAGCTCGAGCCCGAGGCCGACGACGAGCTCGTGGACGACCTGGTCGCGGACGTGTTCGGCGACTCGGGCAACCACTACTGCTCGAACCCGATGTTCGACCGGGCCCAGGCGCTGGCCGGCCGCCAGGAGTGGTCCCGCCGCCGGATCGCCGATGCCGGTGCGGTCGTACTGCGTGGTCCGGACCGGCGCGTGCTGGCCCTGGCCGCGATCGACCAGCAGCGGTCGTGGACCGAGATCCAGCTGGCCGGCGTCGTACCCGCCGAGCAGGGCCGCGGCCGGTACGGGCACCTGCTGGCCGCGATCGAGGACGCCTGCACAACCAGGCGGCTGGTGGTCTCCACGCAAGCGCACCAGACCGGAATCCAGCGGATCTGGGCGCGGTACGGGTTCGAACCCGTGCATAACCTTCTGACGGTTCACCTCGTTGCCGCTACGTAGGCGTGTGCTGGGGGCCACGCACCGCTGACCTCGAGGGGAGACACACCGTAGTGGTGCCGCGGTTGAGCGTGGTGGTGCCTTTCTACGGCGTGGGCGAGTACCTCGGCGCGTGCTTGGAGTCGATCGCCGGACAGGCCTGGACCGATTTCGAGGCGATCCTGGTCGACGACGGCTCCCCGGACGACAGCGCGGTGGTCGCGAAGGAGTTCTGCGCCCGCGACTCCCGCTTCCGGCTGGTCCAGCAGGAGAACGCCGGTCCCGGACCGGCGCGCAATCGCGGGATCGCCGAGTCGGTCGGTGAGTACCTCGCCTTCGTCGACGGCGACGACCTCGTCTCGCGGTACGGGTTCGCCGCGCTCGTCCGGACGCTGGACCGGACCGGCTCGGACCTCGCCGGCGGGAACGCGCGGCGGTTCAACAACAGCTTCGGGGTGCGGCCGTCGTGGCTGCACCGGCAGCCGTTCGCCCGGGTCCGGCACGCGACGCACGTGACCGAGTTCCCCGACCTGGTCCTCGACCGGATGCTCTGGAACAAGGTCTACCGGCGGTCGTTCTGGACCGAGTACGGCTACACCTTCCCGGCGATCCGCTACGAGGACTACCCGGTCGCGCTCAACGCGCACCTGGACGCGGTGACCGTCGACACGATCACCCAGGCGGTCTACTACTGGCGCGAGCGCGAGTCCGGAGAGTCGATCACCCAGCAGAAGTTCCAGCTCGGCAACATCCGCGACCGGGTGGTCTCGGCCGGGATGGTGATGGACCTGGTCGAGGACGCCGTACCGGTCGTCCGCCGGCGGACGCACGCGCATCTCGCGCAGATCGACCTGCTGACGCTGATGTCCGCGTTCGGGACGGTGCCGCCCGAGGAGGAGCAGCACCTGGTCGACCTGTCGCGCGAGCTGCTCGACCGGCTCGACGACGATGTACTGGCTGCGACTCATCGGTACGACCGGATTCAGCACGCGGCGCTGCGGGCCGGCGACGTCGAGTTGCTGCGGCGGCTGGCGATCTTCCGGAACTCCGGTGGTCTGCGGGGTGGCGCGCGTGTCGTGTCACGGCGGCGGCAGCTGGAGTACAACTACCCCGGCCTGGGCGAGACCGTCGTACCGCGGGAGCTGTACCGCGTGGTGGACAAGGACCTGGCGCTCTCGACCTCGGTGCGCGAGGTGGCCTGGGTCGACGGCTCGTTGTCGATCAAGGGGACCGCTGAGATCCGGCACCTGGCGACCGATCGGTCGTCGTCGGTGCAGATCGCGCTGTGCGTGGGCGAGGCGTCGTACCCGCTGGAGGTACGGCGCTACCCCGCGCTCGACCTGCACGGAGACCAGACGCTGGTCGGGTTCGAGGTCCGGCTCGATCCCTCGTTGCTGATGCTGTGTACCGGTGCGCCGGCGCACTTCGAGGTGCAGATGAAGTCGGGGCGGCGGGTGCGCCGTGCGATGCTCGGCGGGCAGGGTCCGGGGAGCCCGGGGTGGCCGCCTGGTGCGTGGATCGACGCGACCAACTGGATCCAGCCGGGTCCGGGGACGCGTGGGTGGTTCTCGTTGCGGCGGCTGACCGACCCGTGCCGGCTGACCTCGGTCGAACAGACCGACGACGCGTTGGTGCTCCATGGCACCGCCTCCTTCGACGAGCCTGCGCTGTTCGTGACCCGGCCGGTGGTCGGCGGCGAGGAAGAGATCCCACTGGAGGTGTCCGGTCGCGACTTCACTGCGCGGATCATGGTCCGGGACGTGCTCGGGCAGACGCAGCCGGATGATCCGTTCGGCCAGCGGACAACGCGGGTGTTCCGCGTGCGCGACGCCGAGGGGCAGCAGCGGGTGCTGTTGTGGACTGCCGGTGACGCAGCAGTGTCGCGGGTCGAGGACGGCCGGGTGGTGACGCTGACGCGGTCGACCGGTGGGTACGTGAACCTGCACGAGGCGCCGGTTCGGACGACGGCGGTGTCTGTCGTTGCTGAGGGCAACATGTTGGTCGTGCGCGGGTCGCAAGGTGGTGACGTCACCTTCGGCTGGCGGCGGTACCTGGCCGAGTCCGACGACCACCTCGACGTACCGTGCCGCCGTACCGAGACAGCTGACGGCTGGTCCGCGGCCGCCGACGTCGACCTGCTGATCCCGGCGACCGTCGTGAAGGCCTCGGTGGATCCGCTGGCGGCGCTGGCCGACTGGATCCTGTTCGCCACCCGCCCGGACGGTACGGCGCACGCCGTCCAGTGCGAACCGTTCCTGTGCAGCCGACTGCCGTTGACGATCTCCCGCGAGGCGCATGCGCTCGCTGTCCGCCCGCACGCCGGCACTCTGCACGTGGAGGTGCGCTGATGCATCATCACAACCACTACTACGGCCAAGCGCACATCCTGTCGCGGTACGCCGGGTTCGACTTCGACCACCCGCCGCGGTTGCGGGGGTACCTCCAGCACGGCTGGAACATCGGCTGCGGCTGGAACCCGGTGCACGAGTTCTACGACGGTGCGTGGCGCTTCACCTGGAGCGACGCGCCGCGGCGGCGCGGGCACGCGCTGGGCCGACGGAACTACCACAGCATCGGTGCGCCCTTCCTCTACCTGCTGGACCTGGAGCCCTTGGTTGAGGAGGAGGAGCGTGAGGGCACGCTGTGGTTCCTCTTCCACGGGTGGGAGGGCGGCAAGATCCACGGTGACCACCGGCGGTTGATCGACGAGATCCGGGAGACCGAGCCGGGGCCGGTGACGTTCAGCCTGTACTACACGGAGTACGAGCGGCCTGAGGTGCGCGGGTTCTACGAAGAGGCCGGGTTCCGGGTGGTGTCGTTCGGGAAGCGCGGGTTCTCCTACGAGGGGACCGACCGGCGGTTCCTGTTCAAGCAGCTGGCCGAGCTGCGCAAGCACAAGCGGGTGGCCGCGAACCGGTTGTCGACGGCAATCTTCTACGGCATCGCCGCCGGCTGTGAGCCTGCCGTCTACGGCGACCCGATGGAGATGGACGGCGAAAACCCCCTCTTCGGCGGCCAAGGCCGGATCGAGCGGCTGTGGCCGGAGCTCCTCGGCAAGTCCATCGACCTCGAGGCGGCCCGCGCGACCGCGGACCTCGAGCTCGGCAAGCCGTGGATGGTGCCGCCCGCGGAACTACGCAGTTTGTTCGATTGGAGAGAGCGTGTCTGAGGTCCAGGTGGTCCGCGGCGAGATGCAACCGTGGACAGACGCAACCACCCCACACCCGGCCCTGGCGGCCATCCTCGCCGACACCCTCCCCGCCAACCGCCGAACCCTCATCCTGGGCCCGCACTCACCCCAGCTGGTCGAGTCGGTCCTGGCCCACTCCGCCGACGTCACCATCCTGCTGAGATCGGTCACCGATGCCGAGCAGTTCGCCAACGACTTCGGTCCCAACCTCCACGTCGTCACCGGCGCCCTCGATGGCCTGCAGTCGAACCCCTACGAAGTGATCGTTGCGGCGGACGGGCTCGATCGGGTCCTCGGCTATGACAGCGCGGACCTCTCGTGGAGCGATCGTCTTGCCGCGTTGACGTCGCTGGCAGCTCCGGACGCGGTCGTCGTACTGGGTCTCGAGAATGAGTTCTCGCTGCTTAACCTGCTCGACAGCCGTCCGGCCGACGAGCGTCACGGTGACGACGAGTGGCGTCCGCTGCACGACGACCCCACCCGCCCGGTGTCCATCGACCAACTCAAGGCGGCCCTCCCGTGGCCCGCGGAGGTGTACGCCGACTTCGGCTCCCGCACCTTCATCCATGCTGACGTAGCGGAACGCGCCCGGCCCGGTGAGCTACCGACCCGCCTGGCGGTGAGCGCCCTGGAGGCTGTCGACACTCCACTCCTCTCCCCAGCGGCCGAAGGTGTCGAGACAGCGTCCCGCGCCGCTCTCCTCGGCTCCATCCCCACCGGCTGGCTGGCCGTCTGCGGCACCCAGGTTCAGCACGCCATCTACGCGCAAACCGGCCCAGCAGTCCTCACCGCCAACCAAACCCCCACCGGCTGGTCCACCACCAACCGATCGGACGCCGGGGGCTCGGCTGACTCCGCCGAGCGGTCGGCATCGGCAGGAGGTTTGCTGCGGTTCGACCCGACGGTCGTTCCGGCGGAGGTTCCCGGGGGAGTCTCGGTCGAGACGGTGCTCTTCCGGCTTGCTGCCGCGGAGGACGTTCCCGCCTTCCGCAAGCTGGCGGCGGACCTCGGTGAGTGGGTGACTGCATCGAACGTGGTGTTGAGCTGGGACGACCTCATCCTCGACGGGACCTCGTTCGCGCGTGGCGTCTCGGCGTGGGTGACCGACGTACCAGTCGCGAAAGAAGACCTGCTGACGGCTGCCTGGTCACGCTTCCACGACCGGCTGATCGGTCAGCATCGTCGCCACCCCTGGCCGCCATGGCTGGTGGGCGACGACCTGATCTCCGCCTGGCTCGGCATGTCCGGTGTCGAGCCGCCTGAGCAGATCCAGGCGACCGGTCCCGGCGCCGAGTCCGCCGCCGGCGAGCAAGTTGCCTACGGCAAGCAGCTGGCCGGCGCGCTGGCCGCCGTACTGGAAACGCACGACGCGAGCGTCGACGTCCGCAGCACCCTCGCCGCCGCCGAGGAAGCCAAGCGCGAACTCTTCGAGCTGAAGGGCCACGTCTACGGCCTGGAACGCACTCTCGGATTCCGGAACAAGGCCATGAAGACCCGCGAGAACCGCATTCGCGAGCTCCGCACCCAGCTGCAACGGCTGACCGTCGACCACGACCGGATCCGCGGATCGCGTACGTACGCCGTCTCCCGGGTGATCTTCCACGCCGCGCAGGTCCGCAAGCCGAAGACGGTCGCCCGCAAGCTGGCCAGGCGGATCCGCAAGCGATGACCACCCCGCGCCTGAGTGTGGTGGTGCCGTTCTACAACGTCGGCGCGTACCTGGGGGACTGCCTGGACTCGATCGCCCGGCAGACCTGGTCCGACTTCGAGGCGATCCTGGTCGACGACGGCTCCCCGGACGACAGCGCGGTGATCGCGAAGGAGTTCTGCGACCACGACCCGAGGTTCCGGATCGTCAGCCAGGACAACGCCGGCCTCGGCCCGGCACGCAACACCGGGGTGGACCACGCGGTCGGCGAGTACCTGACCTTCGTCGACAGCGACGACCTGGTCACCCGGCACGGCTTCGGTCTGCTCGTCCGCGCCCTCGACCGCACCGGCTCGGATTTCGCCGCGGGCAACGCGCGACGGTTCAACAACAGCTACGGCGTACGGCCGTCGTGGTTGCACAAACAGGCCTTCACGGAGGACCGGTTCGCCACGCACATCTCCGAGACACCGGAGCTCGTGCTCGACCGGATGGTGTGGAACAAGGTGTACCGGCGGTCGTTCTGGGACGACTTCGGCTACCGCTTCCCGGCGATCCGCTACGAGGACTACCCGGTCACGCTCAAGGCGCACCTCGACGCCGTCACCGTGGACACGATCGCGGCGCCGGTGTACTTCTGGCGCGAACGCGAGTCCGGCGACTCGATCACCCAGCAGAAGTTCCAGCTCGCGAACCTCCGCGACCGGGTCGTCTCGGCCGGGTTGGTGCTGGACCAGCTCGACAACGTCCTCCCCGAACTCCGCGAACGGGTGCACGCCCATTTCCGGCAGATCGACCTGCCCGCGATGTTCTCCGCCTTCGGCACGGTCCCGCCGGAGGAGGAGCAGCACCTGGTGGACCTCACGGCTGAGCTCCTGGGCCGTCTCGATCCACCTGTTCTCGACGCCCCACGCATCGATCAGCTGCGGTACGACGCCCTCCGCACGGGCGACGTCTCGTTGTTGCACGACCTGGCGCTCGATCCGGACGCCGCGCAGGACAAGCTGCAGCTCACGAGCGCCGACTTCACCCTCGCGACGAGCGTCCGCGACGTGACCTGGATCGACGGCGAACTCTCCATCCGCGGCACCGCCGAGATCCGGCACCTGCAGACGCGACCCTCGCACCTCAGGATCGCGCTCGTGATCGCCGGCCGGCGCTACCCGTTGCGGGTACGCCGGCATCCTGCGATCGACCTGCGCGGTCAGGAGAACCTGGTCGGCTTCGAAGTACGGCTCGACCGTGAGCTGCTCGCGAAATGCACGGCCGGCCCGTCGCACTTCGATGTACGGATGCGGGTCGGCGGGATCCGGCGCCAGGACGTACTGCGCGGCCAGCGGGCCGGGAGCCCGGGCTGGTCGCCGGGTTCGTGGATCGACGGGACGAACTGGATCCAGCCGGGACCCGGCAAGGACGGGTGCTTCGCCGTACGGCGGTTGTCGGATCCGTGCCGGTTGACGGCGGTCGAGCAGACGCCGGACGCATTGGTGTTGCACGGGCGGTCGGCGTTCGACGAGCCGTCGTTGTTCGTGACCCGGCCGTTGTCGGGTGGTGAGGAGCAGATCCCGCTGGAGGTCTCCGGGCGCGACTTCACCGCGTGGCTGCCGGTGCAGCCGATCCTCGAGGAGATCAACCCGGACGATCCGTTCACGCAGCGGACGACGCGGGCGTTCCGGGTCCGCGGGTCCGACGGGCGCGAGCAGGTGCTCCTGTGGACCGCGGGGGATCGGCTGGTGTCGCACGCCGAGGGCGGGCGGGCGGTGATGCTGACCCGGTCGACCGGCGGGTACGTGAACCTGCACGAGTCGCCGATCCGGCAGACCGCCGTGTCGGCTGTTGCTGCGGGCAAAATGTTGGTCGTGCGCGGGCCGGACTGGGGCGACGCGTCGTTCGCCTGGCGGCGGTACCTGGAGGACTCCGACGATCACGTGGATGTCGAGTGCCGTCGTACCGTGTCGGACGACGGCTGGGCGGCCGTGGTCGACATCGCCGACCTGGGGCCGGCCGAGTGGATCCTGTTCGCGACCATGCCGGACGGGACCTCGCACGCGGTCCAGTGCGAGCCTTTCCTGTCCAGCCGGCTGCCACTGGCAGTCCGCCGCGGTCGCCGCACGCTGACCGTCCAGCCGCTCGCCGGGACCCTGCATGTGTTAGCGACGGGCAACTAACAACTGGTGGGTGACTGGCCAGTCGACCAGGTCGCCGGCAGGTGTGGTGATGGAGGCAACGGGTGCGATTCGATTGTCGACCACCCAATCGTTGCGCCAGGCATGTGACGCCGGGTCGATCGTAAAGCTGGCCTTCTCCGCAACTGCCGTCCATCCACGGAAGTCGAGACCGCAGAACTGCTCGTGGGTCTCGCTCAACCAGTTGTCGACGTAGTCCTTGCGGGTGAGGAAATCCATCGCATCCGCGAGCCGGAGCGTGAGCTTGCCGCCATCCTCGCGGTAATTGAAGGGCACTCTGGCATTCCGGCGGAAGTCGTGCGCGAACTGGAAGAAGCGCGCGCGTGTGGAGAGCTTCTCGACGTACGCCGCTGGGTTGTCGAGGGACTCGAGCTCGGTGGTGGTGTCCGGGTTCGCGCCGTCGCTGTCGTCGAGCCGCAGTACGACGGGGCGATCGGGCTCGTCGGGTCCGCAGACGTCGGAGTTGATCCAGACTCCGTTGGGCGCGGTGTGCGCGAAGAGTGCACCGGCGAAGCGCTGGACGGTCTGTTGCCGGTCGCCGCTGGCGTAGGACCAGATCTCATGGGTCAGTGCGAGCGTCAGAGTGGTGTCGATCGAGCGCGCCGGGAAGACAGCCGAGCCGAGCATGTTGCGCTGGTAGAAATAGACGTTGGGATTGGTGAAGAGGCCTTGCTCCTTCTTGTGCACGCATTCCGCATACAGGTGCCGGGCGACCTCGACGCCGATCAGGTCCGACTCGTGGAACCGCGGGTCCGCGTCGATCAGCTGCAGCGTCGCACCGGTCGCACATCCGATGTCGAGAATTCGTCCCGGCCGGACGAAGTCCTTGATCTGCTGCCATTTCCGGTCGGCGGCCGTTTCGAACGCGTCGGCGTACGTCTTGTAGTCTCGGGTCGTGGTCAGGCCGCCGTCGTCACCCACGACCGGATCGTTCACACACCGTTGGACGTGGGCGTCGAGGGCGTACCGCTCGAACACGTCCACTGTCGCCGGATGCGCCAGCTCCCGCCACTGCTTGTTGCCGGCAGCAATCATCAGCAGCACGTCCCAGGGGCGCGCAGTACCTTCCGGCTCGACCCCGATCACCGTGAACCCCAACTGCTCGTACAACTTGCTGACTTCCGGGGTGGAGCAGGCGACCGTGGTGTTCGCCGGCGTCAACTGGACGAGATCATCGGTCCCGGCCTCGATCGCCTTCACGGTGACCTCGGCGAACTCGTCGGTCGGCGGGGTGTCCACCACGCCCACCACCAACGACCGAATCCCCTCAGCGACACTGAACCGCTCGATCGCTGCCTCCCGCCGATCGAACCGCACCGGGTTCCGCTTGGTGGTCGAGTGGTTGGCCGACGTCACCGCCCACACCACCGTCCGGTCCGCGAACCGCCGCAGGAACTCCCCCTGGAACCGCGTCAACACATGGTGCCGCCCCGGAAACAACAAGTACTCGGTCAATCTCCCGAACCTCTCCTGCGTACCATGCGTCAGACACACACCATGTTCTCAGGGGGGAGGGGCTCCCATGCTCCGGTGGTCCGTGGCTGCCGCATCACTCGCGCTGCTGGCGACGGGCTGTACGGCACCCCCGCAGACGCCGGCGCCCACCTCGCCGCCGGTCTCCGTCTCGCCGTCGGCGACCCGCCTCTCGCCGGTGCCGAGGGCAACGGACACGCCGACGCCGGCGGCCTTCAGGTACCTGGCCACGGACCTGGAGATCGCCCTCCCGAACAGCTTCGCCGGCCACAAGCTGCAGAAGTCGCTCTACCTCTACCCCGGAGCCCCGAACGAAACGGTCCGGCGCGACCCACTGGCCGCCCACCCCCAGGTCTCACCCGAGCTCTGCCGCGACGTCATCCGAACCCAGGGCGTCCCCGGCATCCCCGGCGACTTCATCGCCCCCACCACCCCGTCCGCCAGGGCCTTCACACCGCTCCCGGCAACCACGGCGAACTCCCGCCCGTTCGTGAACGCGGTGGTCGTCGAGTTGTCTCCGGCCCTGGGCGACCGCCTCCTCGACCAGCGCTTGCCACCCCCACCCGAGTGCGCCCACATCCAGGTGGACGGCAAACTCCAGGCCTCCGTCACCGAACGCCCCCTCCCCAACTTCGGCGTCCGAGCCCGGTACATCGTCCGCACCTACCCACTGGAGGGCGCCCAGTGGACCGAACGCACCATCCAGTACCGCACCAACACCTACGTAGGCCTCATCCGCCTGGACGCCCACACCAACCCCGAAGCCCCTTTCCTCACCTTCGCTCAAGCAGTCCGAGACAAGCTGAAGGCGTCCCTCCGATGATCAAAACCCTCACCACAGCAACCTTTATCCTCCTCCTGGCAGGCTGCACCACTCCACGGGCCGACCCGTCACCCACCCCGTCCGCAGCCACCCCATCCGCAACCACCCCGTCCGCGACCGCCTCACCCACGCCAAGCTCGACGTACACCGTCCCGCGGACGACGGTCACGCCGTCGCCCAAGGCGTTCCGGTACCAGCTCGCCGACTTCCAAACGGCGCTGCCGTCGAACTACGACGTCCACCGGCTGCGGGACACCTCCCGGCCCTACCCGCCGCCGACGAACTGGAAGCGGCGGGAGGACCCACTTGCCGGCCACCAGGTGTCACCGGAAGCCTGCCGGGACGTCATCCGGTACAGCGGCGTACCCGGCGTACCAGGCGACTTCGTCACCCCGAACACTCCCCAGGCCGCGGTGCTCGGCTACCTCCACCCAGAAGTCGGCGACTTCGACTCGGCGGTCAGCGTCACCATCGTCGAACTGGCCGGCCCACTGGGCGACCGACTCCTCGACCAGCGCCTACCCACCCCGCTCGCCTGCGCCCACATCCAGATCGACGGCAAACCCCAGGCCTCGGTGGTGGAGCGTCCGCTCCCCGGTTACGGCGTCCGCTCCCGGTACATCGTCCGCACGTACCCGTTCCACGGCAAACCCTTCACCGAGCGCACGCTCCACTACCGCACGGCAAACTATGTGGTCCTCATCCGCCTGAACGACTACAACTCCCCAGAGCGCCATTTCATGGCCTTCGCCGAACAAACCCGGGACCGCCTGCGCGCGGAGCTGAAGAGCTAGAGCAGGTCCCAGGTGAGCGGCGTACCGGCTTTGGCTGGTACTCGGAAGGGGCGGCCTTCGACCTGGGTATAGGCGTCTGGGGGCAGGCCGCCGGCGGGGCGGATCGAGCGGACGTTTTCCCCGGTGATGGGGTCGCCCGGCTCGACGTCGCGGGTGACGAAGAGGGAGCGGCGGAAGCGGAGCACGTTCTGTTCTGCCTGCTTCGGGCCGATGACGGGCTGGCCCAGGGCCAGTTGGGCGATCCGGGTGTTTTCGACCAGGGACTCGAGCTCCCAGGGCTCCAGGGAGAAGGCGCTGTCGACTCCGCCGTCGGCGCGCTTCAGTGTCACGTGCTTTTCGATGACGGTTGCTCCGAGGGCGACTGCGGCCACCGCGGCCCCGATCCCCGTCGTGTGGTCGGAGAGACCGACCTGTACGCCGAGGGCGTCGCGGAGCACCGGGATCGCGCGGAGGTTCGACTGCTCGGGCGGCGCCGGGTAGCTCGCCGTACACGACAGCACGATGATCTGCTCGTTCCCCGTCGACCGCGCGGCCCGGACGGCCGCGTCGATGTCGGTCAGCGTCGCGGACCCGGTCGAGATGATGATCGGCTTGCCGGTCTCCGCCATCCCGCGGACCAGCGGGAGGTCGCCGATCTCGTTCGATGCAACCTTGTACGCCGGCACGTTCAGCTTCTCCAGGAAGTCGATCGCGGTCTGGTCGAACGCGGACGAGAACGCGACCAGCCCGAGCGACGACGCCAGCGCGAAGATCGGTTCGTGCCACTCCCACGGCGTGTGCGCCTCGGCGTACAGGTCGTACAGCCGCGCCTCGCTCCACAGCTCGTGCTCGACCGGTAGCCGGAACGCGGGCAGGTCGACGTCGAGCGTCATCGTGTCCGCGGTGTACGTCTGCAGCTTCAGCGCCTGCGCGCCGGAGTCCGCCACGTTACGGACTATCTCCAGCGCCCGCTCGAGGTCGCCGTTGTGGTTCCCGGACATCTCCGCGATCACGAACGGCTGGTGGTCCGGCCCGACGGGTACGCCGCCGATCTCGATGGTGCCGCTCATGTCATCTCCTCGGAGTTCGACGGTCCTGCTTGCGCAGGCTGATCGGAATCACGGTGACCTCGCGGCCGTCGGCGTACCGGACCTCCGGCGTCCCCTCGACGAACCGGAACCGGCGGTTCATCTGCCGCACGACCGCGTTGTGCTCGAGCACCTCGCCGGTGAGGACGTCGAGGCCGAGCTCGTCGAACGCGTACGCCGTCGCCTCCCGCATCACCTCGATCCAGGCCGGCAGCGTCTCGCCCCGCTCGGCCAGCCCGTCCGCGTCGAGGAAGAACCCCCACGACCCCGCCGTACCGTCCAGGTCGAAGAAGTTCACCACGCCCGCGGTGACGTCACTCCGCGTGTAGATCAGCACCCGCCGCGACGGGTCCACCGAAGTCTTCGCCCACCACGCAGCGTGCTCGTCCGCGGAGATCTCGTGCGACGTGATACTCACGTCCCGATTCGCCCGCTGGTTCCGCAGCCGCCGGATCGTGTCGACATCGTCGTCAGTCGCAGCCCGCAGCATGTCCCTAACCTAGCGTCTTCCCGAAGGGCGTCTGATGTGTAAACATCTTTCCATTTCACCGGAGAGCGTGGTCGGAGAGTGACATGAGAGTCTGGCGAGCAATGGGTGTCCTTGGTGTGGCGGCAGGACTGCTGCTGAGCGGTCTGTCCGGTACTGCGTCGGCCGCGCCGAGTCCGGCCGAGCAGCAGAGCTGTGCGCCCAACCCCGAGACGCCGCTCCGGCAGTTCCGGGCGAGCTGGATCTCGTCGGTGGTGAACATCGACTGGCCGTCCAAGACCGGCCTGACCGCGGCGCAGCAGCAGGCCGAGCTGATCTCCTGGTACGACGACGCGGTCCGCCAGCACCACAACGCCGTCATCCTCCAGGTCCGCCCGACCGCCGACGCGTTCTGGCCGTCGACGGTCGAGCCCTGGTCGCAGTACCTGACCGGTCACCAGGGCGGCGACCCCGGCTACGACCCGCTGGCGTTCGCCGTGGCGGAGGCGCACAAGCGGAACCTCGAGCTGCACGCGTGGTTCAACCCGTACCGCCTGTCCATGGGCACGGACCTCAACGCCCTCGTCCCGACCCACCCCGCGCGGCTCCACCCGGACTGGGTCGTCACGTACGGCGGCAAGCTGTACTACAACCCCGGCATCCCGGCCGCCCGCAAGCTGGTCGAGGACGCGATCATGGACGCGGTCTCGCGGTACGACCTCGACGGCGTGCACTTCGACGACTACTTCTACCCGTACCCGGTGGCCGGCCAGGTCTTCAACGACGCCGCGACGTTCGCGCAGTACCCCGACGGCTACACCAACCTGCAGGACTGGCGGCGGCACAACATCGACCTGCTGATCCAGGAGATCGGCCAGCGGATCAAGGCGATCAAGCCGTGGGTGAAGTTCGGCATCTCGCCGTTCGCGGTCTGGCGGAACAAGGCGACCGACCCGGAGGGCACCGACACGACCGCGGGCGTCCAGACGTACGACGACCTCGCCGCCGACACCCGGAAGTGGGTCCGCGAGGAGTGGATCGACTACATCGTCCCGCAGGTGTACTGGGCGGGCGGCTTCGCACCGGCCGACTACAACAAGATCGTGCCGTGGTGGGCGGACCAGGTCCGTGGCACCCACGTCCACCTCTACATCGGCGAGGCGACGTACAAGGTCGGTATTTCGACGCAGTCGCCGGACTGGGCCGACCCGCAGGAGCTGAGCGACCACCTGGCGTTCGACAGCGCGATCCCCGAGGTGAAGGGCAACATCTACTTCTCCGCCAAGGACGTACGCGCGGACCGGCTCGGCGCGACCACGCTGCTCAACAACACCTGGTACACCAAGCCCGCGCTGGTACCAGCGATGCCCGCACTCGACTCTCGACCGCCGCTCCCGGTACACGCGGTCCAGGCAACCCGAGCTACCGACGGCGTGCATGTGAAGTGGCAGCGCACGTCCAGCGACACCACGTCGTACGCCATCTACCGCCGCGAACTCCTGGGCGGCGACCACTGCCCCGACAACGACGCCCGCAACCTACTGGCCACCATGCGCTCGACCGGCACCCCCCAGACCTTCGTCGACACCACCGCAGTCCCCGGCAAGCCCTACCTCTACCTGGTAACCGCCCTCGACCGCCTCTCCAACCAAAGCATCCCCATCCCCGCAGTCTCCATCCGCTAAGGGGTTTTGAGTCCCGGCGTGGTTGTGGACTGCGTCGGGACCGAGTTGGTGGGGAACGTTGGCGTGAAGCTGGGTGGCGTGCTGGTTGGGAAGGTGGAAGAACCGGTCGGGAAGCTCGAGGGACTGGTTGGAAGGCTTGAGGAATTGGTTGGTGTGCTGGTCGGGAAGCCCGGGGTGGGTGAGCTGGCGGTGGGTGTTTTGGTGGGGTTTTCGGGGGCTGGTGGGTAGATCTGGTAGACGCGGACGGTTCCTAGCTGGAAGCGGAGTTCGGTCAGGCGGTCCAGGTTTTTCGGGGGCGTGCTGACTCGTTCGTCGAGGAGCAGCCATTGGACGTTGTACTTCGTGCGGAGGGTTTCCAGCACCTGTCGGCTCGGGTTGCTGAAGACCTCGTCGTTCAGCTTCAGCATCTCCTCGTCCCAGAACGGGCCCTGCACGCCGGCTGGGTACGTGTCGTCGACGCGGGTCCGGTACGACCACCCCTCCACCAGCACGCGGCGCTCGGCGTACCCGGCGATCCAGTAGGAGCCGGTCAGGCAGTGTGAGGCGCGGGCGAGGTGGCAGTGCAGGTTCGTGGCGATCCGGTCGTCGGACCCGGAGTTCCGCCGGATGAACCGGGCCGCCTCGATCCCGCCCGGTGCGATGGACTCGTAGGCCGTCAGCGGCGGCGAGGCGAACTTCCGTACCGAGGCGACCGTCGGCGACACCGTCGTACCAAGCAGCACCGCGACCGCGATAACAGCCCAGGTACGCCGTGAGCCACGCAGTACCAGCCCGAACACGCCAATGCCGATCGCTGCGATCACCAACGCGACCGCCAGCCCCTGACCGAAGCAGGTGGTCGACGTGCACGACCCAGGGGACCGGTAGCGCCCCCAGTAGACCGCAGCGCCCCCGATCGCCAGCGCAACCCCAGCGATCCAGTACTGCCGCCGCTCCAGCGACCCGAGCCCCCACGTCGCCAGCAGGACGCCGAAGACAAACCCGGTGCGGACGAAGAACAGCTGCGTCTCGCCCTGGTCAGACAGCAGCGAAGACATCGCCACCGCAGCAACAAACCCAGCAACCAGGAAGACCGGCATCGGGTCCCGCGGCAGCCGCCGCTTGATCAGCAACGCCCCAACTAAAGGCATCACCCACCCCACCACGACCACAGCACCTATGACCGCAACAGCAGACCCACCACCCATCCGGTCCGCCAGGGTCTTGAACGTCGCCCCCGGATCGAATCGCACACTCGACGCCACCCCACCAAGCACCAGGAAGAACGTCAGCGCGTACGCCGCAGCCACGCCAACCCCCAGCACCAGTGCCCGCAGGTTCAACCGCCCGCGCCGCACCGTCAGGTAGATCCACGCGGCGGCGACACCGGTCGCGTAGACCGGCAGCGTCGTCGCCTTCGTCAACGCCAGCGCAGCAACCAGCACGCCTGCCGCGACGTACAGCCGAAACAACTGCCCACGAGTAGTGCCCGGCTTGCGCCGCAGCAACAACGCAGTGACGGCCACCAACGGCAGCAACAGAACAGTGGAGAAGGCCTGCGGCGGATTGGTCAGCTGACCCAAGGAAAACGGACCGTCCGCGAACACCCGATCGGAAACCGCCCGGGGCCAAGCAACCAGGTCACCAGCCGCCACTGTGAGCCCAGCAGCGATCGGTGCGGCCACAGCGCGACCCGTCAGCAGCATGCCGACCGCGGCAGCCCCCAGCACGGTCAGCAGGATCCATGCGAACGGGACCATCCGGTGCGTCAGCACGTCCAGCGGGATGCTGGTGATCCAGTGCGCCGACGCGATGTGGTCGTACGCCGCCCAGTGGCCGGTCAGCCACTTCCCGTCGGCGTACGGGACCCGCGGCGGGAAGTGGTGGGTCACCTCACCGGCTAGCGCGAGGTTGTGCGGCGCATCGGAGTTCGGCCGGAGCGCCTCGTCACCGGTGAGTGGGATGAGCCGTGCACCAACCCGCACGAACCATGCGGCCGCCACACCCACCGCGACCATCGCGCCCGCGATAGCCCACCACGGTGTCGGCCGCTCGGTCGGCTTGTTGCGGGGGAGCGTCCGCCAGACACCGGTCGCGAGCGCCGGCATCAGCAGCGCCGCGAACGGCATGCTGAACATCATCCCCAGCGGATAGACCAGTGCCTCGACGGCCAGGCCGAACGACGTACCCAGCACCACGTCCGCGGCGAACCAGCCGGTCCCACCCGTCAACCGCCGCCAGAACAGCGTGCCCGGTACGACGACCACCACGAGCAGGTAGCCCAGGTACGCCCCCGGCATCCACGGTGGGTGTTCCTGCAGCGCGACGAACCAGGCCAGCGGCAGCACCGGCAGGCTCGCCACCGCCGCCACCCGCTTGCCCCGTCCAGCCACGTGCTGCTTCCGCCGGGCGCGCCTGATCATCGGCAAAGTGTATGAGTCGCCGGAGTCGCGAACCGTTTACGCTCGTGATTCTTCCGTTTACACTCGGTAATCTCCCAGATCCTGCCGTGCTTGGGAGGTTCGATGGTCGCCCTCCACATCGCCGGTCTTCCGGTCGAGGAAGTGCTGCTCGCCGCGCTGGCCGCCGCCGGTCCGTTGATCGCCCTCATCGGTCTCGAGTTTTCCACCCGCGTCAAACGCTTGCGCACCTGGCTGCGTGTCCGCCGGGAGCCCCGGCAGCCCGTGGCCGAGGAGGACGGAGACGCTAGGCTTCGGGGTTATGAGTTCGGTGGCGCGGGGTCGGGTCCGGGAGTTGATGGGTGAGGTGATGACGGCACAAGGGCGGTCGTTACCGCCTGACGACGCAGCGGACCTGCGAGAGATCGGCTTCCGGTCGCTGGACTTCTCCGAGCTGGCCCTCCGGGTGGAGGACGAGCTCGGCGACGAGCTGAACTTCGATGCCCCTGGGCTGCGCCGGATCGCGACGGTCGGCGACGTACTGGATTTCATCGATCAGCTCCAGTCGGCGTGAACGGCCGGCGCCGGACCACCGCGCTGATCGGCGACGACAACACCGTCGTCGTCGGCGGCAAGCGCCTGACCTGGCGGACCCTGCGCAAGCTCCCGCAGATCCCCTCGCCGGCCGCGGTCCTGGTCGACAACGGCGCCGACGCCCTGGCCGCGCTGCGCCATCACGCCGTACACGGGACCGAGCTGCTCGTGGCCACCGAGTCGCGCGTCGACGAGCGCATGCGCGAGGAGCTGGCCGAGTCCGGATTCGCGATAGTTCTGCCCGATGGGGAAATCACTCCGGCCAAGCTGAAGCGCGTCGAGGAGTCCGGCCGGGCCTGGCTGCTCACCTCCGGCTCGACCGGCCGCCCGAAGCGCATCGGCCACACGCTCGAGTCGTTGACGACGGTCACCACTGACCAACCGCCGCGGACCTGGCTGCTGCCGTACTCACCCGGCACCTACGCCTGGTGGCAGGTCGTCACGCTGTCGCTGACCCAGCCCGACCAAGGCCTGGTCGCGATCGAGCCGAGCGAGCTCGACGACTGGCCCGCCATCGCCACCGAGCACGGCGTCACGGCCGCGTCCGGTACGCCGACCTTCTGGCGGCAGGCCATCTACCGGGACGCGGACGCGCTCGCCGGCGTACCGCTGGAGCAGCTCACGCTCGGCGGCGAACCGGTCGACCAGGCGATCCTGGATCAGCTCCGCGAGGTCTTTCCGAAGGCACGGATCTCCTGGATCTACGCGTCGTCCGAGGTCGGCGCGTCGATCGTGGTGCACGACGGCAAGGCCGGCTTCCCGAAGTCCTGGCTGGACCGTGACCCCGATCCCGAGCGGCCGGTGCTGAGCGTCGAGAGCGACGAGCTGATCATCCGCTCCCCGCACCACGGCGCCGGCCTGGTCGGCGCCGTCCACACCGGTGACCGGGTCGAGTACGCCGGCGACCGCGTGCTGATCACCGGCCGCCTCGACTCCGACGAGATCAACGTCGGTGGCTCCAAGGTTTCGGCCGGCGTGGTCCGCAACGTGCTGATGGGTCATCCCGGGGTCTCGTGGGCGCGGGTGTTCGCGCGCAAGGCGCCGCTCGTCGGCCGGATGGTCGCGGCCGAGGTGGTACCGAACAAGTCGCTCGGCCCGATCACGGACGCCGATCTCGTCCAGTGGTGCACGAACCGGCTACCGGACTACGGCGTACCGCGGCGGATCAAGTTCCTCGACCAGATCCCGCAGAAAGAGACGTTGAAGAGCGATGTCTGACGTCGTACCGCCGGCCTCGGTCGTGCTGGTCTCGGGCGGGTCCCGCGGCCTCGGCCTGGCGATCGTCACCGACCTGCTCGCCGCCGGCGTGAAGGTCGCCGCGTTCGCGCGGACCGTCACGCCGGAGCTGACCGCGCTGGGTGAGAAGTATCCAGGTCAGCTGCACTACGGCTCGGTCGACATCAACGACGCCGCGGCCGGCCAGGCGTTCGTGAAGGAGGTCGAGGCGGCGCTCGG
The DNA here is from genome assembly GCF_040638345.1 of Kribbella sp. NPDC026611. Lineage (NCBI taxonomy): Bacteria > Bacillati > Actinomycetota > Actinomycetes > Propionibacteriales > Kribbellaceae > Kribbella > Kribbella sp. NPDC026611. Next base: position 463,768 of record NZ_JBEZYC010000003.1, read on the forward strand.
CCCGATCGATGCCTTGGTCAACAATGCGGCCATCGGGCAGGACGCGCTGCACGTCCACACCTCCGCCGATCACCTGGCCGAGATCATCCAGACCAATCTGACGGCACCGCTGATCCTGACTCGCTTCGTGCTCCGGCGGATGCTCGCCAAGGGACTGAAGGGCCGGATCGTCAACATCACCTCGATCTGCGCGCAACGCGGCTACCCCGGCCTGGTCGCGTACTCCGCCACCAAGGGCGGCATGGACGCGGCCACCCGCTCACTCGCCCGTGAGCTCGGCGGCCGCATCCTCGCCAACGCGGTCGCTCCCGGCTTCTTCGCCTCCGAGATGTCCGCCGTCCTCGGTCAGACCCAACTCGACCAGATCGTCCGCCGCACCCCCACCGGCCACCTGACCGAACCCCACGACGTCGTCCCGGTCGTCCGCATGCTCCTCCTCGACAACACCAACATCAACGGCCAGGTCCTCGTCATCGACGGAGCAGCCTCTATCTAAGCGGGTTTGATGTTCGCGTTCCGGTGGAAGATGTTGTCCGGGTCGTACGTCGTCTTGATCGCGGCCAGCCGGTCGTACTTCGGGCCGTACGACGCGCGCACCCGGTCGTCCACGTCGAGATCGCTGATCGCGTTGACGTACATGCCCTGCCCGCGGCTGACCGGGACCATCGCGTCCCAGAACGAGCGCACCCAGGCCCGGTCGTGCTCGAGCAGCTCCGGCACCGGGCAGACCGCGACGATGAAGCCCGCCCATCCCGGCGCCCGGCTGCCGCTGAAGGCGGTCGCATCGTCGGCGACCGCGGAGTACCCGTTGTCGAGTCGGTAGAAGAGCGCCACCGACCCTGGCGACTGCTTCAACGGCACCTGAGCGGTGATCACCTCGATCGCGTCGTCGGTGAACTCGTCGAGGTAGAAGCCCTTGTCGTAGGCGTGCATACCCCAGCCGTTCGCTTCGTCGAGCAGCTGCTGCAGAGCGACGTACGGCATCGGGCTCTCGAACTCGAACAGCGGCGGCAGCGTCGACCGGATCTCCGCCATCGTCCGCGCGTGCTCTTCGGCCGTCCCGAAGCCGACGACGATCAACGCGTACCCGGGCCGGAAGTGGTACTCCGCCGGCACGAACGGCGCCGGCGGCGCGTTCACCGCAGCCACCACGATGTTCAGCTCCTCGGGGAGCTTCGCCATCACCTCGCGAGCCATCCGCAGTACGTCGGTGCCCTGATCCAGCTCCCAGAACGCCAGGCCGAAGGAGACCATCGGAGCGACCTCGTGCAGCCGGAACTCGAACTCGGTCACCACGCCGAAGTTGCCGCCGCCACCGCGCACCGCCCAGAACAGGTCCGGGTTCTCGTCCTCGGCGGCCCGCCTGAGCTGCCCGTCGGCGGTGACGATCTGGACCGACTCGAGGTTGTCGATGCTGAGCCCGAACTTGCGGGTCAGCCAGCCCATCCCGCCGCCAAGCGTGAGCCCGCCGACACCGGTGTGGCTGACCATCCCGGCCGGCGTCGCCAGCCCGTGCTCCTGAGCCGCGGCGTCCAGCTTGGACAGCAGGGCGCCACCGCCCACGCGGGCGAGCTTGGCTGCCGGGTCGACCGTGACGTCGTCCATCAGGCTGAGATCGATCATCAGACCGTCGTCGACGGAACTCGAACCGCCCGGGTTGTGCGCGCCGCCACGGACCGCGATCTCCAGCCCGTGCGCCCGGGCGAAGAGCACCGCCCGGCTGACATCGGCGGCGCTCCGGCACCGCGCGATCACAGCCGGGCGCCGGTCGATCGCGGCGTTCCACAGCCGGCGAGCGTCGTCGTACTCGGTGTCGTCAGGACCGAGCACCGGTCCTTCGAAAGTGCGGCGTAGATCACCGATGCCGCTGTCGGCAAGCTGAGTCATGCTGAAGCCTCCCCTGAGATTCCCCTTGTTGCAGCATCGTGCCGGCGGAGACCGAAAGCAACCTCACGCGGTCTTACAGTCTGATTGCGGGGCAGCGGAGTCCTTTTCGGGCAGACCTTCGTGTCAGACTGCTCCGTCGTGAGGCTCGAGGAGACGAGAATCCGCGGCGTACGGCGGGTCGAACTGGATGTCCAGGGCAACGACGATGGCTGGTTCAAGGAGAACTTCCACCGGGCCAAACTGGCGGACCTGGGGATGGACGTGCTGCAGCACAACGTCGCGTACTTCGAGGAGCCCGCCATCACCCGCGGCATCCACGCCGAACCCTGGGACAAGTACCTCTCCCCAACCTCCGGCGCGGTCTTCGTAGCCGTCGTCGAGCTGCGGGCGGGCAGCGGGTTCGGCCAGGTGGAAACGTTCGAGCTCGGCCCGGCGCAGGCCCTCTACGTACCCCGCGGAGTCGGCAACTCTTTCTGTACCCTGACCGCCCACACGACCTACAACTTCCTCGTGAACGAGCACTGGACGCCGGAGCGCACCGCGGTCGACCTCTTCGACCCCGAGCTGGCGATCGACTGGCCGTTCCCCCGTCCGCGGCTGAAGATCACCGCGAAAGACGCGGCCAACCCGTCGCTGGACGAGGTCAGGAAGCAGCAGGCCTGAGCCCGCAGAGCACGATGTCGAGCAACCGCAGCGCCTGCTCGCGCTCGATGTCGCGACCCATGTTGATCCCACCGGTCAACCGCAGGATGTCCATCAGGTCGAGCTCGGCCCGGACCTCGCCGGCCGCCTTCGCCCGGTCCAGCAGCAGCTGGCCGGCCTCCTGCACGTGCATCTTGCAGCTGGCGAAGAACTCCGAATCCTTGCCCAGGGCAACAGTCAGCTCGCTGGCCAGGCTCTTCTTGGACAGCCCGTACTGGACGAAGCTGCGCAGCCACGCCGCCAGTGCCTCGAACGGCCCGAGCTCGCGCGCGAAGTCGTACGCCCGGTCGCAGACGGACTGGATCTCCTCCACGTAGACCGCCTCGAGCAGCGCGGTCCGGGTCGGGAACCGCCGGTACAGGGTGCCGATGCCGACACCGGCCCGGCGGGCGATCTCCTCGAGCGACGTGTCGGTCCCGCGCTCGGCGAAGGCCTCGCGGGCGGCTGTCACCAATCGGTCGTAGTTCCGGGCCGCGTCCGCCCGGCTCGGCCGCGCGCACGGCAGCGGAGGCGGCGCCGGAGTCGGTGCTGACGGTGATGTCTGCGTCATCTCGGCCTCCTCACGGTCCGTAGCGGGTGTGCCTCGCAAAGTCTCCCCACAATATCGCTTGCAAAACCGGAGGGACCCTCCGTATCGTATCCGGAGGAGCGCTCCGCTTTCCTCTCACCACTGTAGCCCCACTGGGGTAAGGAGCAATATGTCGGCAACATCCGCGGCGCCGGCCGGCGCCGACTCCGGTACGCCTGCCCGGCGCCCGGGTCTCATTCTGGCGGTCATCCTGATCGCGCAACTCATGGTCATCCTGGACGCGACCGTCGTGAACATCGCGATGCCGCACATCCGGGAGGCCCTGCACTTCAGTACTTCGAGCCTCTCCTGGGTTCAGAACGCCTACTCGCTCGCCTTCGGCGGGCTGCTGCTGCTCGGTGCCCGCGCCGGCGACCTGCTCGGCCGTCGCCGGGTGTTCGTCACCGGGATCAGCGTCTTCACCATCGCCTCGCTGCTCGGCGGCCTGGCGCCCAACGCCGAGCTGCTGCTGATCGCCCGGGTCCTGCAGGGCATCGGTGGTGCCATCGCGGCCCCGGCGGCGCTGACTCTGCTCATGCTCACGTACAGCGAAGGTCCGGAGCGGCTGAAGGCCCTCGGCTACTACAGCCTGGTCTCGTCCGGCGGCGGCAGCCTCGGCCTCGTGCTCGGCGGCATGCTGACGGACTGGGCGTCCTGGCGCTGGGGTCTGTTCATCAACGTCCCGATCGGTATCGCGCTGGTCTTCGCGGCCCGCCGGGTGCTGACCGAGACCGAGCCGGAGACCGGTCGCTTCGACATTGCCGGTGCGCTGACATCGACGCTCGGCATCACCTCGCTGGTCTACGGGTTCATCCGGGTCGCCGAGGTCGGCTGGTCGTCGGCCGAGGTGCTGGCCGCGTTCGCCGCCGGTGTCGTCCTGCTGGCCGCGTTCGTGCAGATCGAGCGGCGGGTCAGCCACCCGATCGTTCCGCTGCGGCTGTTCACCTCCGCGACGCGCGTGGCGTCGTACCTGACCATGCTGCTGGTGGTCGGCACGATGTTCGGGATGTTCTTCTTCCTGACGCAGTACCTGCAGGGTGTGCTCGCGCTCAGCCCGCTGGCCGCCGGTCTGGCCTTCCTGCCACTGACCGGGCTGCTGTTCGCGTCGTCGCGCGTCGTACCGCGGCTGATCCAGCGGATCGACGCCACCAAGCTGATGCTGTTCGGCGCGGTGCTGGTCACGCTGGGGACGATCTGGCTGACCCGGCTGGATGCCAGTGGCACCTATCTGGGCGACGTGGTCGGTCCGATGCTGCTGTTCGGTGCGGGTGCGGGCTCGATCTTCATCCCGCTGGTCGGCCGGGCCATCTCCGGGGTCGCGCCGGCGGACGCGGGCGCCGCGTCCGGCATGGTGAACGTGTTCCAGCAGGTCGGTGGAGCGCTCGGCCTGGGCATCCTGGTTACGCTCTTCGGTACTGCGAGCCGCAACTCGACCTCGCACTCACCACGGGAGGTCCTGGTCGACGGGGTACACGGAGCCTTCCTGGGCTCGCTGGTGTACGCCGTGCTGACCCTGGCGATGATCGTCTACACCGTGCGGCCGTGGAACTGGTTCCGCTCCGCGCCGGAGCCGGCGGTCGCCGAGGTCACAGCGGAAGCCGGTAGCTGATCGTCTTGGCGTGAACGGTGTAACCGAGGCGCTCGTACAGGCCGAGCGCACCAGTGGGGTTGTCGGCATCGACGCCGAGACCGGCCCGCTGGTAGCCGGCCTGTGCAGCCTCGGTCATCACCTTGGCCAGGACGGCCCGCGCCAGACCGCGACCGCGGTACTCGCGGCGCGTGCCGACCCCGCCGATGTACACCTCGCGCACTCCGGTCACCGCGGTGTCGGCGTCCCACTCGTAGCTGAGGACGTACGTCGCGATCGTCTCGCCGTCCAGCAGCAGGTACGAGACTGCCGGGCGGAACGTCCGTGACCCGGTGAACCAGATCCGCCACTCGTCGGGCTCCTTGGGGGTCGTCCCCCAGTGGTCCCGGAAGACCTCGTTGTGGGTCAGCCGCAGCGCCTCGTCGTACGACGGGTCGAAGCCGACCAGCCGCAGTCCGTCGGGCAGAGCGACCTCAGGCACCGGCTGGTCGAGCGGACGGCGCATGTCGAAGAAGTACCGCTGCTCGGTGAAGCCGAGCTTCTTCAGCATCCGGTCGGCGCCGACGTTGGTGCTGTTCGCACCGGTGCGGACCTCGCCCGGCGCGTCCGGGTGGTGCTCGGTGTGCAGCTCGCCGGCCCGCTGGATCAGCCAGTGCATCAGCGTCGTACCGAGGCCACGGCGGCGCCACTCCGGGTCGATGGCGCCCTCGGTCCGGACGCGGTCCACGTCGATGATCGTGGGGGACACCTCGGCCTTGCCGTACCCGATCATCCGGCCGTCGGCCCAGAGCGCGATCGTGTCGCGCGCCAGGTCGAGGCCCGGGTCCCCCAGCTCCTCGGCGAGGTCCTCAGAGCCATAGTTCTCGCCCGTCTGGTCCACTTTCTCCTTGGCGGCGATCAGCGCCGCCCACGCCTCGACGTCGCCCTTGCCGATCGGACGGACGTCGATCCCCTCTGGCCAACTCATGGTTCGAAAGTACGGCGTCTGCCCGGGCCGAGCACCCCAATTAGCTGCTCAGTTGCTCGCAGAGCCAGCGGACCGCCATCGGGTAGCGGTACTCGATGCCGCCGTGGGTGCCCTCGAAGAGCTCGAAGTGGATCTTCTCGTCGGCCAGGCCCACGCCCTGGGCCGCCCGGTGGAACGCGGTAGCGCCGAGGTCGAGGAAGTACTCGTCCTGCTTGCCCGCGTCGATCCACACGGCTCGCTGCGAGGCCAGCGCCTCGGCGTACTGCGGCTGCTTGACCATCTCCACCGGGTCCCAGGCCATCCACCGCGCCCACACGTCCGGGATGACGGCGCCGAGGTCGTCGAACGGGAGCAGCACGGTCCCGTCGGGCTCAGCGGAGTACGCCGACGCGTACCCGTAGATCTCCATCAGGTGCAGGTCCTCCATGGTGGTGCGACCAGCCCTGCCCGCGATCGACTCGAAGTACTTCGAGTAGTCCCCGTCGTACTTGTCCCGCAGCGTCCGGGCGCGCTCGGCGAACTCAGGTCGGTAGCAGACGTCGAAGAGCGCGTCACCGGCGTGCGTCGCCAGCGCCCCGAACACGTCCGGCCGGAGCAGCGGCGTCACCATGGCGGTGTAGCCACCGCTGGACTTGCCGGTGACGGCGCGGTGGTCGCGGTCGGCGATGGTCCGGTACTTCGCATCGACCCACGGGACGATCTCGTCGCACAGGTACGAGTGGTACTGCCCGGTGCCGGGGGAGTCGAGGCACTGGCTTCCGCCGTACCGCGTCCAGGAGTCGACGAACACGACGATCGCCCGCGGCACGCTCTCGTCCGCCGCGAACATCGCGTCCAGCAGCTCCGGGAACGGCTGCCGGAACGGCGGCCGGTTGAACCACATGCCGACGTGCCCGGTGTAGCCCATCGTCACGTAGATCGCCGGGTACCGCTGGTCGGACTCGTCGTACCCCGGCGGCAGGTAGACGATCACCGGCCGCTCGTGCGGGTCCCCCAGCGGGTTCCCCCGCAAGAGCTCACTCGTGTACGTCGAAGTCTCGAACCGCCCCACCAAGTCAGCCGACCACGGCAGCATCTGCACCCTCCGGTCACATCGCGTCTGGGGCCTCGATCCCTAGCAGGCCGAGTCCATCCTGCAACACCTTCCGGGTCGCGGCGCACAGAGCGATCCGGCTTGCTCTGGTCGCACCCTCGCTGCTCAGCACCGGGCAGCTCTCGTAGAACGCCGACAGGGCGGAAGCGACGTCGTACAGGTAGGTGCAGAGCCGGTGCGGCTGCAGCGTCTCGGCGACCTGCGCCACCGCGGTCGCGAAGCCGGTGAGGTGAAGGGCCAGCCGTTGCTCGGCCGGGTCCTTGAGCTCGCCGACCTCACCTGGCTCGGTACCTGCTTTGGAGAGCAGTCTGCTGAGCCGGGCGTGGGCGTACTGCAGGTACGGACCGGTGTTGCCGGTCATGGCGACCATGCGGTCCAGGTCGAACACGTAGTCGTTGCCCCGGTCGCTGGACAGGTCGGCGTACTTCACCGCACCGATGCCGACCGCCCGTGCGGTCGCCGCCCGGTCTATGCCCTCCCGGTCGGCCAGTAGCGCGTCCGCCCGAGCTACTGCACTCTCCAGCAGCTCAATGAGCTTTACCGTGCCGCCCTCTCTGGTTTTGAAGGGCTTGCCGTTCGGTCCGAGCACCGTGCCGAACGACACGTGCTCAGCAGGTACGTCAGCCGGCAGCCAGCCGGCCGCCCGCGCCAGAGTGAAGATCATGTCGAAGTGCAGCGCCTGCCGATGGTCGACGACGTACACGATCCGGCTGACGTGCAGCTCGCGTACCCGCCGCCGTACCGCGGCCAGATCGGTAGCGCTGTAGCCGAAGCCACCATCGGACTTCCGGACGATCACCGGCAGCGGACTGCCGTCGCGGCCGAGGTAGCCGGGGAGAAAAGCACACATGGCGCCGTCCGACTCGGTCAGCAGCCCCTTGCTCTCCAGCTCCTCGACGATGCGGGGCAGGTCGTCGTTGTAGGCGCTCTCGCCGACCACATCCGTCCGCTGCAGGTTCGACCCGAGCAAGGCGTACACCTGCTCGAAGTCGTCCAGCGACACGTCGACCATGTGCTGCCAGCTCGACCGCGTCTCTGGGTCGCCCGACTGCAGCTTCACCACCCGCAGTCTGGACGCGTCGGCGAAGACGCTGTCGGCGTCGAAGTGCTTCCGGCTCCGCTCATACAGCAGCTGCAACCCCTGCAGATCAAGGGATTCCGCAGCGAGGTCCTCGGCGAGCAGCTGCTCGATCATCATCCCGTACTGCGTGCCCCAGTCGCCGACGTGGTTCTGCCGGATCACGTCGTACCCGACGTACTGCAGCACGTTGCAGACCGCGTCACCGATCACCGTGGACCGCAGGTGGCCCACGTGCATCTGCTTCGCCACGTTGGGCTGCGAGTAGTCCACGACGACCCGCTGGCCGTTGCTGCTGAAGGACTCTGGTTCGTTGACTGCCTCCGCCAGGGTCTGTGGCAGCAGGGTGAGGTTGATGAAGCCCGGACCGGCGACCTCTGGTCTCTCGCAAAGGTCATCCAGGTGCACGGCAGTGACCAGGCGTGCAGCGACCTCCCGCGGCGGCAGGCCGAGCGCGTTGCCGATCCGCAACGCCAGATTGCTCTGGTAGTGGCCGAACTCGGGCCTGGTCGACGACCGCAGCTCCGGGTCGTACGCCGTACCGAAGGCGGCTTCGGCGGCAGCAGAAAGTCTGGTGGACAGGACAGGCAGGACTGCGGACATGACAGAGGTCCTTCAGGGAGACGCGACTGGAACAGGCAGGGGTGTTCAGACAGTGCGTCGTCGTCGCAGGCCGGAGCGCACGCGCAGGGCGTGGGTGCTCTCCGGGCTGATCGACATGTCAGCCATTATGCACGAAGTACGCCGACGGCGCGGGCGTCCGGTCCGCCAGCGGCACGATCGCCGGTACGTCGGTCTGCCCGCCGAACACCCGCCGTACCACGCGCTCTGCCGCCTGCCCGTCGTCGAACTCGCAGAACCGCTCCCGGTAGAGGTGCCGGTGCTTCGCCGCCTCCGGAGCTGCGAAGGCACCGCTGCGCAACGCCGTGAACAGCTCCTGGGCCGATCGCGCCACCACCCCGGGCGGGAACTCGGTGATGTCGAAGTACGTGCCCCGGCGGCCGTCGTAGAAGCCCTGGTCCTCGACGTGCAGCAGGATCGGGCGGTCCAGGTTCGCGTAGTCGAAGGTGATCGACGAGTAGTCCGAGATCAGCACGTCGGCGGCCAGCATCAGGTCCTCGACCCGCGGGTGCCGGGACACGTCGATCACCTTGCCGTCGTGCGCCTCCGGTGCCTTCGACAACGAGTAGTGCGTCCGGACCAGCACCCGCGCGTGGTCGCCGGCCGCGTTCGCCAGCCGGTCCAGGTCGAGCTGGATCCCGCTGCCGCCAAGGTCCATCAGCCCGGTCGGCAGCCGGACCGAGTCGATCCCGTCGCGGAACGTCGGCGCGTACAGGATCACCAGGTGCGAGTCGTCGAAGCCGAGCTCGGCCCGGATCGCGCGGACGTCGTCGAGGGTGGAGTTCAGCAGCCGGTCGTTGCGCGGGTAGCCGTACTCGAGCTCCTCGAAGTACGCCGGGTAGGTGCGCTCCCAGATCTCCGAGGAGTACCGGTTCGAGGACAGGTTGAAGTCCCACCGGTCGACCTGGCGCATCAGCTCCTCCAGGTCGAGGTCCTTCCCGGCCTGGGGGAAGTTGCGCAGGTCGGTACCCATCGTCTTGAGCGGCGTACCGTGCTGGGTCTGCAGGTGGATCTGGCCCTCGCGCTTCTCCAGGTCCTTCGGCCAGTTCATGTTGCTGACGAAGTAGCTCGCCCGGCTGACCAGCTTCTCGTACGCCGGGGAGTCGGCGACGACGTACTCGACCCCCTCCGGGATGACGCCCAGATAGTCGGCGTCGACGACCCACACGCCACGCAGGTGCGGCGCCAGCTCGGCCGCCTTCTCGTAGATCGCTCGCGGGTTGCAGGCGTACTGCTTGAACCAGTAGGCGGTGTACGCCACCAGGTTCTGGTCGAGCTTGCCGCGGCGGAGCAGCTTGCCGACGGTCTTCCGCGGGCTCGGGACCTGCAGCATCCGGGCGCTCAGCTTGAGCGTCGAGTACGTCGCGTAGTCGTCGTGGATGAGCAGCCAGCGTTTGAAGCCGCGCGCGGTCCGGTCCGCGGTGTACCCCTCCGGCTTCCACCGCTTCGCGAACGCGTGTGCGGCGTGGAAGAAGTCGGCCCGGTCGTCGGTGTCGATCCGCTCCGGCTTCGCGAGTACGGCCAGGATGTGGTCGAGCGACCGGTCGAACGCGAACCGGCGCCAGCCGGCCAGGTCCGGGTCGGACAGGATGAACGCGTGCACCCGGTCGTACTGGTCGAAGATGTCCCACTGCCGGCGGCCGCTGGTGGCGTGGATGTTGCCGCCGGTCCGGTGCTGGCGGTAGTGCACGACGACCCGGTCCAGGGTGGCGATCCGCTCGGCGGTGAGCATGGTCGAGTAGGTCCAGGGCGCGTCCTCGTAGAAGCCGGACGTGAAGGCGAACCCGTGCCGGGTGAGGAACTCGCGGCGGTACGCCTTGTTCCAGACCACCTCGAGGAAGGTCAGGAAGATCGGCCGCTCGGCCGCGGTGAACACGCCGGCACCCTCGCGCGCGAACGCGTCGTGCCGCCGGTTGCCGACCACCCGGCCGTCCCAGAAGATCCGCTCGTAGTCGAACAGCACGATGTCCGGCTGCCCGGCACCCTCGATCCGGGCGGCGATCGCCTCCAGCGAGCCCGGCAGATACAGGTCGTCGGCGTCGAGGAACAGCACGTACTCGCCCCGGCACTCCTTGAGGCCCGCGTTCCGGGCCAGACCGAGGCCGACGTTCTCCTCCAGGTGCAGCGCCCGCACCCGCGGGTCGGCGGCGGCGTACTCGTCCAGGATCTGTCCGGACCCGTCCGGCGCCGCGTCGTCCACCCCGATCACCTCGAAGTCGGTCAACGACTGCCCCAGCACCGAGTCCAGGCACGGCCGCAACCACGCCCGCGAGGCATGGCAGGAGACCACAATGCTGAACCTGGGGACGGTGCCGAGCGCCATGCCAAGTCATCCTAGGCTGCGGGCATGAGTGTTGACGTTTTCGAGCCGTTGGCAGGTCTGGAAGGGGTCGGTTCGGCGGCCCGGGCGGCGCGGGACGCGGTCGACGTACTGCTCCGGGACCGGGGGCTCCGGCGGGTGAGCGCGGACGCGACGGCCGAGGCGCTGCTCCGTGGCGCGCACGCCTCCGCCGCGCTGGCCGGCAGCCCGGCCACCCTGGACGAGGTACGGCGGGGTGCCGCCGACGGGCTCGCGTCCGGCGCGGTCCGGATGACCGGTGAGCTGATGGCGCTCGCTCCGCGCGTGGACACCGCGCCGGTGCAGGTATGGACCAGACTGCACCAGTTGGCCGCTCTCGATCTGGGGCCGTCGGCCGCGCTGGGCCATCTGAGGACGCTCGACGAACCGGTCCCGGACGACATCCCCGGACTTCCGCCGGCGCCGGCCGCGGACGAGATGTGGGAGCGGTTGAGCGCTCTCGCGCAGAACCTGACCCGCCCGACCAACGCCCCCGGCCTGGTGGTTGCAGCGATCGTGCACGCCGAACTGGCCATGCTGCGGCCGTTCCCGAGCGGCAACGGACTGGTTGCCCGAGCCGCCGAACGCTGCCTGTTGGTTGCCCGAGGCATCGATCAGGTCGGGGTCACGGTGCCGGAGGCTGGTCACTATGAGTTGCGAGGTTCGTACGCGTCGGGGCTTTCCGGCTACGCAGCGCAAGGTTTGACCGGAGTTCGTGACTGGTTGCTGCGGTCCTGCGAGGTGCTGACAAAAGGTGCCGAGCTCTCGCCACTGGTCTCGTCCTGAGCCGGCCGCCGGCCTCCTCCGGAAACTGCGAACGGCGTCCTCTGACGAGAACGCCGTTCACTGACACGCCATCCTGGTTACCATGCGTGCACCGGTTTGCCGCCACAGGCTAGGCCTGGGTCGCGCTGCCCGTTTGGGATGGGCTGGTCGCCGCGTGGGTGCCTGGTTGCCGTGCAATCTCTACCGGACCCGAAGGCCCTTTGTTGATTCCTTTGTACTCCTGAAACCCCTTTCTGGGAAGGGGAACCGGTGTCTTCATGGAGTTGAGAACAATGAAGCCAACTTCAGTTCTCAGCTGATCCGCGACCGCCGGCGCGACGCCAGCAGGAACGCTCCGGCGGCAACGGCCGCCACCAGGCCGGCGGCGACAGCAGGTCGCCGTACCCGATGGGAACGCGACAGCTCGGCCGGCTGGCGGAACTCGAGCACCGGCCAGCCGCGAAGGAGCGCGAGCCGGCGCAACGCCTTGTCCGGGTTGACCGCGTGCGGGTGGCCGACGACCGCGAGCATCGGCTCGTCGGTGATCGAGTCCGAGTAGCCGTAGGAGCTCGCGAGGTCGTAACCCTCGGTCTCCGCCAGCGCCCGGATCGCGGTCGCCTTGTGCGGACCGTACGCGTATTCGGCGATCTCGCCGGTGTACTTGCCATCGGCAACCACCATCCGGGTGGCGATCACCTTGTCGGCGCCGAGCATGGCGCCGATCGGCTCGACCACCTCGGCGCCGGACGAGGACACGATCACCACGTCCCGGCCGGCCGCGTGGTGCTGCTCGACCAGCGCGATGGCCTCCTGGTGGATCATCGGCCGGACGATGTGCTCCAGGGTGTCGGCGACGATCGCCTGCACGGTCGCGACGTCCCAGCCGGTGCACATCGCCGAGATGTACTCGCGCATCCGCTCCATCTGGTCGTGGTCGGCGCCGCCGAGCAGGTAGACGAACTGGGCGTACGCGCTGCGCAGGACGGTCCGGCGGTTGATCAGTCCACCGGCGTAGAACGGCCGCGAGAACGCGAGCGTGCTGGAGCGGGCGATCAGGGTCTTGTCGAGATCGAAGAAGGCGGCCGATCGTGCCGTCCCAGGGTGCGCCATGGGGTCGAGGATAGGCAGTCGGGAGAAACGCCGGGGGACCCGGGCTTTTGTGTGGGCCGGTATCCCGTTAGACTGTTGAGCAGTGTGACAGTGACACTGGCTGGAAGCGCCTGATCGGCGGGACCGGCACCCGGGTGACACGGTTTCAGTCGAAATCGAACTGAGATGTGTGAAACCTGGACTCGGGGGGTACATACCCCCTGACAGTGGCAGACTGTCGCCTCCTGAACGGCCCCCGGCTCCTCCCCCCGAGCCCGTGGCCGAAGACGGCCCCCGGTCACCCCCCCGCCGGGGGCCGTCGCCTTTCCTCCTCCAGGTCTCCTGTGTAAAGAGCTGTACATATCTCACTTTTTCGCCGCGTGAGAGCGCTTTCTCTTTATGTAGGGTCTTGACAATGTAATTGTGCAGTCACACTTTGTAAGGCATGAAACCGCCTGCACGCCGCCCCCAGGCAGCGGTCGTCATCAGCCTGATCGCGCTCTTCATGGCCGTCCTGGCCCCCGGTGCCGCCTCGGCAGCCACCAACCTCGTGACGAACCCCGGCTTCGAGACCGGTTCGACGTCCGGCTGGTCCTGCGCGGCCGGCGCCGTCACGACCTCCGCCCCGCACTCCGGCTCCTACGCGCTCCAGTCGACGCCGAGCAACAGTGACATCGGTCGCTGTTCCCAGTCGATAGCGGTCCAGCCCAATACGGCGTACACGCTGTCCGCCTGGGTCAAGGGATCGAACGTCTACCTCGGTGTGGACGGCGGTGCGAGCACCTGGACCACCGGTTCCGGCTGGAGTCAGCTGACCGTGCCGTTCACCTCCACCGGCTCCTCGGTGACGATCTACGTCCACGGCTGGTACGCGCTCCCGGCGTTCCAGGTGGACGACGTCGTACTGGACGGTCCCGGCGGTGCTCAGGACACCACGCCACCGTCGACGCCCGGCGGACTGACGGTCGGCAGCCCCACGTCGAGCTCGCTGCAGCTCAACTGGTCGGCCGCGTCCGACGCGAACGGCATAGACCACTACGACGTCGTCCGCGGTACGTCGGCCGCGCAGAGCGTCGGCAACGTCACCAACTGGACCGCGACCGGCCTCAGCCCGAGCACGACATACTCCTTCAAGGTCCGGGCCTGCGACCCGAGCGGCAACTGCTCGCCGTACGGCGCAACCGTCTCGGGGACCACCTCGAGCGGACCGACGGACCCGCCGCCCGGACCGCTGCCGAAGCACGTGCTGACCGGGTACTGGCAGAACTTCAACAACGGCGCGACCGTCCAGCGCATCTCCGACGTGCAGCCGGCGTACGACGTGATCGCCGTGGCGTTCGCCGACGCGGACGCGTCCCGGCAGGGCGCGATCACCTTCAACCTGGACAGCGCCGGGCTCGGCGGCTACACGGTCGCCCAGTTCAAGGCGGACATCGCGGCCAAGAAGGCGGCCGGCAAGCACGTCATCCTGTCCGTCGGCGGCCAGAACGGCACGATCTCGGTGACCAACTCCACAGCCGCGGCCAACTTCGCGTCCAGCGCGCTCTCGGTATTGCGGGAGTACGGCTTCGACGGGATCGACATCGACCTGGAGAACGGCGTCAGTGCGCAGTACATGGGCTCGGCGCTGCGTAGCCTGCAGAGCTCGTTCGGCAGCGGGCTGATCATCACGATGGCGCCGCAGACGATCGACATGCAGGCCACGTCGTTCGAGTACTTCAAGCTGGCGCTGGCCATCAAGGACATCCTGACCATCGTCAACGTGCAGTACTACAACTCCGGCTCGATGAACGGCTGCGACGGCCAGGTGTACTCGCAGGGCACGGTCGACTTCATCACCGCCCAGGCCTGCATCATGCTGCAGAACGGTCTGCGGCCGGACCAGGTTGGCCTGGGCCTGCCTGCCTCGTCCAGGGCCGCCGGTAGCGGGTACGTCTCGCCGACGGTGGTCAACAACGCGCTCGACTGCCTGACCAAGGGCACAGGGTGTGGCAGCTTCAAGCCGAGCACCACCTGGCCCACGCTGCGCGGGGCGATGACCTGGTCGACCAACTGGGACGCGCTGAACGGCAGTCAGTTCGCGAGCCAGGTCGGCGGCCACGTCCACTCGCTGCCCTGATCATGCACAGTTATCGACCGGCTCCGGTGCTGGAGGCGCTCGGTGTCTGCTCGGAGGACGAGCAGCTCTACCGGGCGCTTCTGGCCCGCCCGGAGTCCACAGCTACTGACCTGTCCGTCTTGGTGGCCTGGCCGTCCACCAAGGTCGGGCGGCATCTCCGGTCGCTGCTGTCCCTCGGCCTCGCTTCCCGTACTCCGGGCCGGCCGGCACGCTACGTGCCGGCCGTGCCGGAGGCGGCCGTGGAGCTCCTGGCGCTGCGGAAGCAGGCTGCCATCGCGGAGGCTCGCGTTGGCGCCTCGGTCCTGTCGGCCGAGTTCCGTCAGCCGGACGCGTTTACCGTGGTCCGCGGGGCCGAGGCGATCACGCAGCGCTTCTACCAGGCACAGCAATGCGCTCAGGACGAGGTGCTGGTCCTCAACCTGCTACCGATCGGGCCACGCCGGGTGCCGAGCCGAACGATCTACGACATGGCGACGCTGTCAGCACCTGGCGACCTGGTGGCTGCCCAGTCGGCCGGCTGCCGGATACTCCGCGACGTACCGCTGAAGCTGCTCGTCGTGGATCGTCGTACTGCGCTGCTGCCGACGGCACCGGATGTCGTCGTCGAGCTCGGCCCGTCGAGTCTCCTGGACGCGTTGCTGCGGCTCTTCGACCTGCTCTGGCAGCAGTCCGTCCCGCTGACGGGTCCGATCGCCGACGGCCCGTTGACGCTCGAGGACCGGCAGTTGCTGTCGCTGGCCGCTGCCGGTCTGACCGACCAAGCCATCGCTCGTCGACTAGGAGTCGCCCAACGCACAGTGGAACGCCGGATGCAGCGCATCCTGAAGGCACTGGACGCCACGACCCGCTTCCAGGCCGGCCTCCGAGCCGGCCAGCGCGGGCTGCTTGTCTAGTCGGTCACGTCCGCCACGGTCGCGTTGAGGGCCTTGGTGAGTGCTTGGGCGTCGACCGTGATGCCGACGCCGTGGTCTCCGCCGCCGATGGAGATCGTGCCGGTGATCCGCTCGTCCGCGATCACCGGCCAGGCGTGTGTGCTGCCGAGCGGGGTGATCGTGCCGCGGACGTAGCCGGTCATGTCGAACGCGGTGTCCTTGTCCGGCATCGAGATCCGGTTCACCCCGAGCAACGCCCGCAGCTTCGGCCAGGCGATCTCCCGGTCGCCCGGCACGAGCACGAAGCGGTAGTCGTCGTCGGCCAGCCGCACCACGATCGTCTTGATCAGCCGGGCCGGCTCGATCCCGCGCGCGGCGGCCGCCTCCTCCAGCGAGTTCACCCGGCCATGCTTGGTCACCTCGTAGGTGAGTCCGAGCTGGTCGGCAGCATCAGTCGCTCTGGTCACCTCGCCAGTCTCGCATTCGTCTGCTTGAGCAGCAGGGAAAGGATCAGGCTGACCACGAACAGCACCCCGGCCTCCAGCGCGACCCCGGTCCAGCCGCCGTGGCTCCACGCCGTACCCGCGAGTCCGCCGAAGACGGACGAGCCGAGGTAGAAGGAGAAGAGGTACATGCTGGACGCCTGGCCCGTGCCGACGCCGCTCGCGTGCGCTCTGGCCGGCACCCAGCCGCTGGCGACGCCGTGGACCGCGAAGAAGCCCGCGGTCATGACAGCCAGGCCCAGGACGATCAGCGGCAGCGGGGCGGCCAGGGTGATGGCAACACCGGCCAGCGTGATCAGGCAGCCGACCGGGACCACTGCGCGGCGCCCGTAGCGATCGGCCAGCGTCCCGGCGGTCGCGGAGCCCACCGAGCCGAGCAGGTAGACACAGAAGACCAGCCCGGCCGCACCGGCACTCAGATGGTAGGGGTCGCCGGACAGGCGGAAGACTGCTCCGTTGTAGATGGCGACGAACGCGCCTACTGCGGTAGCTGCGATGCCGTAGAGGGCCAGCAGTGCCGGGTCGCGAAACACATGGAGCAGGTGGCTGGGCCTGCTCGGGCTTGGTCGGAAGTTCCGCGACGCGGGGAGCAGCAGCCAGACGACCGCGGCGCACACGATGCCCACCGCGGCGATCCCGCCGGTCGCGAACCGCCAGCCTCCGACGTCGGCAAGGCCGCCGGCCACGAGGCGGCCCGCCATCCCGCCAACCGCCGTACCTGCGATGTAGAGCCCGCTGGCACGAGCGTGGCTGTGCTGATGGACCTCTTCTCTCAGGTAGGCCATCGCGACGGCGGGCAGACCGGCCATGGCGACGCCTTGGAGACCTCTCAGTGCCAGCAGCGCGTGCCAGGTCGGGGCGAAGGCGCTGAGCAGAGCGAAGACGGAGGTTGCCGCGACCGACCAGCGCATCAGGTTGGTCCGGCCGATCACCTCGGACGCCGGACCGGCAACCAGGAGCGCCAGCCCGAGTCCGAACGTGGCGAAGGAGACGCTGAAGGCGCTCTGGCTGGGGGAGACGTGGAACGCGTCGACCAGCTCCGGCAGCAGCGGCTGGGTGCTGTAGAGCAGCGCGAAGGTGGCCAGCCCGGCCGCGAAGAGCGCGATCGAGAGCCTGCGGTACTGCGGATCGCCGGGAAGGTACCCCGGCTGGAGCGCGCTCTGGTGCATGTCTTCGACGGTCGCACGGTTCGGGTGATACGTAAAATGTCGATCTCAGCGGTAATCGATACGCTTCTGGTATGCATGTTGACGATCTGCGCTGGTTCGCCGTACTCGCGGAGACCGAGCACCTGACCGAGGCAGCCGCCGCGCTGGGGACGAGCCAGCCGAACCTGTCGCGGTCGCTGCGCCGGGTGGAGCGAGCGTTCGGCGTACCCCTGTTCGAGCGGGAGCACCGGGGCTTGCGGCTGAACCCCTACGGGCGGCTCGTGTTGGAGGCGGCGCGGGTTGCAACCGCCTCGGTGGACACCGCAGCGCGCCGAATCGGCGCGCTGGTCGACCCGGAGTCGGGGACCGTGCGGCTGGCATTTCTGCACTCGGTCGCGACCAGTCTGATGCCGGACCTGATCAAGGCCTTCCGTGCGGTCGCACCGCGGATCAGCTTCGAGCTGCGGCAGGAGGCGGCGCACGACATCGTCCAGGACCTGGAGACCGGCGAGGCGGAGATTGCGATCGTCGCGCCGCGGCCGGACCCTGCGCGGTTCGGCTGGCACCTGCTCGAGCGGCAGCGGCTCTGCCTGCACGTGCCGCCGGGGCACCCTCTCGCCTCCCGCCGTCGCGTCGAGCTCGAAGCGGCCGCGAACGAGCCGTTCGTCGGGCTGCAGCCGGGGTTCGGCTTCCGGCGGGTGACCGACGAGCTCTGCCGGGCCGCGGGCATCACGCCGGACCTGGCGTTCGAAGCGACCGACCTGGCGACGATCGACAGCCTGGTCGGTGCCGGTCTGGGCGTCGCGATCCTGCCGTCCGGCGCGGTCCGTGGGACCGACAGCGGGACCGTCTCCATCCCGCTGTCCGGCGTCCAGGCCCGGCGGGAGATCGGGCTGGCCTGGCGGCTGCAGGCGCAGCTGACACCGGCCGCCGAGCGGTTCCGGACCTTCGTCGGATCGCGTGCGGTCACCGTGTCGTGATCAGAGTTTCGTAGCGAACGTCTGGAATCGCCGGTGTCGACTTGCCAGCAGGGCCCTTTCCACCGCACTCTTTCCTCCGTGAGGAAGCGTCTCAGTTCGATCCGGCCGAGCCGCCGGCTGCTGTTCGCAGCTGGGACCGCGGCGGCTGCGTCGACGGTCGCTGCTTCGGCCACCACCGCGGATGCGGTGCCTGCCGTGCCCGCCGCAGCCGGAGGCGCGCTGGTCTCGCTCGGCAACTACGGGTCGGGCGTGCTCGGCGCCTGGGAGAGCCAGGCCCGCGCCATCTCCAACGAGGCGCAGATCCGCCGGACCCGCGAGACGGACGGCGTGTTCATGTTCGGCGACAGCATCGGCGTGCAGGACGGACCGCCGCTGGCCAGGGCGCTGGCCAAGCTCGGCATCAGCGTCGCCGTCCACAACTGGGCCGGTCGGCCGGTGACCCCCGCGGTCGACGCGCTGGACACCTGGGCCCAGGACTACGGCCTGCCGCACCGGATCCTGATGTCGGTCGGCTCCAACGACATCTTCACTCCGCCGGCCGTCGCCGCGCAGGTCGACCGGACCATGCAGATCGTCGGCACCGAGCGGACGGTCTACTGGGTGAACGTGCAGGCGGCCCGCCGCGCGCACGGCCCCGAGGTGCAGGTCGCGGACCAGCGCAACAGCGCCTGGATCAACCTGCAGCTCGCCGAGGCGCAGCGCCGGTACGACAACCTCCGGATCGTGCACTGGGCCGAGCACCTGGCCTCGAAGCCGAACCGGCTGGCCCGCTACCTCCGCGACGGCCTGCACCCGTCGGTCCCGCTCGGGCAGAACGCCCGCAACGGCCTGATCATCGACGCGATCAAGGCCGGCTAGGTTTTGGTGAGGGGGCACGGCTCAGGCCGCGCCCCCTCTTCGCGTTGTCAGAAGCCCGCGGTGATCCGGGTGAAGTCCCAGTCGCCTTGCGCGATGCCACTGCAGTTCGAAACCACACCGCCGCCCGCGCAGCCGCGGTCGCGGTTGACCGACCAGAACGCCAGCCGGCCGAGCCCGTTCGACTTGGCCCAGTTGGTGATGTTCTGCCAGGTCGCCGTCGTGGTCAGCTCCTGCTGGTCGGACAGACCGTTCATGCCGGAGATGCCCTGGTGGGCGTAGGCCTCGGCGGTGGTCCAGCCGAAGACCGACTTGAGCTTGTTGTTCAAGCCCTGCGACGCGGCCACGGTGTCGTTGTAGATGTTCGAGCTGCCGTTGTCGAACGGCATCAGCGTGAAGATGTCGATGTTCGCGCCGAGCGCCTGCGACCGCTCGATCAGCCGGTTGCCGTAGTAGCTCGGACCGGTCGTCGAGGTGCCGAACGTGACGATGGTCTGGATGCCCGGGTTGTTCTGCTTGACGATCTTGAGCGCGGTGAGGATGCGGTCCTGCACCGCCTCGTTCTCGAACTCGTCGGAGTTCTCGATGTCGATGTCGATCGCCTTCAGGCCGTACGCGCTGATCACCTGCTGGTACGCGCCGGCGAGCGCTTCCGGCGTACCGCAGTTCGGGCCGAGTTTGTTACCGCTCCAGCCACCGAAGGACGGTACGACGTCGCCGCCGGCCGCACGGATCTGGGCGATCGCGTTGGCGTCGGCACTGCCCTGCAGCGGACGGCTGCCGTCCCAGGCCGCGTTGCAGCCGCCGGACGAGAGGATGAACGCCATCGTGAACCACTTGATCCCGGTCGCGTTCATGACGGTCTGCGGGTTCGGCGGGTCGCCCCAGCCCATGTAGATGTAGGGCGCTGCCTTCTTCGAGCCGTTGCCGCCGCCACCGCCGGTACCGGTCGTGACCGAGGCGGTGTTGCTCTTCGGGCCCTCACCGGCGCCGTTGGAGCCGCTGACCTGGTAGCTGTACGTCGTGGTCGCGGCCAGGCCGGAGTCCGTGTACGACGTACCGCTCGAGGTCCCGACCTTCGAGCCGTTGCGGTAGATGTTGTAGCTGGTGGCGCCGGACGCTGCGGACCAGCTCAGGTTGACCGACGTACCGGACGCCGTACCGGAGAGGCCGCTGGGTGCGCCGGGGACGGTGCCGCCACCGCCGCCAGAACACGAGCCGCCGTTGAGGCGGCAGGCTGCTGGGCCAGCGAAGTTGCCCGGGCTGCCGTTGAAGCCGAAGCTGGCCGTGGCGCCAGGTGCGAGCGGCCCGGCCCAGCTCGGTGGGGTGAAGGTGTGCGTCTGGCCGCTGGCCGTGTGGTTGGCGTCCCAGGTGGTGGTGACGGTGTAGCCGGCGGGGAAGTCCAGTGCGACGGACCAGGTGCTCAGCGAGCTGGTGGTCCCGTTGGTGATGGTTACCTTGCCTTCGAAACCAGAGCCCCAGTCGGACACTTTGGTGAAGGTGGCGGTGACGCCGGCTGCACTTGCAGCCTGCGCGGTCAGCAGAGCGACGATCACCGCGGTGATGGCCGCTATGGCGACAGAGATGCGTTTCATGATGCTCCGATCAGTGGGCGGTACGTGATCAGACCCGGCCCCAGAGTGCGGGGACGTTCGGCGGCTCCCAGCCGGTCAGGGACGTGTGGCCCTGGATGCACTTGTAGGTGACGCCGTTGTAGGTCACCAGTGCACCGGTCGCGTAGGCCGTGTTGGGCGCCCACGGGGCGGCCGTCGGCGGGGTCGTCGGGGGTGTGGTCGGCGGGGTGGTGGGAGGCGTTGTCGGTGGGGTGGTGGGCGGGGTGGGCGGGGGCGTGGTGGGCGGGGTCGTCGGCGGTCCGCTGCAGCCCGGGGTCTCGGCGTTGACGGAGTTGACCACGTTGTTGAAGAGGGTGACGCCTGGGTCCAGCGCCTCGAGGCTGTACATCATCGCGCCGCCCAGCCCGTTGCAGTGCTGGTAGTCGGCCTTCGCCTTGATCGACTGGGCGTTGTCACCAGACCAGAATGTGCCGTTGCTGTAGAACCACGAGGACTTGGACGCGTCGTCGAAGTACGTCATGGAGGGGTTGTCGACGAAGCCGGTCAGCTCCTTGTAGAACGAGACACCGGGCACGTTGCCACTCAGCGCGTGTCCATCGGCCGGACCGCTCGCCGTCTGGTACTTGCCGTTCGCTGTGGCCGGTACGCCCTTCCATCCCCTGTAGTAGAAGGGGTATCCGATCGTCAGCTTGCTCGCCGGGAACCCGCCGGGGATACCGTACGCCGCGTCACCGACAGTCCACGCCTTCACGGCGGCGTCGACGGAGTACTTGCCCTGACCCGGCGGGATCGGGTTGCTGGGATCGCTCGGCGCGGTGTAGAGCGGGTCCTGGAAGTTGGTCGGTCCGGTGGCCTCCCAGCCGCCGTGCATGTCGTACGTCATGATGTTGCTGTAGTCGAGGTACTGGCCGACCTTGTTCGTCTCGATCGTGGCGATCTTGTCCTGGCCGGCCGGGGTGGCCGCGGTCAGGTAGTAGCGCTTGCCGGTTTGGTTGCCGTAGGCATTGAGTTGGCTGCGGAACTCGGCCAGTAGCAGCGTGAAGTTCTGCTTGTCGGCGGCGCTCCAGTGGTTGCCGACGTGGCCGTTCGGCGAGCCGGGGTATTCCCAGTCGATGTCGACGCCGTCGAAGATGCCGGCCGCGGAGCCGGGACCGCCGAAGCCGTCGACGACCGGCAGATCGCCCTTCAGGAACATGTTCACGCAGGAGCTGACCAGCGCCTTCCGGCTGGCGTCGGTGGCCGCGGCGTCGGAGAAGTACTTCGAGTACGTCCAGCCGCCGATCGAGATCAGGATCTTCAGGTTCGGGTACTTCGCTTTCAGCTTCTTGAGCTGGTTGAAGTTGCCCTGGATCGGCTGGTTCCAGACGTCGCCGACCCCGTCGACGCTGATGTCCGCGCCGTACGACTTGCCGTAGTCGGCGAACGCGTCACCGGCGCCGTCGCCGGCGTTCGGGTTGTTCTCGTCCTGCGACGCGGCCTGGTTGGCCATGAAACAGGTGTGGCTGGTCGGGTGGATGTTCGCGAACGCGTAGTTCAGGAAGTCCAGCTTGCTCGCGACCCCGGTCGTGACCAGATTCTTGGGGTAGAAGCCGTTGGCGTAGATCCCCCACTGGGTGAAGTACGCCGTCTTGACGCCGCCGCTGGTGGCCTGGGCGGCCGTCGGCGCGGCGTTCGCAGCGGGGGCGCCGGTGCTCGCGAGGGAGACACCGGCGACGGTGATCAGGGCGGTGGCGGCGACGGTGGCCGTCGCGGCGAGCGTGCGCAATCGACTCATGGGCGGTTCCTCCGGAGCGGTGGGGCGGAAGCGGTCCGGTGAATTTAGTTAAAGACGCTTCGAAAGGAACCGTAGCTCTTCCCGCCGAGTAGGTCGCGGCCTCGCCGTGGCGGGTTCCCGCTGCTGGCGGAAACCCGACAGTCCTTTGTCCACAGGGATTTCTTCACGTGTCCGCGACCGGGTCGAGAACGGCATGTTCTAGGCATGGACACTCCAACTTCGGTGCTTCTGGCAACTACCAACGAGACGCTGCTCGACGACCTGCTCCGGCTGGCCGCGGCGGCATCGATCACGCCACTCGTCGAGCCCGACCTGCTCGGTCTCCGGCGCAGCTGGCACACCTGCTCGCTCGTCGTGGTCGGTCGGGACCTGGCTGAGCCGCTGGCCAGAGCCCAGCCCGCACAGCGACCTGGCGTCGTAGTGGTCGGCTCACGGCACGACGACGACGGCCTCTACCGCTGTGCCTTCGACATCGGCGCCGACGCGGTCTATCGCTTACCCACCGAGGAGTCCGCTCTCGCAGGCAAACTCGCGGACGCCCTGGACGGGACGGTCCGGACCGCCCTCACTCTCGCCTTCGTCGGTGGTTGTGGGGGAGCAGGCGCCACAACGCTGGCCGCAGCAGTAGCGGTTCTCGGCAACCGGCAGGGCCACAAGACCATGCTGATCGACGGCGACCCACTCGGTGGCGGCATCGAGCTCGCACTCGGCGTAGAACGCGACCCGGGCGACCGCTGGCCCAAGCTGTTGAATGCCTCTGGCCGGGTAAGCGCCGCCGCCCTCCGCTCGGCCCTGCCATCGGTCGACGGTCTGTCCGTCCTCTCCTGGGATCAGTCCGACGTCACCGTCCTCCCACCCGACACCATGAGCTCGGTCATCGGCGCAGCCCAACGCAGCTGCGACCTGGTCGTCCTCGATCTCCCTCGCCGCGCCGACCCCACCGCCGAAGAAGGCTTCATCCGAGCCACCGCCACCCTCCTGGTCGTCCCCTGCGACGTCCGCTCAGTAGCCGCCGCCAAACGCCTCTCCGGCCCCCTCCGCCAGGTAGCCGGCGACCTCCGAGTAGTAGCAAGAGAATCCCGCCCCGGCCTCTCCGCCACCGACGCAGCCGCCCACCTCTCCTTGCCCCTAGCAACAAAACTAACCACCGACCGCTCCATCCCCACCGCCATGGACCAAGGCCACTTCACCCCCCACCCCAAAAGCCCCCTAACCCGAGCCGCCCAAGCCCTCCTAACCCTCTACCCCCCACCCACCCCATGACCCCCACCCCCTCCACCACCCCGCCCTCCATAGACCAGCGCTCTGCCGACCTGCGGTCCACCGCCCCGTCACGGACCTCCGCCGACCCCCGCGTCACGACCCCGGGTCACACGCCGCGCACCACCAACCCGCGCGACGCCGCAGGCGCTGGCGACCTGCGTCCTGCCGATCTACGTCTCGCCAGTCCCGTGGACGACGTACCGCGAGAGCTGCTCGAGCGTGTGCGCGG
This sequence comes from Kribbella sp. NPDC026611, assembly GCF_040638345.1. Taxonomy (NCBI): domain Bacteria; kingdom Bacillati; phylum Actinomycetota; class Actinomycetes; order Propionibacteriales; family Kribbellaceae; genus Kribbella; species Kribbella sp. NPDC026611. The sequence goes on from NZ_JBEZYC010000003.1 coordinate 487,781, forward strand.
CACACTCGCCCTAACCGGCGCCCCACCCACCCCGGCCCACGTCGCAGCTGCCCTCCGCGCCGACGGCACCATCTGCGGCGACGCCATGGTCCTTGCCGTCGTCACCGCACTCCGCCGCGAAGCTCTAGGCGCCGGCCCCCTCGACACCCTCCTCGCCGAACCCGGCATCACCGACATCCTCGTCAACGGCCCCGACGAGGTCTACATCGACCGCGGCCACGGCCTGGAGTTCGTCGCCATCCACACCGGCGACGAACCAGCCATCCGCCGCCTCGCCACGCGCCTCGCCGCCGCAGTTGGCCGCCGCCTCGACGACGCCACCCCGTACGTCGACGTACGCCTCGCCGACGGCACCCGCTTCCACGCCGTACTCGCCCCGATCGCCGCCCCCGGCACCTGCCTCTCCCTCCGCGTCCCCTCCCGCAAGGTCTTCACCCTCGACGACCTGGTGACCCTGGGCGCAGTACCCCCAGCCGGCACCGCAATCCTCCGCGACCTACTCGACTCCAGACTCGCCTTCCTCATCAGCGGCGGCACCGGAACAGGCAAGACCACCCTCCTCAACAGCCTCCTGTCGTTGGCCGACCCATCAGACCGCCTGATCCTGGTCGAAGACGCGAGCGAGCTCCGCCCCGACCACCCGCACGTAATCCGCCTGGAGGCCCGCCCACCCAACGTAGAAGGCTCCGGCGAGATCTCCCTGCGAGACCTGGTCCGCCAAGCCCTCCGCATGCGCCCCGACCGCCTGGTCGTAGGCGAAGTCCGAGGTCCCGAAGTAGTAGACCTACTCATCGCCCTCAACACCGGCCACCAAGGCGGCTGCGGCACCATCCACGCCAACTCCGCCGCCGACGTCCCCGCCCGCCTAGAGGCACTAGCGGCCCTAGCCGGCCTGACCCGCGACGCCCTCCACGCCCAACTGGCCTCCGCACTCCAAGCAGTAATCCACCTCACCAGATCCCCCAACGGCACCCGCCGAATAGCCGAGATCCACACCCTCACCCGCCACCCCACCGGCCAGGTAACCACCCACCCCGCCGTCACCTTCCACCCCAACAACACCCACACCCTCCACCCACCCGCCACCCTCTTCACCCCCACCGCCGCATAACCCACACCGCCGCGTGCCCTGCACTACCGCATCACCCGCAGCCCCGCATCACCCGCAGCACCACATCACCTCACGACCCGCACGACCCGCACCGCCACATCCCCCTGACCGCCGAATCACCGGTAGGCCTCGTAACCCGCGCCGCTGCGCGACCCTCAGCACGTCACCCACCCTCAGCACGTCACCACCTCAGCACCTCACCACCAGCAGCGCCGTACGACCTGCGGCGCCGCATGACCCGCACTGCCGGATCACTCTCACCAGCGCATGACCCGCCGCGCCGCACCACCGCATCACGCGCAGCGCCGCTTGCCTCGCCATCACACGCTTGCCCGCCATCACCGCGTTCCGCAACGACTACTCCCACCGGTCCCACATGAGCCCAACGACCACAGCCGCCACACTCACCTTCCTCGCCTGCGCCTTCGCCGTCCCACCCCGCTCAGCAGCCGTACGCCGACTGACCAACCGCCGCCCCGCCCCCAAACAACCCCGCACCCGACGCACCCAACTCCGCCGCACCTGGCCGCTGATCCCCATCGCAGCCGCACTCCTCGGCGGTCCACAACTCTTCGTCTCAACCATCGCGATCACCGTCGTCCTGGCCCTCATCACCAGCCAACGAGCCCAACAGCAGCAACGAACAGCAGCGACCGCGCGACGAGCCACCATCATCGAAGCCCTCGACGTACTCTCCGCCGACCTAACAGCCGGCCGCCCACCCATAGACGCCCTAGAAGGCGCCGCGTCCATCAGCCCCGAAATTCAAATAGCCCACGCAGCAGCCAAACTCGGCGGCGACGTCCCAGCCGCCCTCGACCAAGCAGCCCACTCACCCGGCGCCACCGGCCTCCGAGCCCTCGCAGCAGCCTGGCGCGTCTCCGAAGAATCCGGCGCCGCCTTCGCCACCCTCACCGAACGCCTGGCCAACGCCCTCCGCGCCGACGAAGCAATCCACCGCCAAACCGAATCCAGCCTCGCCAACGCCCGCACCACGGCAAGAATCCTCGCCACCCTCCCCATCTTCGGCACCGCCCTCGGCTACTCCCTAGGCGCCGACCCCCTCACCTTCCTAACCACCACTCCCACCGGCTACCTATGCCTAGCCCTAGGCCTGACCCTCACCGCCCTAGGCCTCCACTGGACAACCCACCTCTCCAAACCCCCGACCTAATCCCGTGCTGTTGCTGCGCCACCGACTGCACCAACTAGCTGCACCAACTAGCTGCACCAACTAGCTGCACCAACTAGCTGCACCAACTAGCTGCACCAACTAGCTGCACCAACTAGCTGCACCAACTAGCTGCACCAACTAGCTG
>NZ_JBEZYC010000003.1:490308-712032 GCF_040638345.1 Kribbella sp. NPDC026611
AGCACGACCCCGATACCACATGGCTCGCCTTGGGTCTAGCTGTCACTGCCTCGGCCTCCACCGGACAACTCACCCGTCCAACCCGGACTTAATCTCCTTCTGTTGGTGGCACCAACAATTTAACCGACTACCCCTCGCGACTTACATGGCCCAAGCATTCGCGGCGGCAGCAGCAGCCGCCATCGCAACCTGCATCCTGACCCAACCCGCCTCGAACCTCCGCCGGTTAACCCCACCTCAGCCCCGCACCAAGACCCCACGCCCACACCGCCTGGCCGCCCTCACCGCGGCCACCGGCGCGATCCTCCTCATCGGCTTCCCCTGGGGACTCATCCCAGCAGCAATCGCCTATTACGCCATCCCGAAAGCCCTAGCCCGCCTAGAACCAGCCGCCACCAAACACCGCAAAGCCCAAATATCCCGAGACCTCCCCCTAGCCCTGGACCTCCTAACCGCCTGCCTAAAAGCCGGCCGCCCGCCCCAACACGCCCTAACCCTCGTAGCCACAGCAGTACCCGGCCCCTTGACCGACCTCTTCACCAAGGTCGCCCACCACCTCTCCCTAGGCGCAGACCCATCCACCGCCTGGGCCCTCCTCCGCACCGAACCTCCCTGCATCCCCATGTCCAGAGCCATAGACCGCTCCCTCCGCTCCGGCGCCCCCCTGTCCAAAACCCTCGAACACCTATCCGACGAAACCCGCCATTCCCACCACCACACCGCCGACCAACAAGCCCGAGCCGCCGAATCCCGCGCAGCCCTTCCCCTAGGCCTCTGCTTCCTCCCCGCCTTCATCCTCCTGTCGATCGTCCCCACAATCGCCGCCTCCCTAACCCCCTACCTCCTCCACCCCTAACCCATATCCACAACCCAAAACTCGTTGTAAAAAAGGCGATCCCCAACGGCATGTTCTCTGTCGACACCCCACTCCAGCCCAAGGAGCACCCCCGATGCCCACGATTCAGCTAGTAGCCCCAGGCAACCACCTCCCACCGACCACCCACCACGACCACCACCCCGGCTCGGTACCGACCCTCCCCGCACCCGCCCTCCCCACGCCGACCCTCCGCACACCCGCATTCCGCACAACCACCCTCCCCGCCCACCGACCCGAGCTCGCTGCCCAGCCTCACCAAACCCCGCTCGCCGAACCCACCAGCCACCTCACCCCCATCCACCGACCTGCGCGTCGACTACGAGACCACAGCACGGTTCTCGCACTCCGAACCCGCCGAGCCGCCGCCGCACTCCGCATTCCCACCGAGCGCGGCGCAGCAACCGCCGAGTACGCCGTCAGCATCGTCGCCGCCTGCGGCCTAGGCGGCGTCCTCATCGCTCTCCTCAGATCCCCCGCCATGCAGAACGCCCTCAAAGCACTCATCAACTACGCCCTCAAACTCGCCGGCGTAGAAGGCTTCCAGCTCTAACCCCACCCAAATCCGGCGGCCGACCGGGCCACCCCCTCCCCCGGTCGGTCGCCCCTTCTCCTGGGAGCCACCATGCCGAGCCGCGAAACTCCCGCCGGCGCAAAACCGCCCTTCCTCCGCCCCGAGAACCCCACCACCGCCAGGTGCGGGTCACGAACATCTCAATCAGGTAGGCCGACGACCGACCGCGCTGCAACGACGGTCCGCGGCGCAACGACGGACGGCGGCGCGACGACCGACCGTGGCGCGACGGCGGACCGCGGGGCAACGACCGACAGCGGGGCAACGACCGACCGCAGCGCGACGGCGGACCGCGGGGCAACGACCGACAGCGGGGCAACGACCGACCGCAGCGCGACGACCGACCGCAGCGCGACGACGGACCGTGGCCTGACGACGGACCGCGGTGCGGTGACGGCGGAGCTCGCGATCGTACTGCCGGTGTTGTTTTCTCTGCTGCTGTTGAGTATTTGGGCTATCGGCCTAGTCACGCTCAACCTCCGCTGCATAGACGCAGCCAGAGACGTAGCCCGCGCAGTAGCTCGAGGCGAAACTCCCGACCAAGCCAAGTCGCTAGCCCACCAAACCCTCCCCAACGCAACCATCACCATCTCGCACGAAGGAGACGACATCCACGTAACCGTCACCACCGCCCCAACCCACACCCCGCCCCTCATAACCCCGCTCACCCCCACCCACCTCTCGGCCACCGCCACAATCCAAGCCGAACCCTCCCAACTCCCATGACCCACAACGAGTCCGGAAGCGCCACCTTCCACACCCTCTTCGCCACGGCGATCCTCCTAGCCGCCACAGCCGCCGCAACTCTGTACTCCGCCATCACCACCACCCACCACCGCCTAACCACAGCCGCCGACCTATCAGCCCTAAGCGCCGCACAGTCCCTACTCAGCACGACCGGTACGGCGCCGAGTACCGCCTTGAATGCCAGCTCGGATGCCGGACTCAGCCGCGGGCACACGGCAGGATCTGCAGATGACTCCCGCTCGGCCGCGGGTGGTTCACCCAACTCCGAGCAGCCGGCCCGACCGGCGGCGGTGGAACCACCCGCATCGACCGCATGTCAGGTGGCAGCCCGAATCGCCGCAGCGCACCAGGTCGAGCTGACCACCTGCCAACTCACCCCAACCTCAGTAACCGTCGAGGTGTCCACGCAACTCGACCTCCGCGTAGCCCACCCCACCCTCACCGCCACCTCCCGAGCCGGCCCCGTCTAACCACCGCAGCAGCCAAGCCCAGCAACTCACGCCCGCAGCCACCTGCTGCCGGGTACATGGCCCGACGTGTGCCTGTCGTGCGGGCGCGGGTGGCTGCTTACTCCCGCGGCTGTCCTGGGGCCCGTGGTAGCTGGTCACCTCCTGCGGCTGCCTCGGGGCTCAGGCAGCTGCGCACTTCCTGTGGCTTTCTGGGCTGGGGCAGCTGCTCAGGTCGTGTGGCTTTCTGGGGCTCGGGCGGCTGCTCAGGCCCTGTGGCTGCCCTGCCGCTCAGGCCGCCCGCTGCTCATCCCCGGTGCCTGTCCTGGGGGTCGGGCAGATGCACGCCCGGTGGGGCCGTGCTGGGGCTCGGGTGCTGCTGAAGTCTTGTGGCTCTCCTGGCGCCGGGCAGCTGCTTACTCCTAGGGCGCCCTGGGGCTCGAGCCGCCGCTCACCCGCTGGTCGGCGCCAGGGACGCGACGGTGCTGCCACATGCCACCGCCGCCGACGCGCCCCGTCAACAGCCCCGGCGCGATGGACATCATCAGTCGCACCCTTTGACGCAACCGATGGGTTGCTATACAGTTGCAACTGTCAGGTTGCTATAGATGGGAGTGGATATGAGCAGCGAAGTGGTTCTTCGGTTTTCGGGGCGGGAGAGGGTGGTGTTGCTGGTTCTGCTCGGAGCCGGGTTCATGCTCTCGGTTGACTTTTCGATCTTGAACGTGGCGCTGCCGGAGGCGGGGGCCGGTGTGGGGATCGGGGTTGCGGGATTGCCCTGGATCACCTCTGCGTTCGCGCTTCCGGCGGCCGGGTTGACGTTGTTGTTCGGGCGGCTGGGGGATCTGTTCGGGCGGCGCCGGCTGTTCATGGTCGGGATGGTGCTGCTTGCGGTGGCGTCGCTGGGCGGAGGCGTCGCGCACACGGCCGAGGTTCTGTTGGCGGCTCGAGCGCTTCAGGGGGTTGCTACGGCCATGACATTGCCGTCGGCGTTGTCGCTGTTGACGACGACCTTCGCCGAGGGGCGGCGGCGGGAGAGGGCGCTCGGGCTACGAGGTGCGCTGTTGTCTGCTGGGTTTGCGGTCGGAGCGCTCGTCGGTGGTGTGCTGGTCAGCCTTGTTGGGTGGCGCGCGGCTTTCTTCATCAACGTGCCGGTGGCGATCGCGGTGCTCGTCGTGACTCCGTTTGTGATCAAGGAGAGCGTGCGGCCGATGCGGACGAGGCTGGACGTGCCTGGGGCGGTGACGGTGACGGGCGGGCTGCTTGCCGTGGTGTACGGCGTGATCGAGACCAACGTTCTGTCAGTGGTTATCGGCGTCGCGCTGTTGGTCGCGTTTTGCTTGATCGAGCTGCGGTCGGCGGCGCCGCTTGTTCCTGTACACGTGCTCAGGCGGCCGACGGTGATGTGGGGGAACGCGGCCGGGCTGGCTGTGACCGCGATGGAGCCCGCGATGATCTTCCTGACGACGTTGTACCTGCAGGAGGTTCTCAAGCTTTCGCCGTTGGCGACCGGGATCGTGTTCGGTATTCCCGGGACCGCGTCGGTTGCGGCGGGTGTGGTTGCTGGGCGGATCATCGGGCGGTTCGGGGTACGCCGGGTGCTCGCGGTCAGCATGTCGGTTCAGGGGCTGGCGACATTGCCGCTGGTGTTCTTGGGTGATCACTTGATCGCGCTCGTCGTGCTGATCCCGGCGCTGTTCGTCGGCTTCTTCGGGCACGTCGCGGCGATCGTCTCCTACACCGTGACCGGGACGTCCGGTGTGCCCGACGACGAGCAGGGTCTGGCGAGCGGTCTCACCTCGATGACTCAGCAGGTTGGCGGTGTGATCGGTACGCCGATCCTCAGCGCGATCGCTGCCGGCCAGGCTGCCCAGCTAACAGGTCTGCACGCGGCGCTGGCGTTCGACGTGGCACTGACTCTCGCGGTGGCGCTCCTCGTCTTCATCGCGCTCCGGCCGCGTACGCCCCGTCCGGTCGTCGATCGCGAAACAGGCGAACTGGTGGCCGCCGGTACCTGATCATTCACGTTTCCAGGAGTACGTCAGGAGGAGTGCCGGGTCCGCTTCCGCGAGGGCTTTCGGGGAGGGGGACCCGGTGATCGATGGCGTCGTGGAGTTCGGTTGGATTGGGGTGGTTCTGGTGGGGTCGCGATCTGGTCGCAATCTGGTAGAGATGCCGCGTTGATGTGGACGGTGCACCGGCGAGCGCCCATGATCTGGAACCGAGTGTTTGCCCATCCTCCCGGACGTACTTCCCCGACGCCCGGACGGTTATCGCGGAGGCCCGTTTGCCCAACCGGATTCGGCTGTTGCTGGTCGACGACCAGATCCTCAGCCGAGGCTTGCTCCGAAGCGGTCTGGAGCGTGAGCGCGATCTGGAGATCGTTGCCGAGCTCAACCGAACCGACGATGTCGTCGGTGCGGCCAAGCGGCACCGAGCGAACGTCGCGCTGCTCGACGCGGCCGGGCCGGGGAGTGACAGTCTCACTGTCACGACCAAGCTGCGTACGTCGATGCCCGAGTGCCGGGTCGTCATGCTGACGACGTACGGGCGGCCGATGCACCTGCGCCGCGGGCTCGACGCGGGGGCGAAGGGCTTTGCGCTGAAGGAGAGTCCGGCACCGCAGTTGGCTGACGCGGTACGCCGCGTGCACCTGGGGCTGCGCGTGGTGGACGCGAACCTCGCGGCCGAGACACTGCGGTACTCCGAGACGCCGCTGAACACCGACGAGACCGACACGCTGCGCGCGGCGCGCGACGGTGGGTCAGTGGCGCTGATGGCGCGGAAGCTGGATGTCTCGGAGCGCGTCGTTCGGACTCGGCTGTGGTCGGCGATTGGGAAGACCGGCGCCCGGACCCGCTCGGATGCGGTGCAGATTGCCGAGCAAAACGGTTGGTTGCTCGACTAGTTCGGTGTGCCGGGTGTGCGCGGTCCTCGGACACGTACCCGATGCCGCAGACTGGGGTCTGTGGCTGATGCGCGGAGTCGGGTCGTGGTGGTTGACGCTGCCAACGTGGTGGGGTCGCGACCCGATGGGTGGTGGCGGGATCGGGTAGGCGCCGCGCGGCGGCTGTTGGGCCGACTCGCTGCCTGGCAGGAGGGACTGCCCGACACCGCGGTTGTCGTCGTGCTCGAAGGAGCCGCTTGCCGCGCCGTGTCTGGGGATGATGCGCCGGACACCGGCAAGATGCGGGTGGTCCTTGCACCCGGGTCCGGCGACGACACGATCGTGAGCGTGACTGCTGAGCTGGTCGCCCAGTCGCACAAGCCAGAAGTCACGGTGGTCACCGCGGACCGAGCGCTGCGTCAGCGCGTCGAAGCCGCAGGAGCCGACACCATCGGCCCCGGCTGGCTACTCAACCAACTCGACAACCTCTAGTCGGCGACGGCTCCGGCGCTCGGATCCGCGTGAGAACCGGGTGTGGGTTCTCCGCAGGCGGCCTTCCGTGGCGATATCCGGGGATGGGTGTTCGAGGATGTCCGGGGGCCTGGCGACGGGCGACTGCGGTGGATCAGGCCGGTGCGGTCCACGTCGGGGCTGGCTCCGATGGGATCGTGTCGTCGGCCGGTCGTGGTTGCGGTTGACGTGCTTGTGCGGGAGTCGGGCTGGGTGCGGGGTCGGCTTGGGCTTCGAGCAGCCGAACCTCAAGGCCCCGTTCACCTTCTGGTGGTGCGGTGGGAGCGTGGTGATCAGGCCGCCTGGGGTAGGTCTGCGCTGGCAAGGAGGTCGGTCTCGAGTGGTTGGGGTTTGGGGGTGGCGTTCAGTAGGTGGACGAAGGGGAGGGTGGCTAGGGCGATGGTGAGGGTGGTCATGATGGCGGCTGCGGCTAGGAGGGCTTGGGGGGCGGCGATGGTGTGGATTAGTTTGCCGAAGGCCAGGGCTGAGAGGGCGCTGACTAGGGAGCCGTAGGCAGCGCCTAGGCTGCCGACGCGGCCTAGCAGGTGCTGCGGGGTGCGGCTGTAGAAGGCGGTGAAGGGTACGGCGAACATGATGCTCAGCGTCGCGCCGGCGAGGAAGCTGACGGCGATGGCGGCGATGGAGCCGGGGCGCAGGAAGTACAGGGTCAGGAGTGCGGCGGCGTACCCCGACATCGCGGTGAGCAGCCAGGTGCGCTGGGGGAGCCGCTGAGCCAGCGCGGCGAAGGCCACGCCGCCGAGCATGCCGCCGACGGCGCCGGCGCCCAGGAAGATGCCGAGGGCCTGGGCGGTCTGGTGGGCGAAGATGAACCAGGCCGGGAAGATCAGTGCGGAGATCGGGCCGATGACCGCGCCCATCAGCGGGCCGACCAGTTGCATCTTGCCGAGGAACGCTTCGGCGGCGAGGAAGCGGACGGCTTCGCCGAGGTCGCGGTACGCCTGGCGGGGAGTCATCGGGTCCGTATGCGTCACGGTCTGCTTCCGCAGCTTGGCTGCGAGGACGATGCTCAGCAGGAAGAGCAGGGTTGTCGCCAGCAGCGTGTTGGCCTCGCCGAGTACGGCGATCAGTAGGCCGGCGGTGATGGGACCCACGAAGGTCGCGACGCCTTGGAGCGTCTGGGTCAGGCCCATGGCGCGGGTGATCGGTACGTCCTCCTCCTCGGCGGCTTTGGGGACCGCGGTGATCTTGGCGATGCTTCCTGGGCCGTCGAAGAAGACGCCGAGTACCTGCGTGATCGCGACCAGCCAGAGCGAGAACGTGTCGAACCAGAGCGCGATGCCGAGTGCGAGCGCGGTGATGAGGCTCAGGCTGTCCGCGAGGATCGAGACGCGGCGGCCGCCGATGCGGTCGGTGACGAGGCCGCCGGTCAGGGTGCCGGCGAGGGCGGCGATGCCCATCACGAAGGCGATCGTGCCGGCGCTGGCTGCGTTGCCGGTGCGGGTCAGGACGAGCCATGGGACGACGAGGGCGATGACTTGGTTGGCATAGGTGGACGCGGACTGCGCCGACAGGACGGTCAGCAGCTGCCGGGCCCGGAGGAGTTTCCTCATGATCGGAGTTCCGTTCGGGGGGTGGGCTGCCCGGGATGGGCAGCCGCTCACCCCTTCCACGAACACCTCCGGCTGAATCCGACATCGGGTACGCCGGAGGTCGGCGGCAGGCTCCGATGGTGGTCAGGCGGCGTGTGGGAGCAGGTGGTCCTTGACGTCAGGCGCGGTCGTAGGACAGACGTTGGATGTCAAGCGCGCGGTCTTGGAACAGACGATGGTAGACGTCGAGAGCAGGTCGCGGAGCGGACGCGGGTGGGTGTCCGGGCGGGGCGTGGAGCGGACGCGGGTGGGTGTCGGGGCAGGTTGTGGAGCGGGCGCTGGTAAGTGTCGGGGCGGGTTGTGGAGCAGGGGCTGGTGGGTGCCGGACGCAGGTCGCGAGACAAGTGGGGGTGGACGTAGAAGGTGCCGCGAGGGCACGTGCTGGTTGCGTCACGTGCAGGTGCGGGTGTTGCCTGACGTCGGGCGGGGTCGTGGAGCAGACGTTGGCGGTGTCGAGGGCGGGGCGTGGAGCGGACGCGTTGGGTGGGTGACGCGGGGTGGCTGGTGGAGCAGGCGGACGTCGGGTGCGGGTTGTGGAGTAGGTGCTGTGGGTGTGGAGCGCGGGTCGTGGGACAGGTGTTGGTGGATGTCTGAAAGAGCCGGGAGGGATGTGGGGGGTGGGTTAGGTGCAGGTGGCTAGGAAGGCGCCGGTGTGGGTTAGTAGGAGGTGGGGGCCGCGGGTGGTGGGGAGGCGCTCGTGGGGCGTGCGGATGGGGTGGCGGGTGCCGTCGGGGGTGAGGACGAGGGTGTTCGGGGCGTTCAGGGCGACGATGTGGTCGTCGGTGCGGACCAGGGCCGGGGCGGTGTAGGACCAGGTGAGGGCGGTTCGGCCGGCGGTGAGGGCGGGGAGGGTGGCGGCTACTAGTTCGGCGGGGGATTCCGCGGTGGCGTCTACGGCTACCCAGGTGGTGGGCGTACCGGGCGGGGTGAACGAGCTGGGGTTGTGCCAGTCGCTGCCGCCAATGGGGATGGTGGAGTCGAGGCCCCATGCCTGCCACCACGCGATCGGGCCGCCCCAGGTCTGGTCGAGCCAGGAGGAGTGCCAGATCTCGGCGAGGGGTGGATGTACCGGGAGCGGATGCCGCCACGAGCAGTCGCCGCCGAGGGGATGGTTGATGGAGAGGAGACCGCCGAGTTCGGCGACCGATGAGACCCAGGTGGCGGCAGGTTGGCGGAAGTCGATGAAGCCGATGTCACCGAAGGCGTTCGCGTGGCCGGCGTCGGTGGTGACTTCCTGACCCGGGAGCAGGCTGATACCGAAGCGGTCGCTGAGGGCTGGGAGTTCGAGGTGGTGGGAGACGGTGTTGTGGTCGGTGACCGCGAGTACGTCGAGCCCTGCGGAGACACCGAGTGCCGCGAGGTTGGCGATCGGGGTCGAGCCGTCGGAGTGCAGCGAGTGCGCGTGGAAGTCGGCGGCGATCCACTTGAGTCCGGTGGGTGCGGGGAGCTCGCGCCGCGGCGGCCGCGGGGGTACGGCGACGGCCGCGGTCGCTTCGGCGTACTCCTTCAGACCGGGTACGTCGGCGACGGGTCCGGTGACTGCTTCGACGATGAGCTCGACGCCGTCGACCGGGATGCGGTGGAGGCCGAGGACGATCCACCACGTACCGGGCTCGAGGTCGCCGGCGAGGTAGCCGGGGGTGGCGGCGGTCGGGGTAATCGCAAAGGCCTGGCGGGCGCCGCCGGACCACCCGCGCCAGCCCGACGCGCCTTCACAGCCGAGGTCGATGACGGCGCCGTCGACCGGTGGGACGGTGAGGGTCACGTGCAGGCCGGGGCAGTCGGGCGGTACGTCGACGGGCAGCGAGTGCCAGACCGATTCGGCGCGGTCGTCGAGGGTCCAGCGGCGTCGGTACGTCGTCACAGCCATCAGCAGTCTCCCGGAATCGAGGCGACGGCAGTCACATGTGCCGGTCAAAGATTGGCAGCCCGGAGGAACTTTGTGAAGACTTTTGCCCAACCGGAGTGAAGCTTGTCGGGTGCCCTAGGCAACCATCGGGGAGATGTCAAACCGGGATTCCGCTGCTCGCGTTGCAGCTTGGTTAAAGTGCGCTGAAGGTTCTGTGGCAACCGGTAGTGGAGTAGATACAGACCGTGACGGCGCGAGGTAGCGTCTTGCTGACCGGTTCACTGGATCGGAGGTGAAAGACATGGGACTGCTCCACGGAGTTGCTTGCCTTCTCGACGACCTGCTGTGGTGCTGGTGCTGGTGGTGACGGCAGCCGGCTGGTGACGGCCGGAGTGGCGCCGGACGAACGGTGACGACCGCGGTATCCCGCTGACGCGCAAGCAGCGCGGACATCGCAGCTCCCCGAGCACCCGGCTTCCGGCTCCACAAGGTCACCAGACGAGATCACCAGACAACCGAACCAGAAGTGTCGATCCGAAGGAGTGAAAACGGCCGGCCCCGACATCGTCGGGGCCGGCCGTCCTCGGTGTGGCTGGTGACTACTTCTGGGCCAGCTGCATCATCTGCTTCGGCAGCACCGTCAGCTGGGCCGGGATCGGCAGCTGTGGCCGGATCAGCGACAACAGGCTGCCCGCCGCGTTCGCGATCGGCAGCGGCAGGGCCAGGCCCAGCGATGCCAGCAGCGCGTTCACGAGAGCCAGCACCGCGCCCAGGATGTCCAGGCCCGGCAGCGGCAGCGCGCTCCAGCCCTGGACCGGTGAGCCGGTAGCGGACATGCTGCCGGTCGGTTGTGCCTGCTTGGCCTTCCCCTTGCCAAGCATCGAGGTGAGGGCGAGACCGCTGGCGGCGTTCACGAACGTGCCCGCGCTCTCGTCGTACGTCCACTTCTGTCCGTCACCGGACCGGCAGGGCAGCACCAGGAGCGGTGCCGCGGCCGGCACCTTCGCCAGGTCCGCACCGCTGTCCAGGCAGGCTCCGGTCGTCGCAAGGGCGCCACCGACGCTCTTGCTCATCGCGACCTGCAGCTGGCCGGACTCGGTGTAGATCCACTCCTGGGTCTTGCCCTCCTTACCGGGGGCGCAGGCCATCATGACCGCCATCGGGACCTGGGCGGCCGCGACGAAGGTCAGGCAGTACCGCGTGTCCGAGCGGGTGGCGATCTGTTTCGCCACGCCGATCTCGACGCCCGGTGCCTTGGCGGGTGCCGGTGCCGGGTTGGCGGCCTGGGCCGGTACGGCGGTGGCCAGCGCGACGCTGACGGCGAGCACTGCCACGCCCGTACGGCTGAACAGTTTACGGATGATCAAGACAACCTCCAGAGGTCGTGCTATCACAGCGAGCATCAGGTCGTCGGGACCCCGTGCGAGAGCGCTGGACCGGCTCCGGAACCGTGCGAACACCCCTTGCGCGTGGGGTGGGCTGCGGGTCGAACCCCCGTGAGGAGGTGGTGTGGCCCGGAAGGCCGACAGTGACTCAACGCGACGTTGACGCCACAACCAGTAAGGCACAGGTGTCCGGAGGGTGGTTATGGCAAGAGCCAGAAACTTGATGCCAATGGCAACTAACTGCCAGCGCAAAATGGTTGCGCAGGGCATCGAAATCCGGTCGCCGAGCGCCCGAGCGGCCGCCGAGTGGAGGCTGTGAGTCGTTCGAGATGTTACGGCAATGCGGTGAAATTCGGGTAGTGCACCGAGTTAGTTGATGCCTTGGGCAACAGAGTGGTCAGTGCGGCTGCTTGGTGTCACTGGGGTCCGGTGCGAGCTCCTGCTCGGTCGCCAGGCGCTCGTCCGACGGGGTGTCACTGGCGGTCTCCAGCGCCGGAGATGCGTCACTCTCCGTGATCTCGCCACCGACGGGGCTACTCGGCGCAGCCGGGGTGGCCGGTACGGTCGCCGCCTGGGCGCGGAGCTCGCGCATCTCCTTGCGGCGGCGCAGGCTGCGGCCAAGCCCCTTCTTCATCAACCACAGGCCGGCGATCAGTGCGGCTCCGGCCAGCGCGCCGAGGAAGAACACGGTCGGCACCGAGACGCCGAAGTCGACCCCGAAGACCTCCAGTTTGGTGGACGCGGACGAGGTCACGGAGACGCCCAGCCCGAAGAGGACGGCGAGGACGATCAGAACGATTCCGAGGACGACCATGGCAAGCTGCCTCTCTGCCGGCGCCGGGCCGGCCCTTCAGGCCTCACTGCTCAGTTACTGCTCAGGAGTGCGGTGAGCAGCGCCACTGCGCCGCTCTTGTCGAGTGGATTGTTCTGGTTCCCACACTTGGGCGACTGTACGCACGAGGGGCATCCATCCGTGCATTCACAGTGTGCAATTGCCTCGCGTGTCGCGGTCAACCACTCGCGCGCCGCGGCGTACCCGTGTTCGGCGAAACCGGCGCCGCCCGGGTGGCCGTCGTACACGAAGACGGTGAGCCGGCCGGTGTCCGCGTGCCGGGCCGTGGAGACTCCGCCGATGTCCCAGCGGTCGCAGGTCGCGAAGAGGGGGAGCAGGCCGATCGAGGCGTGCTCGGCGGCGTGTGCAGCACCTGGTACGTCGGACAGCCCCAGCGCGGCGACCGTGGTGTCCGGCATGGTCCACCACACCGCCTTGGTCCGCAGCGTGCGCGCAGGGAGGTCCAGCGGCAGTTCGTCGAGTACGTCGCCTGTCGCGAGCAGCTTGCGCTGGTACGAGATCACCTGGCTCGTCACCTGGACCCAGCCGCACGACAACTCCGCCGTACCCCAGCCGCACGTCTCCTCGGTCGCGAGGATGCTGATCTCGGTCGTGTCCCGGGCGAACGTCGTGTAGTCGGGTGAGGCGGGCTCCACGACCGCTGCGTGCTCCTCCAGGTCCAGCGAGCGCACCAGGTACGACTCACCGGCGTGCACGTAGACCGCACCCTCGTGAACCGACGAGTGGGCCGAGCCGCCGTCGACGGTGCCCAGCAACCGACCAGTCTGGTCCTCGACGATCTGCACTGTCTTCCCACTGGCCGAGCGGAGGTCGATGGCGTCCGCAGCGCGCTCTCGCCTAGTCCAGAACCACCCGTGCGGCCGCTCGCGCAGCAAACCTTGCCGAACGAGCTGGGCGATGACGGACTCCGTCGTACTCCCGAAGACCTCGAAGTCGTCTGCTGTCAGTGGCAGCTCCTGCGCGGCGGCACATAGCTGCGGTCCGAGGACGTACGGGTTCTCCGGGTTGAACACGGTCGCTTCCACGGGCCGACCGAAGATGGCACGGGGGTGACGAACCAGGTAGGTGTCCAGCGGATCGTCCCGAGCGACCAGCAACGCCACAGCATCCCCACCTGCTCGCCCAGCACGTCCCGCCTGCTGCCACAGCGACGCACGCGTACCAGGCCAACCAGAGAGCAGTACTGCGTCCAGTCCGGCGATGTCGATGCCCAACTCCAAGGCGTTGGTGGCTGCGACCCCTGTCAGCTCGCCGCTCTGCAGCATGCCCTCGAGCCGTCGACGCTCCTCGGGCAGATAGCCGGCCCGGTACGCCGAGACCTGGTCCATCAGCGCAGGGTCGACCTCTGCCAGGTTCTCCCGCGCTGAGATGGCCACCGACTCCGCACCGCGCCGCGAACGCACGAAAGCCACAGTCCGTACGCCGGACACGACCAGATCGCTCAGCAGGTCCGCCACCTCGGCCGTGGCGGAACGCCGTACCGGTGCGCCGTTCTCGCCGCGCAGGGACGTCAGCGGCGGCTCCCACAGCCCAAAGGCGATGCCGCCACGCGGGGAGCCGTCCTCGACGACCTCCACCATCGGAAGGCCGGTCAAACGCTCGCCGGAGACGGCCGGCTCGGCAACAGTTGCCGAAGCGCAGACGAAGATCGGATGAGCGCCGTACTGCGCGCAGACGCGCCGCAACCGCCGCAGTACGCCGGCAACATGCGCACCGAAGACACCGCGGTAGTGGTGGCACTCGTCGACCACGACGTACTGCAGGCTGCCCAGGAAGCGCGCCCAGCGTTGGTGGTTCGGCAGCACCGACCGGTGCAGCATGTCCGGATTGCTGAGCACGTACGTCGCATGGTCGCGCGCCCAGTCGCGCTCGGTGCGCTCGGAGTCGCCGTCCAACGTCGTCGCCCGCAGACCGGGCACGGAGTACGAGGAGACGGCGCGGAGTTGGTCGTGCGCCAGAGCCTTGGTCGGCGAGAGGTAAAGCACCGAGGCGGTTCGCCGATGCGGCGACGCGGCCTGCGCGATGCTCAATGTCGCAAAGGCCGGCAGCAGGTAGCCAAGCGACTTGCCCGACGCGGTCCCGGTCGCGACCACGACATGCTTCCCGCCGTACGCCGCTTCGGCCGTCGCGACCTGGTGTGTCCACGGAGCCGTGATGCCGGCGTCGGCCAACTGGTCCAGAACCTCGTGCGGCACCCAGCGCGGCCAGGCACACGTTTGCCCCCGCCGGGATGGGACGGACTCGACGTGGGTCAAACGCTCGTCGCGTCCGGCGGCCAGGCGCTTCAGGACGGACGCCGCCTCACCACCTGCACGCATACTCGGAGCGTAGTCCGAGCCAAGGACAGTCGTTCGCTGAGAGCCCGCTGAGAATGCACGAGCGTGTGCACGGTCGGATGCACACGGCTTTTTGCGGAGGGGAATCGACTTCGGTCTGGCGAGATGAAAGAGTTTTCGGACAACGGGTCTACTCACGGTCCGTACATGGTTAGATGCAGCAGTTCACGGGATCGGAGGCCGAAGTGGATCTGTCGCTAACCGCGCGCGCCGAGGGCGGGCGGACCGTCATCGAGGTGGCGGGGGAGATCGACGTCTACACCGCACCGAAGCTCCGCGAGCGGATCGCCGCGCTCGTCGACGACGGTGTCTACGACCTGGTCATCGACCTGGAACGCGTGGACTTCCTGGACTCCACCGGCCTCGGCGTCCTGGTCGGCGGGCTCAAACGGGTGCGCACCCACGACGGCTCGCTGTCCCTGGTCTGCACCCAGGAGCGGTTGCTGAAGATCTTCCGGATCACCGGCCTGACCAAGGTCTTCGACATCCACCCGGACGTCGCGTCGGCGATCTGACTCGGCCATCGGCAAGCGAAAAGGTGTCTCCGTCGCTACACCCGGTGACCGCCCCGCGCGGAACTTGCCGGGCCGCCGCGGTATGGCGTAGACCACCCTGTCGTCAGGTCTGGTCGGGAACCCGTTAGAGTAGCCCACCGCGCCAGCCCATTGGCGCTTTGTCGTATTTCCCAACCCTTCGGTTGCGGCAGATGGGGGCCGTCAAGCCTGCATGGGTTGCCTACAAGGAGGACGGATGTCCGCGCTGCTTGCACCACAAGCGGTGGATCTTTCGTCGAGCAACACCACTCTGGTGATCGTCGTCGGGGTGATCGCGATCCTCGCGGTCGTCATCGCGATGGTCTTCCGGGGCCAGGTGCTTGCCGCGAACGATGGCACCGAGAACATGAAGACGATCGCCGCCGCGGTCCAGGAAGGCGCCTCGGCGTACCTGAACCGGCAGTTCCGGACGTTGTCGGTCTTCGCCGTGGTCGCGTTCCTGTTGCTGTTCCTGCTGCCCGCCCACACCGACGGCGGCAGCGAGACGACGCTGAAGATCTTCCGGTCCATCTTCTTCCTGGTCGGTGCGGGCTTCTCCGCCGCCATCGGCTACCTGGGCATGTGGCTCGCGACGCGCGCCAACGTCCGGGTCGCCGCGGCCGCGAGGGCCGAGGGCCGCAACCCGGCGATGCGGGTCGCGTTCCGCACCGGCGGCACCGTCGGCATGGCGACCGTCGGCCTGGGTCTGCTCGGCGCGTCGCTGGTCGTGCTGATCTTCCAGGGTGACGCCCCGACCGTGCTCGAGGGCTTCGGGTTCGGTGCCGCCATGCTCGCCATGTTCATGCGGGTCGGCGGCGGCATCTTCACCAAGGCCGCCGACGTGGGCGCGGACCTGGTCGGCAAGGTCGAGCAGAACATCCCCGAGGACGACCCGCGGAACGCCGCGACGATCGCCGACAACGTCGGTGACAACGTCGGTGACTGCGCCGGTATGGCGGCCGACCTGTTCGAGTCGTACGCCGTGATGCTGGTCGCCTCGCTGATCCTGGGCAAGGCCGCGTTCGGCGAGCAGGGCCTGATCTTCCCGCTGATCGTGCCGGCCATCGGCGCCCTGACCGCGGTCGTCGGCGTCTTCCTGACCCGCCCGCGGACCGGCGAGAACGGCCTGCGCACGATCAACCGCGCCTTCTACATCTCCGCGATCATCTCGGCGATCCTCTGCGCGGTGGCGGCCTTCGTCTACCTGCCGGGCAGCTTCAAGGACCTCACCGGCGCGACCGACGCGATCGCCGCGCACGACGGCGACCCGCGGCTGATCGCGACCGTCTCGGTGATCATCGGCATCGTGCTGGCGGCCATCATCCTGGCCCTCACCGGTTACTACACCGGCACCGAGGACAAGCCGGTCAAGGACGTCGGCAAGACCTCGCTGACCGGTGCCGCGACCGTGATCCTGTCGGGTATCTCGGTCGGCTTCGAGTCCGCCGTCTACACCGCCGTGGTGATCGCCGCAGCCGTGTACGGCGCCTTCCTGGTCGGTGGCTCCGGTGTGGTCGCGCTGTTCGCGATCGCGCTGGCCGGCTGTGGCCTGCTGACCACCGTCGGCGTCATCGTCGCGATGGACACCTTCGGTCCGGTCTCCGACAACGCCCAGGGCATCGCCGAGATGTCCGGCGACGTGGACGGCGAGGCGGCCCAGATCCTCACCGAGCTGGACGCCGTCGGCAACACCACCAAGGCCATCACCAAGGGCATCGCGATCGCGACCGCCGTACTGGCCGCGACCGCGCTGTTCGGCTCCTTCACGGACGCGATCCGGACCTCGCTGGCCGACAACTACCCGAAGTTCGAGGCCGACGCGCTGGTCTTCAACCCGGGCACCCTGGTCGGCATCGTCCTCGGTGCGGCCGTGGTGTTCATGTTCTCCGGTCTGGCCATCAACGCGGTCGGCCGCGCCGCCGGTGCGGTCGTCTACGAGGTACGCCGGCAGTTCCGCGACATCCCGGGGATCATGGAGGGGACGGGCAAGCCGGAGTACGGCAAGGTCGTCGACATCTGCACCCGGGACTCGCTGCGGGAGCTGGCCACGCCGGGTCTGCTGGCGCTGACCGCTCCGATCGCCGTCGGCTTCGGCCTCGGCGCCGGGCCGCTGGCCGGCTACCTGGCCGGTGCGATCGGCGCCGGCACCCTGATGGCGGTCTTCCTGGCCAACTCCGGTGGAGCCTGGGACAACGCCAAGAAGCTGGTCGAGGACGGCAACCACGGTGGCAAGGGTTCGCCCGCGCACGAGGCCACCATCATCGGTGACACCGTCGGCGACCCGTTCAAGGACACCGCCGGCCCGGCCATCAACCCGCTGATCAAGGTGATGAACCTGGTCTCGGTGCTGATCGCCCCGGCCGTCGTCGGGATGTCCGCGATCGGCAACGACACCAACACCGCGCTGCGGATCGTCATCGCCGTCGTGGCCGTGGTGATCCTGGCCGCGGCCGTGTTCGTCTCGAAGCGCCGCGAGTCGGTCATCTCCGACACGCCGGCCGAGGTCAACGCCGCCGCGTAGCGCAGTACCAGCGCGCGTAGCGCAGTACCAGCGCGCGTAGCGCAGTACCACAGAGTGAACGGCCCGCCGGACCGACTGTCCCGGCGGGCCGTTTGCCATCTACGGTTGTTAGGTGAGACTTGCCCGGGTGCCGGCGTTGCTGCTGCTCGTCGTTGCCGGTGCGCTCGGAGTGGCGCAGCCGGCCGGTGCAGCGACGCCGCAACCAGATGCCGCGTACCTCGACCCGGCTCACCAGCTGAACCTGACGATCATCCAGGCGGCCCACACGGCCACGGTCAAGGGCAAGACCTCGTGCGTACGGCGCGTC
The DNA here is from genome assembly GCF_040638345.1 of Kribbella sp. NPDC026611. Classification (NCBI taxonomy): domain Bacteria; kingdom Bacillati; phylum Actinomycetota; class Actinomycetes; order Propionibacteriales; family Kribbellaceae; genus Kribbella; species Kribbella sp. NPDC026611. Next base: position 507,741 of record NZ_JBEZYC010000003.1, read on the forward strand.
GGCGCCCAGCTCGAGCGTGACCACCGCCGCCTCGCCGCGCAGGAGCTCGAGGTCGCTGACCGGCTCGGTATCAACCTGGAGACCGTCCCGTCGCCGACGCAGCGCCAGCAGCTGACCGCGCTGGCGGCCAAGGCCGGCAAGAACGGGTACGACGCCGCCTGGGTCGCCTTCCAGCGGCAGAAGCACCAGGAGTACCTGACCCTCGTCAACGGCCCCACGCCGAAGGCTGCGTCGCCCGCGGTCGAGTCGGTGGCCAACGGTGCCAAGCCGGTCGTCGAGATGGACCTGCGGATGGTCGCCGGCCAGTGCAAGACCCAGACCGGTACGCCGTCCGTGGACACCGGCACCGGCGGCATGGTTGCCGACGCCAAGCAGGCGCGCTCGCGGGCCGCGCTGGGCCTGATCGCCCTCGGCCTGTTGTTGCTGCTGGTCGGCAAGTCGATCTCGGTCCGCCGGCGGTTGTTCGGTATCGGGGCGCTTGCCGCTGGGCTGGTCATGATGTTCGGCGGCGCGTCGAAGGACGCCGGACAGGTTCCGAAGGCCGATACGGCCGTCCAGGACCGGGAGGCCGCCGTACCGCCGGTGCACCTGAAGCTGCCGGGGGTGCTGGACGCGCAGGTGGAGCCGGTCGCGACCAGTGGAGACGGGAAGCTGCAGGTGCCGACGAAAGCAGAGGTGGGCTGGTGGGCCGCGGGCGCCGGGCCCGGGTCGGACGGTGGCACTGTGCTGCTGGCCGGGCACGTGGACACCGCTGGTGGGCGCGGGGTGTTCGCCAAGCTGTCCGAGGTGCCGATGGGCGCCCGGATCGCGGTGAAGGACGGTGACGGCGACGACCACTGGTACAAGATCGTGGCGCGCCGGACCTACCAGCAGAACAACCTGCCCCCGGACCTCTTCAACGGGTCCGCAAAGCCCCGGCTGGCCCTGGTGACCTGCACCGGGTCGTACGATCACGCCGCTCATCGGTACAGCCAGAACCTCGTGCTGTACGGCGTTCCGTTGGACTGACCATCAGGTGGTAGTCACTGCCGCGTCGGAAGTCGCCGTACTGCCGACTTTCGGCTGATGCCCGGGACCCCTCGGATGGGGGATCCTCGGGGTTGCGGTCAGGGCTTTAACCGATGGCCGCCGGGGACGGGCGGACGGCAGAATCAACCCACGGGTGGACACACCGGATCCGCCCGGGGTCCGATGATCCTGACCGGTCCGACCTCGATACTGATGGCTACAGAATTCACTACCAGCGCGCCACCGAACGAGGAGTACGGCGATGATCGAGGCAAAGGGCCTCACCAAGCGATACGGCGCAACCGTTGCCGTTGACAACCTGTCTTTCGAGGTGAAACCCGGCAAGGTGACCGGCTTCCTCGGCCCGAACGGGGCCGGCAAGTCGACCACGATGCGGATGATCCTCGGCCTGGACACCCCGACGTCCGGCGAGGTCACCATCGACGGGCAGCGGTACCGCGACCTGCACCAGCCACTGACCAAGGTCGGTGCGCTGCTGGACGCGAAGTGGGTGCACCCGAACCGCTCGGCGCGCGCCCACCTGGCCTGGATGGCTGCCTCCAACAAGCTGCCGAAGACCTCGGTGGACAAGGTGCTGGAGATGGTCGGCCTGACCTCGGTCGCGAACAAGCGGGCCGGTGCCTACTCGCTGGGCATGTCCCAGCGGCTCGGTATCGCCGGTGCGCTGCTCGGCGACCCGGAGGTGCTGCTCTTCGACGAGCCGGTGAACGGCCTCGACCCGGAGGGCATCGTCTGGATCCGGACCTTCATGCACCGGCTGGCCGACGAGGGCCGGACCGTGCTGGTCTCCAGCCACCTGCTGTCCGAGATGGCGTTGACCGCCGAGGAACTGATCGTCATCGGCCGCGGCCGGCTCATCGCGCAGAGCACCACCCAGGAGTTCGTCGACCGGGCCAGCGGCACCACGGTCAAGGTCCGGACGCCGCAGCTCGACCAGCTGGCCGGCGTACTGCACCAGCAGCAGCTGGTGACCCGGATCGACGAGGTCGAGAACGAGGGCAAGGTCCTGTTCGTCGAGGGCGACCTGACCACCGACCAGGTCGGCGAGGCAGCTGCCGCGCACGGCATCGTGCTGCACGAGCTGACGCTGCAGCGCGGCTCGCTGGAGCAGGCCTTCATGCAGATGACCGGCGACTCGGTCGAGTACCACGCGCACGAAGAGATCGCTGCCGTGACCCAGCTGAACGCACCGTCCGGCACCGAGGTGGCCGCGGGTCCGAAGGAGGACAACTGACATGTCGGTGATCGCTGTCGAGCGGATCAAGCTCTTCTCCACCCGATCGCCGTGGTGGTGCATGATCGTCGCGGCCGTGCTGACGCTCGGTCTGGCCGCGCTGGCCTCCGGCTTCTCCCAAGGACCGGTGACCATCGGTCTGACGCAGGGCGGGGCGCAGCTCAGCCAGATGGTCATGATGGTGATGGCCGCCCTCGCCGTCACGACCGAGTACCGGTTCGGGACGATCCGGACGAGTTTCCAGGCCGTGCCGCAGCGGGCGACGCTGCTGCTCGGCAAGACCGCTGTGGTCGCCGCGCTCTCCGCGGTGGTCGGGCTGGTCGCGTCGTTCGGTGCCTGGGGCATCGGCAACATCTTCGCGGACGGTGCCAACCTGTCCATCGACACCGCGGCCGAGTGGCGGCTGCTGGCCGGCCAGGGCCTGGTGTTCGCACTGTCCGCCGTGATCGCGGTGGCGGTCGGCATCCTGATCCGGCAGAGCGCCGGTGCGATCGCGATCCTGATCCTGTGGCCGCTGCTGGTCGAGAACCTGTTCAACCTGATTCCGAAGGTCGGCGACGACATGTCGCGGTGGTCGCCGTTCCAGAACGCCGGCTCATTCCTCAACCAGGGCCAGGACTTCGGCGTCAACGGTCCGCAGGCCGACGCGCAGTACGCAATGGGTCCGTGGCTGGCGCTGCTGTACTTCGCCGGTTGGGCCGCGGTGCTGATCACGATCGCTCTCGTGAGCGCGAGCAGGCGCGACGCGTAACAAGACCACCCCGGCCGAGGTTGAGGGGCCCTGGCCGGGGTCAGTGACCCGGTCGGGCTGAGGGGTCCTGGCCGCGACGGCCCGTGGCACATCCGGGAGACCGGACGTGCCACGGGCCGTTCCTTTGTCCACCCTTTACCGACCTGGGGTGGCAGGTGGCCTGTGGACGGTCTAGCGTGCCGCGCATGACCGACTGGGCGCAGGTGCGCGATGCCGGGTATGCGGTTCCCGACGGGCGTTCGGTGGACGACCTGGTGGCCGAGTTGATCGGCATGCTGCGGTCGCCGGATCCCGGCGTACGGGACCGGCAGGCGTACTCCGTGCTGGCGACCTGGATCGGGCGTGGGGTGCTGTCCGCCGACCAGCTGCGGGTGCTCGGCGACGAGATGGTCGGGCGGTTCGCCGACCCGGAGATCCAGGCGCGGACGTTCGCGCCGCTGATCCTGGACTCGATCGTGACCGCCGAGGTGTTCGAGCCGAGCTGGGTGCCGCCGTTCGAGCGCTGGTACGTCGGTGAGGAGGACCTGCGCGGGTACGACGCCAAGCTCGGCTGGCTGCACGCGGTGGCGCACGGCGCGGACCTGCTCGGCACGCTCGGGCTGCATGAGGCGGTGGAGCCGATGCAGATGCTGCGGCTAGGGCTCGGCCGGGTGCTGACGCCGACGCCGTACGTCTTCCGGGACATGGAGGACGACCGGCTCGGGTACGCCCTGGCGATCACGCTGACGCGGCCGGACCTCGCGGACACGGACGCGGTCGAGTGGCTCGATCCGGCGCTGCGGGTGTTCGCGAACCCGCCGGTCGAGGGGATCCCGCCGGAGGTGAGCAACACGCTGCGGACGCTGCGCGTGCTGTACGTGTTCGTGGATCACGGCGTCCGGCTGCCTGGTACTGACAAAGTTGCCCAGATCACCCATCGGGACGCGGTCCGGGAGCGGATCGTCGAGGTCGCGCGGATGGTCACGCCGTACTACTTCTGATCCCGGGGACGCACAGTAGTCCCACGGGTGGATCGCGCATCCTACTTTCGGCTGTGGTTCCCCTGAACTCTCCCTGAAGCAGGGGACGCCGCACGTCCGGGTGCGGTACAGGTAGATGCCGGTAGAACCAAGGATCCCTGATGTGACAAGGTTCGTGCTGGCATGACCGTGGCCCCCTCCCATGGTGGTGTCAACGCCACTCCCGGAGTAGTGCCAACACCATCGGATCTGCTCCCTGGCGACGTTAACTTGTGGGTGACGAAAGCGGTCGGGGGCAGCAGTTCAGAGAGGGCGCGTGGAAGTCATGGTTGCGACATACCTGAAGAGATGGGTCGGCAACCGCATCTTGAGTAGGACCACCCGCAAGGGTGGTCTCGACCTGTCGAAGATGCGGATGTTCCCCAGCTCGGTCTCGATGCCGCTGCGGCGGCACGGGGTGGACCCGGTGCCCGCGCTCGGCGAGGTGCGGGAGAAGGAGCCGGTGCACAAGCTGGCGCACCTGTTCGGGCTCAACATCTGGGTGGTCAGCGGGCACGCCGAGGCCAAGGTCGTGCTCAGCGACACCGCGAACTTCAGCAACGACATCCGGCCGCTGGTCGGCTCGGACCCGAACAAGCCGTCCGAGGGGATCGGTGGGCTCGGCTTCACCGACCCGCCGGACCACACCCGGCTGCGCAAGCTGCTGACGCCGGAGTTCACCAAGCGGCGGCTGGCGCGGCTGGAGCCGGCGATCGAGAAGATCGTCAACGGCCAGCTCGACGAGATGGAGGCCAAGGGCCCGGTCGTCGACATCGTCCGGGATTTCGCCTTCAACGTGCCGTTCCTGCTGATCGCGGATCTGCTCGGGGTCGAGGAGCAGGACCGGGACCGCTTCCGCGCGCTCGGGCCGGCGCGGTTCGACCTGTCCGGTGGTGGGATCGGGGTCTTCGGGTCGGCGAGCGAGTCGCGGGAGTTCCTGTTCGAGATCGTCCGCAAGCAGCGGGCGAACCCGGGTGACGGGCTGATCGGGTCGATCATCCGCGCGCAGGGGGACGAGATCGACGACGTCGAGCTCGGTGGGCTCGCCGACGGGGTGTTCCTGGGCGGGTACGAGACGTCGGCGAGCATGCTGGCGCTGGGGACGCTGGTGCTGCTGCGCGATCCGGCCAACTTCGAGCGGATCCGGAACGAGCCGGGAGCCGTCGACGAGGTCGTCGAGGAGCTGCTGCGGTACCTGACGGTGGTGCAGGTCGCGTTCCCGCGGTTCGCGAAGCACGACCAGGAGCTGTTCGGTCACCAGGTGAAGAAGGGCGACCTGGTCGCGGTGTCGCTGTCCGGCGCGGACCGCGACAAGCTGGTCTTCGGCGAGGACGCCGAGGACTTCTATCCCCGTCGTACGGTGTCTGCGGCGCACTTGGCCTTTGGCCACGGTATGCACCGCTGCGTGGGCGCGGAGCTGGCCCGGATGGAGCTCCGAGCAGCCTTCCTGGCCCTCGCCAACCGCTTCCCCGACCTCGCCCTCGCCGTCCCCGAAGACCAACTCCGCTTCCGCGACTTCTCCCTCGTCTACGGCGTCGAGTCCCTCCCCGTCCGCCTCCAAGCCACCCCCACCGAAGCCGCCGCCGGCTAGCCGACCAAAGCAACCACCCTCAGTCCCTCCCGCACCGGATGAGACTGAGGGTGTTTTGCGTTGCCGCGGAAACGTCCGACTGCTTCCGATCGAGTGGGTGGATCCGTGGGCAAGGGCCGCGACACCCAGTACCCTCTTTGTGGCACTAGGTGGTCGTTGGCCGGATCGGGTCGTGACACCGGCGAGGTTGGTGGTCACAATGGGCGGTCCGGCCCGAGGCGCGGGTTCGGATCAGGGAAGGGCCGCCGGCGGGGTGATGGGTAGGGGCGAGATGGGGATGGGCGATGCGCTGACCGCCCGGATCGCCGTCGCCATGACGTCGGCTCAGTCGGGCGGTCACGCCAGCGCCGCAGCGGAGATCGAGGCGATCCGCGCCGAGCTGAACGGCGTCCCCAGCTACCAGCTGGCCGCCGCGGAGTACGTCCGCGGTGTCACCGCCCACCACACCAGCGACGCGGACGAGGCCCTGAGGGCTGTCGACGCCTGTATCGAGGTCGCGCGGGCGATCGACGAGCCGGGCTGGGAAGCGAACGCGCTCCCGATCCGGATCATCAATCTCGCCCGCAGCGGCCGTGGCGGCGACACGGTCAACGATCTCGTCGCCGCCGAGGCAGCGCTGAGCCGGACGAAGGACCCCGGCCTGACCGCGTGGGCGCACACCGGCCTCGGCTACGCGTACGACGTACTCCGCCTTTTCGAACTCTGCATTCCGCATTACGAGCTGGCCACGAAGCTGGACGACGACGTGTTCGAGCTGGCCGAGTCCGAGGCGATCGACCGGCTCAACCTCGCCGAGACCTATCTGCGCTGGGCGCACGAGCTCGAGCGGCTCGGCGATCCCTTGTATACAAGAGAGATCGTCGAGCGCCGGGCATCGGCCGCGTACTGGGCCCGCGAGGCCGAGCAGGTGCTGGTCGACGACGAGACCCAGGAGTTCTGGCGGCTCAGCGCCCGCCTCTGGCTCGCGGCCGCCGGGACCGACGAGGATCCGGAGCGCGCCGCCGCAGACCTGACCGAGATCCGCGACGAGTTCTGCAAGCACGGCGAGACGGAGCGGCTGTCGATCGCCGGCGCCTACCTGGCCAGGGCGCTGCAGGCGCACGGCAGGTCCGACGAGGCGAAAGCCGCCGCCGACCGGGCCGCCGCCAATCTCATTCCGTTGGCCGACCCATCGACTCAGGTGCTGGTCCTGCAGACCCGGTCCGAGATCGCCGCAGCCGTCGACGAGCCCGGAGCCGTTGCAGGCTTGGAGTACGCGCGGTCCGTCGCCCGCGGCTGGTGGAAGGAGCGCCAGCGCGGGCTGAACGCCGTACGGCATGCGCTTGCCGTGCACGATCTCTCCGCGCGCCACGACGCCGAGTGGCACGCCGCCCGGCAGGATCCGCTGACCGGTGCGGGCAACCGGCGCGCGCTCGACGAACGCCTCACCGCGGCCCGCGATTCGGGCCGGGCCGTTACCCTGCTGGCGATCGACGTGGACGACCTGAAGATCGTCAACGACACCTACGGGCACGCCTCGGGGGACGAATTGCTGCAGGTTGTGGCGAATCTCCTGGTAGAACAGGCGCGAGCCACCGATGCCGTGATTCGATCGGGTGGCGACGAGTTCTTCGTGGTGCTCGACCAGCCCGACGCCAAGGGCGGTGCCCAGCTGGCCGAGCGGATCCGGGTGGCGGTCGGTGCGATCGCGGCGGCGACGGAGAAACCGTGGCTGCGCCGGCTCGGGCTGAGTCTCGGGTACGCCGCGACCGCCGAAGGCGTCGGTGTGGAACAGTTGATCGCCACCGCGGACCGGCGGTTGTACGGGGACAAGCGCCGCAAGAAGGTGGGCGGCACCGCAAACGGGTGAGGCACGGCGAGCAGGGGAGGTGCTGGTGCGCGAGACGTCGGGGGTGACGACACGGATCGCGGCGGCGATGACACGGGCGCAGTCGGGCAGCTCGGCCGAGGCCGCGCTCGAGATCAGCGCGCTGCTCGCCGAGCTCGGGCCGGAGCCGACCCACGAGCGCGCCGCGGCCGAGTACGTCCGGGCCGTCGCGGCGCATCACGCCACCGACGCGGTCGAGGCGCTGGAGGCCGTCGACGGCTGCATCCGGGTCGCCCGGGCGATCGACGAACCGGGTTGGGAGGCGAACGCGATCGCGATCCGGATCGTCACGCTGATCCGGACCGGTGAGGGCGGTGACTCCGTCGCGGACCTGGTCGCTGCGGAGAATGCGCTGTCCCGGACGCGCGACCTCGGTCTGGCCGGTTGGGCGCACACCGGTCTCGGGTACGCGTACGACCTGCTCCGGCTGTACGAGCTGTGCATCCCGCACTTCGAGCTCGCCGCCGAGGGTGACCACGACCCGCTCGGTCTGCCCGAGGCGCCCGCGATCAACCGGCTCAACCTGGCCGAGTCCAACCTCCGCTGGGCACACGAGCTCGAGCGGCTGGGCGACACGACGTACGACGAGGAGGTGCGCGAGCGGCGGCGTGCTGCGCACCGGTGGGCGGGTGAGGCGGTCGAGGTGATCGTTGCCGCCGACCTGCTCGGGTACTGGCCGATCGCCGGGCGCATGTGGCTGGCGGCGAGCAACGACGAGGCCGACGCGGCCGAGGCCGCGGTGATCCTCAAGGACTGCCGGGACCAGCTGGCCAAGCTGGGTGACCCGGAGCTCGCTGCCATCGCAGGTGCTTACCTGGGCAAGGCGTACGCGTCGCTCGGTCGGCTCGACGACGCGATGCAGGCGGCGGACCGGGCGGCGAGTGACCTGCCGCCCACGTCGGATCCGCCGGTGGAGGCGCTGATCCGGCACACCGCAGTACAGATCGTGGCGCAGTCTGGCGATGCCGGTGCGGCCACTGGGCTGCAGTATGCGCGTGCCATCACCAGAGGGTGGTGGGCGGAGCGGCTGCGCGGCCTGTACGCCGTGCGGAGTGCGCTGGCGAACCATGAGCTGTCCATCCGGCACGACGCCGAGTGGCGGGCCGCGCGGGAGGACCCACTGACCGGTGTAGGCAACCGGCGGGCGCTGGATGAGCGCATGTCGGTGGCGCACGACTCTGGCCGGTCTGTGGGGGTCATCGCCATCGACGTGGACAACCTGAAGGTGATCAACGACAGCTACGGGCACGCCTGCGGTGACGAGGTACTGCGACGGGTCGGGCAGCTGCTGACCGAGCAGTGCCGGGCCGAGGACGTGGTGGCCCGGGCCGGTGGAGACGAGTTCGTCGTCGTCCTGGACAACCCGGACGAGCGTGGTGCGCCGGAGCTGGTGGAGCGGATCAAGGCCGCAGCGGACCGGGAGGCGGCGCGGGCGGAGGCGCCGTGGTTCGCCATGCTGCGGCTGAGTGTGGGGCAGGCGAGTAGCACGGACGGTACGCCGATGGGCGAGCTGCTGACTGTGGCCGACCGCCGGATGTACGCCGAGAAGCGTCAGCGCCGGCGGGCTGCTCAGTAGTTCAGGAAGCCTTCTACGACAAGGCGCCTGATCTGCGGCAGGTAGTCGGCGAGGAGGTCGACGACCGGGCGGTCCATCAGGTCGGCCAGGGCGGCGAGGATCTGGCCGGTGCTGAGGTCGCCGTCGCACGCACCGACGAAGCCGGCCAGGACGGTGTCGACCTGCTCGGCACGTCGCATGCCCCGCTGGCGGCGCAGCACGATGGTGGCCGGGTCCTCCGCGCCCGGTTGACCAGTGGTCTCCTGGACGACGTCGTCCGCGACCCGCAGGTGCAGGGCGGTCAGGTCGCCCGGGAGCCCTTCGAGGCGCTCGAATCGGTGCAGGACGTGCGGTCCGATCGGTCGCTCGATCTCGTACGGCCACTCCTCGGCCGTGAGGGTGCCTGGGACGTTGTGCAGGGTGATCCAGCCCATGCCGATCGCCTCGACGCGTTGCTCGGTCAGCCAGCGCATCCACTCGTCGTACCGCTGGGTGTACGCCGGTGAGCCGTGCAGGCCCGCGTCGCGCAGCCAGAGCTCGACGTACTCCGCTGGGTCGAGCTGCTCGCGCTGCACGACCCAGGCGGACCGGTCACCGGTCCAGCCGGCGAGGCGGTCCTGCCAGTCCTCGCCGGTGACACAGGTCCAGTTAGCGAGCAGCTGACACCAGCCGCCGTCGGTGAGGTGGTCTGGTGCGTTTCGTACCAGCTGCTCAACCACGGTGTCACCGGCGAACCCGGTCTCCCGGTAGGTGAGCCCTTCGCCAGGCGGTGAGATGACGTACGGCGGGTTGCTCACGATCAGGTCGAACCGCTCGCCCTGCACCGGCTCGTAGAGGCTGCCGTCGCGGACGTCCAGCTCGACGCGGTTGAGGGCTGCGGTCCAGCGGGTCAGGTGGATCGCCCGCGGGTTGACGTCCGTGGCTACGAGCTGGTTGACCCGGTCGCTGAGGTGCAGCGACTGGGTGCCGCACCCGGTGCCGATGTCCAGCGCCCGCTCGGCCTTCACCGGGACGGTCAGCTGAACAAGGCTGAGGCTGGCAGGTGCGATGCCGAGCACGTAGTCCTGCCGCATCGGCTCTCTGCGGCCGTCGAGCCCCGGGGTCGGATCTGCCACCACCCACCACTCGCGGTCGTCCTCCGCAAACGGCCTGATGTCAAGAACTGCCCGCGTCTCCCCGGCGCCGGTATCGGTGATGCCCAGGGCAACCAGATCGACACCTGGAAAAGCCTGTCCTACAAGGGCTTGCGGGACCGGCCGCTGCAGCACGAACAACCGAATCATGGTATCGAGAGGATCACCTGAACCGGTCCGCTGAAAAGCCAACGCGGTCTCGTTGCGTCCCAGCGCGCTATTGGCCCGCCCACCCAGCCGCTCGGAGACCCCATCAACCGTATACCCCGCAGACGTGAACGCCCCTCGAAGCCCGTCCACGTCCTTCCCCGTCAGCTCATGCACAGACAGATTCTCCCATGGACCGACAGACGCGACTGGTCTGGAGGACGATCCCTGGGAACGATCAGCTGAAATGACGTACGGGCGTGGAACCCGCAGTCGCGTCCACGCCCGTACCATCTTCATTCATTCAGCCGATCGCCAGCGCCGGCCACCACTCTAAATTTCTTCTCTGTTCTTGTTTCTATGGGTTGCAGGTGATTTTGGCTTCGGCCCAGTCGGCGTGGTCGCTGGTGTTGCCGTCGCCGCCGTCGGTGACCTGGAGGGTGAGGGTTTGGGCTCCGGTGATGTCTACCGAGGTGGTTGCGGTGGGTGAGGTGCCGGTCAGTTGGTCGGAGGTGTACTTCGCTACGCCGTCTGCGAGGACCTTGAAGGTGACCTTGCCGCGGTCTTCCATTTCGTCGTCGATGCCTAGTTTGCTGGTGAACGTGGTGCAGTTGCCGCCGAGGCGGACGCTGACCGAGGACGGGGCGTGGGCGCCTAGACCCTTCGCGTACTGCGTTCCGTCCAGCGTGAGCGGGCCGCCGTCGCCGGCGGCGTCCTCGCCGTTGCTGTGGTCGCGTTCCACCGGCCCCCACCCGTTGGTGGCGCCGAGGAACTCCAGGTCGCTGACCCAGTTGTCGGCCTTGGGTGCCGGGGGCAACGGTTTGTTCGCGATCGTCGCCGCGAAGAAGCCGAGCCCGCCACCGGGGAGCTTGATCGCCTTGACGGTCTTGCCGGGGTCGAGCGGTACGGCGGTGTAGAAGACCCGGTAGTCTGTCGTGGTGTTGCCCAGACCGGACGGCGTATAACGGCCCTTGACCGAGACGGCGAGCTTGGCGCCGCCCGTCGTCGGATCCTGGCAGCACCAGTTCGGGAGCTGGAACGTGCCTTCGGACGTGCTGCCGTCGGTGTAGATGATCGTCACCGTGCCGCGGGCGTTGAGGCTGGCGCCTGCACTCAGTAGTGCGAGGTGCGAGCCGGTGCCGGAGACGAGGATGGGCGCGGACTGGTTCTTGACGGTGTTCGGCGTACCGGGTGCGCCGGTCGGCCAGGTGAATTCGGCGTCCTGGACCGTCACCTTCGCGCCTGGCGTGTAGCCGGCTGCCGCCAGCGCCTCGCCGTTGAAACTGTCACCCGATCCGTCGAAGTTGCCTTGTTTGTAAGTGGTTGCGTCAGTGATGCCGACCAGGTTGGCCGCCTGGGACAACGATGCGTACGGCAACTCGGCCGTCGCCGAAGCGGTATTGAAGTAATTCTTGCCTTGAGCAACGTACGACGCCTTGAGTTCCAGTGTGAAGGTGGCCGGTTTGACGTCTGCGCCCGGAGTCACCTGGAGCTTGGTTGTGATCGCCTTCCCAGGGTCGACCGACGCGAACGTGTTGGTACCGGTGACGGACCAGCCGGCCGGCACCTGCGCGTCCAGGTGGACGTTGCGCACGGTGGTGCCGGTGTCGTTGCGGAACGACGCGGTCACCTCGGTTGCCTGACCCGGAGCGTTCCAGAGCGACGGTGTGGTGAGCTCCGGCGTACCGAAGGTGTTGGTGACGTCCGGACCGCCAACCGACGAGGTGCCGGAGAGGCGGACCAAACTGCTTCGAGTCGTCGGGATCGCAGCGGTCTGGATCCGAACGACTCCGTTGGAGTACGACCAGGCGACCGCCCGGCCGTCGATGGAAACAGCGTGCGGCGCGGAGCCCGTGTGAACTGTCAGCTCGTAGGGGCGGGCCGTCGGCTTGCCGTTGTACGAGCCGACACTGGCGCCGAGCTTGACGGTCACATCACCGCGGCCTTGCTGCGGGGCGTCCACCGTGAAGGTCTGCGTCGCCGACTTGGTGGAGCGCGTGACACGGTCGTCCTCGTACAGGCTGAAGGACGACGTGCCGGACGGGTAGATGTCCAGGCTCAGGCGGTCGCCAGGAGCCTGCTGAGCGGCGTTGTTGATGCCCGGCTTCCACATGGGGACCACAGCGCCCGCCTTGACGAACAGCGGAAGCGTCTCGAGCCCGGCGTGGTACCCGTTGATCGTCGTCGGGCCCTGGTAGACCCGACCGGTCCAGTAGTCGACCCACTGGCCCTTCGGCAGGTAGATGCCGTTCTTGACCTCGTCGGCGCCCCACATCGGCGCCACCAGGAACTCCTTGCCGGCCAGGAACTCGTACTTCGTCGTGTCGTCCCACGTCTTCGGGTCGTTCGGGTACTCCAGCACGAGCGACCGCGCCAACGGAGTACCCGTCCGGTGCGCCTCGGCGGCGTACGAGTAGAAGTACGGCAGCAGCCGCTCGCGCAGCTTGAGGTACTTGCGGTTGATCGAGGTGTACGGGTCGCCGTACGCCCAGGGCTGCTTGTACGCCGGAGTCGACCAGCCGGACATGCTCATCAGCGCCGGGGTGAACACCTTCCACTGCAGGTCGCGCACGTACGACTGCGCCGAGCCACCGAAGATGCCGTCCACGTCACCGGCGCTGTAGGCGATACCGGAGTTACCGGAGCCGGCAATGGCCGGGATCTGCCACTTGATGGCGTCCAGCGAACCGCTGTGGTCGCCGGTCCACTGCACTGCACACCGCTGCGCGCCGGCCCAGCCCTCGACCATCCAGGCGAACCCACGGGCGTCGCTGTACTGCTCGATGCCGTCGTGCGCGGTGTCGCAGGCGCTCAGCGCGTACCGGTAGCCCGGGCCGACCCACGCCACGTCCAGCTTGCGCACGCGGACGCCTGCTTCGCCCACCTCTGCCGGCTGGCGGTCCAGCGAGGACTGGGTCCACAGACCCATCTGGATGTTCCGCTTCCGCAGCTCGTCACCGGTCTGCTTCAGCGCGGGGATGTCGCGCTTGCCCCACCACGTGCCGTCGACCTGCTCCGACTCGGTGTTGGCGGAGTACCCACAGCCGTAGTCGTCGTTGACCAGCATCCAGCCGCCGGGCATGTCCTCGTCCTGGAACCGCTGCGCAACCTTGACCGCGTCCAGCGTGGTCGTCTTGTCCGGGTTGACCTTCCAGTCGTTGCTGGGGTCGGGATCGGTCGCGTAGTGGCCGCGGTTGTAGCAGTCCGAGTCGCCGTACTCGAGTCCGTAGACAGGTGGCATGAACGGCCGGCCGGTGAGCTCGGTGTAGCGGTCCAGCGAGGTCTTGAGGTCGCCGATGAAGTAGTACGCGTCGAAACGCTGCTCGTCGTGCGTGATGGCGACCGGGCTGGTGAAGCTGTAGCTGCCCGGAGTGAACGTGTTGCGGAGTACGCCGTACCCAGCGGTGCTCATGTAGTACGGCGACGCGTTCGGGTTGCCGCCGTCCTCCCAGTTGAAGTCTCTGGTGACCTTGATCGTCTCGTCGCGGTGCGAGAAGCGGCCGTTCTGCATGCCGCCGCCGAAGAACTGCTCGTTCGCCCCACGGTCGAGCGTTTGTGTGGTGGACGTGTCGGTCCACGACAGGGGTGCGCTCTCCGACCACACCAGCTGACCGTTCGACCGGTACACGGAGAACTTCAGCGGGTGCTTCTGTGCCCGGACCTCGATCTTGCCGGTCGCGAGCGAGTAGTAGGACCCGCGGTCGCTCCAGGAGGTCCTGGGCGTGCCGTAGTCGGTTTTGGCGACGATCTGGGAGCCCTCACCGGTGGCGGCGTCGGTGAAGTTTCCGTCCGGCGCCATCCACAACCGGAAGACGTCATCCTTCAGGAACGTCACCCGGACCTTCGCGGCCCCTGCGGACAGCGTGTACGTCGCTGTGCCGGGTGCGAAGCCGGTCACGTCACCGAGCGTGGTGGCGTCGGCGTGGGCCGGAGCGGCAGTGCACACCAATCCACCGGCAAGGAGGGCCAAAGCGATTACTGAACGTTTCATGCGGACAAAGATGCTCACGAGTGCCTCACTTCACGCATCTATGAACAAGATGGCGTCATTGAAGCTCACCCGCGTCCGGTTGTCACCACTCCGGCCGTGACGAAGTTGGGACGAGGTCGCCATCACGGGGTGAACTGGGCCGGTGACGATGAGTCGCATGGCGAACAGGCGTCCCTCCAGCCTCAGCAGTCACACTGCTACCAGGCGGCACGTCCTGATCGGCGGCCTGGCCGCGGGTCTCGGACTGGCTGCCTCAGGGCCGGCGCACGCCTCGTCAGTGGACCCGACCCGGGCCGGAGGCGAGTCCGGACCGGTCGGGTTCCGCACGAACGGCGACCCCGACTTCCACCCGGTGACGTTCGAGCTGCCGGCCCCGACCGGCCGGAAGGCGCTGGGAACGGCGGCAATCCACCTGGTCGACCGGTCCCGGCAGGACCCGACGATGCCGAGCGGTAGCCGGGAGCTGATGATCAGCGTCTGGTACCCGGCGTCCCGGTCCGACGAGTCGCCGGTCGCGAAGTACATGCCGGCGAAGACGGCGGTCGCGGTGGACGACGCGTGGACCGGTGAGTACGGGCTCGCGCTGCCGAGCGGGTCGTTCGACTTCGCGAACACCGAGACGCACTCGCGGACCGGCGTACCGGCGCAGGGGCCGCGGCACCCCGTCGTACTGTTCTCGCCCGGCTACCAGTACAGCCGCTTCGTGAACACCGCGCAGGTCGAGGACCTGGCGAGCCGTGAGTACGTCGTGGTGACGATGGACCACACGCACGAGACACCGGTGGAGTTCCCCCGCGGACGGTTCCTGCCCGGCGTACCGCCGACGCAGCTGCCCGATCCGGACTTCACCCGGCGGCTGGTCGAGACGCGGACGGCAGACGCGCGGTTCGTGCTGAACCAGCTGGAGCTGATCGCCGACGGGCAGAATCCCGATGCCGAGGGCAACGATCTGCCCGAGGGCCTGGCGGACGCGATGGACCTGCGCAGGATCGGCATGTTCGGCTTCTCGCTCGGCGGGTACGCGACCGCGAACACGATGCTCGAGGACCGCCGGGTGCTGGCCGGGCTCGATCTGGACGGCACGCTGCAGGACGACCGGGCGAAGGGACCGCTGGCCGAGGTCGCCGAGAAGGGCCTGGACCGGCCGTTCCTCCTCTTCGGCTCCGACGAGACCCAGCGGACCGATCCGGCCAAGGACGGCTACGACGAGTCCTGGGCCAGCTTCTGGGCTGCCCAGCGCGGCGGCAAGCTCAACCTCGGCCTGAAGCACACCAAGCAGAAGGCGTTCACCGACTACCAGTTCGTCTTCGACCAGCTCTTCCGCGGGATCTACGGCGACGACCCGATCATCAGCTCGGTGATGAAGGCGCTCGTCGGCAGCGCGAACCCGCACCGCAGCGTCCTGGCCCAGCGCGAGTACCTCGGCGCCTTCTTCGACCAGACCCTGCGCCGCCGCCCGGAACTGCTGCTCCGCGGCGACTCCCCGAAGTACCCCGAGGTCCACTTCAGCCGGTGACGGCGGCCCGATTCGCGGATCTCCGGTTTGTCGGGGACCGTGGGCGTGGTTCACTCAGTGACAGCGGTTCGTAGTCGGCGCTTACCCGCCGGAGTGGGTACGACGCGCGGTAACCAGGGTTTTCGGATACTTTCTGAAACCCTGAGGAGTGCCGCGGCGCCGTGACCGGTTACCGTGCGTCGAGAAATGCGTTGCCATCGGCCGTACCCTGTCCTCGGACGGGCCGGGCTGTGCACGGGGGAACAGACGTCGGGACAGAGACGTTGTCGGCAGGACGAAGAGTAGGGAGTGCGGTGGCAGGGGCAGCAGGGACCAAGACAGCGGCGGGCAGCCGGCTGGTGATCGTCGAGTCGCCGAAGAAGGCGCGGATGATCGCCGGCTTCCTGGGCTCCGGGTACGTGGTCGAGTCCAGCTTCGGGCACATCCGGGACCTGCCGAGCGGGGCGGACGAGATCCCGGCGAAGTACAAGGGCCTGCCGTGGGCACGGCTCGGCGTCAACGTCGAGGACCACTTCGACCCGCTGTACGTCGTACCCGCCGACAAGCGCGCCCAGATCCGCAAGCTGAAGGACCTGCTCAAGGGTGCCGACGAGCTCTTCCTGGCCACCGATGAGGACCGCGAGGGCGAGGCGATCGCCTGGCACCTGCTCGACGAGCTGAAGCCGAAGGTCCCGGTCAAGCGGATGGTCTTCCACGAGATCACCCCGAAGGCGATCCAGGACGCGGTCGGCAACGCCCGGGACATCAACGAGGCTCTGGTCGACGCGCAGGAGGCGCGCCGGATCCTGGACCGGCTGTACGGCTACGAGGTCTCGCCGGTGCTCTGGAAGAAGGTCATGCCGAAGCTGTCGGCGGGCCGGGTGCAGTCCGTCGCGATCCGGATGGTGGTCGACCGCGAACGCGAGCGGATCGCGTTCCGGAGTGCGTCGTACTGGGACCTGGACGCCACGCTGGACGCCGGTGAGAGCCGGACGCCGCGGCAGTTCCCCTCCCGCCTGGTCTCGGTGGACAGCAAGCGGGTGGCGCAGGGCCGCGACTTCAGCTCGACCGGTGAGCTCAAGGGCGCCAACACCGTCCATCTGAACGAGGAGACCGCGACCGCCCTGGCCGGCGCGCTGCGCGACTCTCAGTTCACAGTCCGGTCGATCGAGTCCAAGCCGTACACCCGCCGTCCGTACGCGCCGTTCCGGACCACCACGCTGCAGCAGGAGGCCGGCCGCAAGCTCGGCATGTCCGCCTCGCAGACCATGCAGGTGGCCCAGCGGCTGTACGAGAACGGCAACATCACCTATATGCGTACCGACAGCGTGACGCTGTCGGACACCGCGATCACCGCCGCCCGGGCACAGGTCCGGGAGCTGTACGGCGCGTCGTACCTGCCGGACAAGCCGCGCGTCTACACCTCCAAGGTGAAGAACGCGCAGGAGGCACACGAGGCGATCCGTCCGGCCGGTGAGCACTTCCAGACCCCGGCGCAGACCGGGCTGTCCGGTGCCGAGTTCCGGCTCTACGAGCTGATCTGGATGCGGACGATCGCGTCCCAGATGAAGGACGCGGCCGGGAACAGCGTCTCGATCAAGATCGATGCGACCGCGGCCACCGGCGAGCAGTGCGAGTTCACCTCGTCCGGCCGGGTGATCACGTTCCACGGGTTCCTCAAGGCGTACGTCGAGGGCCAGGACGACCCGTCCGCCGGGTCGGACGATCAGGAGACGCGGCTGCCGGACGTGGCCGAGGGCGACGTACTGCCCGCGGTCGAGGTGCTGGCGTCGGGGCACGAGACGAAGCCGCCGGCGCGGTACACGGAAGCCACGCTGGTCGGTGGGCTGGAAGAGCGGGAGATCGGGCGGCCGTCGACGTACGCCTCGATCATCGGCACCATCCAGGCCCGCGGGTACATCTACAAGAAGGGCACCGCGCTGGTGCCGGCCTGGCTGGCGTTCGCGGTGGTCCGGCTGCTCGAGGAGCACTTCACCCGGCTGGTGGACTACACGTTCACCGCGTCGATGGAGGACGTGCTCGACGAGGTCGCCGCTGGTGAGCTGCAGCGTGAGGGTGTGCTGGCCCGGTTCTACTTCGGTGACGACGAGCTCGAGGGTCTCCAGTCGATGGTGACCGACCTGGGCGACATCGACGCCCGGGAGATGTCGACGTTCCCGGTCGGTGGGGACGACTCGGGTGTGGTGGTCCGCGTCGGGCGCTACGGGCCGTACGTCGAGGACAAGGACGAGCGCCGGGCGAACGTACCGGAGGACCTGCCGCCGGACGAGTTGACCGTGGAGAAGGCGCAGGAGCTGCTCGCGCAGCCGTCCGGGGTCGAGATCGAGCTCGGTGCGGCGCCGGACACCGGCCTCAAGGTGGTCGCGAAGGCGGGCCGGTTCGGGCCGTACGTGACCGAGGTGCTGCCGGAGGACGCGCCGAAGGGTGCGAAGCCGCGGACCGGGTCGCTGCTGAAGTCGATGGCGCTGGACAGCGTCGGGCTCGACGACGCGATGAAGCTGCTGTCGCTGCCGCGGGTGGTCGGGGTCGACCCTGCGAGCGGCGAGGAGATCACCGCGCAGAACGGGCGGTACGGGCCGTACCTGAAGAAGGGGACGGACTCACGGTCGCTGGCGACCGAGGAGCAGATGTTCGACATCACGCTCGACGAGGCCTTGAAGATCTACTCGGAGCCGAAGCAGCGTGGCCGTCGGGCCGCGGCGCCGCCGCTGAAGGAGCTGGGCGAGGACCCGGAGTCCAAGAAGCCGGTGGTGGTGAAGGAGGGTCGCTTCGGTCCGTACGTCACGGACGGGGAGACCAACGCGACGCTGCGCAAGGACGACTCGGTCGAGACCATCTCGCTGCTGCGGGCGGCCGAGCTGTTGGCTGACAAGCGTGCTCGTGGTCCGGTGAAGAAGACCGCCAAGAAGGCGCCGGCGAAGAAGACGGTCGCCAAGAAGACGGCGGCCAAGAAGACCGCTGCTACCAAGAAGACTGCCGCTGCCAAGAAGACCGCCGCGAAGAAGACGACGGCCAAGAAGGCGCCGGCGAAGAAGAGCTGACGGACTTTGCAGTCCTTCGGCTTCAGCCGCCGAAGCTGCTGAAGCCGCGGATGATGAAGTAGAGCACGACCGCGAAGAACGCGGCGAAGAGGATCGCGACCGGCACGGCCACCCAGAGCGGTGGCCGCCGGGCGCGCACCGCGGCGCCGGTGGTCTGGCTGACGATCTCCTTGGCAACCACGCGGCCGCTGCGCCACTTCCCGGTGACGGTGACATCCTCGCCGTCCACGACCTGACCCTCCAGGGCGGTCGCGCGCAGCTCAACGAGCACGGGCTGCTGCGGCGTGCCGACACTGTCCTGTTGCGCGAGCCGGAAGGTCAGCACCTGGATGGAGCCGTTCTCGGAGCGGCCCTCCGAGCGGTACTGCACGTTCTGGGCGATCCCGCGGAGCTCGGCCGCGCCTCGGCGTACGACGGCATTTTGCTGATCACTCATCGAAGTTCCCCCAGGTGTGAGACGTGGTAAACGGAACGTACATTGGTTGAGGTCAGGAGTGCCGGATTTCGGAGGAGCGCGCGGATGACAAGTGCGGTCGAGGTCAGCGCGCAGCGGTTGCGGGAGCGCGGGGAGCGGGTCACCCCCGCCCGGCTCGCGGTCGTCGAGGTGCTCGCCGGCACCGAGGAGCACCTCAGCGCCGAGCAGATCGGCGAGCGCGCCGAGCAGCTACGCCCCGGGATCCACCGTGCGACCGTGTACCGCGCGCTCGACGCGCTCGGTGAGTTCGGGCTGGTCACGCACGTACACCTCGGCCGCGCCGGGACGACGTACCACCTGGCCGGAGACCTGGCTCCCCGCCACCTGCACCTGCGCTGCTCCGAGTGCGGAAAGGTGTACGACGCCCCCGGCGACATCCTCGAAACCGCCCGCAAGAAACTAGCCCGCGACCTCGGCTTCCACCTCGCTCCCGAACAGGTCGCCCTCGTCGGCGTCTGCAAGGACTGCCAGTAGTCCTGCTGTCCATATCTGTTCATCGGTGTGGATTCGTGAGCGGGGGTGGCTTAGGGTCGGGTGTTGTGACCGACTATGTCGAGGACTTTGCGTCGGGGGCGAACGTGCTGGCGCCGCGGGCGTGGCTGGATGACGACGCGGCGCGGGTGGCGCTGAGCGGGGAGTGGAGCTTCCGGCTGTCGCCGACGATGGCGGATGCGCCCGACGACCTGAAGGACCCGGACACGTCCGGCTGGGACACCATCGCCGTACCGGCGCACTGGCAGCTGCAGGGGTACGGCGCTCCCGCGTACACGAACATCGTCTATCCGTTCCCGCTCGAGCCGCCGTTCGTGCCGACGGACAACCCGACCGGTGACTACGTCCGGACCGTGACCGTGCCGGCGGACTGGGACGGCGCGCGGATCGTGCTGCGGTTCGAGGGGGTGGACTCGCGGTTCGCGGTCTACGTCAACGGTTCGGAGGTGGGGTGGTCGTCGGGCTCGCGGCTGCCGTCCGAGTTCGACGTCACGTCGTTGGTTGCTCCGGGCAAGGAAGCGCGGGTCGTCGTCCGGGTGCACCAGTGGTCGACCGGCAGCTACGTCGAGGACCAGGACATGTGGTGGCTGTCCGGGATCTTCCGCGAGGTCAACCTGCTCGCGCTGCGTCCGGACGCGCCGACCGACGTGTTCGTGAAGGCGGCCTGGGACCACCTCGACGGCGCCGGCACGCTGCTGGTGGAGTCCGACGTACCTGGGATCGTCAGCGTGCCCGAGCTCGGGCTGGAGCTCCCGACCGGTCAACACACTCGCGTCGAGGGCGTGCAGCCGTGGAGCGCCGAGGTGCCGCGGCTGTACGACGCCGTACTGCGGACGTCCGGCGGTGAGGTCCGGCTGCGGATCGGGTTCCGGACGGTCGCGATCGTGGACGGCATCTTCACCGTCAACGGGAACCGCGTGCTGTTCAACGGCGTCAACCGGCACGAGTTCCACCCGGACCGCGGGCGCGCGCTGACCGAGCAGGACATGCTGGACGACGTACTGATCATGAAGCGGGCCGGGATCAACGCGGTCCGCACCAGCCACTACCCGCCGCACCCGCACTTCCTGTCGCTGTGCGACGAGTACGGGCTGTACGTGATCGACGAGTGCGACCTGGAGACGCACGGGTTCGGGTACGAGCCGGAGCTGCCGGACCTGCCGAACCCGGTGATGGACCCGCGGTTCCGCGACGACCTGGTCGACCGGATGCGCCGTACCGTGCACCGCGACAAGAACCACCCGTCGATCGTGATCTGGTCGCTCGGCAACGAGTGCGGGATGGGCGAGAACCTGCGGCACATGTACGACGCCGTGAAGGAGTTGGACCCGTCGCGGCCGGTGCACTACGAGCGCGACACCGAGGCGGAGTTCGTCGACATTTACTCGCGGATGTACACCTCGCCGGAGGGGTGTGCGGAGATCGGTGCGGATGCCACGCTCTACCGGAACCTGCCGTTCATCCTGTGCGAGTACGGGCACGCGATGGGGAACGGGCCGGGCGGACTGCTCGACTACCGCGCCGTGTTCGAGCAGTACCCGCGCTGCCAGGGCGGATTCATCTGGGAGTTCATCGACCACGGGCTGCGGACGACGATCGACGGGCGCGAGGTCTACGCGTACGGCGGGGACTTCGGCGAGTCGATCCACGACGGGAACTTCGTCTGCGACGGGCTGCTGTTCCCGGACCGGACTCCGTCGCCCGGCATGCACGAGTACGTCAAGGTGATCGAGCCGCTCCGGATCGTTGCTGATGGCAATGGTGTTTCGATCACCAACCGGTACGAGGTGCTGGACACCAGCCATCTGACGTTCACGGTGGTCGCGGAGGCCGGGGGTGAGCGGATCGGTAGTGGTGTGCTGACGGTGCCGGTGCTGCAGCCGGGTGAGTCGGCGACGGTCGAGCTGCCGCCGGTGGACGCTTCGCAGCCCGAGACGTGGGTGACCGTGACGGCTTCGCTGGCCGCTGACACGCCGTGGGCCTCGGCGGGGCATCGCGTTGCCTGGGGTCAGGTCCGGCTGGACGAGCCGGTGCCTGCCGTTGCTATGCCGGCTGGTTCGCCTGCTGTCGGTACTGCCGGCGTTGGCGGCCTGGCTGTTGCGGGTCTGGAGAACGTGCGCCTGGACGTTTGGCGGGCGCCGATCGACAACGACGGGATCCCTGGGATCGCTGACGGGTGGCGCGAGCAGGGTCTGCACCGGGTGCAGCACCGGATCGTGTCGCAGGGCGAGCGGGACGGCGCGTGGGAGGTCGTGACGCGGACGGCGCCGCCGGCGCTGCAGTGGGGCCTGGTCAGCACGTGGAGCTGGACCGCGGTCGACGGCGCGGTCGTCCTGGACCTGAGCGTCGTACCCGAAGGGCAGTTCCCTGAGGTCCTCCCGCGCCTGGGCATCACCTTCGAACTCCCGAAGGTGCAGCAGGTGGAGTGGTTCGGCACGGGTCCGCTGGAGGCGTACGTCGACACTCGGGCGGCTGCGGCGGTCGGCAAGTACTCCGCCACGGTGGCTGAGCTGCAAACGCCGTACGTCCGCCCCCAGGAAAACGGTCACCGCATCGACACCCGCTGGGCCCAGCTGGACGGCCTCCGCATCGAGGCCCTGGACACCCTCTTCGGCCTGACGGTCCGCGACTGGACCACCCAGGCCCTGGAGACGGCCAAACACACCCCCGACCTAACCCCCGGCGGCACCACCCACGTAACCCTCGACCTAGCCCAAACCGGCATAGGCACCGCCGCCTGCGGCCCCGCCATCCCCGACCGCGACAAACTCAAAACCGGCCCAGCAACCCTCCGCCTACGCTTCACCAACTGAAGAGCCGTGCCACCTCGCCCTCCCGGCGAGGCGGCACAGCTCAGTCAGCTCCAGGCGCGGCGGTGGGAAGCCCGATCGAGGCTGCAGCTGACAGCAGCCGCTTGTCGTAGGTGACAAGTGCTGTCAGCGGCAGACCTTCCAAGACCAGGCTCTGAGCACTCGCCAGATGAATGGCATCAAGCGTCCGCAGCATCGGATCGGCGTACGCCGCCGCCGTCGCCAGCACGGTGTCGTCCATCGGTACTCGGTCGAGCCGAGCGAGGACGGTGGGTACAGCTGCCAGTCGTCCAGGATCGGATCGGCGAAGTGCGCGTGGTACTTCGGTGAGCACGAGAGCCGACGCCACAAGCGCCTTGTCCGCCTGTGTCGCAAGCCAGCTCGTCAGTGCCTCGCTCTCTGCCTCTCGCCGGATCATCTTCACGATCGCGGCCGAGTCGAGGAAGATCACAGACGCTCCTCGCGCAGGTCCGAGACGATGTCGGTGGAGTCGATCGACAGGTCCGGTTCACCGGGGGGCAGAGCCAATGGACCGGGGTTGCTGGCGGGGATCAGTCGTCCGCGGCGAATCAGTTCGTCCCGGATGCTGGTGTTGTTGTCGATCGGCACCAGCCGTGCTGCCGGGCGACCGCTCACGGTGATCTCGAGGGACTCGCCGTTGGCTACCCGCGCCAGCACTGCGCTGGTGTGCTGGTTGAGCTCGCGAACCGGGATGCTGTCCATGAACCAAGTGTAGAACGTTGTGTTCTACGTTAGCCAGTCAGATGGCTATGGATGGGCGGGGGTGTATTCGGTTGGGTGGTGGGGTGTAGGCGGTCCAGGCCTTGGTGAGGCGGTGGACTGCTTCGGTGAGGTCGGGGGGTTGGGCTCGGAAGTGTAGGCGGATGTGGTGGTTGCTGGCGCCGGTGATGTCGAGGGTGGTGCCGGGGAGGATGGCCAGGCCGTGGCGTAGGGCGGTTTGGGCGAAGGAGACGCCGTCGCCGTGGGGGAGGCGGGCCCAGAGGCACTGGCCGCCGGCGATGGTGGGCAGCTCCCAGGTGGGGAGGGCCTCCGACAGCAGCGAGCGTAGGTGGTCGTGGCGGGACTTGAGCGTCTCGTGCAGGGCTGGGCCGTCCAGGAGCGGCAGGAGGTGTACTGCGGCTAGCTGGGTAGGCACGTTGCCGCCCAGGTCATGTACGGCGCGCAGCCGGGCCACGCGGTTGATCAAGGGTGTGGCAGCGCGGATCCACCCGATGCGGAGGCCGCCCCAGATGCTCTTGCTCAGCGAGCCGATCGAGATGACGTTGGCGCCGTACGCCGCAATCGGTGTGAGCTGAGGTTCACCGGGGAAGCCCAGGTCAGCGGGAACCTCGTCCTCGATCAGCGGTACGCCGGTCGCCGCCAGCCGTTGCCGTGCCAGCGAGGACAGCACCGCTCCGGTCGGGTTGTGGTACGTCGGGATCACGTACGCCACCGCCGGCCGCCGCTCCCGCACCGCCGCCTCGAACCCCTCCAGCCCGACGGGCAGACCACGCAGTACCGCGCCTTGCTCCCGGAACACCTCCAGCGCACCTGGGTACGTCGGTGCCTCCACGACCACCTGGTCGCCAGGACTTACCAGCGCATGCGCCAGCAACGACAGGGCCTGCTGACCGCCGTTGGTGACCAGGATCTGCTCCGGCGCAGTCGGTACGCCGCGTGCCGTGTACCGATCCGCCAGCGCGGCCCGCAGCGTCGGGTAGCCGTACGGGTAGTAGCCGATGTCGTTGGTGATCCGGCTCAGGTCGAGCTGAGCGAACGCATCGGCCAGCTGAGGCGGCGGATCACCGGGCGCGGCACAGATCGCCAGCAGTACGTCGTCGTCCCGCGCCTCGAGCGAGTCCAGGAAGATGGGGTCGACCGGAGCGTCCTCGACCGGCCCACCGGACGGTACGCCGGCGACGCGGGTGCCACTGCCCTGCCGACGGACGATGCGCCCCTCGGAGCGCAGCAGGTCGTACGCAGCGACCACCGTCGTACGTCCGACCGCCAGAGCGTTGGCCAGCGCCCGGTCCGGTGGCAGCAAGACCCCAGCGGGCAGCTCCCCGTCGTCGATCAGGGCCCGGAGCCGGGTAGCGAGCAGCAGGTAGAGAGGGCCGCGGCCCGACGACCAGCGGCCCAACCGCTCGACGACTTCGATTGGCCTCATCTGCGAACCAATTGTGCGGGATTGGCTCTGGGGACGCCACCGGAATCTCAGAACCATGGCTGGTATGGCGACTTTCCCGCGCAACGAGATCATGTCCCTGACAGCCGTGCAGCCGCGTCATGACCTGGGCGAGAGCTACGGGCCTGACCTGCACCTGGCCGACCTGCTGACACCGGAGCTGGAGGGGCTCGAGCTGGGGTACGGCACCGCGGCCGGAGACCTGCGGCTGCGTACGGCGATCGCTGATCGGCACGGGGTGCGGCCGGAGGACGTGGTGGTCACGGTGGGCGGCATGCACGGGATCTTCCTGCTCGCCTACCTGCTGGCCGACGCCGGCCGCGAGGTGGTGACAACGTCGCCGCTGTTCCCGATAACGCGCAATGCCTTTGAGACGGTCGGTTCTACGGTCCGCCTGGTGCCGCTGACGTTCGACGAGGGCTATCGGCTGACTGCCTCTGCGGTACGCGCGCAGCTGACGCCGGAGACGCGGCTGGTGAGTCTGGCGACACCGCAGAACCCGTCGGGCGTCGCAGTACCGCTGGATGTGCTGCGGGAGATCGTTGCTGCCATGGAGGAGGTCTGTCCGGAGGCCTATCTGATGGTGGACGAGACCTACCGGACCGCGGCGTACGGCGAGGAGGCGGTGGCGGAGACTGCGCTGGTGCTGGGACCCCGCGTGGTGTCTGTGGCGTCGTTGTCCAAGTGCCACGGGGCTGCTGGGCTGCGGATCGGGTGGGTGATCAGCACCGATGCCTCGTTGGTGGAGCAGCTCACTACGGCGAAGTTCAGCACTGTCGTGTCTGCTTCTACTGTGACTGAGGCGTTAGCGCTGCGGGTCTTCGAGCAGGAGGACCGCATCCTCGGCGTACGAAGACTCTGGCTGAAGGAGAACCTCTCGTTGACCCAGGACTGGGTGAGCGAAAACAGTTCGCTCGTCGAGTGGGTTCGGCCGGATGCCGGGGCACTTTGTGTGATCCGGCTCAAGGCGCCGGTGGAGCTGGAGCGGTTCAGGCGGGAAGCGGCCGCGGTGGGGGTACGGCTGGCCGACGGGGACTGGTTCGGGGACGAGGCGCGGGTGTTCCGACTGGGGTTCGGGTTCCTGCCGACGGCGGACCTGAAGGCCGCCCTGGATGCGCTGCGCAAGGCTGTCGATGCCGCACACTAGGCTTGCCATGTGCCGGAGCCCTTCGACCCGCTGACCGATCCTGCACCGGCGCACGATGTGCGCGCGGTGTTGCGGATCCGGGCGTTCCGGCGGCTGTGGATCGGGTTCGGGCTGTCCAGCCTCGGGGACTGGATCGGGCTGCTCGCGCTGACCGCGATGGCGAAGTCGTTCGCCGGCGACAACTACCAGCTGGCGAACTTCGCGATCGGCGGCGTGCTGTTCCTCCGGGTCCTGCCCGCGCTCGTGATGGGCCCGGTGGCCGGCTGGGTCGCGGACCGGCTGGACCGGCGCTGGACGATGATCATCGGCGATCTGGTCCGGGCCGCGTTCTTCGTCACGATCCCGATCGTCGGCACGCTCACCTGGCTGCTGGTCGCGACCGTGCTGATCGAGATCGTCAGCCTGATCTGGGGCCCGGCCAAGGACGCCAGCGTGCCGAACCTGATTCCCCGGCACCGGCTCGAGGCGGCCAACCAGCTCAGCCTGATCACGACCTACGGCACCGCGCTGCCGGCCGCCGCGATCTTTACCGCGATAACCCTCGTATCCCGCTGGGCAGGCGACTTCGCCATCGACCTGGCCGTGTACGTGAACGCCGCGACCTTCGCGATCTCCGCGGTCGCGATCGTGTCGGTGGCCGAGATCGGCCGCGCGATCCACGACCACGAGGATCATCCGACGCTCTGGCGGACCATGGTGGAGGGCTGGTCCTACGTCACCGGCACGCCGGTCGTCCGCGGCCTCGTGGTCGGCATCTCCGGCGCGTTCGCGGCCGGCGCGGTCGTGGTCGGCCTCGGCCGGACGTACGTCGAGGACCTCGGCGCCGGCGATCCGGGGTACGGCGTGCTGTTCGGCGCGGTCTTCGGCGGTCTGGCGCTCGGCATGGGGTTCGCGCCGCGGATCTTCTCCGGGCTGTCCCGGCGCCGGCTGTTCGCGGCCGGGCTGGTCGGGTCCGGCTTCGGGCTGGCCGGGCTCGCGCTGATCCAGCAGATCGAGATCGCCACGATGATCGCGATCCTGCTCGGCTTTTGCGCCGGCGGCTCGTGGGTCTCCGGCTACACGCTGCTCGGCCTCGAGGTCCCGGACGCGGTCCGCGGCCGGACGTTCGCGTTCGTCCAGTCGGCGGTCCGGACGGTGCTCGCCATCACGCTGGCGATCGCGCCGTTCGTCGCGGGTGCGATCGGCCGCCACACCTGGACGATCGGCGACCACTCGGCGACGTACAACGGCGCCTCGATGACGATGGTCGCGGCCGCGATCCTGGCCGGCGTGATCGGCCTGCTCGCCTGGAAGCAGATGGACGACCGGCCGGGCGTCCCGTTCTGGCGCGACGTACGGCGAAGCTTCGGCAAGACCCGCGGTGTGTACCCGACGACCGGCCTGTTCATCGCGTTGGAGGGCGGCGACGGCGCCGGGAAGTCGACCCAGTCGGCGCTGCTCGTGGAGTGGCTGCAGGAACAGGGCCACGAGGTCCTGCTCACCCGCGAACCAGGCGCCACCGAGGTGGGCAAGACGCTGCGGCAGATCGTGCTCGATCCGGCCACCGGTGACATCTCGCACCGCACCGAGGCGCTGATCTACGCCGCCGACAAGGCCGAGCACGTCGAGTCCGTGATCAAACCCGCACTGAAGGCCGGCGCGGTTGTCATCACCGACCGGTACGTCGACTCCGCGCTGGCCTACCAAGGCTCCGGCCGCGACCTGGACCTGTCCGACGTCGAGCGGGTGAACCGCTGGGCCACCGACGACCTCCGGCCGAACCTGACCGTCCTGCTCGACCTCCCGCCGCGGTCCGGTCTCGGCCGGTTCGCCGAGCGCGACCGGATCGAGGCCCAGGGACATGACTTCCATGAGCGGGTCCGGCACGCGTTCCTGGAGCTGGCCGCTGCCGAGCCGCAGCACTACCTGATCGTCGACGCGTCGCTGACCAGGGACGAGATCGCCCGGCAGATCCGGGCCCGCCTCCAGCCCCTGCTTCCGAAAGTGGACCTATGAGCGTCTGGGACGACCTGGTCGGCCAGGAGCCGGCCGTCACCGTGCTGCGGCGAGCTGTCGAGGGCGCTGCCGCCGTACTGCGGGGTGAGCGCGGCGCAGCGGTCGCCGGCATGACCCACGCGTGGCTGATCACCGGTCCGCCTGGCTCTGGGCGGTCCAACGCGGGCCGTGCGTTCGCTGCGGCGCTGCAGTGTCACAACAACGGCTGTGGAGAGTGCAACGAGTGCCGTACGGCGCTCAGCGGTGCCCACCCGGACGTGTCGTTGATCCGGACCGAGCTGCTGTCCATCCGGGTCAGCGAGGTCCGTGAGCTGGTGCGCCGGGCCGCCATGAGCCCTACGCAGGGACGGTGGCAGGTGATGGTGGTCGAGGACGCGGACCGGCTCACCGAGCAGGCTGCGGACGCGTTGCTGAAGAGCATCGAGGAGCCGTCGCCGCGGACTGTCTGGGTGCTGTGCGCTCCGACCGTGGAGGACGTCGTACCGACCATCCGGTCCCGCTGCCGGCTGCTGGTGCTGCGGACTCCGCCGGTGGCGGCGGTGGCGGAGATGCTCACGGCGAAGCTGGACGTCGACCGGGAGCTGGCGTGGTTCGCTGCGCGGGCGGCGCAGGGGCACATCGGACGGGCGCGGGCGCTGGCGCGGGACTCCGAAGTACGGGAGCGGCGGACCAAGGTGCTCGAGGTACCGTTCGCGCTGCGTGACCTCGGTGCGTGCCTGAAGTCGGCTCAGCAGCTGCTGGACGCGGCGAAGGTCGAGGCCAAGGCGAGCGCAGAGAAGGTCGACGAGAAGGAGCGGGCCGAGCTCGAGCAGGCGCTCGGGGTCGGGACCAAGGGCGCCAAGCCGCGCGAGGCGAACGCGGCGCTGAAGGAGCTCGAGGAGCAGCAGAAGGCGCGCGCCAAGCGCTGGGAGCGGGACGTGCTCGACCGGTCACTGGTCGATCTGATGGCGCTGTACCGGGACGTTCTGGTGGTGCAGACGCGCGCCGGCGCGGAGCTGATCAACGACGAGTTGCGTCGGCACATCGAGCAGTTGGGCGCGCGGACGACGCCCGAGCAGACGATCCGACGGCTGGACGCGATCTCCACCTGCCGGGAGGCGATCGAGGCCAACGTGGCGCCACTGCTCGCGCTGGAGGCGATGACGGTGTCGCTGTTCGAGGGGCGCACCGACGGGTTCCACATCCCGCGGCAAGTACGCCGGTGAACGGCTCGGTCACCGACTGAGATCGGCGTCCGATTACTGGGCACGCGATGTAACACCGAGACCGGCGGGTCCGATGTCCGTGTGTCCGGGCAAAGCAGACCGTCCGGTACGACATTTGCCGAACGGACACCGCATGACCCAGCCGCCCTCCCCGATCCAGCCTGCGCGGCCATCGCTGCCATCGGCTGAGTCCTGGCTGGAAGGGGTCCCGTCGCCGGCCCAGCAACGGCAGGACCGGTACGCGATCGCTGCCTTCGTGACCAGTCTGCCGGGGCTCGTGCCGTTCGCCGCCGTGCTGGCCGTGGTCGCGCTGCGGCGGATCAAGCGCAGCGGTGGTCGCGGTAGATGGCTCGCGTACGGCGCACTCGCGGTGACGCTGGGGTGGGTGATCGCGACCGGGGTCGCGGTGACGCTCAACCTGGTCGGCGAGCACCGGGAGGGGATCGGCCGCAGCGTCTCGATCTCGAAGGTCGAGGTGGGCCGCTGCTTCGATGCGGACCTGGACGCGTCCACGCTGCGGATGGTGCGGATCGCGGACTGCGCCGTACCGCACACCGGGGAGGCGTACGCGAAGGTGCGCGCGGCGCTGACCGGGCTGCCGGCGAAGGAGACCGGGGAGGTCGCGACGCAGGAGTGCGCGACGGCGTTCAACGGTTTCATCGGGAAGTCGTACGAGCGGTCCGAGCTGGACATGTACTACGTGGTCCTGGAGGATCATGCTGTTGCTGATGGCAACGTCCTGTGCCTGGTCGGCATGCCCGGGAACCGGCTGACGGGTACGATGCGCGGATCACAGCGGTAGCGCCTGTGGGGGAAGCAGCTTTGGGGGAAGCATGAGCCAGCCGCCGTACGATCCGAACCGCCCGCAGGACGTGGTCCACGACCCCGAGGCCACGACGCAGCCCGTCCCCACGCAACCCCTGCCAACCTTCC
Source organism: Kribbella sp. NPDC026611 (assembly GCF_040638345.1). Lineage (NCBI taxonomy): Bacteria > Bacillati > Actinomycetota > Actinomycetes > Propionibacteriales > Kribbellaceae > Kribbella > Kribbella sp. NPDC026611. The sequence continues at coordinate 537,836 of NZ_JBEZYC010000003.1, forward strand.
CCACCTACGGCCGCCCGAGTGCGCATCAGCCGGGGCAGCAGGACGGCCCCGCTCCGTGGGCGACTCCTGGCTCGACCGGGCAGGCGCCGTACGGACAGCCGGCGCCGTATGGGCAGCAACAGCAGGGGTATGGACAGCAGCCGCCGTACGGACCGTCGCAGTACGGGCCGCCGGCACAGCCGGGGTACGGTCCGGGGCAGTGGCCGGCGGCGTACGGGCAGGCCCCGGCGCCGTACAGCTACGGCTACCAGGGCACCGGTGGGACCAACAGCCTGGCGGTGGCTGCGATGGCCACCGGCATCGGCGGCATCTTCTTCGGCCTGGCCGCGCCGGTAGCGATCGGCCTCGGCATCGCGGCCCTGGCGCAGCTCCGCAAACGGCCCGGCGAGAGCGGTCGCGGGATGGCGATCGCCGGCCTCGTCATCGGCTCGCTGGTGACGCTCGGCTACGTCCTGCTGATCGGGCTGGTCATCGCCTTCGGCACCTCCGAGGGCGACGACTACGGCGCACCGGAGCCAGCTGCCTCATACTCAACCCCGCCGACGTTCTCCGAAGACCTCATGGTCGGCGAGTGCTTCGACGACGGCACCGCCGAGGACGAGGTTGTCCGCCAGCCATGCACCGAGGCTCACGACGGCGAGGTGGTGGCCATCGTCACCCTCGCCGACGGCCCGTACCCTGGCGCCGGCGCGATGGACACCGCAGCCGAGCACGCCTGCGTCCCTGCGTTCGCTACCTACGTAGGCAAGCCCAGCAACCAGTCCGAGCTGGACCTCTCCTGGTGGATCCCCACCCGCTCCGCTTGGACCCGCGGCGACCACCAAACCACCTGCACCGCCTACGGCCCCGACGACGAGAAGCTGGACCAGCCCGTCAAGGACAGCCACCGGTAGGCACACACCCGAGGAGAGGGTTGGAAGTAGGCTGGCGGCGTGGGCATGGTGATGGCGGTGTCGTTCGAGCGGTACGGGCGGCTTTACTACCTTGATCCGGGTGAGTTTCGGCCCCGGGTGGGGGACAAGGTGCTGGTGCCTACCGACGACGGACCTGAGGTGGCGGAGTGCGTGTGGGCGCCGCAGTACGTGACCGAGGAGGTCGGCGGGCTGCCGCTGTGTGACGGGATCGCCACGGCCGCGGACCTCGAGCGGGACGAGCAGAACCGGCAGCGGCGGGCCGACGCGCGGGTGATCGCGAAGCGGACGATCCGGCAGCACGGGCTGCCGATGAAGGTGGTCGGGATCGACTTCGTCGACCGGCGGCCGGATGTCGACCAGCTGGTGATCGTGTACTTCTCCGCGCCGCACCGGGTCGACTTCCGCGAGCTCGTCCGCGACCTGGCCAGGGCTCTCCGGGCACGGATCGAGCTGCGCCAGGTGGGAGCGCGGGACGAGGCGCGGTTGCAGGGTGGGATCGGGCCGTGCGGGCGGGACCTGTGCTGTGCGACGTTCCTGAAGGACTTCGAGCCGGTCAGCGTGCGGATGGCGAAGGACCAGGACCTCCCGCTGAACCCGCTCAAGATCTCCGGCGCGTGCGGGCGGCTGATGTGCTGCCTCAAGTACGAGCACCCGCTCTACCAGGAGTTCAATGCGAAGGCCCCACAGGTCGGGACCGCGGTGGAGACCCCCGCGGGTGATGGAGTAGTGGTCGGGCACAACGTGCCGAGCGACACCGTGGTGGTCCGGCTGGCGGCATCAGGCCGGCGCTGCGCGTGCAGCCGAGCAGACGTGTGCTCACCGCGCCAGCAGTACGAAGCAAGCGGTACGACGACCTCCGACGCGCCGCCGGTGATGCCCGAGGTGTCAGCGGTGTCCCAGGTGGAGCCACCCGGAGTACCCGCCGAGCCGGACGTACAGGGCGAGGTACAGGAGACAGCGGAGGAGCCGCGGAAGCGGAAGCCGCGGCGCCGACGGCGGTTGCACCACGACGACGAGGGAGACCCCCAGCAGTGAGATTCCGCAAGCCGATCGTCCTGGGGGCAGCTCTTGCGGTCTTGGCCAGCGGCTGTGGCGTGGCCAGCCGGGCGCAGGACGCCGGCGACGGCGGTACGGAGCCTGGAGTCGGTACCAACCCGCCGTCCGGACCGGCCGGGCCGATCCCAGCGGGGCTGGAGAAGTTCTATCAGCAGCAGCCGGACTGGGAACGCTGCGGCGCCAACCAGCAGTGCGCGACCATCCTGGTGCCGCTGGACTACACCAAGCCCACCGGCGACACGATCGAGCTGCGCGCGCGGAAGGTGCTCGCCCGCGACCGCGGCGGACGCCTCGGCACGCTCTTCATCAACCCGGGCGGCCCGGGCGCGTCCGGTCAGGACTTCGCGGCCCAGACGCCGCGGCTGTTCGGCTCCTCGCTGCTGCGCAAGTTCGACGTGATCGGCTGGGACCCGCGCGGCGTCGGCGAGTCCACGCCGGTCAAGTGCCTCGACACCGAGCAGCTGGACACCCTGCTCGCCACCGACTCCACCCCGGACGACCAGGCCGAGATCACGGACCTCGACAAGCAGACCAAGATCATGACCGCCGGCTGCGAGCAGCGCTCCGGCAAGATCCTGCCGCACGTGTCGACCAAGGACGCGGCCCGCGACCTCGACGTACTGCGGGGCATCGTCGGCGACCCGCAGCTCTACTACCTCGGCATGTCGTACGGCACCTTCCTGGGCGCGACGTACGCCGAGGAGTTCCCGAAGAACGTCGGCCGGATGGTCCTGGACGGCGCCGTGGACCCCTCGATCACGTCCGAGCAGATGGGCCTCGCGCAGGCGAAGGGCTTCGACACGGCGCTGGACGCGTTCGCGGAGGACTGTGCGCAGCGGTCGTGCAAGCTCGGCAGTAGCAAGGCGGACGTGCTCGCCAAGGTCGACCAGCTGCTCAACGACAGCGACGCTCACCCGCTGCGCGGCGACGGGAAGCGCGAGGTCACGCAGGCCCTGGTGATGACCGGGATCATCTACCCGCTCTACCTCAAGGACTTCTGGCCGCGGCTCGAGGAGGCCGTCGCGGACGGCCTGGCCGGCAACGGGCAGCGCCTGCTCGCGATGGCCGACGAGTACGCCGACCGCCAGCAGACCGGGTACGCCGACAACTCGAACGAGGCCAACGTCGCGGTGAACTGCCTCGACAAGCCCGACTTCACCTCGCTCGCGCAGCTGGAGGCGAAGCTGCCTGAGTACAAGGCGGCCTCACCGCGGTTCGGGGTGTCGATGGCGTGGTCGTCGCTGCTCTGCGTCAACTGGCCGGTGAAGCCGCAGGGCAAGCCGCACAAGATCACCGCGGCCGGTTCGAAGCCGATCATGGTGCTCGGGACGACCCGGGACCCGGCGACGCCGTACGAGTGGGCGGTCAGCCTCGCACACCAGCTGGAGAACGGTCTCCTGGTCAGCCGGGACGGTGACGGGCACACGGCGTACCTGTCGGGCAACGCGTGCGTGAAGAACGTCGTCGAGAGCTACCTGGTCCAGGGCAACACCCCGACGTCCGACATCAAGTGCTAGCTAGTTCGGCCGGGTGTCGCCGTCCGCGACCGGGAGCTTCAGCGTGTCGGTGGCGTGCTGGAGGACTTCTTCCAGGCCGGCGCGGTCCTGCGGGCGGCCGCCGACGGTGATCTCGATCGCCGAGGTCTGACCGCCGTCGGTGGAGACCCAGCGGGACAGGCCCATCCGCGGTCCGCGGGCCTGGTCGACGTACGTGTAGACGAGCGTTCCGTTGTCGGTGCTGATCTTCTTGAAGTCGCGCTCGTCGATGCTGCGCGCCCGCGCGTCCACCAGCTGGTCCGGGGTCTGCTTCGAGCCGCGCGTGTCGAACCGGATCGTCCAGACCCCGGTCGGGTCCAGGAACCGCGGCCGGGTGCCGTCCTGAGTGCTCTTCCAGCCCGCCGGGACCTCGGCGGACACCGGCTTGTCGTCGGTGCCGAAGGTTGCCGTCACGTACGTGAGCGAGCCGGGCTGCAGCCCGTCGCCGTGGGGCGTGCTGCTCGGGGTCGGTTGGCTGTTCACGATCCCCGCAGGCGTGTCGTCGTGACCTGCCAAGGGGTTGCCACCGTTGATGGCGAGCACCGCGCCGAACACGGCCACGCCGACGGTCATTCCCGCCAGCGTCATCAGCAGCGCCTGGTGCCTGGGCGTGAGCATCCCGACCTCACTTCCTCGTCTCGGCCCCGATTATCCCCGACGAAAGGGGCGTCACCGCAAACTGACGCGTACGCTGGCACGTCGTGAACATGCACGACCCCTCGTTTCGCCAAGCCCTGCAGCGCTACGACGCCGGTACGGCGGAACGCGCCGACCTCAAGCTGCTGACCAAGGAGCTGCTCAAGCTGCTGGTCGCGAAGGCGCCGGGGCACGCGGTCGAGGTCCGGGTGCCGCCGTACGGTGCGGTGCAGTGCATCGAGGGCCCACGCCACACCCGGGGTACGCCGGGCGCGGTGATCGAGATGCCACCGGACCTGTGGATTGAGCTCGCGCTGGGCCGCACCAGCTGGGCCGACGCCCGCGTGAGCGGCAAGCTACGCGCCAGTGGCGAGCGAACCGACCTGAGCGGCCTGCTGCCCCTGAACTGAAGCGAGCCGCAGCACCCCGCCCCGGGTGCTGCGGCTCGGTCTATGGGGTCAGCGACCCGCCGTACCGGTCTGCCAGACCACGCTGCGGCCGTAGACGATGACCAGGTTGCCGTCGTCGCGCAGCTGAAGCACAGAGCCCGGACGGGCGGTCTTGCTCGACCAGATGGTCTGCCGGTCCGCGTTCAGCACGCACAGGCTTCCGGAGGCGTCCCACAGCACGTAGGCGCCGACGTGGTCGCCGGTCTTCGTGTTCCAGAGCAGCGCGCTGCCCTTGAGCAGCTGTACGTCGCCGTTGCGCTGCACCTGGAACCGGTACAGGCGGTTGTGCGAGTACAGCGTCAGGTCGGTGCGCAGTACGTCGTCGTCGTACAGGCTCACCATGACCATCGACTGGTTCCACGCCGCCTTGCCGCGGGCGTTGTAGATGACCAGCCGGCCGGTGTTCTCCAGCTTGAGCGTGGCGCCGGTGTTGCCCGCGGTGTCGCTCGCCCAGACCACAGTGCGGCCCCAGATCACCTGCAGGTTGCCGTTGGGCTGGAAGACGAGCACGGAGCCGGCCTTGGTCTTGCCGGCGCCCCAGTAGCCCGAGCTACCCGGCTTGCTCATCACGGCGTCGCCGTACTTCTCCATGGAGAGCGTGTAGACGCCGTTCGGCGACTTGATCGACTGGCCGGGCAGCAGCCGCTGGCCGGGCTTCAGCGTCGAGGGCACGGCCTGGCCCGAGTCAGTGGTGGCGCCGGCCGGGACACCGGCCAGCGCGGTCGCAGCAGCAGCGCCGACGGCTAGAGCGGCCGCGAGCAGGCGGGTGGGCTTGAGCGAGATCATGTGTGTTCCCCCAGGGGTTTCTGAGACCCGGGCCCCCGGGTCGCGTGTACGACGCGACCCGGACGCCAAAGGTTCGGTCAGCGACCGGTGTTGCTGGCCCAGAGGGGGGTGCGGCCGTAGACGACGACCAGGTTGCCGTCGTTCTGCATCTGCAGGACCGCGCCGTGGCGTACGGTCCGGGTCGACCAGAGGGCCCGCTTCGCGGCCGAGTAGACGACGAAGTTGCCGTCCTGCTGCATGGCGGCGTACGCGCCCTTGCTGATCGTCTTGGTGCTCCAGATCGGGGTCTTGCCGTTCTTCACGATCACCGCGTTGCCGTCGGTCTGCATCTGCAGCCGGTAGACGCGGTTCGGCGAGACCAGCATGTCGTACACCTTCAGCACCCGGCCGGAGCCGAGGGTACCGATCACCATGTGCCGGTACCAGACCGCCTTGTTGCGGACGTTGTAGATGACCAGGTTGGAGTCGTTCTGCACGGCCAGGAACGCGCCGGTGCTACCGCCGGTGTTGCTGGCCCAGACCGGGGTCCGGCCGGAGACGACGACCAGGTTGCCGTCCTTCTGCATGATCAGCGTGGAGGCCTTGCGGTTCGTCATCGACGCCCAGAGCGGGCTGCGGCCCTTGTAGAGCACGGCGTTGCCGTCGGTCTGCATGAGCAGCGTGTAGAGGCCGTTCTTGGAGCGGCGGAACTGGCCCGGCTTGAGGTACTGACCGGGGCGGAGTACGTCGGAGACGGCCGCGGCCTGCGTGCTGACAGCCGTGGGGGACGCGTGCGCGGCCGAGGGAACAAGCAGGGTGGCACCAGCGGCCGCGCCGGCGGCCAGGGTGGCGAGCAGCCGGGTGCCGGCCGACTTGATCGAGATCATCCGGTTCTTCTCCGTTTCATGGTTCCGTCAGGTGGTGTCGCGCAGAGATTGACGCCCTGGGCAACAAAACGGTTCCCAAGGTAGGGGGCGGGGGGTGCGCGGCCCGGGCCTTTCGATCGTGGTCGAAAGGTCGAGCCGCGGCGCCCCCAGGACGCCGCGGCTCGCCGGTCCTGCCGGGTCTGCGTCTCACGGTAGGGACAAACAGGTTCGTCGAAGGTGGTTGGCGATGACACTATGTGCCAGTGGCAGCAAGTTTCCGCGCGCGACTGGCCCGGTTGCGTGTTGATCTGACTCCGTGGCGTGCATCCCGTGACTTCCGCATCCTGCTGGTCTCGGGGACGGTCTTCTTCCTCGGCGGCATGGTCGGGTACGTCGCTCTGCCGTTCCAGCTGTACAAACTGACCGGCTCCAACTTCGCGGTCGGCGCCATGGGTCTGGTGACGATCGCGCCACTCGTCGTGTTCGGGCTGTACGGCGGTGCGCTGGCGGACCATGTGGACCGGCGGAAGCTGCTGGTGGGCACCGGGATCGCTCAGGTGCTGATCTCCGCGGCCCTGCTCAGCAACAGCCTGCTGGCGCATCCGCAGGTCTGGGTGATCTACCTGTGCGGCGGTCTGAACGCAGTAGCCATGTCGCTGCAGCGTCCGAGCCGCGAGGCGCTGCTGCCTCGGGTCGTGGGGCATGCGCAGATCCCTGCCGCTGTCGCGCTGAGCTCCTTGACCATGCAGGTCGGTCAGCTCGCCGGACCGGCCGTTGGTGGTGTCCTGGTCGGTTCAGTGGGCGTGACGTGGGCCTTTGCGGTCGAGCTGACCGGGCTGGTAGTCGCTACGCTCATGTACCTCGGGCTCGGCTCGTACAAGACCAGTGAGCACAGCACGCCGCCGAGTCTGCGGGCGATCGGTGGCGGGATCGTGTACGCGTTCCGCCGAAAGGACCTGCTGGCCACCTATGTGGTCGACATGGTCGGGATGTTCCTGGCGATGCCGATCGTGCTGTTTCCGGCGTTCGCGACCGAGATCTTGAAGGAGCCGAAGCTGCTGGGGCTCCTCTACAGCGCTGAAGCCATCGGGGCGATGTGCGCGAGTCTCACCAGCGGCTGGGCCAAGCATGTCCACCACCAGGGGCGCGCGGTGGTGCTGGCCACGATCGGCTGGGGTGCGGCGGTCGGATTGGCTGGGCTGGCCCCGAACATCTGGGTCGCGATCGCCTGCTTCGCGGTGGCGGGCGGTGCGGACATGGTCTCCGTGCTGTTCCGTTCAGTTATCTGGAACCAGACGATCCCGGACGAGATGAGAGGCCGGCTGGCGGGGATCGAGATGCTCGGCTACTCGCTCGGGCCGCTCGGCGGGCAGGCCCGGTCCGGGCTGGTCGCCGACCTGACCGGCGTACGGACCGCGATCGTCAGCGGCGGGGTGATGTGCGTCGCCGGCGTGATCGGGACGGCGATCTGGCTGCGTGAGTTCTGGCGGTACGACGCCCGCACGGACGAACACGCAGTACGCGAGAGGGACCTTCGCGCCGCCAGCTAGAGTTCCAGTCATCATGCGTATCCGCCGGGTAGTCGTTGCTGGGCTGGCCTTTGCCGCGCTGGCGGGGTGTGGTGGGCCGGGGCAGGAGGACGCGCCGAGCGCGCCGCCGCTGGTCTCCGTGAGTACGCCGTCCGCGTCGGACACACCGTCCCCGTCGGAGACGCCCAGCGGCCCGGCGTCGTCGAAGGTTGCCGACACCTTGTGCGTGCGGATGGACCAGCAGTTGGTGCAGTCGACGCTGGCGGTGCCGGTGGTGACCATCCAGCCGAAGACCTTGCCGGCCGACTTCGGGTTCCCGACGTACGACGTCTGCGAGTTGGCGCTCAGCATGAGCGCCACCGGCCCGGTGCTGAGGGTCGAGACTTCGGTGCTGCCGGCAACTGCCGCGACGCTGGCAGCGGCGCGGCAGGCGTACGTCGCGACCAAGGGCGAGAAGGCGTTGCCCGCGGCGATCGGTCAAGGCGGCTTCGGGACCAGCACCTTCGTCGTGTTCCTGCTGAACGGGAAGCTCTACAGGCTCGCGGGGCCGAAGGCGACGCCGGCGAAGTACGTCGTACTCGGTCAGGAGGTCGTGCGGCAGACGCCCGGCCTGCCCGATGCGGAGCTGAAGATCACGCGGCCGGACTGCGACCACGGGACGTCGGCGGCGGCGAAGGTGATGGGTGCGCCGGCGGTGGTCCGGCGTGATGGCCAGACGCTGATCGGCGACCCGGTCTGCGGCTGGGCGAACCCGGCGAGCGTCCTCTACACGACGGTTCGCCGTACCCCGAACGCGAAGGCGCTGATGGCTCCGCTCGCGAAGGCGTCCACCTCGCAGTCGATCCCGCTCGGCGACGAGGGGTACATCGACACCGCCACCGGCCGGACGACGATCCGCGTCGGCGACGACAAGCTGATCGACCTGGTTCCGCTCCCGGCACGGGCGCTCAACCCCGACCTGATGACGCAGTTCGCGCTGGCGATGTCGCCGCTGTACACGCGCTGACTACTTGACATGGGCGATGGTCGCGATCGCTTCGGTGATCTCGGTCGGCGTGCGGGCGGCGTACCCGAGGACGAGGCCGGGCGCGTGGGGCAGCTGGCAGTGCCAGGACAGCGGGTGGGTCTTGACGCCCTCGCGGAGGGCAGCCGCGGCTAGCTCGACGTCGTTGGTGCCGTCGTCGAAGGTGATGGTCAGGTGCAGGCCGGCGGCCGCGCCGTGGACGGTTGCTGTGGGCAAGTAGGTGTGGATGGCGCGGACCATGGTGTCGCGGCGGGTGCGGTGCCGACGGCGGAGCAGGCGGAGCTGGCGTTCGAGCTCGCCGGACGTCATCAGGTGGGCGAGGGTGAGCTGCGGGAGCGCCGCGTTGCCGAGGTCGGCGAGGCGCTTCCTGCCGATCAGCTCCTCCTTGTACTCCGCCGGCGGCAGCATCCAGCCGATCCGGAGCGAGGGGGCGAGGAGCTTGGAGATGCTGCCGGTGTAGATGACCTGATCGGACAGCATCGCGCGGAGGGCGGGTACGGGCGGACGGTCGTAGCGGTGCTCGGCGTCGTAGTCGTCCTCGATGATCAGGCCACCGGCCGCGGCCCAGGCGATCAGGTCGCGCCGGCGCTCGCCTTCGAGCACGACACCGGTCGGGAAGTGGTGGGCGGGGGTGACCATGACAGCCGGCGCGTTGGACTCCCGCAGTACGTCGACGCGCAGGCCGGCGGCGTCGACCGGGATCGGCGGGGTCTGCATGCCCCACAGCTGCAAGTGTTGCCGGGAGCCCAGCGAGCCGGGATCCTCGACGGCGATCTCGCCGATACCGCGCTGCTTGAACACCTGCGCCACGAGCCCGATGGCCTGGGCGACGCCGGCGACGATGATCAGGTCCTCGGGGTCCGCGTTAACGCCTCGATTCCGCGCCAGCCACGTCGCTACTGCCCTTCGCAGTGCGGGCGTGCCTGCCGGATCGCCGTACCCGAACGCCGCCGATTCCAGATCCGCCAGAACCATCCGCTCGGCCCGCAGCCAGGCCGTCCGCGGAAACGCCCCCAAGTCCGGTACTCCTGGCGTCAAGTCCACGCGGGCGCCGGCTCCGCGCAAACTGTCGAACACCTCCAACCCGGGCTGCTCGACAACCACTCCACCTCGAGTACTCCCTGCCGCTGCGCTCCTAGGTGGGGCAGCGGTCCGGGGCGGCGCCGCCACAACCACCGTGCCACCGCGTCCTCGGCCGGCAATGTGGCCGTCTTCGGTCAGGCGCTGGTAGGCCTCAGTGACAACGCCTCTCGAGAGCTTCAGGTCCGTGGCGAGGGTCCGAGTGGCGGGCAGCCGGGTGCCGACCGGAAGGCGCCCGTCGGAGATCGCGCTGCGAAGGCGGTCGGTGAGCCAGTCCGACAGGCCCCCGAGCGGCGCCTCGGACGGATCCAGCTGCAGGAAATCCGCGCCCGAGCCTTGGTGGCCGATGGGTGTCCGAGGTTTGGACTGGCCAATTTTGGGTGGATTGGACCTGTTCACTGGTCCATTGTGGCGGGACCGTGGAGGTATGGGAACTGACTACGTGCACGGGTACACGGCGGCGGAGACGCGGCGGCTGGCGGACCAGGCGTCGACGCTGGCGGAGCTGCTGCACGGAGGTACGCAGTACCCGGCCGGGAGTCGGGTGCTCGAGGCGGGCTGCGGGGTGGGCGCGCAGACCGTGCAGCTCGTCACCCGGAGTCCGGGGATCGAGCTGGTGGCGGTTGATCTGTCAGAGGAGTCGCTGACCCAGGCGAAGGCACGGGTCGCGGCGGAGGCTCCGGAGGCCCGGGTCGACTGGCGGCACACCGACCTGCACGACCTCCCGGACGGAGACTTCGACCACGTGTTCGTCTGCTTCGTGCTGGAGCACGTCCCCGACCCGCGCGCCACCCTCCGCAACCTCCGCGCGCGGCTCAAACCCGGTGGCACCATCACCGTGATCGAGGGCGACCACGGGTCCGCGTTCTTCCATCCGCACAGCCCGGCGGCGCAGGCGAACATCAACTGCCTCGTCGACCTGCAGGCCCGGGCCGGCGGCGACTCGCTCATCGGGCGGCGCCTCCAGCCGCTCCTGACCGACGCCGGGTACGACGACGTCCACGCCGTACCGCGCACCGTGTACGCCGACCAGACCCTCCCGCACCTGGTCGACGGCTTCACCCGCAAGACCTTCATCGCGATGGTCGACTCCGTCCGCGACCGCGCGCTCGCCGCCGGCCTCCGCACCGAACAGGAGTGGGCCACCGGCCGCCGCGACCTCGAGCGGTCCGCGGAACCCGGCGGCACCTTTCACTACACGTTCTTCAAGGCATTGGGGCGACGATGATCGGACTACTCGGCTTGGTGACTCTGGTCTGGTGGCGGCTGAACCGGAATCAGCGCAAACAGCTCCGCGGGCGGACCAACGGAGTACCCGACCGGGATCTGGAACGGCTCGTCGCCGAACTGCGGGCGATCAGCTGACCAGTTCATGAACGCCTGGTAAACAGGAACCATGCCCCCCACTGAGCAGCGAGAAATCGAGACGAAGTACGACGTCGACGAGAGCGTGATCCTGCCGCCGTTGCACGAGCTGCCCGGTGTCGCGAGTGTGGCCCAGCCGGTGGAGCTCGACCTCGTGGCTGAGTACTACGACACCCCTGCGCTCGACCTGGCGGCCAACAAGGTGACGCTGCGCCGACGGACCGGTGGCGAGGACGATGGGTGGCACGTGAAGTTCCCGGTGTCTTCTGGTGAGCGGCTCGAGGTCCAGCACCCGCTGGGTCGATCCACGCGCAGTGTGCCGATCGCCGTGGTTCGCTCGGTGCGGGTGTACGTGCGGGATCACGAGCTCTCGCCGGTGGTGACATTGGCCACGCGGCGCGTCGTACACCGGTTGCTCGACGCGGAGGGCGCAGTACTCGCGGAGCTTGCCGACGACCACGTCACGGCGACCGTAGCGGGTGGCGAGCCCGAGAGCTGGCGTGAGTGGGAGGTGGAGCTTGTCGGGGGCGACAAGCTCCTGCTGGAGGACGCAGGCGAGCTGTTGAAGGCCGCTGGTGCCCGTCCGGCCGCTGGGCCGAGCAAGCTGGCGCGTGCGCTCGGCAAGCGGGTCCCGGTGAAGGAGGAGTTCGAGGTACCGGCGAAGCCGCTCACGTCGGACCTGTTCCGCGCGTACGCCGCGGCGCAGGTGCGGGCGATCCACGAGCGCGACCCCGAAGTACGGCGGGACGTCCCGGACGCGATCCACAAGTTCCGGGTGGCGACGCGGCGGCTGCGGTCGGCGCTGGCGACGTACCGCCCGGTGATCGACCGGGAGATCGGCGACCCGATCCGGGACGAGCTGAAGTGGCTGGCCGGCGAGCTGGGCGCGGCACGGGACGCGGAGGTCCAGCGGGAGCACTTTGCCGCGGAGGTCGCGGAGCAGCCGGCCGAGCTGGTGATGGGTCGCGTAGCCGGTCGGATCGACGACCACCTGCGGGCGGTGTACAAGAAGGGCCGGGTGGATGCGCTGGCGGCGCTGGAGAGCGAGCGGTACTTCCGGCTGCTCGACATGCTGGACGATCTGCTCGCGAAGCCGCCGGTGACCGGGGGTGACCGGAAGGCGAAGAAGCAGCTGCACGAGCTGCTCGAGCACGACTACAAGCGGATGCGCAAGGCGGTCCGCCGATCTGAGAAGGCGGAGACGGTCGAGGCGCAGGACCACGAGCTGCACGAGGTCCGCAAGTCGGCGAAGCGCCTGCGGTACGCCGGGGAGTCCGCGCTGCCCGTCCTCGGCTCCGAAGCCAAGGACCTCGCGACCCGCGCCGAAGAAGTCCAGGAGGTCCTCGGCGAACACCAGGACAGCGTGGTCTCCCGCGACCTCCTCCGCGACCTAGCAGTCCAGGTCCACCTCGACGGCGGCAACGCCTTCACCTTCGGCCGCCTCCACGCAGCCGAAGAACACCGAGGCCACACCTCCCGCAAAGCCTTCTTCAAACTCTGGCCCACCCTCAAGTTCTAAAACCCTCCCACGCACCGCAACGCCCGGCTCCTTCGTCGCCGTGGTACGCGCCGCTCCCACCCACCCTCCGGCTCAGCGCCGGCATGCTGCGAGCTACCGCACCCACCCTGCCAGCTGCCGCTGGCTTGTTGCAGGCTGGCGCCCGCGGGTTGCTCGCTGCGCTCGCGTGTGACGACAGCGTGGCCGCGGGGCGCTGCTGGTGAGTTGAGGATGAGGTGGTGAGTGGTGTCATTCCCACGCGCCGCTACGCGCGGCTCGTTCCTCGCCGTGCCACGCGCCGCTCCCACCCCACTCCGGCTTAGCGCCGGCTCCCTGCGAGCTGGCGCTCGCGTTCTGCCAGCTGCCGCTGGCTTGTTGCGGGCTGCCGCCCGCGGGTTGCTCGCTGGCGCTCGCGGGTGACTACGGCGTGGTCACCGGGTGCTGCTCGTGACCTGTGCTCCAGTGGTGAGTGGTGTCATTCCCACGCCCATTACGCGAGGGTGCTGATGGCCTGAGCTGCGGGGGCGAGTGGCGTCCTTTCCGGGGGCTACACGCGCCTCCTTGTGCCGTGACGGGACGGGCGCTCGCCGAAGTGGACTCCTCCGGCGGAGATCGGCGTCGTCGTCCGCTGCGCCGCCACTGGGCTGATCAGGCCCGTTGTCCTCGCCTGATGTGTTGGTGAAGGGTGGGCTGTTGGGGCTATACTGAATCACGGACGAGGAGAGTGATTCAGGAGGTGGAGAGTTTGCCCGCGGACGTCGGTGCCCTGATAGAGCGCGCTCGGGTGGCAGCGGGTCTGAGTCAGCGAGGGCTTGCCGACGCTGCTGGTATCTCGCAGTCGACGTTGTCTCGAATCATCGCCGGCGATCGGGTGGCCAAGGTGCCGGAAGTCATCGCTATCGCTCAAGCGACTGGCCATACCGTTGCCCAGCTCACCGGCTTGAGCGACGTGGCCGGTCGAGTGCAGTGTGCGGCGCGTGCAACCAATGACTCCGACATGCAGGGCATGCGTGAGGCTCTGCTCCATTTCCTCGAGTTGGACAGCTACTTGGACGATCAGGCGATTCCGGTGGCGATCTGATGCGCGAAATGAGTGAGTGATGGATGCCGAGGCCGAAGGCCGGGAGGCGGCTGAGCGGTTCCGCGCGGAGCATCGCCTAGGCGTTCAGCCGTTGGGCGATCTCGTCGCGACCATCGAACAGACGACGGGTATCGACGTCGCGGTGCTCGATGCCGGGCCGGATGAGCATGGACTGACGATGCGCGACCCCAGCCGCAACGCCGTATTTATCGGTGTGGCCCGCACGCGTCACCCGATGCGCCAGCGGAGCACCCTGGCACATGAGCTCGCCCACGTGCTCTTCGAGGACTGGAGCGACAGCGCATCGGCGCCGTGGAGCGCCCGGACGCCGACGGAGCTGCGGGCCGACGCCTTCGCCCGGAATCTGATCGTTCCGCGCGAAGGCCTCAGGCAGTTCGTCAGCGGTCATGATGCGAGCAGCTTGTCGACGCTTTCATCGATCGTTCAGCGATTCCTCGTGTCACCGGCAATGGCGGCGATCGCGGCGTGTCAGGCGGATCTGATCGACACCCAGGTCAAGGACGAGTGGCGACAGTGGACCACGCCAACGCTCGCGGTTCGCCTCGGCTGGAGCGACCACTACCACGTCCTGCAGGCCGACGCGGATCAGCGACGAGCACCACAACGCTTACTGGCACGCGCGATCAATGGGTATATCGAAGGCGTGCTGCCCGTGCAGGCGATCGCTACTTTGCGCGGCGTCACGGTCCAGGAGGCAGAGGCAGAGCTGCGCGAGGCAGGGGTCGTTGTCAGGGAGTCCTTTGTCCCGTGGACGGGCAGTGCTGAGCTACCGCCGCCCGACGTTGACCTGTCGGGCCTGGATGACGCAGACGTCTCGGGCCAGCAGCAGCGGAGCGGTGGATGAGTCCGAGGCCGATCATCGATGCCGGGCCCGGTCTGAATTTCTTCTCCCTGAACAGAGAGCGTCTGCTGATCGGCACGTTGGGGTCACTGAGTGCCCCAGAGGCCGTGCAACAAGAGGTTCTCCGAAAAGCAGCGCAGGATCGACGGTTCGCCACTGCTGCTCGGGTCTGGCGGAAGCTGCCGGATCATCTGATGCAGATCCTGTCCGATGACCTCACTCCAGAGCTTGCCGCCGTTGTGCTGAGGTTGTCTGGGCTGCCCATGCACGAGCGCAAGGCGCAGTCGAAGGACCTTGGCGAAACCATGGTCATCGCGCACGCCGTCGTAGCAGCTGAAACGGGTGAGACCGTCACCGTTCTCATCGATGACGGACGAGGCGCGCGCGAAGCGGCCAGCGAGATCAGGCGGCTGGACCGCTTGCGGGCCGCTGGACGAGGCGTGGGTGGGATCCGGTTGGTCAACACACTCACGGTCCTGGAGAGCGCGGCCGGCACTGAGCATCTGCCGGACAAGGTGGCGATGCGCGACCTCTACCAGCGTCTTCGTGGACTCGATGACGGTCTGCCGCCGATCGACGCGACGAAGCTGATGTCGCGAGAAGTCTGGGTACGGGGCTGACTGATGAAGCGGGTGGTCAGGTCTGTGTTGACCTGACCACCCGCTTCGTTGACTCTTCTTCTTTTGTTGAGTGGGGCTGCCAGGCAGGTTCGCTTGAGTTCGCAGGGCCTGCCTGGCAGGTCTAGTGGTGGACTGCTTTTTCGGCGCCGGCTCCGGTGAGGGAGCGGACTTCCATTTCGGCCCAGCGGTCTACGTCGACCGGCTCCTTGCTGGTGAGGGTGCCGACGATGCCGAGGAGGAAGGCCAGGGGGATGGAGATGATGCCGGGGTTGTCCAGGGGGAACCAGTGGAAGTCGACGCCGGTGTCGGTGATCATCGACAGGCTCTTGTGGGTCTTCGCGTCGACCTTGCCGGAGACGACCGGGCTGAACGCGATCAGGATGATGGCCGAGGCCAAGCCGCCGTAGATGCTCCACAGCGCGCCGCGGGTGTTGAAGCGGCGCCAGAACAGCGAGTAGAGGATCGTCGGCAGGTTCGCACTGGCTGCGACCGCGAAGGCCAGCGCCACCAGGAACGCGACGTTCTGGCCGTTGGCGAAGATGCCGCCGACGATCGCGACGATGCCGATGACGACCGCGGTGTACCGCGCCACGCGGACCTCGCCGGTGCCGCTGATCTGGCCCTTCTTGATCACCTGACCGTAGATGTCGTGGGCGAACGACGTACTCGCGGTGATGGTCAGACCGGCGACGACCGCCAGGATCGTCGCGAACGCGACCGCCGAGATCACGCCGAGGAGTACTTCGCCACCGAGCTCGAAGGCGAGCAGTGGAGCAGCGGAGTTCGCCTTGCCCGGTGCGGCCTTGATCCGGTCCGGGCCGACGATCGCGGCCGCGCCGTACCCGAGGACCAGCGTGAACAGGTAGAAGATGCCGATGATCCAGATCGCCCAGCTGACGCTGCGCCGGGCCTCCTTGGAGTCCGGCACGGTGTAGAAGCGCATCAGCACGTGCGGGAGCCCCGCGGTGCCGAGGACCAGGGCCAGCGCGAGCGAGATGAAGTCGAGCTTGGTGACTCCCGTGACGCCGTACTGGAGACCCGGGCCGAGCAGCTTGTCGCCCGCCTTCGGGCTGTTGCCGACGGCCGCACCCATCACGCCGGAGAGGTTGAACGAGTACTTCGCCAGCACCCAGAGCGTCATCAGACCGGCGCCGACGACCAGCAGGGCCGCCTTGATGATCTGGACCCAGGTGGTGCCCTTCATGCCACCGACCAGCACGTACGTGATCATGATGATGCCGACAACGGCGATCACGATGCCTTGACCGGTCTTGCTGTCCACGCCGAGCAGCAGCGCGACCAGACCGCCGGCGCCCGCCATCTGCGCCAGCAGGTAGAAGAAGCAGACCACCAGCGTCGAGATCGCGGCGGCCATCCGGACCGGACGCTGCTTGAGGCGGAACGACAGTACGTCGGCCATCGTGAAGCGGCCGGTGTTCCGTAGTAGCTCTGCAACTAGTAGCAGCGCAACTAGCCACGCGACCAGGAAGCCGATCGAGTAGAGGAAGCCGTCGTACCCGTTGATCGCGATCGCGCCGGCGATGCCGAGGAACGACGCGGCGGACAGGTAGTCGCCGGAGATCGCGATGCCGTTCTGCGGGCCGGTGAAGGAACGCCCGCCGGCGTAGAAGTCGGCCGCGGTCCGGTTGTTCCGGGAGGCGCGGAACACGATCGCCAGGGTGGCGACCACGAACAGCGCGAAGATGACGATGTTGACGGTCGGGTTCCCGATGTCGGTTGCCAACGGCAACATGAGTGGTGCGCTCACTGGTCGGCTCCCTCAATCTGGTGACGCAGCTTCTTCGCATCCGGGTCGAGCCGGCGGTCGGCCCACCGGACGTAGATCAGCGTGATGGCGAAGGTCGACACGAACTGGCCGAGCCCGAACAGCAGCGCCACGGTGATGTTGCCGCCGACCTTGTGCGCCATGAAGCCGTGCGCGTAGTCGGCCAGCAGGACGTAGGCGAAGTACCAGACCAGGAACAGCGCAGTCATCGGGAACACGAAGTTCCGGAACCGGCGGCGCAGCTCGGAGAAGTCCGGCGACAGCTGGACATCCCGGTACGTCGACAGGTCCGGATCGCGCGTATCACTCATCGCGAGACCTCCAGGAGGGATCACGCCGGGCGGGGTAATGCCGGCTGCCCGTACTGTTGCGCGGGTCACGTCGCGCCGCGAGCACCCACACGCAACGAGCGCTCAGCGGACCACACCAGTCGTCCGGTGGATCACCGCCCTGCGGCGAGCGGTAGGAATCCCACGACGAGCGGTTCAGCGGCTCGGGAGACCGCGGTCGACGTCGACGGCTTCGGGGGTGTGGAGGCGGACCATGCTGCGGGCGGTGCCGGCGGGGATGCGGTCCGGGGTGAGTTTGGAGATGACGATGACGGTGAGGAAGGCGAGGGGCATCGTCCAGGCGGCGGGCTGGCCGACGAGGGCGCGTGGCCAACCGCCGTGCGGTGCGCCTGCGACGTTCACCAAGGCGGCGACGCTGGCTGCGATTCCGCCGACGACCAGGCCGGCTGCGGCGCCCGTGGTGGACACCCGGCGCCACCAGATGCCCAGCACCAGCAGCGGACAGAACGTCGAGGACGCCACGGCGAACGCCAGCCCCACAGTGTCAGCCAGACTCAACGCCCCAGTCACTGTGAAGGCCAGGTACGGCACGACCATCGCCACCAGTGCGGCGATCCGGAAGCTGTTCACCGCGACGTAGTCACCACCGGTCCACCTGTGCAGCCGGCTCCGCAACAGGTCCTGGTCGATCACTCCAGCGATGGCAACCGTCAACCCGGACGAGGTGGACAGGAAGGCCGCAAACGCACCAGCCGCGACCAGCGCACCGAGCAGATCCCCCGCTGTACCAGGGAAAATCCGTCCAGGCAGCGCGAGTACGACGGTGTCCGCGCCACTGCTCACCAGGTCCGGCGCGAACGTCCGCCCGAGCACGGCGTACAGCGGCGGGAACAGGTAGAAGAGCCCGAGCAAGGCGAGGACGACAACGGTCGTACGGCGGGCCGCTCGACCGTCCGGATTGGTATAGAACCGAACCAGAACGTGGGGAAGCCCCATCGTCCCGAAGCAGAGAGCCAATAGCAACGAGTATGTGGCGTAGAGCGGATGGGCCCGGCCGCCGGCGCGAGACAACGGCTCTGCCCACGCAGCCGCCGCCCCATGGAGCGAGTCGAGTACGCCGACCGGATGATGCCAGGCGACCAGGATCACGAAGACCGGCGCGGCCAGCGCAGTCAGCTTGAGCCAGTACTGGAAGGCCTGCACAAACGTGATCGACCGCATGCCGCCAGCGGCAACGTTGATGACCACGATGACGGCCACGATCGCCGCACCCAACTGAGGTGGTGCGCCAGTAACCGTCTGGACCGCCAGCCCGGCTCCCTGCAGCTGTGGCAACAGATAGAGCGTCCCGATCCCGACAACGAGACCAGAGCAGATCCGCCGAACCGCTGCGGACTCGAAGCGTGTCTCTGCGAAGTCCGGCAGCGTGTAAGCACCGGACCGCCGCAGCGGAGCCGCAACCAGGACCAGCAGCATCAGGTAGCCCACGGTGTAGCCGACCGAGAACCACAGCATGTCGGCGCCGTTCACCAGCACCAGACCAGCCACCCCGAGGAACGATGCAGCGGACAGATACTCCCCGCTGATCGCAGACGCGTTCCAGCGCGGCGTGACCGCCCGGCTGGCCACGTAGAAGTCGCTGGTGGTCCGGGAGATCCGCAGCCCGAACAGACCGATGGCGATGGTTGCCACCACCACCAGTCCGATCGCCGTCAGGCTGAGCGCCGGGGACATCTACTGCCGTCCGACGAACTCGGTGAACTCCGCCTCGATCCGCTCGGCGTTGCGGACATAGATGCGCGCGGCAACATAAACCACGGGGTAGACGACGATGCCGAGCAGCACCCAGGGCAGCGGCAGCCCGAAGACGGACAGCGTACGTGCGGGCGGGACCAGCCAGAACAGCAGCGGGATGCTGCCGAGGACGAGCAGTACGCTGCCGATCACCGCGAGCGTCAGCCGCAGCTGGGACTGCACCAGCGTGTGCATGTACACCTCGCCGAGCCGGGTCTGCTCGTCGATCTCGCGCGCGCCGGTAGGGATCAGCGGGCGCCTGGCGGCGCTGGTCCGGGGGCTGGTGACGCGGACCCGGCGCGGTCCCTCCGGCGTACTCATCTCAGTGACGTCGAACGGACCAGGAGGTCGCGTAGCTCACGCGTGTGTCGCCGGCTGACCGGCAACCAGTCGTCTCCGACCCGCACCGAACACCGGCCGCTGTCGACCCGCATCTCATCCACGTGCGCGAGGGCGACGAGCGTACTGCGGTGGATCCGGGTGAAGCCGGCGTCCCGCCAGCGCTCCTCCAGCGTGCTGAGCGGGATGCGGACCAGGTGCGAGTTCTGACCGGTGTGGAGGCGGGCGTAGTCGCCCTGCGCCTCGACGTACCGGACTGTGGAGCGCTGGACGAAGCGAGTCACTCCGGCGAGCTCCACCGAGATCACCTCGTCGTCCGTCTCGTCCGGCGACTTCAGCGCGGCCGGTGTGCCCTGCGTGACCCGCCGGACGGCCTCGGCCAGCCGCTCGGCGCGGACCGGCTTCATCACGTAGTCGGCGGCATCGAGCTCGAAGGCCGCTACCGCGTGCTCGTCGTAGGCGGTGACGAAGACGATCTTGGGCGGCGACTTGAACTTGGAGAGCACGCGCGCCAGGTCGATGCCGTCCAGCCCGGGCATCTTGATGTCGCAGAACACCACGTCCAGGTCGGTGGCCTGCAGGATCTTCAGCGCCTCCGGCCCGTTCGAGGCGGTCTGGATCGGCCCGATCCGCGGGTCCTGGTCCAGCAGGTACACCAGCTCGGCCAGCGCGGGCTCCTCGTCGTCCGCGACCAGCGCACGCAGCGGAGTGTCGGCCATGACCTCACACTAAGGGGACGCGTGCACCCCTGAGGAGTATTTGGGGACCCGGAACGTCACCTTCGTCCCGGCGTCGACCGCGGTCTCGACGATCAGGCCGTACGCGTCGCCGTACACCTGGCGGAGCCGGGCGTCGACGTTGCCGAGGCCGACCGAGTCGCTGCCGGACTCGCCGGACAGCGCGGCCCGGATCACCTCGGGCTCGCTGCCGGCGCCGTTGTCCTCGACGCTGATCTCGGCCTCGTTGATCCGGTCCCGGGCGTGGATAGTGATGTGGCCGACCCCGCTGGTGCCCTCCAGACCGTGCCGTACGGCGTTCTCGACCAGCGGCTGCACCACCAGGAACGGGATGACCACCGGCAGCACCTCTGGGGCGATCAGCAGCGACACCTTGAGCCGGTCGCCGAAGCGAGCCTGCTCGAGCACCAGGTACCGCTCCACGTTCCGCAGCTCGTCCGACAGCGTGGTGAACTCCCCACCCCGCCGCAGCGCGTACCGGGAGAAGTCAGCGAACTCCAGCAGCAGCTCGCGCGCCCGCTCCGGGTCGGTCCGCACAAACGAAGCGATAGCCGCCAGCGCGTTGTAGATGAAGTGCGGGCTGATCTGAGCGCGTAGCGCCCGCAGCTCGGCCTCCATGGCCCGCGTGCGCTCCTTGTTGAGCTCTGCCAGCTCCACCTGACCGGACACCCACCGAGCCACCTCCTCAGTCGCCCTGACCAGCGCGGCGGAGGTGTTGTTGCTGTACGCGACCAGTACGGCGACCACGCGCTCCTCGGTGACGATCGGAGCGACCACCGCGGTCCGGATCGGGCACTGCGGGTCGCCACAGGCCACGTCGTGCGCGCCGAGCACCGCCGTACGGCCCGAACGCAGGGTCGGTGCGGCGATGAGCTTGGCGTCGCGGCGGTGGTTGCTCTCGTAGGGCCCGCCGATGCCGTCCCAGGCGAGGACGCCGGACGAGTCGCAGATCGCGATCGCCGCCGTACCCAGCAGGTCCCTCAAGTGTTTGCTGGCTTTGCCGGCCGCTGCCGGGGTCAGACCCTCGCGCAGGTGCGGGCTGGCCAGCGAGGCGGTATGCAGGGTCGCATACGTCGCCTTGTCAGCCGGAGTCCCGAAATGCTTCCGCCGCCGCGCGAACACTCCACGACGGTAACCTCTCAGCCCTCCGCGCGCGGCCTGAACGCCTCCAGGGCCTCCGTGTCGGAGTAGTTGCTCAGCAGGTACTCCGCCACCCACGCCTCCCGCTCGGGGTACGACGACTCCGCGACGACCCGCTCGGCCGCGGCCGTCGCCTCCAGCGCAGACCGACGCAGCTGTACGCCATGATCGGTCAGCAACGCCCAGCTCGGACCGGGAGCGCCGTACGGCATCCCGACGCTGCCGGCGTTCACCACGAGCCGCCGGTCGACCTGCCGGGCGAACGGCATGTGCGTGTGGCCGCAGACCACTGTCCGGACGGAGTCAGGTAGGTCGCTGAAGACCTGAACCCACCGAGTGATCGGGCTGTCGACCAGCACCATCTCCTCGTCGTCCCGTGGGGTCGCGTGGCAATACAGGGCCTCGCCGATCGTCACTGTGGTCGGCAGACCGGCCAGCAACTCCACCTGGTCCGCCCGCAGCTGCGTAGCGGCCCAGGGACTCACCTGGTCTGGCGGCTCGCCGTCAAACCTCGCACGGGCCATCTCGACGAGCTCCCGGTCCGCATTGCCCCGCACCCAGACCGCACGGTCGCCCAGAGCCGACAAGAGATCCAGCGTCTCCACCGGCTGCGGACCGCTGGCGATGTCTCCCGCCAGCACCACCGCATCGGCGGCCAGCACGTCCGGCTCCGCCAGCACCGCCTCCAGCGCCGGCAGGACCCCGTGAATGTCAGCGAGCACCGCAACCGTGGTCATGCCCGCAGTCTGCCCCCAAAGCCCCGCAGAACAAGGGACATCTGCTCAGAGCAGATCAGCGACCGAAGC
The DNA here is from genome assembly GCF_040638345.1 of Kribbella sp. NPDC026611. Classification (NCBI taxonomy): domain Bacteria; kingdom Bacillati; phylum Actinomycetota; class Actinomycetes; order Propionibacteriales; family Kribbellaceae; genus Kribbella; species Kribbella sp. NPDC026611. The sequence continues at coordinate 560,008 of NZ_JBEZYC010000003.1, forward strand.
TCAGCGGTACGTCGGTGCTGATCGGGGTCGCCAGCTCGCACGCACCCGTACCGATCGTGCAGCGGATGATGGCGCTCTTCGTCCCCGGGTCACCGCCACCACCTGACGCGACGGCCACCATCAGGACGTGCTGATCGTCCTCGAGCGCGCTGTTGAGGAAGGTGCCCTTCCACTCGTTCAGTACGTTCCCGCTGCGCACGTCCACGGCCGCGGTGACCGGATCGCCGTACCCCTCCTGGTTGAAGGAACCGCCGACCACCGTCGAGCCGTCCGGCGTGAAGCGCATCAGCTGGTAGTCGCAGGTCCGCCACTGCTGCTTCCCGCTGGCCACGTCGACCAGACTGCTGCAGCTGTGGAAGTCGGTGAGCACCTTGAGCGACACGGCGTTGGTACCGTCGGCGGAGAGCGCTGTCGGGTTCGGCACAGCCTTGACCACGTCGGCCTTCGACCGGCCGGGCACCCACTGGTACAGGGTCCAGCTGTCCGCACCCTCGCTCGCCTGCGCGCGGAAGTAGACCTTGCCGTTGACGTAGCCGAACAGGTACGCGCGCCACACGTTCGGCAGCGCCAACTGGTGCACCGAGGAGTCCTCGGCGTACAACGTCGCACCGGCGAGCGCACCGCCGCCGTCGTCGGTCCGGGTGGCGAGGTACGCCGCCGCGCCACCGTCGGCCGTGGTCACGATCGAGGTAACGTCCGGCGTACGCCGGATGACCTTGCCGCCCAGGCCGATGGTCAGCATCTCGGTCTGCTGGTCCTTCGCGACCGCGGCCAGCACGTTGTCATTCACCCGGGCGACCGCCCGGATCTCGGTGGTCCCAGGGACGGTAACGGGCGCACCCGGCCCGCCACGGACCGTGCGACCCTCGAGGTAGGTGATCTGCGGCGTGCGGCCCTTCGGGAGCTTGGCGACCGTGACATTGCTCTTCACCAGGCCGGTGCGCGGCGGCGGCTCGGACGACGGCGTCTGCGACGAAGGCGGGGTCGTCGGGGCGACGACGGACGTCGTCGGGGCACTGGGAGTCGGCGTCGGGGTTGGTGGCGGCGTCGTCCGCGTGGTGGACGGCGCCGGTGTGGGGGAGCCGGTCAGTGGCCCCGCATCGGCCTGAAGCCCGTCCCGTGGGCCCTGGCGGTAGGCGATCGCGCTGCCGACGGCGACTGCGGCCACCGCAACCGCCGCGACGATCGCGATCAGCCGGCGGCTGCTCGGGCGTGCCGGCATGTCAGGTCCCGAGCTCGACAGCGGTTTTGGTGAGCGGGGTGGCGAGCTCGCAGGCACCGGTCGCGATCGTGCAGCGGAGGATCGCGTTCGGCGCGTTCTCACCGCGGAAGGTCGTGATCAGCACGTGCTCATCGTCCTCCGCCACCGGGTCCCGGAACGGACCTTTCCACTCGTGCAGAACAGTGCCGCTCTTCGCGTCGATGGCCGCGACGACGAAGTCGCCGGTCCCCTCGCGGTAGTACGGGCCGCCCAGAGCGGTTCGGTCGTCGGGGCTGAAGCCCGTCACCCGGTAGTCGCAACTGCGCCACAGCCGGCTCCCGGTGGCCACCGAAGCCACGTTGGTGCAGCTGACGTAGTCGGTCACGTTGCTGGAGGACGCAGCGACGGTGCCGTCGTTGGACAGTGCCGTGGCAGACGGGATCGTCGAGACCCGCCTCGCCGTTGTGGTTCCCGGCCTCCACTCGTAGAGGGACCAGGTCTGGTAGTCGTCGGTGGGCGAGCCGCGGTAGTACACCTTCCCGTTCACGAAGCCGAGCGGATACGAGTTGTTGACCGTTGGCAGTACCAACCGTTGGACCGAACTGCCCGCGAAGTACACGGTCGTGCCGTTGGCTTTGCCAGGGAGAGGTCCGTCGCCGATGTAGACGGCGAACTGGCCGTCGTCGGCAGTGAGGATCGAGCTGACGTGCGGCGTCGTGGTGAGCACCTTGCCGGTGAACTCGTCGATCGTCAGCAGGTCGCTCTTGCTCACACCGTCGTTGACGATGGCGAGGACCGTCTGCCGCAGCCGTGCGACGTCGGTGATGTACGACCCCTTCGGGACCTGGATCGTCACGTCGCGGCCGGCGCCGCCCTTGACGGTAGTGCCCGACAGGTAGGGGACCTGTGGTGTGCGGCCGCGCGCCAGCTTGACGAGGTCGACCACTGTCTGGAGCGGACCCACAGGGGTAGCTGTGACCGTCCTCGGCGCGGCTTGCGTCGGCTTGGGTGTCGTCGTCGTCGGCGGCGGCGGCGGCGGCGTAAGCGTGGACCTGGGCGTAGGTGTAGGGGTTGGCGTGCTGCTGGCGCTGGGGCCCAGCGGCGCCGCGGCTCCGCTGGCTGCCGTTGACCGTGGTCGCTGGCTGTATGCCGCCGCACCGCCACCCAGGACGGCCGTCACCGCGACCGCAGCAACCACCGCGACCAGGTGCGCGTGGCGCCGAGGTGCGAGCCTCATGACCCGAGCAACAGAGTGCCCTTGGCCAGCGGCGTCGCCAGCTCGCAGGCACCCGTGGTCATCGTGCAGCGGATGATGGACGCGGGCGTCTCCTCACCGGTGTCAGCCAGCAGGAGCAGGTGCTGGTCGTCCTCCGGGACCGCCTGGCGGAACACACCCTTCCACTCGTGCAGCAACGTGCCGGTCTTCGCATCCAGGACGGCGGCGAGCCCGTCGCCGTACCCGTCCCGGTAGAACGGACCGGCGATCGCAGTCGCGCCGTCCAGCGTGAAGCCGTCGATCATGTAGTCGCAGGTCCGCCACAGCCGTTTGCCGGCGCTCAGCGACAGCATGCTGCTGCAGGTGCTGTAGTCGGTCACTGCGGTCAGCGAGGCCGCCAGTTCGCCGTTGCTGCTCACAGCGGTCACCTTCGGAACCGACTTGATCGCGCTGACCTTCGACGAGCCAGGAGTCCACTCGTACAGGGTCCAGGTGCTCGAGCCTTCCGTTGCGGTGGCGCGGAAGTACACCTTCCCGCTCAGGTAGCCGAGGAGGTACGCGTTCCAAACGTCGGGCACGTTGACCTTCTGGACTGTCGATCGCTCGGCGTAGATGGTCGTCCCCTTCTCCTGCTCGCCGGTGTCCGACGTCACCGTGGTCAGGTACGCCGCGGCCATGCCGTCCTCGGTGCTGACCACCTGACTGACGTTGGGGGTACGTCGGGATCCGTTGAACCCGTCCAGCTTCAGCAACTCGCTGCCGTTGTCGGCCGTGCTGAGGACCGCCAGGACGGACTGATTGAGCCGGGCAACCTCCTGGATCTCCTGGCTGCCCGGGATCTTCACGTCCTGGCCGGCGCCACCCTTGACCGTACGACCGCTCAGATACGGGACCTGTGGCGTGCGGCCGGTGGGCAGCTTGGTCAGGACGACCTGTGACTTCCCAGTGCCTGACGGCTTGTCCGAGGGGGTACCGCTCGGTGGCGCCGTCGGAGTCTTCACCGGGGTCGCCGACGGCGTCAGGCTCGGCTTCGGCGTGGTGGTCGGCGGAACCGGAGTGGGCGAACCGGTCAGCGGGGCGGCCTCGGCCTCGGACCCGTTGTGGGGTCCCTGGCGATACGCCAAAGCGCCGCCGGTGGCAATGGCTGCCACGGCGACTGCTGCTACGAGGGCGATCAGGCGCCCGTTGTTCGGCCGCATCGGCGATTCCTTACTTACGATCCGAGGAGGAGCGGCTCGGAGGACAGGGGGGTGGCCAGTTCGCACTGGCCGGTGCTGACCGTGCAGCGGACGACAGCAGAGCGGGACTGTGGGTTCTGCGAGTCGTTCCACAACAGGAGGACGTGGTCGTCATCCTCCGCTACGGCGCCACGGATCGAGGGCGCGGTCCAGGCGCGCAGCAGCTTGCCGGTCTTGGCGTCGAGCAGGGAGACCCGGTTCTCGCCGTACGGCTCGCCCGCTCCTGGCGCCCAGCCGACGACGTACGCGTTGCTGGGGCTGAAGTGGTCCAGGCGGTACTGGCAGGTCCGCCACTTCTGCAGGCCTGTGCTGACCGTCGTGACGACGCTGCACAGCCCGCTGTCGGTAAAGACCGGCGTACCGGCTGCCAGCGCGCCGTCTGCAGTCAGGGATAACGGAGCGATGACTTTGCTCACCGGTGTGACGGTGTGGTGGTCGACGTCCCAGCGGTACAGGCTGCTCGGCTTGTCTGCGGCTGGTGCGCTCTGGAAGTAGACCTTGTGGCCGACGACCGCGAGGACCTTCAGGTTGTAGTCCTTGGGGCGGTGCAGCTCCTCTACCTGACGCAGCGTCGGCGGCTGGTAGTAGACCGTCCCGCCGACGGCGCCCCGCGCGTACTGGCCTCCCGAGGCATAGGCGGCGTACTGGCCGTCGATGCCGACAGTCAGCGAGTCGACCTTCGGCACCTGCTTGATGAGCTTGCCCTGGTCGTCCTGGATCACCAGTGAGCTGCTGGTCGCGCTCCTCACCAGCACAGTCAGCGTGAGATCCCAGAGCCGTGCGGTGGCACCCACCTCGTCCGTGGCGGACACCTTGACGGGGTTGCCCGGGTCACTGTAGATAGTGCGGCCGCGGAGGTACGTCAGCTGCGGGGCACGACCTGCGGTCAGCTTCCGAGCGTCCAGCGCCACCGTGGTCTGCGGTAAGGCCCTGGGCGTCGCGCTGAGGGGAGCGGCCGCGACACCGGCCTGGTTGCGCGGTTCGCGGGCAGCAGCCAGCACGCCGCCACCCGTCACGGCAGCGACTGCGGTTGCGGTCACAACGACCACCAGCAGGCGGTTCCTAGCTGCCATTTCGTCCCGTTCCCATCACGGTTTCAGACGCCGGATCGCGCCCTTTTGTTCGCTCAGCGCCCCCTGTGGCGAACGAGTCGCAGGAACATCGAGCATAATTACGCCATGGACCAGCCACCGCGGATCGGCCGGTACTCCCTGGTCCGCCGGGTGGGTGCCGGTGGTTTCGCGACCGTCTGGCTGGCCCGGGACGAGCAACTGGACGCCGAGGTCGCGGTCAAGATCCTCTCCGACAACTGGGTCGAGGACGAGGACGTCCGCCGCCGGTTCCTGGCCGAGGGCCGCTTCCTGCGCAAGGTCGACTCGCTGTACGTCGTCGGCGTGCACGACATCGGCGAGGCGGACGACGGCCGCCCGTACATGGTGCTCACGTACGCCGACGGCGGCACGCTCGCGGACAAGATCAAGGCGGCTCCGCTGGAGTTCGCCGAGGCCGTCCGGATCATCGACCAGGTCGGCCGGGGCCTGAAGCACCTGCACGCCCGGGGTGTCCTGCACCGGGACGTGAAGCCGGCCAACGTCCTGTTCCGCACCGACCCCGCAGGCGACCGGGCCATGCTGTCCGACCTCGGTCTGGGCAAGTCGCTGGCCGAGGTGTCGCGAATCACCATGCCGGGCGGCACCCCGGCGTACGTCGCTCCCGAACAGGTCCGTGGCGAGCGCCTGGACCACCGGGCGGACCTGTACTCGCTCGGTGCGGTCGCGTACGCCGCCTTCACCGGACAGGCACCGCATGGCGTGGCCAGCCTCGGTGCGGTGATGCAGATCGAGACGCCGCCGCCGTCGATGACCACCCTGCGCGAGGACGTGCCCGACGCGGTCGACGTCGTCGTACGGCGTGCTCTCGAACCGGACCGGGACAAGCGCTGGCCCGACCTGGACGCTTTCCTCAACGCACTCAAGGAAGCGCACACCACGGGCAAGGTGCCGCCCGGACTCGTTCCGGCCGCCGACATGCCGACTCCGGTGAAGCCGGTGACTGGCGCCGTCGACCAAGCCACCGCACCGGTGACAGCGAGCCAGCAGACCGCGCCTGCTGCGCCGAGGCGCTCGGGCCGGGCTCGGGCGATAGCCGTCGTGGCTGCCCTGGTGCTGGCCGCGGGTGGTGGGTACGGCGGCTACCGCTACGTGCTGAGCCGGCCAGTGGAGGTGAAGACGAAGAACCTCTCGGTGCAGGTGCCCCGCGACTGGACGCAGAAGGCGTCCACCGACAACGGTCTGCTGGTCAGCACCAACACCTCCGAGTGGCGTACCAACGCGGGAGTGGAGGGGGTGTTCGTCGGCGTCCACAACGGGACAGTGCTGCCGCAGACCACCATCCCACCGCCGGGTTGCCAGACCGCCACGCCGCAGCAGTCAGGCAACACCGTGACCTTCAACTACACCTGCTCCGGCCCGGCGGTGATCGAGCGGTTCAAGCAGCTCGACGGTGGCAAGCAGCTGCAGATCCAGGTGCGCGACGCCGACGCCACGTCCCGGCAGCAGGTCGCCGACTCGGCGTCGTACAGGCCCTAGCGCACCAGCGAGGTCAGCGGCGAAACGGACGCCGTACCGTAGGCCTCATGACCGATCTGTCCGCGGCGATCGACCGCGTTCTGCCCAGCGTCCGTGCCGACCTCGAGGACCTCATCCGGATCCCGTCGGTCAGCTACGAGCCGGCCCGTGCGGCCGACGTCCAGCGGTCCGCCGAGGCGACCGCGGCCCTCTTCGAGGCGGAGGGCTTCGCGGTCAAGATCGTCCGGGCCGGCGAAGGCGCGCCGGCAGTGATCGCGAAGAAGGCGGCGCCGGCCGGCAAGCCGACCGTGCTGCTGTACGCGCACCACGACGTACAGCCGACCGGACCGGTCGAGCAGTGGACATCGGAGCCGTTCGTACCGACCGAGCGCGGCGACCGGCTCTACGGACGGGGTGCCGCGGACGACAAGGCCGGGATCGCCGCGCACCTGGCCGCCGTACGGGCCTTTGGCAACGACCTGCCGGTGGGCGTGACGGTCTTCGTCGAGGGCGAGGAGGAGATCGGCTCGCCGACCCTGCTGCAGCTGCTGGCGGAGTACTCCGAAGAACTGGCCGCGGATGCGATCGTCATCGCGGACTCCGGCAACTGGGAGATCGGCCGGCCCGCACTGACCGTTTCGCTGCGCGGCCTGGTCGAGACGTACGTCGAAGTACGCACGCTGGAGCACGCCGTGCACTCCGGGCTGTTCGGTGGACCGATCCCGGACGCCCTGTCTGCGCTGTGCCGGTTGCTGGCCACACTGCACGACGCCAAGGGCGATGTGGCGGTCGACGGCCTGCATGCGTCGCGGGCGGCCGATGTGGACTACGGAGAGGACCGGCTGCGTGCGGAGTCGTCGGTACTCGATTCTGTTCGGCTGACCGGCACTGGCTCGCTGGTGGACCGGCTGTGGACGCGTCCGGCGATCTCTGTGGTCGGCATTGACGCGCCGTCGGTGGCGGAGGCCAGCAACACGCTCATCCCGGTCGCTCGGGCCAAGATCAGCCTGCGGGTGGCGCCGGGTGACGACGCGGTGAAGGCCAGTGCGGCGCTGACCGACCACCTGGAGCGCAATGTGCCGTGGGGTGCGCAGGTGACCGTGACCGAGGGCCAGACCGGCCAGCCGTGCAGCGTGAACGCACGTGGTGCCGGCTACGAGGCAGCCCGGTCGGCGTTCCAGGAGGCCTGGGGTGTCGAGCCGGTGGACATGGGGATGGGCGGCTCGATCCCCTTCATCGCAGAGTTCCAGCAGGCCTTCCCACAGGCCTCCATCCTGGTCACCGGCGTCGAGGATCCGGACACCCGCGCCCACGGCATCGACGAGGGCCTGCACCTCGCCGAGTTCCGCAAGGTCTGCCTCGCCGAGGCCCTCCTACTACAGAACCTCGCCAACCAGGCCTGACCGGGCTTTTCGGCGACCCAGTGTTTGGCATAGGTTTCGGCGAGTGAAGATCGCAGTCGTACGGGAGACCAGACCGGCGGAGCGCCGGGTGGCGCTGGTGCCGGAGCAAGTCGCGAAGCTCGTCCAGCTCGGGTACGAGGTGGCGGTCGAGCCGGCCGCCGGTGAGCGGGCGCTGTTCTCGGACGACCAGTACCGGGATGCCGGGGCCGAGGTGGCCTGGGGTGCGGACCACGCGGCCACGATCGTGACCTCGGTCCAGCCGCTGGAACGCGAACGTCTGCAACGGCTGCACGCCGGTACGGCGCTGATGTCGTTCCTGCCGACGAACCCGCCGGATGTGGTGCGGACCGCAACGCGGGCCAAGCTGACCGTGTTCGCGATGGAGCTGATCCCGCGGATCTCCCGGGCGCAGTCGATGGACGCGCTGTCCTCCCAGGCGCTGGTCGCCGGGTACCGCGCCGCGATCGTCGCGGCCGAGCGGCTGCCCCGGTTCTTCCCGCTGAACATGACCGCGGCCGGCACGGTCCCACCAGCCCAGGTCCTGGTCCTCGGTGCCGGCGTGGCCGGTCTGCAGGCGATCGCGACCGCGAAGCGCCTCGGCGCGGTGGTCAAGGCGTACGACGTCCGGACAGCGGCCGCCGAGGAGATCGCCTCGATGGGCGCCGTCGCGATCGAGCTCGAGCTGGGCACCCTGGACGGCCCCGGCGGCTACGCCCGCGAGATGACCGCGGAACGCGCGCAGCTCCAGCGTGAACTGCTCACGCCGTACGTCGCGGCCGCGGACGCCCTGATCACGACCGCCGCCGTACCGGGCCGGACCGCGCCGATGCTGGTGTCGCGGTCCATGGTCGAGCAGATGAAGCCGGGGTCCGTGGTCGTCGACCTGGCGTCCGAGCAGGGCGGGAACGTCGAGGGTTCGGTCGCCGGGACCGAGCTGACGATCGGCAACGCACTGGTCTGGGGCGGCGCGAACGTCCCGTCCCAGATGGCCGGGCCGGCCAGCCGGCTGTACGGGCAGAACGTCGCGAACCTGATCCGGCTGATGACCCGGAACGCGTCCTTCGACCCCGACTTCGACGACGAGATCGTCCGCGGCTGCTGCGTCACCCACGACGGCAGCATCCTGCACGAGCCCACCCGCCAGCTCTTGGAAGGACAGTACCCGTGACCGGGTCCATAGCTTTGCTCACGATCTTCGTGCTGGCGGCGTTCGTCGGGGTCGAGGTGATCAGCAAGGTCTCCTCGACGCTGCACACCCCGCTGATGTCCGGGGCGAACGCGATCCACGGCGTCATCCTGGTCGGCGCCATCATCGTCACCGGCGCGACCGACTCGACGATCGTGCTGATCGTCGGGCTGCTGGCCGTGGTCCTGGCGACGATGAACATGGTCGGCGGGTTCGTGGTCACCGACCGGATGCTGGAGATGTTCAAGGGCCCGGCGGCTCGCAAGAAGGAGCTGCACAAGTGATTCCCACCTGGGCCCAGATCGGTTACCTGGTCGCCGCGGTCTGCTTCATCGTCGCGCTGAAGGCGCTCTCCAACCCGCGGACCGCGCGGACCGGCAACCTGGTCGGCGCGGCCGGCGCCGTACTCGCGGTGCTGATCACGTTCGCGGCGTACAAGCCGGACCACCTCGCGCCGATCCTGATCGCGCTCATCATCGGCACCATCGGCGGCGTGATCGGGTCGCGGCGGGTGCAGATGACCCAGATGCCGCAGCTCGTTGCCCTGTTCAACGGTGTCGGCGGCGGCGCGGCGGCACTGGTCGCGCTGCTGGAGCTGGGCGAGGTCTCGGCGGACGCGACGGTGGCGGCGATCGCCACGGCGTTCACGATCCTGGTCGGGGCGATCAGCTTCTCCGGGTCGGTGGTGACGTTCGCCAAGCTGCAGGAGCTGATGACGACCCGGCCGGTGACGTTCCCGGGGCTGCCGGTGCTGTTCGTCGCGTCGATCCTGGGCGGCGTGGCGCTCGGGGTGTGGCTCGTGTCGGACCCGCGGGTGTGGGTCGGCATACTGCTGTGCCTGGTCGGCCTGGCGATCGGTGTGATGCTGGTGCTGCCGGTGGGCGGGGCCGACGTACCGATCGTGATCTCGTTGCTGAACGCGTTCACCGGGCTCACGGTGGCTGCGGGTGGGTATGTGCTGGGCAACACACTGCTGCTGATCGCGGGCACCCTGGTCGGCGCGGCCGGTACGTTGCTGACCAAGCTGATGGCGGACGCGATGGGGCGGTCCGTGTTCAACATCCTCTTCGGCGCCGTCCGGGGCGGGTCGACGCTGGGCGGCGGTACGGCGTCCGAGCGGCCGGTGATCTCGGGTGGGCCGGAGGACGTGGCGATCCTGCTCGGGTACGCGAACAGGGTGATCGTCGTGCCCGGGTACGGGCTGGCAGTCGCGCAGGCGCAGCACACGCTGCGGGACCTGGTCGACGAGCTGCAGTCGCGCGGGGTGAAGGTCGACTACGCGATCCATCCCGTGGCCGGACGGATGCCCGGTCACATGAACGTGCTGCTCGCGGAGGCGCAGGTCCCGTACGAGCAGCTCCGCGAGATGGACGACATCAACGGCGACTTCAAGTCCACGGACGTCGTCCTGGTCGTCGGCGCCAACGACGTGGTCAACCCCGCGGCGCGCAACACCCCGTCTGCGCCCATCTACGGCATGCCGATCCTCAACGCCGACGAAGCCCAACGAGTCATCTTCCTCAAACGCTCGATGCGCCCCGGCTTCGCCGGCATCGAGAACGAGCTCCTCTACGACCCGCGCACGACGCTGCTGTTCGGCGATGCCCGCGAGTCCTTGACGAAGCTCCTGGGCGCCTTGAAGACGGTCTAGACCTGAATTACCGGTCGCCAGGAAAGCCGCGGACTAAACCACACTCCGGCTTTCCTGGCAACCGTTTGGCACTTTCCTGCCTGATATCCGGATTCAGTGACCCGTTTGGTCTCCTCGAGTGGTCCAGGCCGTGCACGGATTGCTCCCACCCGCCCGCCGCGGAGGAGACCACTTTGCCCGCCCGAAACCCCCGCCCGGGACCGGGCTGATCAATCCGCCCGCCCCCGCACCCCAGCTCCGGCTGCCCGAAGTCCCCACCAGTGCACTCGACTTCGCCGCCATCGACCGGATCGGTCCCTGTCGTCGCCGACTCACCAAATAGCGCTCATGACAAATTCCGGCTGCGGCGAAGAAGGCTCAGCAGAAATCCCCGCAATCCGCGATGAATTGTGTTGCTGTTTGCTGATCGACGCGCAGATTATCGCCGGCCCGGCGAATAGTTTCGCCGCCGAATACCTGCGCTCAGACCCAGCCGCGTTTCGCCGCGGCTACTCCCAGCTCGAAACGGCTGGCGGCGTCGAGGCGGTCGGAGAGGTTGGCGGTAATGCGGCGGGCGGTGCGGAGGGAGATGCCCAGGAGGCGGGCCACCTGCTCGTCCTTGGCGCCGCCGGCGAGGAGGCGCAGTACCTCGGCCTCGTGAGGGGTGAGCGGGGTGTCGTTCTCGCGTTCCTCGGGGTCGAACAGTTCGACGGCTCGCGACCAGTAGGCGTCGAACAGCGCGAGCGCCACCGAGACCACTGCGGGGCTGCGGTGGATCACCGCGCCGGCGGTCGGGTTGTCCGGGTCCATCGGCATGATCGCGATCTCATGGTCGAAGATCAGCAGGCGCATCGGGAGCGTCGGGGTGGCCCGCACCTCGCCGCCCAGGCGATGGATCATCGCCGCGTACTCGAGGATCTGCTTCGAGGTCGTCATGCTCTGCAGGTAGACGGTTCGCATCTTGAGGCCGCGCTCGAGCAGGGGTACGTCGGGCGAGCGGTCCAGCGGCTGGACGGCCTCGTCGACGTGTGCCGGCAGCAGGCCCCAGAAGGTGTCTCTTGCCTTGAGTCCGAGCTCCTCGATCCGCCGGGAGGCGTTGGCGCGGCCTCTCAGCACCTCGACGTCGCCGCTCGTCCGGGCCGTGAGCAACTCGTTGTACTGCTCCGCGATCACCTCGGCCGAAGCCTCGGCGTCCTTCAGCTCGCTGGACAGTCGAGCCAGCTCGGCGCGGCGGCGCTCGGCCAGGCTGGTCAGACCGACCCGGGGGTGCACCGCGTGCTCACCGTCGGGGTTGGTCCAGGTCGGCACCAGGAGCTGCAGCTGCCGCAACTTGTCCATCAGTCCGCTGACTTCTGTTGCTGAGCGATTAACTAGCGCAGCAATCTCTTCCGGCGTACTGTCTGGGTGGTTGAGCAGGGCGTGATAGACCGCAAAAGTGGCTTCGTCGAGCCCCAGCGGTTCGAGCACGATCCTCCTCCTCCGAACTTGTCGGAACCGACCATATACAGAGAGCGTCGACAAAGAGCACTCAATAGGTGGGTTCGGATTATTTCGAAAGGTACCGGTCGTGATCAAGAAGTTGCTGATGGTAGTTGGCGTCCTCCTGACAGTCGGCGTGTTCGCACCCGCGCAGGCGTCCGTGGTCACCGCGGGCGACCAGCCGGCCTGCGGCGGAGCTCAGAGCTGCTGGCTGACATAACGCGAAAAGCACCCGCCGGCGTCCCGTAGACTGCGGGTGTGGCTCGTGGTGATGGTCGGCTCAGTCAGGATCTTGACCCGCAGGACCTGGGACCGCAGGACGCCTGTGGTGTCTTCGGTGTCTGGGCGCCCGGGGAAGAGGTTGCCAAACTCACCTACTTCGGGCTGTATGCGCTGCAGCACCGAGGGCAGGAGTCGGCCGGCATCGCGGTCGGTAACGGGAGTCAGATTCTCGTTTACAAGGACATGGGGCTGGTCAGCCAGGCCTTCGACGAGGCCACCCTGGCGTCGCTCCGGGGGCACATCGCGATCGGCCACTGCCGGTACTCGACGACCGGATCGAGCGTGTGGGCCAACGCCCAGCCGACGTTCCGGTCGACCGCGACCGGGTCCGTTGCGCTCGGCCACAACGGGAACCTGACCAACACCGGTGAGCTCGCCGCCAGTCTGAGCGGCGAAGGCGACCTGGACCTCGGCCTGGACGTCGAGGTCGAGCACGCGAAGGCGAACGCCAAGCACAGCGCCTCGTCCGACACCGACATCCTGACCTCGATGCTGGCCGGCTACCCGGACCTGACCATCGAGCAGGCGGCCGCGAAGATCCTCCCGAAGGTCAAGGGCGCGTTCAGCCTGATCTTCATGGACGAGAACACCCTGTACGCCGCGCGCGACCCGCAGGGCATCCGCCCGCTGGTGCTGGGTCGCCTGGAGCGCGGCTGGGTGATCGCCAGCGAGACCGCCGCCCTGGACATCGTCGGCGCCTCCTTCATCCGTGAGGTCGAGCCGGGTGAGATCGTCGCGGTCGACGCCGACGGCCTCCGCTCGACCAAGTTCGCCGAGCCGGACCCGAAGGGCTGCCTCTTCGAGTTCGTCTACCTGGCCCGCCCGGACACCCAGATCTCCGGCCAGCGGATCTACTCGACCCGCGTCGAGATCGGCCGCAAGCTCGCCAAGGAGCACCCGGCCGACGCCGACCTCGTCATCGCCACCCCCGAGTCCGGTACGCCAGGCGCGATCGGGTACGCCGAGGCGTCCGGCATCCCGTACGGATCCGGCCTGGTCAAGAACGCGTACGTCGGCCGCACGTTCATCCAGCCGAGCCAGACCATCCGCCAGCTCGGCATCCGCCTGAAGCTGAACCCGCTGCGCGAGGTGATCGAGGGCAAGCGCCTGGTCGTCGTCGACGACACGATCGTGCGTGGCAACACCCAGCGCGCGGTGATCCGGATGCTCCGCGAGGCCGGCGCCAAGGAGATCCACGTCCGGATCACGGCCCCGCCGGTGAAGTGGCCGTGCTTCTACGGCATCGACTTCGCCAGCCGCGCCGAGCTGATCGCCAACGGCCTGAACACCGAAGAGATCTGCCGCTCGCTCGGCGCCGACTCGCTCGGGTACATCAGCCTGGACGGCCTCGTCGAGGCGACCACAGTCCCGATGGACCGGCTCTGCCGCGCCTGCTTCGACGGTGTGTACCCGGTCGCGCTGCCGGACCCGGAGTACCTCGGCAAGCACCTGCTCGAGGTCCCGGTGGCCACCGACGCCGACGGTCTGGCCGCGGTCTCCGCGGCCGGCGGCGCCGCGGACGCGCTCAGCCGGCCGTAGTACGCCCTACCCGAACAGAGAGAGACAACCGTGAGTCAAGGCGCGAGCTACGCCGCTGCCGGGGTCGACATCGAGGCCGGTGACCGGGCCGTCGAGCTGATGAAGGAGTGGGTGGCGAAGGCGACCCGCCCGGAGGTGGTCGGTGGGCTCGGCGGGTTCGCCGGGCTGTTCGACGCGACCGCGCTGACGTCGTACCGGCGGCCGCTGCTGGCCACCTCGACGGACGGGATCGGCACCAAGGTCGCGATCGCGCAGAAGCTCGGCAAGCACGACACGATCGGGTTCGACCTGGTCGGGATGGTCGTCGACGACCTGGTCGTCTGCGGCGCCGAGCCGCTGTTCATGACCGACTACATCTGCACCGGCAAGGTGGTCCCGGAGACGATCGCGCAGATCGTGAAGGGCATCGCGGAGGCGTGCGTCGAGGCCGGTACGGCGCTCGTCGGCGGCGAGACCGCGGAGCACCCGGGCCTGCTGGAGCCGGACGAGTACGACGTGGCGGGTGCGGCGACCGGTGTGGTCGAGGCGGACGAGGTCCTCGGCGCGGAGCGGGTGCGCGCGGGCGACGTCGTCCTGGCGATGGCGTCGTCGGGACTGCACTCGAACGGTTACAGCCTGGTGCGGCACGTGTTCTTCGACCGGGCGAAGTGGACGCTGGACCGGGTCGTGCCGGAGCTGGGGTCCACGCTGGGTGAGGTGCTGCTGACGCCGACCCGGGTCTACGCGAAGCACTGCCTGGAGCTGATCCAGGAGCTGAACGGCGGCGACGAGAAGCCGATGCACGCCATGTCCCACATCACCGGCGGCGGCTTCGCGGCCAACCTGGCCCGGGTCATTCCGGCCGAGCTGTCGGTGCGGATCGACCGGTCGACGTGGACCCCGGCACCGATCTTCGGCCTGGTCGGCCTGCTCGGCGATGTCGCGCTGCCCGAGCTCGAGAAGACGCTCAACATGGGCGCCGGCATGGTCGCCGTCCTCGACCCGTCGTCCGCGGACACGGCGATCCAGGCGCTGGCCGCCCGCGACATCCCCGCCTGGGTATGCGGCGAGGTCACCGCGACCACCGGCGGCACAGTCACCCTCGAGGGCACCTACGCAACGTAGGCCCGGCAGCACAAAGCCCGCGCCTGGCTGGACCAGGCGCGGACGCGAAACCACCGACAGGAGTGCCGTCGAGGTGGTCGTGCTGCCCTAGCCCGCCGGCCGGGGCAGCACGGAACGCACCTGTGGCGCTGATGTGGTGGAACTACGTCGGACGCACGGTGAACTGCTCAGGCACCCTGAGGGAGCGCTGAGCAGTTACCCGGGCTGTGTTGCTACCGACGGGGGTGGTAATCGTCGGCGTCGTAGTCGTCGCCGTCGTTGTCGCCGTTCGCAGAAGCGGTGCCACCCTGATCTCCGCCGGACAGCTCTCGCTTGAGCTGGTCCAAGTCGGTGTCCCAGGTGCGGTACTTCAGGTCGCGAGCGACCTTCGTCTGCTTGGCCTTTGCACGGCCGCGCCCCATAGCGTCGACCCCCTCGCACAAGTCAACCGGGTACGCTGCGTGGCGCCCACGGATCAGTCGTCAGTAATCGTGGTTCAAGGATACCCGGAGCAGGGGATCGACACACGCACCGCCCCCAGAGCCGGACCTCCAGCAGCCTTCCAACCGCATCGCCGGCGCGGTCCGGCCCCCTCGAACCGGGCCGCGCAGGCGCGTCCTGCCCCCGTTACTTCACTTCGCGACGTGAGCTAGCCCACAGTCCGACGATGGTCGGGAGGACGATCCAGACCCCGACCGCGGTCAGCGTCGCGGGCACCATCCCGTGCAGGTCACGCTCCGCGATCCGTCCGAGCGCGCCGAACACGTCCAGGTAGTTGGCGTTGTCCTTGAACAGCGCCGGCCCGGCCAGCGACCAGGCGGTCGGTGCGATGAAGAACACCAGGATCGCGACCGCGGTCTGCGCGATGAGCGCACCGAAGGCGGCACCCATGACCACGTTCAGCGCCATGGTCAGGTAGGCCCCGGCGAGCTGGCCGCCGATCCCCGAGAACGACGCAGCGTGATCGGTGACCCCACCGGCCAACGCGGTGGTGCCCAGAGCGAGTACGACGACGCCGGTCATCACGACGGCGCTCAGCACGACCGCGGACACGAACTTGGCGAGCTGGACCCGCACCCGCCGCGGCGACAGCGTGAACGTGGTCAGCGCGGTCCGCTGGGTCCACTCCGACGTCATCGCCATCACTCCGATGACGGGCAGGATCAGCATCACACCGCTGGACGCGGCACCGAGGAAGCCGTCGAAGCCGGCGGCACCCGCCGGCAGGTGGGTGATCTGCCAGGTCAACGCGGCCAGCGCGATCGCCAGGATGGCGGCGATCAGTACTCGGCCGCTGCGGGTGTCGACGGACTTGCGCAGCTCGATCGTGACGAGCTTCAGGAACGACTGGCCGCGCGCGGGCGGCAGGCTGGTGGCGACTTCGGCGCGGTGCTTGGCCGGCGCCGGTGCCGGGGTTTCGAGATCGGTGACAGTGGTCATTTCGGGAGCTCCCAAGAGTCGGTAGGTCAGGCGGCGGCAGCGGGTGCGGCGGTCAGCTGGAAGAACAGGTCCTCCAGGCCGGCGCCGTCGCTCTGGCGGAGTTCGAGCAGGATCTGGCCGGCGGCCGCGGCGGCGCGCCCGACCTGCTCAGCGGTGGCGTCGACGCGCAGCGAGCCGTCCGCCAGCGGCTCGAGCTGCAGCCCGGCCGCGGTCAGGGCCTGGTGCAGGCCGATCGGGTCGAGGCCGCGGACCAGCGTGCCGGAGCCGGCCAGGAGCTCGTCCAGCGAACCGTTGGCGACGATCCGGCCGCCGCCGATGACGACCAGCCGGTCGACGGTCGCCTGGACCTCGCCCAGCAGGTGGCTGGAGAGGATCACCGTGCCGCCGCGGGCGGCGAAGTCCTGCAGCAGCCCGCGCATCCAGCGGATGCCCTCTGGGTCCATCCCGTTGGCAGGCTCGTCCAGGATCAGTACGGCGGGGTCGCCGAGTAGCGCGCCGGCGATCCCGAGCCGCTGCCGCATACCGAGCGAGTACTGACCGACGCGGCGCTTCCCGGCGTTCTCCAGGCCGACGGCGTCGAGCATCTCGTCCACGCGGCTCCGCGGTACGCCGAGCAGACTCGCGGCCAGCGTCAGCGTCTCGCGGCCGGTGCGGCCCGGGTGCTGCGCGGCCGCGTCCAGCATCACGCCGACGACCCGGCCGGGGTTCGGCAGGTCGGCGTACCGCTTGCCGGTGATGGTGGCGGTGCCGGAGCTCGGCGGCGTCAGCCCGGTGAGCATCCGCAGCGTCGTGGACTTGCCGGCGCCGTTCGGGCCGAGGAAGCCGGTGATGCTGCCGGGCTGAACGGTGAAGGACACGTCCTGGACAGCCGTGGTGCTGCCGTAGCGCTTGGTCAGGTTCTCGACGGTGATCATGACCTCGAGTCAACCGGTCGGGACCCCGGTCGCACATCGGACGAGCGGCTGCGGCCGCCCCCTACGAAAGTCGTCCGGAAGCACCCCGAACCTACCCGCAAGGGGGAGGTGAACCCCGAGACCGCCGAACTACAGTGACGGAATGCGACGGTTGCGGAGGTGGTACGCCTGGTGGGTCCGGATGGGCCCGCGCCTGCGCGACATCATCTTCGTCGGCTTCAGCCTGCTCACGATCGTGTTGCAGGCCGCCTCCGGCAGCAAGGGTTTCGCGATCACGCACTGGCACGTGCTGATCGGCGGCGTGGTCGCCTCGCTCGCGCTGTTCTGGCGCCGCCGCTTCCCGGTCACGGTGACCGCGATCGCCGTCCTGGCGATGCTCACCGGCGGCATCTTCGTCCCGATGGGCCTCGCCCTGCTGACGCTGGCGATCCGCCGCCGCGACCTGGCTCTGGCGATCCTCAGCGTCGCCGCATACGCCGCTTACGTCGTGAACTCCTGGGGTGGTCAGGGTCAGATCTGGGTGCCGCTGTTCACGGGTCCGTTTCTGATCGGGACCTGGATCGCGATCGGTGCGTACGTCGGCGCTCGCCGGGACCTGATGGCGTCGCTGCGGGACCGGGCCGAGCGGGCCGAGGCCGAGCGCGAGCTGCGCAGCGAGCAGGCCCGGCTGGGCGAGCGGGCCCGGATCGCCCAGGAGATGCACGACGTCCTCGCCCACAAGGTCTCGCTGATCGCCCTGCACGCCGGCGGCCTCGAGGTGAACCCGACCGTCGGCCCGGACAAGGTCGAGGGCTCGGCCAAGCTGATCCGCGAGACGGCCCGGCAGGCGATGGAGGATCTCCGCGAGGTTCTCGGCGTACTGCGCTCTGACGTCAGCGTGGACGGCGCCGACCTGACGCCCGTACCGCAGGCCGCGGACCTGGAGCGGCTGGTTGCCGCGTCCCGCGACGCCGGGGTGAGCGTGGCCTGCGAGGTGTCGCTCCCGGACGACGTACCCATCTCCGTCGGCCGGACCGTGTACCGCGTCGTGCAGGAGTCGCTGACCAACGTGCACAAGCACGCCCGCGGTGCGGCGACCGATGTCGAAGTGCGTGGGGCGCTGGGTGCCGGCATCACGGTCAGGGTGACGAACGTACGGCCGGTGGCTGCTGGTTCACTGCTGCCTGGAGCCGGTGCGGGCCTGGTCGGACTGCGGGAGCGGGTCCAGCTGGTCGGTGGCCGGCTGACGACCGGACCGACCGTCGAAGGAGGCTGGCAGGTCGAGGCCTGGCTGCCCTGGCAGGAGACCCGGCTGACCGGACCGGTGTACGCGGACGAAGGGGAACGATGACACGGCTGCTGATCGTGGACGACGAGGCGCTGGTGCGGGCCGGTCTGAAGATGATCCTCGAGTCCGACGACGAGCTGCAGGTGGTCGCGGAGGCCGAGGACGGCGCATACGCCGCCTCGATGGTGAAGGAGCACCACCCGGACGTCGTGCTGATGGACATCCGGATGCCCCGGCTGGACGGGCTGGCCGCCACCCGCGAGGTGCAGGCGCTGCCGGATCCGCCGAAGATCGTCGTCCTGACGACGTTCGACCTGGACGACTACGTGTTCCGTGCGCTGCAGGCCGGGGCGAGCGGGTTCCTGCTGAAGGACACGCCGCCGCGCGAGCTGGTGCAGGCGATCAAGGTGGTGGCGGCCGGGGACGCGATGCTGTCGCCGGCGGTGACCCGGCGCCTGATCGGACACTTCGCCGGCGACCCGCGCGCGGACCGGAAGCGGTCGGCGGAGGAGCGGATCAGCAAGCTCACCGACCGCGAGCGCGAGGTCCTGGTCGAGGTCGGCCGGGGCCTGCAGAACGCCGACATCGGCCGCAAACTCTTCATGAGCGAGGCCACCGTGAAGGCCCACGTCTCCCGCTCACTGGTCAAACTGAACGCGACCAACCGGGTCCAGGTCGCGATCCTGGCCTACGAGGCCGGCTTGCTCGACTGAACACTCGGTTGATCATAAGAAACCGGCCCGGTCGTCGGAGGGGTGGGGACGACGGCGCGGGCCGGTTTCGGGGTCAGGGTGCCTGGGGGGACGGCACCGCTGACGACCGGTCGCGCTCGTGGGGGGATGAGCGCGGACCGGTCAGGACTCAGATGTGGCCGAACGCCACGCTGCTGGTCCAGATCTTCGCCTTCTTGACCGGAGCGCCCGGGTGCGACGAGTGCCACAGCATGTTCCCGCCGGCGTAGATGCCGACGTGGTACACGCCGCCGCCACCGCTCTTGAAGAACACCAGGTCGCCCGGCTTCGCGGCCTTGCGGCTCGTGTGCTTCGTCGCGGCGTACTGCTGACGGGCGGTCCGGGGCAGCTTGTGACCGGCGTACTTGTAGACGTAGCCGGTGTAGCCGGAGCAGTCGAAGCCGCGGGGGGTCGTGCCGCCGTAGCGGTACGGCGTGCCCTTGAGCTTCGCCGCTTCGCGCAGCACCTTCGCCCGGAAGGTGCCGGTGCTGCTCGACTTGGCGCCGTACTTGCCGTAGAGCACGTGGTGCTTAGCGGCCCAGGTGAGCCGGCCCCAGGTGGCCTTGTTGGTGGAACCGGTGGCCTTCAGACCCCAGGAGGTCTGGAACTTCTTCAGCACCCGGACGGTGCTGGTGCCGAAGTAGCCGTCCGGACCCAGGTGCAGGGCCCGCTGGACGTACTTCACGGTCGGACCGGAGTCCCCGAGTCGCAGCAACGGCCGGCTCGGGATGCTCATGTGACCGCGCTGCTGCGCGGCGGTCAGGGTGGTTGCGGAGGCGGTCGCCGGGCTACTGACGACGCTGAGAGCGGCTCCGCCGCCGACCGCGAGACCGACCGACAGGACGGCAGCGGCGGCGCGAGGTGCACCGGCCTTGGTGGGCTTGCGGTGCTTGGCGAGACTTCGGCCCGTGGACCGGGTCTCGTTGGTCTGACTGACGGCGTGCGTAAGCGCAGTCCGTCGGGCAGTGACGGGCATGGTTGGTCTCCCGACGCCTGCGAGGTTAGCTGTCGGGTTCGGGCTGGGATTCATAGCCCGGTCCGCTCCCGCGGACTTCACCCCAGGGTTTCAGCCACTCACAGCCGAAGACCCAAAATCTTGGGTTCCCCACCTCCGCCAATGGTGTTCGAGGGGAGCACACGAGCCTTGGCGGAGCTCGGCGTTGACCCGTGTGCGGTTCGTGTTGTTTACCGAACCGCCGACGACTGTATAACAGAACGATCACGACGCAAACCCTCAGATCGACAAAGACCCTCCGGAAAGGCCCTGGGTGGCTCTCTGACGGGTCAGCAAGCCCAGGTGAACACCGGGTGTCCTGAGCGCAGCTGAGCGGCGTTCAGGCGGGAACTGAGGGCTTTGATGTGACCTCGGTCACATCTCGTGATCGCTTTCTGTGACAACGAGCACAGTGCGTGCTCAGGGCCCCTGAAACCCGCTCCAAGCCACTGCGCCGGCGCAATGTCAAAGTGGTCGCGCCGGCTCCGTACTGAGGAGTGACAGACCCCGTGAGCGGGGCCCCGCAGATCGAGGAGAGACCCCATGAAGTACCTACTGATCCTGAACATCAACGCCGAGATCCTGGACGCGCTGTCCGAGGAGGAGCAGCAGGCCATCGGCGCCGCGCACGGGAAGTTCATGGAGACCACGAAGGCGTCCGGTGAGTTTCTCGGCACGATCGCGCTCGAGCAGCCGGCCAAGGGCGTGGTGGTGAAGGTGCGCGACGGCGTACCGGCGGTCACCGACGGGCCGTTCGTCGAGTCGAAAGAGTTCCTCGGCGGCTTCTACGTGCTCGACGTGGCCTCGCCGGAGCGGGCCTACGAACTGGCCGCGCTGATCCCGGACGCGGCCATCGAGGGCCTCGGGGTGGAGCTCCGGCCGGTGGTGTTCTCCGACGGTATCTGAACCACAAGGGGGTTCTCCACGGTGATGGAGAACCCCCTTGTTCTACAGGCTTTTCAGTCTGTCTGGTCGTCGAGGTTCGCCTCGGCGGCGTGCCTCTTGATCGAGTCGATCCCGTTCAGCGCGCCGGCCTTGGTTCCGTAGCTCTCGCTGCTGGTCGCGATCACCTCGCCGTTGCCGGCCTTCAGCCGGAACCGGAACTCCCCGGACTTGTCCTTGTAGAGCTCGAACTTCCCCGCCATCGTCGTACCTCCATAGAGAGTGGTATCGCTCCGCTCCGGAGCGTAGCCCTCACGGCGGGTCGTTGCCGAGTGCTACACGCCGCGGTCGAGCACCCCGCAGATTCCGGCGACGGTGAGGTCGATGCCGACGGCGTAGTACCGGTCGCGTGAGGCCGGGCAGACCAGTGCGTTCGCGGCCGAGGTGATCCGGGGGTACTTCGTCGGCGACAGCGAGCCGAGCGCCGCGCGCTTGCGGCGCAGGGACGCCTCGCGGGCCTCGGGATCGCTCACCTCGCGGGCGATCGGGTCGCTGGTGACGAGCGCGATCAGCGAGCAGATCGCCTGCCGGCCGACCTCTGCCGCGTCGTCGACCGCGAACCCGCCCTCGACGAGCAGCTCCAGCGCGCGCTCGGACAGCGCCAGGCCGGGCTCGGCGATGAGCATCTGCGACAGCGTCAGATCCGCCACCCGGGGATGCGCGCGGAGCGCGTCGACGAACGCGGTCAGCAGCTTGTGCAGCTGCCGGTCCCACGGGTCGTCGTTCGGCTCCGGCAGGACGACGTCCGAGAGCAGGCGGTCGCCCAGGGCCGCGAGCAGGTCGTCCTTGTCCTTGAAGTGCCGGTACAGCGCCATCGGGGTCACGTCGTGCAGGCCGGCCAGCTTCCGGAACGAGACGGCGGCCGGTCCTTCGTCGTCGGCGATCGCGAGCGCACTGTCCACGACCTTCTCCGGGTCGAGGCGGCGGGAGGTCTCTTTGGTGATCACGTTGACAAGTCTACACCGTAGACCTACTGTCTACTACGTAAGCTTACGGCGTATACATACGGTGTAG
Organism: Kribbella sp. NPDC026611; assembly: GCF_040638345.1. Classification (NCBI taxonomy): domain Bacteria; kingdom Bacillati; phylum Actinomycetota; class Actinomycetes; order Propionibacteriales; family Kribbellaceae; genus Kribbella; species Kribbella sp. NPDC026611. The sequence goes on from NZ_JBEZYC010000003.1 coordinate 582,134, forward strand.
ACCTTCTCCTGAGTGAGGTACGCAATGCGACGCAGTCCTTGGGCCACCCTGGCGGTGCTGGCTCTCGCACAGTTCATCGTGGTGCTCGACGTGACGATCGTGAACGTCGCGCTGCCCCACATCCAGGCGGACCTGAACTTCTCCGCCGACTCCCTGCAGTGGGTGATCAACGCCTACACGCTGCTCTTCGGCGGCTTCCTGCTCCTCGGCGGCCGGATGGCCGACCTGCTCGGCGCGCGCCGGGTCTTCACCGCGGGCCTCCTGCTCTTCGGTGCCACCTCGCTGATCGCCGGCCTGTCCAACTCGCCTGAGTTCCTGATCGCGGCCCGCGCGGTCCAGGGGCTCGGCGGCGCGCTGCTGTCACCCGCGGCGCTGGCCATCCTGACGATGACCTTCGCCCACGGCCGCGACCGCAACATCGCGATGGGCGTCTGGGGCGGTCTGGCCGGTCTCGGCGGGACGCTCGGTGTCGTCGCCGGCGGCATCCTGGTCGATTCCCTGAGCTGGCAGTGGGTCTTCTTCGTCAACGTCCCGATCGTGCTCGCGCTGGTCGCGCTGATTCCGGTCTTCGTACCGGACCTGCGGCACGCGACCGGTCGCCGTACCTTCGACACCCTCGGCGCGGTGCTGGGGACCTCCGGGCTGATGGCAATCGTGTACGGCGTGGTCCGGTCGGAGCCGGCTGGTTGGGGCTCGTTCGAGGTGATCGGCGTACTGACCGCGGGTGTGGTCCTGCTGGCTGCCTTCGTCGTCGTCGAGTCGCGGTCGGATGCGCCGCTCGTGCCACTGCGGTTGTTCCGCTCCCGCGCTCTGAGTGTGTCCGGCGCATCGCTGTCGCTGAACGGTGCTGCGTTCTTGTCGATGTTCTTCCTGACTGCCATCTACCTGCAGCAGGTGCGTGGTGACAGTGCCCTTGACGCTGGCCTGCACTTCCTGCCGATGGGCGGTGCCGCGATCGTCGGCGCGATGCTCGCCTCGCAGTTGGTACAGCGAATCGGTACCAGGACTGTCCAGCTCGCCGGTGCCGTGCTCAGCGTCCTTGGTCTGCTCCTGCTGTCGCAGGCCGACGCCGCCGGCAGCTACACGACCCAGCTCCTGCCCGGTCTGATCATCTTCGGCTTCGGCATCATAGGCGTCGGCGTACCGGGCCAGATCACGGCCGTCTCCGAAGTCCGGCCCGCCGAGGCCGGTGCGGCGTCCGGTGTGGTCAACGCGATGTACCAGGTGGGCGGGGCGCTCGGCCTGGCGATCGTCACCACGCTCTCCATCACCCACACCACCAACGAGCTGACCCACGGCGCCACTCAGCTGCAGGCGCTGCAGTCCGGCTACGAACGAGGCCTCCTGGCCGCGGCCGCCTTCGCCATCGCCAACGTCCTGCTCACCCTCGCCAGCCCGCAGCTCCAGCCCACCTCAGAACAGCTCACCGAGGCAGCCGCCGCCGCTTAAGTTGCCCCCAACAACGAGTTCCACCCACTCAGGGTGGAACTCGTTGTGTTGCGAGGGTGATCCCTGATGTTGCCGCGGGCGCCGGTTGGTGAGGGTGGTGAAATGGCTTACTGGGCGAAGGTTGCAGCATTCACGACGGCGATAGCGATAGCGGTAGCGGTTCCGGGGTTGGCGGTTGCTGTCCCGGCAGACCACGGCCTGGGCGACGTGGCCGGGATCGGGAAGCTGGCGGAGGTTCGGGATCGGGGGGCGGTGTGGCGGGGGAGCAGTGGGATCGCCGAGTTGGGGACGGATCGGCCGGTGCCGGTCGGTGGGTCGTTCCGGGCGGGAAGCGTCACGAAGACGTTCGTGGCGACTGTCGTCCTGCAGTTGGTGGGCGAGCGGCGGATGCGGCTCGAGGACTCGGTGGAGCGGTGGTTGCCGGGCGTCGTACCGAACGGGGAGAACATCACTGTCCGGCAGTTGCTCAACCACACGAGCGGGTTGTACGACTTCGTCCGGACCATTCCGTTCCCGCCCGGCCAGGCGTTCTTCGACAACCGGTGGCGGACCTGGACGGCGCCGGAGATGATCGCGCAGGCGCTCGCGAACCCGCCGATGTTCGAGCCGGGCCCGCAGTACTCGTACTCGAACACCAACTACCTCTTGCTCGGTGAGGTCATCGAGAAGGTCACCGGTCACACCTACGCCACCGAGATCCGCCGGCGCCTGATCCGGCCGCTGCGGTTGACCGGTACGACGCTCCCCGGTACGTCGCCGTACATCCCGGGACCGCACCCACACGGGTACGTGCCGAGCGAGCATGGTCTGGTCGACCTGACCGAGTGGAACCCGTCGGTGCTGGGCGCGGCCGGCGAGCTGATCTCCACGACGCACGACCTGAACGCGTTCTTCGCCGCGCTGCTCGGCGGGCGGCTGCTCAAACCCCGGCTGCTCGCCGAGATGAAGCAGCCGGGCACCAAGGACGGCCACTACGGACTTGGCCTGTCCTGGAACGAGACGTCGTGCGGCCGGGTCTACGGGAACGACGGCGACGCCCTCGCGTACCAGGCCTACGCGTTCGCGACGGAAGACACCCGGCACCAGGTGACGGTCGCTGTCACGCCCGACTTCCAGACCGATCCGGACGCCTCCGTCAAGGCGTTCATCGAGAAGGCGATCTGCTCGTGAAACGTTGAGGAGATGTGACATTGCCGGTACTCCGTTTGGCGCTGGGGTGAAACGGCGACACTGGGATGGATGCCTGTGCGCCGTTGACGGAGGGGGCCGGACGTTGGAACTCGCGTTGCTCGGTGCCGAATACTGGCGGCTTCTCCGGGACGTTCGCCTGCGAGCGCTCAAGGATTCGCCGGCGGCCTACATCTCGGAGTACCAGGTGGAATCGACCTGGGGCGAGGCGGAGTGGAGAGCGCGGTTCCGGTACCGGCACTGGGTCGTGGTGCGGCGCGGGGGCGCCATCATCGGCCTCGCCAGCTCCGTCCGCGTCGACGACCGGCCCCCACTGGAGCGGCACATCGAGTCCGTCTGGGTCGACCCGCGCTACCGGCGGACCGGCGTACTGCGGGCCATGCTCGCCTACCTCGGCGCCGTCGAACCGGACGTCACCGACTGGCGCATCTGGGTCCTCGACACCAACGAGATCGCCCGCAAGGTCTACGACCGCCTCGGCTTCACCCCGACCGGCGAACAACAACCCCTCGAAGACGGCTCAGGCCGGTTCGAGATTCGCCTGGGCATCCACGTAGGTCGTTGAGATGCCATAACCGCAGGAGACGCCTTCCGGCAGGTCGAGCACAGCCAGCGCGTCGTTGGCAGTGCGGGCCAGCGGCAGATCCAGCAGGAACTTCTGCCAGCGAGCCTCGTCCTGCTGCCATTCCGCGATGAACTCGACACAGAGTCCCGGCGTGATGAGGTTCGCCCATTTCTTCGCTTCCTCGAGCGATTCCTGGGCGTCCAGCATCGTCAGGTAGTCCATCGGACTCGCGTTGAGCTGCGTCGTCTCGAGCGCCTTGCTCGTTTCGACGATGGTGTCGAGCCGAATGTCCTTGAAGTCCTGCCAGTAGTTCTCGCGCATCACCATGGCGAGCTGTTCCTTGAAGCTCCAGCCTGGTGTGCTCTCGAAGAGTGCGTAGAGCCCTTCGGCCAGCAGGTCCCCGAACTCTTCCCTGGCCGCCCGCCGGGTGTCGGCGAACGGGCGGTACTTCGCCTGCCGAACCTCACCGATCTTCGGCAGCGACCGCTCGGCCGCGTGCTTGGCGAAGAAGAACCAGTCCTCGTTGTAGATATCGGCGAAGAAGGACAGTTTCGGGTCCTGCAGATTGACCCCGAGCGCCGCGCCACTGACGAAGACGTCCTGCTTGAAACCTGCCAGCCGGCGCGCGTGACAAACCACCGAGTTGTCCGGGAAGTCGCGGCTGACCATCGACGCGACCGGGCGGAAGTCGAGGAAGCCCGACAGCTTCTCGACGTGCGCCCGGCGGAACTGGCTGATGTCGTCGTCGACGAAGAGGATCTTCTTCCAGCCCAGCATCCGGCCGAGCAGGAGCCCGATGTTCCGCTTGGTGCTCAGGTCACTGGACCGATCCGCCGAAGCCTTCGTGAAGTCGCCGCTGGAAGTCTGCGGACGGAAGGGCAGCTGATACCCGGGGCTGACGTCGACCACCAGGGCGCGGGCACCGAACGTGTCCTCGACTCGTTGCCGCACGTGCTCGACCTGTGCCTGCAGGCTGCACAGAACGACGAGTGGGACACCCAGGTTCGCGCTGAGCGTGATGACCTCTTGCAGGGCCGACGCCGGCCGCCCGGCGGGTACGACGATCGCGTCGAGCTTGCTGCGAGCAGGCGACACATTGGTCGCGGAGACGTCGCGGAGCAGTGACGCGTGCGAGGGTCCGTGCTTGATCGCCCGGCTCATTCGTTCTCCTGAGGGGTCCATTCGAAGAGCCGGTTGTCTTCGATCTCGAGATCGGGTGTGATGGCCTCGCCGTTGACCACCGGCACCCGCATCAGCAGGGCGAACGAACCGTTCGGGAAGTGGCTCGCGATGAAGGCCTCGTTGCGCTCGCGGACGGCGTCGTCCGTGAGCGTCCGGACCGCACCCAGCACTCCTCGGGAGTAGACCCCGTTGCAAATGGTGATGGTGCGGCTGTGGTTGTACGGGTTGCGCAGTCGCGCGAGCAGCGCAACATCCTCGACCAGCTCGCGCGGATTGCCACTGCGCCAGGCGTCCTGTGCTTGCTCGGCAACGAGCTCGGCCGAGCTCGGCGGTGTGATGCCGGTGCCCTTCTGCTCTTCCCAGACCGGCAGGTACTCCTTGCCGTCGCGCGAGCGGAACACCTCGCCGTCGGCAATGTCCTTGATCGACAGCTGCCGGATCGGCAGGTCTTCGAGGACGCGCAGGAGGCGGTGCGTCACCTGGTTCCACGCGACGCCGCCGACCAGGATCAGGTGGCCGGACAGGTGGTCAGCGAGGACCTCGCTGGGCAGCCGGTGCCGGACCAGGAGCTCGGGGTTGGACGCGCGGACGTGTCCCCACAGCTCGATCAGCGCGTCCAGGTCGGCGTACCGGTAGAGGCGGGTGTGGTTCGGGTTGTGCTCGTCGGCCAGCGGCGAGCGGCCTTCCTCGGGCGCCTCCGGGCAGACGATCGTGATCCGTCCGGTCTCGAAGTCGAAGGTGTACGGCGTGCCGGCCGAAGAGTCGACCTGGTGGCGAACGGCGTCGCGCAGCCCGATCAGCTCGCGGTGCAGCGTGCCGAAGCGTTCACGCTCAGCCGGTGTCAGGTCGCCCTCGCGCGGCAGCTTCTGTGCGCCCTCGCCGGTCGCCGTCCCGGCGAAGTACAACGCGTAGGAGCGCAGCCGGTCCTCCGGCGGCAGCTTCGGGTTGGTCAGCGACTCCCAGGAACTGATCGTCGCGACCGCGACCCGGCTCTCGTCGCTCAGGGCGCGCGCGAGCTGAGCCTGCGTCAGCTTCGGATGGGACTCGCGGAGATCTCGCAATCTCCTGGCGAGCCGCACGGCCTCTAGCGAAGGGGCCACTGTGTGTCACTCCCGAAAGGTTCGGTCCACGGCGGATCTTGCCAACCTTACACCAACTCTACTGAACTCCACCCGACTACATCTGTACTTCGGACGAGAAATCTTCCGGTGTGTCGGTCCTGCCGGATTCCATCGACATCCTGCCTGCCTAGACCGCCGATGAGCCCCGACCCGCCCGCGATTGACCGTACAGCACCGGAGATCTACCGTAGTACTCAGTTCTACCTGTAGCCAACTGAAGCCACGCGTACGCGGGGAGACGGGAGATTTCCGAGGACCCAAGCGGAAGTGTTCGTTTCGACCGGAGCAGGTGCCCGATGACCGGAGAGGCCGCAGTACCGACGAGCACGCCAGCCGATCTGCTGGCGGTCCAGGCTTTGGAATCGGGGAACTGGCGGTCCGCGCTCGGGGTCCTCGGATCGGGTCAGGTGGCCGATGCGTATCTCGGGGCGAATCTGCGGACGGTCGCGCGCGCGATGGGTTTTCGCGCTGCGGGGGACCACGGTCAGGCTTGGGACGCCCTTGGTAAGGCGGCCGCTGGCATGGTACGCCGTCAACCGGGTCTGCCGCAGCTCCCATCCGGAGATGGTGTCCGGCTCGCGCTGCCACCGGAGTACCCAGGGCTCGGCTACCGAGCGCTCCGGCTGATCTGGCGGGAGCAGGGCGAGCTGAGCCGGCTCCGGCGACAGGCGGCTCATCGGCCCAACGGGATGACACCAGACCGGTACATGCTGGTCCTGGCCTTCGTCGAGTACCTGTGCTGGGTTGAGCTCGATCTGGAGACCACACTGCTCCCGCCGGACCAGCACGTCGTACTGCGTGACCGGCGACGGGACGGGTTCCTCGCCAGCGCAACGTCGCTGCGGCGACTGCACAACCCGGCTGCTGGTGACATGACCCGGGCGGTGTGGGACCGCGCCGACCAGTACCACGGACTGCGCCGGCTGGCGATGCTGGAGCTGGCTGCCCGGGGCGCGCCGCCGTGGACCGAGGTCGCCGCTCCGGAGGGTTGTCCGGTCCGGAACGGCGCCCGGATCGCCTGGACGATGGCACAGGCATCCTGAACCGGCCGGTTTTACCCGCTCTTTACCAGCCGGAACTTGGGTCCTAACCTTTGGAGATCGTGTCCATCGCATGGTGTGCTCTTCGAGATCGTTGATCTGATCAACGATGCCGGATGCCGACCGGCTACGCGCGAAGGAGGATCCGGCCTGATGCTCGCCGTCCTCAGCGTGTCGGAACCCCAGGTGCGTCTGGCCGCCGATGGCCGTGCGGACCTGGTGCGGACGGTCGAGCCGGCGCCGGGCGTCCGGGTATCGGTCGATCTCGCGCGCCCGGAGCACTGGTGGGCCGTCGAGGTCGACCGGTGGGCCGATGCCGACCCGGTGCTGTTGACCACGCTGCTCGGAGCTGAAGCGGTTCGGCGGGTGGGCGACGTACTGGGCACTGATGCCGAGATGGAGCTCGAGGTGACGCCGGCTCCGGCCTGGCGACGGCTCGCAGTGATCGACGCGCTGGACTGGTGGCTGCAGTTGCCGCTCGACCAGGCGCTGCTGGACGCAGAGCGTGCAGTGGTCCGAGCACGGGCGGCGCGTGCGCTACCCCTGGGACCGCTGCGGCAGCACCTCGTCGGTCGGGCGCTGACACTCGCCCGGCGCTCGGCCGGCGAGTTCACCGTCTACTTGACCGGCCTGACGGACGGGTCGTTGCCGCGGGCCCTTTTCTCGGGACTGTCGCGGCTGGCCGACGGGTACGGCGTACTGGCGCGCTCGGTGGACGGTGTCGACAACGAGCTGGACGGCGTACTGACTGCTTGGGACGAGGTGCAGGCACTCGTACCTGTCGTGGGCAGGTTCGAGCTGAGGGACCAGTCCGTCCAGCTGACCGACTCCAGCGACAGCCTGGTCGACCCGCGGCAGCTGCGGGCGCGCATCGTCCAGGGTGTCCGCATGGTGCCGACGGGTTCTGCGGTTCGGGTCCTGGTCCCGGCGTTTGGCGCGGTGGCTTCTGCGGTGTCCGACCGCCTCATGGTCCGCTTGGTGGACCGCAGGTCGGGTGCGGCGCAGGACCCGGTGCTGCTGACGTTGCGGTCCGGAGCAGATGCGGAGCAAGTCGGCGCGCGTACTCCGGTCTTCACTGAGGTGGTCCCACTTCGCGGCACGCCACTCGAGCACCTGCGAGCCGACGTCTTCGATGCGGACAGCTCCACGGACCCCGCGACCGACAGCACGCTGCTCCGGCAACGCCGCGCGCAGTACGTCCTCGGCGAGTGGCGCCGCGCGGTCGCCGAGTCGCGGTTGTCCCGCAGCATCCTCACCCGCAACCGCCGCCTCGCGCGGCTGGTCGACGTACCGTCCGAGGAGCCCTTGTTTTACGGGGGTCCGTCTACCGCTGACGTGAAGCGGTTGATTGACGGTAGCGGCTCGCATGCGTGGTTCCGCAGTACCACTGGCGCCGGCGAACCGCTGGTCGCGGAGCTCGCGGCTGTGCACGATGCCGCCGCGGCATCGTAGCTGGAACAGTCCGTCGCGCTCGTCGCGTAATGGGGTCAGCCAGCTCGAGTGAGGAGCCCGACCCCATGGCCGTCGTCACCAGAAGATCCCCCCGCCGCCACCTGACACCTGTCCTCTCCGACACTCCACGCCCAGCAGTGGTGATCCCACGCCCCCGCGTCAAACCACCACTCATGCTGTGGTTCCTGATGTCAGCCGACCTCGCCACGGTCATCTGGATGTACACGCTCGGTCCCTGGCTGGACCACGCCTCCAAGTTCACCGCCACCGCGACGCTGGGCGGTCACCACGTCATCCTCCTGATCATCGCCGCGGTCGCCTTCCTCTCCCTAGCCACCGTCGCCGTCCTCTCCGACGGCTTCACCACCCTCGACCGCCGCCTCTCCCTCGCCAAAAACCTAGCCTGCGTAATCTCCGTCATCGCCCTAACCGGCTTCGTAGCCCTCATCCTCGGCGCCCTCCTGAGCCGCGTCCTCTTCGGCGCCCTACGCCCGTAACTGACTGCCGCGCCGGCGTGAGTCGTGTGAGAAGGTTCGTTTTCATGGAGATGCCAGGAGTCGGGCCGCTGACGCTCGACGAGGACTTGCACCGCTACTTCAGCGGTCCCGTCACCGCTTCCGTACTTGGCGGCGTAGTCGGTCAGGTCGTCCTCCCCAGCAGCTACGTCGCTGATGACGACAAAGAGGCCGTCCACGCTGCAGTGACGGCCTTCTTGACGAACGATGACAGCGCATTGCACGCCGCTAGTGCTGACGCGTTCGCGTACTACCTCGACACCGTCCGCGAGTCCCGGGAACAAGGCTGGAACGAGCCTCTCCCCGACATCGCCGAACCAGAGCAAGTCTGGGCCTACGTGTCACTCGGTCACGAGTTCCACGTGGAGCGCGACACCGACGGTCAGGTGTACGTCTCCATCGAGTGCGAATGCGCGTGGGAGCCCGAACACGGCCTCCAACTCGTCCTCCGAGCCGGCACCACAATCACCAAGCTCGGCCCGTTCGACAGCCACCTGACCAACACCACCGCCTACGCCCGCGACGACTTCGCCAACGTCATCTACGTCTCAACCTCCATGCTCTGACGTGCTCTGACCCTGCCGCGCCCGTCCACCGTCGCAGGTCACTCCGCCCACTGATATGCGACAGGTCAGAAATCTGTCCGCGTGTCGGAGCAACGCACGGATCTGCCGATGACAGCGCATTCTCATCGGGGTTCCGGTGCTCGGTGGCGCCGGTTATTGGCAAGGCGCTCGGTCGGCGATCAGCCGAGCTCCGTGGCGGTCCATGTGCCGTCAGGGGCATGGCCTACCGCTGTGTAGAGATGTTCGTGGACGCACCACCCGACCAGGCCAAACGACGGTGGGAGCGTGAGCTGGCTATAGCGATCCCGCTCGATTCGTGCGTCCTCGTCGATCGGTTGGTCGACCGGGTGACGGTGCCCCTGTCGCCAAAGGAACAGGCCGCACGGACCGTCCTTGCCCTGCCAGCCGAGGGAGGGCGCACCGCAGATCGGGCAGTCAAGCGGCGGCTGAGGCTCGTATGTGTCGTACATGCCCATAGGCGCATCATCTCGCGACCGGTCATCCGACATGCACGGATTTGCCGCGATCCGTGCGTTTCGGCCGTCGCAGATCACCTGGCGGACGAGCGTCGCGCATCTATCGACGGAGGACACTAGCCAGGCCGAGGCAGCTGACGGACTGACCTCGTAAGAATCAAGGGCGCGCCTCCCGCGGGGCCGGGGCGAGCCCATGCGGCCCGCCGGCCGAACCTCACCCCCCGGAGACGATCCGAGTGGCGCCCATCTCAGAGGCACCGAACAGAGCTCGGCTGATGTGTATGACCGCGCAGGTAGCCCCGTCCCTGGTCGCTCGATCGCACGTCCACCACGACACGCATCAAGTGCGCCTACGGCGTCCCTCCGGGATCGGCAAGCCGACTCTGGCCCGGCGTTTCGGAGATGTCTCGGACCATTGCCTCCCGTGTGTCGACGTCCTGAATCTCCTGCGCTGCCTTCTCCAACCAGTAGGTCCCGCTCGAAGAACACGGCGGTCACGCGACGCAGCTCTTCATGTTCTTTCGTCAGCCGGCGGAGACGCCGATTCAGACTCCAGCGTGTCGTCGTCAGAACGCGCATGGCTTGAAGGTTCCACCGCGACAGCCACACGAAGGCGCGTGCGTTCGACCGGATCAGGAACTCGACGGCCGGGTTGACAACGAGTGTGGCCATGCCGATGTACACGCCCTGTTGGATGACGATGGAACACCCGGATCTGACTTCTTCTCCAGCCAAAGCGCGAAAGCACGCGTGCTCCGCGAAGGCGAAAATGAGGAGTGACACACCCCAGAAGAAGCCCTGGAATCTTTTGGTCCCACGATTCCGGCCCGGCTTCCAGTCGCTGACGATCGTGCGGGCTTCGACCACGATGGCGAGGGCTAGGACTGGCATCGTCTGAGCGCTGATGGTCCAAAGTCTGATGGTGACACCGAGCCAGTATCGACCGCACGGTCTCCGCTTGGCTCTGCGCAGCAAGGAAGCAACCAGCCGTTTTGGGCTGAGTGGTCGGTAACGGCCGCGAAGATCGTCACTGTCACAAGCGAAAGCCAGTCTCGGTGGCGTGCAACGGGCGTGCAACTACGGATGGTCGTTCAAGGGGCGTCACGGTGACTGGCGGTTGTGTCAGATTGACCGGTTCACGCTCAAGGAGAGGCTGCAATCGGGACGTACTTGAATGTCTGAAGTCGTGTTCAACAGCGAACCTGGCGGCGATTAGCGGGTCGCATCAGTTGTCGTGGGCTCGCGTCCGGGCCATGGCCTCCCCAACCGCGTCGCCGTCGGCCGATCGGGAGCGCCGTGGGTGCCTGGCGTTAATCTGGAGCGGTGTCACTCCCGCCACCTGCTCGCGAGCGGCTTGCTGCCAACCTCCGCGCTGCGATAGAGCAGCAGTGGACCCTGCGAGAATCACACACGATTCCGGTCAATCGTCAATCATGGTCAGCTCACTCGGCCTCATTGAAGGGTTCAATTCTAGGTTTCATCGGGCAGATTCTGCGCTGGCCAGGGGATGCCGCGCCGTATGCAGCACAGCGAGACTGGATCGAGGGCGTTCTATTGCAACGTGGGGACGTGCTGTCGCGCCTGCTCTCGCTGCAACCCTTCGAACCCTTCAAGGAGGAGGATGCGAGCGCCATCCTTGAAGGTATGCAGATCTGTCTCAAGGACGCGATGGCAGCTGTCATGCGTTCGGGTCAGGTAGTAGCCGGAGAGAATGTAGCTCCCGACGGGATACGGATCCTGCGGGAGATCGGTGCGGCCTGGACTGTTGACGCAGGATATGAGTACGACAAGGCGGTTCAGGTTGCTTTCGGAATGGATTCTCCTCCGCTCGATCAGCTGGGTGACTTCAGACCTTCCTTGGTTTTCCAATTCTATGGATACCGCAACTCCCTCCTGCTTCAGCGTCTATTTTCCCATCTGGCCTCGCTGGGGGTGCCGCCAGTGACTGATGTGCTGGCGTGCGTTTGGATCGTTGGATCCGTGGTAAACGCGCATGATCAGGTGATGGCCTACGCTTCGATGGATTCAATGATTATTCGATTCCTGGAATCACCGAAGTCTATTGCGGAGCAGGTCCTAGAGCATCTTGAGAGTCGAGCGAGGGCGCTCCGGCATACTCATCTCCGAGTCTTGCGGGCCCTCTATTCAATCGAGAATGAAGAAGATCGAGAGGTTCGTGCTCTAGGGCTGGCTGAAGTCTATAAGCGTTTGGTCGAAGGTCCTGTACGACAGTATGGATGGGCGATGCGATGTCTACGTGAGCAGACCTGGTCTGAGCCGCCGACCACATCGCCGTTGCGTGAAGCGATGATCGCGCAGGGAGGCTGGATCGCGCAAACGGCTGAGATTCTCTTGCTGCCACAGCTACGCAACAGTGAGGCGCACGAAACGCTGGAATGGGATGGCTACCGTGGCGTTCTCGTGGCGGAAGGCGAGGATGTCGATCCCGCGCGTGTGGCATTTGCGACGGCTGAGGCTAGCTCGTTTGCGTTGGGATGTGAGGCCGGACTGACTTGTTATCGAGCGCTTGACCTCGTGGCTTCTGCTGAACCGCCCGGTGTAGATGACAAGCGGAGGATGCCGGCCTGGCTTCGGGCAGAAGCATTCTTCGGCACCAACCGCCTGGAGATCATGAAAGCGTCCTTCAATGCGGCCACCGCGACAATTGAGATTGCGAAGCTGGAAAATGCAGACATCAACCCGTGTTTCCAGGCCCTGCTTCTGGCCCGGCGGGTACTTCCTGAGGTCCGGATCTTCGAGGTAGCTGTTGTCGGTGCGATCCAGCCCATGATCTCGCTGAGTGCTAGCGACTTAGATCGAGGTATGCCTGTGTGGGATCGGGCAATCGGAAGGCTAAGTTCCATACCGTTGTCGACCTTCCTGCCGATCAACCTCGCGGCTCGGCTGGCTCGGGAGAGCATGATAAAGGCCGTCCGAGCGGTGTCCTGGATCGTTATTGACGACGCTCTCGGTGCGCTGGACGGAAGTCCCCCGCGGTGGACCCCCGCGGTTCAAGAGTTGGTCAACGTGCGGATCGAGCTAGCGGTGTTCGCGTTGGAGGTCTGTGTCGACTCGGTTCCTGTCGAATCTCGGGTAAGAATCAATGTGACTCTCGCCGCTCTTCGCGAATTGCGCGACGATCTGGCACAGCTCGGCGCACATGCGCAGCCTGAGCTGATCGACTCGCTCGGTTCTGTCGGTCGGCTGCGGCACTTCTGGGATACCTGGGGACCAGTCGAGCGGTTGCCAGGCATCACCCCTGACAAGCGAGGTCAGAGCGATGTCGACCGCCAGCCTCAACTCATTGAGCCGCCCGACGACATGCGATGGCGCACTTTGTAGCTAGTCGCAAACATACGAGACGTGAACACGCCATCGTTCGTATGGCATCACCGACAAACGGCCCTAGGTGGTGCTCCTCCCGCGGTAGCTCGACGCGCTTCACGACGTCTCCAAGATCGCCTCTCCGATGCGCTGTGCCTGGAGTGGCGGCACAGCGTTGCCAACTCGTCGTCCCCTGGACGTGATCCCACCAGCGAACTGGAAGGATCGGGGGGGAGGTTTGGACGCATACCGCTTCGCGGACGCTGATTGCCCGCGCATGCGTTGGGTGCCCGTACCGACCGTTCGAATAGCTAAGGGCAGCGGGTTGTCATGGCCGAAGCTGGCCTGTCGCAAACGAGTCGCCCGTACACGTTGGAGTGGCCGCGATGCCCGTGGTGGCAGTCGAGCAGCAGATCTTCACTCCAGCTCTCGTGTCCCTTCGCCTCGGCGGTTGCCAGGATGCGGCGACGGTTCAGTTCCGACAGTTGCATTGCCAAGTGGTCATCGTCGTCAGGATCTCTCTCCAGATCCGCGATCCAATCGCGGACTGTCGCGGGCTCCATCAGGCCCGGGCCGTGAGTCGGTCGCGGGAGAGGAGCTACGCCATGTCTCGGAGCCCGTGCTGGCGCTCTACCTCGGTCGCGTCGCGGTGAGGTGCTGGGGCTGAAGTGGGAAGACATCGACTGGGCAGAGACACGGTGCAGATCCGGCGCACCCTTCAGCGCGTTGACGGTGCCCTGCAAGCCGTGACGCCGAAGACCAACCGGTCCCGTCGTACTGTGCCGCTGATCGGGGTCTGTGTCGAAGCTCTCAGGAGTCACACGCGCCGGCAGGCGATGGAACAGCTGCTGGCGGGGGAGAAGTGGGTGGACACCGGTTACCTGTTCACGACCGAGATCGGTACGGCGATCGAGCCTGACAATCTGCGCCGTATCCGGTACCCGCTGCGGGATGCAGCCGGGCTCGGGGAGATGCGTCTCCACGATCTGCGGCACTTCTGTGTGACGTTGCTCCTGCGGCTCGGTGTACCGCGGCACATCGTCCAAGCGATCGTCGGGCACGCGACATTCACATCACGATGACGATCTACGCGCACGCATCTCTGGATGACCAACGGAAGGCGCTCGAGCAGCTTGCAGATGCGGTCGCAGGGTAGGCATTGCGCTATTCGCGGGCCGCAGGAGCACCAGCCGCTCAACGCTCAATATTGCAGACTTCGCATACTTATTGAGTAAGAGAGCACGCAGCGGCGCGCGGGGTGGTGGGCGGCTTACGCGCCGTCCTCACCCGGCGCTCGCTACCTATTGCACCCTGATCGATGCGCCCGTACGTTGCGGTTATGAGCAGGCTTGCGCGGGTGATCGTCGCTTTCCTCATCGTCCTAGCCGCGCTGACCAACCTGATCTTCGCGAGTCGCGTCTTCTCCGATGAGACTCAGACTGCGACGGTCATCTGGGCAAGGACGGCGGGCCTGACTCTGAGCGTTGTCGCGATCGGCGCAGGCTTCTACTACCTATGGCTTCAACGTGCGTCTGCCCAAGGCCGCCGCGAGAAGCTGCAACTGCCCGAGCGGCCTAGTTCCCGCACCCGCAGCAGCGACGAGCTGTAGGCCGCGATCATGCGCATAGCCGGATCGTCCTCTGCGAGAGCGGCGCGCGAGAGAATCAGGGCTTTGGAGGCCGAGCTCGATAGGAGTAGAGCAGAAGCGGCCCAGCGCGATACGGATAGCGAGCGTAAGAAGGTCAAGTCGCAGAACAAGTGGGCGCTGGCTATGGCGCTGATCGGGGTGGTGGGCGGGGGGTTTTTCACGATCACCTCCACTCTTTTGGACAAACTGCCCGGACTGCACGAGGGGAGTTCACAATCGGTCTGTGGGTCGGCCTACGCCAACGTCAGCCAGGCGGTGCGCGAAGGGATTCGGAAGCAGGTGTTGCTTGAGCGCATCAACTCCGACGATGTCGACAGCCAATGCGGCGAAGAGTCCGTCATCCTGGCGGAAATTCTTGACGCGCCGCGCCGACTGGAGGTGGCGAGTTCACAATCGGTGTGTGCGTCGGCCTACGCCAACGTCAGCCAGGCGGTGCGCGAAGGGATTCGGAAGCAGGTGTTGCTTGAGCGCATTAACCCCGACGATGTCGACAGCCAATGCGGCAAAGAGTCCGTCATCCTGGCGGACATCATCGACGGCGACCGGTAGCAGTCGGCAATCGAGCCGGACAACGTGCGACGGATCTGGTATCCGCCGCGAGAAGCGGCCCGGCTGGAGGAGATTGCGCCCGCACGATCTGCAGCTTTGTGTGTGACCTTGCACCTCCGGCTCGGAGGTGCCTCCGCACATCGTGCAGGCGATCGTCCGGCGGGCGGACATTCATATGGCGATAACGATCTACCAGCAGGCGTCCCTTGAGGACCAGCGGAAGGCGCTGGAGCAGCTCGCGGAGGTGGTCGCCGGGTAGGCGTTGCGGTACTGGTTGCGGTAATCGCGGGAGGTTCGGCGGATCTCGGACCGAGATCCACGCTCAAGAAAGGGTGGTCAGGGGCGGTCTCGAACCGCCGACCTTCCGCTTTTCAGTTCGACTGTGCTACGTGCGGGGATTGGCAGCACCGTGGCAGAAGGCGGCTGCGCGGGGTACTCGGGTCGTCGCTGACGCCTGGTGTTGCTGGACTTGTCGCTGGACTGCCCGGAGCTGGCGGCTACGCCTGAGACAGATGGCGAGCTGGCGGGAATGTCTCGATCACCCATTGGTCGGCATCCAGTTCACGGCGGGCACGAACATGGCCAGGTACTCCCCAGGGCTCGCGGACGGAAGATGTGAGTTCGCGAAGACTTGCGGCTGTCCGCTTGACGGCTCTGGACTCGGGCTTCTTCGGCGTTGCGGTGATGAAGGCATTTGGTGTCAGGCTAAGTATCCGCTGGATATCAGTTGGCGCGGGTCGCGGTGTCACGCCTGCCCTAAATGGAGCCAACACAGCGACTGCTTCGGGCTCCAACAGCTTCGTCCAGACGTCATCATGGTGCGCGTTCGGCGCACCGTGATGAGGCACCTTGAATAGAGATGCCGGGATCTGTGGCGTAAATTCAGCAAGGACAGCCTGCCAGCCGCATCCCTTGGGGCCTCTCAGAAGGTCAGCGCCCAGGAGGATCGCATGGTTCGCAACCTCAACCCATAATGCGACCGCCATTTCGTTCGGGTCGCCGGAGGACAACTTATAGCGACTGTCGGGCTTCGCGAGCCCTGCCGCGAGCAGTCGCTGTGAGCGGCGGACGGCCTTATCGGATGGTGATAGCGCACATACCCTCGCTGACGACGATTCGCTGCTGCCTTGCCGGGTCCAAAGGTCGCGACGAGACATTGCCAATAGTCCGTCCCTGTCGCGTCGGTCGACTTCATCAAGGATCTGTTCATACTCCGCACGAATCTTCGCTCGCATGTGCGGTTGTATGCTGAGGTCAACTTCGAATTGTGCGAAGAACTCTTCGGTCGTGGCCGCAACTGATGACACGAACTGTGCAGACTTGGCCTGTGCGAACACTGAAGCCAGACCTGTAATATGATCGTCATGAGCATGCGTTCCGATTACAAGAATGACCTGCGTAGCAATGTCTACGCCAATGCCTCTAAGGTAATCAAGAACGGGATGCGTTCCGTCGCTTTGATTTAGGCATGAATCCACAACGATCCACTCATTTGCACCCAAGTGGAGCAGTATGGATTCGCCACGCCCGGGGCCAAAGACTGACACCTCGATCTCATTGTTCTGCGGCGCCCCTGCAGCGAGTGGATCACTTGAAGTTTTTGGCAACGCTCCGAGCCCTATCGCGTGCGCGCTGCTGGATGTTTTCAAGTTCGTCCTCAGTCCACACGCCCAGTCGTCGGAGGCGTATGGCCGATGTTGTGTCAGTCAAGCCGCGGGCGGGCTTGACTGTCCTAACGGTCACGTACACCACGTCGCCCGCTTCCACGGTCTCGGGCGCGACCTTCGAGATATTGAAGTCTGCGTGAACGACAGGGCCGCCCGTGTCCCCCAGTGGGGTCAGTTCCGCGGTGAAGTACTCGCCTTCAACGGATATCACTCGACCCTCCCACTTCTGCATTCCAGTTACTCGCACCTCTGCGGCAGATGGTGGCACGCTGACGGTGCGGCTTGATCGCTCTATAGCGAACCGAGTCTTCCGCTCTACATCGAAACCGGCATCAGTGATGGTTGTGCCGGCGCCTCGTGTGCTCGGGGACGGCGCCATGGTGGAAGACGACAATTGCTCGTTCCCGCGAGACGTGATCAGGAGTCGATCGAATGCTGATCTGTCCTCCGTTGCCGTCGGCAAGACGCGATCGGAGAATACTCGGGTCTCGTCCCGAATTACGGTCATTCCTTCTCCCCCATCTTGAAAACATGGTTTGCAAGATCGTTGGCGCGAGTCAGTGACGACTCGAAATTTTCGAGCAGAATCTCCGTTGCGATCGAAATCTTTTCTTGCGTTGCCTCGACCACAGCATTCGGCCGAAAGTCCGGCATATCTTCACGCTTTGTAGGCTGACTTTCGACCCGATCCAGTTCGTAATGATCGTTGTACGCAATCGAAACGCCCTGATCTGGCGTGGGACCGATGACTACAGCGATTCGACCAGAATAAAGATCTGGGCGGACTCCCCATAAGGTTAGCTCAGCCATTCCGGGCAGCTTCAGGACATCTTCCCATGGCTCTTTAGGGATCAGCTTATCGCCAAGCGAGTGCCATCGATCCGGGGATGATATTTGAATAGTCATGGATCTGTTGATGCCCAAAGCGGCGATAGGAGTTTGATCGAGTATGCGGAGGACCCCGACCATGGCATCTCGAACTCGTTCAAATTCGGCGTCGTCTGTTGTGCTGAACTGGAGGGTGTCCGGGCTTATGAAGCAATCCAGCCACATGCAGCGAAACTTGGCGACATCTGCCGAAATGATTTCGACCTCGGCGGCTTCATACTCCACTGGACCGATGAGTTCCTGCTTCCACATCCACGCAGGGGAGAAGATCGCAGCCTTGAAGTGCCCCTTGACTACGATGGCGAGATTCTCGCTGCTCAGCGGCACACTCGGCACGTGTCTCCACTCCGATCGCGAACGGCAGCGAGCATCTGCTCAGGACCAAACATGATGCCACCCTGACATGATCTGACAATAGGTCGTCTCGGGATCGCGGCGTCGCCGGTGATCTTTGAGCTCGCTCATGAGTCGAGCCGAGCTTCGAGCTGGCTGAGGATTGGTTCCCACCGGAAGGTCTCTGCGACCTGCTCCCCCGTCCCGGGTTCGACTGGCGCAAGCGAGGTGGACGAGCCGTCGTGAGGATCGGAGATGCCGACGCCTGCGTATCGCAGTACGGCAAGCGACGCCAGCCAGGCAGGGTGGCCGGTCAGGTCAGACTTCGCGAAAGGAACGGCAACCGTCGGTGTGCGCGAGCCTAGGGCGGCACAAAGGATGGTCAACGGGTACGTGTGAGCGTTGCCGTTGGCCCAGGCGTTGAGGGTGTTGAAGGTCGCAGGGACGACTGCAACCGCGTCGGGTGATGGGGTGCGCCGCGGCTGGTCCGGGGTGCGGTTGCCGGTGATGACCGGAGCATCTCCTAGGTCCTGGTCTGCGAGCCACGGGAGGGCTGCCTCCGTTGGGATGACATAGGGGTCCCAGCCGTTGGCTCGGGCGGCCTTGACGCCGTCTGCGGCCCGGGAGGCGAGGGGTGCGCCGCAGACGACGATGTAGAGGGTTCGGTTGGTCACGCGAGGACTCCTGCGCGGGTAGCGATAGCGGTCAGGGACGGGCTGGGCTTGCGGGAGCGGCGGAGGAGTTCGCGGACCAGCTCGCGGGCGATGGTGTGGTACTTGATCGACTCGGGAGCTACGCGCTCGGCTGCCTGGAGGTGCAGGATCGCTTCCATGTCGTTCTTGGCTTGGGTTTGCGCCCATGCCAGGTCGATGTGCAGGCGCGAACGGCGGCCTTGGAGTCCGGCCGGCATAGCGTCCAGGTCGATTTCCGTAGCGACCCGCAGGACGTTGGACGGCTCCCCGAACTCGGCTGCGACAGAGGCGCGATGGATGAGGACGTTGGTGGGCCCAAACGCGGTCCACCAGTGGTTGCCATCGTGCGCCAGGAGGTCCCCGAGCTGCCCGGCAGTCGTGAGCCGTTCGGTTGCCGTCGCGCGGTCTGAACGGCGCGCAGCGATGACCGAGGAGATGAGCCACAGGGAACCGGCGAGTGACACCGCGTCAGGCGCGTCGGAGCCGGTCATCGACATGAGACCTTCGGCCGATCGGACCGCGATCCGTTCCGCGTCGTCGGTGCGCTCGCTGCGGAGCAGAGCACAGACGACCTGGTACGCCGCGAGACCCTGTGCTGCCTTGGATTCGGCGGCCATGGCTGCATGGGTGGCGCGGTCGGCGGCGAGCCAGCCGAGCTGATGCTCACCGACCTTCGTAAGGAGCTTGGCGGCAGCCGAGTAGACCGAGCATCGCGCTAGGTGGGTCTCCCTGCCGTCGCGGCCTTGGTAGCCGTCGTACGCGTCGGCCGCGCGGATGAGGCCCGGGAGCATCGTCGTGGCCGTGTGGTAGTTGGCTGCCTGGTAAGCCTGGTGGACCTGCACAGCGCCGTTACGGAGCTGGGGGAGAGGCCATGGACTTGCTGGCTCACCCAGGAGATGGTGGTAGCTCGCCAGTTGGCTTCGGACGGCGTCGACGGCCTTGACGTGCTCCGGTGCGTCCGGTGCGAGGACCCACTCCCGGCCGATGAGGTCGGTCACGTCGATGCGCAGAACGGTAGCTAGGTCGTTCAGGGTGGACAGTCGATCGACACCACGAATGCCGCGCTCGACCTGCGACAGCCAGGAGCGCGACATTCCGATGAGTCCCGCCAGGGCGTCTTGCGACATACCGCGTCGCTTGCGGTACGCCCCGATGCGCTCACCTACGTGCATCTGTACTTCCCCTCGGTTGATGTGGTCCCTCTAGTGAACCGGCTGTCAGCCCGAACAATGCGCAGAAAAGTGCGCAGCGTGCGGAGTGCACATCAATCGCTCGTTTCGCCTTGACGCTGGAGGCATGAACGAGCCGATCACTCAGGAGCTCACCCGCTTCGGCCCCGGTGCCGCTGGCGGGACGCCTTCTGCGCGGGCAACTCTGCGGATGTACGCCGCTGTGAACGGCGACAGTCGCTCGACCTCAGTAGGCGGCACACCGCCACGGAGCGCCGCAAGGACGGCCGCCAGCATCTCAGCCCGGGATTGCTCGTGGGCCGCCTCGGTCCCGCGATACCGGAGCGTCGCCGACTTCAACTCGTCGCGTAGATCAGTCACCCATCCAGGGTATCGCACCTCGCTTGCGCAACCATCTGTCAAGCGCTACTGTGGTGCGCACCATAGTTTCGCTTCATGTTCTGGTCAGGCCCGACAGAGCGACGCCCCGGCGGGTGCAACCGCCGAGGCGTCAGGGCCGGTCCAGTCCCTTCACGAACAGGAGCACAACCCAATGAGCATCATCCACCTGTCGGCTGTCGCTAGCCAGGAACCATCGGCAGCTGACCTGGCCGTTATCGAGCAGGAATGGCCGCTGATCGAGGCCGAGCTGGACCTGTTGAACGCCGAGATTTCGGTGTTCAACGCCGGCGCTGCGATGTCGGCGCTCGATCGACGCCGGGTCCGGCGCGCCGAGCGCCGCGTCATGACCGTTAAGCGCAGGCTTGCCTGCCTCGCTGGTGCCCCGACGTCGCCGTGTGGCTGCCACGGCAGCGTGGTGCGGAGCACGCTCCGCAATGGCGGAGAGATGTGCGGCCGGTGCGGATCAACGTGGGATCGCCACGATCGCATCACCACGTTCTACGACTTCGGCGGCACGGAGGACCTCACCGGCGCGGGAGGTGCCGCATGACCGCGCTGATGACGGCCGGTACAGCGGTGCCGGATCTCGTCCAGGTTGACCTGGGCTGGTGGAAGGTCGCGGGCTATGACCTGGTCCAGGTCGTCTCGCCCCGTACGGCGCTGGGGACGGCGTGGATCGTCTGGCGCGGCGATCACGTCTTGCACACCACCGACTCCCTGCCCGACGCGGGCGGCTGGGTCGCTAGCCAGCTCACCGGAGGTGAGACGCCATGAGTACTCCGCTTCGCACGTCGTATCCGGTCCCGGTCGAGGACCTGATCCCGGCCGGACGCCGTCTTGCGGCCGAGCTGGGCGAGGTCCCGTCGCAGAACCGGCTGATGAAGCATCTGCGGGTCGGCAAGGACAAGGCCAAGGCCGTGCACGCCGCGCTGATTGAGGAGCGCGCCGAGGACCGCTCGGAGACGCACCTTCACTCGGTGCCCGACCCGGACGAGACCACCACCGAGACCGACGGTAGTGCTGCGGTTGTCGACGCTGCTGCGGAGGAGTTTCCGCAGGTCACGCAGCCTGCAGACCTGGTCCCGTCGCGCCGTGCGGGCTGGCGGGGCTGGTTCCCGCGGCTAGCCCGGCGCGGGGGCATCTCCCCGGCTTCCGAGGCAACCACGGACGCCGACGCTGAGACCGGGGACGAGATGCGCCCGCTTCGGTCGTGGCCGGTGCTGCTGCTGGCGCTGCCTGCGTTCGTCGCGGTCTGGTCCGGCTGGGTCGGGCTGGGTGAGCTGACCGGGTTCGGGATCGTGCATCCGCTGCCCGGTATCGCGGACGGGTTCACCCTGAACTCTGCGATCACGCTGCCGATCGGTGTCGAGACGTACGCCGCGTTCGCGCTGCGGGTCTGGCTGTCCGGCCGAGTCCCGGTCCGCGCTCGCCGGTTCGCTAAGCGGTCGGCCTTGTCCGCGCTGGCCCTGGGCGCGTTGGGGCAGGTCGCCTACCACCTGCTGGAGGCCGCTGGCGTCACGGCCGCGCCCTGGCCGATCACCACTGTCGTTGCCTGCCTGCCCGTTGCCGTGCTCGGCATGGGCGCCGCGCTGGCCCACCTGATCCACACCCGCGAGAACGGGAGCCACTGACGTGTCCGAGAACCACGCTGAGAACCTGCCCGACCCGATCGACCTGGACGCGCACCGCGCCCGCCGCGACGACGCACCAGAGTCCGCGCAGGGCCCGACCGAATCGGCCGGCGCGCTAGTACCGCTGTCGGCGGGCGAGGTGGAGTCGATGGACACCGCCTACGAGATCGCGCTGGACGGCGACGCCGACGATGACCCGGCGACGGGGAACGTGCTGGTTCCGGTGGATTCGCCGTCGCTGCCGGTGCCGGTGCAGTCGGGGGAGCGGCTGCCGATCGTGCCGGTGCATTTGCGGCCGAAGGCGCTGCCCGCAACGATGCGCCGAGCTGGCGGCCGGGCCGGGCACGTGACGGCGTTCCACGCGGTCCGTTCGCCCTGGTATGCAACGAAGTTCGCCTGGTTCGCCTGTCGCGGCCTGTCGCGGCTGATCGGCAAGCAGATGCGCTGGTGGTGGGTGCCGAACTCGGTCGCGCTGGAGCAGAAGGCGGCCGACGCGGGCGAGCTGAAGGAGTGGGAGAAGATCCACCGCCAGCTCAAGGCCACCCGGTTGTGGCGTGGCGGTGTGCTGGCGTTGCAGAACCTGGGGTTGCTGATCGGGTTGCCGATCGCGTGGAATGCGGCCCCGGCCGCTGGTCTGGTGGCTGTGGGTGCTGCTGCGGTCGCGGGTCTGGCGCACTATGGCCGCCCGGCCGGTCAGACCCTGGTCGGTACGGCGGTGGTCGCGCCCCGGTTCCGCAAGCTGAACTCTGACATCGTGCTCCGGGCGTACTACGCGGCCGGACTCGGCAAGCCCGACAAGGCCGACCAGGAGGTCCGGTTCGGGTCGCCCATGTCGCGGGACGCCCGCAATACCGGGTCTCAGGTGGTTGTGGATCTCCCCTACGGCAAGGGCTGGTCGGACGTGGCTGGTGCGCGGGAGAAGATCGCGTCGGGTCTGGATGTGCACGTGAATCAGGTATTCCTGACGCCGGACAAGTCCAGCTCGCGCCGCCACACGCTGTTCGTGTCCGACCGCGACCCGCTGGCCGTCGCGGTGGGCCGGACGGAGATGCTGGACTGCAAGCCGCGCTCGATCTGGGAACCGGTCAAGCTGGGCAAGGACGAGCGGGACGCGCTGGTGTCGCTGCTGCTGATGTGGAACTCGCTGCTAGTCGGCGCTCAGCCGCGTAAGGGCAAGACATTCTTTGCCCGGCTGGTGGCGTTGTGGGCGTCGCTGGACCCGTACGTGAAGCTCATCGTTGCTGACGGCAAGAACTCCCCGGACTGGCTGGGCTTCAAGAAGGTTGCCCACCGGACCGTGTTCGGCACGCACCCGAACCCGAACGACGACAACCCGGTGGAGCGGCTGCAAGCGATCCTGGACGAGGTGCTGGCGCACATCGACCGGGTGAACTCGATCCTGACGCAGTTGCCGGTGACGATGTGCCCGGACGGCAAGCTGACAAGGGAACTCGCGCGCGACCCGCGCTACCCGGATCTGCGGGTGCTGGTGATGGTGATGGAGGAGTTCCAGGTCTACTTCGAGACCGAGGACCAGGCGGTGAACAAGGAGATCGCGGCCAAGCTGTCGCGGATTCAGGCGGTCGGTCCGTCGGCGGGGGTCGTGCTGATCTCCAGCTCGCAGAAGCCGTCTGGTGTCGGCGCGGGGGACGTGTCCCGGTTGTTCAACCGGTACCGGGACAACCACTCGGCACGGTTCGCGCTCAAGTGCGGCAACCGCACCGTGTCCGAGGCGATCCTGGGCGGCGACGCCTACCAGGAAGGGTTCGACGCCTCCACGCTGCCGGTGGGCGACGAGTACCGGGGCGTGGGCTACCTGTATGGGGTCACGGACAGCACGCCTACCGTGCGTTCGTTCCTGGCTGATGCGGCCGACGCGGACAAGATCCTCACCGCCGCGAGGAAGCACCGCGAGCAGCTCGGCACCCTGACCGGCGAGGCCGCTGGGGAGGAGCTGGAGCGCGCCTCCCGTGACGTGCTGGCCGATCTGCTGGCCGTGATGGGCCCGGACGCCACCGCGCACTGGGACACGGCGGCCGGACGGCTCGCGGACCGGATGCCCGAGCAGTACGAGGGCACCACCCCGGACGCGATCTCCGCACAGGCCCGCGCCCAAGGCGTCCCGAGCGTGAACGTGAAGCGGGACGGCGTGGTCCGCAAGGGCGTCAAGGCCGACGACCTGCGCGCCGCCATGGCCCGCCGCGACAAGACCGACTGACCTCCGAAACATTCTACGGAGCGTCACCAACTCAACTGTGGGTGCGGGACGGGTGAAGTAGCGGCCCCGACGCTACTGGTAGCGGCTGCGCTACCCGTCCCGCTACCCCGCAACCCAAACCTGACCAGGCCGTTCGCTCACCCGTAGCGAGTAGCGGCCACGGCTCCTCACGCCCAAAAACAGCCCGTTGGAGGCTTCCCATGCTGTCCCGCGCCGCTACCGCCACCCTCACCGCCGCTACCCACCGTAGCTACCTGGGTAGCGACCCGTCCGACACTGCCGCTACCCTCACCGCCGCCGTCCACACGGCCGGGCAGGTCGCCACGGTCCTACTGATCGTGACCGCCGCTGCCGCGTTCTACCTGTTCACCTGCCTCGTGTGGCCGTTCGGCAAGTGCCGCCGCTGCAAGGGCGTCGGCAAGTTCAAGTCCCCGTTCGGCAAGGCGTACCGGCGCTGCGGGAAGTGCGACGGCTCCGGTCTGCGGGTCCGGCTCGGACGGCACGTCATCAACCACATGCGCGCCGTTCGCGGTGCCGGACAGAACTCCACCAGCAAGGGCGACAAGTGATGTGCGCCGCGCTGGACAGTCTCAGTCTGCACCCGGCGAAGTCGCAGTGGGTCGAGCTGTGGAACGGCAAGCAGGCTCTCGGCTGGGACTACCACGGGACCCCGGTGTTCCGGTTCCGGTGGGCACCCGCAGGACTCGCCACCCGCCGCCAGCTCCGGGCGATGCGCATGTCTCCGGGCGGACAGGAGCCGTACGCACTGCTGGTCTGGCGCAAGGGCAAGCGCTGGGCGTGGCTGTACCGGCTCGACCTCGCCAAGCCCTCCCGCGTCCCGTCACCCGCCCAGCTCAACGCACTCGACAAGGCCATGACAGCGCGCCGGACCTGCGGACTGTGCGAGCGGATCGAGCCCTACTGCATCCCCACATCGGACGGTCGGTGCCTCACCTGCATCGACGCCGCCAGCTACCCACACGCCGCCTAGCCCACCACCTCGAGGAGGAACCACCGATGAACGACCTGCTGACCGCCGCCCTGGACGCCGCCGAGCGTGGCTGGCCGGTGTTCATGCTCGGTCGCTCCAAGCGCCCCGTTGCCAACTGCGACGACTGCCCACGCGACGCGCACGACCCGGCCACCTGCGGGCACCTGACCTGCCATGGCTTCTACGCCGCCACCACCGACCCCGAACGCATCGCGCAGATCGTCGCTGCCGTCCCGGCCGGACAGCTCGCCGTCCGAACTGGTGCCGTGTCCGGGCTTGTGGTGGTCGACGTCGACCCCGCGCACGGAGGCAACGACAGCCTCGCGGAGTTGGTGGCGCATGAGCTGGTGCCGCGCACGCTGTGGGTTCGCACCGGCTCAGGTGGAGTGCACCTGTACTACCGCCACCCTGGCCGCGAGATCGGCTCGCGTCCGATGCCGGACCGGTCAGGGATTGATGTGAAGGCTGACGGCGGGTACGTCGTTCTCCCGCCGTCGATCCACCACCGCACTCACCAGCCGTACCGGTGGGGCGAGGGACTGTGCGACCCGGTCGAGATGCCCCCCGCGCTGATCGACGCGTGCCTGCCCAGTGCGCCGGCCAACTCCACCACCCACCCGGCCGCGCCGATCCGGATCACGGAAGCGGGGGGCATCTCCCGCCCCGATCGCCTGCTGATCGCTCACCTGGACGCCGTACGGAATGCACCCGAGGGCAAGCGCCGAACGACGCTGTACGGCGCTGCGCGAGGCGTTGCGCGAATGGTCGCGGCCGGTGCGATCACCCACGCCGACGCGATCGCCGTACTCACTGCTGTGGGGCAGCAAGTCGAGCAAACCGCCCGCGACATTCGAGCCGCCATTACCGGTGGCTTCCATGACGAAGGGATCGCCGCATGACCACCGAGAGCATCGACCCGACGCAGCCGATCGACGGTGCCCGGCTGCTGGACGACGTGGCCGCCACCATCGCCCGCTACGTCATCCTGCCCAGCACATCAGCCGCGGTTGCCGTGGTGCTGTGGATCGCCGCCAGCCACGCTGTGAAGGCGTGGAACTGCGCGCCACGGCTGGTGATCCGGGCACCCGAACGACGCTGCGGAAAGTCGCGGCTGCTGGACATGGTGGAAGGGATGTGCCACCGGCCGCTGATGACCGTGAACGCGTCGCCGTCAGCGGTCTACCGCTCAATTGGCATGGCACCGTCCGACCCGCCCACGCTGCTGATCGATGAGGCCGACACGATCTTTGGCCCCAAAGCCGGAGATAACGAAGACCTGCGCGGACTGCTGAACGCCGGTCACCAACGCGGCCGTCCGGCGCTGCGCTACGACGCCGGGACCAAGAACGTGGAGCAGATCCAGACCTTCGCCATGGCAGCGCTCGCGGGCATCGGTGCCATGCCGGACACCATCGAGGACCGCGCCGCCGTCATCCGGATGCGCCGCCGCGCACCCGGTGAGCAGGTCGCACCGTACCGGGTTCGGCGCGACGGCCCGGAGCTGGACGAGCTGCGCCAGCTCCTCAATCAGTGGCTAGCGCCGCAGGTGATCGAGCTGACCAAGGCCGCGCCGGACATGCCGCTCGAAGACCGCGCCGCCGACACCTGGGAGCCGATGATCGCCGTTGCCGACCTCGCAGGCGGGCAGTGGCCACGCGCCGCACGGAAAGCGGCCGTAGCCCTCACCAGCGACCGCGACGCCAGCGACGAAGGATCGACACCGACCCGGCTACTGGCCGACAGCCGCACCGCGTTCCAAGACGCCGACGCACTGCCCACCGCGACCCTGCTCGAACGGCTCCGCAGCGACCCCGAAGCACCCTGGGCAACCATCGGGAAAGCCGGACTTTCAGCAATGCGGATGGGCAACCTGCTGCGGGACTTCGAGATCCACAGCGACACCATCCGGTTCCCCACCGGACAGGCCAAGGGCTACTACCGCAGCGATTTCACCGACGCATGGAACCGCTACTGCCCCGAGCCAAAACCAACCGGGGAGGAAGCCGTACCAGCCGTACCAGCCTCGTTATCGCAGGTCAGCCCCGAGGACCCTTCCGCCACTGGTACGGCTCAAGCCGTACCAACCACCCAAGCCTCATCGACCCTGACCAGGCAAAACGAGGCTGGTACGGCTGGTACGCCTTGGGTCCCCCGAGCTGTTCCCGACCTCTCCGACGACACCCACGCCACCCGAGCGACTGCATGAGCA
This sequence comes from Kribbella sp. NPDC026611, assembly GCF_040638345.1. Lineage (NCBI taxonomy): Bacteria > Bacillati > Actinomycetota > Actinomycetes > Propionibacteriales > Kribbellaceae > Kribbella > Kribbella sp. NPDC026611. The sequence goes on from NZ_JBEZYC010000003.1 coordinate 609,409, forward strand.
CGGCCGGACAGAACGGAGCCACACGCGACATGACGACGGTTCAGATTGCCGACGCGGAACGGCTGTTGATCACCACGGACGACGCTGCCGCTCGGCTGGGCATTCACCGCTCGACTCTCTACGACCTGATCCGCACTCGGAAACTGAAGACCGTGAAGATCGGCGCTCGCCGGTTGGTGCGGGTCTCGGCTCTGGAAGAAGCAATTCAACTCCTGGAGGAGGAAACCGCAGCATGAAGGCGTCCAACGGTGAAGGGTCGATCTACTACCGCAGTAGCAGGGGACTGTGGGTTGGATCGGCGTACTTGCTAATGGCTGACGGCACCTATCGGCGGAAGGAGGTATCGAGCAAGACGAAGGACGCGGTTGTTCGCAAGCTGCGTGATCTGCAATCGAAGTCGGACAAGGGAATCCCGGCTGAGGCGACGAACTGGCACGTCGACGCCTATCTCACGTACTGGTTGGAGCACATCGTGAAACCCGCGAGGAAGCCGAAGACGCACCAGGGGTACGACGTGGTGGCGCGGGTGCATCTCATTCCGCACCTCGGTCGGAAGAAGCTGCACAAGCTGACCGGGGCCGACGTTCGGCTACTCATGAAGCGCGTTCGGAACACGTGCCTGTGCTGCAAGCACGGATACGACGGACGCCGGGGCGACAAGGCGAAGTGCTGCGCGATCGGCCAGTGCTGCGAGCGATTCCCCTCGGATCGGCTCGTGGAGCAAGTTCACGCCGTCCTGCGGAATGCGTTGCAGGCCGCCGTCCGTGAAGAGGTTTTGCAGCGGAATGTGGCCAAGCTGGTCCAGGTGGAAGGCGCGCAGTACGACACGAATCGGGGAGCGACCGAGGAACAGGCCCGGCTATTGCTGAAGGTGGCAAGGCCGACGCGACTGCATGCGCTGTTCGTGCTGGCGCTGTTCATGGGGCTGCGTCGCGGCGAGCTGCTGGGGCTGAAGTGGGAAGACGTCGACTGGGCGGAGAAGACAGTGACGATTCGCCGCACCTTGCAACGGGTCGATGGGGCGCTGCGAGCTGTGACGCCGAAGACCAAGAAGTCGCGCCGGACGGTGCCGCTGATCGATCTCTGCTTGGACGAGCTGAGAACCCACAAGGCGCTACAAGCAAAGGATCGGTTGGCGGCCGGAGAGAAGTGGGTTGATACCGGCTACATCTTCACGACCGAGATCGGGACGGCGATCGAGCCGGACAACCTGCGGCGGGCGTGGTACCCGCTGCGCGAGGCAGCTGGGCTCGGTGAGATGCGCTTCCACGACCTGCGGCACTCGTGCGTGACCTTGCTGCTACGGCTCAAGGTGCCGCCGCACATCGTCCAGGCGATCGTGGGCCACGCTGACGTACAGGTGACCATGGCGATCTACGCGCACGCATCGCTGGAGGACCAGCGGAAGGCGCTGGACCAGCTCGCGGAGGCGGTCGCCGTGTAGACGTTGCTGGACCTGTTGCTGGACTAGCGGGAGGATCGGCGGTTCTCAGAACGAGAAACCGCAGGTGAGAAGGGTGGTCAGGGGCGGTCTCGAACCGCCGACCTTCCGCTTTTCAGGCGGACGCTCTACCAGCTGAGCTACCTGACCGGGAGAAAGTTCGGCGGCGGTGTTGTGGACACCGCCGCCTTCTCCTGGCGACCCAGACGGGACTCGAACCCGCGACCTCCGCCGTGACAGGGCGGCACGCTAACCAACTGCGCCACTGGGCCAAATGACTCGATGATCCTACAGCATCTTCGAGGTACTTCTTGCACCGGTCTTTCGACCGTATCCCCAACGGGATTCGAACCCGCGTTACCGCCTTGAAAGGGCAGCGTCCTAGGCCACTAGACGATGGGGACTCGGACCCGCGGGAGCCGAAGCTCCAGGGACAGCCGTAAGCATAGAGGAGTTGGGCCGACTGTCCAAAACGAGTTCCGGAGGCCCCTGAAGACGCGGGCGCCGTACGCCGGGAACGGCGTACGGCGCCCTGGGCCGGGCCCGTGCAGCTGTCGCGCGACGACGTCAGGTGGTCGCGTCAGGGGCGATCAGCTGCGGGTACTGAGCGGCGAAGTCGTCGTTGAACGTCCGCGCCGGCAGGATGAACCCGCGCGGCCGCAGCGAGGCCGCCAGCCCGGCCGCCCACAGGGCCGACCGCATCCGCTGGTTGGGGGTGCCGTGATGGCCGGCGGCGGTGAAGCCGCAGTCGCCCAGCTGGTAGAACATCTGGCCGAAGTCCTGCACCCGCTTCCAGTTCATCGACTCGCCGCGGGCGTGGGTGAGGAAATACGCGCTGAACGCGTCCGCCTGCAGCTCGGCCCAGCGCGACGCCTCAGGTCCGGACAGGTCGAGCCGCATCAAGTTGTCCGAGAACTGCACCTGGTGACCGAACTCGTGCGCCAGGATCGCCGACGGCGCCACGTCCGCCAGACCGACCCGAGCAAACCCGTCCAGTACGCCGTCGCCGTACGCGATCCGCCGGTGCGACAGCCCGTACCCCGGCACGCTCTCGCCGCCCGGCGCCGCGAACGCGTTGAACGAGAAGATCGGCAGGTCGCCCCACCCGAGTACGGGGCTGCGAAGCTCCCGCGCGATCAGGTCGGCGGAGAACCGCGACTGCGCTGGGTTCGCGCCGTACAGCACGGTGAACACCCGGTAGTCGCGCTCGGCGTCGAGCATGATCCGCCCGTGCGCCGGCACCAGTTCGACGTCCTGGGACGGGATGTCCCAGAACCCCTTCAGGCTCTCGAACGTCTTGTTCACCGTGTGAGTGAACTCACCCGTCGCGCCGAACGTGAAGGGGCCGCTCTGCGGGAAGTACAGGGCATCCATCAGCGGGACGTCGTAGATCACGATGGTCAGCAGCGCGACGATCTGGTCGATCGTCATCGACGCCACGTCCGGCAGGATCGCGCTCAGTACCGGGGGCGTGGCGTTCGAGCACTGGTACTGCGTGGGGTCGATCGCGTTCAGCACCGCGTCGCGGACCGGGTTGTCCGGCAGCCCGAGCCGCTCCCGGACAGCGTCGGCCTGCGCGCGCATCTCCGGCAGGTGGTCGATGACCTGCTGTGCCTCGGCGGACACCGGCGGTGCGGCAGCAGGCCCGGTCGCTGCGGTGGCAACGACGGCCGGTGCGGTCAGCAGGCCGAGCGACAGGCCCAGGCCGGCAACGGCCGACCAGACAATGCTCTTCCTCATACAAACTCCTATGGACGGGGGTGCATCAGTATTTGCAGCCCCGGCCGCCCGCTACGAGCGTTTGGCGCTGTCAGAATCCGGCATGGCGGGAATCTGTCGCCCGGTGGTAGACAGGGGCATGGAACCGCTGCGGGCGTTGGGCCTGTCGGCCGAGGCGGAGGCGGCGTACGTCGGCCTGCTGCACGACAAGCAGGTGTACGACGACGCGGCGGTGGCCGAGCTGCTCGCTCTCGGCCTGGTCGAGCGGTCCGACGACGAGCTCGTGATCCGCCCGCCCCGCAGGGCGATGGACGCGCTCGCGGAGCAGCACACCAGGCAAGCCGCGCTCGCCCGTGACAGCGCCGAGCTGCTCAACGAGCTCTGGAAGGCCGCAGCGGGCAAGCAGGACTACCTAGAGGTCCTTCCGACGTACTCCGCCTCGCAGGCCGTGCTGAACAGCGTCCAGACCGACGCCCGCGAGCAGGTACGCGCCATGACGACGGGCAACCTCGCCGCACGCGAGCTGCGCATCGTCGACGGCATGTTCGAGGCGCTGGATCGCGGTGTCCGGTACGACGTCATCTACGGCGCGCATGTCCTCCAGGACGCGAACGCGCTGCACCTGGTCCAGGCATGTATCGAGGCCGGCGAGCAGGCCCGCGTGTTCCCGCACGTACCGCTCAACATCACCATCGTCGACGACCGCTGGGCGCTGGTCGGAGCGAGGGCGGAGGGCCAGAAGGGGCCTGAGTTCGTTGCCCTGGTCGTGCATGACTCGCCGCTGCTCAGCGGGTTCGCCCGGATCTTCGAGGCGTTGTGGCGGATCGCCGTACCGATCACCAACACGACCGAGCTGAACGACGTGACCGCTGGGCCGAGCCTGGACGCGAAGCGGCTGCTGACGTACCTGAGCGCGGGCCTGACCGATGAGTCGATCGCGCGCGAGTTCGGGGTGAGCGAGCGGACGATCGCACGGCGGATCGGCCGGCTGCAGGAGGCCCTGGGCGCGCAAACGCGGTTCCAGCTCGGCGTACAAGCGTCCCGTCAAGGCTGGTTATAGCTGGTGTCACTACGCTGGCAGCGTGATCGAAATGAGCCGGGCGGACTTCGAAGTGCTGGTGTCGCAGGCGCTGGACGAGGTGCCGCCTGAGCTGGCGCAGTTGATCGACAACGTGGCGATCTTCGTCGAGGACGAGCCGCCGGCGAGCGACCCGGACCTGCTCGGGATCTACGAGGGCATCCCGCTGACCGAGCGCGGGCACTACTACGGCGGCGTGCTGCCGGACCGGATCACGATCTACCGCAACCCGACCCTCAAGATCTGCGCGACGCTCGAGGACGTCGTCGACGAGGTGAACATCACCGTGGTGCACGAGATCGCGCACCACTTCGGCATCGACGACGCCCGTCTGCACGAGCTCGGCTACGGATAACTAGCGGTTGAAGAGCAGCTTCCACGGCATCAGCGCCGACTCGAGCTGCACCTTCAGCGACATCTTCGAGACGCCTTCGGTGCGCTCCTCGAAGCGGATCGGCGTCTCGGCGATCTTCAGCCCGCGCTTCACGGTCCGGTAGTTCATCTCGACCTGGAACGAGTACCCGTTGCTCCCGATCGACGCGACGTCGATCCAGCGCAGGGTCTCGGCCTTCCACGCCTTGAACCCGGCGGTGGCGTCCTTCACGTGCAAGCGCAGGATCGCGTTCACGTAGAAGTTCGCCCACGCGGACAGCGCGCGCCGGTGCCAGCCCCACTCGGCCGCGGCCGAGCCACCCGGGACGTACCGGGACCCGATCACCACGGCGGCGTCGGTGGTCCGCAGCATCTCGACCATGGTCGGGATGACCGCTGCCGGGTGCGACAGGTCGGCGTCCATCTGGATGACGATGTCGGCACCCTCGTCGAGCGCGCGGGTGATCCCGGCGACGTACGCGCGGCCGAGGCCGTCCTTCACGGTCCGGTGCAGGACACCGACGGTGTCCGGCGACTCCTTCGCCAGCTCGTCGGCGACGTCACCCGTCCCGTCCGGGGAGTTGTCGTCGACAACGAGCAGCTCCAGACCGGGCAGTTTCAGGTCGGCCAGCAGTCCGGCCAGCACGGGCAGGTTCTCCCGCTCGTTGTAGGTCGGTACGACGACCACGATCTTGGTCAGCTCACCCATGACTTTCCTTTGTCGGAGACACCGAAAGCTACCGCATCCCAGGATGAGGGTCGTGCACGTGATACCGCTTGGTGCCGATATCGGTACGACGAACCGGAAGGTGTGCCGAGTTCCGGACGGGCGATTCCGGCCAGTCTAGACCGGTTGCGGGAGGTGGTCGGGGGGCCACTCGAGTAGGTCGAGGGTGGTGGGTGGGGCTTCGGGCGGGATGCGCAGTGTTTTGATCTCGTGCGGGGTGAAGGTTGCGGTGAATGAGCGGTTGAGGAGCGGTAGGTCGATTCTCGCCTCGGCGGGGTGGCCTGCGGTTTCGTAGCCGCGAAGGATGGTGGCGCCGTCGTTGTCCTCGGCGCGTTTGAGGACCGAGATGAGCACGTGGTCGGCGCCGGCGACGCTCAGGTAGGAGTGGGCGGTCGGGAGGGGACCGTCGTGGAAGCACTCGATGAGCGGGGTTACCGGCTGATTCAGCTCCGCGGCGTGGCGGACCACGTGGGCGGCTCTCCAGTCGGCGGCGTGTGGGTGAAGGCGGTAGGTGAAGTGCTGGATGCCCTGATCCAGGTAGGAGTAGATGCCGTCGTCGTCCAGCTGCTGGGGGTCGTGCCAGGCGTACGCGGGGGATCGGACAGCGGTCATCGCCAGCACCGGCTGGTCCGGATTCGAGCCGTCGACGGCGAAGGAGTACTTGCCGTCGTTGAGGAGGGCAACGCCTCCTCCGGGGCCGGAGATGTCTACCCAGGCGTGCGACGGAACCTCTTCGCGGTTCTGCTCACGGACCAGGTGACCGTACGGGATCTCGTGGGTCGCCTCGGAGTCCTTTACGGCGAAGGGGAAGCAGAGCTTGAGTGCCTTCAGCTGCTCGCGCCAATCGACGGTCACCCGGACCTCGACGGCGTCCGACTCCGCGTCGAGGACGAACTCCTCGATCAGCCGCGAGTTGCGGTACGCCGATTCCACCCGGATCAGCTGCCGCACCGGGCCGTCGGCGAGACGCCGTACCCGGGTCACGTGGAAGGCGTCGATCGTCTTCCAGAGTGAGCGGACGCCGTGGCTCCAGGTGTCGGTGTCGTCGTCGATCACCTGCGCATGCGCGACCCCGGAAGCCAGCAGGTTCGGACCGTCTTCACAGGCAAGGGTGGAGAGCCAGCCGGTCCGAGGATCGAGCTCAGCCCGGACGCGACCGTTGTCGAGAACTAACCGGTCGTCCGAGGGCTGACCAAGGTGGTACGACCCTTCGCCCGGGCGCATCGTATAGAGCTGGTACCCGAGCGGCGGCACGCTCGCTGTGAACGCAACCCGCCGCCGACCATGCGCCGTAGCCGCGGACCGAACCTCCTGTACGTCGAGCAGCCGCCCGTCGAGCCCCTCCCGTAGAGCGATCGCGCCGCGTAGCGGAGCCGGGTAACCGAGCTCGTGCTCGACCGTCGCGGTCACCGGCCAGGCGTGCGGGTTGAAGACGGCAACCGGGACCATCGCGGACTCGGCCGGGATGTCGATCTGCCGAGCGATCGACTGGATCGAACGGTTCGCCAGCCGGGCTGCGATCGCCTTCGCCTCGCCGAGCTGGTCGCGCGCATCGTCGTACGCCGGCTCGATCGCGGTGCCGGCCGCGATGTCGTGGAACTGGTTGAACAGCACCTGCTTCCACGCGTGCTCAAGCTCGCCGGTCGCGTCGGGCATCCCGCTCACCACGGAAGCGATCGTGCTCCACTTCTCGGCCGCGAGCAGGGCCTGCTCGGCGAGGCGATTCTGCCGTTTGACGCCGGAGTGTGCGGCGTAGCAACCGATGGCGTGCGGCTGCAGCTCCGTCGTGTGCACCGGCACGTCGTCGGAGGTGCGTGCCTCGTCGAAGAACCGGCGCATCGTCGAGGGAAACATCGCCGGGTACAGGTCGCGCTCGGCGAGCTGCTTGATCGACTCGATGTTCTCGATCGTCGGTCCGCCGCCGTGGTTGCCGACGCCGTAGCAGACCATCAGCGGCTCGGTCGTCACCGGCAACTGTTGCAGCGCCTTGGCGACATGACCGGAGATCTCCCCACCGGGTGAGCAGTACTCGTGCGGGATCCGGTATGCCAGCACCCGCGAGCCGTCCGCCGATTCCCACCAGAACTTCTGCCCCGGCAGCTCGCGCTCGTGCTTTTGCGGCCGCAGGAAGGTGTAGGAGTCGAGCCGAGACTTGCTGAGCAGCTGCGGCAGCGTGGCGTTGTGCCCGAACGGGTCCACGTTGCACCCGACGGTCGCGATCACGCCGAGGTGCTCGACCAGCCAGCGCTGCGAGTACAGCGCGTGCCGCACGAACGCCTCACCACCCGGGAGGTTGCAGTCCGGCTCCACCCACCAGCCGCCGACGATCTCGAAGCGGCCCTCCGCGACCCGCTTCTTGATCCGCTCGAACAGGCCCGGATCGTGCTCGGCGATCCAGCTGAAGTACGCGACCGAGTCGGCGGTGAAGGCGTAGTCCGGATACTCGTCCATCCGGTCCAGCGCCGATCGAAACGTGGCGCGCGCCTCCTGGTACCCCTCCTGCCACTGCCAGAGCCACACCGCGTCGATGTGTGCATTGCCGATCAGGTGCAGCGGTCCACGTGCCGTCATGCGTGCTCCCCGTGGTCGGACGCCCAGCGGTCGACGAGCTCGCTGACCAAGTGCAGGGCGAGGACGTGCATCTCCTGGATCCGGGCCGTCTCCTCGGCCGGTACGACGACCGCGAGATCGGCTGCTGCGGCGAGATCCTGCCCGCGGATCGAGGTGAACGCTACCGAGCAGGCGCCGGCGGCGCGCGCTGCCGCGAGACCCTTCACCACCGTCGGTGAGGTGCCCGAGGTGGTGAACCCGATGACCATGTCCTGGGGGCGAACGAGGGCGGTGACCTGCCGGGCGAACACCTCGTCGTACGCGTAGTCGTTGGCGATGCAGCTGATCACCGCGGCGTCGCCGATCAGGGCGATCGCGGGCAGTGGCCGTCGTTCGCGGAGGTAGCGGCCGATGAGTTCACCGGCCAGGTGCTGGGCGTCGGCCGCAGAGCCGCCGTTGCCGAAGGTGTAGAGCACGCCGCCACGCTCGAGACGTCGGATCAGCTCGTCGGCGACGGCCTGCACCTGGGGCAGTCGGGACCGCATCGCTGCCGCGACTTCGGAGTGCCGGTCCAGTTGGCCGTCGAGCAGACCCCGCAGGCTCGTGGTCACGATGTCTCCAGTTGTTCGTAGGCGATCGCGGCTGCGCCGAGTACGCCGACCGCATCACCGTGCTTGCTGAGTACTACGTCGCACGCGCGTGCTGCCGGCGGCATCGCCTGGTGCAACGCCGCCTCGCGGACCGGATCGAGGAGTCGTGCCCCGGCTCGGGTCACGCCGCCGCCCAGTACGACGAGCTGCGGTTCGCAGACGTTGACGAGTACGGCGACCATGCGACCGAGCATCGCGGTCGTCTCGTCCCAGATCGCGCGTGCGATCGGGTCGCCCGCGGCGGCGTGTTCGGCGACGTCCTTCGCGGTGATCATCAGGTTGGCGAGAGTTGAACTGGTTCCGGCGACGGCTTCGGTGGCTCGGCGGGCGATCGACGTACCGGAGACGTAGGCCTCGGCGCAGCCGCGGGCGCCGCAGCCGCACTGGCGGCCCTGCCAGTCGACGACCACATGGCCCAGCTCGCCGCCCTGGCCGGCGGTGCCGTGGAACACTTTGCCGTTGGCAACGATTCCGCCGCCGAAGCCGGTGGAGACGGTCAGGTAGACGAGGTTCTCGACGTCCCAACCTCCCCAGCGGTACTCGCCCAGCGCGGCGGCGGTGGCGTCGTTGTCGACATACGCCGGCAGCTGGAACCGCTCAGCCACAAGCCGTCCGAGCGGCACGGAGTCCCAGCCAGGTAAGCCGGGCGGTCCCAAGATCACCCCGGTCGCCGGATCCAAAGGCCCACCACACCCGACGCCGACCGCCGCGACCGGCACGCCGGCCTCGGCAAGTGCCTGTTCGCCCAGGTCGAGGAGGCGTTTGACGGCGGCGGTGGGGCCTTCGTCCACTGCGGTCTCGATCTGGACGAACGAGCGCACGGTGCCGTCGGGGGTCACGACGCCGGCGGCGAGTTTGGTGCCGCCGACGTCGAGGGCGAGGACGGGCTGATCCGGGTTCACACTCAGCCTTTCTGCGCGGTCGTGGCCACGCCGTCGAGGATGTAGCGCTGGCCGAACGCGAACAGGATGATCATTGGCACCACGGCGATCACGCTGGCGGCGACCGCGATCTCCCACTCGTAGTGGCCGGAGAGCGCGAACGCGTCGATGACCTGCTTCAGCCCGCGCGGCATCGTGAAGTACTCCGGGGTCTGCAGGTAGATGAGCGGTTTCAGCAGGTCTGACCAGCTCGCCTTGAACTCGAAGACGAACACGATCACCAGCGCCGGCTTGCACAGCGGGAAGGCGATCCGCCGGAACAGCCCGAAGTACCCGCAGCCGTCCACCCGCGCGGCCTCGAACAGCTCCCGCGGGATGCCGAGGAAGAACTGCCGGAGCAGGAAGACGTAGAACGCGGAACCGAACAGGTTCTGCGCCCAGAGCGGGATCTGGGTGTCGATCATGCCCAGCTGGTTCCAGATCAGGTAGACCGGGATCATCGTCACCGCGCCCGGCAGCATCATCGTCGAGAGCAGGATCCCGAACAGCAGGTTCCGCCCGCGGAAGCGGAAGTACGCGAACCCGAAGGCGACCAGCGCGCTGGACAGCGTGACCGTCGCCGCGGCCATGAAGCCGACCATCAGCGAGTTGGTCAGCCAGCGCAGGACCGGCGCGGCGTCCCACACCCGCAGGTAGTTCGACGGCTGGAAGATCTCCGGGACGAGCCGGTTGTCGAACACCTGCGCGCGCGGCTTGAGCGACGCCGAGACCAGCCACACCAGCGGATACACGAACGCGATCGTGGCCAGCGTGAGGAAGGTGAAGAACGGCAACCGCCGCCAGGAAAGTCTACGCAGCCAGGGCAACGTCATCAGCGCTCCCCGTGGTAGTAGACGTACCGGTTGCCGATCCGGACCTGGATGAACGTGATCAGCATGATGATCACGAACAGCAGCCAGGCCATCGCCGACGCGAAACCCATCTTGAAGAACTGGAAGGCGTTCTGGAACAGGTAGACCATGTAGACCAGCGACTCCTCCGACGCCGTCGCCTTCTGCTGCGGCCCGTAGAACATCGTGTACGCCTGGTCGAACATCTGCATGGCTGCGATGGTGTGCGTGATCACCGTGAAGAACAGCGCGCCCGAGATCATCGGCACGGTGATCCGGAAGAAGCGCGTCACCGGACCGGCACCGTCCAGCTCGGCTGCCTCGTACAGCTGCTTCGGTACGGCGTTCAGCGCGGCGAGGTAGATGACCACGGTCCCGCCGACCGTCCACAGGCTGACGATCGCGAGGGACGGCTTCAGCCAGTGTGGATCCGTCGTCCAGTTCGGACCGTTGATACCGATCCAGCCGAGCACCTTGTTCACCAGACCCTGCTGGCCGTTGAGGAGCAGCAGGAACATCGCTCCCGCCGCGACGGCCGGCGTCATCTCCGGCAGGTAGAACGCGGTCCGGAAGAATCCGCCGGCCCGGCCGACGCGCTGCAGCATCATCGCCAGCACCAGCGCGACGATCGTCCCGAGCGGCACGAACATCGCGGCGTAGATGAAGGTGTTGCTCAGCGACTTCAGCACCCGCGGGTCGTCGAGAAGCTGGCGGTAGTTCTCCAGCCCGACCGCGTGCGGTTTCTGGATCATCTGGTAGTCGGTGAACGACAGCACCAGACTCGCGATCATCGGTCCCAGCGTGAAGATCAGGAAGCCGAGCGCCCACGGCGACACGAACAGCCAGCCGGCCCGATCCTCGCGCCGGGCCAGCGGACTCCGCTTCGGCTTCCCCTGTCGCCGCGCTGTGGAGTCCGGCCCGGCCGCCGCCGCGGCAGCCGGCCTCGAGGTGCTGGTGGTCGCCATCCGTCAGCCCTGGCTGGCCTTGCCGAAGGCCGCCTTGGCCTCAGTCTGCGCCTGGTCGAGAGCGGCCTGTGGTGTCGCCGAGCCGGCCAGCGCCTTGCCGACCGCGTCCTTCCAGGCGGCGTCGATCTCCGCGCCGGCCGGCGACGGGTTCAGCGACTTCGCCTTGTCGAGGACGTCGTAGTAGTTCTTGATCGCCGCGTCGAACCCGGCGTCACCGCTCGGCTTCAGGTACTGCGCCTTGATCTCGTCGTCGGCCACCTTGTTGCCGGTGAAGAGCCCGGTGAAGAAGCTCTTGTTCTTGGCAACGGTCTGCATCCGGGCATCGGCCGCTTTGTGCCAGGTCTCGACCGAGGTCATCGTCTTCGCCCACTGACAGGCCGCGTTCGGGTTCTTGGCGCCCTTCGGGACCACCCACGCGGATCCACCGATCGTGCTGATCGGCTGACCCTGCTTGTCGGTGAACGGCGTCGACTGCAGCTTCAGCCCGTTCGCCCGGGCGTCGAGCAGGACGTTGACGTACCAGTTCTCGATCGGGAAGGCGGCCAGCTGGTCCTTGGTGAACTGGTTCTTCGCGCCGAACAGGTCGAAGGTGTCGCGGAAGGTCTTGAAGTTCGACCAGCCGCCCTGGTCGTCGATCAGCTTGATCGTGTACTGCAGCGCCTCGACCGCCTTCGGGTCGTTCAGGTTCGGCTCGCCGCCCGGCTTGACCAGCTCGGCACCGTTCGCCATCGACCAGAGCGGGAAGAAGTCCGGCATCTTCGGGTCGAACCCGATCCGCGCCGGCCGGCCGTTCTTCGCCTTGTAGAGCTTCTTCGTGGTCGCCTCGAGCTTGTCCCAGTCGGTGGTCTGGATGTCGCTGACCGCAACCCCGGCGGACTTCAGCGCGGTCTCGCTGATCAGGTTGGCCGAGACGGTGTAGAACTCCGGGATGCCGTAGGTCTTGTCCTTCAGCTTCACCTCGTTCATCGCGGCGTCGCGGTACTGTGTGGTATCGATTCCAGCATTCTTGACGCAGTCGTCCATCGGCAGGATCGCGCCCTTGGCGGCGTAGGTGCCGACCAGGTTGCGGGCCATGTACACGACGTCCGGCGGGTTGCCGCTGGAGACCGCGGTGAGGAACTGCTGGGCGTCGAAGTCGCCTTTGTTGTTCTTCACCGTGACGCCCGGGAACGCAGTCTTGAACGCAGTGATCCGGGACTGTGCGACCTCGTCCTCACCGCTGAAGCCCATGACGTTGAGCGTGCCCGACGGGGTCGCGCCGGCCGAGCTCTGGTCGGTGCTCCCGCCGGCGTCCTTCTTCCCGACGCCCGCGCAAGCGGTCAGGGTCAAGGCGCCGGCGACCAGCACCACGGGAAGGCGGAGGTGCTTCATAAGGTTGCTCCTAACCTCAGCAGGGGACGGGCGCCGATGTGGCATCGATGCCACATTTGGTGGATGGCACGAACCGTACGGGCGTGGTTCGCCGGCCGTCAAGGCGTGAGGAAGCAGCTTGTGGACAAACGTCAGCGCGGAGCGGGACCCGTCGACCCGCGGACCACGAGCCGCGTGGGGACCTTGATCAGGCGGCGCTTCGCCGGCAGCTCGCCGCGAATCCGGGCCAGCAGCAATCGCGCGCAGCTGCGTCCCATCTCGACCGTGCTCTGGTCGACCGTGGTCAGCGCGGGCTGGACCAGCGACATCCACGGCACGTCGTCGTACGCCGCCAGGCTGATCTGGCGGGGGATCTTGAGCCGGCGGTCCTTGAGCTCTGCCAGCGCGCCCTGCGCGAGCACGTTGTTCGCGGAGATGATCGCGGTGACCTCGTGGTCGTTGAGCAGCTTGCGTGTGGTCAGCCGCGCCGCATCGGCGTCGAAGCTGGTGTACGCGATGAGGTCCTCGTCGAGGTCGATGAAGTTGTCCAGGTGCGCCGCCCGGAAGCCGGCCAGCCGGCCAGCACCGGTCGACCACTTCGTCTCGTCGATCAGCAGGCCGATCCGCGTGTGGCCGAGCGCGATCAGGTGCTCGGTCAGCTCCCGCGCACCGGTCTTGTTGTCGCTCAGCACGACGTCACTGTTCGACCGGCCCAGCTCCCGGTCCGCGCACACCACGTGGACCCCGTTGTCCTGGAGGACCTGCGGACACTTGGCCGTCACCGGCGTCACGATCACACCGGGCACCCGCATCGCCAGCAGCGTCTCCGCCGCCTGCATCTCGTCGGCCGGGTTGCCGCTGTCGTTGACGAGCACCATCTGGTACTCCGCTGCCCGCAGCTCCTCCTCGATGCCGGCGGCCAGGTCCGCGTAGAACGGGTTGCGCAGGTCCGAGATCAGTACGCCGATCGATGTCGACGTACGGCTGCGCAGGTTGCGGGCGTTGTGGTCGGTGACGTACCCGATCCGCTCGGCCGCCGCCTGCACCCGGGCCCGGACGGCCGGGGAGGCATACCCGCGGGTGTGCAGTGCGCGCGACACGGTCGACGCGGAGACACCGGCCTCCCTGGCCACGTCCTGCACCGTCGGACGCCGCACGGCCGGTTGTGACACCACCGCCCGCGCCGCCTGCCCCCGGGGACTCATGGCCGCATTCTAGATGCTCAGCCGCGCCTGGCTCCACGTCTGCTCGACCGCCTGGAAGTTCGTCTCGGCAAGCGCCCGCAGCGGAGACCTGGAATCGATTCCACGCGGCCGGAGCCGTTTACAGGTCGGCCAGGGCCTGCTGGATCGTGCTGTAGATGCGGAACTGGCCGCCGAGGCCGGTGACGCTGAGGGGGCGGTCGACCGGGCGGCCGACGCCGACCAGGGCCAGGGTGATGTTGTGCCGACCGGCCAGGTTACGCGCCTCGACCAGGTTGCCCAGGCCGGCGGAACTGCAGAAGGTGACGGCGGAGAGCTCGATCAGCACCAGCCGGGTCGGCGGTGCGACGGCGGCCCGGATGGCCGCGGCCGCGGAGTCGGACGTGGCGATGTCGATCTCACCAGACAGCCGGACCAGAAGGACTCCCGGCTCCAGCTCCTCGGTCACAGCGTCGAAGGTGGTTCTGATCATGTCGCCGTCCCGCGGCTCTGGCTGGCTGGTCACGCCGGTCTCTCCCCCGGGTAGCGCCACGAACGCCGGTCCGTCCTGGCGGTCTGGAACTGCCCTGGGTTCACCGTATGCCCCAACGACCGGCCGTCACAACGTGTGTCATGGATGACCCCGGAGCGTGATCTCCCTGGTGTAAGCGTTTCCAGCAAACCGTTGCAACGCTGGACCGGACCGGTGGTAGACAAGCCACATGGGCGTTCTCGACGGCAAGGCGGCTCTGGTCACCGGTGGGTCGCGCGGCATCGGTGCGGCAATCGTCCGGCGGCTGGCCGCGGACGGTGCGGTGGTCACGTTCAGCTATGCGCGCAGCGAGTCCGCGGCGGCGGAGGTCGTTGCCGAGGTCAAGGCAGCCGGCGGTACGGCGATCGCCGTCCGGGCGGACCAGTCCGACCTGTCCGCGATCGACGGCCTCTTCGACCAGGCGGCCGAGCCGACCAGGACGCTGGACATCCTGGTCCTCAACGCCGGCGAGGCGATGGTCAAGCCGATCGACGACACCACGGTCGAGGACTACGACCACCTGTTCGCGGTCAACGCCCGCGGCCCGTACTTCGCCATCCAGCGCGCCGGCCGGGTGCTGCCGGACGGCGGCCGGATCGTCGCGCTCTCCACCCTGAACACGGTGATGCCCGGTCCCGGCATCTCGCTGTACGCCGCGAGCAAGGCCGCGCTCGAGCAGTTCGTGAAGATCGCCGCCCGCGAGTACGGCCCGCGCGCGATCACCGTCAACGCGGTGTCGCCGGGGGCAACGGACACCGACATGTTCCACGACCACAACCCGCCGGCAGTCGCCGAGCTGCTGGTCGGCATCACGGCCCTCGGCCGGATGGGCGAGCCGGCCGAGGTGGCGGATGTCGTTGCCTTCCTCGCCGGACCTGACGCCCGCTGGATGACCGGACAGAACCTCAGGGCAACTGGTGGAATGCTCGTGTGAGCACCAAAGACCTGCTGGCCGCGGTGGACGCCGCCGCCGACCCTGCCGTGGCGGAGGTCCTGTCCCGCTACTTTCAGCTCCAGCCCGGTGGCTACGGTCACGGCGACGAGATGATCGGCGTGAAGCTGTCCACGCTGCGCAGCATCATGAAGCCGTACCTGCGGACAGGCCTGCCGCTGCCTGAGCTCGCCGAGGCACTGAGAAGCCCTTTCCATGAGCACCGCTTGACTGTCCTCTGCCTTCTGGCCGACCGCGCAGCACGCAGCCTCAAGCCACGTACGGCGGACCCGGCCGAGCTGGCCGCGATCTACGACCTCTACACAGGCAACACCCCGTACATCAACAACTGGGATCTCGTCGACTGCAGCGCACCGCAGATCGTCGGTGGGTACCTCAGCGACAAGCCACGCGACCCCCTCTACACCTTGATCCGCTCTGACTCGCTGTGGGAGCGCAGGATCGCGCTGGTCGCTACGCAGTACCTCATCGGGATCGGCCAGACTGCCGACACGTACCGGCTGGCGACCGAGGTCCTCGACGACAAGCAGGACCTCATCCACAAGGCGTCCGGCTGGATGCTCCGCGAAGCCGGCAAGCGGGTCAACGAGGACGAGCTGCGCGAGTTCCTGGACGAGTACGCACCGCGCATGCCCCGCACGATGCTGCGCTACACCATCGAGCGTCTCGACCCAGCCAGCCGGAAGCGGTACCTGGCCCAACGCTAGGCAGTGGCCTTCTGGTGGGCGTACGGCGGGGCCTCCATTGCACAGTGCGTGTGGTGATGGATCGGAACCAGCGTGCCCCGGTCGCCGAGCGTGACCCACGCGATCACCCCGCCGGCCACAGCCAGGACTGCCGAGATCCACAGGGCGTTGCCGAAGCCGTCGTGGAAGGCCGCCGGGTTCCGGTAAGCGTCGCCGGTGATGCCGGCCGCCATCGGGATCGCCGCAACCGCCATCAGCTGCGCCGACCGCGCGATCGCGTTGTTGACGCCGGACGCGATCCCGGCGTGGTGGTCGTCGACCGACGAGAGCACGGTCGCGGTGAGTGGCGCCACAGTCGACACCAGGCCCAGGCCGAGCAGGACGACCGCGGGGAGTACGTCGGTGAAGTAGTTCCCGTCCGGCTTGATCCGGAGCATCAGCAGGAAGCCGCCGGCCATCAGGATCGGGCCGACCGTCATCGGGATCCGGGCGCCGATCCGGTCGGACAGGCCGCCGGCGTACCCGGACAGGCCGAGCATCAGCGCCGTCATCGGGAGCAGCGAGGCCCCGGCCCACAGAGCGGAGTACCCGAGGCCGGTCTGCAGGTAGACGACGACCAGGAAGGTCGCCGTACCGAGCGCGCCGTACACGACGATCGTGACCAGGTTGGCGCCGGTGAAGCGGCGGTTGGCGAAGATGCTGAGCGGCAGCATCGGGTGCGAGCTGCGCCGCTCGACCTCGATGAACCCGCCGAACGCGATGACACCGACAAGCAGGCTCGCCAGCACCACCGGATCGCTGAAGCCGTGGTCACCCGCACTGATCAGGCCGTAGGTGAACCCCGCCAGGCCGACCGTCGCCAGGACCGCACCGCTGAAGTCGAGCTTGCCGCCCGCGCTCTCATCGCGCGTTTCCGGCACGTGCCGGAGCGTGACGAGCACAGTCACCAGTGCGATCGGCGCGTTCAGGAGGAAGATCGCCTGCCACGAGCCGCTGTCGACCAGGGTGCCGCCGACGAACGGCCCGACCGCGGCCGCCACCGAGGTCAGCCCGGACCACAGCCCGACCGCCTTGCCCCGGTCGGAGTGCTGGAACGTCGTCTGCAGGATGGCCAGGCTGCCCGGCGTCAGCAGGGCGCCACCGATGCCCTGCAGGACCCGGCCCGCGATCATGATCTGCAGCGTCGGCGCGATCGCGCACACGATCGAGGCAGCCGCGAACCAGATCACCCCGACCACGAACGTCCGCCGCCGGCCGAGCCGGTCCCCGAGCGAACCGCTGAGCAGCACCAGCGACGCCAGCATCAGCATGTAGCCGTTGACGATCCACTGCAGGCCGGCCATATCGGCGTTCAGGTCCTTGCCCATGGCCGGCAGCGCGACGTTGACCACCGTGCCGTCGAGGAACGCCATCCCCGATCCCAGCGCCGTCGCCGCCAGCACCCACCGGCCCCGGGCGGTGCCCAGCGCGATCCGATCTTCACTCATGGAGTCAGCGTGGCAGATCCAGTTGCAGAACGACGAGCGCCTTGTTGGCCGGGATACCGCTCTGGATGCTGAGCCTGGGTGGATCGCCGACTGCGCACCGTGGTTCGGTGAGCAGCGGACACACCGCGTTGAGCAGTCCGGTGGTCACCGCGACGTTGGTCGGCAGGGTGCCTTCGGTGATCCCGGCGAGCGGCCTGAGGGCCGCACCGGCCCGCTGTGACTCCGACGGCGTGGCCAGGACGACCGACCCGGACAGCCGGTAGGTCATCCGGATCCTGGTCGCCGCGGTGGTCAGCGGCAGGTAGTCGGCGCCGGTGACCGTGGTGTTCTGCAGCGGTACGGACGTGCCGTCGGCCAGCACCTTCAGGTTCGTCACGATCGGGGTGGTCCGCGACATCATCCCCGGCAGGTGCTCGCCGGACGCCGGCAGCTGCAGCTGGAGGATGCCCGTCGCCTGCGGCAGCATCACGTCCTCAGTGACGTCGAACGACCCGTCCGGCCGCGGTACGGCGGTCAGCCGGATCCCCGGCCTGGTCTCACCAGGCCCCGGCGTACTGGGTGTGGCCTGCGGGGTGGTGTCCGACGGCGTCCTGCTGTCGATCCCCGGACTGGGCGCGACCGGGCTCACCGCGCCGGAACAGGCCGCGGTCGCGCTGAGCGCAAGCAGCAGCGCGACCGCTGTCAACCACCGCCTGAGCTCCTCCACCCCCGATGGTCCGCCCGGGAGGAACCGCGGAGAACTGCGTCCTGACAATGAGTCACCGTCTCCCCAATAACGGACCTGGCCCAAAAGCGGGAGCTCGGCCCTCTGGCGGCCAGGTCGGACTTGCGCTTACGATACGCCCGAATTGGTGGGGACAGTAATTATGGTCACATTTTTCGATGAACATCGAGGGGGACGAGAATGCGGAAACAGAGCGTATCCGTAGCAATTCGCGGAGTGTATTCGAGAATTCGCGGTCCGGTAATTCCACTGCTGCTCGCAGTAACCGTGGTGGCGGCTCCGGCGGCGATCGCGGTGCAGGCCGAGGCGGCACCGACCGACGTGGCCGCGGGGGCCAACCTGTACTTCGTCCAGGGGCTGCCGGGGAAGAGCCTGGACATCAGCGTCGACGGTCACCAGGTGGCCAAGGGGGTGGCCGGCGCCAAGCTGATCGGGCCGTTCGGTGTTGCGGCCGGCAAGCGGATGATCACTGCGAAGCAAGGCGGGAAGACGGTCATCAGCCGTGAGGTCACGGCCGGTTCCGGGGCCAGCCTCGACGTCGTGATCCACCAGCCGGTCTCGCCGACGGGTGGTCCGCTGCTCACCACGTACCCGAACAAGCTGACCGCCGTACCGAAGGACAAGGCCGCGGTCCGGGTCGCGCACGACGCCGCCGTCGGGCCGGCCGACATCCGGGTGAACGGCAAAGTCCTGTTCAAGAACGTGGCGAACGGGGAATCGCTCGACCTGGTCGTTCCGGCGGCCACTTACAAGGTCGACATCGTGCCCACCGGCGCGACGTCACCTGTTGTTCTCGGTCCGTTGGACCTGCCGTTGCAGGCCGGTTATCTGACCCGGGTGTTCGCGGTCGGCGCACCGAGCCAGAAGACCATGACGGTTGCCGTCGGCACCATCAAGGTACCCGCCACCGGTTCGGTCAAGCCGAGCCTGGTGAACACCGGGACAGGAGGACAGGCGGCAGGGCTCGACCAGGCGCAGAGCTCTGCCGGCACCTCCGGGCTGTGGATCATCCTGCTGCTGGGGGTAGCGGCAGCCGGTGCGGTCACGGTTCGTAAGGCGGTACGTCGCTGAGCCGCCGACTGATCGGCACGGCCCTTTGCTGTCTCGCCCTGGCGGGTTGCACCGCCAGGGCGGACAGCGCTGTGCCGACCCCCGGTGGCGAAGGCTTCAACACCAGCATCACACCGACGGTGCCGCTGCCTACTGACCCGGTGTCCGCTCCACCAGGGCGGATCGGTACGCCGGCACCGAGCCAGCGCGTCCGCTTCACTCCGGAGCAGGTGGTGCTGCCCGGTGGGGCGAAGGCGCCGGTGCTGCCGGCCACCACGGTCAACGGCCAGCTACAGGTCCCGGCCACGGCGCAACGCGTGGGCTGGTGGGACGGCGGCGCCGAGGCAGGCGATCCGTTCGGTTCGGTCGTGCTGGCCGGCCACGTGGACACCAAGACCGATGCTTTCGGATTCTTCGCGCGCCTCGAGAACCTGAAGCCCGGAGAGGTCGTAGTACTCAACGGTGAGCGCCACACGGCGTCGTACCGGATCGTGTCCAGGACCTCGGTGCGGAAGGACGCGCTGGCCACCAAGAGCGGCGCCTTCGACCAGACCGGCGACCACCGGCTGGTCCTGATCACCTGCACCGGCGCGTACGACGCGTCCCGCGGTGGATACGAGGACAACCTGGTGGTGATCGCGACCCCCGTCGGCCTGGCGCGGTAAACGCTAAGCTCGGCCTTCATGGCCAGGTATTTCGATGTGCATCCCGAGAATCCCCAGCGGCGGTCGATCGGGCAGGTGGTGGACCTGCTGCGCGAGGACGGGCTGATCGCGTACCCGACCGACTCCTGCTACGCCCTCGGCTGCCAGCTCGGGAACAAGGACGGGATCGACCGGATCCGGACCATCCGGCACCTGGACGACCGGCACCACTTCACACTGGTCTGCGAGAACTTCTCCCAGCTCGGGCAGTTCGTGCACATCAACAACGCGGTCTTCCGGTCGATCAAGGCGGCCACGCCGGGCAGCTACACGTTCATCCTGCCGGCCACCAAGGAGGTCCCGCGGCGGCTGCTGCACCCGAAGAAGAAGACCGTCGGGGTGCGGATCCCGGACCACGTCGTCACCCAGGCGCTGGTCGCCGAGCTCGGCGAGCCGCTCGTCTCCAGCACCCTGCTGCTCCCCGGTCACGAGGAGCCGATGACGCAGGGCTGGGAGATCAAGGAAGAGCTCGACAACCAGATCGACGCCGTGATCGAGGGCGAGGCCGGCACCGAGCCGACCACCGTCATCGACTTCTCCGACGACGTCCCCGAGGTGGTCCGCGTAGGCGCCGGGGACCCGACGCCCTTCGAGTGAGAGCATCTCCGGGTGACCTACACCCTGGATCTGAACCCGGACGAGCTGCTGACCACCACCAGGACCGTGCGGAAGCGGCTGGATCTGGAGCGGCCGGTGCCGATGGAGGTCATCCGGGAGTGCATCGAGATCGGGTTGCAGGCGCCGTCGGGGAGCAACCGGCAGACATGGCACTGGCTCGTCATCACGGATGCCGACAAGCGAGCAGCCATCGGCGAGTACTACCGGCGTGCGGTCGAGCAGTACCTCGCCGGCCCGGGCGCTGCCGGCAAGTTGCACGCCGACGACCCCGAGCGTGGTCCGGTCCAGCGCCGCGTCGGCGACAGCGTTGCGTACCTGGGTGAGCGGATGGGGCAGGTCCCCGTGCTGGTCATCCCGTGCCTGGAAGCGCGCAAGCTGCCCGCGGGCAACCAGGCCGGCCTTTGGGGATCGATCCTCCCGTCGGCGTGGAGCTACATGCTCGCGGCCCGCGCCCGCGGCCTCGGTACGGCGTGGACCACCCTGCACCTGAACTACGAGCAGGAAGTCGCCGAGCTGCTCGGCCTGCCCGAGGAGATCCGCCAGACAGTGTTGATCCCGACCGCGTACACGATCGGGACCAACTTCAAGCCCGCACCCCGTCAACCGCTCGACGAGGTCCTGCACGTCGACAGCTGGTGAGTCACCACACCTCGACCTCGGCGAGCTGCATCCGGTAGCCGCCCTCTTCGTCCGGCCTCAGCTCCTGCCCGCGCACCTGCGGCCTGCGAGTTGCAGCCGTCGTGGTCGTACGTAGACGACACCGTTACTGCGGATCCCTCCGCGGGGTTGACGTCCGGGTTGATCCGTACGTTGTCGAAGGCAACGCTCGCGCCACCGCTGGCCAGCCCGATCCCGCCGGACTTGAAGGCGGTGTCGTTGACAGTCAGCAACGGCGCCGCGTTCGACCCGGCGTAGACGACGATCTTGCTCCCGCGAGCTACCACGCGGAGCCGGCTCAGCTGACCCGGGACATACCCAGGGACCGCAGTCGGCCAAGCGCGGCCGGTAGGGCACCGGTTAGTAGGTCGGCAGAAATGCGCATTGATGTCCTCCGGGTGGCGAGGAGGTTCAGAATTACGCATGAGTGTGCGGAGGCCGCGGAGCACGGTCAAGGCTGCAATCGATGCCCGGGCTGGCCGGAAGCGGTCAGGTCCGTTGACCTTCCGGGTCAGGAGGCGGCCATTTCCTCGATGGTTAGACCACTGAGCACGGACCTCGGCTCAGCCACGGTCAGGTCCAGGCCGGGATCGGCCGCGTCGTCCTTGACCTTGACCAGCAACCAGTCCGCGCCGGTGCGGGTGAACGCCCAGGCGCCGTTCAGCTTGACGCCATGCAGTTGCACCTTCAAGTGCCCGCGCTCGATCGCCTCCACCGGGTCGACGAGCTGCCGCCGGTCGTCGCGGGTGAGGTTCGTCCAGACGCCGGCGTCCCAGACGATCACGGCACCACTGCCGTACTGCGCGTCCGCGTGCACACCCTCGTACGACGCGTACTCCAGGTCGTGATCCGTGGTGAACACCGCGAGCCGCTTCACGACCGGGTCCAGCGACGGCCCGCGCGGGACCGCCCACGACTTCAGCACCCCGTCGACCTCGAGCCGGACGTCGTAGTGCAGCCGCCGGGCATCGTGCAGCTGGACGACGAAGATCGGCTTCTGGCTCAAGCGGCGGCAACCAGGGGACGGTCGATCCGGGACCGGAGCCGGTCGAGGATGTCCCGGAGCAGCCGGGAGACCTGCATCTGGCTCACCCCGATCTCCGCGCCGATGTCCGCCTGGGTCTGCTCCTCGACGAACCGTAGGACCACGATCCTACGCTCGCGCGGGGACAGGTTCCCGAGCGCCTGGTGGAGTACGGCGGCCACCTCGAACCGTTCGTACGACGTGTCGTCGGCGGCCAGCGACTCACCCAGTGACTCGGCCGCGGCGCCGTCCAGCGGGAGGTCGAGCGACAGCGCGCGGAAACAGCCGTCGGCGGCGAGCGCCGCGACCACGTCGTCGGCAGCGACGTCGAGCGCGTCGGCCAGCTCGGCAGGGGTCGGCTCGCGGTGCAGCTGTTGGAACAGCTTCGGCTTGGTCGCGCCGATCGACGCCTGCAGCTCCTGCAGCCGGCGCGGGATCCGGACGGTCCACGAGCAGTCCCGGAAGTAGCGCTTCACCTCGCCGCGGATGGTCGGGACGGCGTACGCCAGGAACGGCGTTTCGGTCGCCGGGTCGTAGCTGCGGGCGGCCTTCACCAGCCCGAGCGACGCCACCTGGTCGATGTCGTCGGCCTCGACGCCGCGGCCGTGGAACCGGGTCGCGATGCTGTACGCGATCCCGAGATTCAGTTCGACGGCCTGGTCGAAGAGGGACTGCCGGACCTCACGGTCGGCGGTGGCCGCCCGCTTGGTGAGCAGGGCTCGCGTTTCCTCGTCCTGGTGGTCTGGGGTGCCGTGCGGTGTGTTGTTCATCTGCCGAGCTGACCTCGCGTGACTGGTCGGTCACCGCGCGGCACTTGGCTTGGCCGCGGTCAGAAGTCCTGCTGGAGGGAACCTACCCACGGATCCAGCGCTCAACCTGTATGTCCGAACCAAAGCGAATTACAGCTAACAGTGTTTCGCGGAGGAGTTGTAGGCTTGCGTCTGGTTGAGAAACCAGCCCCTTTCTTTCCCCTCATTACATCCGCCCCTGTCAGAAGTCAGGTGCCATGCCAGTAGCCCCCTCACCGGCTCGGGCTGTTGCGGTGCAGGTCCTCATTGGAGGGCGTTGGATCGCGGGTCAGGAGCTGGGCCGCCGGACCGGGACGGCCGGGGCCGACGAGGTTCTCGTCAGCCACCACGGCCATCTCGTCTGGGTCGACCAGCAGTCGGTGCGCGAGTCCGACCGCTGAAAACCCCTTATTCTCAAGGGTTTTCAGCAAAGAACTTTCGCAACCAGATTGCCGATCTCGACCGCCGAGTTCGACCCCGTCGGGTCGAACAGCGTCCGCCTGCGTCCCGCGCCGGCTCTTTGACACACTGCGGGGGTGGAGTTGCGGCAGCTGGAGTACTTCGTGGCGGTGGCGCACGAGCGCAGTTTCACGTTGGCCGCCCGGCGCCTGCACGTGGTGCAGAGTGCGGTCAGCGCCGCGATCGCCGCGCTCGAGAAGGATTTAAAAGTCACCCTGTTCGAGCGGAGCGCGCAGCGGGTGGTGCTGACCGAAGCGGGTACGGCGTTGCTCCCGGAGGCGCTGTCCGTGATGGACGCGGTCCAGGGCGCTCGGGATGTGGTCGACGAGCTCGGCGCTGGGATGCGTGGGTCGGTGCGGGTCGGGCTGCTGCCGGGGCTCGGTCTGATCGATCTCCCGGCCGCGGCCGGTGAGTTCCGCCGGCGGTATCCGAACGTCGAGCTGCAGCTGCGAGTCGACGCGGAGGGTTCGGCCGGAGTAGTGCTCGGGCTGCGGAACGGCGATATCGACGTGGGGTTCATTGGGGGTCGCCGAGGGCAGTGTGCCGCGCGAGCTGACCGCGTGGGAGCTGCTCCGGGTGCCGCAGGTGCTCGCCGTACCGGTCGGGCACCGGTTGGCGCGGCGGCGGTCGGTGAAGCTGGCGGACCTGGCTGACGAGGCGTTCGTGGACTTCCCGCCTGGGTTCGGGACGCGGACGTTGATCGACCAGCGGTTCGAGGCGGCCGGGATCGGGCGGCGGGTCGTGGTGGAGGCGCTCGGTATCGAGAACGGGGTGCAGTTCCTGACGCACGGGGTCGGGCTCGGGATTCTCCCGGAGTACGCCGTGGCGGGACTCGACGCGGTCCGTGTCGTACCGATCGTTGACGAGCCGTTCCAGTGGTCGCTGTACATGGCGACGCTGAAGAAGCGGAAACCGACGGCTGCTTTGCGTGCTCTGCTCACGCTGGTCGCCTCACACCTCCGGCAGCCGCCGGGGACGTCCCTGGGTCGGGACTTGAATCAACAGCATTGATTTACCCATCGTTTTGATTCGTTGGACTTGATCCATCGCCCGACGCACGATCTAGGTGTCAGCAAGAAAACGGCACCAGGATCAGGAGCAAGGACGATGACGCGAGTAGCGATCGTGACCGGTGGGTCGAGTGGGATCGGGCGCGAGGCCGCGGCCCGGCTCGGGCGGGACGGCTTCGCGGTGGTGATCGGGTACGGCAGCGGCAAGGAGAACGCCGAGCAGGCCGTCAAGGAGGTCGAGCAGGCCGGCGGCAAGGCGATCGCCGTCCAGGCCGACGTGGCCGACGAGGTCGCGGTAGAGGCGCTGTTCGACCGGGCGGAGCAGGAGTTCGGCGGGGTTGACGTGGTGGTGAACGCGGCCGGCATCATGCCGCTCGCGCCGCTAGCCGAGCTCGACCTGGAGGTCTTCGACCGGATCGTGCGGACCAACCTGCGCGGCACCTTCGTGGTCGACCAGCAGGCCAGCCGCCGCGTCCGTGACGGCGGGGCGATCGTCAACATCTCCAGCTCGCTGACGCGGCTGGCCCGGCCGGGCTACTCGGCGTACGCCGCGAGCAAGGGTGGGGTCGAGGCGATCACGCTGATCCTGGCCCGCGAGCTGCGCGGCCGGAACGTCACCGTCAACGCCGTGGCGCCCGGTCCGACCGCGACACCGTTGTTCCTCGACGGCAAGCCGCAGGAGCTCATCGATCGGATCACGGCCGAGCCGCCGCTCGAGCGCCTCGGGCAGCCGGAGGACATCGCGGAGATCATCGCGTTCCTGGCCGGGCCGGCGCGCTGGATCAACGGCCAGGTCATCTACGCGAACGGCGGCTCGGCGGCATGATCGCGACGGATCGGGCCGGCCGATCTGCCGCCCCCGGTCCGGTGATCGACCTGCACGCGCATTTTGTGCTGCCGGAGCACGTCGCGGCGGCGGAGCGGGCGGGCCACCTGCGGCCGGACGGGATGCCCGGCTGGCCGGAGTGGTCCGCTGTCAGGCACATGGAAGCGATGGATGCGGCTGGCATCGCGAAGGCGATGTTGTCGGTGCCGTCGCCCGGGGTGC
The DNA here is from genome assembly GCF_040638345.1 of Kribbella sp. NPDC026611. NCBI lineage: Bacteria > Bacillati > Actinomycetota > Actinomycetes > Propionibacteriales > Kribbellaceae > Kribbella > Kribbella sp. NPDC026611. Next base: position 634,952 of record NZ_JBEZYC010000003.1, read on the forward strand.
ATTTCGGCGACGACTTCCGGGCGCGAGTCCTGGCCCGGCGGATGAACGAGGCGGCGGCTGGTGTGGTCGCGGATCATCCGGAGCGGTTCGGGTTCTTTGCCAGCCTGCCGTTGCCGGATGCGGAGGCGGCGTTGGCGGAAGTCGACCATGCGTACGACGTACTGGGCGCAGCCGGTGTGATCCTGCTGAGCAACGTCGGCGGGCTGTATCCGGGGGAGCCGTCGTGGGAACCGCTGTGGCGCGGGTTGAATGCGCGGTCGGCGACCGTCCTGCTGCACCCGACCTCGCCGCCGCAGTGGCGGCAGGTCGCGCTGGACCGGCCGCGGGCGATGCTCGAGTTTCCCTTCGACACCGCCCGCGCTGTCACCGACCTGGCCCTCAGCGGCGTGCTGGCACGTCACCCCGATCTGTCAGTGTTTCCCGTCTGCGGCGAGATCCTCCCGACCCTGGCCGAGCGGGTGGACCACTTCAGCGGCATGTCGGGTGCGTTGAAGAACCTCACCACCGACGACTTCTACGGCAGCGGCTACTGCTGTCCCGCCGCGTAGCCGTAGGCGAACTCCACGGTCCGCCGCTGCTCCTCCGGAGACCCCACCGGGCAGAAAACAAACTCGGTGACCCCGGCCGCGGCGAACCGCTCGAGCTCCCGGGTGACCGTCTCCTCGTCTCCCAGGACCGCGGTGTCCTCGGGTCCGGCAACTCCACCCCGATCCATCACCTTCCGGTACGCGGGCATGTCTCCAGCCGCGCCGAACCGCTCCTTGATCCATCGCCGCGTTGTGTCCGCGTCTTGCGTCAAGGCCGCGCAGACCGTCGCGATGATCTCCCGCCCAGGACCGATCCTTGGGCGGATGTAGGACTCGATCAGGTCTGGGCGGACCCAGGTGGTTACGGTGCCGGCGGTCGATTCGGCGGCCAGGCGGAGCATGTGCGGGCCGAGGGCGGCGAGGAGCAGCTCGGGGGGTTCCGCGGTGGCAATGTCGATCGAGCCGCGGGCGGTGATTCGGTCGCCTTGGTAGTTGGCGGATTCGCCCGCGAGGAGCGGTGTGAGAGCTTCGACGTACTCGCGCATGTAGTCGGCCGGGCGCTCCATCGACAGGCCGTGCAGGGCTTCGATGACGGGTGGGACTCCGGCGCCGAGCACGAGGGCGAGGCGATTGTTGGAGATTGCCTGGACGCTGAGGGCTTGGGCGGCGAGCGCGCGGGGATGGCGTGGGTAGACGGGTACGGCGCCGGCCGCGAAGCGGATGGTCGAGGTGTACGGCGCTACGCCGGCGACCAGCGTCAGCGCGTCCCAGCCAAGACGCTGGCTGAACCAGATCCGGTCGATGCCGGCATCCTCGGCGGCCTTCGCGGCGGCGCCGACCTCGTCGATGCGGTGGCCTTCTTCGTCGATCCACAGTCCGATCCTCATGGGCACCAGTCAACGGATCCGGGAGCCGCGGACCCAGACGCAATTAGGCTGTGCAGCGATAAGGACGCGTGATCGCCGGAGGGGTCCGATGGAGCTGCGGCAGCTGCGGTACTTCGTCACCGTCGCCGAGGAGCTCCACTTCGGCCGCGCGGCCGACCGGCTGAACATCGTCCAGCCCGCGGTCAGCCAGCAGGTCGCCCGCCTCGAACGCGAACTCGGCCTCAAACTCCTCGACCGCTCCTCCCGCCACGTCCGCCTCACCGGCGACGGCGAACGCATGCTCACCGAAGCCCGCGCAGTCCTCGCCGCCGCAGACCGCGCGTCGTCGATCGCCGCCGACCTAGCCTCCGGCCAGTCCGGCACCCTCCGCCTCGGCACCATCCCAGGCATCCGCGACCGCCTCGAACGCGGCCTCGCCATCCTCCAAAACCACACCTCCGGAGAAGCCAGCCGAACCTCGACGCTCGGGGCCCAGGCCGACGCAGACCCAGGACCCAGCAAACAAGCAACTGTCAGCCGCAAGCCGGAGCCCCCGCACAAACCGAGCCCGCCGGTGGAGCCCGGGCCGGGCGTGGGCTCGGTGGTGCCTGGGCTGGGCGGTGGTTCGGTGGTGGAGCCCGGCTCGAGCGTGGGGTCGGTGGTGGAGCCCGGCTCGAGCGTGGGGTCGGTGGTGGAGCCCGGGGCGGGTGTAGGTTCGGTGGGGCGTGCGGCGGGTGGTGGTTCTGGGCTGGAAGTGAAGTTGCGCGCGGGTTCTGTTTCTGAGCATCTGGAGGCGGTCAGGGCGGGGGAGCTGGATGCGGCATTCGTTCGGGGGGAGGTGGCTGCGGCGGGTGTCAGGGTGGTGGAGGTTTGGCGGGAGCCGTTGTCTGTTCTGGTGCCGTGGGCGTACCGGGCCGAGGGCGGGGTGAAGGTTGTTGATCTCGCGGGAGTGCCGCTTCGGTTGCCGGCCGACGCCTGGCTCGCGGGTTACCTGGTGAGCGCGTGCCGGGAGGCCGGGTTCGAGCCGACGATTGGGCGGCCGGTGGATGATCTGGAGGCGGCGATCGTGGAGATGTCGTCCGGGGCGCCGGCGTGGACCGTCGTCTACGGGACCGCGTGCGAGCAGGCCGAGGGTGTCCTGTGGATGGGTCCGTTCGACCCGCCGCTCAGCGCGCCCGTCAACCTGGTCGTCGCCGCGGACCGGCCGGATGCGTGCGTCGACGTACTGGTCGCGGCCTTCGCCTGAGTGGGTCCCCCGGCGGGCCCTGACAGCTCCGCCGGGGGAGTGTTGATTGCTCAACAAGCACCGGATCGTACGCGGGAAAACCCGTTCCGAGGAGGGCCCGTCTCATAACGAGTCGGGTTCGTCGGAGCGACGGTCGGTGGCGCCCGGTGAGCGGTTGCTGACGGAGCGGGATTATTGTTGGGAGTTGCAACCAAATACTCGGACCGGGTGAGGATCCGGGCGCGACCGCCGTACCCCCACGGCGACCGCACCCGCCGGTCGTTTCCGCCCCGGAGCAGCAGCCCGTGCAGGACCGATCAGGCCCGTGCACGCCGGCCGCCGCTCCGGCCGCAGCGACCCCCCGTACGAACGGATCCCGATGTCAGTCACCCGGTCCGAAGCCCCGGCCGACGCGACGGCGCAACCCGCCGCCGATCAGCCCCGGCCGACCAGCTACCGCTCGATCTATGCCGACGCCCCCGAGCCCGCAGCCACGCCCGGCTCCCCACCTGGCGGCCACCCGGCCGGTTCGCCGCAGCCCGGCGGTCCGCAGACCGCCGTACCAACGCCCGCGGACCCCGAGCTGACCCACCGGCAGATCCTCGAGATCCTCGCCGGTCTGCTCGCCGCCCTGTTCACGGCTGTGCTCAGCTCGACCATCGTCAGCAACGCCCTCCCCACGATCATCGCGGACCTCGAGGGCACGCAGACGCAGTACACCTGGGTGATCACCGCCAGCCTGCTCGCGATGACGGTGTCGACGCCGGTGTGGGGCAAGTTGTCGGACCTGATGAGCAAGAAGCTGCTCGTCCAGCTCGCGATCATCCTGTTCGTGATCGGCTCGATGCTGGCCGGTCTGTCGCACAATGTGCCGTTCCTGATCGGGGCACGGGTGCTGCAGGGGCTCGCGATGGGCGGGCTGATGGCGCTCGCGCAGGCGATCATCGGCGCGGCGATCCCACCGCGCAACCGCGGCCGGTACTCCGGCTACATGGGCGCCGTGATGGCGCTCGCGACCGTATCCGGCCCGCTCGTCGGTGGCGTCATCGTCGACACCTCGTGGCTCGGGTGGCGGTGGTGCTTCTACGTGTGCGTGCCGCTCGCAGTGCTGTCGCTGATCGTCCTGCAGAAGTACCTGCGCCTGCCGCTGGTGAAGCGGAAGGTCAAGCTGGACTACCTCGGCGCTGTGCTGATCGCGGGCGCGGCGAGCCTGCCGCTGATCTGGGTGTCGTTCGCCGGGACGCGCTTCGCGTGGTGGTCGTGGCAGACCGGCGCCTACCTCGGCGGTACTGCGGTGCTCGCGCTGCTGGCCGTCATCGTCGAGGTGCACGCGCGGGAGCCGCTCGTACCGGTGAAGGTGGTCCGGGAGCGGACGACCGCGCTGGCGATCGTGGCGAGCCTGGCGGTGGGGATCGCGATGTTCGGCAGCGCGGTGTTCCTCGGTCAGTACTTCCAGGTCGCGCGCGGATACAGCGCGACCGAGGCGGGATTGCTGACGATCCCGATGATGTTCGGGTCGTTCCTCGGGTCGGTCGGATCCGGGCAGCTGATCACGCGGTACGGGAAGTGGAAGCGGTACCTCGTGATCGGCGGGCTGTTCCTCACCGCGGGGCTCGGCGTGCTGGGCACGATCGACCACACGTCGCCGTACTGGTACATCGGCCTCGGCATGCTCGGGATGGGCATCGGCATGGGCATGACGATGCAGAACCTGGTGCTCGCGGTGCAGAACACGGTTGACGTCAGCCAGGTCGGCGCGGCCAGCGCGACGGTCACGTTCTTCCGCAGCCTGGGCGGTGCGGTCGGTGTGTCTGTCCTCGGCGCGGTTCTCGCCAACCGAGTCACTGACCTCATCACCGGACACCTGCGTGCGCTGGGCGTCGCAGCCGCGCTTCCCAGCGGTTCTTCTGGCAGCGTCCTGGACGTCAATGCGCTGCCGGCGCCGGTCGCCACCATCGTCCGAGAGGCGTACGGCGACGCGACCGGCCGCATCTTCACCATCGCCGCCGGCGCTGCCCTGGCCAGTCTCCTCGCAGTCCTCTTCATCAAGGAGGTCCCCCTCCGCCGCACCGTCGCGATGACCCCAACGCCCAACTCCACAACAGAACCCGGACCTGCTACCGAACCTGTGGAGGCTGATTCGGCGGCGCGGTCTGCGGTGGTTGCATTGGACGTGATTGCCTCGGCCGAGCGGACGGCTCGGGAGCGGGAACGGGAAGCCAACGAGCACGTGCAGGCTGCGGCGAATGCGATCCGGCAGATGCGGACGGATGTTGCTGACCTGTTCACCCGCGTCGACCATCAGATCGCGGAACTGGAGAGCACGCTGCCCGGTGCGACCATGCCACAGCCGGCCGCGGCGATTGTCGACTCGCAGCGGTCGTCGGGTGAGTTGGTGGACGAGCTCCGGCGGTACGAGCTCGCCGTACTCAGCTCGAGTCAGCGCACCGCCGACCACCTCCGCGAAACCGCCAAGGCCGAAGCTGAAGAGCTCCTCCACGAGGCCCGCGCCGAGGAACGGGAGATCCGGCAGCGCATCGCCGACCTCGAAGCCGTCGAACACCGCCTCCTGGGCACCATCCGCGACAACCTCTCTTCGACCGCACCCCAGCAACCGACTGCGGCACCCTCCACGGCTCAACCATCCTCCGCCCCTTCTCCGACCTCTGAGCCGCAGTCCGCCACGGTCACCCACACCACCCAACCGCTGACCGTGCAGCACACCACACCGGGTAACGGCTACCCCCACACCAGCACCGGCAACGGCTACCCCGAAGACCTCCACACCCGCCAGCCCTTCGGCTGAACCACCCCACCCCCACAACATTCGAGGGGTTAACCCCACGAGTTGAGCCTTCTCCCCTCGGACACCAGGGGTGAAGGCTCAAGATCAGTGGGTATCCCCTCGAATGCGGCGGGGCGGGGGCGGGGCAGGGGTGTCGGGGGTGGGTGGCATGCTTCGGGGGGATGAGTGGAGGAGGTGTGGGGTTGTGGGATGTGGAGCAGGTGCTGGGGCTGGCGTCTGATGCCGCGTCCGCGAAAGCCGGGCAGGGATTGGCTCGGCGGCCGAAGTGGCCCGAGGTGGGAGCCTCGGACCGGGCCGTGTGGGGGTTGTGTCAGGGCAGCGGGAAGCAGCCCTACCAAACAGCGGTGGACTTGGAAGGTCCGGCGTACAAGTGCTCCTGTCCCAGCCGCAAGTTCCCGTGCAAGCACGCGATCGGCCTCCTGCTCCTGTGGGCCCAGGGCGAGGTAGCGCCGGCGGATGTGCCGGAGTGGGTCGGTTCTTGGGTGGAGCAGCGGGCAGCGCGAGCGGAGCGGCCGGAGCGGAAGCCGGGTGAGGTGGCGGATCCGATCGCGGCTCAGGCGCGGGCGGCGCGGCGGGCGGATCGGGTTTCGGCGGGGATGGCGGAGCTTGCGAGCTGGCTCGACGACCAGGTACGGCAAGGGCTCGGCGGCTTCGACCAGCGCGCGTACTCCGAGCTGAGCAGACTCGCCGCACGGATGGTCGACGCACAGGCCCCGGGCGTCGCCGGCGCGGTACGGCGTGCTGCCGGCGTCGTCGGACGCGGTCACAACTGGCCGGGCGAACTGCTCGAAGAGCTCTCCCTCATCCACCTCATCGTCTCCGCCCACGACCGCCTCGCCGACCTGCCGCCGGCGCTCGCCGACACCGTGCAGACACGGATTGGCTGGAGCACCGAGACCGCTCGCGTTCTCGTCGAAGGCGAGAGGGTCGAGGACGACTGGCTCGTCCTCGGTCGTGTGATCGAACCCGACGACCGCCTCACCGTCCGCCGCGTCTGGTTGCGCGGGGCAACAACTGGTCGCCTCGGCCTGATCCTCACCTTCGCCGCTGCCGGAAGACCCCTCGACCCGCTGCCGGGCCGCCCCGGCGAGTACGTCCCGGGCGCGCTCTCGTTCTACCCCGGCGCCCTCCCGATGCGCGCCCTCCTCACCCAGTCCGACCCGCGTCGCCCCGCCCCGCGCCCGTCCGGATTCAGCGCCCGCCAGGCGTTGGCGTCGTACGTCGAATCCGTCGCGGCCGACCCGTGGAACGAACGCTGGCCGCTCGTCCTCCAGGACGTCCGCCCGGCTCGGTACGGCGAAGGCTGGGCGCTCGTCGATGCGGACGGCGACGGCCTCGAGATCCTGCCCGGCTGGGACGTGTGGCGTCTGCTCGCGGTCTCGGCCGGCGACCCGATTACGGTTGCCGGCGAGTGGAACCGCGCCGGCTTCCGCCCGATGACCTGCTGGCACGGCGATCGGCCGGTGATCCTGTGAAGGGCTGGGACGGGCTGGTCAGCTCGGCGCTCCTCGGCACCGACCGTCGACCACCGCACTTCGAGGAACTCCCCGAACATATTCAGGACGCCCTTGGTGACGGCGGTCTGCTCGACGCCGCCGCCCTCGCCACCGTCTACAAGCGGGCCGGCCGCAAGCCGTTGCCGGACCTGGAGCCGTTGCCTGCAGCAACTGGTGAGGATCGGCCGTTGCCAAGGTCCGGGGCGGTTCGGCGGTTGGCGGCGATGCTGGGTGGGTTCCAGAGTTCGGCGCTCGGCGAGTGGTTGCGGGCGGCGGACGCGAAGGGGTGGGGCGTGCCGCCCGAGCATCTGCCGGCGTTGGCGGACTACGCGCGGAACCGGGCGGAGTACCGGCCGCTGGTGATTCAAGCCGCGGGTCGTCGGGCGCGCTGGATGGCGGAGCTCAACCCGGAGTGGCGGTTCCTGCACGCGGCGATTGCTGATGGCAACGATCCGGAGCTGTGGACGCACGGGAACGCGATCCAGCGCAGGACCTGGCTGCGCGTGCTGCGGCGAGAGGATCCGGCGGCTGCTCGCGAGGCGCTCGCCGAGGTCTGGCCGAGCGAGGCCGCTGCGACTCGCATGGACTTCCTGAACGTGCTCGCCGATGGGTTGTCGCTGGAGGACGAGGAGTTCCTGGAGGCGGCGCTCGACGACCGCTCCAAGGAGGTACGGCGAGCGGCGGCGCGGTTGCTTGCGGGCGTCCCGGGGGCTCAGTACGGCGTACGGATGGCCGAGCGGTTGCATTCGCACCTGACCGTCGCGCAGGGCGTGCTGGCGGTGGACCTCCCGCGGCGCGTGACGCAGTCGATGGAACGCGATGGGATCGACTCGCAGAACCCTGAAGGTGTCGGTAAGCGGGCCTGGTTGTTCGAGCAGATCGTTGCGAACACGCCGTTGGAGCAGATGGACGTTGCTTGGCTGCATCTGCCCGTCGAGGGGTGCGCGCCGGCGGTGCTCCAGGTCGGCTGGACCGAGGCAGCCATCCGCGAAGGCTCCGCTGGCGCGGACCGTGGTGATAGCCCTGAACTGTCCGGCGAAAGCAGGTCGACGGTGTGGGCCCGGGAGTTGTTGGGGGCGGCTGCAGATACCGGGACCCGGAGTCCGGCGGAGCTGTTGCGGTTGTTGCCGGGCAACGAGTGGGCCGGCGCTGTGGATGTACTGCGGAAGAGCGTCGATGTTGCCGAGCTTGTTGGTGGGTTGCCGGTGCCTTGGCCTGAGGAGTTGGGGACGATGATTCTTGATCAGTTGGGCAAGGTGGGGAGCAACCGGGCCTGGGCGCGGCTGGCGAGTATCGCGGCGCGCGCGGTGCCGCCCGCCGTACTGGACCATCCGATCACCCGCGAGGCGACCAGCGAGGAAGACACCTGGCGGCGCCGCCTGATCGAGACCCTGACCTTCCGCCGCGAGATGTATGAGGAGCTGTCATGACAACTGAGGTACTGCGCCCGCATGCGGAAGTCGAGTACGCCGACGAGCTCGCGGCGCTCAAGGCGACCGACGACAAGCCACGTCCGCCGGCCTGGCAGCTGTCGCCGGCAGCAGTGGTGACCTACCTGCTCGGCGGGAAGGCCGGCGACCTTGAGATCTCTCCGAAGTACGTCGGGCCACGCAGACTGATCGAGGTCGCGGTCGCCACCCTCGCCACCGACCGCGCGCTGCTGCTCCTCGGCGTACCGGGCACTGCCAAGACCTGGGTCAGCGAGCACCTGGCTGCCGCGATCTCCGGCGACTCCACCCTGCTGGTGCAAGGTACGGCGGGCACCGCCGAGGAAGCGATCCGCTACGGCTGGAACTACGCCCAGCTGATCGCCCAAGGTCCGAGCGAGGCCGCCCTGGTCCCGAGCCCGGTGCAGCGCGCGATGGCCGACGCCAAGATCGCTCGCATCGAAGAGCTCACCCGGATGCCGTCCGACGTCCAGGACGCGCTGATCACGATCCTGTCCGAGAAGACGCTGCCGATCGCGGAGCTCGGCACGGAGGTGCAGGCCCGCAAGGGTTTCAACGTCATTGCCACCGCCAACGATCGGGACAAGGGCATCAACGAGCTCTCGAGCGCGCTCCGCCGCCGGTTCAACACCGTCGTACTCCCGCTGCCCGACTCCGCCGACGACGAGGTCGAGATCGTCTCCCGCCGCGTCGCCCAGCTCGGTACGGCGCTCGAGCTCCCGCAACCGGACGACGCGCTGGACGAGATCCGCCGCGTGGTGACGATCTTCCGCGAGCTCCGGTCCGGCCGGACCGAGGACGGGCGTACGGCGGTCAAGTCCCCGTCCGGCACGCTCTCGACCGCGGAGGCGATCAGCGTCGTGACCGGCGGTCTCGCCCTCGCCGCCCATTTCGGTGACGGCGTACTGCGGCCGACCGACGTCGCCGGCGGCATCCTCGGCGCGGTGATCAAGGATCCGTCGGCGGACCGCGTGGTCTGGTCGGAGTACCTCGAGACCGTCGTCCGGGAACGCGACGACTGGGCGCCGTTCTACCGGGCCTGCCGCGAGATCTCCGGATGACCGTTCATCTCCTCGGGATCCGCCACCACGGGCCGGGCTCGGCGCGCGCGGTCGCCACCGCGCTGGCCGAGCTCCAGCCCGACATCGTCCTGATCGAGGGCCCGCCGGACGCCGACAAGATCGTGGAGTTGGCGGCGTCGAAGGAGATGGAGCCGCCGGTCGCGCTGCTCGCGTACGCCGTCAACGACTCCACTCGTGCTGCGTTCTGGCCGTTCGCGGTCTTCAGTCCGGAGTGGCAGGCGATCAAGTACGGACTTGCTGCCGGCGTACCGGTTCGGTTCTGCGATCTGCCTGCCGCCAACCAGTTCGCGTCGTCGGGCGGGGGCGAGCGCCGTACTGCGTCCATCGACCCGCTGGCGACGCTCGCTCAGGCGGGTGGGTACGACGATCCCGAGCGCTGGTGGGACGACGTGATCGAGTCCCGTCGCGGCGGCGCCGAACCGTTCACGGTTATCGCCGACGCGATGCGCGAGCTCCGGCACGGCGAGCAGGCGACCGGGCGTGAGGCGCAGCGCGAGGCGTACATGCGGACGGTCATCCGCAAGGCTCTGCGGGAAGGCTACGAGCGCATCGCGGTGATCTGCGGTGCCTGGCACGTGCCCGCCCTCGAAGTACCGTTGCCTCCAGCAACTCACGACCAGCGGATCCTGAAGGGTCTGCCGAAGCGCAAGGTCGCCTGCACGTGGGTGCCGTGGACGCACGGGCGGCTGGCCGCGGCGAGCGGGTACGGTGCCGGCATCACGTCACCTGGCTGGTATCACCATCTGTTCACCGCGCCGGACCAGATCACCACCCGATGGCTGTCGAAGGTGGCTCAGGTGCTGCGCGCCGAAGACCTTCCGGTCTCCAGCGCTCATGTGATCGAGGCGGTTCGCCTCGCCGATACCTTGGCCGCGCTGCGCGAGCGCCCACTCGCGGGGTTGAGCGAGGTGACCGAGGCGACGCGCGCGGTTCTCTGCGGCGGAAACGACGTACTGCTCGATCTCGTGACGCGCGAGGCCGTCGTCGGCGAACTGCTCGGCACGGTTCCCGGCGACACTCCGCAGGCGCCGGTCGCGGCCGACCTGGCTGCTCAAGCGCGGCGGCTGCGGATGAAGCGGGACGCGACCGAGCGCGTGGTGGAGCTCGACCTGCGCAAACCGAACGACCTCGAGAAGTCTCGGCTCTTACACCGTCTGCGGGTCCTCGGCGTGCATTGGGGCCTGCCGGCCGTCGACGAGCGCCGGGCGCAGGGCACGTTCCGCGAGATCTGGCGGTTGACCTGGGATCCCGGCCTCGAGGTCGACCTGGTCGCGGCCGGCGCCCACGGTACGACTGTGCTCGGCGCGGCCACGACCGTGATGCTCAAGGCCGCCGAATCCGCCACCCTCGCCGACGTCACAGCCGCGCTCGAGAAGTCGCTGCTCGCCGATCTCGCGGACGCAATGCCGACGCTGCTGAAGGGTGTCGACACGCGTGCTGCTGCCGATGCCGACGTCGGCCACCTGATGAGCGCGCTGCCCGCCCTCGCTCGTGCGTCGCGGTACGGCGATGTTCGCGGTACCGACGGCGCCGGGCTCGCGGAGGTCGCCGGGCGGATGGTGTCGCGGGTGTGCGCCGGCCTCGGCCGGACTGTGCACGGGCTCGATCCCGATGCGGCGGCCGCCGTACAGCAGCAGATCGACGGCGTCCAGGATGCGACCCAGCTGCTGCCTGAGGCCACCCGGGATCACTGGCTCACTACGCTGCAGGGTCTCAGCGACAGGTCCGCTGTGCCGCCACTCATCCGCGGCCGACTCACCAGGCTGATGCTGGACACCTCGCGATTGCCGGACTCCGAGATCGCTCTGCGCTTGGGGCGAGCGCTGTCCCCAGGCACTCCGACGGCCGACGCGGCCGGGTATGTCGAAGGCTTCCTCGCCGGTGGGGGACTGCTCCTGGTGCATGACGAGCGGTTGCTGGCGATGGTCGACAGCTGGTTGGGGACGATCCCGGACGACGCATTCGTCGAGGTGCTCCCGCTGCTTCGGCGTACCTTCGGCACCTTCGCCGTGCCGGAGCGCCGGTCGATCGGTGCGCGGGCCCAGGTCCTCGCTGATCCAACCGCGACGGTTGTTGCTGATGACAACGATCTGGACACCGAGCTGGCGGTGACCGTGCTTCCGGTGGTCGCGCAGTTGCTGGGGGTGTGATGAGCGACGAACGCATGCGGCGCTGGCGGCTGGTCCTTGGCGGGGAGGCCTCGGACGAGATCGGTACGACGCTGTCTGCCGAGGATCGGTCGGTCGACGCCGCGTTGGGCGCGCTGTACGACGCACCCGAGGGGGAGACGGGTACGCAGCGCTCGGCCGGGCTGGGGTCGTCGGCGCCGCGGGTTGCGCGGTGGCTGGGGAACATCCGGCAGTACTTCCCGAGCACGGTCGTCCAGGTCATGCAGCGGGATGCGGTTGAGCGCCTCGGGATCACCCGGATGTTGATGGAGCCTGAGCTGCTGGGTGCGGTTGAGCCCGACGTACACCTGGTGACCACGCTGCTCGCGCTCAACGAGGTGATGCCGGAGGAGACGAAGCAGACCGCGCGCGAGGTCGTCGGCAAGGTCGTGCGCGAGCTCGAGGCGCGACTGGCGGAGCGGACCCGGGCGGCGGTCACTGGCGCGCTCGACCGGGCCGGCCGGGCGAGTCGGCCGCGGCACTCGGACATCGATTGGGATCGAACGATCAGAGCGAACCTCAAGCACTTCTCGCCGACGCTCGGCACGATCGTTCCTGATCGATTGGTCGGTTATGCACGCCGCAACCACAGCGTGCAGCGCGATGTGATCCTGGCGATCGATCAATCAGGGTCGATGGCTGAGTCGGTTGTTTACGCCTCGCTCTTCGGTGCGGTGCTTGGGTCGATCCGTACGTTGCGGACAAGTCTGGTCGTGTTCGACACCGCGGTCGTCGACCTGACCGATCAGCTGGATGATCCGGTGGACGTGCTGTTTGGTACGCAGCTGGGCGGTGGGACGGACATCAACCGGGCACTCGCGTACTGCGAGGAGCTGGTGACGAAGCCGGCCGAGACCGTGCTCGTGCTGATCTCCGACCTGTACGAAGGTGGGGTCCGGGAAGAGATGTTGCGCCGGGCGCGTTCTTTGGTGGAGTCCGGGGTGCAGGTGATCGCTCTGCTCGCACTGGCGGACTCGGGTACACCGTCGTACGACGCGGAGAACGCGGCCGCGCTGGCGGACCTCGGCGTACCCGCGTTTGCCTGTACGCCGGACCTATTTCCTGACCTGATGGCTGCCGCGATCCGGCACGAGGACATCACCGGCTGGGCAGCCACCAACCTCACCTGAAAGGGCCTTTGATGACGACCGTCGAACTGACCCGCTTCCGCGTACTCCCGGAGAACACGGAAGAGCTCCTCGCCGCCCGAGCCGACATGCTCCTCGACTTCGAAGCCGACCGCGCCGGCTTCCTCAACGCCCGCCTGGTCCGCCTCCCCGACGACGAGTGGCTGGACATCGTCGAATGGGAAACCCCAGAAGACCGCGAAGCCTCCCGCACAAAAGGCGCAAACCTCCCCGGAATAACCCGCTTCTTCGCCGCAATCAACACCTTGGTCTCCGCCGAAGACGGCACCCTCGCCTAAACCCCCCGGCGTGAGGTGGTGTCAACCACCCGAAAAGGACACCGCTTCGCGGCGCCCGTCTTTCGCGCCTTCGGCGAGCGGAGAGGGTGGTTGCGGGTTGAGGGTTCTCGCCCGGCGTGAGGTGGTGACCCGGAGACGACACCGCTTCGCGGCGGCCGCTTCTTGCGCCTTCGGCGGGCGGCGAGGGTGGTTACGGGCTGAGGGTTCTTGCCGACAGTGAGGTGGTGGCCGCCGGAAAGGTCACCGCTTCGCGGCGCCTGTCTCTCGCGCCTTCGGCGGGCGGGAGGGGGGGTCGCGTGCTGGGGTTCTTGCCGGGGATGAGGTTGTAATGGGTGGCTGCCCGACAGGACACCGCTTCGCGGCGGCTGTTTCGTGGGTGGGATCTGGCGGGCCACCGGTGCCGTGACCGTTGCCGCGAGCGACGGCAGCTTGCGCCTTCGGCGGGCGGGGAGGGTGATCGGGGGTTGAGGGTTCTTGCCGGGGGGTGAGGTGGTGTGTTGTGTATTCGCTCGACCGGTGACGGCGTCCTGCTCTACTTCTCTGCACCCAGCGGCGGCGGCAGTTTGTCGGTTGGAGTGCTCAACCGCGCTTTGAAACGTCATCGCCGCCAAGTTGCCACATACTTCGGGTTCCTCGCGAACATCGTCACGCAGAGCTACCCGGCGTCCAACCTCGTCACCCGGCGGGCCCTCGGCTGGGAGCCCGCTCAGCCCAGCCTGCTCGCCGATTTGGACAACGGCTATTACTTCCCCGCCGGCTGACAGGCCGGGACGGGCACGCTGACCAGCGTGTCAGCGTCCCGTAATGCGCTCGGCCGGTGGGGTAGCGAGGTGTTAGAACGGCTTATGACCACGGGCCAGGACACGGAACCGCAAGACGATCCCGATGCAACTGCTGAGGCACGCGTCGGTGGGGTCGGTATGAGGGTCACGGAGATTGCGCCGACGGAGTACGGGCGGGCGGCGGAGTTGTGGGAGGCGTCGGTGCGGGCGACGCATGACTTTGTCACCGAGGCGGACCTGGACGAGTTCCGGCCGTTGGTGCGGGCGTCGTTCGGGGAGATCGCGCAGCTGGCCGGGCTGCGGTCGGACGACGGGCTGCTGATCGGGTTCATCGGCGTCGCCGAAGGGAATGTCGAGATGCTGTTCCTCGACCCGGCGTACCACGGGCAGGGCGGCGGGAGTCTGCTGCTCGCGCACGCCTTCGATCACTTCGCCGCCACGACGGTCGACGTCAACGAGCAGAACCCGGAGGCCGTCGGTTTCTACGAGCACCACGGCTTCCGCCTGGTCTCCCGCAGCCCGCTGGACTCGACCGGGAAGCCGTACCCGATCCTGCACCTGAAGCGCTAGCCGGCGATCTCCAGGATGTCGATCGGGGTGTACGGGTCGGCCTCGGCGAAGCGGAGCGCCCAGCGGACCGCGTCCTCCTTGGAATCGACGCGGATGATCGAGACGCCCGCGACCAGCTCCTTGGTCTCGGCGAACGGGCCGTCCACCACCCGCGGGTCGCCGGGCACCGGGAACGTGATCCGGGCGCCGCGCGAGCTTGGCATCAGGCCCTCGCCGAGCACGAGAACGCCGGCCTGACGCATCTCCTCGAGCACCGCGTCCGCCCGGGCCAGGATCTCCGGGTCCGGCGGGTTGCCGGCCTCCAGGTTGTCGTTGGTCTTGTGCAGCAGCATGAACCTCATAGCCGAGACCTTAGTGCGGTCCAGAACCTCTCGGGTATGTCGTGCTCGAGCCACGCCGCGACTTCGGTGATCTCCTGCGGGCTGCGCGCGCCGACCACGACGGCCGGTACGGCGGGGTGCCTGAGCGGGAACTGTAGAGCGGCGGCCAGGAGAGGTACGCCGTACCGCCGGCAGAGGCCGCGGAGCTCGTCGATGGTCCGCAGTACCTCGGGTGGGACGCGTTCGTAGCCGTGAGGGGCGCCGTTGGCGGTGTCGGCGAGGACGCCGCCCTGGAAGACGCCGGCCGCGAGGACGACCACGCCGAGCTTCTCGCACAGCGGGAGGAGCTCGTCGGCGCCGGACTGGTCGAGGAGCGTGTAGCGACCGCCGAGCAGGATGCAGTCCGGTCCGTCCGGGCCGGTCTCGCGGAGGAACCGGGCCGCGACGTCGGCGTGGTTGACGCCGAGCGAGATGGCGCGGATCGTGCCGCGGCCGCGGAGCTCGGCGAGCGCGCGGAGGGTCTCGGTCGACGCGCTGACGAAGTCGAGCTCGGGGTCGTGGATGTGCAGGATGTCGATCCGGTCGATCCCCATCCGCTGCAGGCTGTCCTCGAACGAGCGGATCGTGGCGCGGTACGAGTAGTCCAGCCGCGGACTGACGCCGGCGGGCGGCTCCGCCCAGATCGGCTGGAGGTCCGGTCCGCCGGGCTCGATCAGCCGGCCGACCTTGGTGCACAGCACGAACTCGTGCCGCGGGCGGCCGCGGAGCGCGAGCCCGGTGCGCTCCTCTGATCGCCCGTAGCCGTAGACCGGCGCGGTGTCGAACAACCGGACCCCGAGCTCCCAGGCCCGGTCGATCGTCGCGACCGCCTGACGCTCCGCGACCGCCGCAAACATCCCCCCGACCGAAGCCAGCCCCAAACCGAGGCGGCTCACCCGCAACCCCGTCTGCCCCAGCTCCACCATCCGCATGGAGCCGAGGCTAGGAGGCCGCACCGACAGTTCGGGCGGTTCACAATCTGCCGCGCCGGGCCGCGAGTGCTCAGCTCCAGGCGGTCAGAGGGCCGGTCTCAGCGCGGTACGCCGCCGCGCCAGGCGCCGGTCTCAGCGGGGTACGTTGCCACGCCAGGCGCCGGTCTCAGCGGGGTACGTCGCCGCGCCAGGCGCCGGTCTCGCCGGGGCGCTGCTCGATGAACTCCTTGAACCGCTGCAGGTCGCCCTTGACCCGCCCCTCGACCATGCCGAGCTTGTCGCCGACCTTCTCGAGGAACCCCTCCGGGTCGATGTCCATCTGCGCGGTCACGCGGGTCCGCTCCGGCGTGAGCTGGTGGAAGGTGACCACTCCGGCGTGCTGCGGACCCGCGTCCGCCCGCCACGCCACGCGCTCGTCCGGGTGCTGCTCGGTGATCGTCGCGTCGAACTCGCGCCGCTGACCGCCCACCTTCGTCACCCAGTGGTGTGGGTGGCGTCGAGCTGCCTGACCTCCTCGACCCCTTCCATGAAGTGCGGGAAGGACTCGAACTGCGTCCACTGGTTGTACGCCGTCGTCACCGGTACGTCGACGTCGACGGACTGGGTGATGCCACTCATCTGCATTCCTCTCGTTCGCCGGGATTCGTTCGCCGGGATTCGTTTGTTGGGAAGCGGCCCGGTACCCCGGCGGTTCCGTCATATGCCCGGTCTTCCGCAGGGCGTGGTCTGGCGGCACTATGCGGGAATGGGTGAGATCGCGGAGCGGTACCGGCGACGGGCCGAGGTGTTCGAGCGGAAGGTTGCCGCCGTACAGCCGGACCAGTGGAGGAACCAGTCGCCCTGTGCGAAGTGGACCGCCCTGAACGTTCTTGAGCATGTGATCGAAATGCACGGCGTGATGCTGAAACCGGTCGCGCGGAAGCTGGAGCCGGCCGACGATCCGCTGACCGCTTTCCAGGAGGCGCGGGCGGCGGTCGAGGACGTGCTCGACGACCCGATCCTCGCGCTCACCGAGACCGATACGCCGGCTGGTCGAATGACCGCTGAGCAGCAGATTGATCAAGTGATCTCAGACGATCTCGTCCTGCACGGATGGGATCTGGCGCGATCGACTGATCAGGACGAGACGATCGATCCGGTCGACATCGAGCGATTGTGGTCGAAAGCGATCGCGATCTCGCCGGAGCTGATGGAGAAGTACCGGACGCCGGGCGCATTGAGGGCCGGCGTCGAGGTGTACGGGCCCGAGGTGGCGGTGCCGCCGGACGCTCCGCTGCAGGACCGCCTACTGGGGTTGCTCGGCCGTGAGCCGTGAGATGTCGCTGGGGGCGTAGTACGCGCTCGGATCGGTGCAGAGCGGCGCTCGGGTGAGGTCGGTGGGGCGCTGGAGGAGCATCGCGTGGCCCTTGGCGATCGCGGGGTCGAGGTACTCGTGGCCGGGGAGGTTCGCGACCGCCGTACGGCAGCCCAGCGCCATTCCCTCGAAGAGCGCCGTGGTCGAGACTCCGACCTGGTACGTCGCCTCGGCCAGCAGGTCGAGCGTGTTGCCGCCTGTGGACACCCTCACGTTCGGCGGGATCGTGTAGTCGGACTCGCGTTCGCTCGGGTGCAGGCGGAAGACGACGTCGAGGTCGGGGTTGGCCTTGGCGACGGCCTCGGCGACGTGAACGAGTTCGGCGCCGACGGTGCCTTGGGAGAGGAAGACCGCTTTCGCGGGGTCCTTGGGGCGTCTTGCCGGGAGGAACGGGGCGCCGACGACCTCGGTGCGCATGCCGGCCGGGAGGTCCGCGACGTCGGTCCAGTAATCGCCGAAGCACCAGAGCTCGTCCGGCTGGTTGGCGACTTGCGGGCGGCCGGGGTAGCTGTAGCCGAGGTGGTACGGGCTGATCGCGCCGTGCTGCAGCTCGACGACGCGGATCCCGAGGTCGCGCGCGGCGCCGACGATGTGCTGGTGGAAGTACGCGACCACGACGTACACGGTCTTGATCTGATGGCGCTTGAGGAGGGCTCGGTAGAGGGCTCGCAGGCGGCGGTGCTTCGGTACTTCGCGGGCGAGGAGCGGGCCGATCGGGACCGTGACACCGGTCAGTTTCTCCAGTGCTTGGGTGATGCCCCGGTCGTCGGCGGTGCGGGGGTGGATGGCGCCGGCGGCGGAGGTGAAGAAGTCGAGGTTCTTGCTGCCCGGGAGCGGGGTGCCGTTGATGCCTGAGTCGAGGATCAGGGCGCGGCCGTGGAGGGCTCGTCTGAGCTCGTCGGTGTAGATCTCGACACCGCCCGGTTTCCGCGGATGGGGTACGACGAGGGCGTCGTACCGGCCGGGGAACGGGTTGCGGGTGACGATGCCGGTGACGTGCTTCGCGACCAGGGCGAGGCTGTCGGCCTTCGTCCGGCGTACCGGGTGCGAGGCGCCGTGGATGCCGGTGCGGCGGGTCAGCTCATGGAAGACGCGCATCCGGATGATCGGCCAGGGATGCGTGTCCCGGATCCGCCACTCGAGCAGGTCCAGATCCTTCTCCACCTGCCAGATGGCGGCGCACAGGGTCGCTACCGTCGGCTTCTGGGTCGGCTTTTGGGTCGGCAGGTCCTGACTCGGCCCCGTGCCGTTCCCGGTACTCGTCATGGTTGATCCCAACTATCCCGGCGAGACTCCCGACGCCCGAGAAGAACCGGCGGACTGCCTTCAGCAGGTGCGTCTTCCGGCCGAGCAGCAGCCCGGCGAGGGCGAGCCCGAAAGCCGAGATCACCCGGGCCGAAGCATAGGCCAGCACCAGGACGTAGCTGATCGCGCCCGGGCGGATCAGCAGCCGGCTGATGGTGTCGCCGCTGCCAGAGCGGAAGGCGCGACGTACCAGCCAGTGGAGGGTGGTGCGGCCCACCGGCACCTCTTCGGCGATGCAGGCCTCCTCGCACCAGACGATGCGGAAGCCGGCGCGGTGTACGCGGAGGAAGAAGTGCAGGTCGCTGGAGCCGGTGTAGCGGAACGCGGGATGGAAGCCCGGCGTGACGGTGTGGTAGACGCGGCGGCTGACCAGGGTGTTGTTCGTGTACGCCTTACGCAGCTCCTCGCCGGTGGTGTGCCGGCCGGTGGAGTCGTGGACGTCGCTGTAGTGGTTCCAGGGCGGGGCGCCAGGTGGGAGGTTGCCCTTCACCGGTCCGGTGACGACGTCGGCGCCGGTCGCCTCCCAGGTGGTGAGGAGGGTCTTGAGCCAGCCCGGCGGGGCGACCTCGTCGTCGTCGACGAAGATCAGGGCGTCGTCGTTCCAGCAGAGCTCGACGGAGCGCTCACGGGCGAAGGGGATCCCCGGCTCCGGTTCGACGACGGACTCGATCGGGTACGGCGTACCCGCCCCGAACTCCTCGAGCACCCCGGCCGCCGACCCGTCCGCGTCGTTGTCCACCACCACGACCCGGATGGAGTAATCCCCGTCGGCCGGCAGCTCCTGCGCCTGCAAACTCGTCAACAACCCCCGCAAAAGAGCAGGTCGCCTGAAGGTAATCACCGCGATGGCGACGCTCATGCTCATGGCGCCCGAGACTATCGGTCCAACCCAACAACCGCTCACCCAACTACACGTCCCGACACGAGAACCCCCGAAGGACACCGCTCCGCGGCGGCAGTTCTCTTGCGCCTCCGGCGGGCGGGGGAGGTGGTTGTGGGCGGAGGTGGTCGCCAGGCGGGAGGTGATGAGTGGCGGGGCGGGCGAGCGGGGCGTGTACGCGGCGGGGTGGTGGTGTGGAACTGCGGCAGAGAACACCGCTTCGCGGCGGCAGTCTTTTGCGCCTTCGGCGGTGGCGAGCGTGGTTGCGGCAGGCGCGTGGTCGCCGGGAGGGAGTGATGAGTGGCGGGCCGGAGTGCAGGTCTAGCGGACAGGTGTGGGTAGGACCGGCGTATCTAGGTGGACGGGGTGATGGGCGCGTGTGGGTGGAATGGACCTGACGGGGAGACGGGGTGACGGTTTACGCGTCGGAGGGGCCGGGTTCCCAGGCGGTTGTTTGGGACCAGGTGTCGGCGGCTTGGATGGTTTGCCAGAACCAGGGGAGTTTGGCGTTGGTGTAGGCGGTGCGGTCGTGGGGGTGCTGGGCGGCCAACGAGCGTTTTAGGGACTCGTAGGGGGCCAGTTCGGCGGGGTGGGTGCGGAGGTAGTCGCGGAGGAGGAGGGGGAACTGTTGGGAGAAGGATCCGAGCTTGCGGACATGGACGTGTGTTCGGCGGGTGCCGGGAGGCTCTCGGAAGTAGCGCTTGGTGCGCTCCGGGTTGTCGGCGCGGTAGATGTAACCGAGGGACTCCAGGCCAGAGCGATACAGGTCGACAGGCTCCAGAGCAGCCACCGAGATCTGGATGTCGATGATGGGCTTGGCGGCCAGGCCGACGACGGCGGTCGAGCCGATGTGGTCGATGCGGAGCGCGACGTCGCCCAGTGCGTTGCGGAGATGTAGTCCCAGCTGGGCGAATTCGGCTGCCCAGGCCGGGTTGTAGGACTCGATCGTGATCATCGGGTGGCGGACATTTCGTCGCCGGGGAGGCGAGCTGTCCAGGCCTGGAGGTTGGGATCGGCGACCGGGAAGTTGGGCGTGAGTTGGAAGCCGTGTGCGGACACCAGGCGTTGGCTTGCGCGGTTGTTGCGGTCGATCAGGCCGAAGACCCGGCCACCAGGGCCGTCTTTCGCCATCTCCTGGATGGTGATGTCGAGGGCCTCGCTGGCAACGGCACCCGGCAGAGCAGCACTGGTCGACTGACCACGGAAGGCCTGTGCGACGGCGATGATCCGGGTCTTGTACAGCCGGTGCTGGAGCTCGGACCAGAGCGACAGGGCTCCTACGGCGCCGTCCTCCGTCATGCCGAGCAGGAGTCGGCCGTCCGCACCGCGGATCGGGACGTGGAGTTGGTGGATCGCCTTCTGGACGGCGTACTCCCACTGCTTGGGATGGGCTTTCGCTCGCCGGCCCGGGTCCTTGGGAGGGGGCGTTGTGCAGGTGAAGGAGTGGATCCTCGAGCGATCGCCACGTTCGGCATCCCGCCAGTCCAGGATCATCCCGCGAGCCTCAGAACGCGAGCGGTCGGGATCTCGTCGTCCGAGAGGGCTTCGAAGAAGTCCGCCTCTGCCCGGCTGATCGGCGCGCCCGGCCCGCTCTCGAGGTACTCACGGCCGAGCTTGTCGTCATCGCCGGCAATCCGCGCCGACACCGCCGGCAGCACGGTCAGCACGGCAGCTGACTGCACCAGGCGCCGGATGATCCAGACCCAGTCGCCCGTGTGCACGTTGAGCTTCGCCAGCAGGCCGGCCGGGAGATCGACGCGAGCCGGCTCGTCCCAGTAGTCGACCAGGATGTGGGTGAGGTCGTTCCGCGTTTCTTTGACCTGACCGGCGATCAGGCTGCCGTCGAGCTTCGGCCAGACGACGTCGAGCGCCTTCCAGGTCTCCTTGATCAGGTCGGCGTAGAACGGTGCGACCTCGAGCTGGTCCATCGAGCTGACGCTCAGGAACAGTCGAAGCGGCTCCTTGAACCTGGCCTCGATCTTGCTGCCCGAGTCGGACAGTTGCTGGGCGGTGTCTTCGTCCCCGGTCTGCTTGACGGCGGCGGCGAGCGCGGTGACCGCGCTGTAGTACGTCGCGCTGCCGTTGGCGCGGCCGTGGGCACGGTGGGTGACCCGAATCCCGTCGTACGCCGTCCGGGCACGCTTCAGCGTGCGCAGTCGCTCGCGCGAGGGCTCGTGGGTGGGGTCGCTCATCCGAACGACGGTTTCCCAGGAAACGATCGGCGCCGGGACGGTCTGCATGACGTCAGAGTAGTCGCTCTGAGCGGTGGATTCAACCTTTCAGAAACCACCGCTGTACCTCTGGGTACAGTTGGGGGGTGGAGACGGTGGAGCGGTTGATTCGTAGTGCTCAGGAGTTGCTGTGGGAGCGGGGGTATGTGGGGACTTCGCCGAAGGCGATTCAGCGGGCGGCGAGGGCGGGGCAGGGGAGTATGTACCACCACTTTGCCGGGAAGGCGGAGTTGGCCAAGGTGGCGATCGAGCGGTCGGCGGGGGAGTTGCGGGCGGCGGCGGACGAGCAGTTGGGTGGGGCGGGTACGGCGGGTGAGCGGATCAACGGGTATCTCGGGCGTGAGCGGGCGGTGCTGAAGGGGTGCCAGGTGGGGCGGCTGGCAGCGGATCCGGAGGTGGTTGGGGATCCGGTACTGCGGGCACCGGTCGCCGAGACGTTCGCGTGGTTGCGGCAGCGGCTGGCCGAGGTGGTTGCTGAGGGCAAGCGAAGTGGTGAGTTCCCGGAGTCGCTGGACGCCGCGCGGACGGCGGCGACGATCGCGGCGGTACTGCAGGGTGGATATGTACTCGCCCGCGCGGCCGGCTCGCCCGAGCCGTTCGAACTGGCGGTTCACGGCTTGACCGACCTACTCAAGGAGGCCAGTAAGTGAAGATCGGCGCGGTGTTCCCGCAGCTCGAGATCGGAGCGGACCCCCGCACGGTCCGCGACTGGACGACGATCGTCGAGGCGGCCGGCTACAACCACGTGCTCGCGTACGACCACGTCCTGGGCGCTGACCCCACGAACCGTCCCGGCTGGACCGGGTACACCGACAAGTCCTTGTTCCACGAGGTTTTCGTGCTGTTCGGGTACCTGGCCGCGATCACCACGAAGCTCGAGCTCGTGACCGGGGTGCTCGTCCTGCCGCAGCGACAGACGGCCCTGGTCGCGAAGCAGGCGGCCGAGGTCGACGTACTGAGCGGCGGCCGGCTCCGGCTCGGTGTCGGCATCGGGTGGAATCACGTCGAGTACGACGCGCTCGACATCCCGTTCGAGAAGCGTGGCGCGCGGCTGACCGAGCAGGTGGAGCTGCTGCGCAAGCTGTGGGCCGAACCGGTCATCAGCTTCGAGGGCGAGTTCGACCGGGTCCAGGAGGCGGGCCTCAACCCGTTGCCGGGCAGGCAGATCCCGATCTGGTTCGGCGGTGGCGCGGATGCGGTACTGCGTCGTACCGGCCGGATCGGTGACGGCTGGATGCCGCAGCTCGCGCCGGACGACGAGGCCCGCGCGAAGCTGACGATGATCCGCGAGACGGCCGAGAAGGCCGGCCGGGATCCGCAGACGATCGGCATCGAGCCGCGGCTGACGCTCGGCGCCGTACCGGAGAGCGAGTGGCGCGCGTACGCCGACGGCTGGCGCGAGCTCGGCGCCACCCACCTCTGCGTCAACACGATGAACATGGGCCTGGCGAAGCCCGAGGACCACGCCCAGGTCCTCCGCGAGGTACTACCGCGACTCGGGTAGCAACCGGTCGAGTGTGCGATCCAGCAACCGGAGCGCGTGTGGTCCGTCGAGCTGGTCGAGGAGCATTTGGGCCTGCAACCCAAACGCGAACGCGATCAGCAGCTCCGCGTCGGCGCGGGGATCGTCCGACCGGGTCGACGGATCGGCGTCGAGGAGCGACTCGAGCAACGATTCCAGCGCCGGGTCCGCGTTCCGCGCGACCTGTTGCAGTTGGGGGTCGGTGAGGAAGCGCACGAAGTACGCCGAGTGCACGACGTACCGTCGCCTCCGGTCCTCGTCGAGCGGCAGGAGCTCCATCAGTACGGCGCGCACCAGCTCGGGCGGCGACAGGTCACCGAGCGCGCCGACCCGCTCCTGGGCGACCGCTTCCGCGTCGGCGTTGAGCATCTCCAGGGCCGATACCAGCAATGTCGTGCGGTTGCCGAAGTAGTACTGCACCAGGCGCATCGAGACCTCGGCTTCGTCCGCGACCTGCCGCAGCGTCACGGCCTCCAGGCCCTCGCGAGCGGCCAACCGCCAGACGGCCTCGGCGATCTGCCGGCGCCGGCGCTCCCTGTTCTCGTCCCGGGCCACCGCGTCCTCCTCGTTGTGATGCGATCGTACCAATGCGTGTTATGGTGCGATCGCATCAAAATCGGGACGGAGGGAGAGGCGTCATGAGTGGGTGGGTCGGAGTGCTGGTGGTGGGCATGGTGGTGCTGGTGATCGGGGTGCAGGGGGCGATTCGGCTGCTGGTCGACCACGGCAACCGCGGTCTCGTCGGCTGGATGCCGGGCGGGTTCGGCGGTGCGCTGGTCGCCGACCTCGTGCTCGTGCTCGGCGGTGCGGCGCTGGCTTGGCTCGGTGACACCCGCCGCACCAAGGCTGAGTCGCGATAGGCCGAGTCGAGGCCCGAGAGGTCGGGCGCGGTAGGTCGAGGCGCGGCAAGCCGGGCGGTAGGTCGAGTCCGGGCGGCGCCGGGCGTCAGGTGGCGTTGGGGTGGGGTTCGGTGGTGAGTGCTTCCTGGCGGCGGGTGAGGATGGCGACTGCGATCAGGGGGATGGCTGAGACGGCCTGTAGGGCGGCGTACCAGGGTGGGCAGATGCCGGGGATCAGGTCGACCGCGACGATCGCGATCGGGAGGATTGTGGTGACCGTTCGGAGGCGGTCGAGGCTGCGGCGGTTGCCGTTGGCGGCGCGTGTGGTGAGGCGGTGCAGGACGGGCGCGGCCGCAAGGAGGAGCACTGCGCGGACCCACATGAACGTGCTCACGGTGCCGTGGCTCGCGGCGGATGCGATGACTGTCGAGAGGACGACGGCGCTCGCGACGCCGAAGATCATGATGCACTTCTTGCTGGACTCGAAAAGCTCGGTCTTCGTCATACCCAGAACGCTAGAAATCTCCGGCACCCCGCGGTACGGGGTCAGCCACACACCAGGGTGGGGCCAGCCCTACTCCTGCTAGCGAACTAGTGACGGTTGGCGGTCGACCCGCGGATCGCCAGTGGGCAGGGCAGGGTGATCGTCTGTGTCGGCCGGGTCGGGTCGGAGATGCGTTGCCGCAGCAGGTCGATGCCCTGCTCGACGATCGCGTGCACCGGCTGGTCGACCGAGGTCAGGTCGAAGGACTCCCAGGCGGCCATCTCGGTGTTGTCGTAGCCGATCACCCAGACGTCGTCGGGGACCCGGGCGCCGACCGCGCGGGCGCCGTCCAGGACGCCGAACGCGAGCAGGTCGGTGACGGTGTAGATCGCCGTCGGCGGCTTCTTGCGGGACAGCAGTTTGCGCGCCGCCGCATGACCGTCGGCGTGCGGGACGCCGACCGAGATCACGTTGCTGGGCTTGAGCTTGACGCCGCCCTCGGCCAGGGCGGCCCGGAAGCCGAGGTCGCGGTCGCGCGACGTGTTCCCGGTGTGCTCGAGCATCACCAGCCCGATGTCGGTGTGCCCGGCCTCGATCAGGTACCGGCCGGCGTCGTATGCGCCCTGCCAGTTGTCGCCGACCACCTGGTCGCAGTCGAGCCCGTCGATCCCGCGGTGCAGCAGCACGGTCGGTGTCCCGGATGCGAGCGCCATCGTGTGCAGCTTCGAGTCGTACGTCGCCGACGTCAGCACGAACCCGTCCACCAGCCGCTGGTGCAGGACGTCTACGACGGTCTCCTCGGGATCGTGCTCGATGTTCCACAGGATCATGTGCTGACCGACCGAACTGAGCACCCGACCGATCTCGTCCAGCAGCTCGGCGTGGAACGGGCTGGTCACCCGGGTCATGAACACGCCGATGGTGTCCGTCCGGCCGGTCTTCATCGCCCGGGCCAGCGCGTTCGGCGTGTAGTTCGCGTCCTTCAGCACCTGCAGGACGCGTTCCCGCGTCGCCGCGTTGACCTTCGGGTTGTTCGTGAGCACCCGCGACACCGTCGCTTGTGACACTCCTGCCAACCGGGCCAGGTCTCGGCTGGTCGGTGGTCGGGTCATCGTCGCGCCTCCCCTCGTCCCACGATGTGAACCCTACTCAAGAGTGTCCCGGTCAGCCGTTGACCACGCCGAAACAGCTGTGTATACGTATTCATTGAATACGTATTCATCCCACGATGATGGGAGATTCCGGTGCAGACCAACCCCCCAAACCTGAACCGCCGCAGGTTCCTTGCCGGTCTGACGGGACTCACTGCCGCCGGCGTGCTGGCGGCGTGTGGTGGCAACGGCAACGCGAGCAGTGGTGGCGGCAAGAAATCCATGACCTTCCTGAACTGGGAACAGGTCAAGGGCAACCCGCTGGAGCAGGCGATCCAGGCGTTCGAGAAGGAATCCGGGACGCAGGTCACCATCCAGCCCGCGGTCACCCAGGAGTACGACACCAAGATGCGCACGCTGATCGCCGGCGGCAGTCCGCCGGATGTGATGCGGATCAACGACGACTTCGTCCGCGGCTTCTCCCAGCAGGGCGCGTTGCTGGACCTCAAGCCGTACATCGAGAAGGACAAGCTCGACACGTCGCAGTACGCCAAGGAGACGTTCGACTTCCCGCAGCAGCCGGACGGTTCGCACACGGCCTGGGTGCTCGGCTACCAGCCCCGCCTGATCTTCTACAACGTCGACCTGTTCAAGGCCGCCGGCGTACCGCTGCCGCCCACGACGTGGTCGTCACAGAACTGGACCTGGTCCGACTTCGAGGCGACCGCGAAGAAGCTGACCGACCCGGCCAAGAAGCAGTACGGCGCACTCGTGTACCTCGACACCGGCTACGAGCAGACGTTCACGGTCAACCACGGCAGCCAGACCGGCATCTTCTCCCCGGACGGCACGAAGTTCACGCTGGCGGACAGCAAGGAGACCGAGGCGCTGCAGTGGGCCACCGACCTGACCTGCAAGGACAAGGTGCAGCCGCCCTGGTCCGCGCTGCAGCAGGACAACGTGCAGAACCAGATGTTTGCCCAGGGCAAGATCGCGATGATGTTCGCGACCTTCGGCACGGTTCCGTACCTGCGGCAGGCGGTCAAGGACTTCACCTGGGACGTCGCTCCGCCGCCTGGTGACGTGGAGCAGAAGACCGAGTCCAGCGTGATCGTGTTCTGCGTCCCGAAGAAGGCGAAGAACCCCGACCAGGCCTGGTCGCTGCTGAAGTACCTCGCGAGCGAGGACGGCGGCAAGATCCTGCTCCAGGGCGGCGCCTTCACGCCGATCAACCTGAAGGCCGCGGCCGGGCTCGCGCCGAACGGCAAGGCGCCCGCGCACATCGGGCTTTTCGCCGAGGCGGCCAAGCACCTGACCGCGACCAATCAGACCAAGAACACCATCGGCGCCCGCGAGCTCTACCGGCCGGCGCTGGACACCGCCTACAACTGCGAGAAACCCGTCAGCGACGTGCTGCAAGGCGTCAGGTCCCAGGTGGAGAACGCGCTGAAGGGTTGAGGCCGATGGCAACCATCACGATGGCGCAGAAGACCCGGAGCGCAGTCCAGCAGAACGACGTACGCCGGGCCCGCCGGAAGCAGAACCTCACCGGCTGGCTGTTCATCAGTCCGATCGTGGTCGGGGTGGTCGCCTTCCAGTTCTTCCCGATCCTGGTCTCGGTCGCCGCCTCGCTGACCGACTGGAACGGCATCTCGGCGCCGAGGTTCGTCGGGCTGAAGAACTTCACCGAGATGTTCACCGACGACCCGCTGTTCCTGCAGACCTTCAAGAACACCGTCTACTTCACCCTGGTCAGCATCCCGCTGACGATCGGGATCGGGCTGGTGCTGGCGCTGCTCTGCGCCCGCCCGATCAAGGGCGTCGCGTTCTTCCGGACGGCGTACTTCGCGCCGTACGTGACGAACGTGGTGGCGATCGGTTTCGTCTGGTTCTGGTTCTTCCAGCCCGACAACGGCGTCATCAACGGGTTGCTCCACCAGCTCGGGATCACCGGCCCACAGTGGTTGTCGAGCTCGAGCTGGGCGATGCCGGCGGTGATCATGGTCAGCGTCTGGCAGGGCATCGGCTACCCGATGATCATCCTGCTGGCCGGTCTGCAAGGGCTGCCGAACGAGTACTTCGAGTCCGCCAAGCTCGACGGTGCCGGGAACTGGCAACGGCTGCGGTTCATCACGCTGCCGCTGCTGACGCCGCATTTCCTGTTCCTGCTGATCACGCAGTTCATCTCGTCGTTCCAGGTGTTCGGCCTGATCTACGTGATGACCAAGGGCGGGCCCGGCCACGCCACCAGCGTCTACATCTACAACATCTATCAGAACGCGTTCAGCTACGGGAAGGTCGGCTACGCCTCGGCGATGGCCTGGATCCTCTTCGTGGTGATCGCGGCCGTCACCTTCGTGCAGTGGAGGCTGCAGAAGAGGTGGGTGTTCTACGCATGAGAGTCGTCGGAAAGACCTCGCAGTACGTCGTCATGTCGCTGTTCGCGATCGCGTTCCTGGCGCCGCTGGTGTGGATGATCAGCGCGTCGCTACGGCCGGAGGCGAAGGTTCTGAGCGTGCCGCCGAAGTTCCTGCCGTCGGACACGCAGTGGAGCAACTACGGCCAGGTGTTCGAGCTGATCCCGGTGTTCCTCTGGAACAGCGTCAAGCTCGCCGGGCTGAACGTGATCGGCATCCTGATCGTGGCGTCGATGGCCGGGTACGCGTTCGCCCGGCTGAAGTTCGCCGGCCGGGACCTCGCGTTCATGGTGCTGCTCGCCACCTCGATCATCCCGGGGATCGCGTACCTGATCCCGCAGTACATCGTCTTCCAGCACATCGGCTGGGTGGACACGCAGTACCCGCTGTGGGTGCCGAAGGTGCTCACGCCGGTGTTCGCGAC
Organism: Kribbella sp. NPDC026611; assembly: GCF_040638345.1. Lineage (NCBI taxonomy): Bacteria > Bacillati > Actinomycetota > Actinomycetes > Propionibacteriales > Kribbellaceae > Kribbella > Kribbella sp. NPDC026611. The sequence continues at coordinate 663,186 of NZ_JBEZYC010000003.1, forward strand.
GTTCCTGATGCGGCAGTCCTTCCTGACGATTCCGAACGAGCTCGAGGACGCCGGCAAGATCGACGGCGCGTCCACGTTCGGCATCTACTGGCGGATCATGCTGCCGCAGACCAAACCGGCCCTGGCGGCGATCGGGGTGTTCACGTTCCTGGAGTCCTGGAACGACCTGTTCGGCCCGCTCATCTACATCACGTCCGAGAACCTGCAGACGCTGCCGGTGGCGCTGGCCCAGTTCCAGGGCGAGTACTTCACCCAGATCAGTCTGCTGATGTGCGGCGCGACGGTCTCCGTCGTACCCGTCATCGCCGTCTTCCTCTTTGCCCAGCGCTATTTCATCCAAGGCATCACGATGACAGGAATGAAGGGGTGAGCACCGTGCCCGAACGGGTCGTTGCCATGCAGATCGGAGCCATCTCGTTCGTCGACGAAGGCGTCGACCGGACACTCGACATCCTGGCCGACCGCGGCGCGGTGAACGCGCTGTTCCTGGCCACGCCGACCTGGACCCGGGGGACCGGCGGCCGGCAGATTCCCGGCCATCCGATCCCGGACCACGGGGTCAAGGAGTACGACCTCGGCTGGGTCGGCGGGAACTACGCGACCACGCACCCGCGGTACTACGGCAACACCGTGCTCGGCGCGGCCGGTCAGGCGCCCGAGCACCCCGGGCTCGACCTCTTCGCGGAGGTGATCCCGAAGGCGAAGGAGCGCGGGATCAAGTCGTACGCCTGGATGGAGGAGAGCGGCGGCGCCAAGCAGCTCCGCACGTACCCGAACTTCGCCAAGGTGCTCGAGGTCGACGCGTGGGGCCGCCCGGGCCGTCGGCCGTGCTTCAACAACCCGGACTACCGCAACTGGCACCTCGGCTTCGTCGAGGACTACGTGCAGAGCTACGAGCTGGACGGGCTGGCCTGGTGCTCGGAGCGGCCCGGTCCGCTGAACATGCTGATGCAGGGCACGGTCGACGTGTCCGAGATCGGCTGCTTCTGCCCGCACTGCCGCGCGGTGGCGCGCGAGCGGGGTATCGACGTCAACCGGGCGATGCAGGGGTACCGCGAGCTCGTCGAGTGGAACCAGCGCGTCGGCGCGGGCGAGCGGCCGGTCGACGGCGCGTTCGTCACGTTCTGGCGGATCCTGCTGAACTTCCCCGAAGTACTGGCCTGGCAGACGCTGTGGACCGAGAGCCAGCGGCAGCTGTACCGCGACATCTACGGGGTGGCCAAGGCGATCTCGCCCGAGGTCGAGGTGGGCTGGCACGTGTACCACAACATCTCGTTCAGCCCGTTCTACCGGGCGGACCAGGACTTCACCGAGATGGCGAAGTTCTCCGACTTCATCAAGGTGGTCATCTACAACAACTGCGCCGGCCCGCGGTTCTTCACCTGGGTGAAGAGCATCTGCGGCGCGCTGTTCGCGGACGCGGACCCTGAGGACGTCTACCCGCTGATGATGAAGCTGCTGCAGCTCGACGAGGGCGACTACGCCAAGCTGCCGCAGACCGGATTCAGCGCGGACTACGTACGGCGGGAGACCGCACGGGCCGTGGCCGGGGTCGGCGGGCAGAGCAAGATCTACCCCGGGATCGACATCGACATCCCGGTCGGCGTGGCCAAGCAGCGCGGGCTGGAGTCGCCGCGGGACGTCGGTACCAAGATCAACTGGGACGACAACGAGGGTGAGCTGACCCGCTGCACGCGCGAGTCCGTGCGGGATGCGACGCTGGCCGCGTTCGAGGGTGGCGCGGAAGGCGTCGTACTGAGTCGCAAGTACTCCGAGATGCTGCTGGAGAACCTGTCCGGCGCCGGCGACGCCGTACGGAGTCTCGCGTGAAGCCCTGGTACCAAAGGACTTTGCGGTGGGCTCAGACCAACCTGACGGAGAAGGACCCGGCCCGGTACGACGCGGACTGGTGGCGGGAGCACTGGCGGCGGACGCGCGTGCAGGGGGTGATCGTCAACGCGGGCGGGATCGTCGCCTACTACCCGAGCAAGTTCGAGCTGCAGCACCGGGCGGAGTACCTCGGCGACCGGGACCTGTACGGCGAGATCGTGTCGCTGGCGCGCGCCGACGGGCTTACGGTGCTGGCGCGGATGGACTCGAACCGGGCGCACCAGCCGTTGTACGACGCGCATCCGGACTGGTTCGCCGTCGACGCTGACGGCAAGCCCTACCGAGCCGGTGACCTGTACGTCGCGTGCGTGACCGGTCCGTATTACAAGGAGTTCCTGACCGGGATCCTCGAGGAGATCATCGAGCGGTCGGCGCCGGACGGGCTGACCGACAACAGCTGGACCGGTCAGGGGCGGGAGCATATCTGCTACTGCCCGAACTGCCGGGACAGTTTCGGTCAGGAGTTGCCGAAGGCACCGAGCTGGGACGATCCCGTCTACAAGCAGTGGATCCGGTGGAGCTACGACCGGCGGCTCGACGTCTGGGACCTGAACAACGAGGTGACGCGGCGGGCCGGCGGTCCGGACTGCCTGTGGATCGGGATGAACGGTGGCGATATCGTTGCCCAGAGCAAGCGGCTCCGGGATGACGTGGAGATCTGCAAGCGGGCGCGGATCTTCATGCTGGACTCGCAGTGGCGGCACGAGGGGTCCGGGTTTCAGGCGAACGCGGACTCCGGGAAGCGGCTGCACGGGCTGCTCGGTTGGGACACGCTGATCCCGGAGAGCACGGCGATGTACGACGCCGACGTACCGACGTTCCGGCTCGGGAGCAAGCCGGAGCCGGAGGCGCGGATGTGGGCGCTGGAGGGCTGGGCCGGTGGGATCCAGCCGTGGTGGCACCACATCGGGTCGGTGCACGACGACCGCCGGCAGTACGCGACCGCGCAGCCGCTGTTCGAGTGGCACGAGGCGCATGAGGAGTACCTGGTTGATCGGGAGCCGGTGGCTACGGTCGGGGTGCTGTGGAGCCAGCGATCCGTCGACTTCCACGGTCAGGACGCCCCGGAGGAGGTGAGCCAGCTGCCCTACCGGGGGTGGACGGATGCCCTGGTGAGGGCGCGCGTCCCGTACTTGCCCACAGCTGTGGTGGACGACAGGTTCGACGTCCTGATCGTTCCGAACGTGGGTGTGTTGACGGATGAGCAGATTGCGCAACTGCAGGCCTACGGCGGTCGTTTGGTCGTGACTGGGGAGTCGGGGCTTTACGACGAGTGGGGCATTCGCCGGGACGAATGGGCAGTCGGCGAGCTGGTCGGCGTACGGCACACCGGCAAGCGGCTCGGCGACGGCGCGGTGACCGACTGGGAGCACTACGACAGCCACAGCTACCTGCGGATCGAGGACAGGTCGGTCTTTGAGGGCGACACCGACATACTCCCGTTCGGTGGGCAGCTGGAGGTCGTGGAGGCCACCACGCCGGGTGCGCTGACGTGGATCCCGCCGTTCCCCATCTACCCGCCGGAGAAGTCGTGGATGGAGGAGCCGCGGAGCGATGTACCAGCGCTGGTCCTCGGCGAGCGTACGGCGTACCTCGCGGCCGACCTGGACCGGCAGTACGCCAAGCACCACCACCCGGACCACGGCCGCGTGCTGGCCAACCTGGTGCGTCACGACGGGATCCCGCTGCGGGGTGACCGGCGCCGGCGTACTGGACTGCCAGCTCTACCGGCAGGGCGACCGCCACATCCTGCACCTGGTCAATCTGGACCAGGGTGGCGCCTGGCGGGGTCGTCTGGAGGAGTTCACGCCCGTCGGCCCGTTCACAGTGTCGCTCAGGGTGAGCGGGTCGCGGGCGCGGTTCCTCGTCTCGGGTGCTGAGGTGGAGGTGAACGAGCAGGACGGCTGGATTAAGTTCGAGGTAGACCGGATCACCGATCACGAGGTCGTAGTACTGAGCTAAGGAGTCCCACGTGTCCATCGACGTCACCGGGCCGATGAACGAGCGGTACGGCGAGATTCTCACCGAGCGGGCGCTCGGGCTGATCGAGACGCTGCACCGGGCGTACGACGCGCGACGACTCGAACTGCTCGAGCGCCGGCGGCAGCGGGTCGCGGAGATCGCGGCCGGGGCGTCGCTGGGGTTCCTGGCGGAGACGAAGGACGTGCGGGACGACCCGGAGTGGCGGGTCGCTCCCGCCGCTCCGGGGCTGGTCGACCGGCGGGTGGAGATCACCGGGCCGACCGACCGGAAGATGACGATCAACGCGCTGAACTCCGGTGCCAAGGTCTGGCTGGCCGACCAGGAGGACGCCAACACGCCGACCTGGGAGAACGTGGTCGGCGGCCAGCTCAATCTGCTTGACGCGATCACCCGGCAGATCGACTTCAGCACCGACGCGAAGAGCTACGCGCTGAAGCCGGACGACGAGCTGGCGACGATCGTCGTCCGCCCGCGCGGCTGGCACCTGCCGGAGAAGCACATCCTGGTCGACGGTCAGCGGACCTCGGGGTCGCTGGTGGACTTCGCGCTGTACTTCGCGGCCTGTGCGCAGCTGCAGCTCGACCGCGGGCAGGGGCCGTACTTCTACCTGCCGAAGATGGAGTCGCACCTCGAGGCGCGGCTCTGGAACGACGTGTTCGTGACCGCGCAGGAGGCCCTTGGGATCCCGCGGGGGACGATCCGGGCGACGGTGCTGATCGAGACGTACCCGGCGGCGTTCGAGATGGAGGAGATCCTCTACGAGCTGCGCGAGCATTCGGCGGGGCTGAACGCGGGGCGCTGGGACTACATGTTCTCGGTGATCAAGACGCACCGCACCCGCGGTACGGACTTCCAGCTGCCGGACCGGAACAGTGTGACGATGACGGTGCCGTTCATGCGCGCGTACACCGAGCTGCTGGTGCGGACCTGCCACAAGCGCGGTGCGCATGCGATCGGCGGGATGGCGGCGTTCATCCCGAGCAAGGACCCGGCGGTGAACGAGCAGGCGTTCGCGAAGGTCGAGGCCGACAAGACCCGCGAGGCCGGCGACGGCTTCGACGGCTCGTGGGTCGCGCACCCCGGCATGGTCGAGACCTGCCGCAAGGTCTTCGACGGCGTACTCGGTTCGGAGCCCAACCAGCTGGGCAAGCTCCGCGAGGACGTCTCCGTCACCGCCGAGCAGCTCCTCGACGTCGCCTCCACCCCCGGAGAGGTGACCGAGGCGGGCCTGCGCAGCAACGTGAGCGTAGCCATCCAGTACCTCGCCGCCTGGCTGAACGGCACCGGCGCGGTCGGCATCTTCAACCTGATGGAAGACGCCGCCACCGCCGAGATCTCCCGCTCCCAGATCTGGCAGTGGCGCCAGAACCAGGTCGTCCTCGACACCGGCGCCACCGTCACCACCGACCTGGTCGAACAAATCGCCACCGAAGAGATCGCCAAGCTAGGCGACCCCGCCCCCTACGCCCCAGCCCGCACCCTCTTCCTCGAAGTAGCCCTCTCCGACACCTACACCGACTTCCTAACCCTCCCCGCCTACGAACGCTTCGAGTGACGTCTCCGGTATTTCTGGAGGCACGGACAGGAGGTGATTTGTATGTCAGAACCAACCTCGGCGTCGGCTGCGCTCGCCCACGCCGACGCGGGGTTTTGGCGGCCGGAAGATCTAATGCAGATCCTCGCCGGCTCCGAACCGCTCCGTGAGGACGAGTCGTTCGAGCTCTCGGACCTCTCCGACGACGAGTGGGACCGTTTCATCCAGGCGATCCACGAGTGACGCCCTAGGCCATCCTGCTCGACACCAACGTCTTCCATCGCAGTGCAGTGCTGCCCCGGGGACGCGAGACGACCTGGGCTGCGTGCAGAGTGTCGTCGGGTTGGTCATCCCCTGCACCAGAAGCAGCATCTCGGGGATCTGTGGATTGCGGCGGCTGCCATTCGATGGGAGTTGCCGTTGGTGGCACATGACGCCGTCTTCGTCGGCTGTCCGGGGCTCGAGCTGACTTGTGAGGTTTGAGCGTTCTACGAACGCTTTACCTGAGGTCCCTCGACGTTGACGGTGGGGATCCCGCCGCCGGCTCGGGCGATGATGGCTAGGGACGGGGTGGTGGTGGGGTTGCTTTCGCGGTGGATGGTGTAGGCGGGGACGTGGACGAAGTCGCCGGCTACGGCGTCGAGGTAGTCGTCGGAGCCGTCGAACTCCAGGCGGAGGACGCCCGAGACGATGTAGAGGCTGCTTTCGTTCTTGTCGTGGTGGTGCCAGCCGGAGATCGCGCCGGGTTGCGTGATCACCTGGCCGGCCCACAGGATCGGGAGTTCGAAGGCGCGCATCCGCAGCATGCCGGCGGTCGGGTCGGCGGCGACCAGATCGCCGGCTCTGATGACGCGGACGGGTTCGCTCATCTGTCCAGTGTCAGGGTTTCGGGTACGCCGCGTCGACCTCCACCTCGACGAGCCAGCCCGCGACCGGGAGGTTTTCGATCTCCAGCGCGAAGCGGGAGGGGCGGGCCTTGTTGACCACAAAGGGTTTGGCGGGGGCAGCGGTGCCGAGCGGGACAGGGACGTAGGCGCCAGTGGTGAGGTCGGTGTTGGCGAAGTACTGCCGGTAGGCGCGGTTCCAGCCGGCGAAGTCCGCCGCGGCGGCGCCGGCCGGGTTCTGCAGGAAGACGCGCATCGTGTAGACGTCGGCGTACGACAACCCGGCGGCCTGCAGGTTCTCGCCGATCCGGCGGAGGACGTTGATCCCTTGGGCCTCGGTGATCGTGACACCCGCGGGCAGTACGCCGCCGGGGAAGATCGCCGTGTCGACGTACGCCGCCTCGGTCCCGGCCGGCGCGCCGGTGTTGAGGGCCGACGGGCCGATCCCGCTCGTTTTGTAGATCGGCGTGTTCGCGCCGATGCCGACCCCGGTGGCGATCAGCGGGTTCGCCTGGCCGGCCGGCAGGGCCGGTACGACGGTGCCGGGCCGCGGCGGCTTCGGCCGGTCCCACCAGCCGGCGGCGGTCGACGCCCCCGCGCCAAACGAAACCACCACAGCCAACGCCGCAACACCGGTCAGCACACGTGACTTCCTCATCGGCTCGTCACCACCCGGCTGTGCAGCGCCGTGACGGCGGCCCGGGCGGAGACGATCGCGCCGTGCTGCCAGGCGATGGCATGGGACAGGTGGTCGCCTGCGAAGTAGATGTTGCCGGTGGCCTCGAGCAGCCGGGCGTAGATACCGTCGGTCTGCGACGGCCAGCTCACCCAGGACGCCTCGGAGTACCGGGTCCCCAGCCAGTTCACCGAGAACGCTGCCTTCACGTCCTTGGTGTAGACGTCGCCGTGGATCTTCGCGCCCTGTGCGAGCGCGCGCTCCAGCCGGGCCGCCGGCGTCAGAGCGCCGTACGCGTTCGCGTTGGCGCCGGTGTTGTAGTAGCCGATCACCGTGCCGCGCTCGCCGTGGAACCCGTACGACGGGTACCAGGTGTTGACCGTGTCGAGGCTGCTGTTGGTGATGCCGCCGTAGATCCGGTGATCCTCCTCCCACCAGCGCCGGCCGTACTCGATCCCGATCTTGCCGGCGTTCGTCGGCCGCGCGTACCGCAGCGCTTCGAGGATCGGTGCCGGCAGGTTGGACGGCACCTTCGCGGCCAGGTGCGGCGGCAACGCACAGATCGCGTAGTCCGCGGTGACCGCTCGGGTCCGCCCACCGCTCGTGTAGCTGACCTCGACGCCGGTGCCGGTGTTGCGCAACCCGGTCACCTCGGAGCCGTACCGGATCTTGTCCCGCCCGATCGCCTTCTCGAACGCGTACGGGATCCGGTCCATCCCGCCGACCGGCTGGAACATCATCATCGCCTGGTCCCAGCCGAACTCGAAGGAGAAGTAGTTGCCGACGCCGCTGGCCAACACGTCGCTCAGCGCATACGGCGCGGCGGTCGAGCCACCCTCGAGCCCGGCGCCCGGCTCGACGACGTACCCCCGCCGCCCGTCGGTCCCGGTGTAGGCGAACCCGGCCGCCTTGTTCCCGATCGAGCCGAAGCTGCTGAGGAACCCGATCAGCGCCTCCTTGTCGGCCGCCGTCAGCCGGCTGTCGAGCGCGCCCTGGTCGGCGGCGGTGGCGAGCAGCTCGGCGACGTAGCCGTACACGTCGGCCTTGGCCGTGCGGTGCCGGATCGGTTGGTTCGACAGGCTGCTGGTGCCTTCGCGGTACAGGTAGGCGTCCGCGTTCTGGTTCACGAACGGCTGGATCTCGACACCGAGCTCGCGGCAGTACTCGAGCGTCACGTGGTGCTGGGGCAGCCGCGCCGGCCCGGCGTTCATGTACTGGCCGGGCGAGAAGGCTGCCCGCTGGGTGTTTCCGGCCAGGTCGGTCTCGACGGTACCGCCGCGGACGGTCCAGTTCCGGCCGCCGGGACGGTTGCGGGCCTCGAGCAGGGTGACCTTGTAGCCGGCCTTCAGCAGCTCGTACGCCGACGTGAGTCCGGCGATGCCGGCGCCCAGGATCACTACGTGCTTGCCGCGCCGGCCGTTCAGGTCGGTACGCGTCGGAGCGGCGTACGCCGGGGTCTCGGCGACGCCCGTGAGGCCGAGCGCCGACATCGTGGAGTAGAGGACACCGGCTCCGCCGGTGATGCCGACCTGCTGCAGGAACTGACGCCTGGTCTGTGCCATGCCTTCTCCTCACTGGGCAACGAGTAGCTGACCAGAAAAGTAAGGACATAGTGTTTTCGGAGCGTATCGGGACGGTGACGTCTCGACGCCAGTACTGACAGGTATGTTTCGGCTTAACGAACCTGTTGGAGTAGCGGCTCGGCGACCCCGGCGATGTCGGTGTAGACGCCCGGTTTGCCCGGCTGGGCGCAGCCCTCGCCCCAGGAGACGACGCCCAGCAGCCGACCGTTGAGGACCAGTGGACCGCCCGAATCGCCTTGGCAGGCGTCGATTCCGCCCTCGAGGTATCCGGCGCAGATGTTGGTCGCGGCGGCGTACCCGTTCGCGACGTAGCTCTTGTCCGCCAGGCAGGCGTTGTCGCCGAGGTCCGGTACGGCGGCCTTCTGCAGCGTCTCGTCCGGCCCGGTGCCCTGCGTGTCGCCCCAGCCATACACGGTCGGTACGACGCCGGTCCGGTCCATCCGGACGCGGGTCTCGAGCGGAAGCGAGGGCACTCCGGTGAACGGTTTGCTCAGCGTCAGCACCGCAACGTCGTACCGGTTGTTCTTCGTGGTGTAGCCCGGGTGGATCCAGACCTTGCTGATCGCCGAGACCCGCCCGACGGAGCGGTCGGCGAGGTTGGCCCGGCCCTGCACCGCGGAGTACGTCGAGGCGGCCTGGTCCATGCAGTGCGCAGCCGTCACCAGCTTGTCCGGTCTGACCAGCACGGCACCACACCATCGCCCACTTGCGGCCGCCGAATGTGGGTTGGTCAGCGCAACCGCCCACGGCGCTTCACTCACGCTGGCCAGCGTGCCGCCGACCACCACCGGCTGACCGGCAGACGCCGGCAGCGCTGTGGCCAGCAGCAGGACGCAGAGGAGAGCAGCGCGCTTCAGCACACACTCGAAGTTACTGCACGTGAGCGCTCAAATCCGTCAAGCGACACCATCGGTGCCGGCCGGCGCCTGGAGGCTGCCGTAGCGCTCCATCCGTTGCCAGCGCAGCCGCGTGCCGGTCAGTGCGGTGAACGCGGACTGGATGACGACCAGGTACATCAGCTGCCGGTAGACGAACTGCTGCAGGGGCAGTGTCCACAGCGGTCCAGCCCGCTCGCCGTCCAGCCGGAACGCGTAGAGGCCCATGCCTAGCTGAATGATGAGGAAGGCGACCCACACGACCAGCACGCGCACCGGGTCGAGGAACACCAGGCCGTAGATCGAGAACACGTCCACGACCGGCGCCAGCAACGGCAGCAACACCTGGAAGAGCAGGAGGTACGTCAGTCCGCGGCGGCCGAGCTTGCCGGCCTGGTAGCGCTGCACCCACGCCCCGCGGTGCTTCCACATCGCCTGCATGGTCCCGTAGCACCAGCGGTACCGCTGTCGCCACAGTGCGCCCAGCGACGCCGGTGCCTCTGTCCACGCCACCGCACGCTCTTCGTAGACCACCAGCCACCCGTCACGGCACATCGCCATGGTCAGGTCGGTGTCCTCGGCGAGCGTCACGTCGCTGAGCCCGCCGATGCGTTCCAGCGCCGTACGACGGAACGCGCCGACGGCACCGGGGACGGTCGGCATGCACTCGGCCAGATCGAACAGCCGCCGGTCCAGGTTGAAGCCGATCACGTACTCGATGTGCTGCCAGCGACCGAGCAGCCCACCGCGGTTGCCGACCTTCGCGTTCCCCGACACCGCACCGACCGCCGGGTCCGCGAACGGCTGCACCAGCATCCGGACCGCGTCCGGCTCGAACACCGTGTCGCCGTCGACCATCACGATCAGCTCGAACCGGGCCGCCCGCAGGCCGGTGTTGAGCGCCACCGGTTTGCCCGCGTTCGCCTGCCGGATCACCCGGACACCCGGGATCCGGAGCGCCTCGACGAGGTCCGCCGTACCGTCGGTCGAACCGTCGTCGACGACGATCACCTCGAGCGGATGGTCTGAGGCGACCAGGGAGCGGATCGCCGCCTCGATCCCCGCGCTCTCGTTGTACGCCGGGACGATGACGCTGACCGGCTCGGTCACCGGCGGGCCCCAGGACGAGCCGCGCAACCGGGCTTTCCGGGCGTGCCGGCGGGCCGCCACCACGGTCGTGATCGCGCGCAGGACGCTCAGCGCGCCGGCGGCGTACAGCAGCCAGGTCAGGAACTTGAGGGCGGCGTCGCTGATATGCATCGCCCAGATCACGGCGAGGCCGCGACCGCGCTCCAGCCCACTCGTCCGCCGCGTCGGGTCCGGCAGGCCGACGGCGTCGCTGACCGTGGCGAACCGGAAGCCGCGGGCCTTGAGCCGCGGGATGATCCGCGCGAGCGCCTCCACGGTTTCGCTGCGGTCGCCGCCGGCGTCATGCATCAGCAGCACCTGGCCGGCCTGACTGCGTGGCATCGAGTTGGCGATCACCCGGTCGGTGCCCGGGCGCCGCCAGTCCTCGCTGTCCTGACTGCTCAGCACAGTGAGGTAGCCGGCCGCGCGAGCCGATTGCAGGGCTGCCCAGTCGTGGTCGGTCAGCGAGGAGGGCTCGGAGGAGTACGGCGGCCGGAGCAGCGTCGTACTGACACCGGTGGCGCCGGCGAGGATCAGCTGGCTCTGCCGCAGCTCGAGCGAGCGCCGCCAGCCGGGTGCCGCGGAGAGGTTGGCGTGGGTGAAGGTGTGGACGGCGATTTGGTGGCCTTCAGCAACGATCTGGCGGGCCAGCTCGGGGTGCTCGGCGACCGCCGTACCGACGACGAAGAAGGTGGCATGCACCTGCTGGGCGCGCAGGATGGCGAGGATCTTCGGGGTCCAGACCGGGTCCGGTCCGTCGTCGAAGGTGAGGGCGATGGTGCGGGCTCGCGGGCCTACCGACCGCGGCTGTCCGGGTCTGGCGTCGATGACCGGACCGCCCTTGACGATCGAGCGGGGTACGCCGGCCGCGCTGCCGATCGGTGCGACCGCGCCGTCGGGCTCCGCCCCGAACATGTGGTGCGTGTAGCCGTTCAGCAGCAGCATGCTCGACAGGCAGATGAGCAGGAGCGTCAGGACGAGCCAGTGCGTTCTGAGCGGGACCGGCTTGGCGCGACGCGCGACCGGTCGGCTCACGGCTTGCCGGGTGTCTTCGTGTGGCCCGGCGGAATGCTCGGCTTGTTGCCGTGTGTGGTCGTCGTTGGGGCCGGGGTGGTCGTTGGCGGCTGCGACGGTACCGCGGTGGTCGGTACGACCGGCGTCGACGGGACCGTGGTCGGCATCGGCGTACCAGTTGTGGTGGTCGTGGTGACCGGGGTCGGCGACGAGGAGGTCGGGCTGTCCGTGCTGCTCGGGTCCTGGGTCGGACCGTCGGTCGGCTCGGTGCGGCCCGCCGGGGTTTCGGTCGACTCGACCGTCTGCGCGACAGCCGGCTCCGGAGTGGTGCGTGGGCGCGGCTGGTGGTTGGCGGCCTCGGGCAGGGGGATCAGCGGGGTGTCGAGACGCGGCCCACCGAACAGGCTGCTCGCTGTCAGCAGGACGTAACCGACGGCAGGCACGGCCAGCACGACGCCGGTACGGCGGAACATGCGGCGACGACGCCCGGTCGAGTCCAGAAACACCGGCCGCCGGTGGGAAGGCGGTCTCACAAGGGCGAGATCATACTCGACTCCGCCGACGATGTGACCGGTCGAATTCTTTCCTGACAAGATCTTTCGTGTTGCAGTCTCCCTACGGTTTGTCAACCTCTCGCCGCCGGGATCTGCAGCTCGATGGCCTGGACCTCCGGGCTGTCCACCGTCGGCAAGCTGGGCGAACAGCTGCCGTCGGTCGGCGGTCGACACCCCGCGATGCGGTCTCTGGGGGTGCGGGTGGCTACTGTCATCAGGTGCAGAAATGGCCTGGCCGTCCTTACCCGCTCGGCGCCACGTACGACGGCGCCGGGACGAACTTTGCGGTGTTCTCGGAGGTTGCGGAACGAGTAGATCTGGCGCTGGTCGCCGATGACGGCAGTGAGCAACTGGTGCAGCTGACCGAGGTGGACGGATTCGTGCACCACGGGTACCTGCCGGGCGTGCAGCCTGGCCAGCGGTACGGGTTCCGGGTGCACGGGCCGTACAACCCGGCCGAGGGACACCGGTGCAACCCGTCCAAGCTGCTGCTGGATCCCTACGCCAAGGCCATCGAGGGACAGGTCGACAGCGACGAGTCACTGTTCAGCTACCGGTTCGAGAAGCCGGACGAGCTGAACACGATGGACAACAGCGGCCACACCATGCACTCGGTGGTGACCAACCCGTTCTTCGACTGGGGCAACGACCGCCCACCGGGCCACGCGTACCACGAGACGGTGATTTACGAGGCGCACGTCAAGGGCCTCACCAAGACCCACCCAGGGCTGCCGGAGGACATCCGCGGCACGTACGCCGGGATCGGCCACCCGGCCACCATCGAGCACCTGAAGGAGCTCGGGGTGTCGGCGATCGAGCTGATGCCGGTGCACCAGTTCGCCCAGGACGGGACGCTGCAGGAGCGCGGCCTGTCCAACTACTGGGGCTACAACACGATCGGCTTCTTCGCGCCGCACAACGCCTACTCCTCGACCGGCATGCTCGGTCAGCAGGTGACGGAGTTCAAGGCGATGGTGAAGGCGCTGCACGCGGCCGACATCGAGGTCATCCTGGACGTCGTCTACAACCACACCGCCGAGGGCAACGAGTTCGGTCCGACGCTGTCGTTCAAGGGCATCGACAACGCGGCCTACTACCGGCTGGTGGACGAGGACAAGCGGCACTACTACGACACCACGGGTACCGGTAACAGCCTGCTGATGCGGCACCCGCACGTCCTGCAGCTGATCATGGACTCGCTGCGCTACTGGGTCACCGAGATGCATGTGGACGGCTTCCGCTTCGACCTCGCGGCCACGCTGGCCCGCCAGTTCCACGAGGTGGACCGGCTGTCCGCGTTCTTCGACCTGGTCCAGCAGGACCCGGTGGTGAGCCAGGTGAAGCTGATCGCCGAGCCGTGGGACGTCGGCGACGGCGGCTACCAGGTCGGCAACTTCCCGCCGCTGTGGACGGAGTGGAACGGCAAGTACCGCGACACCGTCCGGGACTTCTGGCGCGGCGAGAAGTACACGCTGGCCGAGTTCGCCTCGCGCCTCACGGGCTCGTCCGACCTGTATCAGGACGACAGCCGGCGGCCGCTGGCCAGCATCAACTTCATCACCGCGCACGACGGGTTCACGCTGCGCGACCTGGTCTCGTACAACGAGAAGCACAACGAGGCCAACGGCGAGGGCGGCAACGACGGCGAGAGCCACAACCGCTCCTGGAACTGCGGTGTCGAGGGGCCCACGGACGACCCCGAGGTACTGCGGTTGCGCGCCCGCCAGCAGCGCAACTTCCTCACCACGCTGCTGATCTCGCAGGGCGTGCCGATGCTCGCCCACGGCGACGAGCTCGGCCGGACGCAGCTGGGCAACAACAACGTCTACTGCCAGGACAACGAGGTCTCCTGGATCAACTGGGACCTCGACGAGCCGCAGAAGCACCTGCTGGAGTTCACTCGGGCGCTGCTCCGGCTGCGCAACAACCACCCGGTCCTGCGCCGCCGCCGCTTCTTCCACGGCGACACCGGCGTCGACGGGCTCGGTGACCTGGTCTGGTTCATGCCGAAGGGCACCGAGATGCAGGAGGGCGACTGGCAGCGCGACGACGCGCGGTCGATCGCGGTGTTCCTCAACGGCGACGCCATCTCGGAGCCGGACCCGCGGGGGCAGCCAGTGGTCGACGACTCGTTCCTGGTGCTGCTGAACGGCGACCACGAGTCGATGGACTTCTTGCTCCCACCGGAGGAGTACGGCGAGAGCTGGACGGTCGCGATCGACACGAGCACCACAACGGGTGGCGCGAGCGACGAGGCGCACCCCGCCGGCAGCACGATCCAACTGGCAGCCCGCAGTACGGTCGTCCTCACTCGGCCGCGACAGGTTGCCGGATGACGGTGCCGATACCTTCCCCGCCCCACCACCCCGGTCAGGTCCCCCAAGCGACGTACCGGTTCCAGCTGAGGGCGGAGTTCGGCTTCGACGACGCCGCAGAGGTGGTTCCGTACCTGCAGAGCCTGGGGATCTCGCACGCCTACCTGTCCCCGATCCTCCAGGCCGCTCCAGGCTCGACGCACGGGTACGACGTGGTCGACCACAGCCGGCTGTCCGAACCGATGGGCGGCCGGCCCGCGTTCGACCGGCTGTCGGCGCGGCTGTCCGATCACCGCATGGGCGCGATCGCGGACGTCGTACCCAACCATGTCGCCGTGCCGACACCGGCCAGCCTCAACAAGGCGCTGTGGTCGGTGCTTCGGCTCGGACCGGGGTCGCCGTACGCCGAGTGGTTCGACGTGGACTGGGGATCGGGCAACCAGCCGTTGCTGATGGCCGTGCTGGGGCAGCGGATCGGCAAGGTGCTCGCAGACGGCGAGCTGTCCGTGTCCGGGGACATCCTCCGGTACTACGACCACCAGTACCCGCTGCGCCCGGGCACCGAAGGGCTGCCGCTCGAGGAGCTGGTGACCGAGCAGTGGTACCGCCTCGCGCACTGGCGGGTCGCCGATGAGGAGCTGAACTACCGGCGCTTCTTCGACGTCGACACGCTCGCTGCCGTGCGTCAGGAGACCCAGGAGGTCTTCGACGCGACGCATGAGCTGCTGCTAGCGCTGCTGCACGAGGGCAAGCTCAACGGCTTCCGCATCGACCACCCGGACGGACTAGCCGACCCCCGCGGCTACCTGCGCCGCTTGGCCGAGCAGACCGGCGGCGCGTGGGTCGTGGTCGAGAAGATCCTCGAGGGCGAGGAACAACTGCCCCGCGACTGGCCCTGCGCCGGCACAACGGGGTACGACGCTCTCCTGCGCGTCGGCGGCCTTTTCGTTGACCCTTCCGGTGCTGCACCGTTGCTGGCGCTGCACTCCGAGTTCACCGGTGGACCGGCCGACTTCAACCCCGTGGTGGAAGAGGCGAAGCGGGAGATCGTCCGCAACGGGCAGTACGCCGAGGTGCACCGGCTGGTCGAGCTGCTGGCCCGCATCTGCCAGGACGACATCCGGCTGCGCGACCACACCAGGCGTGCGTTCCACGAGGTCGTGGCCGAGCTGCTGGTCCAGTTCGACGTCTACCGCGCGTATGTCGTGCCTGGCGAGGAGCCGGAGCCCACCGCCGTACAGGTGTTGGAGCGCGCGGCCGACAAGGCCCGAGCGAACCTGGACGAGGACCGGCAGGAGACGCTGGACGTCGTGCTGCACCTGCTGCTCGGCCGGGAGACCAGCACGATCGACGAGCACGCGCGGCACGAACTGATCGTGCGGTTCCAGCAGACGTGCGGTCCGGTGATGGCCAAGGGCATCGAGGACACCGCGTTCTACCGGTGGTTCCGGCTCACCTCGCTGAACGAGGTCGGCGGGGACCCGGAGCACTTCGGTGTCTCGCCGGAAGAGTTCCACGCGTTCGCGGGGCAGCTGAACCGGGACTGGCCGAAGACGATGACGACTCTGTCCACGCACGACACCAAGCGGTCCGAGGACGTGCGCGCCCGGCTCGGCGTGCTGTCCGAGCAGCCTGCTGCATGGTCGGACGCGGTCCGGGAGTGGCGGCGGCTGTCGGAGGACCACCGTGGCCCGTTGCTCGACGGCAGCACGGAGTACCTGTTCTGGCAGACGCTCTACGGCACCTGGGGTCCGATCGCCGAAGAGCGGATGCAGACCTACATCCTCAAGGCGATCCGCGAAGCCAAGGTGCACACGAGCTGGACCTCGCCGGACGAGGAGTACGAGCAGACCGTCGCCGCCTTCGTCACGGCAGTTCTGGCCGACGAAGCGGTGCTGGACTCGGTGCGGCGGTTCGCCGACGAGCAGAGCGAGTACGTCCGCGCGGCGACGCTCGGCCAGAAGCTGGTCCAGCTGACGATGCCCGGCGTACCGGACGTCTACCAGGGGACTGAGCTGGTGGACCTGTCCCTGGTGGACCCGGACAACCGGCGGCCGGTGGACTACCAGGCCCGCATCGACCGGTTGAAACGGTTGGACGAGGGCGGTAAGCCGGAGGACCTGTCCGACGAGAAGCTGTTGGTCACCTCGCGAGCCTTGCGCGTCCGTCGGCAGTACCCGGAGGCCTTTGCCGGCAGCTACACGCCGCTGCCAACCTCCAACGGACATGCGGTCGCCTATGCCCGTGGCGACGCCGTCATCACCGTCGCGACCCGCCTGCCCGCGGCGTTGTACCGGCTGGGCGGCTGGGGCGACAGCACGGTGGTGCTGCCGAGTGGCCAGTGGAAGAACGTGTTGACCGGCCGAGAGGTGGGTAGTGGAGCGGCTCGTATCCACGAGTTGCTGGCCGACCACCCAGTGGCTCTGCTTGTCAGGAGCTGATCGACGTGCACACCTTCTCCGTCTGGGCACCCGACGCCGAGTCGGTCGACCTCGTGCTGCGAGACGGCGTACTGCCGATGCGGTTCGCCGACGGTGGTTGGTGGCGCCGGGAGGTCATCGAGGCGCACCACGGCACCGACTACGCCTACTCGATCGACGGTAGCGACCCGTTGCCCGATCCGCGCAGTCCGTGGCAGCCAGAGGGTGTGAGCGGCTTCAGCCGGGTCTTCGAGGCGGACCGCTTCGAGTGGACCGACGACAACTGGACCGGCCGGGACGTACGTGGCGCGGTCTTCTACGAGCTGCACCTCGGCACCTTCACGCTCGAAGGCACGCTGGACGCAGCGGCCGAGCACCTGGACTACCTGGCCGTGCTGGGCATCGAGGTGGTCTCGCTGATGCCGGTGGCCGCGTTCCCTGGCGTCCACGGCTGGGGGTACGACGGTGTCGACCTCTACGCCGTTCACCACCCGTACGGCGGACCGGAAGCCCTGCAGCGGTTCGTCGACAAGTGCCACGAGGCCGGACTTGCCGTCTGTCTCGACGTGGTCTACAACCACCTCGGTCCGAGCGGCAACTACCTCGGCAAGTTCGGCCCGTACTTCACCGACAAGCACTCCACGCCGTGGGGTCCGGCGGTGAACCTCGACGACACCGGCAGCACCGAGGTACGGCGCTGGATCTGTGACAACGCGCTGCGGTGGTTCCGCGACTTCCACCTGGACGCCCTGCGGCTGGACGCCGTACACGCCCTGGTCGACGACAGTCCGGTGCATCTCCTGCAGCAGCTGTCGACCGAGACGGCCGCGCTGGCGGCGGAGGTCGGCCGGCCGCTGGGGCTGGTGGCCGAGTCGGACCTCAACGACCCGAAGACAGTCGAGCCGGTGTCGGCGGGCGGGCAGGGGATGACCGCGCAGTGGAGCGACGACTTCCACCACGCGCTGCACTCGCTGCTGACCGGCGAGCGGTTCGGGTACTACGTGGACTTCGGCGACCCCGCGGTGTTCGCGAAGACGGTGACCCGGGTGTTCCTGCACGACGGCACGTACTCGACGTTCCGAGGCAAGCTCTGGGGACATCCGGTCGACCCACGGACGCATCGCGGCGGCTCGTACCTCGCGTACACGTCGAACCACGACCAGATCGGCAACCGCGCGCTCGGCGACCGGCCGAATCTCACGCCCGGGCAGCTGGCGATCGGGGCCGCGCTGGTGCTGACGTCGCCGTACACGCCGATGCTGTTCATGGGTGAGGAGTGGGGCGCGTCCACGCCGTGGCGGTTCTTCACGGACTTCGACGAGCCCGCGCTGGCCGAGGCCGTGCGGACCGGGCGGCGGCGGGAGTTCGCCGAGTTCGGCTGGACCGCGGAGGAGATCCCGGATCCGCAGGACCCGGAGAGCTGGCGGAGCTCGGTCCTGGACTGGTCCGAGCTGGACGACGCACCGCACCACGAGCTGCTGAACTGGTACCGGCACCTGCTCACGTTCCGTGCCAAGATGCCGGAGCTTCGCGACGACAACCTGGACTCCGTAGGCATCTCCTACGACCCCGCCGGCGCCTGGCTGGTGGTCGCCCGCGGCAGCCTGCGCGTCGTGGTCAACCTGTCCACGGATCCGCTCGAGATCCCAGTCGACCAGAACCCGACGTACGTCGTGATGTCCTTCGGTACGGCGGAACTGGCCGAGGACGCGGTCCGGTTGCCGGGTCACAGCGTCGCCCTTGTCGCGGTCCGTTAGTTACCAAGAACGCACAAAGGCGTGGAATTCAACAGATCCAGGCGTTCGAGCGTGTTGATCCGTGGTGATTTCCGGAATCGCTTGTCTGACAGGGTTGTCGTGACGGACTGTGGGTGGGTCAGGGGAGCCGGGGGACGACGGGAGGACGATCTGGATGACAGTCGGAGGCGTCGACACCTACTACGACTACGAAGACAAGCAGTGGAAGAGCCGGAGACTGGGTGGTGGACCCATCCGCCGCGGCCCGGTGTGTCCGGCCCCACGAGCGACCGACCACACACCACCCCACGAGCGGCTCGCATCCGTCCGCGACCGCGAGAAGCCCACAACCGCCCACAGCTGAACCCCCCGGTGGCAGGGCCCGCCAGACCAGGTCACCGCACGTCAGCACACCGCAGCGGCCGTCGCGCGCCAGACTCGACGGCCGCTGCGGCACGGCCGCGTCAGCGCGCGTTCTCGCGGCGCGGCCGTCTCAGCCCGCGGCGGTGATCACGTCGTCGGCGAGCAGCGAGCGGAGCTCGTCCAAGGTCGGCCGCCGGCCGAGTGTCCGGAGCCGCTGCGACTGTGCCTTCCGCATCCCCTCGACCAGCCGCCGCGCCTCGCGGGCGTTGCCGAAGTTCGGCCCGGTCGCGATCCGGTGGAAGTACGCGGTCAGCGGCTCCCCGGCCGCGGGATCCAGCAGGTAGTCCCCGCCGGCGACCATCCGGTCGGTGATCAGCAGCAGCTCGGCTGCCGAGTAGTTCTCGAACTCGATCGTCTTCGAGAACCGCGACGCGAGCCCCGGGTTCGCGGCCAGGAAGTCGGTCATCTCGGTGGTGTACCCGGCAACGATGATCGCGATCTCGTCCCGGTAATCCTCCATCAGCTTCACCAGTGCGTCGATCGCCTCCTGACCGAAGTCGCCGTTCCCGGCCGCGCGTGACAGCGTGTACGCCTCGTCGATGAACAGCACCCCGCCGAGCGCTTTCTCGAACACCTGCGCGGTCTTCTCCGCGGTGTGGCCGATGTACTGCCCGACCAGGTCCCGCCGCGACACCTCGACGAAGCCGCCGTCCGGCAGCACCCCGAGCGCCTTCAGCAGCTTCCCGTACAGCCGGGCGACGGTCGTCTTCCCGGTCCCCGGGGCGCCCGCGAAGATCAGGTGGTGACTGCCCGCGCCGATCGACAACCCGGCCGACCGGCGCCACTCGTTCACCTGGATCTCGTCCACCAGCGCGCGGACCTCAGCCTTCACGCCGGGCAGCCCGACCATGGCGTCCAGGTCGGCGAGCAATTCGTCGACCGGCCCGCTCTGGGCGGCGGCCGAACTCTCGGCCAGCACCTCGACCGTGCAGCCGGGAGCGAGCGAGATGGCCGGCTCCGCGGTGTTCGACGGGCGGAGCGCCTCGACCGTCCCGCCGCAGCCGGCGGCGAAGGTGACCGCCGGGCCCCGGGTGTCGTGAACGCCGGTCCGCCGGATCAGCGGCGTACTGCCGCCACCGACCCCGATCCCCTCGGTGCCGGTCCGGCCGATCTCGCTGTCGACCACCTCCGGCCGGCTGTACTGGTAGATGTACAAACCCCGGCCGCCGCAGCCGCTGACCGTGCACCCGCGGATCACTGGATCCGCTCCGAGTGCGACCACGATCCCGTCACCGGAGATCTCCCGGACGACGGTGTCGACGATCTGCCCGCCGGCGCCCTCGACCACGATCCCGGTCCCGGCGCCGCTGACCGTGCAGCCCGAGATCGTGAACTCCGAGCTCGCGTGCACGCTGATCGCCGGGCGGATCCGTCCGACGACCGTGCAGTCGGCGACCGTCAGCGCCGTCCGGTGCACCGACACGGCGATCCCGTCGAGCGCCTTGATCTCCAGCCCGCGCAGCGTCAGTGCGCCGTCGACCGCGCGGACGGTGGGCCAGTCGGCACCCGACCCGTCCAGGACCACGCTCGCGCCCTCCTCGGCCCGCAGCGTCACCGAGCGCCCGGTCAGTTCGAGCGTCTCGGCGTACGTCCCGGCGGCGATCTCGACCGCGGCGCCGTCGGGCGCGTCCAGAACGGCCGCGCCGATGGTCGGGTAGGCGCCCGGCCGGTCCGCCACCACCAGCACCCTCGCGGAGGTGATCACGACGCCCGCTCCAGCAGCCAGCCGCGGTCGGCGGCCTTCACGCCGGCCTGGAACCTGCTGCGCGCGCCGAGCCGGTTCATGATCTGCGCGACCATTCGCCGTACGGTCCGGACCGAGATGTCGAGCTGCGCCGCGGCCACCTCGTCGGTGGCGCCGAGGGCGAGCAGCCGCAGCATCTCCTGCTCTCGCAGCGAAAGGTCCGTCGCGTCCGGCAGGCCGCAGCCGGCCAGCGGTACGGCGTCCGGCCAGATCCGCTCGAACAGCTCCACCGCGGTGACGACCACGCTGGTCAGCCGCAGTACGGCGACGCTGCCGGTCGCGCCGTCCGCGGGCAGCACCGCGATCGCGCCGTCGATGACGATCACGTTCTCCGGCACGTGCGGGACGGTCCGGACGGCGGCACCGGCCGTCGACAGCGCATTGAGGTGCCGGCCGTTGATCGGGTTGGTGCGCGCGGTGTCGGGGAAGAGCGCGCGGTACCGCACGCCGTGCTTCACCTCCTGGGGGCTGAAGCCGGGGCCGGTGAGGTTGCTCATCGCGATCACCTCGTTCTCGGCCGAGGCCAGCAGCTCGGCGAGGCCCCCGCGCGCGGGGATCTGGTGAAAGCCGACGGGGCGGTTCAGAACTGTGACGGTCATGGCAGTGGGACCCCCAGAGGTAGCGTGACGGCGACGCCGGTGGCATGCCGGCCGTCGAGGCGTTCGGGCTCGACCCCGAAGGAGCGAGCCAGGGTGGTGAGGACAGCAAGGGCGGTGTCGAGCGTGGCCGGGTGAGCCGCGGCCAGGCGGAGGACGACGTCGTGACGCGCCGCGGGGCGACCGGTCACGGTGACGGCGATGGTCTGGGCCGCCCCGGTCGCGGTACCGAGCAAGGTGCCGACCAGCGCCCGGGTAGTTGCTGATGGCAAAGAAGCGGAGCCGGCCAGCCGGACGGTCAGCTGCCGGACCGGCCCGCAGGACCAGCTGGTCCAGCGTTCGGCGATCTGGCCGCGGCCGGCGTTGGCGTGGGCGAGCGCACCGATCGAAGAGAGGACGTCGGACCCGTCGAGCGGGGTGCTCTCGACCCGCTCGCGGTCGAACCGCCGGACCAGTCGCCGCACCGTGTTGGCCAGTACTTGGTGCAGCTGCTCGTCGGTAGCGATCTCCGGCGTCCGCTCGGCTGCTACTGCGAGCCAGACTCGCGGCTGCGGACCCTGCTTCACTCCGGTGTGCAGCACGAGCTGTACGCCGATGCTGACCGGCTGCTCTTCGATGGTGTCGGCCAGCGAAGCGAGCTGCGGAAGCAACCGATGCTGTGCGTCCGGTCCGAGCCGCAGGGCGACGCTGGCACCGGCCGGCCGGCTCAGGACGCCGTACGGCTGCTCCCGCACGACCACCTCGTCAGCAGTGGTCCGGCCGTGGAACGTACTGACCAGCCGGATCGCGATGTCGTCGCTCAGGTCGTGCTTGCGGTGGCGCAGTACGAAGACGAGCAGCAGGGCGGCCCAGCGGTACAGCCACAGGCCGCGAATCCGAACCGTGGTCAGCAGGATGAGTGAAAGCCCCGCCAACGACGTCAGGACCAGCACGGTCCGCGAGCCGGCGGTCGCCGCACCGACAGCGACGAGCGCGAGCTGCCAGCAGACGATCTGTCCGACGCGTACGGCGTGATCCGGTCGCTGCACGGAGTCGCCGTCCGGCGTGGTGACCGGCGGCTCGGTGTGCACGTGAAGCCGCTGCTCCGGCGGTTTCGCCACCGCGGCCGACGCGACGAGTCTGCGGGTGGCCGGAGGGCGTGGTTGCGCCGCCGGCGTGCCTACGGCGGTCGCCTGCGGCATCGTCGCCGCGGCTGCCGCGTACCCCGCCTGCGGCTGGTATGCGGGTGCGGCGCCGTACGCGGCAGGACCGGTCGGGTTCATGCGACCAGCTCGGCCTTCGGCTCGGCGGCCACGAGCAGCCGGCCGGCGTGGTCACGGGCGATCGGCAGCAGCTCGAACCGGCCCGGTGCGGGCTCGGCTAGCACGTTGAGATCCAGCAGGCGGTCGATCATCAGCTCGGCGTCGGATCGGCTGGTCCCGGCCATGCGCGCAGCCTGGCGAAGATCGAAGCACGGTGTCACCGCGGTCAGCCGGTAGAAGCGCTGGACCGGGGCAGGCAACGCGTCGTACGCGGCGTCGAAGCGGGCGAGCAGTTCCGCCAGCGCGTGGCAGCGGGCGGCCGGGTCGTCCAGCTGGGCTGCCATCCGCGCGGCGGTCCACGGCTGCCGGTTGCGCAGCCGCTCGGCCAGGTGCCGGATCGCGCCCGGATGCCCGTGGCAGCAGTTCAGGATCTGCTCGACGTCCGTGAGCCGGGCGGCGTCGTGCGGGGCGAGGAAGCCGAGCGTGATCGCCGCCTCGCGGTTCAGGCCGGCGAGCCGGTGCCGGCTGATCACCAGTACCAGTGCGTCCGGATCGTTCGGCAGCAGGTGCGTGAGCTGACCGGCGCCGCGCACGTTGTCCACGATCAGCAGGTCGGTTGCCGACGGCAACGAGATCGGCCGGTCCAGGTCGACGTACCGCTGGGTCTCGAAGCCGGAGGCGGCGGCGACCTCGAGCGCGAACGCGGTCTTGCCGATCCCCGGCATCCCGTCGATCGTGACCACGCCGGTGGCGCCGCGCAGCGAGCGCAGCTCGGGCTCGCGGCCGGCGAAACCGCGGACGCGCGGCGGCAGGTTCGAGCTGACCGGCCCAGTCACGGTGACAGGGCCAGTACCAGCGCCGGGATCCTCGCTGAGGATCCGCTGGTGCAGGGCGGTCAGCTCCGCGCCCGGCTCGATTCCCAGGTCGCGAACCAGCGCAGTCCGCACTCGCTGGTACGCCGCCAGCGCGTCGTGCCGGCGCCCCACCTGGCGGTACGCCGCCATCAGCCGGGCCCAGGCCAGCTCGCGCAGCGGCTCCTCCTCGGTGAGCGCCCGCAGTACGGCGATCGCTTCGGCCGGGCGGTTCAACAGCAGGTGGGCGTCCGCCAGGTCCTCGCGGAGGGTCCGGTGCAGCTCGGTCAGCCGACCCACCGCGGAGGCCGCGTCCGTGGTCAACCCGTCGTACGGAGTGCCACGCCACAGCCCGAGCGCGCGCTGGATCAGGCTGGCGGCCTCGGTAGCCTCGCCGCGGCCGAGGAGTTCGCGGGCCTGGTCGCACAGGTCGGCGGCGACGTCGGCATCCAGTTCGCCGGCCGCCACCCGCACCCGGTAGGCGCCCGGGCGGCTCTCGATCCGGTCCTCGGGCAGGGCCCGGCGCAGCTGCCAGACGTACGTCTTGAGGTTGTTCTGCGCGGATGCCGGGACGTCGCGGCCGGCCCAGACCGCCTCGACCAGTTGCTCGGTGCTGACCCAGGCGTTGCGGTGCAGCAGGAGCAGGGTGAGCACCGTGGCCGGCTTGCCGCCGCAGACGTCGAGCGGGTGGCCGCCGGGGCCGTCGACCTCGAGCGGACCGAGCACCCGGAAGGCCGGCCGGTCTGGTGTGCGCGCTGCGTGACCGTTCATGACACATACGATCCGGGGTGACGATGACATCTCGATGACACCGGGGGACGACTGTGCGGGTGCTGGTGGTAGAGGACGACGCGGAGCTGCAGGTGGCGGTACCGGCCGCGCTCCGATCGGCCAATCTCGCGGTCGACCTGGCGGGGGACATGGCGTCCGCGGACGAGGCGCTGTACGTAAACTCCTACGACTGCGTGGTCTTCGACCGGATGCTGCCGGACGGGGACTCGATCGAGCACGTCCGGCGGCTTCGACAGCGCGGGTTCGCGGTTCCGGTACTGTTCCTGACCGCGAGGGCCACGCTGTCGGACCGGCTGGACGGGTTCGAGAGCGGCGCCGACGACTACCTGGTCAAACCGTTCGCGGTCGAGGAGCTCATCGTCCGGGTGCTCAGCCTGGTCCGGCGGGGGCCGACCATCCGCCCGCCGATCGTGCGCTACGCCGACGTCGAGCTGGATACCGCCCGCCGAACCGCCCACCGGGCCGGCGTGCTGCTGACCCTGCGAGGGAAGGAGTTCAGCGTGCTGGAGTACCTGATGGCCAGGCCGGAGCAGCTGGTCACCCGGTCCGAGCTGATCGAGCACTGCTGGGACGGCGACGGCCCGATGTCGAACGTCGTCGACGTCACGATCACCCGCCTGCGCAGCCGGTTGCGCGGCGGTCCGGACCTGATCCAGGCCGTCCGCGGCCAGGGGTACCGGCTGATCAGCCCGGCGAGCGCCGGATGAGCAGGCGCGGGATGCGCGGGCCGGCCGCCGACCGCTTGCGGCGGTTGCGGTGGTGGCTGACCGTGCTGTTCACCGCCACCAACACGCTCGCGCTGATCATTCTCGCCCCGGTCATCCTGGTCCTGGACGGCCAGCGCGGTACCGCGCAGATCGACAACGACCTGAACGTCGTCACTCAGCCGGTGCTGCGGCTGCTCAACTACAACAGCGGCGCACTGGTCACCAACCGGGTCACCACGGACCCGCTGGCCAACGGCTGCCCGGACTTCGCGGTCATGCCGGACACTGCACGTGGTTTCGAGCCGTACCTGAGCGCCCGCCACTGCACACCGGTCGACCAAAAGGTGCTGGCGGACCTGGCGGCGCAGGCGGTCAACGGGGGCGGTGCGTCCCTGCTCGCGGACCGCACCGCCCAGAACGGGCACCACATCCGCGTCGCCGTCGAGCCCTTCAAGGACGCCAACGGCCGGTACTTCGGCGCCGTACTGGCGTGGCAGGACACGCACGACCAGGACCAGCGGCACCAGCGGCTGACGATCACGGTCCTGCTCGTCTGCGCGGCCCTGATCGCCGCCGCCGCGGTTGTCGGCTACTGGCTGTCCGGGAGGGCGATCCGGCCGGCCATGACCGCGCTGGAGCAACAGGAAACGTTGCTGGCCGAGACCGCGCACGACCTGCGTACGCCGGTGGCTGCGCTGCGAGCACTGGCAGAGACGGCGGCGCGTGATCCGGAGCAACGGGGCGAGCTGTTGCCGCGGACTGTCCGGCTGGCGGGCCGGATGGGCGACATCATCGACGGCCTACTGGTTCGGGCCCGGTTGGCCTCCGGTGTGGAACACCTGGCCATGCAGCCGGTCTGGCTCGACCAGCTGGTCGCGGGCGTAGTCGAGGACATGCCGTCCGACAGTGCCCGGTTCTCACTGGTCACCGCGCCCAGCATGGTGCGAGCCGATCCGACGCTCTTGCAACGGGCCGTCGGCAACCTGCTGGCCAACGCCATGCGGCACGGCCGGGCCCCGGGTGCGGACGAGGCGGTGGTCACGGTCACGGTCGCCGACGGGCGGGTCACGGTGGCCGACCAGGGGCCGGGGATCGATCCCGCGGTCGGCGCGGACCTGTTCGACCCGTACACGACCGGCGGTGGCTCGACCGGGCTCGGCCTGTCGATCGTGCGTTGGGTCGTGCTGGCCCACGGCGGTGAGCTGAAGGTCTACAACGCCGACGAAGGCGGCGCGATCTTCGAGATCCATCTGCCGACCGTGCAGTAGCGGACCGTTCTGGACCGGTTCTGGACGCCGGTTGGACCTCTGCTCGGTATGGTCACTGGTTGCAGCCCATCGCCTACCTGGGGAGAACCATGAGCGCAACCATCCCGCCGGGTGCTGCGTACCGGCTGGTGGCGGACAACCTGGCGAAGGTGATCCACGGCAAGCCCGAGGTGATCCGGCTGGCGCTGACCGCGCTGTTCGCCGAGGGGCACCTGCTGATCGAGGACGTGCCCGGCCTGGGCAAGACCACGCTGGCCCGGTGTATCGCGCGCAGCATCGACGCGACCTGGAACCGGATCCAGTTCACGCCCGACCTGCTGCCCGGTGACATCACCGGCGTGATGGTCTACCACCAGGGCAACGAGACGTTCGAGTTCCACCCGGGCGGCATCTTCGCGAACGTGGTGGTCGCGGACGAGATCAACCGCGGTACGCCGAAGACGCAGTCGGCGCTGCTCGAGGTGATGGCCGAGCGCCGGGTCACGGTCGACTCGAACACCCGCGCCGTACCGGACCCGTTCCTGGTCATCGGCACCCAGAACCCGATCGAGATGGAGGGCACCTACCGGCTGCCCGAGGCGCAGCTCGACCGGTTCCTGATGCGGATCGAGATCGGGTACCCGGACCACGACGCCGAGGTGCGGATCGTGCTGGGCGACACCGGCCGGATCGGCCCAGACTCGCTCAGCCCGGTGATCGACGTCCCCGCGCTGCGCAACGCGATCGCCGCGGTTCGGTCGGTGCACGTCGACCCGGCCATCAGCTCGTACGCGGTCAAGCTGGCCGCCGCCACTCGCGAGCACACCGCGGTCCGGTACGGCGCCAGCCCGCGCGGCAGCATCGCCCTGGTCCGCGCGGCAAGGGCGTTCGCGGCGACGGACGGCCGGGCGTTCACCACGCCGGACGACGTCAAGCAGGTCGCGCAGCCGGTCCTCGCGCACCGGCTGGTGCTCACGCCGGACGCGGAGCTCAGCCAACGGCCACCGGCGTCGGTGGTGGACGAGGTCCTGGCCGCCGTACCGGCGCCGACGGCCGGTTCCACCGCGAGCTGACATGCGTCTGACGGGGCGTGGGATCGCGGTGCTGCTCGGCTCGGTCGCGGCGTACGTGATCGGTGAGCTCGCCGGGTACGGCGTCTTCCGGGCGCTGGCCGGGATCGGTCTCGGGGCGCTGATCGCGGCGACCGCGCTGACCGTCCGCCAGCCGCAGGTCGTGGTCCAGCGCGTGCTGTCCCCGGACCGGGTGGAGCGCGGCCGGCCTGCGCTCGCCACCCTGCGGGTGCGGAACGAGGCGCCCCGCTGGCAAGGCGCGTTCGCGGCCCACGACTCGGCCGGTGCCGAGCGCCAGGAGGTCCGGATCCGGCGCCTCGGCCCAGGCAGCGAAGCGACTTACCGCTACGAGCTACCGACCTCACACCGTGGCCGGATCGTCGTCGGTCCGCTGACCCTGGAACGCCGCGACCCGCTCGGACTCGCGAAGAACAGCAAGGCCACTGGCGAGGTCGCGACGCTGTGGGTGCACCCGAAACGCCACCCCACCAAGACGGTGGTCGCCGGCCGCCCACGCCACCACCACGTCGGCCGTACGGCGGACGACTCGCTCCGCGGCTCCGCCGACCTGCGCGATGTCCGGCCGTACGTCGTCGGCGACGAAGTACGCCACCTGCACTGGAAGGCGACCGCGCGCACCGGCCAGCTGATGGTCCGCGACTACGCCGATCCCGACCAGCCGCGGCTCACCGTCCTGCTCGACACCCGCGGCGAACCGTTGTCAGCGGCAACCTTCGAGGAAGCGACCGAGGTGGCCGCGTCGATCCTGGTCGCCGCGTCCACGGCCGGGCACCGCTGCCGGCTCGTCACCACTGCCGGCGCCGACCTGGCCGCGCCTGGCGGAGCGGTCGCGTCCCGGATGTTCCTCGACGAACTGTGCATCACCGAGCAGCGCGACGACAGGTCCGGCCTGGTGCCGGCCGCTTTGACCACCGGAACGTCGGCAGGCGGTGCGATCGTCGTCGTCACCGGCGTCCGCGGCTCGGCGTCCGACTTCGCGCCGCTGCTCCGCCGGTACTCCTCGGTCACCGTGCTCGGCCTTGGGCCGGCACAGGGCGTCGCGCCGGTGCTCGGCGCGCACGTGGTCCTGGGGACGTCCGCACGTGCGGTGTTGCAGCAGTGGACAGGGGTGCTGCGGTGAGCCGCCGGCAGACGATTGCCGTGCTGGCGGCCGTCCTCATCGGCGGTCTCTGCTTCGGACCGGTGTTCGGCCTGGCCAGCCTTTGGCTGCCGGTCGGGTCAGTGGTGCTGGTCGCCTTCGTCGTGACCGAGGTCTGCCGGCATTGGCTGATCGGCTGGCGACTGCTGCTGTTGGTGGGCGGCGGCCTGCTCGCGATCATCGAAACGGTGCTCGAGGCAACGACCGTGGCCCGGCTTCCGACGCTCGCGTCGCTGCGGGCGATCGGCCATGGGCTGAGCGCCTGGCGGTTGACGCTGGAGTCGACCTGGCCCGCCCGGCCGGACCCGGAGTTGGTGATCTTCGTCCCGCTGCTGACGTTCCTGGCCTGTCTGCTCGCCGTCGAGTTGCTCGACCGGGCACCGCCGCTGGCCGCACTGCTCCCCGGTCTGGGAGTCGTCGGGATCAGTCAGCTCTACATCGCGGCGAGCGGCTGGTCCGCCGTACTCGTCGCGGCGGCGCTGGGGTTGGTCCTGGTGGCGCTGCTGATGCCGGACAGCCCGGAGTACCGCCGGATCGCGCCATGGGTCGCGACCGCGACGGTGACCGTGGTGGCGATCGGGTGCGGATTCGTCGTGGGGGCGATCGCCCCGGCCGGCCGGACGCCGTACTCGTTGCAGAAGGTGCAGGCGGCCACGTCGCCGGGTGAGCGGCAGGCGAGTCCGCTGGACGAGCTGGCCAGCCGCCTGAGCCCGCGGGAGCGCGACCAGGTGGTCTTCCGGTACCGGGCGTCACAGCCGGTGGACCGCTGGCGGCAGGTCGCGCTGGACGACTTCGACGGCGTGAACTGGACGACCAACCATCCGTTCCTGCGGATGGGTGCGGTGGTCGGCGCCGACGTGCGGGTTCCGACGACGAACGAGCGGGCGACCGTCGAGCTGGACGGACTGGACGGCCCGTGGCTGCCCAGTCAGTTGCTGCCAGCAACGGTCTCGGGGGTGACCGACCCGCAGATCGAGCCGATCGGCGGCACGCTGCTCGCATCCGGCCGGCCGGCGCGGTACGACCTGACCTGGCGTAAGCCGGACGTCGACGCGGCGTACCTGCTCGGCGCGGGGCTCGACGGCGACGCACCCGGCGGGCTCAGTAGCCTCGGGCCGGTGCCGCCGGACATCGCGTCAATCGATCCGCTGCAGGGCAAGCGGGCGACGTTCGCGACCGCGATCGCGCTCGAGAAGTACCTGCGCTCGCACTACACGGTCGCCGTCGGGCCGACGCTGCCGACCGGGTACGGCTGGCCGCAGCTGAAGAAGTTCCTTGTCAGCGGGCGGTCCGGCGGCGCCCAGTCGGTCGCGGGGGTGCCGGGGACGAGCGCGCAGTTCGCGGCGGCGTACGTCGTCCTCGCCCGGCTGAACGCGATCCCGGCCCGGCTCGTGGTCGGGTTCCGGGCACCGGCGGCACCGGGGCCGGACGGGTACTACGTCGTGCACAACTCCGACGCGTTCGCCTGGCCGGAGGTCGCGGTGGACGGGGCCGGCTGGTGGCCGCTCGATCCGGCGCAGGACGCGGCGACCGGGAAGACCGCGGTGGCCGGGTCGATCGACGACATCACCAACCAGGCGCGGGCCGCGGTCCCGCCGGTGGAGAAGATCAAGGATCCCGACGTACCGCCGCCGTCCGAGCCGCGCGACACCGGCACGGACTTCCCAGTGCCGCACGTGCCGCTGGTGGCCGTCTTCATCGTCTCTGCGGGGCTGCTGCTGCTCTGGTTGGCCGGCGTACCTCTGCTGAAGGCTCTGCGGGCACTCCGGCGCAGGCGGCGAGGCGGAAGTGCGTCGGTGGTCGGCGCGTGGGCCGAGGCGCGGGACCGGCTGCGCGCGTACGGCTTGCCAGTCACCCCCGGCATGACCGTGCGGGACCTCAGGCACGCGGCCCGGGACCTACCGGATACGGCAGGCGGGCTGGCGCGCGTCGCACAAGCGCTCGACCACGCCTTGTGGTCGGGTGCACCGACCACACCTGATGTGAAACAGCAGGCCTGGAGCGGTGTGCGGGACCTCCGCAAGGCCCTGCGCGGGCGTCCGCTGATGGACCGTTTCCAGGCGTCGGTCGAGCTGCGAACGCTGTTCACGCGGTAGGAACCGTCCGGGCACCGGTCGGGAGACCGAGACGTGCCGGGGCCGCAAGCAGGCGCGCCGACTTCCACAGCGAGCGAGAACGACCCGCACAGCAAGCAGCTCGAGGAGCTGCTGCAGGGATCGCTGGGCCGCGCAAGGACTAGCCGGACTTCCAGAAGAACTTGTTCGAGGTGTAGGTGCCTTCCGGCCCGGTGACCGTCACCCAGGTCAGCTGGCCGACCGCGTCGCACGGGAACTGGTCGGCGACGAGCACCGCGCCGGTGCTGTCGGTCGTGGTCGAGTAGCCGGGGTTGAAGTTGCCCCACCCCGACGTGAACGGCTTGAAGGTGTACTTCGTGTTCGGCCGCAGGTTCTCGAGCCGGACCTGGACGAACGCGCACTCGGGATGCCGGCAGTCGCCGTACTCCGTGCCGTCGCCGCGGGACGCCACCACGCGCTTGGTCTTCTGCGGCGCGCCGACGGACGCGGCGGACAGGCTCGAGTACTTGCCGGAGATCTCCTGGCCGCCGGCCTTCGTGATCGCGCGCACGTAGAACGTGGTGGCCTTGCCGTCGGTCAGCCCGCTGACCGTGGCCTGCTCGGTGCTGGACGTCGCGATCGCCGGCCCGGTCCGGGAGTAGCTCACCTCGTAGCGGACGAAGCTGCCGTCGCCGAACGTCGGTGCCATCCACCCGAGCGTCAGCGAGCCGGAGACGCCGTCGGTCTTCACCAGCAGCTCGCGCGGCGACTCGGCCGGCGCGTAGTTCAGCCGGACGGTGTTCGAGACGACCGCGGGGCCGGTGCCGACCGCGTTCACCGCGCTGATCGTGAACGCGTACGTCGTCTTCGTCGACAGGTTCGGGATCGTGGCCGATCGGGTGCCGCCGCTGACGGTTTGCCTCCCGCCGCCGGTCCAGGTGAGCTGGTACGACGTGACCGTCGCGCCGTGCGCGGCCGCCGCCTTCCAGGTCACCACCGCGCCGCCGTCGAGGGCTCGCGCCTGCACACTCAGCGGCGCGCCCGGGCGGGTCGGCTTCGCGGTGGCCGGCGGGGTCGGCTGCGTGGTCCTTGGCGGCTTGGGCTCCTTGGTCCGCGGCGGCTGCGTTGGCTGGGTCGGCTGGGTCGGCCGCTCGGTGTGCCGCGGCTGCGTCGGCCGCTTCGGCTGCTCCGTCCGCTGCGGCGGCCTGGGCGTCTCCGTCCGCGGCGGCTGTGTCGGCTGTGTCGGCTGCTGGGTCTTGGGCGGCTGCTTGGGCTCTTCGGTCTTCGGCGGGGTGGACTTCTCCGGGGTCTTCGGGGTCGTCGGGGCCACGGTCGGCTTGCCGGTCTCCGACGTACCGACCTCGACCGCCTCGGCGCTGCCGTCACGGTTCACCACGACGACCCGGTCACCGGTCCCGTTCTCGACGTACACCCGCGAGTCGTCGCCCCGGTACAGGTTCGGCTCAGGCCTCTCGCGGCCGGTGGCCGGCTGGCTCGGAACCTTCTCCGACCCGACCTGACGCCCGTCGCGGTTCAGCGTGATCAGGCTGGCGTCCTTGCGGTCCAGCAGCGCCAGCCCGTCGCCGGACGACGCCACCTTGTCGTAGTGGCCCTTCGGGATCGACGTGGTGACCGGCGCGGCCGGCTTGTCCCGGTGGCTGATGTCCAGCAGGTGCAGCTTGTTGTGCTCCGCGTCGACGATCGCGAGCTTGCCGCCGACATCGTTCCCGGCGACCAGCGCGGTGTCCGGTACGTCGACGTCGCCGAGCGAGCTGCGGTCGTCGATACCGTCACCGGTCAGCGTGTACACCTGTCCCGCGGTGAGGTCCACGAACACCGCATTGCTGCCGACCGCGCTCAGCCCGCCCTTGTGGCCCCGCGGAACCGAGGCAGGACACGACATCTGGTCAGCTGACATCGCCAGCTGGCACAGGTCACCCTGATCCACCCGGTGCACCCACAGCGTGCCGTCAGGCGTCACCACCGGGTCACCCAGCTGCCCACCCGGTACGGCGACGGTGTGCTTGTCACCGAAGCGCACCACGCGGCCGGCCTGCTGGAACACTGCGAAGGCCGCGCCGGCGGCCTCCAGACCGACCGGCTGCTCGTTGGCTACCGGTGCCTCGACCGGGTCGGTCACGGTCAGATCGGACTTGCCGAACTGGTCGATCCGGCCCCGGGACAGTACGTAGCCCTGCTGGTCCGTCTGCACGACCTGAGCACCCGGTGTGGCCGTCTTGACGTCGGTGTCGGAGTCCACGTCGCCGGTGGCGCCGTCGAGGTGGAAGACCTTGCCGAGGATGCTGTTGTAGACCCAGTGGCCGGACTGGGTGAACTTCACCCCGTTGTTCGGCGAGCCCGCTCCGGTCAGCACCACGACGCTCATCAGCGCGACACAACCCGCCACGACCGCGGCCAGTCCCGCCTCGGAGCGGGTACGGCGGCGGAGCGTTCCGGAGAGCCGCCTGGGGCGGAAGGTGCTCAGCCTCACTCCGTCAGCCTAGGCGACCAAGGTCCAGAACCGGTCCAGCCGCCATCCACTCAGCTCGCGCAGGAGGCGCCGCGGATGCCCACAGGGGCGCTCTCGAAGAACTCTCCGCGGTTGCTTCCCTGCACCTGGAAGCAGTACTTCAGGGTGGGGCTGACCGGCACGGTCAGACTGGTCCGGGTCCCTGTGTACGTCGGCCTTGCCTGCTTGCTGCCCTGCTCGGCAACGAACACGTAGTAGTACGTCGATGCGGTCGGGTAGGACCAGCTGAGGGCTACGGACGTCCCGTGGTCCTGCGGGGGATTCAGCTTGATCGTGACCGGCTTGGGCGTTGTGCTGGTCTGGGTCGGCGACAGGGTGGTCGTGACCGGCGTACTGACCGTCGGTGGCGGCTCGGTGGACGCCTTGTCGTGCCCTGGCCGGACCAGGACCGCGACGACTGCCACCAGCGCAACCACTACGCCTGCTCCGATCAGCAGCGGCTTCGGCCTCTTCTTGATGGGTGTAGACGCGACAGCCGCCACCGGAGTACTGCGGCCCGCTGCCAGCTCGTCCCGGAAGTCGTCGAAGTCCAGCTCGTCCTCAGGAGCCGACCCAGCACCGGCCAGCAGCGCTTCGAACTCACGAACGGCAGCAGCTGCCTCCGGCCGGAGCTCCGGGTCCTTCGCCATCATCCGTACCAGCAGCTTGGCCAGCGCGGGTGGTACGTCCCGCCCGGTCACCTCGGCCGGCGGCTCGCGCAGCACCCGCAGTACGACGTCGTCGGCCGACTCACCCGGCCGCGCCGGGAACGGCGACTGCCCGGTGAGAGCCAGGTGCAGTACGGCGCCCAGCCCGTACACGTCAGCCGCCTCGGACAGCTCGCCGTCCCGCAGCACCTCGGGTGCCGTGTACGCCGCGTCACCCATCAGGTCCCGCGGGAACCGCAGCCGTAACGCCATCCCGAAGTCGGCCAGCGCGGGCTGCCCGCTCGGCCGCTCGACCACGTTCGACGGGGTGACGCCGCCGTGCACCAGCCCCGCGTGGTGCGCCTCGGCCAGCACCGAGCTCAGGATCTGCCCGAGCACGATCACGTCCCCGATCGGCAGCGGCCCGGTCGCGACCAGTTCCGGCAGCGACTGCGCGCAGAACTCCATCCGCAAGCCCGTCCGGCCGTCGGCCAGCTCCTCGAGCGACTGCACGAGCAGGATCGACGAGGCCGATCGCAGCCTGGACAGCTTGGCCTGCTCGACCTCGATGCCGTTGTAGGTCCGCCGGTCCAACGGCTGCGGGTACACCTTGAGCACCGAGGTCGGCCCCGGCCCCGGCAGCAAGAACACCGACGCCACCGGACCCACAGCCCGCGGCACCAGCGAATCCGGTGAGATCTCTGCCATCAAGGTCATCTTGTCACCCGGCCACGTCCAGGTAGACGCATCCGTGCGCGACCAGGAACCGCAGGTCCCCGAGGATCTCGCCGATCGCGTCCACCGGATCCGCCTGCCGCCCGAGCTCGGCGGTGACCGTCGCCCGTACCTCGCAGCTGTGCCAGAGCGTCGGCGCCACCGAGCCCCATTGCCAGAGCTCGTAGCAGTCCGGGTCGAGCACGGCCGCCGTACCCAGGCCTGGTACGCCGACCGCGTGTCCTTCGAGCTGGTCCGGCGCGTTGCCGAGGCCGACGAACAGTACGTCCAGCCGATGCCGCTGCGCGAACTCCGCTGCCGGCAGCGGAGTGTTGCCGACCATCGCGAGCAGACCGGCGTCGGCCAGTTGCTCGAGCTGACCGGCCGGGTCCTCGACAGCCGCGTCGGCGGACCGCGCCACCACGTCGTCGACGGTCCACTCGCCCTTGCCCACCTCAGGTACGCCGTGTGCCAGCACCCAGACCGCGAACGCGTCCGCGTCCACCTGGTGCTGGGTCCGGCCGACCCGGATCACATGCTCGTCGCCCGGACGCACGCCGTTGTAGTGACCGACCGGAAAGACCATGGTCATCGCAACCTCCGCCGATCGAAGTACGCTGCCCGTACTGCGAGCAGCCCGTGCACCTGTCCCAGTACGCCGGTGAGCACCTGCCTCGGGTCTGTCTCCTCCAGCGCGGTCACTCCGGCCTGCAGCGCGACCTTCGCCGCGTCGTGGCAACCGGTCCACAGCTCCGGCGCCAAGTGGGCCCAGCTCCAGACCGCGTAGACCGCGCTGGAGGCGTGGGCGATCGGCTGGTTGAACAGGCCGATGGCCTGCAGCCAAGGCTGATCCCGGTCTGCGCCGAGGC
Organism: Kribbella sp. NPDC026611; assembly: GCF_040638345.1. NCBI lineage: Bacteria > Bacillati > Actinomycetota > Actinomycetes > Propionibacteriales > Kribbellaceae > Kribbella > Kribbella sp. NPDC026611. The sequence continues at coordinate 698,401 of NZ_JBEZYC010000003.1, forward strand.
CATAGAGCAAAGGGAACAGCTGATGCTGCCGCGCGAACTCCACCGCACTGTCGGCCTCCGGATCGACTGTCACGAGCAGGCCGTCGGCCAGGAAGCGTTCGATCACCGGCTCCACCTGAGCCAGCCCGAGCTTCTCGGCGCGCTCCACTACCGTGGCCCGCGTCGGGCGGTCCCGGTCGTCGGCGCCGTGGGCCAGCAACCACACCGCGAACTCCCGGTCGGCCAGCTCGGTCAGCTCGACACCCACGCGGACCTGCTGCGTCCGCGCACCACCGTCGGAGTGCAGCACCCCGATGTCATGTCCCACGGGAATCAACAGCTCCACCGGTGCTCCTCCGTCTCGTCGCGCCCAGGCTAGGGCGGCGTAAGCCGTCGTACCGGCGACGGCAGGAAGCTGTCGCGGCCTGCTGCGCGCAGCTCGCTCGACCGATGGTTGGACCCATGAACATCACTGGACTGGTACGAGTCACGGTGGCTGCTCCGCAGCGGCGGATGGACCTGGCTCTGCCCGAGCAGTCGTCGGTGGCGGAGCTGGTACCGGGCCTGCTCGCCAAGGCGGGTGAGCACCTCGCCGATGCCGGCGTGCCGGACGGTGGCTGGGTCTTGCGGCGTACCGACGGTTCCCCGTTGGCGCTGGGACGCAGCCTGGGTTCGCACCGGGTCAAGGACGGCGAGATCCTGCACCTGGTTCGTCGGGAGGTCGACTGGCCGGAGCTGGAGTACGACGACCTGGTTGATGCGGTCGCCCGTGGGTCCAGTCGTCTCGGCTCGGTATGGACGGCCTGGCACACCAGGGCCGCGGGCCTGTTCCTCGCTGCGGCCGGTGTGCTCGTCGCACTGGTCACGGTGCTGCGTGCCGGGCAGCCCTGGGCGCAGCCGGCCGGCCGGTTGCTTCTGCTCGCGCTGCTGCTGGTCGCCGCGGCCGTAGTACTGGCGAGAGTCGCCGGGGACGCGGGAGCCGGCGCCATCGTCGGCGGCCTGAGCCTGCCGTTTGCTGCTGTGGGAGGCGGTCTGCTGCTTGCAGGAGCTGAGCGAACTCCGGCTGTCGGAGCACCTCAGTTGCTGGCGGCATCGGCCGCGGTACTGGTCGCTGCCGTCGCCTGCTACGTCGGCGTGGTGGACGGCGCCGCCTTCTTCGCCGGGGCGATCAGTGCGGGCTTGTTGGGAGTCATCGGCGGCTGGGTCGGTACGTCGAACGCGCTGGGCGCTGCGGAGGTCTCCGCGATCGTCGGGCCGGCGCTGTTCGCGTTCTCCCCGCTGCTGGCGCCGCTCGCGATCCGGATCGGCCGGCTGCCGATGCCGATCCTGCCGCGGACGACCGCTGACCTGGTCCGGGACGATCCGCTGCCACCACGGCGTCAGGTGCACAGCGCGGTCGTCCGTGCGGACGGTCTGCTGACCGGCATGCTCGGTGGGCTGCTGATCACCGAGTCTGTGTGCCTCGTCCAACTGCTACGCGACGGCAGCCGGTCCGCGACCGTTCTGGCTGCGTTGCTGACTGCCGGCGTACTGATCCGCGCTCGTCTCTATCCGATCGTGAAGCAGCGGCTGATGCTGCTGCTGTCTGGTTTCGTCGGCTTGGCTGGTCTCGCCATCGGGCCACTGAGCCGGCAGTACGACGATGCCGTCCCGGTCGTCGTCCCGCTGGCCGGTGGGGTCGCGGTCCTGGCCGTCTTCCTCGGCCTGCGCTACAGCGCCCGGCCTCCGAGCCCGTACCTCGGTCGGTACGCCGAGATCGTCGAGGTACTGATCACGCTGGCGCTGATCCCGGTCGCGTGCGCGGTCCTCGGCCTGTACGGCGTCGTCCGCGGGTTCGGCGGCTGACGTGGCGACCCGCAAGGACCAGCTGCAGTCACACCAGTTCTCGGTCCAGCGGATGGTGTCCGCGCTGGTCACCCGCGAGTCCGACCCGGAGCAGCCGCCGTTCCGCCGGCCGACCGCCGCGGCCTTCGGCAGCCTCGCGATCGCGGTCGTGGTGCTCGCCGGGGCGTGGGTGTACGGGATGGTCGTGCCGGGCGGCAACAAGGCGTGGGCCGGCGGTGACGCGGTGATCGTCGAGAAGGAGACCGGCACCCGCTTCGTGTACGTTGACGGCCACCTGCACCCGGTCACCAACTACACCTCGGGATTACTTGCCCTAGGCAAATATACGCAGACCCGCCGGGTCTCGGCCAAGTCGCTGCACGGCGTGCCGCGGGGGCCGCTGATCGGAATCGAGGACGCGCCCGACGCGCTGCCGGCGAAGGATCGGTTGCTGACCGGCGGGTGGACGCTGTGCTCGCAGCCCGCGCTCGACCCGACCGGCAGGCGGACCAGCGAGTCCGTACTGATGGTCGGTGAGCAGCCGGAATCCGGGCAGCCGATGGGTGATGCCGCGATGCTCGTCCAGGTGATCGAGACCGGTGACCGGTACCTGATCAGCAAGGGCTACCGGCACAAGGTCGACCGCGCGGACATGGTCACGGTCGGCCGCGCCCTGGCGTCGAAACCGTGGGCGCTCGTCGGTGCGGCCTTCGTGGCAGCGCTGCCCGACGGCGAGCGGCTCGCGCCGGTCAAGCCGGCCGGGATCGGGCTGCCGTCGGACGCGATCCCGGATCGCCCGGGCACCAGGATCGGGCAGCTGTTCATGGTCCACACGGCGGCGGGGAGCGTGCAGTACTACCTGGCCGCGAAGGACCGCCCGGTGCCGATCTCGCCGGTGCAGTACGACGTCCAACGCGCGTACGCACCGATGCGCGCGGCGTACGGCGGGAAGGAACCGCGGGCGATCGAACTCGGGCTGCTGTCCGTCGGGCAGACCGAGCAGCCGGCGTTGGACACCGACTCCGGGCAGGTGCCGCGCGACTGGCCGACGTTCGTCGCGCCGCGCGACGGCCAAGGGACGGTCTGCGCCGTGTTCGCGCCGGGCCCGGCGCTGCCCGCGATCACGGTCGACCCGCGGATGCCTGCTCGTGACCCGGCGACGACGACCACCCACCGCGGCCCGCTGGGCACGGCGCTGGCCGACCGGGTCCTCGTCCCGCCGGGCGCGGCCGCGGTCGTCGAGGCGATGCCGACCGACCGCGCTGCCGCCGGCACGATCTCGGTCGTCACGGACCTGGGCCGCGCCTACCCGGTCGCCAAGCCCGAAGTCCTCACGGCCCTCGGCTACCAGGGCGTCACCCCGGTCCGGATGCCCGCCACCCTGATCAGCCGGATCCCGGAAGGCAGCGGCCTCAGCCCGGCCGCGGCTGCACAGCCGGTCCAGTGACCGTTTCCTGAACAACTGAAAGGGACCTCGGACAAGGTGTGCCTTGTCCGGGGTCCCTTTCGGCTGTCTTCAGTGGGCCGGGTGGCGGACCTGTTTCGGGGCCGCGGCCGGTTCACTGGCCTCGACGGTCCAGAGGTCCTCGTCGAGGACTTCCAGGGTGGCCGCCTGCTCCTTCTCCCGGCGCGCCGGTTTGGCCTGGAAGCTCGCCTTGCTCGCCCTGCCCTGCAAGGCTTCCGGGACCCCAGGCGTCGAGCCGTTGGTACGGCGACGCTCCCGCCCGACCGGGCGAATCGCGCCCGAACCGGACCGGCGCGAGCCGCCCTCGGCTCCCGCGCCGGCACCCATCGGAGGCATCATCGGCGGTATGCCACCGCCCGCGGCGCCCGCCGCTCCGGTGCCGCCGGTCAGACCGGCCGGCGTGGCTGGAGCCTGGCCGGCGCTCGGCGGGGCTGCCGGCTGGAGCCGAGCAGCTTGCGCGATCTGCTGATCAGCCTTGCCGAGCCCGACCGCGGACTTCCCGAGATCGCCCTTCCCGATCCCACCGCCGATCCCGCCGGAGCCGCCGCCGATGCCGCCGATGCCGCCGCTGCCGCCGCTGCCGATCCCGCCCAGGCCGCCGACTCCGCCGACGGGCAGCGCCGGAACGTCGGCCATCGGGGGAACCGGAGGAATCGTTGCAGATGGCAACGGCATCATCGAGTCGCCCATCGGTGGTGTCAGTGCGGGCATGGCCGGCAGGCCGGCCAGCCCGGTGCCGTGTCCCGGAGACCCGGGCGGAAGGGCACTGGATCCGCCGCCAGGCAGCTGTCCCGCCCCAGGCACCTGCCCGGACTGGTCGCCACCCTGATCGCCACCGGCACCACCACCCGCGCCACCACCCGCATCGCCGCCGGCGCCGGCGCCCGTCTGGTCCGCGCCCGCTTGGTCACCGGCAGTGCCGGTCTGGTCGCCGGTGTCACCGGCGCTCGTATCGCCCGCGCGACTGCCTGCATTTCCGCCGGTGTCGCCGCCGGTGCCGGCGCGGGCCTGGCCGTTCGGGCCGACCCACTGGAGGCCCTGGGCAGCTGCGAGAATCTGCTGCCCGATCGACGAGTACACGGTGTTCTGCGTGCTCAGCAGATTGCCGACGTGCAGGACGACGGGCCGTACCGCCTCGACGGCAGCAGCCTCGGCAGCCACGAAGGCCGCTACCGCCGCCGGATCCGGCCCCCGCCCGAGCGGCCCGCCCATCCCCTGGTAAGAGGTCCCCGTCGGGCGAGTGGCCAGGTACGCCGCCGCGGCCGCCCGCACCTGCTCCTCCGCCTGAGTCGCGGCGTTCAGGCTCGAGTTCATGTAGTGGACGGTCTCGATACACATCTGTTCGATCGTGCCGCGGCCTTCGGAGCCGTCGACCGCCGACGCCGAGTCGTGCAGCGCCTTCTGGGTCGCAGAGCTGGCGCTCTCGAAGACCGGCGCCTCCCGCTTGCTAGTCCAGCCCTGCATGAGCGCACCGGAGGCGGACTGGAACGAGTTGGCCAGGGTGTTCACCGCTGCGCCGGTCTGGCTCCACAGTGGGCCTTCCCGCTGCAGCGACTGACCCGTGGTGTCCAGCTCGAGCTGGGCCGCGTTCTTCATCGCGGTCGCGGCCTGGAGCAGCACCGCGAACGTCTTGGCCGTCGTGGCCGCGGCAATCGAGTCCGCCGGTTCGTTCGCCATCAGTTGCCTCCGTCCTTGGACGAGTGCACGGTCAGGATCCCGCGCATCAGCAGAGTGGTCGCGGAGTGCAGACGTCGGTGCTCGTTGCCCACCGCCGTGATCGAGCCCTCGTAGCCCTCGACCCCGATCGTCGTGGCGTCGAGGTACGTCACCCGCTGCGTCGCGGCGTCGTTCAGCTGCTGGATGAGCGCGGGACTGCCGCTCAGCACGCCCGGCGTACCGGGTTGCGCCGACCTGGCCGCGGCCGTTCGGTCGCGGAACTCGGTGGAGTTGTTCTTCATCGCGTCGGCGAACGTGAAGAAGATGTCCGGCGTGACGACGCCGATGTCCGGCTGGTCGCCGGACCCGCTGGGAGGAGACATGCCGAAGTCCTTTCTGCTGGGGTCTTGTCGGGGTCCGGCGACTCAGTCGGTCGCCGGGGCTTGGGTGAGCTGGATCAGCTCGGCGCTGCCCTGGCGGGCGATCAGCCAGCCACGGCCGGGCGGCAGCGGCTGCGGGCGCATGCCGCCGAGCAGCGGGCCCTCGTCGCGGCCGCCGGACATCATCAGGCCGGGTGACCCGACGTCGCGGAGCCGCGCCAGCACCGGCTCGTAGAAGCCGCGGCCGGCGCCACCGATCCGCCGGGTCACGATGACCTTCAGGCCGATGTCGGACGCCTGCGGGATGAACGGCATCAGCGGCATCAACGGGTGTCCCTCGGACGCCGCGACCAGGTCGTAGTCGTCGATCAGCAGGTACAGGTCGGGGCCTCGCCACCAGGACCGTTCCCGCAGTTGCTCGGGCGTCACGTCCGGCCCCGGCAACCGCGCCTCGAGCGCGTGGCACACGTCGGAGATGAGCTGTGCGCTGCTCTGGTGGTTCGTGCCGTAGCCGACCAGGTGCTCCCCCTTTACTCCACCGAGCAGGCTGCGCCGGTGGTCGATGACGAGCAGCCGCGCCTGGTCCGGCGTGTACACCTGCTGGACCCGGCGGGCGACACCGCGCAGGAAGCTGCTCTTCCCGGAGCCGGTGTCGCCGAGCACGATGAAGCACGGATGGCCCTCCGGGTCGAGCCGCGCCGGCGACAGGTCGCTCTCGGTCAGACCGATCGCGAGCCCGCGCTCGGCGTCGCTCTGGCCGTCGAGCTGCTCGAACGGCAGGCTCGTCGGCAGCAGCCGGACCGCGGGCGCGCGTTCGCCGGTCCACGCGGAACGGATGTGCTGCACGAGCGCCGCCGTACCGCCCTCGCCGTCGGCGGCGAACCGCGGCTGGGCCATCAGGAAGTGGTGCTTCGAAGCGGTCACGCCGCGGCCAGGCGTGTTGGCCGGGACGAGCGTCGCGGTCCGGCGGTCGACCATGGAGTCGGTCGGGTCGCCGAGGTGCAGCTCGAGCCGGGTGCCGCACAGGTCGCGGACGTTCGTTCGTAGGTCGAACCAACGAGCCGCGCCGATCATCAGGTGCACGCCGTACGCGAGCCCGCGGGTCGCGATGTCGGCCAGCACCGGCTCCAGGTCGTCGAAGTCGTTGCGGATCGTCAGCCAGCCGTCGACGACCAGGAACACATCGCCGTACGGCGAGTCACTCGGTGCGCCGCTGCGGCGCAGCTGCCGGTACGCCGGCATCCCGTCGATGCCCGCGGCGGCGAACTCGCGCTCGCGCCGGGCGATGATCCCGATCACCTCGGCGATCGTCCGGCGGACGGCGTTGACGTCCTGCCGGCCGGCGACGCCGCCGACGTGCGGGAGGTCGCGCAGGCCGCCGAGCACGCCACCGCCGAAGTCGAGGCAGTAGAACTGCACCTCGCGCGGCGTGTGGGTGAGCGCGAGACCGGTGATCACGGCCGCGAGCGCGGAGCTCTTGCCGGTGTGCGGACCGCCGACGACAGCGAGATGGCCGCCGCCCGCGGACAGGTCGAGCAGCAGCGGGTCGCGGCGCTGCTCGAGCGGCCGGTCGACGATGCCGACGATCGTGCGCAGGTTCCCGGCCAGGTCAGGGGTGCCGGCGGTCAACCCGCGGTCGGTGACGGCCGACGTACCGAGTACCTCGTCGAGGCCGGGTGACGCATCCAGCGGAGGCAGCCAGATCTGGTGGGCCGTCGTACCCTTGCCGGCCAGGCGATCGACCAGGATGTCCATCAGCGACTCGCCGATCGCGTCGTCGAACGGGTCGTCGCCCACCGGCTGCTCGTCGGGCCCCTCCTCGTCCGTGACCTCCGGGGCGACGTACGCGCTGGTGTAGTCGTGCAGGACGAGCGTGTCGTCCGGCGCCGGCGGCAGTGCGCCGGCGGTCGGCCGGCCGTGCACGCCGGACACGTACGCCGACCGGAAGCGGTCAAGCTCCTCGGTCCCGACCCGGAGGTACCCGTGACCGGGCGCCCGCGGTAGCCGGAACGCGTCGCCGATACCGAGCACGGTCCGGCTGTCCATGTCGGAAAACGTCCGCAGCCCGATCCGGTACGACAAGTGCGCCTCCAGGCCGCGCAACCGGCCCTCGTCGAGGCGCTGGCTGGCCAGCAGCAGATGTACGCCGAGCGACCGCCCGACCCGGCCGATCTGGACGAACATCTCGATGAAGTCGGGCCGAATCGTCAGGAGCTCGCTGAACTCGTCGCAGATCACCAACAGCGTCGGCACCTCGGGCAGCGGTGCGCCGGCCGCACGGGCCTTCTCATAGTCGCGCAGCGAGGAGAAGTTGCCCGCGGCCCGTAACAGTTCCTGGCGCCGGATCAGCTCGCCGTTGATCGCGTCGGTCATCCGGTCGACGAGGTGCAGCTCCTCGGCCAGGTTGGTGATCACCGCGCTGGTGTGCGGGAGCTTGTCCAGCCGGGTGAAGGTCGCGCCGCCCTTGAAGTCGATCAGCGCGAAGTTCAGCGACCGCGGCGGATGGGTGATCGCCAGCGCCAGGACCAGGGTGCGGAGCAGTTCGCTCTTGCCGGAGCCGGTGGCCCCGATCAGCAGGCCGTGCGGTCCCATCCCCTCCTGGGCGGACTCCTTGAGGTCCAGCTCGATCGGCTGCCCGTCGGGCCGGATCCCGAACTTCACCCGGAGCCGATCGCGGTTCGGCCGCTGCAACCAGGTGTCGTTCGGGTCGAAGTCGTACGGGTCGCCGAGCTCGAGCAGCTCGGCCAGCCCGAGATCGGCGGTCAGCGACTGCTCGCCGACCGAACCGGCGGTCAGCCGCAGCGGCGACAGCTGGCGGGCGAGCCCCTCCGCGCTGACCACGTCCAGCTCGTCCGCGACCCCCAACCGGGCCGTCCCGTCCATGGTCTCGCTGGTCAGCGCGCCGTCCGGGCCGACGTCGAGGATGATCGCGCCACTGTCGATCGTCCGCGGCGGCGCCGCACCGAGGTCGATGACGGTCACGCCTTCGAGCCCCGGACCGGTGAGCAGATGGTCCGAGCCGTCGACGGCACCACCGTCCACGACCACGACCAGGTGCGGGCCGGGCAGGCGGGTGTCGGACTGCGGGTCGAACCGCGGCCGGTTCGCGAGTACGTCGTCCAGCATCGCCTCGATCGCGGTGATCGAGCCGGCCAGCAGCCGGAGCGGTCCGAGGGCATCGGAACGCTCCGGATGCAGGGCATGCGGCAACCACTTCACCCAGTCCCACTCGGCGCGTACGTCGGCACCGGCGCAGACCGCGATCCGCAGATTGTCGGGCGCCTGCAGCGTAGCCAGCTGGGCGAGCATCGCCCGGACCATCGCCGCCGAGCGGCCCCGGTCGGCGGGCAGGTGGATCCGTGCGAACCCGGTCACCGCCATGGCGATCGGCAGCCCGGGCACCGTCGCGTACGTCGAGACGAAGCGCCGCAACGCCAACGCCGACAGGGGTTCCAGGCGCTCCAGCGGCTGGGTGTCCGGTGGTACCACGGTTACCGCGGGACCCTGCGGGCCGACCCCGATCCGGGCGATCCCGAAGTCCTTGTCGTCGCGGCGGCGCTCCCACAACCGGTAGCTCCCGGCCAGCACCCAGAGCGAGCTCGGGTCGGGATGCAGGTAGGACAGGGTCGATCGCTGCTGGTCGATCGAGCGGCTGAGCCGGGTGCGCTGTTGGGCGAGCTGGCGCAGGTACGTCCGGCGGGCCTGGCCCATCTCGGTCTTGCCGCCGCCGGAGCGGGCCAGCAGACCGACCACGATCATCCCGATCATCGCCAGCCCGAACAGGCCGAAGACGGCGTACCGGAGGCCGCCGCCGATGCTGCCGGCGAACATCAGCATCATCGCGCCCATCATCGCGATCATCGGCACCACCATCAGCGCCTGCACCCACTGCCGCCCGCCGGGCTCAGGGACCTCGGGCGGTGCCGTGAGCAACAACTCTCCGGCCGGCAGCTCGGGCGCCGGGCGCCGTTCGGGCCGCCGGACCACCATCGTCGCCATGCCGAACCTCATTTCGTCGGGGGTCTGCGCCTCGATCATCACGGCGGCCGCGAACGCCGACGGCGTACTGGCAGGAACGTGCCGTCGGCACCGGCCGGGGGCGGCCGCTTCCTACCGTCGAACCCGGTCACATCCGACTGAGAAAGGAACCGACCGATGGCCAATTCGTTCATCCACGTCTTCTCCGGAGACGTGGCCCGACTCGGTGCGCACGCCGACTCCACGGCCGAGCAGCACCAGACCCACGTGTCCCGGCTGATGGCCGAGACCGACCAGCTCGGCGCGTCGTTCCAGTGCACCGCCGCCGACCTCAACCAGCAGGGCGTCCTGAACGCGGCCGACCGGACCAAGGTGCACACGATCGAGCGCGGCCACAACGAGGGCACCGGCCTGCAGCAGTCCGCCAACATCATCGACGGGACGATCTCGCAGACCGCCCACGTGATGATGCAGCAGCTCAACATCTGATCGAGAGGAGACGAATCATGCAGGGCGACTTCCTGATGCAGAAGTTCGAAGGCATCTTCGGTGCCGGCACCGGCTACAAGGCGGTCGGCGGGGCGCAGGGCGAGACGGCGTCCGACCACCTGTCCACGGTGACGGCCGCCGGAGGGAACTGGCTGAGCCCCGAGTTCCACGAGCTCCACGGCAACGTGCTGCGGATGACCAACGACACGATCGACGAGGCGCATCGCACCGGTGCGCGGGGCGACGCGGTGATCAACTGCGGTGACCTCGGTGTGGCCTGCTCGAACAACGTGATGAGCATCGTCAGCGCGGTGTGAACCACAGCAGGTTGTGAGCCTCGGCCGGTTGCCGGCCGAGGCTCACTGCTGTTCGGGAGGACCGGCGAAGAGGTACTCGGGCGGGAGATCGTCCGCCGGCGGGGCCATTCGGCTGCGGACGACCGGCGTACGGCTTGCGGCCCACCGACGCCGGCGGCCGGCCAGGACGATGCTGCTGATCAATGCGACGAGCAGTGCGCTCCCGCCGGCGAGCAAAGTCAGCTCGCGGGCGCGATCGCCCGCGGAGCGCCACCAGCCGAGCGCGGCCAGCTGCTGCTTGTCCGGAGCGGGCTTGGTCATCGCGGGGATCGCCTTCGCCTTGGTGGCGATCAGGTCCTCGGTCACCGCGCGGTACGGGTCGACGATGCCGGCGCCGTACTCCGCACTGTTGCGACCACCACGCGCTGGTGTGGCCGTCGCTTCGAGGCGCTGGATCACCTGAGGTGCGGTGAGTTTCGGCCAGGCGGAGCGGACGAGGGCGGCCGTGGCCGCGACGAACGGAGTCGCGAAGCTGGTGCCGGATTCGTAGGCGTGACCGGTACGCCGGGTCGCGGCGAGGACGCCGTCGCCGGGCGCCACGAGATCGACGTACGGGCCGACCTGGGACGCGCCGACGCGCGCACCGGCGGCGTCGACCGCGCCGACGCCGAGGACCCCCGAGTACGACGCCGGGTACGACGGCAGCACGCCGGTCGCGGACTGCTGGTTGTTGCCGACGGCAGCGACCACGACGACGTCCTTACGGACCGCGTACGCGATCGCCTTCCGGACGGGGGCCTGGTCCTGGTCGCCGGCCATCGACAGGTTGATCACCTTGGCGCCCTGGTTGACGGCGTACACGATGCCTTTGGCAAGGATGTTCGGGTCGACGTACTGGACGCCGCCGGCATCGGTGGTCTCGCGGTCGGTGACCCGGACCGGGAGGATGCGCGCCCCGGGGGCGACGCCGCGGAAGCCGATCCCGGCGGTGGCGTCCGCGGCGATGATGCTCGCGACGCCGGTGCCGTGCGAGACGCAGTCGTAGTTGCCGGGGAGCTTGCCGACCAGGAAGAAGTCGCGGCCGGGGAGCACCTTGCCCGGGCGGCGGAGCTGCGGATGGTCGGCGTCGACGCCGGAGTCGATCACGGCGACGGTCACGCCGGCGCCGGTGCTGTACGGCCAGGCGCGTTCTGGCATCAGGGCGTCCTGGGCCCAGGGCAACAGTTTGACCGCCGGACGGCCGGGCTCGGGATTGGTGCAAGCGCCCTTGGGCGGCGCCGCGGCCGCGCTCGGCGCTGTTGCCGCGCCGAGCAGGAGCGCGCCGGCGAGCAGACGTGAGGTGATGGTCACCCGATCATGGTCGAGCGGTACGGCTGAGCGCCCGGCGCGATGGCCTGAAGCGGTCACACGCGTCCGGGGGAGCGGATCGTCCGGCACCGTGAGGGTCCGACTGCTCCGGAACGGGAGGCGTGATGACCGGCGATCACAAGATCCGCGGCGGCTGGCTGGACGACCTGGAGGACCTGGAGAAGCAGACCCGCAACGCGCAACGGCTGATGGACACCGAGAGCGGTACGGCCGACGGCGCGGACGGGTTGATCGAGGCGACGGTGACGGCCCGCGGTGAGCTGACCGAGCTGGTGCTCGACCCGCGGGTCCTGCGTGATCTGGACAGCGCGACGCTGGCCGCGGAGGTCCGGACGGCCGTCAACGACGCGCGGGTCGCGGCGCAGGACGCCGTACTGTTGGCCTTCGCTGCCGAGTTGCCGTCGCTCGATGCTGATGATCCGGCGTTCGGCCCGTTCCTCGCGGAGCTGGCGCGGGCGCAGGGGAGGGCGGTGCGATGAGTCCGCAACCGGTCAACTTCGGCGGGGTCGGCGATATCGAGATGTACCCGGACGACACCTTCCGGGCGGCCCAGGTGATCTACCAGGCGGGCACGATCTTCGGGAACGCGTTCCCGGGGCTGCTCGCGGCGATCGACCACGACGAGCAGGTGGTGTCGACCGGGTTCGACGCGCTGAGCATCGCCTACCGGGACGCGTACAACAAGTACAAGGAGGTCGTCCCGAAGCGGGCTGCGCAGGTGGCGCCGGACCTGTACGACGCCGGGAACCGTGGACGGCTGGGCGTGACGAAGTACCTGCAACTCAGCGAGCAGGAACAGCCGGCGTACATGAACTCCCTGAGCTGACCCGGGTGCTCGGCCGTGATCCCGGAACCGACGACCACGCTGTGGCTGTGGCTGCGCCAGCAGATCGACGGGTTCTTCCCGGTCTGGGTGGACGAGGACGCCGCGCGGCGGATCGGTGACCACTGGACGGCCGCCGCGCAGGCGCTCACCCAGACGAAGGCGCAGGCCACGGCGGGGATGAACGCCCTGCCGGCCGCGTGGCCGGACGCGAACGGGATCCTTTACCACGACCGCGTCCGTGATCTGCTCGACGGCGCCGGCGCGACCGGCGGGTACGACGACCTGATCTCGATGATGAACGACATGGCGGCGATGTCGCACGACTACGCGCGGCAGATCGCCAACATCAAGGACGCGATCTACGCGGAGCTGATCGCGAACGCGGCGGCGTTCGCGGCGAGCTTCGTGATGCCGTTTCCGCTCGGTCAGTGGATCCGTGGACGGATCGTGTCCGCGATCGCGCTCCGGATCGCGGGGATCGTACGGGCCGCCGCGGCCACGATGCGCATCTCCGACGCTGCGGCAGCGATGCTGGCGACGGCGGGACGTGAGGTGGTCCATGAGGTCGTCGAGGAGGGCCTGGTCGAGGCGGGCGGACACGCGATAGACATCGCCCGCGGATACCGCGACCACCTGGACCCGACGCAGATCCTGGTGGCAGCTGGTGCGGGTGCCGGGGGAGCGCTGCTTGCGCCGGTGCTGAAACCTGTCGGGTGGCTGGTGTCGAAGCCGGTCGGCGCGGTCGCGCACGCCGTCCCGGCGGTCCGCCGCATCGGGAACTCGCTGGAACGCCAGACCGACGCCTTCGTGGTCAACGGCATCTCGTCCCCCATCACCTCCGTCACCGCCCAGGCGATCGCCGACGGCAAACTCGGCGACCTCCGCTGGAGCGACCTCGGAAACGCCGTCGGCCAACAGTTCCTCGGCTCAGGCCTGCTGGCCGGCGGCCGAGTAGCCGCGCACGACTCCGGCCACGCCCTAGGCCACGCACTAGCCCCTCGCCCCACTCCCCACGCGTCGCCCACCCCCACGGACCCACCCCCACCCCCCACCCCACCAACACCCGCCAACCCATCCCCAACCCCCACGCAACCGACCGCCCAACCCACGGCCCCCCATCAGTCAACTACCACCCAACCAACCGCCACCCAACAACCAACTGCACCTCAGCAGCCAACGGTCACCCAGCAGCCAACCGTCACTCAGCAGCCGACGGTCACTCAGCAGCCGACGGTCACTCAGCAGCCGACGGTCACTCAGCAGCCGACGGTCACCCAGCAGCCGACGGTCACCCAGCAGCCGACGGTCACCCAGCAGCCGACGGTCACCCAGCAGCCGACGGTCACCCAGCAGCCGACGGTCACCCAGCAG
>NZ_JBEZYC010000003.1:712129-712235 GCF_040638345.1 Kribbella sp. NPDC026611
CAGCCAACCGTCACCCAGCAGCCAACCGTCACCCAGCAGCCAACCGTCACCCAGCAGCCAACCGTCACCCAGCAGCCAACCGTCACCCAGCAGCCAACCGTCACCC
>NZ_JBEZYC010000003.1:712331-764093 GCF_040638345.1 Kribbella sp. NPDC026611
TCCCAGCAGCCAACGGCCACCCAGCAGCCAACCGCCACCCAGCAGCCAACCGCCACCCAGCCAGCAACCGCTCAGCCGACCACGCCCCATCAGTCGTCCACCACGCAACCGACCGCCACCCAACAACCAACGGCAACTCAGCAGCCGGCAGGAACCCCGCAGTCGACCGCTCAACCCGCGGCGCCTCATCAGTCGACTACGACGCCACCGACCGCCACCCAACAACCGACCGCAACTCAGCAGCCGGCAAGAACCCCGCAGTCGACCACTCAATCGACCACCCAGCAGCAGGCAACAGCCCCGCAGTCGACCGCTGACCCGGCCATCACCAACCCCGCGCCCGAAGCACCCGCGCTGCCCGCAGTACCAAGGCAAGAGACTCCACCCACGACGTCCCTCCCGCAAACCCCGGAGACCGTCGCCGAAGTAGCAGCCGCGGCCGGTGTCGATCTCTCCGGCATCGACGTCCACATCGTCGAGGACCCGGCCGAGCTCGCCTACCTGGCCGGCGAATCTGCCTACGCCTACACCCCGGCCGACCTGGCCGGCACCCAGATCCGCCTGGGCCCAGCCAGCTTCGCCTCCCGTGAGATCCTCGCCGCGACCCTGGCCCACGAACAGACCCACGCCCGCCAGCTCAGCTCCGGCACCACCCCCACCAGCGACAACCTCCCCACCCTCGAAGCCGAAGCAACCGCCAATGAGCAGACAGCACTGGAAAGGCTCGCCAGCCATGACGCAGATCGAGTTCGAGGTAGAGACGACGTACGACCTTCCGACCCGAGCCGGCCTCCTGGTCCCCGGCCAACTGAAGACCGGCACGATCAGCCAAGGCGCCACACTGCGGACGACGACGGACCAGGCGGTCCACGTCCTGGCGATAGAGTTCCCCTCTTCCGCCGCTTCGGCCCACCCGGCAACGAAGCGAGTGACCCTGCTGGTCGACCGGACGACGGCTCCGAACCTCCCACCGGGCACGATCCTGACCTGACCCCCGCCGGCGAACGCGTCTTCGAGGTCGAGCCCGGCACCTCCTTCGACCGCTCGGCGTACGACGCCTTCGTTGCCGCGCTCAACGAAGTGGATGCCGACGGCAACCTGACGCCCGCCGCCCAGCAACTGCGCGACTACTACTACCAGCGCCCCGACATCGCCAAGGACACCGGCAAACCGACCACGGTGGTCAAACGCTTCGGCCGCGGTCGCCGGGCCGCGGACATGACGTTCCCGGCCGCCGAACCAGGCGGTCCCGTCCACCAGATCCCGGTCCCGAAGCTACGGTTCCTCCCGAGCGGCATGTTCGCCCCGATGGAGATCGTCCCCGGCCGCCCGATCGGCCGGTCCACCGTGGACTTCGACGACCTCGGCCTCAGCCTCGACGACCGCATCCACCTGCAACGCTGGGCCGACCGCTGGATGCGCAGCATGGGCAAACTCCGCCGCGTCGTACGCCGGCCCACCGCGGCCGAACGCACCGCCCGCCGCGAGCTGACCCGAGCCGAGGTACGCCGTCAACTGGCCGAGCAACTCGCCGCCGACCCGCCCGGCACTCCCCAGAACGCCGGCGAAGACCTGGGCGAATCCTTCGCCCGAGCGATGCTCCGCTGGCTCGAGACAGTCCATCCGGGCGAGATCATCCTCCGCGTCCCGGGCACCGAGGCAGGCGGTCCCGGCCGCTTCGACCAGATCTATGTCCGCATGCACGCCACCACCGGGAAGATCCTCGGCTTCGCCGTGGTGGAAGCAAAAAGCGTCGCCGGCACCCTGGGGTCCCGCCGAGGCGCGGACGGCCGCTCCTACGAGCAGGGCCATCGCGAGTACGTCCGTTCCATCCTCGCCGCCATGCAACGCCGCAACCTCCCCTCCAACGAGCGCGGCGTAGCAGACGCCATGCAAGCTGCCCTCGACTCGGGCGACCTCCAGTACTTCGTTGCCAAAGCCCGAGTGGAGCTCCGACCCAGCCGAGCAGTAGCCAAAGGCCTCGCGGTCACCGAGTACGACATGTCACAGTCCCCGGACGACGGCGCAGGCGGCACCCCTACCACCCCGACCACCCCCACCGACCTGACCAACCCCCACAACGAGCCCCCAAGTGGCACCCCCGACACGTCCAACGCCACTCCGCCGCACCCCGGCGCAGCGGACCAAGACCGTTCCCCCAGCCGACCCGTGGGAGTCCAGCGCACTGAGACCGTTGGTGCTACCAAGCAATCAGCCGAGTCCGTCGTGCGGAGAGATTCGTTCCCCGCGGAAGCAGTCTTCTCCCCGGCCGCGGTCCAGCGACTGGAGAGCGCCGTGCAGGCAGCCCTGACCCGCGGCCTACACGTGGAGCTCACCTACTCGACCAACCCGCAAACCAACCAGCTGGAAGCCGCTGCCCAGATCACCGACCCCACCACCGAAGAGTCCGTCATCCACCGCACCACCAGCCTCGAGGACCTCGCCGCCCGAATCCGCCCGTCAGTAGCCCGCACGGCCGAACCCACCCAGATCCGGCCGGCTGCGCCGGCGCCCGAAGTGCGTCCGACCGACGCGGCGGCGAGGCAAGGCGGCATCGATCGGGCGCTGAATCCATACGTGGTGGGCGCTCGGGTTGATGGTGACGGGCCGGTGTCGGGGCAGGTGGTGTCCAACGAGTCGAGTAATCGCGGGACCTGGAGCTTTGGGCGGGACGGCGAGCCGGACGAGGTCGTGCTCGAGCTGGGAGAGGTGCGTACGCCCGAGCAGTTGCCTGGGGTACCGCGGTTGCCGCGGATCGCGCTGGACTGGGCGTTCGCGCGGGATCGTGCCCGCGCGCTGATCCCGCCGGGGGTGGAGGTCGAAGCGGACACCTTCGCGGCCTTCGAGGAGCAGCTGCGGGGGTTGATCGAAGGCGGACAGTTCGTACGGGTCCGGTTGCAGGCGGTCGCGGGTGTCGACGGAATACGACGGTTGGTTGCGAGGGCCGAGGTTGTCGACGTACAGACCGGTCGGCTCACGCAGTACCCGGCAGCTTCGATCGCCGAGCTGACCGGCGTTCTCGCCAACCATGATGTGCTGACTGGCACTGAAAACTTCAAGGCGACCGTCGGGCGGGAGCTCGCCGGGCTGGATGAGAGCGTGGCGAGCCTGCAGAGGTTGGTTGACAGCAAGCGGGAGGCGGCAGACCAAGCGAGGCAAGCTGCCGACCAGGCGAGCAAGGAAAAGGTCCAGGAGGCCTTCGACAACCAGAAGGTCGCCCGGCAGCGGCAGGCCGAGGCTGAAGAGACCAAGCAGCGGGAGCTCGCGGACTGGCACAGCAGGCTGGCGGACACCTATGAGCAAGCGCTGGCCAAGTTGACAGGCGCTCGTGACGCCTACGCCCAGTTGCTCGCCAGCGCCGGCACCAGCAGTCCGCAGCACCTCCACGCCGAAGCAACCAGGATCGCAGCCGAGGTCACGGCGTACCGGCAGCTGCTCGAGAAGCAGGCGCCGCTGCCCGCGGTGCTGACGCCGACCGGCAGGTTCCCGCAGTTCGCGGCGTTGGTCAAAGCGGTCAACCAGCACCTCACGATCACCTCCACCGAGCTGCACCAGCTCCTGAGCGCCCGGTTCACCGAGCTCGTCAGCGACGACGGTCTGGTGCTCGGTCCGACCCTCCGCCTGCGGCTCACCGTGGAGCAGCTCACCGAGGTCGTCGACCCGCCGAACAAGGCGTCCGAGATCATCAGCGGCATCTTCCAGCAGACCGCCCGCAAGCTCTCCGCGACCTCGACCGGCAAGTTCGGTACGTCGTTCACGCTGCCGCTGACCGCGATCCTCAAACTCATTGGTCACGCCACCAACCAGCCGTGGCTCAACGACCTCACCCTGAAGAGCGGCCTCAACCTGGGCCGCGCCCGCGCACTGACGGCCAATGCCGCCGAGTTCGCCCAGAGCGGCACCGTGCAGGACAACCGCGGCGAGTCCATCCTCTACACCGGCAAGGCGACCTGGCAGCTCGACACCAGACCGACCCGCGACGCCATCTGGACCACCAACAGACTCCAAGGCACCGAGGAGCTCCGCGCCTGGGCCTCCCACGCCTACACCGTCCCGCCCTCCCAAGCGGTTGCCCAACGCACCGACCTGCGGACCGGGCGGCTCCCGAGCCACGCGCCTACCACGATCAGTGGCCTGGAGCAACTGTCCGAGGACGTGATCGACCGCAACGCCCACGCGCTCGACCGGTTCGGCCCCAGCGACCGCCGCCAGGTCGAGGAGCAGATCCGGGCCACCCTCACCGCCGAAGTCCCCGGTCGCCTCACCGAGCGGACCATCGTCCAGCCGCTCACCGCCGGCGGCAAGCCCGTCGGCCACGTCGAGGTCGAAACCACGTTCCGCTACGAAGCCGTGGAACGCGTCGGCGCCGACAGCACCACGCACTGGCAGGAAGAGGTGGTTGTCGGTTTCTCCAACTCCAGCACCCAGCAGACCTTCACAGCGAGCGCCGACCTGTCCGCGACGGGTGGCTACGCCGGCGAAGCCGTCCAGGACATCGATCCAACCGGCACCGACGTCGGCCCCAACACAACGGCCGGTCGAGCAGCCGCGCGCTCGGAGTCGATCTCCGGCGGCGGTACGGCGATCCATGTCGGCGTGCACCGTTTCACCGGCCCGACCCAGGGCTACCGCATCGTCCTGGACCACCGCGTCCAACTCGTTCTCGACAACACGCCCACCAAACCTGTTCGCGGCGCCAGCGAGCTCCTCACCCGGATCAAGGTGAACGATGCCTACCGCAACGGCCTGCCGGTCGACCCGGCGACGATTACGGGTGACACCCACCACGGCGAGCCGATCCTCCGCGGCGACCCGCGTCCCCAGACGGTGCCGGGCCGCAAGCTCGAGCTCCCCGCCTGGGCGATCGACGACAACGGCCGGCTCGCCGCCGCCGGTCCCTGGAACGTCCAGCAGGTCACCGGTACCGACCAGGCCTTCCGCGCACTCGTCGACCAACTCGCCGACCGCGGTTTCGTCCCACCGCTCGACAGCAACGGCAACCCGGATCTCACCAAGCTGTCCCGGGATCCCGTCGAGGCCCAGTCCCAGCTGTTCAACCTCGACGAGCTGCGTACGCAACTGTCCGGCCCGCGGCTGCAGGCGGGCTACGACATCGCGTCCCGGACCGGGCTCGTCATCACGCTGACCCATGCCCGGACCGCACAGCCGGTGGAGACGATCAGCCTCCGCGTCGACCTCGAGCAGCACGCCGCCCGGCCCGTTGGCATCACCAACGACGAGGCCGTGGTGCTGCTGAACATCGGCTCCGAGACCGCGGGTCGTTCGGCAGTCCGGACGAAGAACTGGAGCTGGCGGCTCGACCCGCTCTCGATGAGCTCCAGCGAGGGTCACGTCTCCTTGTCCTACGGCCGGAACGCGTTGGCCCGCGCGCTGGCCTGGTTCACCGGCGGCACGATCAACCAGGTGACACTGGTGGAGAGCACCTCGCCGGTCGCCGTCTTCGAGGTCGACCACACCCTCACGGTCGAGGAGATCGGCAAGAACGAGCTGTACCGCAGCGAGGAGTCCGCCCGGATCTTGATCGACAGCGACCTCCTGCCGTACGACGTGCCGCGGCCGGGGGGCACACCGACGTACGTCGAGGTGCCGCGCAAGGTCCTCGACCGGGCCGTTCTGCTCGCGCTGCGGACCGGGGATCTCGGCGACCTGCTCCCGGGTCGGCTCGGGAAACTGCCCGCGGTCCGGCAACAGCTCGCCGCCTTCCTCAACGCGCGCAACCTGCTCGCACACCCGGAGTGGACCGGTACGGCGTACCGGACGACGCTCCTCGTGCCGGCGCCTGGCGGGATCACCCGGCGGGTGCCGATGGCGCTCACCGGCCGGGTGTCCGGGCCGACGCTGGTCTCGGTGACCGAGGCGGTGTCCGGTGACATCAACTTTGCCCTCGGCAACCATGGGTCCGCGACCGGGCGAACCGGTGGTGGCGGCCTGGAGGCCTCCGGCGGAGCGACCCGGGCCGGCGCCAAGGCGGCGCTGAGCACCAGCGATGCCGA
The DNA here is from genome assembly GCF_040638345.1 of Kribbella sp. NPDC026611. NCBI lineage: Bacteria > Bacillati > Actinomycetota > Actinomycetes > Propionibacteriales > Kribbellaceae > Kribbella > Kribbella sp. NPDC026611. The sequence goes on from NZ_JBEZYC010000003.1 coordinate 718,346, forward strand.
GACGCGGACCGCGCAGACGATCTGGGGCGTCGAGCGGCTGACGATCGAGACCGGCCGGCACTACGTCTTCACCGCTGACGTCGATCTGAAGGTCGCGGTCGGCAACCGCGAGATCCCGACGGTGACGGAGACCGTGTTCCAGCTGGCCGAGCGGGACGCATTGCGGTTCTACGGTCAGCACGATCTCAACCTGCCGCTGGACCAGGTCGCGGACGCGGTCGAGCGGTACCTGCACGGTCACCTCGACCTGGATCGACGGGCCGCAACAAGTCTGGTACGCCGCTACCGGTCGGAGCTGATCGTTGCCGAGGCCAACGGCGTGCCACTGCCGCCGCCGGCGATCAACCACACGCCGGCCGCCCTGATCGGGAAGCTGATGCCGAGTCCGCACCGAACCGGACAGAGCCCGGAGGAGCGGCTCGCGAAGGTCTTGCAGGATCCGGTGCAGCGGCCGATCGACGTACCGCCTCAGCATCAACGGCAGCTGGGATCGAGCCTGATCGAGAGCGTCGAGCTCGACGGTGACATTGATCTGCTGGCCGAGGTGCAGGAGCAGTTGACGCGCGAGCTGGGAGTGGAGCTGGCCAGCGATCCGGTGCTGGGCCAGAGTCTGTTCGCGGATCTGGCCGGGAAGCGGTGGTGGGGGCGGTTGGAGGACATGCTGGGCCGGACCGGGTTCGTGCGGGAGTATCCGGTGGGCAAGCCGGGGCAGTTGAGTAGTGAGCAGGTCACCGTGCGGATCAAGGCCGAGTTCACCGAGGGCGCGCAGGATCTGGGTACGGCGAAGGATGTGGTGACGATCGGGCAGCGGTACCTGTACGCCGAGTCGAGTCACACCACGAATGACGGGTCGTCGCACGGGATCACGGTGGATGGGGCTGCCGACGACGTGCACTCGGGGACTGCCGGCACCGATCGGGCGGCCGGTACGTCGACCACCGATGCCGAGCAGCGGACCCGGCTGGAGCGGTTGGCGACGTTCGACGGGGTGCGGCGGGTTGGTCGTGGGCTGCGGCTCACCGTGGAGGTCACGCTGGATCCGGCGACCGCGACGAAGAGCCCGCTCGGACGCCGGGTGCCGCTGAATCAGCCTCTCGCCATCGACGCACCGACTCTCACGATCGCGGGGCAGGTGGTGCAGCTCATCCCGACAGGTGCGCTGGCTCGGACGAGTATCAGCGGAGTCGAGCAGGAGATCGAGCTGCCCACCGCCTACTACGTGGAGGGGGTCGAGACGGGTGCGCTGGCGGACGTGGTCTCGGGAGAGCTGGCGGCCGGTGACCTTCTGGGTGCACGTGGGGTCGAGGTGCATCGTGCCGAGCTGGCGGCGAAGCTAGGGGCTTCGGCAGTCAATGCGAGCTTCAGCCGGATGGCCGGTGCGGAAGGGTTCAAGCTGGATCCGTTCGAGGTGGTGGGTGGGCGTCAGCAGACCGTGGGCGTGACGATTCAGGCCCGGGTCTCGCAGGTCGAGGTCGTGGGGGTTTCCAACGGTGAGCTCGGCGAGGTGAACCGTAGCCAGCGGACGGTGGCGCAGAGTACGACGACCGGGCGGCTGCTTCCGGTCAGCGGGTCGGGGACGCTCAGCGCCCCCGAGGTGATGAGCGGTGGGATCTCGGGCGGTGAGCAGATCTCGGAGACGACGACGGACGTCCGCGGAGCACGGGGCGAGCGCAGCCGGTTCGAGACGGGTGAGTTGGTGACGATCAAGGTTCGGGTGAACTTCGACCTGACGCTGCAGCGGACGGCGATCCAGGCGGACGGGCGAGAGCGCGAGCTCGTCCACCGGACGGTCGTCGATGCTGCCACCGGCGAGGCGTACATGGTCCTGCAGCGGCACGAGTACGACGCCCTGGTCGCACGCCAGGCGCCGACGGCCGACAGGCCGAAGCCGAGACCGGTCGGCCACATCCACACCGGAACAGGTGTCCTGGCGGCGATCAACCGCGCCCGGAAGTCGGCCGAGGAGCTAACTCAACGGACCCAGGACGTGCCAAGTAGGCCTCTCGGGTGAGGAACGCGAACTGCGCCTGCTTGCTGCTGCCGTCCGGAAGCGTGATCTTGGCCTGCGGTCCGAGGGCGAAGCCGCTGCGCTGGAAGCGCTCGATTGCCGGGGTGTTGCGGGCATCGGGCTCGACCACGAGGCGCGGGTGCACCAGGTGCTCGAAGACGAAGCGGAGGAGCGCCGTCACCAGGTTTCCGGTGAAGCCGCGTCGGGGATCGCCGGGCGCGACCAGCAGGTGTAAGCCGATGTCGCCGGCCTCGACGTCGTACGCCGCTCCCGCCGGGTCGGCTTGTGGGTCGTAGGTTTGGAGGAGCGCGATCGGTACGTCGTCCAGCCGCGCGAGGTAGACGTGGTGCGTGGGGACCGAATCGAGGAACTCGTAGATGCTCGCGATGTCGGCCCGGGACTGTTCCGTCATGCCCCAGAAGATGGCCCGGTCCGCGGAGACCCAGCTGTGGATCAGATCGAGGTCGCGGGCCGGATCGAACTCCTCGATGACGACCTTGCCGAGGCCTTTGATCGTGGTCGCGTAGGAACGGTCCTCGCGAGTCAGCTCGTCCGGTACGGGCACTAGTTCGCCGCGCAGCCACTGGGGAAGCTGATCGTGGTGGTGGGGATTGCCGAGTACACCGGAGGCACCGAGCGGGACCACCCAGCGGCTGGACGAGCGGTCGGCGAGATCGAAGGCGTACCTGGCCGCGGACGCGCGCAGGCACACGTCCGTCAGGCCTGGCAGGCTCGACGTCGACATGACGCAGTGGTGGTCGCCGGACAGCTCGAGGTCGTACGGCTCCTCGTCCGGCGCGAACACCGGACCACGCAACGCGTGCAACGGCGCCAGCTGATGCGTCTGACCCCACGCGGGCCGCGGGCCGCGCGCTGCCACCTCTTCAAGTGCCTCGCGTGCCAGCCAAGCGACATTGATGCCCGGGAGCGAGGTGGCGATCAGGTTCTCCAACCCGTACGACACATGCGTCAGCGGATCCATCCACGGCAGGAACAGTTCCGGGCAGTCGGCGCCTTCCAGTACCGCGAAGTGATCCGTCAGCCGCGAGATCAGCGCCTTGCGGACCGCGGCGTACGACGAGGCTGTCGTGCTCGTCGCATCCATCCGCCGGTCCCACGAGAGCAACTCGGTGCGCAGGGCAACGGCCTCTGGTGACAGCTCGTCAAGGTCGACGAGCAGATCGAGGATGGCGCCGGCCGAGCCGAGGAAGGTATCGGTGTGGATGGACGGCATGTCGTCGACCGTCCAGTCGGTCCGCGAATTCACCAGTGCGCGGATCCGTCCGGATCGATGCGGCGCGGCAAACTCAACCCCGAGCTCCGCTGCCAGTTCCCGCGCATTGGCCATCACCGCCGGCCCGGCGACGTCCTCTCGCGGCAGCTCGAACCATCCGTCCCACTGGTACTCCGCCTCCCACCCAGGCACCACCCGCAGCATGTTGTCGCGCCTCCGCCGAGGCACCGCTCCAGCCACCCGATGCAGCAAGCCGCCCTGAGTGTCGGCCGCCAGGACCACGTTCACCGGCTCCACCCACCCGTCGACCGCGGCATCCACCTCTGTCACAGTCGTTGCCTGAAGCAACCGAGGAAGTGCCTCGAACCCCAGCCTCCCGGTGACCCGCGGGGGATACCGCAAGGAAACCGCCGCCCCGGCCTGCGCCGCGCTCGGCGCCCCGCTGATCACCGGCCCACGTTCCGTTTCCACGACGTCGATCTCGATCGGCTCGCGGTCCGCGACCTCGACCACTTCGGTATGAACCGCGCAGGCCTCCCAGCCGGACGGCCCCAGCGCCTCGACGCCGTCAGCTGTCCGCCGGAGCTGCTCCTCATACAGGTCCTGGTAGTCGGCCATCGCGTTGGTGATCGCCCACGACACCCCGCCGGTATGACCGAAGTGCGCCAAGCCCGGGATCCCAGGCACAGCCAGGCCGAGTACGTCGTACTCCGGGCACGTCAACCGGATCTGCTGGTAAACCCCGGGGCTCTCGATGTACCGGTGCGGATCACCGGCCACGATCGCCTGGCCGGACGCCGTGTGCGAACCCGGGATCAGCCAACCGTTGCTCCCAGCCCCGAACGGCCCCTCGGAGGTGAACAGCTCCAGAGCCTCGTCGCCCAGGTGTTTGGCGACATGTGTCCGCCACAGCTTCGTCGGGAAGCCGGCGAACAGGATGTGCACCGCCAGCCAGATCCCCAGCGGAGTCCACGGCTCCCACTCCTCCAGAACCAGCCCGGTCTGCGCAAACTCAGGCGCCCGCGAGGCCCCACCAGGCAGCGCATGGTTGACCCCCTCGACGTACGCCGTGACCCACTCGCGCGTCTCGTCGTCGAGCGCATCGAAGCAGCGGCGCGCCGTGTCCGCGAGCCGCGCCTGCCGAGCGAATACGTCCCACGGCGCGGCCTCCACCCCGAGGAAAGCAGCACTCGTCCCCAAGCACCGCCGCCGCTCCAGTTCGAGCTGCCAAGCCCGGTCCCGAGCCGCGTTGACCCCTTGCAGATACACCAACGCCAACGGATCACCGGCCTGCAGGCTGGGTACGCCGTACGCATCCCGGAAGACCCGAGCATTCACAGCTTCCTCGCTTCAGTTGGTGGTGGCCTTGCCCGTCGAGATGCAGGGTTGCCCCTCGAGATTTTCAGGGGGCAACCCTGCACCTCCGGGGTCAACCCTGCACCTTGGTACCGAGTTCAGTCGCGGGTTCTGAGTTGTTCGAAGCCGTAGTACAGGGCCAGGAGGAAAACGATCAGCAGGGTCGCCGAGGGGGAGATGAACGAGATCCCGATCGTCGCGGCGTAGACGACGCTGCCGAACGAGTACCGGACCAGGGACGTGCGGACCTCGGCGGCGGACATGGTGTGCTCGACCAGGTGCCGCCGCAGCACGTGCCACCAGATCAGGCTGAACGCGATCGCGGCCAGTGTCAGGGTGGCGCTGTAGACCGCGCCGGCGACGCGCGCGTTGCTCGACTCGTGCCGCAGGTGCTCCGCGAACAGGCTGGTCGGGAACGGCAGCAACGTCACCCAGAGCAGCAGGAACAGGTTGAGGAACATCAACCCGCGGTCGGCCCGCTGGATCTGCCGGAACATCGAGTGGTGGTTGATCCACATCACGCCGAGGATCGCGAAGCTGGTCAGGTACGCCGCGAACTGTGGCCACTCGTTCACCAGCGCCGGCCACAACCGCTCACCCTCCTCGAGGTGCGGGCTCTTCAGCTCGAGGACGAGGAGGGTGATGGCGATCGCGAAGACGCCGTCGCTGAATGCTTCGAGCCGATTCGTCTCGGCGAGGTCGGACTGGGAGTTCACGGCGCCCAGTCTGACCCAGCGCCCTCAGTCCGTCGACAGAGAAACCGCCATCCAGCTGATCGCCGGTAGCGTAATCGTCAGCTTGCCGTCCGCGAGTTCGATCGCCTCGAACGGCCGCGCGGTGACCCGATCGGGTTCGGTCACCGAGTTGGTGGCCAGCGGATCCTCCTCGTGCACAATCAGCGCCTCGTCGATCCCGGTGACGCCGGTCCGGCTGAGGTCGACGGTGACCTCGACCGCGTCCTCGGCCGAGCGGTTCACCGCGAACAGCGCGAGCTTGCCCTGGTCGTACGTCGCGACCGCGTCGACGGCCGCGACCTCGCCGTACTTCGCGGTGCTGACCGTCGGCGACGACGTCTGCACCCGCAGTACGTCGCCCGCCGCGAGCCGAGAGGTGATCGCGAACGGGTGGAACGTCGGCTGCCGCCAGGCCGCGCCGCCGGGCTCGGTCATGATCGGGGCGATCACGTTCGCCAGCTGCGCGAGGCAGGCCACCGCGACGCGGTCGCTGTGCCGCAGCAACGAGATCAACAGGTTGCCGACCACAACCGCATCGGTGACGTTGTACTCGTCCTCGATCCGCCGCGGCGCGACCTCCCAGGCGTCGGCCGGGTCGTCGGTCCGGCGCGAGCGCTCCCCGTACCAGACGTTCCACTCGTCGAACGAGATGCCGATCTTCTTGCTGCTCTTCAGCTCCGCGCCGACGTGGTCCGCAGTCGCGACGACCGAGTCGATGAATCGGTCCATGTTCACCGCGGACGCCAGGAACGACGCCGTGTCGCCGTCGTCGTTGCCGTAGTACGCGTGGCACGAGATGTGGTCGACGAAGTCGTACGTCTCGCGCAGTACGTCTCGCTCCCAGCTGCCGAACAAAGGCATCTGCGACGACGACGAACCACACGCCACGAGCTCGAGATCGGGCTCGATCATCCGCATCGCCCGGGCCGTCTCGGCCGCCAGCCGCCCGTACTCCGTCGGCGTCTTGTGGCCGATCTGCCACGGGCCGTCCATTTCGTTGCCCAGGCACCAGAGCTTGACGCCGTACGGCGCGGCGCCGTGCCGCTCGCGCAGGTCCGACAACGCCGTACCGCCCGGGTGGTTCGTGTACTCGAGCAGGTCGAGCGCCTCCTGGACGCCGCGGGTGCCGAGGTTGAGCGCCATCATCGGCTCGACCCCGGACTTCTCGCACCAACGGATGAACTCGTCCAGGCCGAACTCGTTGGTCTCGACGCTGTGCCAGGCCAGGTCGAGCCGGCGCGGCCGGTCCTCCCGCGGGCCGACGCCGTCCTCCCAGCGGTAGCCGGAGACGAAATTGCCGCCGGGGTAGCGGACCACGGAGACGCCGAGCTCCCGGGTCAGCTCGAGCACGTCCTTGCGGAACCCGTCCTCGTCAGCGGTCGCGTGGCCGGGCTCGTAGATCCCGGTGTAGACACACCGGCCCATGTGCTCGACGAAGGTTCCGAAGGTACGCCGGTTCACCGGCGCGATCGTGAAGGCGGGATCGATGGTCAGCGCGGCAGAGGGCACCAGGTTGCTCCTGTCATAGGTGTCTAGCCCTTGATCCCCGCGTCGCCGACGCCACGGACGACGTTGCGCTGGAACAGGGCGTAGACGATCAGCAAGGGAAGACCACCCAGCACGGCGGACGCCATGATCTGGGCGTAGCGCAGGCCGTACGAGCCCTGCACGTTGGCGAGACCGACCGGGATCGTCATCATCGACGGGTCGGTGGTCACGATGAACGGCCAGAGGAAGTTGTTCCAGGCCCCGATGAAGGTGAAGATCCCGACGGCCACCAGGATCGGCCGGGACATCGGCACCATCACGCTCCAGACGATCCGCCACCGGGACGCGCCGTCCACCCGGGCCGCGTCCTCGTAGTCGCGGGAGATGCCGTCGAAGAACTTCTTCAGCACGAACACCATCACCGGCGCGACCACCTGCGGCAGCACGATGCCCCAGTAGGTGTCGACCAGGCCGAGCCCGGTCATCTCCTGGAACAGCGGCACGATCAGGACCTGCGGCGGCACCAGGATGCCGGCGATGACGATCCCGAACAGCACCCGCCGGCCCGGGAACCTGGTCCTGGAGAAGGCGAACGCGGCCAGCACCGAGACCCCCAGCGTCAGCGCCGTCACCAGCACCGACACCACGGTGCTGTTCAGGAACCAGCGGATCAGGTCGCCCTGGTCGATCACACTTCGGTACGCAGCGAAAGTAGGTGCTTCCGGCAACCAAGTGATCGGGGCCCGGGTGGTCTCCGGCTCCGGCTTCAGCGACGTGTCCAGCGCCCAGAGCAGCGGGACGAGCCAGACGACGGCGAGGATCGCGGCACCGACCGCGGTCGCCGCCTTGGGAAAGGTCCAGCGAACCGGCCGACCGGCCGCCTTGGTGGCTGTCGGCAACGTAACGGTCGTCATTCCGCGTCTCCCCGCCCGGCGAACAGTTTGAACTGCAGCAGCGCGACCACGACGATGATCGCGAAGAACATGTACGAGATCGCCGACGCGTAGCCGATCCGGTAGCCGGTGAAGCCGGACTCGTAGATGTACATGATCAGCGGGCGGGTCGCGTGGTTCGGGCCGCCGGTCGTCATCAGGTAGACCTGGTCGAAGATCTTCAGCGAGGCGACCAACTGCAGTACGGCGATCAGCCCGGTGGTCCGGCGCAGCAACGGCAGCGTGATCCGGAACAGCTGCTGCCGCCCGTTCGCGCCGTCGATCGCGGCCGCCTCGTAGACCTGCGCCGGAATCCCTTGCAGGGCAGCGAGGTAGAGCAGGAAGTTGAACCCGACCGTCCACCAGACGGTCGTGATCACCACCGCGAGCATGGCCCGGTTCTCGGTGTTCAGCCAGTCGATCTCGGCGAAGCCGCCCGCCGTCAGCAGCCCGTTCACCAGTCCGAAGCCGGGTTGGTAGATCCACACCCAGATCAGCGTCACGACGGTGGCCGGGAGGACGAACGGAGCGAAGTACGAGAACCGCAGCAGCCAGCCGAGCAGGCCCTTCCGGTTCGCCAGCAGCGCCATCACCAGCGCGACGATCACCAGCGGCGGCGTACTCATCGCGGTGAAGACGAAGGTGTTCTTCAGCGCGTCCCAGACGGCCGGGTCGCCGAACATCTCCCGCCAGTTCTGCAGGCCGAGGAACCGGTGCTGCACGCCGGCCAGGCTGGTGTTGAAGAAGCTGTTCCACAGCCCGGAAACGACCGGCCAGAGCAGGAAGACCGCGAACAGCAGCAGGAACGGCGCCGCGAAGAACAGGCCGCCCCACCGCTCCCGCCACGGCGGGCCGGTGTCGGGCTTCGGCCCGGCGGGCCGGGTGGTGCCGACGGCACGAGAGGGAGTCTGCACAGCCATGGTGGTCCTCCTTTCAGACCGGGGAGGGGGTGTCGAGGAGTTTCTGGACGGCGGCCTTGAACTGCGCCAGCGCCGCTTTCGGCGTGACCTGTCCGGTCGCGATACCGCTGAACGCGGCCCCGGACTCGTTCTCCAGCTGGGCTCCCGAGCCGCTGAACCACGCGTCCGGGTCGTACAACACGTTCGGCGCGACGCTGCGGTACTCCGCCTGAGGCTTGAGCTCCAGGTACTCCGGGCTCTTCACCACCGGCTGGTACGCCGGGATGTGGCCGCCCGCCGCCCACTGCGCGCTGTGCTTGAGCAGCCAGGCGATGTACTCGATCGTCGCCTTGGTGTCGTCCTGGTTCCGGCTCGCCTGGTGCGGCAGCACGAGCGTGTGCGAGTCACCCTGGAACTTCGGTACGTCGTACACGACCGGGAAGGGCGCCATGCTGAACGGCAGCTTCGCGGTCTGGTACGTCGTCACCTCCCACTCGCCGTTGAAGCTCATCCCCGCCTCGCCGTTGCTGAACTGGGCCACCAGCGCCGCGTAGTTCGCGGACTTCGGCGTCAGCCCCTCGGCGGCGAGCTTCGCGATCAGGTCGAGGGCCTCGAGCGCCTTCGCGTCGTCGATCACCAGCTCCTTGCCGTCCGGGCTCAGGAACTCGCCCTCGAGCTGGCCGTACAGCGTGTACCAGAGCCGCCACGGGCTGGTGGTGTCGACCGAGACCGCGTACTTGCCGGTGGCGTCCTTGACCGCGCGGAGCATGTCCAGGAACGGCGTCACGCCCTTGACCGGCTTGATCTTGCCGTCCGGCCCGAGCAGTCCGGCCTTCTTGCAGATGTCGGTGTTGTAGTAGAGGACAAACGGGTGCTGGTCCAGCGGTACGGCGTACAGCTTGCCGTCGATCACGCACCGGTCCCAGGTCGCGGGGAGGAAGTCGGACTGGCTGACGCCGGCGGCGTTCAGCAGGTCGACCGGGATCGGGTCCAGCATCGTCGTCGGGCTGAAGCCCTTGATCCGGGACATGTGCATGGTCGCGACCTCGGGCGCCCGGCCGCCTGCCGCCGACATCGCGAGCTTGGTGTAGAACGGCGGGCCCCAGGCGAGCGTCGTCGCCGAGAACCGTACGTTGGGGTGCTCGGCGACGTACTGCTGGTGGATCTGCAGCAGCCGGGCGCCGTCGCCGCCGCCGAAGAGGTTCCATTCCCGGACCCGCGGTCCGGACCGGAGGGTGCCGCAGCCGGTCAGCGCGAGGGCGCCCACCAGACCACCGAGAACTGCCCGGCGCCGTGGACGAGGAGCGGTGTCGTCAACCATGCGTGCCTGCTTTACATCGGTGTACTACATCGGTGTAGAAAGAATGGCCGGACGGCCTCCTGCCGTCAACACCTCACCGCGGCTTCGAGGTGCCGAGGGTCGACTCGCGGGTGAAGAGTTTGTAGGGGGCGACGATCTCCTGGTGCTCGGAGTCGTCGCCGGACATCCGCCGGACCAGGAGCTCGACCGCGGTGCGGGCGATGTGGGCACGGCCCGGGTCGACGGTGGTGAGGGTGGGGATGCTGTACTGCGCCTCGTCGATGTTGTCGAAGCCGGCCACCGCGACGTCGTCGGGGATGCGGACGCCGCGGCGGGTCAGGACGCGGATCGCGCCGAGGGCGAGCGTGTCGTTCAGAGCCAGGACCGCGTCGAACTCGAGACCCGAGGCGAGGATGGCCTCCATCGCCTCGGCGCCGGTCGAGCGGTGCCACTTCCCGGCCGGTACGGCAAGCTCCTCGGGTACGCGGAGCCCGTGCCCGGCCAGGGTGGCCGCGTACGCGCCGTACCGGATGGCGGCCGTGCCGATGCGCTCGCCGGGGTGGACGCCGAGGACGGCGATCCGGCGGCGGCCGAGCGCGAGCAGGTGCTCGACCGCGGCCTTGGTGCCGGCCACGTTGTCGATCATCACGTGGTCGACCGGGCTGTGGAAGATGCGTTCACCGAGCAGGACCATCGGCGCGGACGAGTTCAGCTGCCCGATGTCGTCCTGACCGAGGCCGAGCGGGCTGTACAGGAGGCCGTCGACCAGGTGCCCGCGCGGCCGGTTGATCACGGTCAGCTCGCGGTCCCGGTCCGCGCCGGTCTGCTCGATCATCACGGTCAGGCCGTGCTCCTCGGCGGCCTCGATCACCGCGTCGGCGAGCTCGCCGAAGTACGGCAGGCTGAGCTCGGGCACGGCCAGCCCGATGATGCCGGTCCGGCCGGACTTCAGGTTCCGGGCAGAGATGTTCAGCTGGTAGCCGAGGGCATCGATCGAGGCGAGCACCCTGGTCCGGGTCGCCTCGCGGATGTACGGGTAGCCGTTCATCACGTTCGAGACCGTCTTCGGCGAGACGCCGGCATGCCGGGCCACGTCGCGCATTGTCACCGCCACCGTGTCACCCCCGAGCGCCCGTCGTCGGCAGCAACGGTAGTGCACTCACGGATGGTGATGGCTCACCCCGTGATCAGTCGCCGGGTGTTCAGTCGCCCGGGTCGGCCTCAGGCTCAGGCAGAGGTGCCTCGGGCGGAGGGGTCTCGTGCGGCGGTCGGCGGGCCGGGTTCGGCTGCGGGCCGGCCGAGGTGCTGCCCGGGTGCTCCGGGATGTCCGGCTCGTCGTCGTCGGTGAACTCGACGCCCTCCTCGGCCAACGCGTCGTCCACCTCCGGCCGCAGCTCATGACCGGGATGCGGCAGCCCGGGCCTGTCGAAACTCATAGCACCCTCCTCGTCACCTGTCGCTGCTCACGGTACGCCGACACGCCACCACTGGCGCAACACATGACTGAGTCATATGAATGAGTCATGTCCGAAGCGAATGTCTGGGCCGCCTGGACCCTCCGCAGCCACGATGCACTGACCGCCGCCGTCGGCGAGGTGATGCCTCCGGGCCTGGGTCCGCGCGACCTGGCCGCACTCACGCTGCTCGCCGGCCACGAGGGGTGCTCGGCAGACTGGCTCTGGAGCCGGATCGGGCTCACGCAGTCCGGCACGGTCCGGCTGATCGACCGCCTGCAAGGCCTCGGGTACGTCGATCGCGCGCGCCGCGGGCGTGTCCTCGAGCTGAGCCTGACCGCGTCCGGTCGCAGCCTGCTGTCGGCGTGGACGACCGCGCGGGACGAGGCGAGTGCCGAGGTCCTTGGTGCGTTGACCGCATCCGAGCGGCGCCAGTTGAACGAGCTGTTGTCGGCGGCGCTCCGGCGTACCCAGCGGGCTCGCGTGACCGCTGACTCGACCTGCCGGTTCTGCGACTGGCCGGCGTGCGGGGAGGAGTGTCCGGTGGACGAGTCGGTCGGGTCATCATGAGGCGGCTGGCTGTCGCGTGGATGCTGGCGTCCACGGCCGACAGCTTTGTGATGTTCGTGCTGCTGTGGATTGCCGAGCCGCAAGGCTGGTCGGGTGCGCAAACCGCCTTGCTGGTGGTCGCGATGCGGTTACCAACCGTTGCTGGAGGCATCATTGGCGGCCGCGCCGTCGACCGCTTCGGTCCGGTCCCGATGCTGCTCCTCGACGCCGGCGCTCGCTCGGTGCTGATGGCCGCCCTGGTCGTCGCCGGCTGGGGTGGGCACTTCTCGCTGTGGATCGTGCTCGGGCTGTGCGCCTGCGCCGGTACGACGCCACCGCTGGCCTACTCCGCGTCGCGCACGCTGGTTCCGCGACTGGTCGACGACGACCTCCTGCCCCGCGCCAACGCCCTGCTGGGCCTGGGCGATCAGGTCCCGATGGTCCTCGGCGCCGCCCTCACCGCCCCGGCCCTCGCGTTGCTGGGCCCCGGCCGAGCCTTCCTCTTCCCCCTGACGATGATGCTCGCCGCCCTGGCCATCGCCACCCGCCTGCCCCGACCCACCGCCGGCCCACGCCGGCCATCCTCATCACCAGGCTGGGCGAGCGGGGCGGTCATCGGCCTGATAGCGCTTTCGACCGCCTACTACTTCACCTACGGCCCGTTCGAGAGCGTCCTCCCACACTTCACCCGTCAGCAGCTGGGCGGCGGTGTGGCCGGCTACACGACGTTGTGGGTTGTCTTCGGGCTCGGTGCACTGGCGACGGTCCCACTCGCGGCGTACCTCGGCCGTCGTCGCCCCGGCCTGGTGAACGCGCTCGGCGCGATTGTCTGGGGCCTGATCACGCTCCCGCTGGTCCTGACCCAGACCTTGCCGGCGGCGATCGCGATCTTCGCCCTCTCCGGCGCGGTCTGGGGTCCGTACTCCGCGATCGAGACCACCGCGCTCCAGCGGTGGGTCGACCCCGCGGCGCACGGCGTCATGTTCGGCCGCCAACGCGCCCTGCTGGCCATCGCCTCACCCCTCGGCGCCGCGGTCGGCGCCCTCGCTGTCGACCACTACTCGCCCGCGACAATCCTGGCGACCTCCGCGCTGAGCTGCGCGGTTGCCGGGGCGGTCGCCAGTTGGCCACTCCGCCGAGACGGCGCACGGTACGCCGACCCGCCATGAGCGGCGCAACCTCTGGCGGCTACCGGTCGGCGTACAGGCGACGCCGTTGTGCGATGTCGGTGAGGGAAGGAGGCTCCGCGGCCGCGACCGCCGGGTAGAGGTCCGTGCCGGGAGGCACGATCTTGTCGATGCGGTCGAGGGTCTCGTCGTCGAGAGCGAGGTCGGCGGCCTTCAGCAGGCCGGTCAGCTGCTCCATGGTGCGGGGGCCCGCGATGACGGAGGTGACCGCCGGGTGGGTGGTGACGAAGGCAAGTGCGAGCTCGGGCAGCGTCACGCCGAGGTCCTCGGCCACCTCGATCAACTGCTCGAGGGCGTCGTACTTCGCCGCGTTGCCCGGGATCGTCGGGTCGAAGCGGTAGGGCGCGAGGGCCGCGCGACCTGAGGTGAGGTCGATCGGCTGGCCCTTGCGGATCTTCCCGGACAGGAACCCGAAGGCGAGCGGGCTGTAGGTGAGCACTCCCATCCCCAGCCGGCGGCAGATCGGCAGGATCGAGCGCTCGATCCCGCGGGCGAGCATCGAGTACACCGGCTGGTTGGTCCGGAACCGGCCGTAGCCGCGGGTCTCGGACACGTGGTGCGCCTCGACGATGTCCTCGGCCGGGAACGCCGAGCAGCCGAAGGCGCGGATCTTGCCGGCGGAGACGAGATCGGTCAGGGCCCAGAGCGTCTCCTCGATGTCCGTGCTGTGGTCGGGCCGGTGCACCTGGTACAGGTCGATCCAGTCCGTGTCGAGCCGGCGCAGGCTGTCCTCGACCGCACGGGTGAGCCATCGCCGCGAGTTCCCCCGCCGGTTCCGCACGTTCTCGTCGTCGAGCGGGAAGTGGCCCTTGGTCGCGAGAACGACGTCGTCGCGGCGGCCCTTCAGCGCCTTGCCGACGATCTCCTCGGACTCACCGGTCGAGTACATGTCGGCGGTGTCCACGAAGTTGATTCCCTGGTCCAGGGCGGTGTGGATGATCCGGATGCTGTCGTCGTGGTCGGGGTTCCCGGCCGCGCCGAACATCATCGCCCCGAGACAGTGGGCGCTGACCTCGATCCCGGTTCCGCCGAGCGTGCGGTAGTGCATGAAGCCTCCTGGTTCGCCGTACTGCGTCTGGAGACGAACGCTAGAAGCTAGACCGCTGTCTAGGTCAACCCCGCCCGTAGGGTGGGCGCATGGACTTCGCAGGGCTGTGGGACCCCGAGCCGGGCTGGTTGAACACCGCATCGTACGGCTTGCCGCCGAAGCCGGCCTGGGACGCGCTTCAGGCCGCCCTCGGTGACTGGCGCGTCGGCGCGACGAGCTGGGAGCCGTGGGACGAGTCGACCACGCGGGCGCGGGAGTCGTTCGCCCGGTTGGTCGGAGCCGACGCCGCGGACGTGTTCGTCGGGAGCACGGTCTCGGCCGCGATCGCGCCGATCGCGTCAGCGTTGCCGGCCGGGGCGAAGGTGCTGACCGACGACGTCGAGTTCACCTCGAACGTGTTCCCGTGGCAGGTGTGCGGCGCCGAGGTGATCGCCGTACCGGGGGACGAGCTGGTCGCCGCGATCAAACCCGGGATCGATCTGGTGGCCGTGAGCGCCGTTCAGTCGTCGACGGGCGCCGTACTGGACCTCGCGGCTGTGGTTGCTGCTAGCAAGCAAATTGGTGCGCTCGTGGTGATCGACGGCAGCCAGGCGGTCGGTTGGCTGCCGATCGGAGTGGACGGTATCGACGCACTCGTTGCCCACACCTACAAGTGGATGATGTCGCCGCGCGGCGCGACCCTCGGCTACCTGTCGCCGCGGCTGCAGGAGCTCTGCCGCCCGTCGGCCGCGGGCTGGTACGCCGGGCGGACGGTGCACGGCTCGTACTACGGACCGCAGATGGATCTCGCGCCCGGAGCGCGGAAGTTCGACCAGTCGCCCGCCTGGTTCAGCTACGTCGGAGCGGCACCGGCGCTCGAACTGATCGAGGAGATCGGCGTCGAGACCATCCACCGGCACAACGTCGGGCTGGCGAACGAGTTCCGCGCCGGCCTGGGCCTGCCGCCGGGCGACTCGGCGATCGTCAGTACGTCGCTCCCGGGCGCCCAGGAGGCGTTCGATGCCGCCCGGATCCGCGCCGCCGTCCGCGACGGCAAGCTACGCGCGTCGTTCCACATCTACTCGACGCAGGCCGACGTACAACAGGCCTTGACCGCTCTAAAACCACTGTTTTAATAGCTAGAGGGTGATCTAACCGGGGGCTAAGGTGCCGCCTATGGGGCTGAGTATCGGGCAGGTGGCCGAGCGGACCGGGTTGAGCGTGCATGCGCTCCGCTTCTACGAGCGCGAGGGGCTGCTCGCGGACCAGGTACGGCGCGAGTCGAACGGCCGGCGCGTCTACACCGAGGACGACGTCGAGTGGCTCGACATGTGCATCAAGTTCCGCTCGTCCGGGATGCCGCTGGACACGATCCGTAAGTACACCGACCTGGTCCGCCAAGGCTCCGGCAACGAGCAGGAGCGGCTCGAGCTGCTGCGCAGCCATCAGGAGCACGTCGCGACGCAGCTCGCGGACCTGCAGGAGTGCATGCGCGTCATCACCCACAAGGTGACCGTCTACCAGCAACACCTCGACAGCGGCGACGCCGACTGCCTGTGGTCCGGCCCACCCGTCGCCCGAGACAACACCAGCGAAGCCTCCTGAAGCAGTCCCCGGAGCGGGCTTCCCTAAAAGTCCTCTTGACCATTTGACTCCTGTCGAAGGGGTGCCTCCCTCCGCGTCCGAGGTGCTTTGCTGACCTTCCGTCAGGCAAACAGGAGGTCTTGATGAAGAGGAAGTACTTGGCCGGCGCGGCTGCCGTGCTGTTCGTAGCCGGTGCGGCCGCTGTCCCCACTCAGGCCGACGCCACTGTGGAGGACTCCGGCGGCTACTACGCAAGCCTGACGAGTTGCCAGAGTCAGGGCAATTGGCAGATCAGCCGGGCCGGCCACATCTACCACACTTACGCCTGCGACTGGGAGCCCCATGACCCGCCCTTCCACCTGTATCTCTACTGACGACCAGCTCCGTCCGCGTGTACGAGGGCGGTCGCCATCGCGGTGATGGTGTGGCGCATGTTGGCCGCGAGTTCGTCGAGGCGGCCCTGGATCGTTTCGGCGGCCTGGGCCGGCTCGCTTTCGACGCCGAGGCGCAGACCGCTGATGCCGGGGCCGTGGGTGAAGGTTTGGCGGACCAGCGTTTCGTTGCCGCGGGCCTCCAGTTCGTACTCCCAGTGGGCGAGCGGGACGGGCTCGTCGCCGTACACGTCCCACGCGAAACGCTTCAGCTCCTCGGCCGCGGTCACCACGCAGATCACGTAGGTCTCGAAGCCGTCGGCGAACCGGTTCCGCGCCTCGAACCGGGCTCCGGCGACGATGCCGCGGTCGTCGAGCCAGGCGCCGTAGTAGCACTCCGGGCTCCACTCGCCGTACCGGTCGATCGCCGTGATGCCGGTCCACACCGCGTGGACGGGCAGTTGCACCAGTACCTCGACGCCGGTGGTAGCGCCGGTCACTCCCAAATCGTCAGTCATGCCCGGTACGTCGGACGCCGTACTGCGACCTCGACATGCAGGTGATGATGCGGTCCGGGCGGGCGTAAACGTTGAGGTTGCCGTTGCGGATGAAGCCGGCCAGGGTCAGGCCGGACTCGGCGGCCAGGTCGATCGCGAGCGAGCTCGGGGCGGAGACCGCGCCGAGGACCGGGATCCCGGCCATCACCGCCTTCTGCGCGAGTTCGAACGACGTCCGGCCGGAGACGATCAGGATCAGCCCGCGCGCCGGGATCTGGCCGTTGAGCAGCGCCCAGCCGACGACCTTGTCCACGGCGTTGTGCCGGCCGACGTCTTCACGAACTACGAGCAGGTCGCCCGCCGGGGTGAACAGTCCGGCCGCGTGCAGCCCGCCGGTCCGGTCGAAGACCTGCTGCTGCTCGCGGAGCGCGTCGGGGAGAGTTGCGAGTACGTCGTACCGGATCTTGACGTCGTCGTTCGCGGGGGAGTGGCGGGTCTTGGTCCGGACCGCGTCGAGGGAAGCCTTGCCGCAGACGCCGCAGGACGAGGTGGTGTAGAAGTTGCGCTCGACGCCGGTGACCGGTGCGGGTACGCCGGGGGCGAGCCCGAGATCGAGGACGTTGTAGGTGTTGCGCCCCTCGTCGTCACGCGAGTCGCAGTACCGCGCGTCCCGGATGTCGTCGACGCTCCCGATCACGCCCTCGGTGTGCAGAAACCCATGCGCAAGCTCGACATCGTGCCCAGGCGTGCGCATAGTCACGGCCAGCGGCTTCCCGTCCACCCGCAGCTCGAGCGGCTCCTCCACCGCAATGTTGTCCGGCCGCGAGCGGTCGCTGTCCGGGGTGATCCGGACCACCGGGCGGCGGGCGATCAGACGGCCCATGGCTGTGCTCCTGGATCGAGGGGTAGGAGCCGGGCGGCGATCGCCTCGGCCGGACCGGGGTCGACGACGGCGAGCGCGTCGGCGAGGGCCGGACCGCGCAACATGGCAGCTCCGCCGTGACCTACGGGTACTGCGCCTTGATCAGTGAAGCGGACCGGGACGAGCCGGGTGCTGGTCGGGTGGCAGGTGATGCCGCCGGGAACCGAGGCTCGAGTGAGAGTCGGGAGCGGGAGGCCGCGCATCCGTCTGATCGCAGCGCCGCCGAGGGTCAGGAAGGCAACCAGCGCCGCGAATGGGTTCCCGGGAAGGCCGAGGACAAGCCGCCCGTCCGGCAGCTTGGCCATTGCCTGCGGGTGCCCGGGCCGGCACGCCACACCATCGACGATCAGCTCCGCGTGCAGTTCCGCGAGCACCGGCCGCAGGTGATCCGCCGGCCCCGCCGCGGAGGACCCCGAGACCAAGATGAGGTCTGCCTCCGCTGCGTCCACGGCTGCTCGCAGCTCGTCCCGCGAATCACCCAGGTGATCAATCCGCCCGACCCGCGCTCCGGCTCTCGTGATCAGCCCGGGAAGCATCGGCCCGATCGCATCCCGCACCCGGCCCGCCCCCGACGTACCCCGATGCACCAGCTCGTCTCCGGTCACGACCGCACTCACCGTGGGCGGCTCGATCACCGTCAACCGATTGAGCCCCACCGTCGCTGCCAGGCCCAGGACCGCCGGCCCAACCACCACCCCAGCCGGCAACAAGTGCTCGCCGGCCCGGCATTCTTCCCCCGCACGCCGGATGTGCCGCCCGTCCTCGGCAGGCCCGGCCACCACCTCACCACACACCACGGCATCTTCACGACGCACCACAGCCGAGGCCCCCGCCGGCACGGCCGCTCCGGTGACAATCTCCGCGGCTTCCCCATCCTTCAACCGCAAGCGCTCGGCCGACCCAGCCCGAACCCGCCCGACCACTCGCCAAGGACCAGTCCCTGAGACCGCGAACCCGTCCATGGCCGCCCGATCCACCGGCGGCACATCCCCCGAGGCCACCAACGGCGTCCCCAGCACGCACCCGTCAACCTGCGCGAGCTCCCGGGAAACCACCGGCCCCAGTCGCGCCGCACTGTGCGCCAACTCCCGCGCTGCATCCCAACTCACCGGCGGGTTGTCGTCTGCCACCCAGGAAGCCTTGCGGGGCCGGGGTGGGTTGTCCAACTCTGTGGGGTTGGTCACGGCGTGAGCTGCTGGGCGGCGAGTGCTGCTATGGGGTCCAGGTCGGTCGCACCCGAGGCGGCGTGGGCAACCAGGGCTGCTTTCATGCGGGGATCCCAGACCGCCTTGATGTGGTTGGCGACGGCGGTAGCGGCGGCCTGGGGTGGGCGGTGGGCGAACTGGGCGGATATTTCGTTGGCCAGCCGGACGTGGGGCGGCAGGGAACCACTCATCGGGTGCCTCCGGCAACTACCGGCTCCCGGGTCGCCGCGGCAGACGAAGGGACGAGGTCTACCTGGACGGCGGTCACCTTGTACTCGGGGCAGTTGGTGGCCCAGTCCGAGTTGTCGGTGGTGACCACGTTGGCGCCCGACACCGGATGGTGGAAGGTGGTGTAGCAGACGCCCACCGGCATCCGGTCCGACACCTTCGCGCGCAGCTCAGTCCGCCCGACCCGGCTCGACAGGCCGACGAGATCGCCGTCCGTGATCCCCCGGACCTCCGCATCGTGCGGATGGATCTCCAGCACGTCCTCCGCATGCCAGGCCACATTCGCCGTACGTCGCGTCTGCGCCCCGACGTTGTACTGCGACAAGATCCGTCCCGTCGTCAGGATCAGCGGGAACTTCCGCGTCGACCGCTCCGACGTCGGCACGTACACCGTCTCCATGAACCGCCCCTTGCCGCGGGTGAATTCGTCGGCGTGCATGATCGGCGTACCGGCCGGGTGCTCGAGGTTGCACGGCCACTGGATCGACCCGAGCTCGTCCAGCTTCGCGAACGAGACCCCCATGAACGTTGGCGTCGTCATCGCGATCTCGTCCATGATCTCGGCCGTCGAGTCGTAGTGCATCGGGTAGCCCATCGCCTGCGCGAGCTCGCAGATGATCTCCCACTCCTGCTTGCCGGTCCGCGGCGCCATGATCGGCCGGACCCGGTTGATCCGGCGCTCGGCGTTCGTGAACGTCCCGTCCTTCTCCAGGAACGACGTTCCCGGCATCAGCACGTGCGCGAACTTGGCCGTCTCGTTCTCGAACAGGTCCTGCACCACCAGCAGGTCCAGCGAACCCAGCGCGGCGACCACGTGCTGCGTGTTCGGGTCCGACTGCGCGATGTCCTCGCCCTGCACGAAGAGCGCCTTGAACGACCCGTCGATCGCCGCGTCGAACATGTTCGGGATCCGCAGGCCGGGCTCGTTCAGGATCGGCGTACCCCAGAGGTGCTCGTAGATCGACCGTACGTCGTCGTTCGACACGTGCCGGTAGCCCGGCAGCTCGTGCGGGAACGACCCCATGTCGCACGACCCCTGCACGTTGTTCTGCCCGCGCATCGGGTTCACCCCGACGCCGGCGCGGCCGATGTTGCCGGTCGCCATCGCCAGGTTCGCCATCCCCATCACCATGGTCGAGCCCTGGCTGTGCTCGGTGACGCCGAGCCCGTAGTAGATGGCCGCGTTCCCACCGGTCGCGTACAACCGCGCCGCCGCGCGAATCGTCGATGCCGGTACGCCGCAGATCTCGGCCAGTGCCTCCGGACTGTTCTCCGGCTGCGCAATGAACGACGCCCAGGTGTCGAAGTCCTCGCACCGCCGATCCACGAAGTCCTGGTCCACCAGCCCCTCGGTCACCACCACATGGGCGAGCGCGTTGATGATCGCCACGTTCGTCCCCGGCCTGACCTCCAGGTGGTACGCCGCCTCGACGTGAGGCGATCGCACCAGGTCGATCCGCCGCGGGTCGATCACGATCAGCTTCGCGCCCTGCCGGATCCGCTGCTTCATCCGCGACCCGAACACCGGGTGCGCGTCGGTCGGGTTCGACCCGATCACCAGGATCACGTCCGACTCGTCGACGGACTTGAAGTCCTGCGTCCCGGCCGACTCGCCGAACGTCTGCTTCAGCCCGTACCCGGTCGGCGAGTGGCAGACCCGTGCACAGGTGTCGACGTTGTTGTTCCCGAACACCGCCCGCACCATCTTCTGGACGGCGTACACCTCTTCGTTCGTGGTCCGCGACGACGTGATCGCGCCGATCGACCCCTGGCCGTACGACGCCTGGATCTCCCGCAGCCGCCGCGCGGTGAAGCCGATCGCTTCCTCCCACGACACCGTGCGCCACGGCTCGTCGATCGTGTCCCGCACCATCGGCTCGAGCACGCGGTCCGGGTGCGAGGCGTACCCGAACGCGAACCGGCCCTTCACGCACGAGTGGCCCTCGTTCGCGCCGCCGTTCTTGTACGGCACCATCCGGACCAGCTCGTCACCGCGCAGCTCGGCCTTGAACGAGCACCCGACCCCGCAGTACGCGCAGGTGGTCAGCACGGTCCGGGTCGGCATCCCGAGCTCGACCACCGACTTCTCCTGCAGCGTCGCGGTCGGGCACGCCTGCACGCACGCACCGCACGAGACGCAGTCAGACTCGAAGAACGACACCCCGGCACCGGCCGCGACCTTGGAATCGAACCCACGCCCCTCGATCGTCAGCGCCAGCGTGCCCTGTACTTCGTCGCAGGCGCGGACGCACCGCGAGCACGCGATGCACTTGGACGCCTCGAAGTCGAAGTACGGGTTGGACTTGTCGGTCTCCAGATCCAGATGGTTCGCGCCGGCCTCGACACCCGAGCCGTAGCGCACCTCGCGCAGCCCGGTCACTCCGGCCATGTCCTGCAGCTCGCAGTCGCCGTTCGCCGAGCAGGTCAGGCAGTCCAGCGGGTGATCGGAGATGTACAGCTCCATCACCCCGCGGCGCAGTTTGCCGAGCCGTTCGTTCTGGGTGTGGACGACCATGCCGTCGCCGACCGGCGTCGTGCAGGAGGCCGGCGTACCGCGGACGCCGTCGATCTCGACCACGCACAACCGGCACGATCCGAACGCTTTCAGGTTGTCGGTCGCACACAGCTTCGGTACGTCGACGCCCGCTTCCTTCGCCGCCCGCAGCACCGACGTCCCCGGTGGAACTTTGAGGGTCACACCATCGATCTCGACGGAGACGGTCGCCTCGCCAGATCGAGCCGGCGTACCGAAATCGGGCTCCTTGAGCAGCGTCATACGTTGAAGTCCTCTCCGAAATGGCGGACGGCACTACGTACCGGCATCGGTGTGAGCCCACCCATCGCACAGAGCGAGCCGTCGGTCATCAGTTCGCACAGGTCCTCGAGGACCACGAGGTTCTTGTCCCGGTCAGTGCCGGCTACGATCCGGTCGATGGTCTCGACGCCGCGGACGGCGCCGACTCGGCACGGTGTGCACTTGCCGCACGACTCCGCCGCGCAGAACTCGAACGCGAACCGCGCCATCGCGGCCATGTCCACGGTCTCGTCGAACACCACGATCCCGCCGTGCCCGACCATCGCGCCGGCCTTGGCGAACTCCTCGTAGTCCATCGGCAGGTCGAACCGCTCGACCGGCAGGTACGCACCGAGCGGACCACCCACCTGGACGGCCCGCACCGGGCGGCCGGACGACGTACCGCCGCCGAAGTCGTTCACCAGCTCGCCGAGCGTTATCCCGAACGCCTTCTCGACGATGCCGCCGCGCGCTACGTTCCCACCGAGCTGGAAGACGCTGGTGCCGAGCGAGCGGCCGGTCCCGTACGCCGCGTAAGCCTGGGCTCCGTGCGCGAGAATCGTCGGAACCGTTGCCAGCGACAACACGTTGTTGACGACGGTCGGCCGGCCGAAAAGCCCTTCCAGGGCAGGGATCGGGGGCTTGGCGCGAACCATGCCGCGCTTGCCCTCGAGACTCTCCAGCATCGAGGTCTCTTCGCCGCAGATGTACGCGCCCGCGCCGACCCGGACGTGCAGGTCGAAGCCGAACCCTGAGCCCAGGACGTCCGGCCCCAACCAGCCCTCCGCGCGGGCGAGCTCGATGGCCGCCTTCAGCGTCGCGACGGCGTCGGGGTACTCCGACCGCAGGTACACGTACCCTTCCGACGCGCCGACCGCGTAGGCCGCGATCGTCATCCCCTCGATCAACGTGAACGGATCGCCCTCGATCAGCATCCGGTCCGCGAACGTACCGGAGTCACCCTCGTCACCGTTGCAGCAAACGAACTTGAGCTCGGACTCGGCACCCAGCACCGTCCGCCACTTGATCCCGGTCGGGAACCCGGCCCCACCCCGCCCACGCAACCCCGACTCGACCACAGTCTCGACCACCTCGGCCGGCGTCATCGAGAATGCCGTCCGCAACCCAGCCATCCCACCGTGCGCCACGTAGTCCACGGTCGACAGCGGATCCACCACTCCAACCCGCGCAAACGTCAACCGCTCCTGCCGCCGCATCCACGGCAGTTCTTCCACCAAACCCAACGACTCACCCTCGCCGGCCAACATCCCACCGGCAATCAACCCATCAACGTCTTCGGGCGCAACGGGCCCGTACCCCACCCGCCCCGCAGCCGTCTCCACCTCCACCAACGGCTCCAACCACAACATCCCCCGAGACCCGTTCCGCACCACCTCAACCCCCACCGCACCCGCCCCAGCCCCACCCCCGCCACCCCCGCCACCCGCGCCACCCCCGCCGTCCCGGGCCAGGTCAGCGTCCTGCTGTCCACCACGGTTCTGGGCGAACGCAGCGATCCGCTCGGCTACCTCATCCGCCCCCACCGAACGGGCCGCCGAATCACGCGGTACAAAGACCCTCACAGCGCCTCCCCCAGAAGAGCATCGAGACGCGCAGGCGTCACCCGGCCGTGCAGTTTCGAGCCGACCTGCACCGCCGGCCCCAGCGCACAGTTCCCGAAGCAGAACACCTCGTCGAGCGTGATCCGCCCGTCGGCCGAGGTCTCTCCAAACCCACACCCGACCCGCACCCGCGCGTAGTCAGCGAGCTCCACCGCACCAACAGCCCGGCAAGCCTCCGCCTGACAGACCGCAACCGTCGTACGCCCAGGAGCCGCCCGCCGGAAGTCCTTGTAGAACGTGACAACCCCGTGCACCTCGGCCACCGACAGGTTCAGTACGTCGGCCACCACCGCGACATCATCCTGAGCGACGTGCCCGAGCTCCTCCTGCACCGCATGCAGGATCGGTATCAGCGCCCCCCGAAGCCCACGCAACTCACCAGCAATCTCCCGCACTCGCTGGGCACGCCCGGGGACCGGGACGGGGGCGGCGGCCACGACCTCTCTCGTCATGTATACAACATTCCGTCGCCCCGGCGTCCCGGTCAAAGCAATGCTGCCTATCACCCGATAGCCGGCACCTATCAGGTTCCTAGCCGGCCGCCACCGAACCACCCCAGTTGTCGGTGACGAGCCGCGCCTCCGCGTCGATGAAGAAGCGGTGCTCGATCGACCCGTTCGCGATCCGGTAGAAGACGTGGTGGGCGTCCGACGTCGAAAGACCGAACGGGTCGTCGGTGACCACTCCGACCGCACCCCAGTTGTCGGACTGCGGTGGGTCGACTGTTGGTGACCAGTAGAAGTGCAGCAGGTCCCCGTTGGTCGTGCGAGCGAACACGTGCTGCTGGCCCTTGTGCGCGATCGCGTGCGGGTTCCCTACGAACGGTCCGCCCGACCAGACGTCACCGAGCAGCTGCCCGGATCCGTCGTCGAAGAATCGGTGCTGCAGCTGGCCGTCGGTGTTCCGGAAGAAGACATGGTGCTGCGACCCGGTGCTGAAACCAGTGGGGTTCGACGCGACCCCTGAGGTGACGCCCCAGTTGTCGTGCGCCGGATCGCTGCCCGGCTTCCAGTACCAGTGGTGCAGCGAGCTGTCGGTCGCGCGGGCGAAGATGTGCTGCTGGTCCCGGTGCACGAACGCGAACGGATCGCCCACGAACGTGCCCCCGGCCCACACTCCGGTGGTGATCTGGTCCGTCCCCTGGTCCCAGAACTTGTGCTCGAGGTTGCCGTCCGGGTTCCGGTAGAAGAGGTGCTGCTGTCGCTGGTACGCGAACCCGGACGGGCTCGACATCACGCGGCCCTCGGTACCCCAGTGATCGAGGACGGGCGCTCCGGTGCCGGCCTGCCACCAGTGACTGATCGTGTTCTCGCTGCTCCGGGCGAACACGTGCTGCTGCCCGTTGTGGACGTACCCGATCGGTTTCCCGACCAGCTTCTGGCTGCCCCAGTCCTGAGCGACCTTGTCGGTAGCAGGCGACCACATCAGGTTCGTCAACGTCCCGGCCGTGCTGACCGCGGTCACGTGCTGCTGGTCGAGGTACCGGTACGCCTGACCGGTCACCCCGCCGCCGCTCGCCATCAGCGCGGCGACGTCCGCCCGCATCACGTCGAGATCGACGAACGACGGGTCGATCTTCCCGGTCGTACTGGTCTCCCGGTGACCGCGCGCGTAGCTGGAGTCCCGGCCGAACTGCGTCAGTACGGCGGCAGTCGCGCGGAGCGAGGCGTCGTACTGCGCGGGTGTCATCTGCTGCACCAGCCCGATGTTGCTCTGGTCGCCCGCGTAGTCGATCTCCCAGCCGACCAGCATCGTGTTGCCGTCGCCGGCTGGGATCGGGCCGCTGGCGCGGGCCGGACCGGCGTGGTTGCAGCGGTTCGCGGAGACGATGTGGAAGACACCGTTGTAGTCGACCAACGCGTGCGCCAACGGCCCTTGCAGGTCGGAGCGGCCGTTGATGACGATACCCAGCGCTGGGGCGGGGTTGGTCGGGCTCGACTTGGCGGCGGTGTGGTGCCAGAGCACGCCGAACGGGTTGAACGATCCGGACACCCCACGACCCTGCCAGTTGCCTTCCTCGACGACCTGCAGGCCGGCTGCGCGCAGGAGGTCGGCGAGCCACGGAATGCTGGCCATCAGGACGGCCTGATCAGGTCGGCCACGCACTCAGGCTTCTTCTTCAGTGCCTTCGCAGCCTGGGCGGGCAGCGTGGGGAGCGAGAACTTGGCGGCGAGCGCGGCAGTGGGCAGCGCGAGCAGTAGGCGGCGGCGACGCAGTGTGGGCGGAGTCATGTTCGCATGACAGCGCGGTAGATCTTTACCGGCAACACCTGCAATTCAGGTGGAAAGGTTCACCCGATCACCTCAGCCACGTTTGCCACCGACCCGCAGCGGGCAGCACGCGGACGCCACAGGCGGTCATCCGCGTGCCACCGCCGTGCGGATCAGGGTGTCGACGACCTCGACGTACGACAGGCCGGCGGCGGCCCACATCCGTGGGAACTGCGATGCCGGCGTGAACCCGGGGAACGTGTTGATCTCGTTGACCACCGGCTCGCCCTCGGCCGGGAGGAAGAAGTCGACGCGGGCGAGCCCCGCGCACCCGAGCGCCTCGAAGGCGTCGACCGCAGTACGACGCAACCGCTCGGCCAACTCGGGCTCGAGCGGCGCCGGTATGACGAACCGCGTCGCGCTGCTGTCGTACTTCGCGGTCGCGTTGAAGAACGGCTGCGCCGGATCTGGGTGGATTTCGAGCGCCGGGGCGACCTCGATCCGCCCGTCCGGGAATTCGAGGACGTCGAGGTCGAGCTCGCGGCCGACGATCTCCCGCTCGACGAGCACGTTCGGGTCCAGCATCGCGGCGTCGGCGATCGCGGCCGTCAGCGGCGGCAGGTCGGTCGCGCGAGTCACGCCGTAGCTGGAGCCGCCGTTGCCGGGCTTCACGAACAACGGGAAGTCGAGGCCGGCGTCCTTGATCCGCTCCAGATCGGTGGGAGGTGATGTCGTGGACCGGACCCGCGAAGGCGCCAAGGACTATCCGGCCGCGCCCCGGCACAAGCATCCGGAGAACTGGGACGAGCTGGTCGGCCGCGCCGCGGAGATCGTCGTTGGGCTCACCCGCGGCAACCACTCGAACTACAACGGCGAGGATCCGAAGAACGTCCGGCACATCCGCGGCGTCAACATCGTCGGCGAGGCAACCTGGCAGCAGGGGCTCCGGCTGAACTACGGGTACGTCGAGCACTGGTTGCGGCACATGTAGGCCAACCAGGGCAAGCAGCTGGGCCGCGAGGAGAAGCTGCACATCCGGCGTGCCCTGGAGACGCTCTTCCACGAGCACATCCATCTGATCAGCCGGGCCGGCACGACCCACGCTGAGGCCGAGAGCGAGATGGCCTACGCCGAGGTCCAGGCGCTCGAGGAAGGCGTCACCGAGGCGTACGCCGTCCAGCACTTCGACGAGTTCCTCGAGCGGCTCGGTATCGAGGAGATCTGTCCCGGGATCACCGATCCCGAGCTGCGGGAGCCGTCGACGTACCCGCAGTTCACCCCGGGGGCGGAGGAGATCACCCGGCTGGCCGGCGAGGCCTCCGGTCGCGGTGGCGCCGAGGTACTGCGGCTGCTCGCGGTCGAGAATCCGGCGTGGAAGTGGCGGGTGCTGACCGCGATCGTCGTCGAGCCGACCGGCCTGATGAACGAGCTGCCGAAGGAGCAGCAAGGCGGTGCGCAGCTGCGGGTCGCGCAGGCGATGTGGAAGCACTACGCCGGAATGGTCGACCTCGGCGGCTTCTCCGAGAAGAGCAGCGGACGAAGTCCCGGGAGATCGCCGGGCGGGCGTTCGGTGCGGGGCTGGAGGAGATCGAGACGATCCGGCAGGAGGTCCGGACGGACGGGCGGATGCTGACCGCGGAGGAACGTACGGCGCAGCAATCAATGCCTGCTGATGCCGCTGACGCCGCGCGGCTCGTGTCGGACGGGTCGTTGCCCGCGGGTACGAAGGGGCCGGTGAATGCCGGCGCAGTGAAGTCGCAGCCCGGCGCCGTGGTGGCGAAGGGGACCGAGAACACCCGGGGCTGAATACTGGAGCGGTGGAAGCCACCGACCATCTGAAGGCGTCGCTCGTTGCCGCGATCGCGCTGGCAAACACCTTCGGGTCCGGCGAACGCCAGGGCCGGGCAGCCGTGCCGCCGGATGAGGCGGCGATCGACGCGGTACTGCGGCTCACCACGAACCGCTCCGGTCCGGTCGATCCCGCGGGTTACGAGGCCGGCGCCCGTGTCCTGTACGACGCGCTGGACGGGCTTCCGGATCTGGATCGGGCCGGTGCGCTGGTCAACGAGCTGCTCCGGGAAACCCGTGCGACCCCGCAGCTGACCCGCGACGAGGGAGCGCCGTGGCACCTGCACTTCGGGAATCCGGACGAGGCGTCCGGCTGGCTGGCCGAGTTCGCTACCGCCGTGGCGATGCTGTTGGGCAGTGACGAGGTCGAGCGGGTACGCCGGTGCGAGGCGACGCGCTGCGACGACCTGTTCCTGGACTCGACCCGGAACCGGACGCAGCGGTTCTGCTCAACGGCCTGCCAGAACCGGACCAAGGTCGCCGCCCACCGGGCGCGGAGCGCGTAGACCGGTGATCATCGTGGCCTCGGGCAACCAGCCGAGCTTGCGGTAGAGGTGAAACCCGTCGGTCGTCGCCATCAACAGTCCGGTGGTCGCACCGCGCTCCAGCGCTCGTTCGGCCAGTGCACCCATCACCACGCTGCCGAGCCCGCGCCGCCGGTACGCCGGATCGGTCTGGATGTCGTGCATCACCGCATCGGACCCGATGACCGCCATCATGCCGCGCGCAGCCGTCGTGCCGTCGATGACGACCTTCACGTACTCCAACGGTCCCTCGCACTCGCTGGAGGCCGACGCCAGGGGATGAGCCTGCAGGTCGATCGACATCAACGTCTTCTGCTCGGCGAAGGGCCGCAACCCGGCCGCCTCGAGTTCCTTGGCGATACGTTCGCCGTCGGCGGTCGTCACCGTCAGCCAGGCGTCCGACGTCAGGCGGGTCTCGAGCCGGGCGATCGTCCCGGCGTCATCGGTCCGCGCGAACAGTTCGCGCTCGCGACCGGGCAACCGCAGTACGGCGGTGTATGCGTCGTCGTCCTCGGTCACTGGGTCCAGCCCGCGGCACAGCCGCCAGCCGTCCAGCCATCGCCTCACCAGCTGTTCCATGCCGGCGAGTGTAACTGACTATCGAGCTTTAGTCAGTTACTCGATGCCGAGAACGAAGGTCTGGATCGCGACCACCGCCCCACCCCGGGCCCATTCGGTGAAGTCGGCGGGCTGCAGGACCATCGGGAGCTCGGCGGCAGACGGGTGCCGGTCGGCGTGCAGCCCGGCCAGCAGGTCGTCGTGCGCGACCTCGGCCAGCCGGACGCCTTCGCCGCCGAGCACGACCAGCTCCGGCAGGGTGAAGTTGGAGGCGGCGGCGATCAGCTTGCCGAAGGCCCGGCCGGCGCGGGCGATGATGTCGCGCGCGGCGGGCTCGCCTTTCGCGGCGAGGTCCAGGGCATCGTCGTACCCGACCGGGCGGCCGAGCGCCGTACCGACCTGGTCGGTGATCGCGCTGACCGTGAGCAGGCTGAGCGCGCAGCCGCGATGACCGCGGTCGCAGCGCGGACCGTCGGGGAGGAGTGGGTAGTGACCGATCAGGCCGAGGCTGACGTCGGGACTGTCGACGATCCGGTTGTGGACGACCAGGCCGAACCCGACCCCCGCGCCGACGGTCAGCAGGACGAAGCGGTCCGCGCTCCGGCCGGCGCCGAACCAATGCGTCGCCTCGGTCAGCGACGTGAGGTCGTTCGCGAGCACGACCGGTACGGCGGTGTGCGCGGCAAGCAGGTCGCCGAACGGTACGTCGACCCAGTTGAGGTACGGGCCCCAGGTCACGGTCGACCCGTTCGCGACCCGGCCGCCGACGGCGATGCCGATGCCGGTCAGCGGCGTACCGCCAGGCACCTGAACCGCCAGCTCGTCGGTCAGCTCGAGCACCACGTCGGCCACGACCGAAGGAGTCGGGTCGGCCAACGGGCGGGAGACGCTCGCGATCACCTCGGCGCGCAGCGTGGTGAGGACGCCGATCGCCGAGTCGCCGGTGAGCTTGATCCCGACGAAGTGGTGGGCGTCCGCGTCCAGGTCGAGCGGTTGCGAGGGGCGGCCGACGCGGGCATCGGTCGGGCCGCCGGCGACCTCGACGAGCAGTCCGGACTCGACCATCGGCTTGGTCAGCCGGGTCAGGCTGCCCGGGGAGAGGCCGACCCGGCGGGACAGCTCGGCGCGCGACAACGGCCCGTCGAGCAGGATCTCCAGCGCGACCTGCCGCGACGGACCGGACAGCGGCCGCCAAACTCCCATTTGGTCAGCGTAATCGTGCGTGGAGGGTGAGGACGCCGGGACGTGACCCGGTCCGCGGTTCTGGCCGCACAAATCCCGGCGTCAAGATCAACCACCCGTAGCGCGCGGTACCCAGTTCTTCTCGAAGTATGCAACGGATTCCGTCGTCCGGCGCCGGGACAACGCTGTCAGATTCAGTGCGGCAGCTTGCGGGTGTCCACCAGGTGCTGCGCGACGTCGCGCAGCTTGGTGTTGGTGTCCTGGGAGTACCGCTTCAGAATCGCGAACGCGCGGTCCCCGTCGACGTCGAAGCGTTCCATCAGGATGCCCATCGCCTGGCCGACCAGCTTCCGGGCGTCGACGGCCTGCGCCATCGTCTCCTCGTGCCGCGCGGAGGCGAGCGCGACCGACGCGTGCCGGGCGAGGATGTGCGCGATCGCCTCGTCGTCGGGGGAGAACGCGTCCGGGTCCGGGCTGTAGAGGCCGAGCACGCCGACCGTCCGTCGCGGTCCGTCACCGGTGCTCAACGGTACGTCGAGAACGCTGCGAACCCCGAGCGCCGCGACCTTCGCCGCCCACTCCGGCCAGCGGTCGTCGGTGTAGGTGTCGCGGATCAGGATCGTGGTCCGCTCCCGCATCGTGGTGACCAACGGTCCGCTCTCGGAGTCGATCTGTAACTGGTAGACGTCGGCGACGACCGGAGCCGTCACCGCCGCGATCTCGGCCCGCGAGCCACGGGTGTACAGCGCGACGCCGGCGTACGTGCAGTTCAAGGCCTGCAACGCGAACTGCACCACCGCATCGACGGTTTCGTCGACCCCCGGTGCGTCGTGCAGCTCGATCGCCAGCCGCGCGAAAGTGTCCGCCGAAGCGGCAAGGTCGGGCTCGGTCAAGAGGATCTCTCCAGGCGTGCTCAGGACTCGGGCACCCCCGCCTCTGGAGTGATCCGCAGGACACATCATGCAGCCCAATCCCGGCAAACTGTTAGCCCGTCCACCAAACTGTTGACCGGTCCCCGCCGACAAGGTTTCCCCGGGCTGGTTACAGTGTGGCTCGTGGCGGACTTCTCCGGTCTGTTGAGCGGGCGGACCAACTGGCGGCGGGAGTTCGCGGCTCCGCTGCGGGCGTTCCTGCGGACCGAGGCGGGCAGCTCCGGCGTGCTGGCCGGTGCGATCGTGCTCGCGTTGCTCTGGGCCAACCTCGCGCCCGGGATGTACGACGACTTCTGGCGGACCGAGTTCTCGCTGGGGCTCGGGCACGACCATCTCAGCCTGGATCTGCGGGAGTGGATCAACAGCGGGCTGATGACGCTGTTCTTCCTGGTGGTCGGCCTGGAGGCGCGGCGCGAGTTCGACCTCGGCGACCTGCGGGAGCGCAGCCGGTTCGTGCTGCCGATGCTGGCGGGCGTCGCCGGGATGATCGCGCCGGTGCTGATCTACCTCGCCTTCAACGCCGGCGGCCCGGGTTCGCACGGCTGGGGCGTTGCGATGTCCACCGACACCGCTCTCGCCCTCGGCCTGCTCGCGCTCGTCGGCCGCGGCGTACCGGACCGCGTCCGCATCTTCCTGCTCACGGTCTTCGTCGTCGACGACCTGCTGGCCCTGGTCGTGATCGCGGTCGTCTACAGCGACGACATCAAGATGATGCCCCTCGTTCTCGCGATCGCCGCGTTCGCCGTCGTCCTGGTCCTCTCGCTGCTGCGCGTCCGCAAGGCCTGGGTGTACGTCATCCTCGGCGTCCTGATGTGGTCCGCCCTGCTCACCAGCGGCGTCGACCCAGTGGTCGCCGGACTCGCGATCGGCCTGACCGCGCCGGCGTACTCACCCGGCCGCGAAGAGCTCGAGGAAGCCACCGGCCGCTTCCGCCTGTTCCGCGAACAGCCGACCCCCGAGCTGGCCCGGTCCGCGACCATCGGCCTGACCACGACGATCTCGCCGAACGAGCGCCTGCAGTACCTGTACCACCCCTGGACCAGCTACCTGATCGTCCCGCTCTTCGGCCTCGCCAACGCCGGCGTGACGATCGACGCGGCCTTCCTCGGCAGCGCCTACACCGCCCCGATCACGCTCGGCATCCTGATCGGGTACGTCGTCGGCAAGCCGCTCGCCGTCACCTCGGTGTCCTGGCTGCTCGAGCGCCTCACCCGCGGCCGGATCCGCGCGGGCGTCGGCTGGGCCGCCGTCGCCGGCAGCGGCACCATCGCCGGTATCGGCTTCACCGTCTCCTTGCTGATAGCAACGATCGCCTTCGACGGCCGCCAGCTCGCCGAGGCCAAGGTCGGCCTGCTCTCCGCCGTGATCGTGGCCTCCGCGCTCACCTGGCTCGTCTTCCGCGCCGCCAAGCTCCTCTCGCCGCCGAAGAGGGCCTACGCGCTCCTCGGCGACGCCGAGCAGCTCGTCGACCTCACCGAACCGGTCGACCCGGAGCGTGACCACATCCGCGGCCCGGAGAACGCCTCGGTCACCCTGGTCGAGTACGGCGACTTCGAGTGCCCGTACTGCGGCCTCGCCGAGCCCGTCGTCCGCGACCTCCTCCGCGACGACGACCTGCGCTACGTCTGGCGGCACCTACCACTCTCAGACGTCCACCCGCGGGCCCAGATCGCCGCCGAGGTCGCCGAGGCGGCCGGCGAGCAGGGCGCGTTCTGGGAGATGCACGACCTCCTCCTCGCGAACCAGGACAAGCTGCAGCCGGCCGACCTGATGGGGTACGCGCGCCAGCTCGGCCTGGACGCCGACCGGTTGCACGACGACGTGAAGCGGCACGTGGCCGCGGCCCGCGTCGCCGCCGACGTCGAGTCTGCCGACACCAGCGGCGTCTCCGGCACCCCGACCTTCTTCGTCAACGGCCAGCGGCACTACGGCGCGTACGACGTGGAGACGCTGAAGCAGGCGATCAAGGTGGCCCGCGCCCGCGCCAAGATCACCGCCCACCGCGGTGGCTGAATCTTGTCGCACTAGGTCATTTCTGCCACTTCCGTCGTACGGCGCCGTGGCCGACGCTGGGCTGCATGAGCGAACAGAGTGTTGAGGCCGCCGTCGCGCACTTCGCCGGGCGGCTGGCGTACGAGACGGACGTATCGGACGTCGCCTCCGACATCGGCGCCGGCGCGACCGGCTGGGTGCTGATCGACAGTCGCAGCCAGGAGAGCTGGGACCAGGGTCATGTCCCGGGCGCGGTCCACCTGCCGACCAGGGAGATCGCCGCGCGGGCGGCGTCCGTCGTACCGGCCGGGACGCGGGTCGTAACGTACTGCTGGGGTCCCGGGTGCAACGGCGCGACCAGGGCGGCGTTGGAGTTTGCCAAACTCGGTTATTCGGTCCAGGAAATGCCCGGCGGTTTCGAGTATTGGACCCGCGAAGGATTACCCGTTGAGACAGCCGACGGAATCGACCGCCGCCTGCCCGACCCGTTGACCGCTCCGCGGGGTGTCGCCTGTGCCTGCTGAACCGTTTCGCCTGTAGTTGTTGGGGTTTCGACCGCCGAGTTTTAACGGAGTTCGAACCCGGCGTGGTGAAAGGTTGACTCTCTGTACGTTAATCTGAAGCTATGACGCACCGGCCGCAGGACGACACGGGTCTGGTTGCGCATGGGATCGACACGACCCGCCCCAGCGTCGCCCGGGTGTACGACTTCTTCCTCGGCGGCAAGGACAACTACGCGTCCGACCGGGCGTTGTCCGAGCAGATCATGGAGGTCGCGCCGGAAGCACCGATCTGGGCGCGGACGAACCGGCGCTGGCTCGGCGACGTCGTCACCTGGCTGGCCGGCGAGTGTGGGATCGAGCGCTTCATCGACGCCGGCTCCGGGCTGCCGACCGCGGAGAACACCCACGAGGTCGCGCAGAAGGTCAACGCCGGCGCCTCGGTCGTCTACATCGACAACGACCCGTCGGTCGTCGCGCACGGGCGGGCGCTGCTGGTGGACAACGAGCGGACCCAGTTCACCGCGGCAGACCTGACCGACCCGGAGGCCGTGCTGGCCGATCCCGCGGTCGCGAAGCTGCTGGCCGCCGGCGAGCCGGTCGCGCTGGTGATGGGTCTGATGCTGCACCACATCGGCGACTTCGAGGAGACCCGGGCAGTGGTCCGGCGGTACGTCGACGCGCTGCCCGCGGGCTCCTACCTGGCGGTCACGCACGCGTGCAACCCGGGAGACGGTGGTCCGGTGGCGCAGGTGGCCGACGCGCTGATGGAGAAGGTGAAGACCACCTTCCCGACGCTGCGGTTCCGCACCCCCGCGGAGATCACCGCCCTGTTCGGTGACCTGGAGCTCCTCCCGCCCGGCCTGGTCCCGGTCGTCGACTGGCACCCGCCGAGTGCCCTCTCCCCGGATCACGACGAGGAGTTCGAGGCCGACGTGCGCCACCTGATCTACGCAGCGGTCGCGCGCAAGGACTAACGAAGGTTCGCCAGGTAGTCGGCGTTGCCGCGGATGGCGGCTTCGTACCGCTTGATCTCGGCGGTGTCGACCCGGTCGGCGATGACGAGCAGCAGGGTGGCGAGCGCCTGGTCCTTGCGACCGGCCGCGTGCAGCGTGAGCGCCTTGAACACCCGCAGCGAGTCCGACTCCGGGAACTCGGCGCACGCCTGCTTGAAGACGTCCAGCGAGTCGTCGAAGCGGTCGAGGTTGCGTAGCGTGCTCCCGTACTGCAGGAGGCACTTGCGCCGGGTGTCCCCGGTCAGCCCGGGCAGCGCGCGCTCGTAGTACCCGATCGCGCGCTCCTCCTGGCCGTCGGTGTCGTACGCGCCACCGACCTCGTAGAGCACGTACGCGTTGTCCGGGTGCTCGGTGAGCAGGCGCTCGAAGAAGTCGATCGTCGGCTGCATGTTCCCGCGGTCCCGCCGCGCGAACGCGTCGTCGATCGTCTTGGCCAGCTCGGGCGTTAGTTCGCTCGTCACGTGTCCATCATGCCGCGTTGTCGGTGGGCATCTGGTCGGGGCGGATGTTCTGGTTCAGGTGGAAGACGTTCTCGGGGTCGTACGCCGTCTTCAGCGCGATCAGCCGGTCCAGCTTCGCCGGCGGGAAGGCGCGGCGGATGGAGTCGCCGTTGAGCGTGTTGACGTAGGCGCCGTTCGCGTACGGCGCGAGCGTGGCAGCGTACGCGCGTAGCCCGGCGATCTTGGCCTCGTCCTCGGCCGGGTCTTCCCAGCGGGCCGACGTCACGAACTCGAACAGCGTGTCCCGCTGGCTGAAGGCCGCGTCCTCGTCCGGCACGTCCGCGATCGCGCCGCCGTACGCCTGCAGGCTCGCGCGAGCTCCGGGCGTGCCGAGCAGCGCGTGGATCGCCTCGTCGGGCAGCGACTTGAAGAGGTGACCCTTCCAGTACCGGCGGAACCGGTGGCCCTGGAGGCTGTCGTCGCGGGTCTGCAGCTTGAGGTACGTCGTCTCCTCGATGCTCTCGTCGACGACCGGGCCGAGCGCGCGGAGCGCCGGCAGCAGCTGGTACCCGCCCTCGCCGACCCAGACGTACCCGACGATGACGGCGTCCGGCGTCACGTTGGCGGTGAAGGTCGCCTCCCGCGGCGCGGTCGCGTTCAGGTCGCGCCACCCGCGCAGCACGTGGAAGCCGGCCGACCGCGGGAACGTGAGCTCGACCGACAGCGCCCGTGTCCCGACCTGGTGCAGCCGGAACTCGAACTGGGTCACGATGCCGAAGTTCCCACCGCCACCGCGCAGGCCCCAGAACAGGTCGGCGTTCTCGTCCGCGCTGGCCGTCAGTACCGTCCCGTCCGCGGTGACGACCTCGTAGGACACCACGTTGTCGCACGCCATGCCGTACTGCCGGGCCAGCCAGCCCATCCCGCCGCCGAGCGTCAGGCCGCCGACGCCGGTGTGCGAGACGTTGCCCGCGGTCGTCGCCAGGCCGTGCACCTGCGCCGCCTTGTCGAGCTCGCCGAGCAGTGCCCCGCCCTGGACCCAGGCGAGCTTCTGCTCCGGATCGACCTGGACGGCGTTCATCGGGGTGAGGTCGATCATCAGCCCACCCTCGGGTACGGCGAGACCGGCGATGTTGTGGCCGCCGCAGCGGACGGCGATCTCGAGGCCCTCGGTTCGCCCGTACTTCACGGCCTCGGCCACGTCCGCGGTGCTCGTGCACTGGGCGATCACCGCCGGGCGGCGGTCGATCATCGCGTTCCAGACGCTGCGGGCGGCGTCGTACCCGGCGTCTCCGGGGCGCAGGAAGGTGGTCATCGGTCTCTCTTCTCTCTCGGGGTGGTGTCTTCCACCCTGACAGCGAAGCGGTACTCCGATAAGGTCCAGTTCCGTGAGCCGAATGAGGACCAGTTCTGGGACCGGCGAATTGCTGGTCGAGCTCCACCGGGAGAACGGCGTACCGCTGCACCAGCAGCTGGAGAGCGGGATCCGGACCCGCATCCGGGCCGGTCTGCTGCGGCCGGACACCGTGATGCCGTCGACGCGCGCTCTGGCGCAGGATCTGGGGCTGTCGCGCGGGGTCGTGGTCGAGGCGTACCAGCAGCTTGTCGCCGAGGGGTACCTGGTGAGTCAGGCCGGCGGGTACACCCAGGTCGCCGATGTCTCGGTGGTCGAGCCGACGGCTGCGCCGGCCGCGGCGAGTGGGCCGCCGCGGATCGACTTCCGGTACAGCCGGCCGGATGTGTCGCAGTTCCCGCGGGTCGCCTGGCTGCGCTCGATCCGCCGGGTGCTGAACGAGACGCCGTACCGGAGCCTTGCCTACATCGACGGGCGCGGGACGATCGAGCTGCGGACCGCGCTGGCGGACTATCTGAACCGGGTGCGCGGTACTGCGGCTCGGCCGGAGAACATGCTGATCTGCAACGGGTTCGCGCAGGGATCGCGGCTGCTGCTACAGGTGCTGGTCGCTTCGGGGTACCGCCGGCTCGCGGTCGAGGATCCGTCGGACAACGACCTGCGGGAGGTTGCGGCGGCGGTCGGGCTGGAGGTGGTCGGCGTACCGGTGCTCGAGTCGGGGGTCGATGTCGATGCGCTGGAGCGGTCTGGGGCGGATGTGGTGCTGGTGACGGCGGCGCATCAGTTCCCGACCGGAGCGGTGGCGTCGGCTTCGGTCCGGGCGGCGTTGGTGACGTGGGCGGGGCGTGCGGATCGGTTGGTGATCGAGGACGACTACGACGCGGAGTACCGGTACGACCGGGAGCCGGTGGGCGCGATGCAGGGGCTGGCGCCGGATCGGGTCGCGTATGCCGGGACTGCGTCCAAGACGCTGGCGCCGGGGTTGCGATTGGGGTGGCTGATCCTGCCGGATCGGCTCGTGGAGCCGATGACGCGGGCCAAGCTGATGGACGATCGCGGGTCGCCGGTCTTCGACCAGCTGGCGTTTGCGGACTTCGTCGCGCGGGGCGAGTTCGACCGGCATCTGCGGCGGATGCGGCCGCGGTACCGGGAGTTGCGGGACACGTTGGTCGAGCGGTTGGCTGTGCGGCTGCCGGAGCTGGAGCCGGTGGGGGTGTCGGCTGGGTTGCACGTGATGAGTTACTTGCCTGCGGACCTCGACGAGTCGGCTGTGGAGGCGGCGGCGCGGGAGCGGGGGCTGGGGGTGTACGGGCTGGCGCCGTACTGGGTCTCGGGGGCGGGGCCGGCCGGGCTGGTGTTCGGGTACGGGTCGCTGAACCGGTCGGAAGTTGTCGAAGGCATCGATCTCCTGGCGGCCGCGGTCGCGGAGCTGCGCCGGCGTCGCTCGTGAATAATTATCCAATTCGTTGCAATTTGATCCGTTGGGTTCTACCGTTGTCGGAGTGATCGCCGCAGCTCGGATGAACCTCCTGATGAACCAGGCCTGGCCGGCCGCCGACAGCACCGAACTGGACGGCTGGCTCGTCCGCCGCAACGCCGGCGTCACCCTCCGCGCCAACTCCGTCCTCCCTTCCAAGGCGCCGTCCGACCTGAACCGTGCCTTGGACTACGTGGAAAACCTGTACGCCGCCCACGCCATCACCCCGTCCTTCCAGATCAGCCCGGTCGCCCAACCCGCGACCCTGGACGCTCACCTGGCCACCCGCGGCTACACCGTCCGCAACCCGACCTTGGTCCAGTGCGCCGAGCTCTCCACCGTCCTCGGCAACCTGCCTGACCTGTCGACCCCGGTGAATATTTCCACCCTGCCGTCCGACTCCTGGACCGACTTCTGGTGGCACACAGACGGCCACGGGAGCAACGCAACCGCCAAAGCCACCGCCCACCAAACCCTCACCCAAACCCAAGCCCTCTACGCCGCAATCCCCCACCACCCCGCCCCGCCCCACGTGGGAGCGGACAGCTTCTCCCCGGAGCGGTTGAAGGCGATTGGGCGGCTTGCGCTGGTGGATGATTCGGCCGGGTTGTACTGCCTCGCCGTCGACGAAAACTTCCGGCGCCAGGGCCTGGCCCAGGCGGTCATCGCCGGACTGTTGCGCCAAGCAACAAAACAGGGCATCCGCTGGGTCTGGCTGAGCGTCCTCGAGGACAACCGCCCCGCCCTCGAGCTCTACCACCGCCTCGGCTTCCAGACCGTCTCCCGCTACCACTACCGCGTGAAGCCTCTGCCCTGAGCAGAAGCACCACGATCAGCGTCGCCACATCGGCGAGGATCAAACCATGCTCTTGGAACGCGGCACCAGCGGCCCACCCGTCCTCCTCCTGCACTCCCTCGGCCTCGACAAGCACATGTGGACCCCGATCGTGGACCGGCTGGCCGTCGGCCGACGCGTATTCGCCTACGACCTCCGTGGCCACGGCGAGGCCGCCGCGGCGCCTCAGCCGTTCACGTTGCGCGACCTGGCCCGCGACCTGTTCGCCGTACTCGACGAGCTCTCGCTAGAGACGGCGCACGTGGTCGGCCTGTCGTACGGCGGTGCGATCGCTCAGACCGCAGCGATCGAGGACCCCGGCCGGTTTGCGTCGCTGGCATTGCTCGCGACGACCGACCGAGCGTTCCCCGACGTCTTCGAGCAGCGGGCTGCTGCAGCCGAGGCCGGTGGGATGGCCGCTCAGCTGGACGAGTCGCTGTCCCGCTGGTTCACTTCGGAAGCGCTCGCGGCCGACACCCCGGGCGTGCGGTACGCACGGGACTGTCTGCTGGCGATGGACCCCGCCTCCTGGGCGAGGGCCTGGCGATCGATGAAGGAACTCGATGCCCAAGGCAAGCTTGCGCACTTCCCGGCACCGGTCCTGGTGGTCGCCGGGGGAGCGGATGCCTCCGGCCCGACCGCGCTCCTGCGCGGGATCGCCGACGGGATTCCCAGTGCTCGCTTCCGGGAGCTCCCCGGCGTACCGCACATGCAGACCTTGGAGCGCGCGGACGAGGTGGCTGCGGTCCTGGACGAGTTCCTACCTAGAGACTGATCTTCCCCAGCAGGTCGACAACGACGAACTCCGCCCCGGTCCGCTCGACCGAGTTGCGGAGCGACGTCAGATCGGTCCAAGGCTTGGCCGGCTGGTCGAGCGGCTTGGTGAAGTCGTCCCAGTGCGTCGCGATCACCTTCCGCACCGGCTTGATCGTGCTCAGCAGCCGATCGGTGATGCCCGGCTCACCACCCGGCGCTGCGAAGACCACATCCACCTCGAGGTCGCGAAGAGCATGCGGATCGAAGTTCGCCGTACTCAAGCTGAGGATCCGTACACCGCCGATCGTGATCACGAACGCGAGCGTCCCGCCCTCGACGAGATCCTCGATCACGCGCGGCCGCGGCGGGACCTCGAACCGGTACCCCGGATAGACATAGTTGTGCCGCGGTCCACCGCACGAGTGCAGTGAGGGGAACACCTCGAGCGTGAAGCCGTCGAACACCAAGTACTCACCGCCGCGCACCGGCGACAACAGCTCGGCCGGAGTCCGCATCGCCTTGAGCAGATTGACGTGGGTCTCCGTACCGAGCACGGTCGCCTGAGTCTTCTGCGCGACGTACGGCACGTCCGCCATGTGGTCGTAGTGCGCGTGGTGCACGAGGATCGCGTCCGCCGTACTCAACTGCTGGTCGATCACGCGGGTGTTCGTCACCAGGCGCGTCTTCGAATTCGTCCCTGAGGGATCGAACGCGCCGGTCGGCAGGCGGCTGAGGTACGGATCGGTCAGCAGCACACTGTTTCCGCACTTGAGCTGCCACGCGTGGGTCCCGAACCAAGTCAGCTCCACTGACTCCCGCTTCGCCTCCGCCACCCCCGCCCCAACGCCTGTCTCCGCCCCGCGCGCGGTCCCGGCCGGCCCCGCGGTCCCGGCCGTCGCCGCCCTCCCCGCCGTCCCCGTCGTCGTCGCGGCCTCGCCTCGGCTCTCGATCCCGATCACGCCTGCCGCTCCTGCCGCCGCCGCGCCGGCCAGCATGCCCCTTCGACTCACCTTCACGCTGTCTCCTCTCGTTGGAGCTTCCAGTCAAGGCAGAGCGCGGAGCCCATGTCGAATATGCTCTTACGCATGGTCCGATCGCCAATGCATATCGCCGCAGGTCAGTGAGGTCATGCTCACCGAGCGACACCTGCAGATCTTCATCGCCCTCGCCGAGGAGCAACACTTCGGCGACGCGGCGCGGGTCGTCGGGATCACCCAACCGCCCCTCTCCCAAGGGCTGCGCCGCCTCGAGACGCTGGTCGGCGCGAAGCTGTTCGAACGCGGCCAGGGCCGAGTCGAGCTGACCCCAGCGGGTGCCGCGCTCCTCCCGTACGCACGCCGGGCGCTCACCTCGATGGAAGAGCTCCACCAGGCGGCGGTATCCCGCGATCCGGAAGGCCCCGAGATCCGGCTCGGACTGGCGCCAGAGGTACCGCCCTCGGCAGGCGCTGCAGTCGCCGCGGCCTGCGGTACCGCGATCGCCGGCAGCCGCGTGACGGTGGTGACTGCACCGACGAGCTCGCTGATCAACCAGGTGAGCACCGGCCGCCTCACATTGGCCGCCGTACTGCACCCGGCCGTCCTCGACGGCCTGGAAGCCGGACCAGTCACCCTGCTACCGACCTGGGCCCTCGCACCAGCCGGGACGGCCTCAGGCGAGGTCGTAGAGCTCCGACAACTGCCCGGCCTACCGGTAGCAGTCCGCCCACGCGCAGAGGCCCCGCCCGCCCGCGACCTGTTCCTGGACACGCTCGCCCTGCACCGACCCGACGGCGGCACAGTAGTCGTCACCGACGAACGAGCCGGCCTGGCAATGACCGCCGCCGGCCAGGCAGTCGTAGTGACAGCAGACCCCGCCCTCACAGCCCCTTGGGTAACCCGTCACCGGCTGACCGGCAATCCCCTACCCCTCCGCCTCCGCCTCGTCTGGTCCCGCACCCGCACCCCGTTCCCACACCCAGCAGACACGCTCGCCCACCTGACCCAAGCCCTGACCACCCCAGAAGCGGGTGCGGTGTGAACGCGCGGATCCGGGCGATCTTCGACGATGCCGGCGTTCAGGGCTGGTTCCACGCGGTCGCGCTGGCCGACCCCTCGGCGACGGTCGACCTGGACGCGGATCACGTCGTACCCCTGGCGTCGGTCTACAAGCTGCCGCTGCTGGCCGGCTTCTGCCGGCTGGTCGACCAAGGCCAGGTGAAGCCGCGCGAGCGGATCACCCTCCACCCGTTGACCAAAACAGCCGGACCGACCGGCCTCTCGCTCTTCGCCGATCCGGTCACGCTCTCGCTCCGCGACCTGGCCCTGTCCATGATGACGGTCTCCGACAACGCCTCAGCCGACGCGCTGCTGAACATCGTCGGCCTGACCCGCCTGGCCACGATCCTCGAATCCTTCGGCCTCGAGCGAACCTGGGTACGCCGGGGAACCGCCGCCAACCTGCGAGACCTGCAGGAAAAGACCGGCACCAACGACCCGGATGCGGCCCTCGCCATCCTCGCCGACAACGACCAGACCGACCCCGACGGCGTCTACTCAGCCGCCAACGCCTCTGCCGGCAGCCCGCGAGACCTCACCCTCCTCCTCCAGCGCCTGTGGTCCGGCGAACTCCTGTCGGCCGACCAAACCAGCTTCGCCAAAGGCACCATGCACCACCAAATCTTCCAGCACCGCCTGGCCTCCGGTTTCCCCCACGACAGCATCCGCATCGCCGGCAAAACCGGCACCTTCGGCGCCCTGCGCCATGAGGTCGGCGTCATCACGCTCCCCGACGGCACCGCCTACGCAGTAGCAGCCCTGACCCAATCCGCCCGAGGCGACACCCGCCAACCCCGAGCAGACCAAGCCATCGGCAAAGCCGCCCGCCTAGCGGTCGACCTCCTCAGATAGGTGCCATCCGCAGGCGGGCGAAGGGCGGTCAGATAATTGCGTAGGCCTCGATCTCGAGCAGGGCGTCGGGGCTGAACAGGCTGACGACCTGGACGGCTGTGCTGGCGGGTGGGTTGTTCGTGTCGACGTACCGGTCGCGGACCGTGCGGAGGACGGGCAGGATGCCGATGTCGGTCACGTAGAAGTTCAGTTTCGCGACGTTGGCCCAGGTCGCGCCGGCCGCCTTCACGCAGGCGTCCAGGTTCGCGAACACCTGCTCTGCCTGCGCGGCGGCATCCCCGACGCCGACGAACTTCCCGTCCGCGTCCAGTGCCACCTGCCCGGCGATCGCGACCCACTGTCCGGGCGCGGTCGCGACGTGGCTATAACCATTGCCTGGGGGCAACATTCTCCGGCTGCGGAAACTCCATCAGGCGTCCCTTCCCTCGGTTGTGCCTTCATCCGACCACGCGATCAGGTCTGGAAACCGGTTTCCGTTAGGATTCGGGCATGGGGCGGACACCGAAGGACTCGATCACCATCGCCGACGTGGCGCGGGCGGCCGAGGTCTCCCGGGCGACGGTGTCGAGAGTGATGAATGGGCGACTCAACGTCGCGCCCGACATCGTCGCGCGGGTCCGGGCGGCCGCCGACCGGCTCAACTACCGCCCGAGCGACCTGGCCCGCAGCCTCTCACTCGGTACGACGAACATGGTCGCCCTGCTCGTCCCCGACCTCGGCAACCCGCTGTTCCAGCAGATCCTCCGCGGGATCACCAGCGCCTCGGCCGCCGCCGGGTACCGCGTGCTCGTCGCCGAGTCCGACGAGGACCCAGACGCGGAGGCCTCCATCGCGATCGAGGCGCGGCGCCGCTGCGACGCCCTGATCATGGTCTCGCCCCGCCTCGACGAACCAAGCCTCCTGGAACTACTGCCACAGGTGCAGCCGGTGATGCTCGTCAACCGACAGGGGCCACCCGAAGTCTCGTCGGTCCTCGTTGACTACGGACGAGCCGTTCGCATGGTCGTCGACCACCTCGTCGCGCTAGGACACCGGCGACTGGTCTTCCTCGCCGGTCCGGCCGCCAGCGCCTCCAACACCCTGCGACTCCGCGCCCTCGACGTCGCCGAGCGTGAAATCACCGGCCTGGAGATCGTGCGGCTGGACTGCGGCCGCTCGATCGAGGACGGGTACGGCGCCGTCGACCGTGTCCTGGCTGCCCGTGGTACGGCGGTGGTCGCCTTCAACGACCTGGTCGCGTTCGGATTGCTCGCCAGGCTCAACGAGGTCGGCGTCGCCGTACCCGACGAGCTGTCGGTGACCGGGATGGACGACATCGGCCTGGCGCGCTTCGCCGTACCGTCGCTCACGACCGTGCGCGTACCGCAGCGGGACCTCGGCGAGCTGGCGTGGCGACGCCTGCACGCCGCGATCACGGGGGCGGACGGCGAGGGCGACGTACCGGACCTGGCCCTGCATGTCCGCGCCAGCACCGGCCCGAAGCCGGGCAGAGGTTCAGAAGTTGGGCAGACCCTGGGTGGGGGACGAGGCGAGGGCTGACTGCCAGCGCCGGGGGACGCGGCCGGCCAGG
This sequence comes from Kribbella sp. NPDC026611, assembly GCF_040638345.1. Taxonomy (NCBI): domain Bacteria; kingdom Bacillati; phylum Actinomycetota; class Actinomycetes; order Propionibacteriales; family Kribbellaceae; genus Kribbella; species Kribbella sp. NPDC026611. The sequence goes on from NZ_JBEZYC010000003.1 coordinate 761,819, forward strand.
CGGGCCGCGCGACCCGCGGAGACCGCGTCGCGCATCGCGGCCGCCATCAGCGCCGGTTTCTCTGCGCGTGTGACCGGCGTCGCGAGCATGACCGCGTCGCAGCCCAGCTCCATCGCCAGCGCCGCGTCACTCGCCGTACCGATCCCGGCGTCCACGATCACCGGCACACCGGCCGCCTCCGCAATGAGCGCCAGGTTGTGCGGATTGCGGATCCCGAGCGCCGAACCAATGGGTGCGGCCAACGGCATCACCGCAGCACACCCCGCCTGCTCCAACCGCCTGGCCAGGATCGGATCGTCGTTCGTGTACGGCAGCACAGTGAAACCGTCGGCCACCAAGGCATCCACAGCGTCCAGCAGCTCCACCGGGTCCGGCAGCAGCAGGTGGTCGTCGGCAACGACCTCGACCTTGATCAGGTCGGTCTCCAGCGCCTCGCGGGCCAGCTTCGCCGTCAGCACGGCCTCGGCCGCGGTGTGACAGCCGGCCGTATTCGGCAGCACGTCGATGCCGTGCTTCTTGAGTACGTCGAGCACCGAGCCCTCGTGCCCGGTGCCGAGCCGCCGCATCGCGACCGTGGTCAACTGGGTGCCGGAGGCAATCAATGCCTCCTCCATCACTTCCAGATTGGCCGAACCGCCGGTCCCCATGATCAGCCGCGAGGTGTACGTGCGCCCGCCGAGCTCCAGTGGATCGTCCATGTCAGCCTCCCTGCGTCGCGCTGACGATCTCGACCCGGTCGCCGGGCCGCAGTGCGGTCTGCGCCCACTCGGCCTTGGTCAGCACGTTCTGATTCACCGCGACCGCTATGCCCGTGGTGCGGTCGGAGTACTGCGCCACCACGTCGGCCACCGACTGCCCGGCCGGTACGTCGGTCGCCGTACCGTTCACCCAGACCGAATCCATCGCATCCTCCCTACGCCGGAATTACCCGAGTCAGGTTCAGCGGTCGGTGACGGCTCGGCCACCCTCTCAGCCCGGTCCTCCGAGCTCCCGCGGGGCTTTCGACTCTAGCTCACGCCGTACGGTCAGTCGACGCCGGTTCCGGTCAGCAGGACAGCGAGCTCGGTCGGGCGGTAGAGGACCTGTTTGCCGGTGCGTTGCGGCTCGACCAGTCCCGTACGGCGTAGCAGCTGCAGGTGCTGGCTGACTGCAGATGGGGTCACCTTGAGCTCGCCGGCCAGGTCGGTCGTGGTGCGGGGGTGGGTGAGGAGCTCCAGGATGTGGGCGCGGGGCGTACCGATGAGCTGGGCGAGGTCCTGCTGGGAGGGCGGCTCGACGACGGACCACAGGTTGGCCTGGCCGCGTGGCGGGTAGCCGAGGATCGGGTCAGCGCCGGGGTCGAAGGGGATGACTGCGTGCGGTCCGAACAGACTCGGCTGCAGGACCAGCCCGCGGCCGTCGATCCGCTCACTGCGGCTCGGGTTGCTCACCTGGTCTACCTCGAGCACACCATCGGCGTAGGTGATCGCCGGCGCGAGCCCGTTGAGCATGGCGGCAGTGCCGTGCTGCGTGAGGACAGGTCCGCGGTAGCTGATGTCGGCGGAGAGGAGGGTCCGCATGCGGTCCCAGTACGGCGCCATCATCGCGTCCCAGTACGCCTCCAGCGCTGCCACGACCTGTGCTGTATCGAAGTCGGGCAGCTCGCCGTTGACCGCGGTGAGCTGCCGCTCGAACGTCGCCCGGTCGACCTTGGCGATGCCGTCGAGCTCGTCCTTTAGCTGCGTCAACGGCGAGGTCGGCCGGGGCGTGAGGAAGTCCGGGCTCCCCATGGTGTCGTTGACGAGCCACCGCAGTACATCCCAGTCCAGCTCAGTGACCCGCGGCTGCACCGCCCGCACCCACCCCAACTGCAACGGAAACCGCCCCGGATCCCGCAACGCCCGCAACGAAAGCACCATCTCCGCCACCGGCGACACCGCAAACCTGAGCTCCTCCAGATCCCGCGAACTCAAAACATAAGTAAGCACAGCCGCTCAGCCCGGCCCGTTCCCCAACCCCAGATCGCTGTCAACATCAAAACCCTCCCGCCCGTACTCCACCTGCGGCAGACCGACATCAACCCCAAGATCAAACCCCACCTCCCCCTCCTCCTCAACAAGATCCGGCTCCAGTCCCTCACCCCCAGCCGGCACCGCCCCACCCGCCTCTGCCGGGCCGCTGACCTCTGTCGGGCGGCTGACCTCTGCCGGGCCGCTGACCTCTGTCGGGCGGCTGACCTCTGCCGGGCCGCTGACCTCTGTCGGGCGGCTGACCTCTGCCGGGCCGCTGACCTCTG
>NZ_JBEZYC010000003.1:764191-1039384 GCF_040638345.1 Kribbella sp. NPDC026611
TGTCGGGCGGCCGACCTCTGCCGAGCCGCCTGCCTCTGCCGAACCGCCTGCCTCTGCCGGGGCGCCCGCCTCTGCCGGGCGGCCGACCTCTGCCGAGCCGCCGACCTCTACCGGGCGGCCGACCTCTGCCGGGCCGGTCATCTCCACCGACTCGCCTGCCACCGCAGCCGACTCGACCGGCACCCCGGGCTCCACGTCGCTCATCCGCTGTTCCCTCCAGTCCTGGGCCTACGACGGCAGTATGTCCGAGCCGTACATCCGTCAGCACGCAAGGACCTCACACTTCCCCGCCGTCGCCCGTCGGTTGGACATGACGAATGACTACTTCCTGGATGCATCCCGCACCAGGCTCGCCTTCACCGCGCGGCACCGACTCGGAACAAGGGTGCGCGGCCACTTCTCATCCTTCGAGGGCACCGCGCACTTGAACCGGACCGATCCGCCCGCATCGACCGCGTGGCTAACGGTGCGAACCGACAGCATCTCGACCGGCAACAACCGCCGCGACGCCCAACTCCGCAAGGATTTCCTACGGGTCTCGGAGCACCCGGCGATGACGTTCGTGTCCACCGACGTGGCTCAACTGGACACCTCGTCGTACGAGCTAACCGGCGACCTAACGATCCGCGGAGTAACACGACCGCTCGCAGTACCCGTGGTCCTGACAGACCCGGACGCCTTCACCGCGCGCCTGACAATCAACCGCCACCGCTGGCAGGTGAACTGGAACGCCTTCACAACCGCCCTCGTCTGTCCAGAGATCGACCTCGACCTCCAATTCACCCTCGCCCCTCAGTCCTCGCACCCGACGCCATCCCCGTCGGCATCCAGCCGATAGATGTCCCGCCCGACGACCCGAACCGGACCAGCGACATACTCCGGCCCGTTCCCACTCCCGCCAGAACAGTCGACATCACTCGCGATCGGCACACACCCCGAGTAATTCGGATCGCAACCGGACTCCTCCGACGGCGAGGTCGTCTCGGTGGACCCGACCGGCTCCTCAACCTTGGTACCGACAGCCGTCACCTGAGTCCTCGGCTGCTTGTAAACCTCTTGTCGCACAAGATGTTTCGCCGTCTGCCGCCCACCAACAATCGTCACCCGATACACCAACCGCCGCGTCCCATTCACCCCAACAGTCCGAACGGTCCGCTGACCCTTCAGCAACGAATCATCCGTCACCGTCTTCTTCTTGAACGGGATAATCTGATACTGGACGATCTCCCGAGAGATAGTCCGCCCCGAAACCTTGCTACCCGGCCCCGCCGCCGTCGCACCAGCCTTCGGCGCCACGGAAACAACACTCGCGACCGGAGCAGGATCAGCCGCACTCCCCGTGCCCCCACATCCAGTGGCCAGCGCGCCAACCCCCAACAGACCCAACGCAGCACGAACGTAAAACACAATTTCCCCCCAACCCGCCATCGGTTCCCCCCGCGGCAGGATCGTCACCACCCGACCTCCCCGGCCGAATTCCGATCTGTACCACCATCACCAGCGCCTCGGCTAGAGATCACCAATTTGAACCGACGAGTACGTTCACACTGATCGACCTGACCGCGTGCCGCACGGCGCCACCCACCCGCCAGATCGTCACCAACCCCCCGATGCATCCCCCGTCCACGCCGCCGGCAACGATCTCCCCGCGTGGGCCGCGAGCTCGCTCGCAGAGCACGACCCGCCCGAGACAGACCCGCAGTACCGCAGCCCTCGTCCAACCGGTCTGCTGGAAGCGCTCGAGCCCGTGACAGACCTTCGCCAGTACGCCCGGATCGCCCGCCGCCACGTCCAGGGAGATAACCGGACCTGCGCAGCCACCACACACAGCGCTTTGTGGAGCCGCCTACGGTGCCGCCGCAACCGCCGCGAGCCCTGCACGAGCCGTCCGCTGACTGTGCCCGGGGGAGCACCCAACCGGCGCGCAAGCACCAGCAGCTCCCGCTCAACCGCAGTCAGGCGACCTCGAGCTCGCCAGCAGACCGGCCCCAGCGCGACCGCATAGACACGTCTGCACACTGGGTAACCAAACCCGCAATCACCCCACGCTTGCCAGCAGCGCCCCGATCACCAACCCGCACACCCCGGCCGCCGCAACCACACTCACCGGCACAACCACCTCCGGCACCCGCTCCTCAAGAGCCCCGAAGAGCTGCTCCTCCGCCGCCCTAACCTCCTCCAACAGCCCCCGCGAAACCGACCGCTCCGCCATCCCCCACCGAGCAATCACCATCGCCCGCGCCACCGCAATCACCACACCAGCAGCGGCCACCAGCAACACCCCAACGAGCGCAGCGGTCGTCGGCGGCAGCTCGCCGTACACCGCAGCCGACCACACCCCCAGAAACCCGAGCACCCCCGCCGCGACCCCAGCCCCCATCGCCACGCCGGCCAACGGACTCCGCATCGCCGCCGCGAACGCCCGCGCATCCCCCGCAAGATCCCCCGCGTCCCGAACCACTCGCTCACACGCGGCCAGCGCCTCAGCCCGAGCCTTCAGCGCAACCCCGATCACCACCCGGTCCGCCAACCCGAGCGCCGAAGCCTGCCCCGCAACCAGCTTCCACCCGTCCAGCACTTCCCGGTGCAACCCGCTGATCTCCGCCCGCTCCACAACCCCCATAGCGACTCCCCCTCGCTCCCCACACCGAGAGTACGCCCGCCACCCCACCCCGAACAGCCACCAAAACCACCATCCATGACACACTGTCCCCCTCAACACAAGGGCCTCTAGCTCAACTGGCAGAGCAGCGGACTTTTAATCCGCGGGTTGTGGGTTCGAGTCCCACGGGGCCTACCAAAACCGCAGGTCAGGCGCGTATCGGCGCCCTGGGAGCGGGTCTGCAGGTCAGCTCTTACCCAGCCACTTAGCTGAGTGGGTTTCTGAGCGCCTTGGAGTCCAGCCGTCCGTGGGTGTGCCGTCGGTCGCCGACCCGCCGACCACCCGCCGGATGCGCGACGTATCTCGTCGCTTCGCGCCGCTCTCGTTCGCCCGACCTGGCCCCGGCCGACCGACGTCCCGCCCGGGAACTGGTCATCTTCATGCTCGGCGCAGGAGTCCGAGTCGGCGGGTCATTGGCTGTTGTGATGGAAGGGCTGCTGCACGCACGTCGCGGGGGTACTAGCTGTCCAGGACCGCCTGGACTTCCGTCCACTCTCGGACCTCGCCGGTGCGGAGGCTCACGTACTCGGGCAGGAGGTGCCGAAGCTGGTCCCAGATGTCGCGGAGCTGGTCGTGGGCGTCCACGGCAGCGTTCAGTTCGCGGGAGGAGTCCGGGTACAACGTGGCAAGATCGGTGAAGCGAGCCGACCGGATCTGGTCGATCAGTTGGTTCTCCTCGGCAAGAAGGATCACCGCCTCCGGAGGGAGGGTGGTCGGGTCGAGGGGGATAGGGCTGAGCGCCATGAGTTCCACGGTTGCTCGTGACTTGGCACGTTCGGTCCAGGCCCATGTCCGCCCGTCGTCGCGTCGGCAGCTCAGGACGACAGCATGGTCGTAAAGGGACTCGAACTGGCCCCGGAGTCCTACGCGAGAGTCGTCCCTGGCGAGAGCGCCGCGCAGCTTGCTCAGCATTTGGTGAGCATCTTCGAGTGCGACCAGCGCCGACTCGACGTCACCATCGCGTTCCAGCAAGTCAGCCAGGGACGTGAGCGTGGCCGCCGCCTGGTCCGGTCGGCCCGCTTGAGTGAAGCCCTCGATTGCCCTGTTCAGGTGCCGCGCCGCGTCTTCCGGGCTCTCTGCAAGCCGTCCCATCAGCGTCTCGACCTGAGCCGTGAGCCGCGGTGGGAACCCGTCGGTCAGGAGCTCACGCAACTTCCTGTCGGCCGAAGGGCGGTCTCCTGCGAGGAGGGCGCACCAGACCTCAAAGACCTCGGCGCTCGCTCGGCGAAATGAATTGCCGGCGTGTGCGGCAGCATCGCGCGATCTGGTCGCGAAGTCGGCGGCGAGCGAAACGTACTCTGCCGACGGCGGGTCCTCAGCGTTGGCGATCATGTAGGTCACTACTCCCTGCCACAGTAGGACCTCGCTGCACAAGGAGTACCACTTCTGGTCGCGATCGGGTTCGGCATCCTCCGTGCCAAGGAACGCGCCGGCGCTGTCGAGCAAGGTGTATGCGATGTCGAGCTGCCTGTAGGTGATCGCGAATTCGGCCAGCCGCACGGCGGCCTGGGCAGCTTCCTGCAGGTTGGCGACTGATTCCATCAGATGCAGGGAAGCAAGTGCGGCGTTGGCAGCTTCGTCGCCGCGGCCCACCGCGTAGGCGAGTCGCCACATGTTGCCAAGCGCTTGCAACGCGAGTCGCACGTCGCCGTCCTGCAGGAAGTTCTCGTGAGCACGGATCAGCAGATCCAAGGCACGGGCAGGTTGTCCGAGGTGCTCGTACGTGTCGGCCAGGTTGCCCAGCGCCGACGCGAGCTCGATGCGCTTGTTGCGGCCGTCCGGGAGAGCTTCGAGACGCTCAGCTGCTTCGAGGTAGGCGGTGTGAGCCTCGGCCATGCGCCCCTGACCCCGCAGCGCCATACCCAGGTAGCGCTGCGCCATGGCGCTTGCTTCGTCGTAGCGGTGGTGAGTGAGACCGGGAATGCACTGCTCCAGGACGAGTGCTGCCTCGGCGAACAGGTCTTGTCCGAACTGGTCGCCTCCGATCAGGGCACATTTGATCTGGGCACGTCCTAGGGCGAAAGCCGCCAGCGCACGTGCGGGCGACGTGACGTCCTGGTTTGTCATTTCGGTGGCGGCGTGGTGGATCCGGGCCATTCGCAGCGCGGTCGCCGGTGTGTCTGCGAGCACACTTCCCATCAGATTGGTGACCATCTCCTCATTGGCCTCGGACATGGCCGGCCGCGTGATCTCGCGGGCGCGGTCGACGACAGCGTCTCGCTCCGACATCGTGGATGCCAGTTCGGCGACTGCGGCGTAGTAGTCGAGTGCGTCGGTCTCCGCCGAAGAATGCTCGGCCTCCGGAGCTAGGTTCTCTCTCTGGGAGCCGTCGGCTTCGCGGGCGCGGATGACCTGATCGAAGAGGGCGACGAACCGTTGCTGGTCGGCGTCTTTGGTGTGCCATCCCGGAGCGGCCAGCACCTCGTCGAGGTGGAGACCAGGCAGAGCGGCGTACTCCGGGTGTCCGCCGAGGTTGGCGACTCGCACCTGGCCGTACAACGCGGCGGCGATCTCGAAGAAGCGCGGCAGATCAAGGTCCGGCAGACCGCGAGCGAGGAGCTCTGCGTCCTGCAGAATGGCGTACGCTTCGCGAAGATCGGGACCCAGAATCGCCCAGTAGCCGTAGGAAATGGCCTGCCAGGATGCGAAGCCGATCCATGCCGAGAACAACTCGTCGGAGACCTGCTGGGGCGCCCGATGACGAGCCTCTCCGAGGCGTCTGACTTGTGCCTGCGCGCACTCGAGGCACAGGCGCTGCCAGATCAAGCCGTATCCGGCGTAGTCAGTGTGGCGATCGATGGCCCACTCAGCAGCTTCTTCGATGAGGTCCCGGAGATCGGCGTCGGTGTACGCCGTCAGGAGTTGCGGATTTGTCACCGCCTCGACAGCCTCATCGACGGACATGCTGCCCGTCACAGCGGCGAAGCCGATGGAGATGAGTCTGTTGTTGACGACTGCCCTGGGGTCGACTGTCATGGCCGGCTCTTCAGCGTTACCCGTTACCGGTCATGGTCCGCATCAGTTTGCTGAGCGTGCCCACCATTTCCTTGACGGTGCCGTCGAACGGCGTGCGCTTGGCGGGGTCGTAGCTCACGCTCCACTGCCCTGAGGAGTCCCTGCTGAAGGTTGTGTGTCCGACGATCTGCAGCAGCACGACGCATCCGGTCAGCACCAGTGGCGCTGCAAGGATCAGCGGTACAGCCGCTGCCTCCTGCTCGGGGCGCTCCGCCAACCACTCGCGTACGACGTCCGCGGTCTCGGGAGCATCCGCGAACATGCGCAAGAGATCGCGGGCTGCGGCGGCCGCGGCGACCGGGTCGACTTCATCGAGGGCTTGGAGACCGGGTCCCTGGCCGTCGTCGGCCATCAGTGCGTCAAGTGCGAGGACCTGGTCGCTCTCTCCTTCTGGAGTGTCGTCAGCGGCGACCTCGCCGAGCACGGCATCGAGCACAGCCAAAACTTGCCGGTCGTCCAACCTGTCCAGGTCATCATCAAGCTCAGTCATCGATCGCTCCTATCTCCAGTTGCCCAGCAGGGCGAAGGCCGCCCAGTGGAAGGGATGCTCGTACCCATCGGTCTGCCGAACGACGTCCTGTGCTCCCTGGAGCGCCTGCCACTTGCTTTCGCCGTCCGTCGGCAGCCAGCGCCGGTAGAACTCCGTGAGGAGCAAGCGGGAGCTGAGTTTGTTGACGTTCCACAGACTCGCGAGCATGCTCGCGGTGCCGGCGAACATGAACGCTCGGGTCAGCCCCATCAGCTCATCGCCTGCCAGAACAGCGGAGCGCCCCGATGAACATGCCCGGAGCGTGACCAGGTCGGCGTTCAGATCCATCGCGAGCACCTCCTCGGCCGTCAGCAGGTGTTCGCCGGCTTCGCCGGTGAGCCGGTCGTCGTCACCGGCCAGCATGGACAGCTGGGGAGGGACCCCATTGGCAGAGAGCAGCAGGCCGGACGTTTGCATCGCATCGCCTGAGCTGTCCAGGAAGACTCCGTGACACGCGAAATGCACGAGGTCGTGGTCGGCGGCGCCCTGGCGGACGGCCGACTTGGTGACCGCCTTCGGACCTGAGGCGCCGACGAGCTCGTGGCAGGTTCCGCCGAGACCTGCGGTCAGGGCGGCGAGAAGCCGGTTGTCCTGTTCAAAGTCCTCTGGGTCCAGGTCCTCGGCTGCAGCCACAGCCGCCGTGAAGACTTTTCGGGGCCGTCCACCGGGATCTAAGCGAGAGGTCCTCTCTCGTAGCAGCGGGACGAGGCTGGCGCTCGGGACGTGGGTCAGTCCGAAGCGCTGTCCCAGGCGCTGATGTCCGTTCCACGGCAACGCCGCGAAGGGGATCGCATGCAACGGGCCGTGCGACACGATGCAAAGCACGTCGCAGTCCTCGATGGCGGAGCGAACCACGGCTGGGAACAGCACGTCTCCGAGGCGCTCGAGATAGTCCAGGCCATAGCGGTACGACGAAGACCGCAGCTTCCGTTGGAGCACCGGTCCCGACCGTTTGGCTGCGTTCACCGACGGCGGCAAGGCCAGTGCTTGGCGGAGCCGGCCCGCGTGGAACGAGGTGTCCCACCTGCTCGGTAAGCCGTGCACGTCGATGATCAGCCGGCTGGCTGCCGCACTCAAATAGTCACGTCTCACGGGTGAGTCGGGGCCATCGGCCGGCACCTCCACGGTGAGCGGCGTCGAGGGCGCAGGCGTCACTACCGAGATCACCAGACCCTCGGCGTGGCTGTAGTAGTTCAGCGCCGCGGCCCGCCCACCAGCCAAATCCGTCCCCCGCTCCCGAGTCCCTGCCTCCATTACAAACCCTCGACCTGGAGCAGGCCACCGTTCGCGCGTGTACGGCGGCCGGTCGAGGTCAGTACAGAATCATGCGTCCGCACAGGGGCACGACGCGCTGACGGGCGCGGATTGTGGTGCGGTTTGGCGATCAATAGGATCGGGAACTGTCGCTTTTCTTGATGTAGCGGGCGATTCTAGGGTCGGGGTATGGCGAGATATACGGCGGCGGTTGAGCCGGCGGGTGAGCGGCTGGATAGTCCTCGGGGGGCGCCTCTTACGGGGCTGGGCTGGGTGGATGTGCAGGGGCGGATCGCGGGGGCGAGGGACTATCTGGTGGCGACGACTGGGCCTGGTGGGGCGCCTCATGTGGTGCCGGTTTTGGCTGTTTGGGTGGAGGGGATGGTTTGTTTTGTTACGTCGCGGGGGGCTCGTAAGAGTCGGAATCTTGCGCGTAATAGCCGGTGCGTTGTCACGGTGCCGGGGTCCGATGTTGATCTGGTGTTTGAAGGTGTCGCCGGTCTTGTTCGGGATGAAGGGAGGCTGCGGGAGATCGCGGGGGCCTTCCCGGTGAAGTATCCGTGGTGGCATCCGTTTGTCCGGGGCGGTGAGTTTTACGATCCGGCCGACGGCGGCCTTGATGATCCGCGGTACGTGTATGCCGTTCAGCCGGTGCAGGTGTTTGCCTTTGGCAAGGAAGATGGGTTCAGCGCGACTCGCTGGCGCTTCCGTACCGCACCATCCAGCATCGCGAACGAAGGGAAGACCCGATGACCACGATGACCGTCGACGAGTGGCGTACCTTCGTCACCGCGGGCACCAGACTCGCCCACCTGTCGCTGACCCGCGCCGACGGCCGGCCGCATGTCACCCCGATCTGCTTCGTGCTCGACGGGGACGAACTCGCCTTCGCCCTCTCGCCCGGCAGCGTCAAAGGCAAGAGTATGGCGCGGGACCCGCGGGTCGCGGTCTGCATCAGCGACGAGCAGCAGCCCTACAGCTTCGTCACCATCGAGGGCGAGGCCCGGATCAGCGCCGAGCCGGACCGGATCAAGCGCGTTGCCATCGGGATCGCCGACCGCTACTACCCCGACCAGCCCGCGGGCGAGCTCGCCGAGTCATTCCTTCAAGGGGGCTTCACCGCGGTACACATCGGCATCACCAACGTGATAGCCCGCTCCGGCCTCGGCTGATACCTCGGCCGCGATCTCGGTGGCGATCGCGATGGCCCGATCCGCCAGTGGCGAGCGGGAAGCCGTGGCCGCCCAGTGCAGGTAGATCCCGCGGCTCGGCGCGGGACGCAGTTCGTGGACCGCGAGGCGGTCGTCGGACCGCGTGCCCGACCCGTGCAGAGCGAGCCGCGGCAGGACCGCCCAGCCCAGTCCCGCGCGCACCATCGACAGGATCGACTCGTTGCCCGGCGCCCGGAAAACCACCCGGGGGAGTACGCCGGCAGCGATCACCTGGTCCAGCCACACCTGGTCGCACGGCAGATGGCAGCCGACCATCGGCTGGTCGTCGAGGTGTTTCAGCGCGACCGGACTGTCGGGAAAGTCGCCCGGCCGGGCCACGAGCAGGTAGGGATCGTCGATCAGCTTGACGACCTCGAGGTCGCCGTCGATCGGCCGGTCGTAGAACACTAGGTCCAGGCCGTCGAGCTGCGGATCCGTCGGTACCTCGGTCAGTCTGATCTCACAGGCAGGACGCTCGTCCCGCAACCGCCGGATGACGGACGGCAGGATCAGGTTGGACACGCTCTGGAAGGTGCCGATGTCGATCCGCCCGTCACCGGCCTTGAAACGATCGACGGCCTCGGTCAGCTCGTCCGCCTTCGCCAGTACACCCAGCCCTTGTTCGAGTACGACGGTGCCCAGCGGCGTCAATCGCACCGGCCGAGGACCACCGGGCCGCTCGAACAGGGCGCCACCCACGGCCCTCTCCAGAGCAGCAACCTGCTGACTGATCGTCGACTGCGTGTACCCGAGCCGCGCGGCCGCCCGCCCGAATGTCCCCTCCTCGACGACGGCTGCCATCGTCGCCAGATGCCGCAACTCCACGTCAGCCATGGCCCCAAGCATAAGAACCATCGCTAAGTCGCTCAGCCAGGATCTGGCTGGGTTTTTGATGTCGTCGAAGGGTTGGGGTGGTGACCCGGGGGTGGGTGACGATCGGGGGATGGGTGATGTGGAGGTTGCGCGGCTGGTGGGTGCGGTGGCGGGGTTTGGGCGGCAGCCGGGGAGTGAGGTTCGGGTCGTTGCCCGGGGCAGCGCGGAGTGGAACACATTGGCGGATCAGGCTCGGGACAAGTTTCTGGAGACGGATCAGTTTCTGGAGACGGCTCAGCGGGTGCGGGAGCAGGAAAATGCGGCGCGCGATGAGCTGGTCGGGCTGGTGATCAAGGGGCTTCGGCCGGGCGCGCAGGAGTGGGTGAAGGAACGCAATCCGGTGTGGCAGGCGCGTCGGGCGGCTTTGGCGGCGCTCGAGATTCGGGAGCCGCGCGACCCGGAGCTCCTTCCACCGGTACCGGACGACGAGGAACGCCCGGAGTACGCCGTCGTTGCGACCGCCGGCGACCGCCAGACGTTCACCGTCGCGACCTTCGTCCGCAAGGGCGAGGACCTGCGCATCGTCGGCGCCGGCTCGACCCATCCCGGCACGGCGACCGCTGACCGTGGCGTGACGTCGACGTTCAGCGGCGTACCCAGTCTCGGCGACGTTCTGGCGAACCGTCCCGACCTCGGCGGGCGGCGCGGAGACGACATCCTCTCCGCCGAGCAGCTCGGTGGCGCCGTCTGGTACGCCGTGAATCGCATCGCCGCCCGCGAAGGCCGGGGAGTGGTCGACGCCGCGGGCATCTCGCCTGTTCCGGCGACCGACGGGCGGATCGCGCCTCGCGAGCCGAACTGGACGGCGTCGCAGGTCGAAGAGCTCGTACAGGAGACGAGCCGCCAGCTTCCGGAGGCGAAGTCACTCGCGGCAGTCGACGCGTGGTCGGACGATCCGGCGCGGCACGGGAAGTGGGCACTGCTCGCGCGGGACGGCCTCGACAACGGCGTGACCGTCGACGTACTGCCGGATGACGGCGACCTGGCCGCGGGACCGCGGTTGGTGTCGATCGACGATCACTCCGGGAAGCCGGCGCAGATCGCCGTGTTCAGACTCTCCTCCGCCGGCACGATCGTGCTCGACGAGCGCGGCAAGATGCCCGACCCCCACCGCGCTCTCGCGTTGCTGGTCGGGTTGCGCGAGGCGGCGCGGCTCGGGGTCGGTATCCACGAGCACGGGCAGGGCGGCTACAACGCGTCTCCGGAGTACGCCGGCGAGGTGATGCGCAACGTCCGGCCGGTTCTCGGTAGTCGGCTGGACGATGTGCCGAGCCTGGGGTGGGCGGATGCGGGTACGGCGGGGGTAGCGGCCGATGACGTCGCTGCGGCTGTAGCGCGGTTTCACGACGCTGGCGGGCATGTACTGCGGCTGGCTCCTGAGCAGGCGCAGTACGACGTACTCCAAGGGCGTGCCGAGCTGATCGGTGACGTGCTGGAGCGGCTGTCCGGCGAGAACACTGCTGACGCGGATCGGGACCCGGAGTTGGCTGCGGTGTTGCGGGCGCTGAAGTCGCCGGCGGGCACGGCTGCGGGGCAGGGCAGCGGTACGGCGATCGCGGTCGCGGTTGGGGAGGACGGGAAACCGCTGGCCGCGGTGGGTTATCGGGACTCCGGTCAGCGGATCAGGCTCGGGGTGGCGGGTGGGGTTGATCGCGACGCGCTCGTGGCGGCGATCGTCGACGGCCCGTACCGCGAGGCCGAGGGTCGGCCGGTGGGTGTCTTCACGACGCGCGCGCTGGCCGAGACCTACCAGCAGGCGGGGGCGGCGACCGGTGGGGTCGTGGCGACGGACGCCGAGTGGCTGACGAACGTCCAGCTGTCCGGCGAGGCCGCCCAGACGATCGTCGAGAAGACGGACGCGCTTCGCCCCGCGGGCGATCCGGCGATCGCCGAGTTCTTCATCGCCGGGGTGCAGCGCTGCCGCGAAACCGGAGCTCAGCTCGCCGTCCTCTCCCACGCCCGCGCAGAGGACCGACCCGCACTCGACCACGTCTTCCGCACAGTCCCGAGCATCACACCAGCCCCGAATGAGCCCCCGTCGACCAGCTCAACCGAGCCGCTGTCGGCTGGTGGGACTGGGCTGGTGTCAGCCGGTGCGGCGGAGCCGTTGTCGGCCGATGGGGCTGAGCCTGTTTCGGGTGGTGGTGGGGGTGGGGCGGTGGGGGAGGATGCGGAGCGGTATCGGGTGACTCTTGCGGTTGTTGAGCGGGGGCGGGCGGTGGCTTGGCAGACGGTTGATACTCGGCCGGGGCGGCCTGTTGAGGTGGTGGATGGGTCGGGAGGGAAGTGGTATCACATGGCGGCTGTGGACTGGTACGTCGCGAACCACCAGGCCCGGCTGGGACGTGATTTGCAGGTGGCGGAGTCGTACCACCAGGCGATGGACGGTCCGGAAGCCAAGCCCGCCGACTCACACTCCCCGCTCGCGGAGAGTCAGCAGTTGGTGAACGGCGTCCGTCTCCGTCAGGTGGACGGGATGGACGTCTACACGGTCGGTGCCGGAGGCGAGCCGCCGCCGTCCACCAACAGTCACTACGTGCACGTGCCACGCCAGCCCGCGCAGGCAGACCAGTCTGCAGCGCCCCGACCGCCCGGCCCAGACCGCCGCGACCGCGGGAACCCCGGTGACCGCGACAACCGCCGCGACCGTGGGTGACCGTGGGTGACCGTGGCGAGCATCGCGCCCGGTGGTGACTGTGGCGATCGGCGCGACCCTCGAGACCACGGTGATCCTGGTGGCCGCGGCGACCGCGGGCGGCCGTGGCGAGCGTCGTGACCGGTGGTGACTGTGGTGGTCGGCGCGACCATCGCGACCATGGTGATCCTGGTGAACGCCGCGACCAGAGGGGCGACCGTGGTGACGGCCGCGACTGCGGTGATCCTGGTGACCGCGGCGACCGCGGGCGGCCGTGGCGAGCGTCGTGACCGGTGGTGACTGTGGTGATCGGCGCGACTTCGCGACCATGGTGATCCTGGTGATTGGCGCGATCGGGCGACCGTGGCGACTGCGGTGACCGTTGCGACCGTGGGTGACCGAGGTGACCGTCGCGACCGTGGGTGACCGAGGTGACCGTCGCGACCATGGGTGACCGAGGTCGGGTCCGCGCGCTGACGTGAGTTCGGCGGCTGTCGGGGGTTCTTGAAACGTTCGGGGGTTGTTGCCCGATACAAGTACAGAGGGGAGGCGGGATGTGTGAGCGCTGTCAGCGGTTGCTGGCGTTGATGCGGATGGTGGAGCGGCCGGCTGGGCCGTTCGGGGCGTTGGGGGATGACGCGGCGCTGGATGCTTGGTTCGGTCGCGGGTCCCGGCTGTCCCGTGGGCGGCGCCAGCCGGAGCGCCGCTAGTCCGACGCGCCCGGCAGGTGGGTCGCGAGGTTGGGCTTGAGGAGGGAGCCGGGGCCGCGATAGCTAACGCGGTACCCGGCCAAGCCGGGGGTAGGCGCGGCCGCGGTTGAGCCAGCTGGGGTACGCGTAGCGGCAGGACCCAGTGCGGCCAAGCCGGGGTAGACGCAGCTGCGGTAATCCAACGCGACGCCAAGCCAGGGTGGGCGTGGCCGCGGTAGCCCAACGCGACTGCCAAGTCGGGTCGGCGTGGCGGCGATAGTCCTAAGCGGTTGCCAAGCTGGGGGTAGGCGCAGTGGCTGGCGCAACGCGGCCGCCAAGTCGCGGTGGGCTTGGCGGCGGTGGCCCAACACGGCCGCCAAGCTGGGGGTAGGCGCAGCCGCGGTAGGCCAAGGCAGCCCCCGAGCCGGGGGTAGGCGCAGTGGCGGTAGTCCGACATGGCCGCCAAGTCGGGGTAGGCCGGGGCGGGGGCTGGGGGAACGGCCGGCGAGATTGGTTTGTGATTGGGGCCTCGGGCACCAATGCGAACTGGCGAGCGGGCGTTCGGTGGGTACGGAATCGGCGGAGTCGGTCGGGCTGGGTGGCGCCGATACTCGCGATGTTGATCAGCGAGTGGTTCTCGGATCCGGATTGGATCTACGAGTGCAAGGTCGGCGGTGAGCGGTGCCTCGCCTATCGCGCCGCCCTGTACTCGCGGAACCGCAAGTCGCTCGACGACAGCTGGCCCGAGGTCGTCGATGCGTTCACCGGGCAGCAGGGCGCGGTTGTCGTCGACGGCGAGATCGTCGTGTTCGAGCATGATCGCCAAGCGTGCCGTACACGGACGGCCGCTCCGGCGGCTGGCTCGAGAGGAATTCTCCCGGGGTCACTTCCGTAGCAGGACGCGGATCTGGGATTTGATTTCTTGGGTGATGGCGTCGACTGGGTTGGTGATGTTGATTGTTGCGGCCATGCTGACGAACATGATGGCGGAGATGATGTGCGCGAGGGTTGCGGCGTCGTCGGGGGTGGTGTGGTTGTTTCGTTGGAGTACGTCGGCGACGGCCTGTTCGGTTTGGACGGTCAGGCTGAGTGCGTCGCGGTGGTGGGGTTCTTCGGGGTCGCCGAAGACGATCTCGCGCAGGTACGTGCGCCCGTTGTCGATCTGTTTGCGGTTGCATTCCACGACCGGGCGGACGATCGCCATCACCGCGTCGAGCAGGTCGGGGATGCTCTCGGCTGCCGACCTGCCTTGTGCGAGAGCGTCGGCGTACGTGGAGTTTTGCACGAGCAGGAGGAGCTCGCCCTTGGTCTTGGCGTAGAGGAACAGGGTGCCCGCACCGATGTCGGCCTTGTCGGCGATTTCTTGGGTGGTGACCTCGTCGACGCCGCGCTCGGCGAACAGTTCCCGGGCGGCGGCCGTGATGCGCTCGAGCTTCTGCTGCTTGTTCCGCTCGCGCCGTCCGACCGGTTGGGAGGCGAGTGGCATGGGCTGCCGTCCTTTTCTGCTATGTGGACCCCTGCTGTATGGGCTCGTGCCGGCGCTCATTCTTTCATGGGGACGATGTCCCGGAGCTCGGATAGAGCTTCGCGCCACGTGCGCAGGCTTGGTGGACGAAGTGCGTCGCTACTGCTGGTACTGCGGCAGGATGACGCCGTTCTTCACGTACGTGAGGGCGGCGGTGACGTCGTACGCGTGGATCGCGGAGGCGAGCGGCGCCAGTTGGTCGGACACTTTCTCGATCGCGCTGTTCGCGAAGAAGGCGTCCCGTACTGCGGTGTCGGTGAACCCGAGGCTGATGGAGGCGTTGAAATGCTGATCCGCCGGGTTGTCGTGCGCGACGTTCGGGGTGTCCCAGAGCTTCTCGATCCAGGGCAGGAACGTCTGCGTGCGCAGCTCCTTCAGCACGCCCGTCCCGGCGAGCGCGGGCGCGAGCTGCGTTGTGATGAACTTGCGGAACTCACCGGCGCCAACCCCGCCTCGGCGGCGCAGGTAGACCAGGGCGCCAGCGCCGACCGTCTCAGCTGGACCGGCGACGTCGTACCAGCGCGACGAGTTCGGCGTGCCGGTGTAGAGCAGGGTACGGCGGAACACGTTGATCTCGTCCTTGAAGGCGAGCCGCGTCTGCTTGCGCCCTCTCAGAGGTGACAGGGCGGATTGGAAGGTGACTTCCGCGAGGCCGTCGATCTTGCGGTCGAGAGGGATCGAGGTCTCGACCCCGTCGGTGGTCGGCCACAGGCCCGGGTTGTGCTCGGCGAGGTGGAGCTGCCGGTATTCCTCCAGACCCGGGGTGGCGGAGATGATCCCGGAGTGCGGGCCTTTCCAGTAGTCCATGCCGGTCTGGCGGGGCTGGTCGGTGCGTACCCACAGCAGGATCGACGAGGTGAAGTGCTTCTGCACGGACGGCTGCGTGGCGGTCGGTGTCGTGCTCATGGTGTCGCCCTTCTCCTGCTGGTTTGGGCGGTCATCGGGCGAGGAACTCGACCGCGACGGGCGCGAACGTCTCGTGGTACTGGAAGATGCCGCCGTGCCCAGAGTCGGGGTACATGATCAGCTGGCTGTCCTCGATGCGCCGGTGCAGGTCCTCGGAGAGGATCGAGGGCACCATCCGGTCGTTGTCGCCGTTGGCGATCAGGGTCGGCTGCGTGATCTTGGACAGGTCGTCGGGGGCGGAGCGGCCCCACTTCTTGATCGCCTTCAACTGGGTCTGGAACGCCGTGATCCGGATCGGTGCGTCGCGGTCGACGGTGCGCTCCTCGAGCCGGTTGACGAACGCGCGAGCGGCAGGTTTGCCGGTGGCATTGCGGTTGAAGAACAGGAACTCCTTGGGATCGGACCGGGTCAGGGTGGCGCGCAGGATGTCCCAGTACGTCGTACGCGCGACCTTGTCGATGTCCTTGCCGCCCTTCGGCCCGGTGCCGGTGAGGACGAGTTTGCGGACCAGCTCGGGGTGCTTCACCACGAGGGCCTGCGCGATCATGCCGCCGAGAGAGAAGGAGAAGATGTCGATCTTGTCGAACCCGAGCGCCGTGATGAAGGTGTAGGCGTCGTCGGCCATCGCCTCGACACTGTCCGGCACCCGGCCGGTGGACGCACCGACGCCGCGGTTGTCGAAGGCAATGACGTGGCGGCCCTGTGCGATGGGGTCGATGATCCGGGGGTCCCAGTTGTCGAGAGTCGCGGCGAGATGGACGAAGAAGACGACGGGAATGCCGCCTTTCGGTCCCAGTTCGCGGTACGCGTAGGTGACGCCGCCGGCGTTGACGGTGCGGGCGGGAGCGTCTTTATAGGCGGTGATGAAGCTGTCTTGTACGTGCTTGCTGGTATTCACGGTGTTCTCCTGTTTCGTGGTTGGTGCCTGATTGAGATGGGTGTCTCAGGGCCGGCTGATGACGGCCTTGCCGCGGATGCCGCCGACTTCCAGCGACTGCATTGCCTGAACGGTCTGGTCGAAGTCGAAGACCCGTCCGACGACGGGGCGCAGCGTGCCGCCGTCGACGAGGGCGGTGATCTGGCGAAGCTGGTCACCGCTCGCGCGCATGAAGAGGAACTCGTACGTCACGCCGAGACGCCGGGCCCGGCGACGGATGCCGCTGCTGAGGGCCGTCATCGCCAGCCGGAGCAGCGGGTTCGCGCCGAGCTCGCGGGCGAAGGCCGCGTCGGGCGGCCCGGCGATCCCGATTGCCTTGCCGCCGGGGCGCAGTACGCGGAGCGACTTCTCGAGGTTCTTCCCGCCGAGGCTGTCCAGGACCAGGTCGTACCCGTCGAGGAGCTGTTCGAAGTCCTGGCTGCGGTAGTCGACAACGAAGTCCGCCCCGAGTTCGCGGACGAAGTCGGCGTTGCCTGCGCTGACCGTTGTGGCGACCGTGGCGCCGAGGTGCTTGGCGAGCTGGATCGCGACCGAGCCGACTCCGCCCGAGCCGGCGTGGATGAGGACCCGTTGCCCCGGCTGTAGGTTGCCGCGCTCGACGAGCGCCTGCCATGCGGTCAGGGCAACCAGTGGTAGCGAGGCTGCTTCCTCGAGGCTGATCGACACCGGCTTGAGCGCCAGGTCGGCCTCGGCGACCGCGATGCGCTCCGCGAACGTGCCGATGCGGTCCTTGTCGGGCCGGCCGTACACCTCGTCGCCGAGCCTGAAGCCCTGCACCTTCGCGCCGACGCCGATCACCGTTCCGGCGACGTCGTTGCCGAGGATCTGCGGCAGCTTGTACGGGAGGATCTGCCGGAACTCACCGGCCCGGATCTTCTCGTCGAGCAGGTTGAGCCCGGCCGCGCGGACCTGGACGAGCACGTCGTGCTCTCCGACCACGGGCTCGGGCACATCCGCTTGCTGCAGCGGCCCCTTGTACTGACTGACGACGAACGCTCGCATGACGCTTCTCCTACCGATGACTCGTTAACCTGAGTTAACTCAATAATGAGCAGACTCAGGAAAATTGTCAAGGGCGGACGAAAGGTCGGCGCGGCGACGGGTTAGTTCGGCCAGTTGGGGGAGCGGCCGAGGAGGGCGACGGTCTGGTCGAGGAGGTCGGTGCCGGTGTAGGCGATGTCGGGGCCGAATGGCGTACCGGGGGCCTCGCGGATCTCGCCGGTCGGGACGCGCTTGGCGACGTCGAGCGCGGCTTCGAGTACGGCCGGCTCGAATGCAGGCCGCTTGCCGACCGACTTGCCCAGGTCCCAGCTGTGGACGACGTAGTCGATGAAGTGGAAGCTGACGGCCTGCGCCCCCGGGAACGAGACCCCTGGTCCGAACTCAGGCAGCGGAAACACCCGCTCCGCCACCCCAGGCTGCGCGAACGCCTCCAGTGCATGCTCCGCGGAGGCGACGTACGCCTTGACCGGGTCGTCCCCGAGATCCCGCACCTTCCAGACGTCCGCGTCGTCCTCACCCCGCGAGGCTGCCGCGAACCCGTAATGCTGCGTGGCCATGTGCGCCAGCAGCCCGTAAACAGTCCAGGCCCGGCACGGCGTCGGCCTGGTCAGATCGTCGGGAGTCACCGTGACCGCCACCTCGATGCTGGTGAGTACGGCGACCGTGTCGAGAGCAACGTAATCAATAGTAGGCATGCGCATATCATAAGCGCACGCATATGATTGCGCCAGTGTTACCTTCGAGCCATGCCGACCGAGCGCCCCGATCTCGCCGCGCTGCTCTACCCGCTGGTGCGGGAGCTGATCGCGCTCGAGACCCCGGTGCTGGCCGCGCACGACGTGTCGATGTGGGGGTACTCCGTCCTCACCGCGCTCGACGACACCCCGGTGCGGACCCAGGCCGCGCTCGCCGAGGCGATCGGCGCGGACAAGTCGCGCATCATCGGCACCCTCGACGAGCTCCAGCGGGCCGGCCTGATCGACCGCACGCCGGATCCCGACGACCGCCGCGTCCGGCTGCTCGCCATCACCGCGGAGGGCCGGAGGGTACGCCGGGCCGTCCGCAAGGACATCCGGGTCCAGGAAGAGCGCCTGCTCGCCGCCATCCCGCCGGACGACCGCAAGGCCTTCGTCCGCGTCCTGCGAACCCTCACCGGCCGCTGACCCGTACGCAACCGCTTTGCTTCCTGTGCAGAATGGGGGCGAGAAGCGGCCGAGAGAGCAGGAGCACCGATGGCCGATGACCGGGCGGCCCTGCTGCGTGAGTTGCATGACGTGCATGCGCCCGCGCTGTGGCGGTTCGTGGTCCGGTTGACCGGAGACGATCGGCTCGCGGAGGACGTCGTACAGGAGACACTGCTGCGGGCGTGGCGCCGGCCGCAGATCCTGTCCGAGGACGAGCCCGGAGCTCGGGCCTGGCTGTTCACGGTGGCGCGCAACCTCGTCATCGACGATCGTCGCAGCGCCCGCGTCAGTCGCGAGGTGGCCAGCGGCGACCTGCCTGAGAACCCGAGCGCCGACCACGCGAACGCAGTACTGGATGCATGGCTGGTGGCTGAGTCGCTGGCGCAGTTGTCCGAAGAGCATCGCCAGGTGATCGTTCGTGCGTACTACGGGCGCCGTACGGTTACCGACATCGCCGAAGAGCTGGATATCCCGCCGGGCACCGTGAAGTCGCGGCTGCACTACGGGCTGCGGGCGCTGAAGCTCGCGCTGCAGGAGAAGGGGGTGACCAGTCAGTGAGCGATCCGTACAAGGACTGGGATGCCGCGTACCTGTTGGGGGCGTTGTCGGCGAAGGATCGGCGCGCGTACGAGGAGCACCTGCGGACCTGCGACGAGTGCTCCGCCGAGGTGGCGGCGCTGGCCGACGTACCGGCGACGCTCGGCGCGCTGCCGGCTGAGCGGGCGTTGGCGGCGATCACGGTCGAACCGCCGAACCTGCTGCCTGCGCTGGTCCGCAGCGTGCAACGCGAACGCCGGCGGCAACGCATCCGGCTGGGCGCGTTGATGACCGGGATCGCCGTCGCGGCCGCGGCGGTCGGTGCGGTGATCGCGATCCCGTTGACCCGCGACGAGCCGAAGGGCGACTACGTCGTACTCGCGCAAACCGTGTCCAGCAAGCTGTCCGCAGACGCGCGGCTGATCCCGGAGCAGTGGGGTACGACGATCGAGATCAGCTGCCGGTACGACGAACTCGCGACGCCGAGCGAACGCGCCCGCGGGTACGAGCTGTATGTCACCGACAGGTCCGGCAAGGCGCAGCTGATCGCGAGCTGGACGTCGGCGCCCGGTACGACGGTGAAACCGGCCGCGACGACCAAGCTGCAACGCGACGAGATCGAGGCGCTGGACATCCGCAGCTCGGAGACCGGACGGGTGCTGCTTGCCGTGCGCTTCTAGTTGTTGAAGGCATGAATGACCGGTCAGTAGTGGGGCACCTGTTTGAAGAGATGAGTGGTCGCTCGAGAGGCCGCTGGTCTCAGGCCCCGGTGTTCAGGGACGTGCACCGGGGCCGTCCGCTGCCCGGACTCTTTTCGGATCGCGGCGTACTCGAAACGCGCCGCTGAGAACCGATCGGAAGAAACTTCCAGGAATCCTGTAACACTCGGGGCGTCACCAGCGATACACCGTGTGTAACGCCACTGAGGATCCCGTCCCAGGTCAACCGCCCGAAGGGCCTGGGCCGGGGTTCTCGTTCGCTGATTCGAGGCGCCACGGCCGCGTTACGCACGAAGGCCCCCGGTGGAATCCCCGGGGGCCTTCGCGCTGCTTCCTCCTCCAGCGGTGACTTTCGACTACGACGCGCGCTCGGTCGGGCTCTCCGTCTCAGGCAGAGCGATCCGGTCCGCCGGCAGGCGTTCCGTCCGCTCGTTACCGTCGTCGCCCTCGTACTGCACCAGAGCGGTCCATCCCGTCTCCTCGTGCTCGCGGCCGATCAGCCAGCCGCGACGCCACTGGCCGTCCGCAAGGACGACCACGTGGCTGGGCAGAGGGAGGCGGGACACCAGATCGGTGCCGGGCTCGAACTCAGTCATGGCGGAAGGCTAGGTGCAATTCGGCTCTGGCGCCTCCTGAAAGCGTGTTCCCTCTCGTGATTCTCAGACTCTGGGCAGCTCGAGGCCGAACTTGTCCACCGCGCTGTGCACCTTCAACGCGCGTCCGCCGGTGATGTGTGTCACCCAGCCGTGCCTGAGAGCGTGCTCACACAACGCGGCACCGACCGCGCCGGCGATGTGCGGGCGGCGCTCGGTCACGTCCAGGCAGGAGCGGACGGCCGGGCGACCTCGCCGTACATCTATCCGGATGCCCAGATCTTCCAACCAGGCTTGGCCTTCCGATGTCAGCGCGATGCCCTCGGACCAGTCGATCAGGCCACGCTCGGTCATCGCGTCGGCCAGCGCGACGCCGAGTTTCCCTGCCAGGTGGTCGTAACACGTCCTGGCTCTGGCGAACGCGTCACGCTTGCTGACAGCTTTGAGACTGTTCACTACTTCCTGGCGTCGGGGCGCCAGGGCGGCGAGTCCTTCGATCAGCTCGGCGGTCTCGGGGCCTTTGAGCTTCACGTACCGGTGCCGGCCCTGCCTGACTTCGGTGAGCAGACCGCCCTCGACGAGCAGGTTGAGGTGCTCGCTGATCGTCGGCCGCGACACCTTCGCGAACGTGGCCAACTCGGTCGCCGTCCACGCTCTGTTGTCGAGCAAGGCCAGGCAGACGGTCGCCCTGGTGCCGTCAGCCAGCATCCGCGCCCACGCCGCCAGTTCCTCGCCCTCGCTGCTCATGCCCTCCATCATGCCGGGTCGATTGTTAGGCGCCGGCCGAAGCAACCGCCTTCTAGCTTGTGGTTCATGACGCACGTGACGATCGAACCGTCCATCCTGTACGTCGGTACTCCGGTCGCCCTCCTCAGCACGCTGAACGAGGACGGCACCGTCAACCTCGCCCCGATGTCGTCCGCGTGGGCCCTCGGCGACGTCGTGGTCCTAGGCGTCGGCGAACCCGGCCAAACCGCCGCGAACCTGCGGGATCGACCGGAGGTAGTCATCAACTACCCCTCACCCGCCCAATGGAAAGCGGTCGAACGCATCGCCCGCCTGACCGCCCGCTACCCGGTCCCGGCATCCAAACAGGCCCGCTTCCGCCACAGCCGGAGCAAATTTGGAGCCGCGGGACTCACTCCCGTCGCCTCCGAACTGGTCACCCCACCGCGGGTCCTCGAATGCCCCATCCAATTCGAAGCCACCGTGGTCCAGGCGGACTTAGATGCCAAGGGCAACTTCCTGATCGCCCAGGCCCAGGTCCTCCGAGTGCACGCTCTGAAGGACATCGTCATCCCCAACACCAACCACATAGACCCCGCCCTCTGGTCCCCCCTCCTCTACACCTTCCGCCACTACTTCGGCACAGGCGAAGAACTAGGCGAATCCTTCCGAACCGAAACCCCCAGACGCAGGTAAGTCCGACCCACGCGTGCGGGAGAAGCCGACCCACGCGTGCTACGCAGGCATTCCTCGTCGCTCCGCTCCTCGTCACACCTGCTACGCGCGCTCCCACCCACCCCCGGCTTAGCGCCGTACCATTCCATTTCCGGCTACCGCCGGGGTTTCCGGCTACCGCCGGAGGTGCTCCCGGCTAGCGCCGGGGAGTTGCGGGCTGCCGCCCGCGAACTGCGGGCTAGCGCCCGCGTGTGACTGCGGCGCTTTCGTCGACCGGTCATTTCTCGGGAGGCGATCCTGGTGACGGGAAACCGCAATCTCCAGCAATGACAGGACGTCTGCTCGGTGCAGACCGGTCAAGGGTGGTTGGGGTCGAGTTCGGTGAAGAGGGTTAGTTGGATTTGGCCGGGGGTTTGTAGGCGGGCGTTGAGGGAGTTCCAGGGGGTGCGGGTGGGTTCTGCGATGACGGTGGCGCCTGCGTCGGCTAGGTGGCGGGTTGTGGCATTGGTGTCTGCTACCTCGAAGGCGATTCGGTATTTGCCTGCTACCCGGCGGCCTACCTCTACCGCGTCGATGTAGTTGGCCTGGTTGGGGTCGGCTATTTCGAGGGTGGCGCGTTCTACTTCGAGGATTGTTACTCGGCCGTCTTCGGACGAGTACGACGCTCGTTCGGGGAGGCCCAGGACGTCTCGGTAGAAGTGGACTGCTTCGTCCCAGTCTTCTGCTGTTACTACCAGGCGGAGTTCTTTGACTGTCATGGAGTCAGTATCTACGGGGCGGGATGCTCACCAAGCCTGAGCTAGGGCGCCCGTGTTGGGGGTCAGCCGATACCCCGCGTTGGCGGAGAACTCGGCTGAGAGGCCAAACCGGTCGCCGCGCACCAACGTGTGGCGCCATTCCACCGGGCGATTCTGCGACGACCCCTGTCGATTGATCGAGAATGCGGCGGCGTTCTCCGGACAGTGCAGCAGCGCCCGCTCGGAGGCAGTCGGCACCACCGCCCGGATGTCCTCCCGGCCATGGTCGAGATTGAGTCCCGTCCGCACTGCCAGCTCGTTGTAGAGGCTGGTGTGCGTGAAGTCTGCCTCCAATAGCGGCGAGGCGAGCGAGGCCGGCAGCCAGACTCGATCCAGCGCGAGCGGCTCGTCCCCGGCGTACCGCAGCCGCTCGAGGTACAGCAGCGGGATCGACTCCTCCAGCTCGAGCCGCGCCGCGATCACACCGTCGGCCCGTATGTCGAGCGCCCGTACGACGGAATGCTGCGACAGTCCCGACTCCTCGACCGACGAGAACAGGCTGTACAGCGCGCCCATCGGCTGCCGGATCTCCGGCGCGGTCGCGACCCGCGGCTGCCGGCCGCGTTCCGCGACGATCAGCCCGTCGGACCGCAGCTGGCCGAGCGCCTGCCGGACCGTGTGCCGACTGACCTCGTACTCGTCGACCAGCGCGAGCTCGCCCGGGAACGCGTCGTCGAACTCACCGGACCGCAGCCGCCGGACCAGGTCCTCGCGCAGCTGTTTCCACAGCGGCGACCCGCTGACCCGCTCGAGCTTGCGCCCAGCCATCTACGTCCTCCCGGCTTGCCAAATGTCCGGTCATCTCCTACTTTAAATGTGCGTACATTTAGGCAGGAGGCTTCCGGCATGGTGCAGATCGAGGTTAGGGCACAGCACGCCCCGCCCGCCGCCTCTCGCACCTCCCCTCACCTCGGCGCGAAGCTCTGGCAGCTGCGCGGTCTGCTGATCGTGGCCGCCATCACCGCGATCGCGGTCCCGCTCGGGCGGCTGGTTCCGCTGGTGGGCGGCCCCGTCTTCGGGATCGTGCTCGGCGTCGTCGCCGGCAGTGCAGTCCCGGTTCTCAGAGCTGAGGCCTGGCGACCTGGGTACGAGTTCGCGTCGAAGACCCTGCTGCAGGTGTCGATCGTCGTACTGGGGACCGGCCTCTCGCTGCAGCAGGTCGCCAAGGTCGGTGTCTCGTCGCTGCCCGTCATGCTCGGGACGCTGGCGATCGCGCTCGGTGGCGCGTGGCTGTTCGGCCGGCTGCTCGGCGTACGGGGTGACACCCAGACGCTGATCGGAGTCGGCACGGCGATCTGTGGCGGCTCGGCGATCGCGGCCGCGACGGCGGCGATCGGGGCCAAGCGATCGTCGGTCGCCTATGCGCTGGCGACGATCTTCACCTTCAATGTCGTTGCGGTGCTGACGTTTCCGCCGCTCGGCCACCTTCTCGGGATGAGCTCGGAGGCCTTCGGGCTGTGGGCCGGTACGGCGGTGAACGACACGTCGTCGGTGGTCGCGGCCGGGTACGCGTACAGCCAGGCGGCCGGTGATCAGGCGATCGTGGTGAAGCTCACTCGATCACTGACGCTCATTCCGATCGTGCTGACGCTGGTCGCGTTGAAGATCCGCCGGGAGAACCGGGCGGCCCAGGCGCTGCACCGCGACGACCATGACTACGAGGGATCCACGGCGTCGACCCGTCGGCCGCTGCCGTGGAAGAAGCTCTTCCCGCTCTTCCTTGTCGGCTTCGTCGCGGCAGCGGGCCTGCGCAGCGCGGGCGTCGTACCGGACTCGTGGTCCTCGACGCTGAGCCTGATCAGCACTTGCCTGATCACCGCCGCGCTGACCGCGATCGGCCTGTCACTGCGGCCGCGTGAGTTGCGCGACGCAGGGCCCCGGCCGCTCCTGCTCGGAGCGATCCTCTGGGCCCTGGTCGCGCTCGGCAGCCTCGGCCTGCAGGCATTCACTTCGTAACTAGTTACCTGAGGACTAGTTGCGATGCAACTAGTCCTTCTCGTACGCCGCCTGCCGCTCCTGCACCGCCTTGACCCGCGGGACGTCGAGCTTGTTGCTCCGGTCGAAGTTGTAGATGCCGTTCTCTTCCTGGAACACGTCGGTCAGCTGCGTGTAGCAGTAACCGAACATCAACGGGTTGTCGAGCAGCACGTCGACGAGCCCGGTGAAGCGCGTGTAGAACTCCTCCTCGTCCGCGACCCGCTGGCCGTACCCCCAGGAGTCCGCCCCGCGACCGTCGCGCCCAGCGGCCGCCTTCTCCGCGTTCCACCAGATCCCACCGAACTCGCTGCAGAAGTACGGCTGGCCGGCGTACGGCTGGGAGATCGGCCGTCCTTCGTGCCCACCCGTGTTGGCGTACGGCGCACCGTCCGCCAGTCCGGCCATCTGCTTCGCGAACTCGGCTGGGTCCTGCTCATAGTTGTGCGAGTCCCACACGTCGGTCTCTGGCACGCGGTGGCTGTAGCCGGACGCGTCCAGGACCGGACGCGTGCTGTCCGCGGCCTTGGTGGCCAGGAACATCGCACGGGTGACGTCGTCCAGCTGCGTGATGCGGTCGTGCAGCAGCTGGTGGGTCTCGTTCAGCGGGCACCAGCCGACGATGCTCGGGTGGCTGTAGTCGCGCTCAACCGCTTCGAGCCATTCACCGACGTACGACGCGGTCGGCTGCTGGTTGTTGTCGCCGGTGTCGCCGACGCCGGAGCCCCAGTCACCGAACTCGCCCCAGACCAGGTAGCCGAGCCGGTCCGCGTGGTACAGGAACCGCTCCTCGAACACCTTCTGGTGCAGGCGTGCGCCGTTGAAGCCGGCCGCGAGGCTGAGCTCGATGTCGCGGACCAGTGCCTCGTCGGACGGCGCGGTCATCAGGCTCTCCGGCCAGTAGCCCTGGTCCAGCACGAGCCGCTGGAACACGTGCCGGCCGTTGATCAGGATCGCCTGCCCGTTGATCGAGACGGAGCGCAGGCCGGCGTAGCTGTCCACGGTGTCGATGACGTTGCCGTCGGCATCGATCAGCTCGAGGAGTACGTCATACAGGTGGGGGTCCGTCGTGTCCCAGAGGCGGACGCGGTCGGCCGGGACCTGCAGGGTCAGCCGCGGCGCGAAGTCGAGGTCGGCGCGGACCTGCGCCGTGGTGACGTCGCCGTCGGCGTCCTTCAGCGTGGCCCTGATCGTGTGGCCGGGCTTGTTGGCCGACACCGGTACGGCGAGGTGGAAGCTCGAGCCGGCAACGTCCGGGGTGATCCGCGGGCGGTTGAGGTGGACGGTCGGAACTGCTTCGAGCCAGACGGTCTGCCAGATGCCCGTCGTGCGCGTGTAGAGGCAGCTGTGGTTGTGGTAGAGCTGGCTCTGCTTGCCGCGCGCCTGCTGGCCGCGGTGGCTGTCACGGGCGCGGACCACGATCGTGGCTTCCTCGCCCGGCTTGGCGACCCGGCTGAGGTTGGCGCTGAACGGGGTGAAGCCGCCGCGGTGCCGGACGACCTCTTCGCCGTTCACCCAGACGGTCGCGTCGTGGTCGACGGCCTGGAAGTGCAGGATCGCGTCCTTGCCCTCCCACTCGGCCGGGATCGTGACGGTCTTCCGGTACCAGACCGCCTCCAGGAAGTCGACGTCCTCGATCCCGGACAACTGAGACTCCGGCGCGAACGGTACGACGATCTGCTGCGCCAGCTCGCGGTCGCGCACCCCCCGCTCGAGACCCGAGTCTGATCGATCGCTCTCGAACTGCCACTCGCCGTTCAGATTCACCCACTCCGCGCGGACGAACTGTGGACGTGGGTACTCGGCACGGGGCTGGGGCATGTTCTCTCCTGTGGGGAGCGGCGGATCGGGACAAGACGACGTTACAACGTTGGAATTCTGTCGGCAACGGGCTCGGGAAAAGCGGTTGAGGGGTGGGACGCGGACTGCCTACGCTGCCCGGGATGACGCGTTCCTGAAGGCGCAAGCCCAGTCGCTCTGACGGGCCCGGGCGGGGTCGCTCCGACAGACCCCGCCAGAGCCCGTTCGCTGACGGCTGCCTGCGCCGCGCTTCGACTCCCTTGTCGATCGCGATTCTTCCGGAGCGTCAGTGCCGCACCTTGTCCTGCGTACTGTCGACGGCGCGGCGGATCTCCTCATCGAGGAGCTTCGCGCGATGCCGTCACTTCATTCGATTCGTCAGTTGACCGCCGAGACCGTGGAGTGTGCGGTCGACGGGTCGCTCGAGGAGCTTGCGGCCTGTGGGTTGTACGCGTCCGCCGCGTTCGAGCCACTGTCGTGGGTACGGCGGTTCGGCCGGCTCGAAAGGTTGCCCTGGTCAACGAACCTGGTGGTCGCCGAGGTACTGACCCGGCTGGCGAAGATCCGGACGGGTCAGCTGGTGCTCGATCCGTTCTGCGGGACGGGCACGATCTTGCTGGCGGTACGGCGGCGTACGCCGGGCGCACGGGTCGTTGGAGTGGACAACGATCGCCGGGCACTGGCGATGGCGGCGCGGAACACGCGACGGCAGATATCTCTGGTGCGGGCCGAGGCTGGGGCCCTTCCGGTCGCGGACGGGAGTGTGGACCGCGTGGTGGCGAATCTTCCGTTCGGGAAGTTGGTGGGGACTCATCGCGGCAACCGCGAGCTCTATCCGGCGGCTCTTCGCGAGATCGACCGGGTGCTGACCGCGGATGGGCGGGCGGTCCTGCTCACCGAGGACAAACGTCTGCTCCTTCAGGCGGTCGACCGGCAGCGCGGGCTGAAGGCCGTCCGGCGTCGGCTGCTGAAGTACAACGGCGCGACGCCGACCGCCTACGTGCTGACCCGCCCGCGGTGACTACGAACCAACCCGGCCGCGTGCTTACTCCGGGGCGGTGAAGAGAGCTGCGTTGAGGAAGTCGGGGGCGAAGGTGTTGTCGCGGTCGGGGTGGACGGCGCGGAGCTCGACAGCGGTCAGCCTGGAGAAGATCGTGCGGAGGTCGTCGAGGGAGAAGGTCATGCCGCCGTACGTGTCGCCAGTCGTGACAACGTCGAGGTCGGACGGGGCCTCCATCCGCTCGGTGGCGAACGTGACGATGCCGAACCGGCCGCCAGGCCGGACGAGCGGGAGGAGGCGACCGAGGTACGTGATCCGTCGGTGCGGCGCGATGTGGTGGAAGCAGCCAGAGTCGTACACCACGTCGAACTGGCCGCCGGGCAGCGCATCACGCAGTACGTCGGAGGCGATCAGCTCGACGGAAGCCGGCATCGTGGCGCGAACGCTCGCCAGGAGGTCCGCGGCGAGATCAAGCCCAGTGACGGTCGCACCCTGCGACGCGAACCAGCGGGTGTTGCGGCCGCCTCCGCAGCCGACGTCGAGCACCCGCGCGCTGGCGAGGTCACCGAGCAGCCCGCGGGACTGCCAATCCACGAGCGGTTCATCGGGAAGCTGGGTCGCGAGCGGGTGACCTGGAGTGCTCAGCAACGACGTCCAGAACTCCGCAGCCGACGGGTGCGACCGGTCCCCCCGACCACTCGCACTCACCACCCGATCGAGCACGTCCAGCAACTGGTCAACGGTGTGAATCCGAGTCTCCGACACCCCCAGATTTTACCGAATCCCCGAGTTCCTTGACCTGCCGGACTGCGATAACATCGCCAAATGGCGATGAATGCGATCGAGGTGGACGCCCTCGGGGTGGCAGGGTGTTTGTTCCATGGGTTCAGCGACGCGTCGCGGTTGGCGATCGTGCGGCACCTGGCGACGGGGGAGCACCGCGTCGTCGACCTGACCGAGCACCTCGGGCTGGCCCAGTCGACAGTCTCGAAACACCTGGCATGCCTGCGCGACTGCGGCTTGGTCGAGTCCCGCCCCCAGGGCCGGGCCTCGCTCTTCCGCCTGACGCACCCGGAAGCGACCCTCGACCTCCTGGCCTCCGCCGAACGCCTACTCGGCCTCACCGGCGACGCCGTCGCCCTGTGCCCCAACTACGGCCTCAACCATGAGTGAGCCGATGCAGCTCGGCCCGACAGTCACCCGCGCTGGACGGCCGGTGGTTGATCCCACCGAACGCAAGCGATTGGGTCGGCGGGCGCAGTTGCTGGCCGGCGCGTCCGTGACCTACAACCTGATCGAGGCCGTGATCGCGGTGACCTCCGGCCTGATCGCAGGCTCGGTGGCCCTCGTCGGGTTCGGCCTCGACTCGGTGGTGGAGGTGTCGAGCGGCCTGATCATCCTGTGGCAGTTCCAGCATCCGTTGCCGGAGGCCCGCGAGAAGCGTGCCCTTCGCCTGCTGGCTTGCTCGTTCTTCGCGTTGGCGGCGTACGTCGGCTTCGAGTCGGTCCGCGCGCTGATCACGGGCGCGCATCCTGAGACGTCGGCAGTGGGGATCGGACTCGCCGTCGCATCGCTGATCGTGATGCCGTTCCTCTCGCGGGCGCAACGGGGTACCGGCAAGGCGCTGAGGTCCAACGCGGTCGTCGCCGACTCCACGCAGACCCTGCTCTGCACGTATCTGTCCGCGGTACTGCTCGTCGGATTATTGCTCAACGCAACGCTCGGCTGGACCTGGGCGGACCCGATCGCCGGTCTGATCATCGCCGGTGTTGCCGTCCGCGAGGGCGTCGACGCCTGGCGCGGCGAAGGCTGCTGCTCAGACTGCAAGTAGCCGGGCGCCGTTGTCCCAGCAGACCGCTCGTAGCCAGTCGTCACCCAGATCGAGGGCCTCCAGCGACTCGAGCTGGACGGCGTACTCGTACGGGATGTTGGGGAAGTCCGTCCCCAGCACGATCCTGTCCTGGAGCTCCCCGAGCCGAGCCACCAACTCCCGCGGGAACGGCATCAGCTTCTCCGTGAACGGTGTCAGCGCCATCGTCGTGTCCAGGTGCACGTTCGGGTACGACGTGAGCGCGAGATGTTCGGCGTACTCCGGCATGCCGAGGTGCGCGATCACCGCCGTCAGTTGAGGGTGTCGCCGCAGTACCTCGCCCATCGGCCCGGGGCCGGTGTGACGGCCGGGGATCGGTCCGGAGCCGCAGTGGACCACTACCGGCGTACCTGCCTCGGCGAGCTGTCCCCACACGTCATCCAGCTCCCCCGACCGCGGGTCGTAGTCGCCGACCTGCACATGCACTTTGAAGATCCGTGTCCCCAACTCCAACGCCTCACGCACATAACCGGCGGCGGAGGCCTCAGGGTAGAAGGTGCCGCTGGAGACGCACCCGGGAGTGGCAGCGGCGAAGTCCCGCGCCCAGGAATTGAGCGACTCCGCCATCCCCGGCTTATGTGGATAGACCAGCGCGGGAAACGCCCGAACCCCGAGCGACTCAAGTGTCTTCAGCCGCTCGTCGACCGACGTCCGGTAGGTCACCGGCCACTCGGTCCCGTAGTGCGCGGGCGCCTCGTCGAAGTACGCCCAGACGGCCTCCATCATTCGATCCGGCAGAAAATGCACATGCACATCCACCAAGCCGGCCAACCCCAGCCGCCGCCACCAGGCCGGCACCTCCGCGTCGCGCATACCTCCTAGCCTGCCTGATCGGCCAGCCAGAGGTTCGTCAGGCCCTGGAAGTGCGCCATGAACTTCTCCTGCTCGTGGGCCGGGTAGGTCGCGGCGACCGTCTCGCCCAACAGGCGGGCGAAGTCGGGGCCGGCCACCCAGTCGCGGACGCGGGCGTCGAAGTCCGGCAGGTTCGCGGCGCACCACTCCTGGTACTTCGTGGTCTCGAAGTGCTCGTCGGCGAGGGCCAGGTAGCCGTCGAGCTTGGCGTCGTAGTCGAGGGACTCGTCGTCGGCGATCTCGAAGTAGCGCTCGGTGTGCAGGTCGACCTTGGTGCGGCGGCCGGTGGCGAGCGAGAAGACGGACCACTTGACCAGCGCGCTGATCGCCCACGGGAAGTAGTAGTGCAAGGAGGTGACCGCCACGTCCGGGCAGGCGTTGGCGTAGTCGATGGGGTGCACGGAGTCGCCCGCCACCAGCATCTCGCAGGAGTTGAACTCCCAGCCGAAGAAGGCGTTCACGATCCGGCTGATCGCGACCGCCTGGTGGCCGGCGGACGGGGAGAGGAAGTCGTGCGAGACGGCGTACCGGTTGTGCATCGGCTCGTCGGGGCGGAAGTCCATCACCATCGTCTCGGCGCCGATCGACAGCGCGCGGGCGAACTTGTCGTACTCGATCGTCGCCTGCAGGTGCATCAGCATCTCGCCGGACGCGTCGTACGCGCGGTGCAGGTCGTCGCGGTTGTTGATCCGGGACACGCCCCGCCAGCCGCCGCCGTCGAACGGTTTCATGTACAGCGGGTAGCCGAGGTCGTCCGCGATCGCGTCCAGGTCGAACGACCGGTTGTACTTCGCCGACGTGTAGGCCCAGCGCACGTTGTCGACCGGATTCTTGTACGGCACCAGCACCGTCCGCGGGATCTTCAGGCCGAGGCGGAGCATCGCGCAGTACGCCGAGTGCTTCTCCATCGACTGGAACGTGAACGGCGAGTTCAGCAGGTACGTGCCGTTCATCAGCGCGGCCTTCTTCAGCCACTCGCGCGGGTGGTAGTACCAGTACGCGAGCCGGTCGATCACCAGCCCGACCCGGACCGGGTCGTTCAGGTCGAACGGCTCGATCGTCAGCCGGCGCGACCCGAACTCGTGCTCGTGCCCGTCCAGGGACACCGGGCCGACCCGCTGCAGCAGCGCCTCGAACGCCTGCGGCCAGTCCTCCTCGGCGCCGAGCAACAACCCGATCAGATGGCGGGAGCGGTCAGCCACAAGTCCTCCTAAGAAAAGAAGAAAAGGAAAGAAGAAGGGGGATGGGGGGTCCTCCTAGACGAATCGCGGTAGGTGATGGGCGAGCTGTTGCCGCCACCAGGGCCAGTCGTGCGCTACGTCGTACCCCCACAGGTCGAGCTCATGCGGGATGCCCTTCTCGGCCAGCATCGCAGCCGTCACGCGGGCGGACGGCAACGAGCCGGTCGGGTGGGTCTCCCAGTCGCCCTGACCGACGGTCAGGACGATGAAGAGCCGCCGGCGCAACCACTCCAGGTGATCGCCGGTCAGGTTCGGCAGGTAGTCGGCCGGGTTGTTGAAGTACGTCGCGTCGCCGCGCTCACCCCACGCGTGCCAGCTGGCCGCGTTGTAGTTGCCCGACTGGCAGATCGCGACCGGGAACAGGTCCGCCCGTTTGAACGCGAAGTTGAACGCGTGGTACGCGCCCAGGCTGCAGCCGGTGGTGATGATGTCGCTCACCCCGGGCGAGTCCGCGCCGATCGTCGGCACCACCTGGTCGACGATCCACGACTCGTAGAACTCGTGCCGGCGCGCGCGATCCTCCAGCTGGATGCTGCGGTCGGACCAGCTGACGTGGTCGTAGGAGTCCACGCAGTACAACTTGACCCGGCCGGCCTCGATCAGGTCGGCGACGGCATCGACCATGCCGTTGTTCTCGTAGTCCCAGGCGCGCCCTTGCTCGCTCGGGAACACCAGCACCGGCCGGCCGAAATGGCCGTACCGGATCAGGGTGCCCGGACGGTCAAGTCCCGGCGCCTCCAGCTCTACCTGCTCCCGTTCCATCGGCCCCACCCCAGACCTGCAGCAGTAGTTCGGTCAGATCAGGATCCAGCACATCACGCCAGGCCGTGAAGTTGTGCATGTCCGGCGTTTCGTCGAGGGTCGCGGTCAGCCCGAGCTCGGCGAGCTTGGCGGCCAGCACCCGGTTGTTGTGCACGTTCTCCTCGGTGGTCCCGGCGGTCATCCCGACCAGCGGTGTGCTCGGCGCCGTGGTTGCCGACAGCACCTGCCGTACGAACGCGGTCACTTGCGCGTAGTACTCGAACCGTGACTCCTGCGGGTCGGTCTCGCGGGTGAAGAACGACCCCGACTGCAGGAACAGCCCGTCGAAGCTGCCCGGATGCAGCCACTCCGCGTGCAGCGCCGCCAGCGCGCCCAGGCTCGCGCCCATCATCACCGGCCGCCGGCTCTGGTACTGCGCCCGCACGGCCGGCAGCACGTACTGCGTGAGCGCCTCGGCGTACTGCGGGTTCGCGGCGTACCAGAGGTTGCGCGTCGTCGGCCGGATCAGCGCGAGCCGAAACGGCGGCAGGCTGCCCGACGCGATCATCGCGCCCACGTAGTGCGTCAGACCGGCGTACAGCGCGAACTCGGGTCCGTCGTGCGACAGCAGCAGCGGGAGTTCGAAGGCCGGCGTGATCCCTTCCGGTGCCCAGACCTGGACGTCGATCGGCCCGACCGGGGAGTCGACCGTCAGCGGTGCCAGCGTCGACGCGATCGGCGGTACGGCGATCCATGCGGGCTCGACGTACCCCGGCAGCGGTAACCAGGAGTGATCGCCGAACGCGCCGCCGACCACCCGCCGGTTCGTCGGGTCGGTCCGCATCCCGAGGTCGGCGATGTCGAACAGGTACTCCATCCGGTGCACCGACGGCCGTGGCAGGCGCAGCTCCCAGCCGTAGCCGACCGGTTTGAACTCCAGCATCTCGGCCGGCAGCCCGAGCTCCTGCCACAACCGGACGCCGGCGAACGCATGCGCAGCGTCACCGAGGCGGAACACCACCTCGGCTCCTTCGACTGCGCTGACGACGCGCTGTTTCCGCTCGGGCATCCGACTACGTTACCCAAGGCGGACCCGATGTCATCAGATCTGGGGATGACCCGCAGCCCCCTCGACCGAGAGGCTAGGGGGACCAGACCGGAACTTCCCCAAGGAGACAGTCCGATGCGCTCTGTGATCGCTGCCCTCAACCTGACCCTCGACGGCGCCCTGTCCGGCCCGAACGGCGAGCTCGACTGGATGTTCCCCGACCCCCAGCTGAACGTCGAGTTCACTGCGGACCTGCGCGCGGTGGTGGACACGATGCTCACCGGCCGGAACGCGTACCAGCAGCTCAACGCCGCCTTCACCGCCCAGCGCGACCACCCGGACAGCCCGCCGGAGCTGGTCGACTTTGCCACCTGGATGGTCGAGACGCCGAAGATCGTCTTCTCGAACACCCTGACCGAGCTGCTCTCGCCGAAGGACCGGCTGGCGACCGCCGGCATTCCCGAGGAGATCGCCGAGCTCAAGCAGACCGATGGCTGCGGCCTGGTGATCTTCGGCGGCGTCGACACCGTCCAGCAGTTCGCCCGGCACAACGTCATCGACGAGTACTGGATCAAGCTCTACCCGGTTGCGCTGGGTAACGGCCGCCCGCTCTTCACGTCCCGTGCCGACCTGACCCTGGTCAGCGCCCGGGCGTACACGTCGGGCATTCAGGTACTGCGGTACGTCCCGCAAAGCTGACACCGGTTGACAGCTTTACCGGCTAGTGTCGATGTCGTGGTCGACCTCGAGGACATCCGCAGCGTGACGAAGGACCTGCCCCGCAGCTACGAGGTGCTCGTCCGCGACCGGATCAAGTTCCGCGTCGGCCAGATCGTGTATCTCGCGCTGGCGCGGGACGAGCAGACGATGGGCATCGGCTTCCCGAAAGAGGAGCGGGCAGCGGCGCTGGCGGCTGAGCCGCACAAGTTCCTCCCGCCGAGCCCGTCCGACGAACGCTTCCGCTGGATCGAGGTCCGCCTCGACGCCCTCGAGTACGACGAACTCCGCGAGCTGATCCTCGACGCCTGGGCCATGTGCGTCCCGAAGAAGGTCCGCCGCGAGGTCTTCGGGGAGTAGACGATCGGATGCCCCTGGCAACGGTCTCTCATCCTCCGGTAGGACGCCGGAACCGTCCTGAAGACCGATGGGTGGCAGGCCGGCGCGACGCATTCTGGAGGTATGACCGGGGACTTCCTGCCCCGACGCCAAAAGGCGTCGGTGCTCAGCCAGATTCTGACCGCCGCACTTCTGCTCGCCGCCGTTGTGGTGGGGGTTTGGCTGTACTTCTAGTCAAGCGCATGTTTCGGGCTTAAATCGGTATCAGGCCTCCGGTCTCCTGCTCTTGTCCGCAAGCGGGGCGATCGGAAGGAGCGGCTGATGGCTGTTTCGCGAGGCACGATGCGCCGTGGACTCGGCTGTTGTTCTCGGCGAGAATGCCGAGGGGGGTGGGTCCGCTCCGACAATCCGGGCCGCGGTGCGATGGACCAGCAACGGCAGCTCGACAACCTCGCGCTCGTCGCGGGAATTCGCTCGGACGATCCGGTCGCCTGGACGGCCCTGGCGGATCGCTACACGAACCTCTTGTGGTTCATCGCCCGTGGCATGCGGCTGAACACCGAGGACGCGGCCGACGCCATCCAGACCACCTGGCTGCGGCTGGTGGAACGGATCGACAGCGTCCGGCAGCCGGAGAGCATCGGGAGCTGGCTCGCGACCACCATGCGGCACGAGTGCCTGGCGGTGTTGCGGCGCCGGTCCAAGGTGGAGATCACCGAGCTCGTGGACGACGTACCGGACGAGGACGATCCGCTGGACCACGCGCTGCTGCACCGAGAGCAGGATTCGGCCTTGTGGCGGGCGTTCCGCTCGTTGAAGCCGCGCTGCCGGACCCTGCTCAGGGTGTTGATGGCCGATCCGCCGCCCAGCTACGAAGAAGTGGCGGCCGCACTCGACATGCGCATCGGGAGTATCGGGCCGACCCGGCAACGCTGTCTGGCGGCACTCCGCGAGATCATGACCGCCGACCCGTATCCCTTCGAGTTCCTGGCCACCGATGCCGGCGGTGATTCGCGATGAATGCCGGCCACGGCGACGACGAACTCATGGAGTGGCTCCGGCGCGTCGCCGCAGAAGCTGACCCGGTGCCGGCGGACATCAGCGCCGCGGCCCGCGAAGTGATCGGTCTGCGCGATCTCGACGGCGAGCTGGCCGACCTGATTGCCGACTCGGCGGGGGTCACACCTGACCTGGAGTACGAACCGGTACGCCGGGCCGCGCCGGAGACGGCGGAGGATCGCCTGCTGTCGTTCGAAGGCGGGGGTGTCCGAATCGAGCTGGAGATCGCTCCGGGCGACGACGGGCTGACGGTCGTCGGTCAGCTTCTCGGCGCTTCGCCGATGGAGTGTGAGTTGGAGTCCGCCGATGGCCACCGGGAACGGGTGCAACTGGATGAGCTAGGGCGATTCATCCTCGATCGGAGGGAGCGTGGCCCGGTGCGGATCCGGTGCCGGTCGGTGCGCGGGGGACCGGTCACCACTGCCTGGGTCAACCTGTGAGCCCCTCACCGGCCGAGGGCTACGAACGACAGCGCCGTCGCGAGCGCGACCGGGTCGTCGCCGGCGCCGATGCGGGCCTCGCGCAGCGCGACACCGAACGAGCCTCGATCGCGCAGGTGCCGGTGGAAGTCGATCATCAGCCCCGCGGTGGTGGCGTCGTTGACCGCGACCACGCTGGCCAGGAGGCTCGCGGTACCGAGCGGGACGAGCGCGGACACCGCGCCGAGGAGCTCATCCGCACCGATCGGCGCCGCGACGCCGGACTCGCAGCTGGACAGCACGAGTCGCAGCGGCGCGCGGCGAAGCCGGCTGAGGTCGTACAGATTCAGCGGACCGTCGTCCAGAGCGATCGCGGAGAAGAGCGGGTTGTCGCGGCGGAAGCGCCCATGCGCCGCGATGTGCGCGGTCCAGGCACCGTCGAGCGCGGTCAAGGTCTGGTCGGCGGTGGCCTGCCCGTCCGTCAGCACGACCGACCCCGGGTACTCCTGGCCGATCTCCTTCAGCTCGTTCCGGCCGCCTTCGAGCCCGGGCCCGACGACGAGCGCGACCCGGCGGTGCGCCGGCGCCGGAAGCAGGCCGGCCCGCCACCACATCGACGCCGACGGCGCGACCGTGACCGGCGCCGATCTCAGCGCCGGCAGCATCGCCCATGGCACCGCGTGCAACGAAGCGGGCGGGACGACCAGGACTGGTGCACCGTTGAGGTCCTTGGCCGCGGGTCCCAGCAACGCGTCCTGCAACCGAAGGCCTGCTGCGTTGAGCTGGGCGACAGCACCCGCGGCCGCCCGGCCATGGGCCAGCCGCCGCAGCATGAACAGCGCGAACTCGAGCTCTCGGACGGCAGACGCCACCGGGCCGACCACCTGCATCCGCACCCGGCGTCCGACGACCGTCACCGCATAGAGCAGGCCGTCGACGACCGTGAGCTCGACCAGGTGGTGGTCGCCCAGACTGGCGATCGCGGCGCCGAAATCAGCCTCGGTGTCGCGGCGCGCATCGGTCCCGTCCCCGGAACCTTCGGCCCGGAGCCGTCGGGTCCGGGCCCGGATCGCCGCTTCGAGGCGGTTCCGTTCGGCCCTGAGCCGATCGGAGTCGCCCACCGCGTCCAGCCGGCGAGCCACATTGCGCAGCGCCGCGAGATCGGCTGCCAGTTCTGGGTCCTCAGGTGGCCGGACGGCGGGCAAGGCCAGGGCGCTTGCGCGCCACTGCTCGCTCCAGCGCAACAGCATCCGCGCATCGTTACGCAGTACGGCGTGACGCTGGGCGAGCGCGGCGAGCTCGACGCCGTACGTCGCAGCGTGGGCACGCAGCTCGGGCGCGGCCAGGGATCGTTGATGGTCGGTCGCGGCCTCGAGGCCATGCCGGCAGGCGATCAGCGTGGCCGCAGTAGCGCCACGGGCTTCGGCCCGAAGCGCTTGGGCCAGCCAGCCGGCCGCGTGGCCGAAGGTGGGACCGCGATGGCGGAAGCTCGCCGCGCGCGCGAGATGCCGATCCGCGTCGGCCAGTCGGCCCCGGGCGGCGGCCAGACGACCGGCCAGCAGGTGTGCCGAAGGTCCGTCCGCCGACTTCAGCTCGTCGAGCTGGTCGGCGAGCCGGCCGGCCCTGGTGCTGAGTCGCTGATCGCGGCGGCCGGCGTCGTACTGCGCGTGCAGCGTGACGTACGTCGCGCGGGCATACCAGCCGCTTCGCTGCTGTCGCCGGAAGAGTTCAGCAGCGGCGGCCGCGCGTTGCTCGGCCAGGTCGAGCCGGCCAGCGGCCAGCGCTGCCTGCGCCACGGCGAACAGCAGGTCGGCCGTCCCGGTGCCAGTGCTGTCGTGGCGCAACTGGTCCTGCAGAACCTCCTCGGTGGCCGTGACGGCTTCGGTCGCCAGACCGGCCGCGAGCAGCGCGGCGCACCGATCGGTCGCGAGACTCGGCCAGTGTGTCTGCAAGGCTGCGTACCGGGAACCCGCCTCGTCGAGGAACGCGAGCGCGGCGGGCAGATCGCCTGCCTGGAAGGCCACATCCGCGCGATTGTGGACCAGCATCGCCGACTCGAGCTCCTGCCCGGTGGCTGCCGAGAGCCGCTCGGCGATGACCAGGTCACGGTCGGCGTGCGCTGCCTGTCCGAGGGCGGCGTAGACGAGGAACCGGTGGCCGCGGGCTCGAGCCTCCCAGACCGGGTCGTCGCGGAGCAGGCGGACGGCGCGGCGGAGGTCGGCGAGTGCTTCGTCGTACCGGCCGAGCACGCGGAGCAGGTAGCCGCGCCTGGTCAGTGCCCGACCAGCTGCGATGCCCTTGCTGGCGCCGATCGCCCTCGCCAGCACAGCGAGGCCCTCGGTGGGCTTGCCGCCGAGGCCGAGGGTGAGGCCGAGAGTGGCTTGCACATCCGCGACGCGGCTCGGCTCCCCGCTGCGCTTCGCCAGCCGCAGGGCGAGGCGCAGTTCGGCGATTGCCTCGGCCTGACTGCCGGAGTCGCGCAACACGATCGCCCGGGCCTGATGAGCGATCGACGCGGACCCCGGATCCACCGCCTCGCCGAGCAGCGCGGTGGCCGCGGCAAACGCCTCGGCCGGCCTGGAAACAGCCAGCGGCAGCAGGTCTTCTGGACCTTTCCGGCGACTGACCGACATTCAAGAACTTTAAGCAATTCGGCACGAAACCGGGAGGGGAAATGGTAAGGAAAGCAACGATCAAGCAGCTGCCGACCACGCGGCAGTTCGTGCAGCGGGCCTTGATGGCGCGCCGCTTCGACCATGGCGCCAAACGACCCCGGCGGCTGGTCCAGGG
Source organism: Kribbella sp. NPDC026611 (assembly GCF_040638345.1). Classification (NCBI taxonomy): domain Bacteria; kingdom Bacillati; phylum Actinomycetota; class Actinomycetes; order Propionibacteriales; family Kribbellaceae; genus Kribbella; species Kribbella sp. NPDC026611. Next base: position 802,511 of record NZ_JBEZYC010000003.1, read on the forward strand.
CAGGAGCCGGAGCGCCGGATTCGGTGCGGACTTCTTGTTCGAAAAGGACGCCATTCTGGTCCGGGAGGAATTCTTCGAGAAGGTCTGCGAGATCCTGGCGAAGTTGTACCTGCTGCCCGCCGACGAGGACCGTCGGCGGCGACGTCCGGTGCTGGCCGGAATCCGCCTGCTGCGCCTGCGCCGCGACGTCAACCCGCAGCTCTCCGAGCTCGAGATCCTTGGCCTCATCCACGATGGCGGGAAGCGCACGATCAATCGTCCGCCTGACGACTCCAAGCGGGGCCGGTCCCGGCGGGCGACGGAGAAGGTCACCGTCATTGGACTGGGCCGGGGTGTAGCCGGCCTCAACCACGCCATTCACCTGTGCGGCAACGGCGCAGGCTGCCCGGCGGACGAGCCGGAACCGCTGCCGGTCATGAGCTCTCCCTGGCCCGGCTTCAGCACTGATCGCGGCGCGGGTGAAGGCGTGAAGGTGGTCGTCGTCGACACAGGTTTCGACAAGTCGGCACGCAAGCGCAGCAAGTGGCTGAAGGGCGTGCGCGGAGACAACGACTACGCGATCAACGGCAGCACCCTGGCGGAGTACGCCGGGCACGGAACGTTCATTGCCGGAATCATCAAGTGCGTCGCGCCCCGTGCGGAGGTCGTCGTCCGGCAGGTGTTCGGCTTCGGCGGCGCCGCACTGGAATCCGACCTGGTCGCCCGGCTGGACGACATCCTCGAAGAGGATCATCCGGACATCATCAGCATGTCGGCCGGCACCCGTGCGTACGACGCGAGCGGGCCGCTCACGTTCCCGGTGTTCGCCGAGCGGCTCAGTCGCCACAAGGGAGTGGTGATGGTGGTGGCTGCCGGGAACGACGGCGACCGGGAGCCGTTCTGGCCGGCCGCGTCGCCGTACACGGTGTCCGTCGGGGCGCTGGGCACGCACTGGCGCGGGATCGCCGCCTTCAGCAACTACGGCGGCTGGGTGGACGTATACGCACCGGGCCAGGAACTCGTCAACGCCTTCCCCGAGGGCACCTACACGTACAACGAACCACCCTTCGCCATGCCTGGACAGGCGGCACGGGTGGAGCAGTTCTACGGCATGGCGAGATGGAGCGGTACATCGTTCAGCACGCCGATCGTTGCCGGGCTGGTCGCGGCCCGGATGTCCCACACCGGCGAGAACGGGCAGGAAGCAGCCGCGGCCCTGATCGCCGAGGCCCAGGCGGCAGCACAACCGGGCGTTGGAGCCGTGCTGCTCCCTGACTAGTTACCGCCGTTCGCGTATCAGCGTGTGTTTCCTCGACTCGGCTTCCTGATGGAGCTGTTCGAGAGGAGACAGGCGCATGGAATCCCAGTCGACGCGGCGGGTCAGCGAGAAGATCAAGGAGACGAACTGCTTCAGCGGTACGTCGCTGCTCTTCGCCACCCTGTCGTCGGTCGTGTGCTCCGCCATCGTTCCGGTGCTCGGAGCTGGGAAGCTGCCGACGGTCGCGGGAGCGATCGTGACGCCGCTGGTCGTATCGATGTTCACCACGAAAGGACGAATTGGGCTGATCCGTACTGTCGGTATGGCGCTGCTGACCGCGTTCGCGGCCATCGTCACCATCAGTGGGTTCACCGTGCCGGAGGCGATCGCCGGCGAGGGATCCCTGACCAGCGCGGGTACGGGCACGTTCGTGGATACCGAGCGGAAGCCCACGCCGACGCCGCCGGCGCCGTTCCCAGCGACCCACGCAACCACTGGCCCGCGGACCACCGGTCCGTCGACGCACCCGGCCACGCATCCGCGGCCGATCGTCAAGCTGACGCCCAGCCGGCGGCGGTGCCCCGACGCGGAAGTCGGTGAGACGGTGACGTGCAAGCAGATCGGCATCACCAACGCCGGTGCGACCACCTTCGAGGTCAGCACCGGAGAGCTGGAGGGTGATCAGGACGACTTCACCCTGACCAAGGTCTGCCACAAGACTCTGAAGCGAGGCAAGTCGTGCTCGATCCAGCTCGAGTTCCACCCCACCGGGGCCGGCGCCCGGGAAGTCGCTGTCGTCGTTCACGTCAAGCCGGGCGGTATCGCGCAGCGCGTCGGCATCTGGGGCAACGCCACGGAATCCAGCGCCGGGCCGACGCCTGAGCCTTCCTCGTCCCCGCCTCCGACCCCGGTCCCGTGCGATGACGGGACAGCGATCTGCTGGACCACCCAGCCGATTCAGCCGGTTCAGCCGTCCCAGCGGACCTCGGCCTCGCCGGGGCGGACGACACCGGCCTCGTAGGCGACGACGACTGCTTGGACCCGGCTGGAGAGGCCGAGTTTGGACAGGACCGAGCTGACGTGGGTCTTCACGGTGGTTTCGCTGACGAAGAGTTTGGTGGCGAGGTCGCGGTTGGACAGGCCGCGGGCCATCCAGACGAGGATCTCGCGTTCGCGGTCGCTGAGCTGGGAGAGGGGGCCGGTCCAGCGGGCGTCCGGTTGTGCAGGAGCCGGCGTCGTCGTACCGCCGACCTGGCGTTCGAGTTCCACGCAGCGTTCCAGGAGCACGCGGGTGGAGGCCGGGTCGACGAGTGAGTCGCCGCGGTGGACGGCGCGGACGGCGGCGACCAGCAGGTCCGGGTCGGTGTCCTTGAGCAGGAAGCCGGAGGCGCCGGCGCGGACCGCGCTCAGCACGTAGGCCTCGTCGTCGAAGGTGGTCAGCACGAGTACGGCGGGACGCGATCGGCCGGCCGCCTGGTTCGCCGCGGTGATCCGCTCGGTGGCGACCAGGCCGTCCATGACCGGCATCCGGATGTCCATCAGCACGACGTCGGGGTCGTACTGCTCGATCATCCGGAGCGCCTCCTCGCCGTTCTCGGCCTGGGCGACCGTGGTCAGGTCCGGCTCGTGGTCGAGGATCATCGCCAGGCCCATCCGGATCACGCCCTGGTCGTCGGCGACCAGGATCCGGATCTCCTGCTCGGTCAGTTCTGCGGCGGCAGCCATGCCTGTACTCTCCATCCACCCAGGGGGCCGGCCGCGACGGCGAGCGTGCCGCCGACCGCGGTGGCCCGTTCCCGCATCCCGATCAGCCCGTTGCCGCGGCCGCTCTCGCTCCGCCGCGCGGTCTCCAGCACGTTCACCGGCGGGGGTCCGCCGCTGCCGTTGTCGTCGATGGTCAGCAGCTCGCCCTGCGGCCCACTTTGCCAGGTCACCCGCGCCGCACTCGCCTTCGCGTGCACCATCACGTTGGTCAGCGCCTCCTGGATGATCCGTACGGCGGTCAGGTCCGCCGCCGTGGTCAGCTGCCGCTGCCGGGGTGGCAACGTCATCGTCACGTCGATCCCGACCGCCTGCAGCCGCTCACCCATCCGTGCCACCTCGGCCAGATCAGGAACCGGCGCCGTCCCACCCCCCGAGTCCCCACCCCGCGACCCACCCACCCCAACCGAGCCGGCCGCCACAGCGCCCCCACCGCCGCCACCACCACCGCCTCCGCCGGCCGCGCCACCTCTGCCACCCGCCGCGCCGCCACCGGCCACCCCGCCAGCGGCGCCCGGTGCGGCGGTGTTCAGCACGCGGACGGTTTCCCGCATCGCGGTCAGTGCTTCCTTGCCGCTGGCAATGATCCAGCGGATCGCCTCCCGCAGTACTTCGGGTCGTTGGTCCGCCACCCGATCCGCCGCCTGCGCCCGGATCACCACTGCGCTGACGTGGTGCGAGATCACGTCGTGCAGGTCGCGGGCGATCCGGGTCCGCTCCGCGACCGCGGCCCGCTCCGCCTCCACCGCTCGCAGCCGGATCAGCTCAGCGTTCCGCTCCTCGAGCAGCGCGACCGTCTTCCGCCGCCGCCGGGAGTCCGCGCCGAGCAGCACCATCCCGCACACCAGCGCCTCGGCGAACACGAACAACGACACGTCGACATACCCGTAGAGCGCCGGGATGTCCCGCGGCAGCCGCTGGTACCGGCTCCCGAGCAGCACGTCCGGGTTGGCGTGGCTGAGCACGAACGCGACCACGGCCGGCAGCCCGATCATCAGCCCGGCCAGGCTGCCCATGGTGAAGAACAAACAGGTGAACCGCCGTACGCCGGCCGCCGCGGCCAGGTACCCGATGACGAGCAGCGGGACCAGGTGGATCTCGGACTGCAGCGCGGCGTTGCTGATCTCGGGCTGCCCGAAGAACGTGAGGCCGACCTGAGCGGCCAGGCCGGTCCCGACAGCGGCGTACAGGAACGGGTAGAGGACCGACACCGCGACCAGCATGGTGCGCGGGATCCGCCGCCCCAACGCTACCGTCGCGACCAGGAAGACCCCGGTGACCACGGAAACCGTCGGGTTCGTGGGCCGTAACCCGGTGCCGGTGATCAGGTTGAGTACGACGAACCAGACCAACCCGACAACCGCAGCCAGCAGCACATCCTGCTGCGTCTGCGACAGCCGCCGCCACATCCCTCTCACTCAGTGACCCCTCGGCGCTGTAGCTCGGCGCTGCACGCGCCCAGGCACGCACCTCACGGCACTGGACGAGCGCCCACGATGCTCCGCATCGAGGCCACTCGTCCAGCACCGCGATGCACGCACCTGAACACGTGCATCGCTCGAGCTACAGCGCCGAGGGGTCACTCGCCCAGCGTAGTCAGCCGGTGTTCAACAAGGCTTCATCTGCCCGGAGGGGCAGTTCCTCCAACTTTTGGAGGAGGCTCAGCGTCCGAAGTGATACTCAGGGGCTAGCTGCGGGGCGTGAGGACGGTCCCTGGGACCGATGTGCTGTCCGCCCCGATCCGGAAAGGCTGTCCCCATGACGAACGACCTGCCGCCGCGCTCCGACCGCGCGGTGCGGACGCGGTTGCTGTCCGTGATCGGTGTGGGCGTGGTCGCGGCGGTCGTCGGATCGCTGCTGCTCTGGCATGCGCAGGTGGGCGAGATGCTCGGACTGGCCGCGGACAAGGCGCCCGTGGTGTCCAGCGTGAGTGCTCCGGCGAACGGCATGCCGCCGGTCACGCTCGCGACGACCACCCCCTCCCACCGCCCGACCCACCGCCCGACGAAGAACCCGTCGGGGACCCCGACGACGCCGTCGAAGCAGCCGACCAAGAAGCCGGGCCACGACAAGACCACCGGTCCGGTCTCGCGCGAGGAGAGCATCGACGCGCTCTCGCCGAAGCTGCGGGCCCGGCTGATCAAGGCGTTCGCGGCCGCCAAGGCCGCCGGCGTCCCGATCCGGATCAACTCCGGCCGCCGGAGCGCGGCGAAGCAGCAGCGGCTGCTGAACGAGGCGATCAAGAAGTACGGCTCGTACCAGGCCGCGATCCACTGGGTCCTCCCGCCGAAGGACTCCGCGCACGTCCAGGGCAAGGCCGTGGACATCGCGCCGGCGGCCGCGATGGCCTGGCTGAACAAGAACGGCTGGAAGTACGGCGTCTGCCGCCGCTACGACAACGAACCCTGGCACTTCGAGGCGCTGACCGCGCCCGGAACGAAGTGCCCGCCGCGTGAACCCAGCGCGACGGCCCAGGCCGACTGAACCGACACCCAAGGGGAGCTCACGATGACGATGACCTATGCACAGCCGTTGCCCCGTCGCTACCGCCGCGGACGGCTCGCCGTCCCGGCGCTCTGGCGCGAGGTGGTCCGTAGGCGCGAGGAGGGGACCGAGCCCGACCGCTTGATCACCGAGGAGCACGCCGAGGAACTGCGCGCCGCACTCGACCGCTGACGCTGCGCCCCCGACGCCCCCCGACGGCTCCTGACGACTCCCCACGGCTCGCCGTGGACCTGCGGCGTTTGGGTGCCGTGGGGAGGATGGAAGGGTGATCACGATCGAGCAGGCCGGGCGACTGCGCAAGGCCGGGGTGCTGTGGGCACCCGCGGCAGGGGATCGTTTCGTCGTACCGGACCGGGACATGGACGACGACGTGTTCGTGGTGAGCGACATGACCGTCGAGGTGCACGACTACCAGGGCAGCAGGGTGATCGGCTTCAACGGCACTACCGAGTGGGCCCTGGACAGCATCGAGCAACGCGAGGTGATCTGGCTCCCGCGCGAGGAACAGCTGCGTGCCCTGCTCGGGGAGACCTTCCGCTCGCTGGAAGCAGTACCGGGCGGGTTTCAAGTCCATCTCACCGATAGCACGCATTCGTCAGAGGACGCGGAACAGGCCTATGCGAAAGCCGTCATCCACCTACTGGGCGCTTAAGCCGGCCGCCAGTACTGCTTCTTGTCCCTGTCCTTGACGGCGTAGCCGAGGCCGGCGAGCTCCGCGCGGAACTCCCGCAGGTCGGCCTTGCCCTTGGCGCCCTGATCGAAGGACCGCGAACGGACTCGCAGTACTGCGTTGGCGGCCGGTGAGAGCTCCGGATCACCGTCGACCCAGCGCCGGTATTCCGCCTCGCGTGGATCACCGGCGTCGGACCACGGATAGCCGTGCGAGCGGAACGCGACCGCGATCTGCTGGGCCTCGGACCTCAGTTGGTCGTGCTTCTCACGGGCGAGCTCCCGCGAGGTCGGGTCCTGCAGCACGATCTCCTTGCCGTCCAGGAACACAACCGCGACCTTCTCCCGCGGCACGACGACGGTCTGCTGGTTCTTCAGGAACTCCACCGACTGGCTGGTGACGGTCACCTTGAGCGTGTCGTCGAGCGCCATACCGGCCAGCAGGACACCGGCCACCAGCCCGAGCAGCACGCAGATCACGACCACCCACCAGCTGTCCCAGGCGGCGATCAGCTTCAGCGGACCCTGGAACGGCACCCACTTCTGGTTCACCGCCCAGTCCGCGATCCGCGGCAGGAAGAAGCCGAGCACCAGCCCGACCAGCGCCAACCCGCCGAACAGCACCACCTTGTCACCGGTCGAGTGCCCGATCACGGTGCGCCCCGGCGTCTCAGTCGTCGACCCCATGCCTCGAACGTAACGTTGCGGAGCGAAACTAAAGTATCGATCGGCGGACCGAAGGAGCTACGTGACGGACGGGATCTGGCTGCGCTTTCTCAGCGGCCCCAACATCGACGCACTGGGGTTGACCCGGCGGGAGATCGTGGACGCCGTCGAGGAGGCGGTCCGGGAGCACGGCGAGGGGCGGACGGCGTTCGAGCCGCGCGTTCACCTGACCCCGGACAACGGCGGGATCGGGCACTTCAACGTCCTGCGCGGGCACCTGGACCGGCTCGGCGAGCACGGGGTCAGCGGCGTGAAGGTGGTCGGCGACTTCGTCCCGAATTACCAGCAGGGGCTGCCGAGCGAGCTCGCGATGGCGACGCTGTTCGATCCGACCACCGGCGTACCGCTGGCGGTCCTGGACGCGACGATGATCACCGCGGCGCGGACCGGCGCGATGACGACGGTCGGTGCGCGGCACCTGGCGCGGCGGGACAGCAAGATCCTGGCCCACGCCGGCGCCCGCGGTACGGCGTGGTGGAACGTGACGATGCTGGACGACGAGTTCGACCTGGACGAGATCCGGGTGACGTCGAAGCGACCGGAGTCGCGGGAGAAGTTCGCGGCCGAGCTGTCGGCGGAGTTGTCGACGCCGGTGCGGGTGGTCGCGACCGCTGAGGAGGCGTTCGACGGCGCGGACATCCTGGTCGAGGCGACCCGGCTCACCGAACCCGAGCCGTTGCTGCGGACGTCCGCCGTCAAACCCGGAACACTTTGCATACCGTACGGCACGGTATCGGCGGTGGAGCTGGACCTGTTGGACGTGATGGACAAGGTCGTCGTGGACGACTGGCGAGAGGCGCAGTCGGGCCGGTTCGGGGCGCTGCGGCGGCACGTGGACAGCGGGCGGTTGTCCCCGGAGACGCTGTACGCCGAGCTCGGCGAGATCGTGGCGGGCCGGAAGCCCGGACGCGAGACCGACGCGGAGCGCACGCTGTTCTGGCATCGCGGTCTGTCGCTGCTCGACGTCGCGATCGCGCACCTGATCCTCACCCGGGCCGAGACAGCAGACGCCGGCACGATGCTGCGCTTCCACTGACGATGAGCATCTCCTCCCCGTCCGACGTGGACCCGGCCAGCCCTGAACCCATCGAGCTGGCCGCCGACCTCCTGGACCACCTGGCCGCCATCCGCATCGCCGCCCTGCACCGTCTCGAGTCCGGAGACCCGGTGTACGGCGTCACCACAGGCATGGGCGCGATGAGCAAACGCCGCCTGACTCAACCTGAACAAAGCGTCCATCAACACAACCTGCTGCTGGGTCGTGCGGTCGGCGGCCCACCCTGGCTGCCGCCCGCCGAAGCGCGAGCTGTCCTCCTCGGTCGCCTACGAACCTTCCTCACGGGCGACTCTGCGGTTTCCCCCGCACTCATCCAACAATTGGTTGCCCTGATCAACAGTCCGTACGTCCCCGCGATCCCGGCCGAAGGCGCTGGTTCCGCCGGCGAGATCATCCCGATGTCCCACGCGGCCGGCCCACTCGTGGGTGTTGGACAGCTGCTCGACTCCACCGGACGACTCCTACCGGCAGCAGGGGTTCTGCCGAAGTTTGTGCTGGGGCCCAAGGAAGGTATTGCCTTGCTTGCGGGGATTCCAGGGGCCTCGGGGCGGGCTGGTCTGCAGGTGGCTCGGGCTCGTCGGTTGGTGGATCGGCTGAGTGAGGTGGCGGCAGGCGCGATTGTGGTGGCGGGCGCCAACCGCGATCCGTACCGGGAAGTGGTCGGGCGTGGAGATGAGGTGCTGGCGAGCGAGCTGCAGCGCATCCGTGCGCTTGCTGGTGAGGAGCCGGAGCCGCGCAGCTTGCAGGCGCCGGTGTCGTTCCGGGTCGCGGGGCACGTCCACGCGCACGTACGGCGGTCGATCGCGGACCTGCAGAAAGCAGTCGAGCGCGCGTTCACCGGCGTGACCGACTCACCGGCGTACCTGGACGGCGAGTTCGTCGGGACCGCCGGCTTCCACGGCATCGACCTCGCGGCGTACTGCGACCACCTGACGGCCGCCCTCGCCCACGCAGCCGAGGTCTCGACCGCGCGCCTGCACCGCCTGCTCGACCCAGCCGTCACCGGATTGCCCGCACAGCTCGCCAGGGACCCAGGACCCCAGGCAGGCATGGTCTCGGTCCACAAGCGTGCCGTCGCCACCGCCCACCAGCTCCGCCGCCTAACGTTGCCGACGGCAATCAGTACGACGGAGACGTCGAACGGCCAGGAGGACGTCCAGACCTTCTCCTGGGAAGCCGTCGGCGTCCTCGCCGAAGCGATCCGGCTGACCCGGGAGACGACAGCGTGCGAACTCCTCGCCGTCCGCCAGGCCTTCTACCTCGCCGAGCGCGCCGCCCCGCCGGGCCTCCAGGGGCTGATGGCCGCGGTCGACGCCGTCGTACCCCCGATCGACGCCGACCGCCAGTTCGGCACTGACCTGACCAACCTGCTGACCGAAGTCATGGGTTGATCGAGAAATCCAGTCCGACACGCCGGTCGCAACCCCGTCGCAAGTAGCCTGCGTGGGGTCTGTGTCGTTGGGTGTGCGGGCAGGCCACCGAGCCTGCGCCGGAATCTGAACGAAGACCTGAACCTGGCAGGGCTGTGACCGGTCACTCGATCGACTAGCCTGGCCAAGGTCCCAGGCCGGCCCGCGGCGGAGTTGGAGGAGTTTCTTGTGAAGCGGTTCGTGGTCCCGCCGACCTGGCCGTCGCCGCCGCGCCGCAGTTGGGTTCCGCCGAAGACCTGGCGCCCGGACCCGGCCTGGCCGGCCGCACCCGAGGACTGGAAGTTCTGGGTCGACGGCAAGGGCAACCCGGTCCGCGGCCCGATCGGCCGGTACGGCGGTCCGTCGAACCGGGTCGCGTACGCCGCGGTCGCGGCCGCCGTCATCTTCCTCGGCGTGAACATCTGGGCCCTGTCCGCGATCGGCCTGTTCGGCGGTAAGAACGACGACCCGGCCGCGGTCCAGTTCGTCGACGACCGCACGCCGTCGCCGAAGACGACCACTCCCGACGGACCGGCGACCACCGGTACGACGACCACGCCGCCGCGCGTGCCGACGACCGCGACGCCCACTCAGCCGCCCACCACCCGACCGACGCACAAGCCGACCGACCGGCCGACAAAGACGCGCACCACCCAGCGCCAGACCGAAGCGCCGTCGACGCCCACCCGGACGACCACAAGGACTCCGCGCCCGTCGCAGACCACGGCCACCCAGCCGACCGAGCAGGAGATCCTCCGGCAGTACTGCATCCAGCACGGCTGGCCGGCCGAGTGGTGCGACCCGAACCACTGGCAAGGGCCGACCCGCCCACCGCGCCGGAGCCCCTGAGTCACCTCAGCGGTTGACAACTGGAGAGCTCTGCTCGCATTCTTAACCACATGGTTCTGAAACCATCTGGTTATGAAAAGGATCTGACCGGGGTCTTCGCGGCTCTGGCCGACCCGACCCGGCGCGCGATCCTGACCGAGCTGCGGCGCGGTGACGCGACCGTGGCCGAGCTCGCTGCGCCGTTCAGCATGTCGCAGCCGGCGGTGTCCAAGCACCTGAAGGTGCTGGAGCAGGCCGGGCTGATCAGCCGGACGCAGCGCGCGACGGCGCGGTTGAGTCATCTCGAGGCGGAGCCGTTGCGCGCGGCCGTCGGGTGGTTGCTGGACTACCGCTCGTACTGGGCGGAGAGCTTCGACCGGCTGGACGACGTACTCGAGGAGCTGCAGCGAGATGACTGAGATGCGGATCATCGCGGAGCCCGGCGTACCGCAGGTCATCCTGGTCCGCGAGTTCAAGGCGCCGCGGGAGCTGTTGTTCCGGGCGTACACCGAGCCGGAGCTCGTCCAGCGCTGGCTCGGGCCGCGCAACCTCGAGCTGGTCGTGAACCAACTCGATCCGCGGCACGGCGGGCGCTGGCGGTGGACGCAGTACGACCAGGACGGCAAGGGGTATGTGTTCCACGGGCTGTACCACGGGACGCCGTCGCCGGAGCGGATCGTGCAGACGTACGAGTTCGACCAGGCGCCCGGCACCGTCTACCTGAACCTGATCACCTTCGAGGAGACCGGCGGCGTCACCACGCTGACCCAGAACACGGTCTTCTTCGCGGTCGAGGATCGCGACCTGTACGTCGACGGCGGGATGGAGCACGGCCTGCGGACGTCGATGCGGCGCCTCGACGACCTTGTCACCCAACTGGCCGAGGAGGCCCAGCCATGATGCTCGACGGCAAACAGGCGATCGTGTACGGCGCGGCCGGCCCGATCGGATCCGCGGTCGCGAAGGGGTTCGCGGCGGAGGGCGCGACGGTGTTCCTGGCCGGCCGAACCACCGCGACGCTCGCGAAGGTCGCGGACGAGATCCGGGCGGCGGGAGGTACGGCGTCGACCGCGGTGGTCGACGCGCTGGACGAGAAGTCGGTGGACGAGCACGCGGACGCGGTCGGTCGGATCGACATCTCGTTCAACCTGATCGGCCACGAGCAGTTCTTTGGTACGCCGCTGGTCGAGATGTCGCTCGCGGACTTCGAGCAGCCGGTGCGGAACATGCTGCGCACCTACTACCTGACCTCTCGCGCCGCCGCCCGCCACATGATCCCGCAGCGCTCCGGCGTCATCCTCACCTTCGGCGGGTACGGCGACCCGGCCGCGAACCTCGGCGGCTTCCAGGTCGGGTTCGGCGCGGTCGAGGCGCTCCGTCGCAGCCTGGCCCGCGAGCTCGGCCCGCACGGGATCCGCGTCGTCACCCTGCAGACCAACGGGATCCCCGAGTCCAACCCCGACAGCTATCCCGAAGACTTCCGCCGAGAAATCGCCGAAAACACCGCAGCCGCGACGATGCTCAACCGGGCAGCAACCCTCGCGGATGTGGCAGCCGTCGCCACTTTCGCCGCCTCGGACAAGGCAAGCTCGATCACCGGCACGGCGATCAACCTCTCCGCGGGAGCCACCGTCGACTAGTCCAGGAAGTTGATGGTGCGTGCTTCCCCGGAGGCTGCTTGGTAGACCGGCCAGGCGATGGCCAGGTCTTGCCAAGGCAGTCCGACCGGTGCGTAGACGGTCAGGTCGTCGGCTGATCGGCGTCCTGCGGCGGCGCCGCTCAGCACCTCGCTGAACGTCGCGGCGGCGGCTTCGGCGGGGAGTCCTACGTTGCCTAGGGCACCCATCTCCGCGGCGAGCTTGCGGTCGTCGACCACCACGCGCGCGGACTCAAGGAGGTCGGCGGAGAGTTCGACCTTGCCGGGTTCGTCGGCGCCCAGCGTGGTGAGGTGGAGGCCGGGTCGCGCGTCTGCAGCGGTGAGTAGTGGCTCGCGTGCCCAGGTGGCCAGGACCACGACATCGGCCTGCGCGGCGACATCGCGTGGGGTGCTGACGACGGTGCCGGGGACGGGCTGCTGGCTGAGGAAACGGGCGGCACGATCAGGGTCGAGATCGTGGACTACCAGGTGGTCCAAGTGGCGCAGGGCGGTTAGGCCAATGACCGTCATCCCGGCTTGGGCGCCAGTGCCGATCAGGCCGACGACGGCTGAGTCGGGCTGAGCCAGGACGTCGGTGGCGAGGGCGGCGGCCAGGCCGGTACGCCAGGCGGTGATGGTGGCGGAGTCCATGACCGCGAGGAGGGTGCCGTCGGTGAGGTCGTGCAGGCAGACGACCCCGCGCAGAGCGGGCGTGGCGTTGGGGAACTTCGCGTTGACCTTCACGGTGTACGCCGGTACTCCGGGAAGCACGCCGGGCAGCAGAGCGGTCGCCGTACCCGGGCCGGGGAGGTCGGTGCGGACCCGGAGCGGCGCTACCTCCATGGCCTGCTCGAAGCCTGACCGCAACGCGGCCAGAACAGCAGGTACGTCGAGAAGCCGGACGATCTCGGAGCGCGTCAGCAGGACCGTCATCAGACCACGTTCCGCTCGGCGCGCGTGCTGTCGGTGGCGAAGCGGTCGGCGCTGAGCGGGCTGATGTCGACAAAGGGCTCGCGCTGCAGGTACAGGTCGCGGATGACCTCGCCCACCGCCGGTCCTTGCAGGAAGCCGTGGCCGGAGAAGCCGGTGGCGTAGAGGAATCTCGACACGCTGGAGGCTTCGGCGATCAGGGCGTTGTGGTCCGGGGTGAGCTCGTACAGGCCGGCCCAGCCGCTGGTCAGTCCGGCGTCGAGCAGCGAGGGCGCCCGCCGGGCCATCGCCTCGGTGAGGCGCGGAAGCCAGGTGTCGGTGCGGTTCAGGTGGAAGCCGGGCTGCTCGTCCGGATCGGACATCCCGACCAGCAGTCCAGGGCCTTCGGTGTGGAAGTAGAACGTCGTCCCGAAGTCGATCGTCATCGGCAGGTCCCGCGGGAGGCCCGGGATCGCCTCGGTGACGACGATCTGCCGGCGCAGTGGGGTCACCGGCAGGTCCACCCCGACGTACGCCGCCAACTGCTCGGCCCACGCACCGGCCGCGCAGATCACCGCACCGGTCCGGACATCGCCACGGTTGGTCCGCACCGTGGTGATGTTGTTGCCGACAGCATCGATCCCGATCACCTCGCACCCGGTCGTCAAGGTCGCGCCGAGCCGCCGCGCAGCGGTCGCGTATCCCAGCACCACGGACTCCGGTGTGCAGTGCCCAGCCGTAGGTGAGAAACAGGCCCCGACGAGCCCATCCGGTGTACAGATCGGGGCCAACGCCAACGCCTCGTCAACAGAGATCATCCGAGTGGGCTGCCCGAGCCGGTTCTGCAGTTCGGTACTCTCGCGAAACAGCTCGACCTGCTCGGCAGAGTCCAGCAGGAACAGGTACCCGACGCGGTGCAGGTCGATCTCCTGCCCGGGCCGCTCACCGAACCGGGCAAAAGCCTCCAGGCTGCGTGCACCCAGCACAATGTTGAGCTCGTCGGAGAAGTTGGCCCGGATGCCGCCGGCCGCCTTGGAGGTGGAGCCGGAGCCGAGCTGGTCCTTCTCCAGCAGCAGGACGTCCTGGACACCGGCTTCGGCGAGGTGGAAGGCGATGCTGGTGCCCATCACGCCCCCACCGACAATCACAACGTCAGCGCTCTGCGGGAGGCGAGGGGACATGGCAGGCGCAGCCGGTCAGGGGAGCTCGTAGGTCAGGTCTGCTTCGACCGTTGCGGTGTCCATCTGGGCCTTCTGGAGTTTGCCGGAGTAGTCCCAGTTCATCGACTGCCAGCGGGTGAACTGGTCCAGGACCCAGATGCCGCTCTGCCGCGAGCCGTTCCCCGACTTCCCGTTGCCGCCGAACGGGAGGTGCGCCTCGGCCCCGGAGGTGGAGTTGTTCACGCTCACCATCCCGGCCGAGATCCCCTGCGCGAACCGGAACGCCTTGTTCGGGTCGGTGGTGTAGATCGAGCTCGACAGCCCGTACCCCGGCTTGTTGCCCAAGGCAATCGCCTCGTCCAGCGTCGAGTACGCCGTCACGCCGACGACCGGACCGAACGTCTCGTTCAGGAACAGCTCGTCGTCGGACCGCACGTCCGCCACGATCGTCGGGTGGTAGAACAACCCGGCCGCCGGATCCCCGACGAACCTGGCCCGCGGGTTCTCCGCGGTCACCCGCCCGGTCCGCCCGAGCACCCGGTGGTGTGCCGCGATCCACCCGAGCGACTTCTCGAACCCGGCCGCGAACTTCTCGTCCAGCAACGGCCCGAACAGCACGTCCTGCGTCGGATCACCCATCGCCGCGTCCGCGACGGCCCGCTCGAACCGCGCGAGGAACTCGTCGTACACCGACCGGTGCACGATCGCCGTACCGAGCGAGGTGCACCGCTGACCCGCCGTACCGAACCCGGAGAACAGCGCGCCCTCGACGGCCAGGTCGAGGTCGGCGTCCTCGGTGATCACCATCGGGTTCTTGCCGCCGAGCTCGAGGCACGGCGTCTGCAGATGCCGCCCGCACAGCTCGCCGATCCGTTCGCCGACCGCGCTCGACCCGGTGAACCCGACCTTGTTCACCAGCCCGGCCTGCAACGCCTGCTCGAGCCCCGCGAACGTGTCCGGCCCGTCCGCGTGCACGACGTTGAACACCCCCGCCGGTACGCCGGAGTGCGCGAAGATCTCGTAGAACGCGTCGGAGACCACCGCGGAGTACTCCGCCGGCTTCCAGACCACGGTGTTGCCGCAGAGCAGCGCCGGGACGATGTACCAGGACGGTACGGCGACCGGGAAGTTGCCGGCCGTGATCACGGCGACCGTCCCGACCGGCCGGCGGAACGTGAACAGCTGCTTGTCCGGCATCTCCGACGGCACCGTCTGCCCGTACAGCCGGCGGCCCTCGCCGAGGAAGAAGTCGCACGTGTCGATGATCTCCTGCACCTCGCCGCGCGCCTCGCCGAGCGGCTTGCCGATCTCCCGCGTGACGAGCGCCGCGAGCCGCTCCTTGTTGGCGGTCATCAGCCGGCCGACGTTCGAGATCACCTGCCCGCGCTGCGGTGCCGGCGTCGCCGCCCACGCGGCCTGCGCGTCGTGCGCCACCCGGGCGGCCCGGACGAACACCTCGGGCGCGGCGCTGCCGACCGTCCCGACGACATCGCTCAGCCGCGCGGGGTTGGTCGACGGAGTACGCCGTACCGTCTCCGCGATCCGCTCGCCACCGACCACGGACAGGACCTCTGCACCCATGCGGCATCCCCTCACAGACGTGGAGGCACCACCTTAAGCCGCGGGTGGCACCTTGCGGTCGGGGTAGAGGTCGGGGATCGGGATCGGCATCCGCCACAGGTGCGAGTCCGGGTGGATCATGCCGTGCCGGATCGCGACGTACCGGAGCAGGCGGAGCGGACCGGCGATCAGCAGGAACGCGAGCGGGAGCTCGACCACGCACGCGCTCAGCAGCGCCTGGGTGAGGTCGCCGCCGCGCTGGCTCGTCATCACGTCGAACCAGGCGTCGCAGATCAGCAGCACCCCGGTCGCGAACGCGGTCGGGAACACGAACTGCTTCCGCTTCCAGCCGGCCAGCGCGGTCAGCACGATCATCGCCAGCAGCAGGATGTCGAAGCCGACCCAGGTGGCGACCCAGTTCCGGGCGACGTAGTGGCTGGGCAGGGTGATGGCCAGGTAGACGGTCCACGGCACCAGGGCCACCGCACAGACCAGCATCAGCGCGGTCCGCCACTTCCGGATCCGGTCGATGGTGCGCCGGGACGGCAGTCCCGTGGGGCGGGGGGCCAGCCGCAGGATCAGCTCCCGCCGCTCGTCCGGTGTCATCGCCGCGATCTCTTCGTCGGTCAGCTGCACCCTACGAGTATGCCTTGTGATTGCATTCACAAGCAGGTATTCTGAGGTCTCGGAGCACTGTCGACGACGACAGATGGGGTGTTCGACGATGACGAAGCGCAGACCGCCGGGGATGTCCCGGCAGGAGTGGGTCGAGGCGCAGATCCAGCGGGCCCAGAATGCCGGCGAGTTCGACAACCTGCCGGGTGCCGGCAAACCGCTCGAACTGGCCGACGAGCACGACCCGGACTGGTGGGTGAAGAACTTCATCCGCCGGGAGAACATCGAGACCGACGCGCTGCTGCCGCCCGCGATGCAGCTCCGCAAGGAGAAGCAGCAGGTCCACGAGAAGATCCGGACCATGCGGCACGAGTCCGAGGTCCGTGAGTACCTCGCCGACCTGAACAAGCGGATCCGGATCAGCATCCGCGACACCACCGGACCGGTTGTGCCGACAGGTCCCGTGGACGAGCACGCGCTGCTGGCGCAGTGGCGGATGGACCGGCCCCCGCGCAACCCGCAGCCCCGGCCGGCCCACGAGGACCGCCCGGCTGCGAAGAAGTCGATCTGGCAGAAGCTGTTCAGCTAGGTAGGCGGCTGACGCCCCTCCAGCAGTTCGCGGGCTGCGGTCTCGATCATTTGCTCGCTGAGCAGCACTTGGTGCGCGGCCGCGCCGAGCGGGACGTACGAGTCGTAGCTGGTCACCCGGGCCATCCGTCCGGTGAAGCCGTGGTCGATCAGCGTGGCCAGCACGCCCTCGGACACGCCGCCGGAACGCCGGGTCTCGTCCGCGACCAGTACCCGGCCGGTAGCCGTTGCCTCACGCAACAAATCCTCGACCGGCAGCGGCGCGAGCCAGCGCAGGTCGAGAACCCGGACGCCACGGACCCGGTCCGCCACCCGCAGGCACATCGGCAGACCGTTTCCGAACGTGACGATGGTCAGGTCGTTCCCGCCGCCGTACGTGCGCCCGCGGCCGATCTCCACCGGTTCCTCGGGGTACGGCGTGAGCCAGCGCTCGTCGCCGGCGTACAGGTCGCGGCGGTGGTAGAGCGCGATCGGCTCCAGGAACACGCTGACCGTGCCGGACGACCGGGCCGCGGCAGCGCACGCGTGCAGCATCGCTGCCGCGTCGTCCGGTCGGGACGGTGACGCGATCACGATGCCCGGGATGTCCCGCAGTACACCGATCGCGTCGTCGTTGTGGAAGTGGCCGCCGAACCCTTTCTGGTAGCCGTAGCCGGCGATCCGGAGCACCATCGGGTTCGCGTACTGCTCCTGGGAGAAGAACTTCAGCGACGCCGCCTCGCCGCGGAGCTGGTCCTCGGCGTTGTGCAGGTACGCGAGGTACTGGATCTCCGGCAGCGGCAGCAGCCCGGACACCCCGGCGCCGAGCGCGAGCCCGAGGATCGACTGCTCGTCGAGCAGGGTGTCGAACACGCGCGCCGGTCCGAACGACTTCTGCAGGCCGCGCGTGACGCCGTACACTCCGCCTTTGCGGCCGACGTCCTCGCCGAACACCATCGCCTCGGGGAACGCCGCGAGGATGTCGCTCAGCGCCTGGTTGATGGACTGGCTCAGGGTCAGCCGCTCGTCCAATTTAGTAGCCTGTGGCAACGACTTGGCCACCGCCGAGCGGTCCGGGAAGCGCAGCGGCGCGGCGATCGCCTCGGGTGAGGAGAGCTGCGGCAGGCCCGCGACCTCGGCCGCGATCCGGAGCGCCTCGGCCCGCTTGTCCTCGTACAGGTCGACGATCTCGTCGGTGGTGAAGCCGCTGCCGAGCAGGTACTTCGCCGTACCGAGCAGGGGGTCGAGCTCCTCGTCCGCTGCCAGCTCGGCCGGTGAGCGGTACGCCGCCTCGACGTCGGAGCCGGCGTGGCCGAGCAGCCGGACCGTCCGCAACCGCAGGAACGCGGGCCGCCGGTTGCGGCGTACGAACGTCGCGGCCTCGCGCGCCATCGACAGCGCGGCGTCCAGGTCCGTGCCGTCGGCATCGAAGTACCGGAGGCCGTGCCGCTGTCCGTAGGCCTGCCGGATCCAGCCGTCCGGGGTGCGGACGCTGATGCCGATCCCGTTGTCCTCGCAGACCAGCAGCAGCGGCATCGGCAGACCCTGGTACGACGCGTGCAGGACGGCGTTGATCGCGCCGGTCGCGGTCGAGTGGTTCGCGGACGCGTCGCCGAAGCTGGTCACCACGATCGCGTCCGACGGCCACGGCGACGGTACGCCGAGCTTCGCCGACCGGGCCAGCGAGAACGCGACGCCCATCGCCCGC
This sequence comes from Kribbella sp. NPDC026611, assembly GCF_040638345.1. NCBI lineage: Bacteria > Bacillati > Actinomycetota > Actinomycetes > Propionibacteriales > Kribbellaceae > Kribbella > Kribbella sp. NPDC026611. Next base: position 820,858 of record NZ_JBEZYC010000003.1, read on the forward strand.
GGCAGGTGCGAGGCGATCGTCGAGGTCTGCGGGATGATCGCCAGCTCGTGCCGGCCGAACACCTTGTGCCGGCCGCCCGCGATCGGCTCGGTGGTGGCCGCGGCGACGCCGAGCAGGATGTCGCGCAGGCCCTCCTTCGAGCCGGACTGCGCCGCGCGGGTCAGGTAGAAGGCGCCGGACCGGTAGTGCAGGAGCGCGGGGTCTGTCGGCTCCAGGGCGGCCGCAACCGCCGCGTTGCCCTCGTGGCCGGCCGAGCCGATCGTGTAGAAGCCGGTGCCCTGCGCCTGCATCCAGCGCGCGGCGAGATCCGCGTGCCGGCTGCCAAGCTGTGCGTCGTACAGACTCATCAGCAGGTCCGGGTCGTGCTCCCACGGCACCGGCTTGAGGTCGCGGACGCGCTCGGCGAACCGCTCGTCGACCGCAGTCACACGTGGTCCGACAACGGAGCGGATGACATGAGCGTCAGTGTAAGCCGACGGAACCAGACGGCACCCGATTGGAGTCTCAGGTCTCAGGGAACGGTGGAGAGGTGTCGTTCGTTCGTCCGGGGTAGGGGGATCGGTGGGGTGCATGACGGTGAGTGAGTTGCGGTGATGCTTCTGTCCGCGGTGGTGCGTGCGGCGGTACGGCGAACGGCGGTCGCGGGTGGTCTCGGAGTCGGGACCGCCGGCGCGATGGCCGGCGTCCTGCTGCTCGGTCCGCTCGCCGCGACGGTCCTGCTGGCCGTGGTGTTCCTGCTGGTCTGGCCGCTGGCCTCGGTGATCCGGCACGTCACGGACGACGCGCCGTACGCCTCCGCGGCGGTGGTGGCCGCGTCGGCGGCAGCCGCCGTGCTCGCGCTGCCCGGACTGATCCGGCTGCTCGCGTGGGGTGCGCTCGGGCTGGTCGCGGCGCTGATCCTCGCGGGGTTCTTCGTGCTGATCGACCTCGTCGTGCCGGCGCACCGGATCCGGCTGTCGCGGACGACGCGCAAACTGACCCGGCTCACCGAAGCGCAGTTCGCCGAGGACGAAGCGCTGATCGCGTCGCTGCAGTGCCCGCTCAGCATCGAGGAGCTCTGCGGCGTCTGGACCGAGACCGCGTCGCAGCTGGCGCAGGGTGCGGACTTCCGCGATCGGCAGGCGGTGGCCGAGGTGCGGCGGATCTGCCTGGACGAGTTCGAGCGGCGTAACCCGACCGGTTTCCAGCGCTGGCTCGACGCCGGCGCGCCGGCCAACCCCGGTCGCTACCTGCTCACGACTCCTGGCGACCCAGCAGAGCCACCAAACTGATGAACTGCCGCCGCTGAGCGGCGGTCAGCGGCGCCAGGAACTCCTGCTGCACGTTCTGGACGACCTGCTCGAGCTGGTCGAGGCGATCGAGGCCGTCCGGGGTGATGGTGACGACGTTCCGGCGCTTGTGCGCGGGATCGGGCGATCGCTCGACGAGCTGCCGTGCCTCGAGGTCGTTCAGGGCGGCGGTCACGTCGCTGCGGTCGATCCCGGTGTGCCGGCCCAGGTCGGCCTGGCTCGCGGGTCCCCACTCCTCCAGCGCGGCGAGCAGGCGGTAGTGGTACCCGCGCAGACCATCGCCGTACGCCTCGAAACCGGCGCTGAGCAGTCCGGCGGACCTCGCGAACGCGCGGCCGACCAGCCAGGTCGCGTGAGCTTCGAGCCGGGCGGGCGCGGGGCCGGTGGGGTGTTGGTGGGGCATCTATCGAGGATATCAGTTGTTGGCCTGGCCAACACTTGCTATGTTGGCCAGGCCAACACTCATTGGGAGGTCGCTCATGAACGTTCTCGTCGTCGGTCGCAGTCCCAGCGTGCTCGTCGCCGCGGTGGAGATCCTGCGGGCCAAGGGGTACTCCGCGGACGCCACCAACCAGTTCGACCGGGTGCTCGAGGACTACGAGGTCGCCGCACTCGACGTCCTGGTCTTCGGCGGGATGGTGCCGCCCGAGACCAAGGAGCGACCGCGGGCGGAGGTGTCCGAGCGCAATCCGCGCATCACGTTCGTCCAGGGGCTGGCCGGCGTGCCTGGGCTGATCGCCGCGCAGGTCCAGGAGGCCGGGTTGGGGATCGAGTACGACCAGCGCGCGATCCAGGTGACGCTCGCCCAGCCCGCGCCTGTCACGGTCGAGGCCTGGTGGGGGACGTCCTTCACCCCGCCGGAGCCGACGAGCGCGTCGATGGTCGTGTACGACGGTCAGCTCGAAGCCGGCTCTCACCGCCTGCCGTTGCCGGCCCAGATCCCGGCTGAAGCATCCTTTGTGGGTGTCACTGCTGGTCCGGTCACGCGCGTGTTCACCGTTGGCCCGATGCCCCGTTTGGTTTCCGGGCAGCTGCCCGAGGTCGCCAAGGTCACCACCAAGGGCTAGGCCGCCTTCTTCTTGGCAGCCGACTTCTTCGCCGTCTTCTTCGCGGTGGTCTTCTTTGCAGCAGTCTTCTTGGTGGGCGTCTTCTTGGCGGTGCGCTTCTTGCGGGCTTCCTCGACGCTGGCGCGGAGGGCGGCGACCAGGTCGGTCGGGTTGGTGGCCTGCGGCTCCTCCTCGGAGTACACGATCTCCTTGCCCGCGTGCTTGGACTTGACCAGTTCCTTGACCCGCTCGGTGTACGTGTCCTCGTACGCCGTCGGCTTCCACTCGCCGCTCATCGCCTCGATCAGGTCGACGGCCATCGAGAGCTGCTTCCCGGACGACGACTTGCGCGGCAGCTCACCGAGTTCCTCGGCCGGGTCGCGGATCTCGTCGGCGAAGTACATCGTCTCCAGCACGAGCACCTTGCCGTCCGCACGGATCGTCGCCAGGTACTCCTTGCCGCGCATCACGAACTTCGCGATCCCGGCCCGGTTCGTCTTCGCCAGCGCGTCCCGGAGCAGCCCGTACGACGAGGCGTTGTCGCCGTCCTTCGGGCCGAGGTAGTAGCTCTTCTGGAAGTGCATCGGGTCGATCTCGTCCAGGTCGACGAACGTGTCGATCTCCAGCGACCGCGACTTGCCCGGCGCGATGTCGTCCAGCTCTTCCGGCTCGACGATGACGTACTCGCCGCCGCCGACGTCGTGCCCCTTCACGATCTTCTCGTACGGCACCTCGCGCCCGGTCCGCTCGTTCACCCGCTTGTACCGGATGCGGTCCGACGTACCTTTCTGGAACTGGTGGAAGTCGATCTCGTGCTCCTGCGTCGCGCTGTACAGCCCGACCGGCACCGAGACCAGCCCGAAGTTGATGTACCCGCTCCAGATCGCCCGCGCCATCGACCGGCTCCTCTCGTGTCACCGAGCCGGTACCCAAGTATCAGCGGGTTGTCACAACCGGTTGTAAGCCTTCCGTGCCTCGCGGCTGTATTTCTGGGCCTCCCGGGCCTCGCGCCGGGCCTCGTCCAGCTCGCTGCCCAGGCGGTGCACCAGAGCCTGGGCCTCGCTGAGGGCGTCGCGCGCCTTGTCGAGCTGAGTGTCCAGGTCCTCGACCTTCTCCTCCGCGGAAGTCGCGGCCGCGACGGCGTCCTCGAAGGTCTTCTTGGCCCTGGCCTTCTCCTCGGCTTCGCGCTCTTCCTGCTCGCGGTCGCGTTTGTCCTGCGCCTTGCCGGCGTCGACCTCGGCCTGCTGCGCCTTCCGGCGGTCACGGGCGGCCTGGCGGCGTTCGTCGGTGAGCGGCGTGACGTTGGACGGTTCGCCGTTCTCGTCGACGACCCCGAAGCCGACGTGCCGCAGCGCGCTGCTCAACCGACCTTCGCGTACGGCGTCACCCGCGGCCGGATCGACGAGGGCGGCGTCGAGCGTCTCGCGGAGTTTCTGACCGACGTCGGCGCTGACCTTCTGGCCTTCGTCGGCGGCCAACCGGTTCGCCGCCTTGGCCAGCTTGTCCAGCAGTTGGTGGCGCCGCGGCGTCAGCTCGCGCAACCGGTCGCCGTCCAGGTCGGCCGTCGCTTCGCGGAACTCGTCCCCGAGCGCGAGCAGGTCGTCGAGGTCGTCCGGCAGCTTGCGGGCGAGCAGGTTCGTCACCCAGGCCGCGACCGTCGGCTTGCGCATCGCCTTCAGCCGGGCGGACCCGGTCGCGTCGCCGTCCGCCTTCAGCTGCTTGGCCAGCTCGTTGCGAGTAGCAATGAAGTCGGCCGCCGGTGCCGCGTACAGCGCGTCCGCCGCTTCCTCGAAATCCACGCCGCCTCCTTGGTCGCACGGCGTGGAACGACGAGACACGCCCTCAGGCGACGGTACCCGAATCCAGGACCCGAATCAGGCTCCGCTGGGCGCGGGTTCGGCGGCGAGCTCGGTGCGGAGCTGGTCCAGGATGCCGCGCAGCAGCCGGGAGACCTGCATCTGGCTGACGCCCAGCTCGTTGCCGATCTCCTCCTGGGTGCAGCCGTTGCGGAACCGCAGCTCGAGGATCCGCTTCTCCCGGTCGCCCAGGCTTGCGACCGCGGGCGTCAGGGTGTGCACGTTCTCGACCAATTCGTAGCCGATCTCCGCGTCCGCGACGGCGTCGATCAGACTGCTCCCGCCGTCGCTCGCACCGGGGGCATCCAGCGACAGCGCGTTGAAGCAGCCCCGGACCGACGACGCCTCGGCGATCTCGGCCGGGTCCGTGCCCAGGGCCGCCGCGGTCTCCTGGTCGCTCGGTACGTGACCGAGCCGCTGGATCAGCTCCGGTTCGGCGGCGGCGATATTGCCCTGCATCTCCTGGACCCGGCGCGGCGGCCGGATGGTCCAGGCGCAGTCGCGGAAGTACCGCTTCAGCTCGCCGCGGATCGTGGGTACGGCGTACGACAGGAACGCGGTGGACGCGTCCAGGCGATACCCGTTGGCGGCCTTGACCAGGCCGAGGTACGCGACCTGCTCCAGGTCGTCGGCGTCGACCCCCTTGCTGCGGTACCGGGACGCGATCGAGCGGGCGACCGGGGCGTTCAGGAGGACGACCTCGTCGAGCAGTTCCTGGTGGCGCGGATCGGGTACGGCGTCGGCTTCGAGCAGAAGCTCCTGGGTCGTAGCGGCAATACGCTGTTTTGCATCGTCAGCACTGACAGCTGCGATCGTCACGGGAGAAACCTCGTCGTGTCGTCGGGCACGTCTGTGGCTTACGGCTGAACCACGTACCTCCACCAGACCAGACTCGGCGACGGCTTTCAAGTACCCGGCTGTTACGGGTGTTTGAAGCATGTGTTCCCTGACAGTAACTGTCAGGTTTCGCTGCTTGGATGGACCCCGTGAACAGGCACCCCGAATGCTGCGCTGTGGTCGATCTCCGTCAGTACACGCTGCGCCCCGGTCAGCGGGACACGCTGGTCGACGTCTTCGACGAGTACTTCGTCGACGGCCAGGAGGCGACCGGGATGCACATCGCCGGTCAGTTCCGCGATCTGGACCGGCCGGACCGGTTCGTCTGGATCCGGGGCTTCCCGGACTACGAGACGCGGAAGGCGGCCTCCGAGGCGTTCTACACCGGTCCGGTCTGGCGGGCGCACGCGGCGACGGCGAACGCGACGATGATCGACTCCGACAACGTGCTGCTACTGACACCGTTGTGGTTCGGCGACGGGTTCCCGCGGCTCGGGTCGCCCCGGCCGCCGGTCGGCGCCGACGCGCCGGACTCCGTGGTCGCCGGTGCGGTTTACCACCGCGGGTCGGCCGATGACGGGTTCGTCGAGTTCTTCGGCGATCACGTCGTACCGGAGTTGACCGCCAGTGGGGCGGAGCCGGTCGTGGTGCTCGAGTCGCTGGTTGCCGAGAACAACTTTCCGGCGCTGCCGATGCGCGACGAGATCGTGCTGGCGTGGTTCGCACGGTTCGACGACGACGCGGCGTACGACGAGCACCGCCGGCGGCTGCAGTCCTCGGCGCGGTGGCAGCAGTTCGTGCTGCCCGAGCTCGTCTGCCGATCGGCGCGGCCGGCGCAGGAGTTGCGGCTGCGGCCGACCGGGCGTTCTCAGCTGCGGTAAATACGTTGCGGGTGTTCCGGGTGCCGGGCATCCTGGACTGACCTGAGCGGCGAGAGCGCTGCCCTGGACTAAGGAGGGCTGACGGATGGCCATCACTGTGCTGCGGCATGTCCGCGTCAGTCTCACTTCTCAGTTCAGGAGCACCCCAGTTGTCTTCCGAGTACGAACTCAGCGCTAACTACTATCCAGACCTCGACTCCCGCTGGGCCGATCTCACCCGCGACGAGTCCCAACCCGATCCGGCCGACGCCTTCGTCTTCAAGTTCCACTCCGTCGACGAGGAGCTGGGCCCGGATCAACGGTGGTCCACCTGGCTGGACGTCGAGCGCGGCTCTCGCGGGCCTGATCCCCGCCCCTCGTGGGTGGTGACGGAGCAGGCCGCGATCGATACCGAGCTCGGCGTCCTCAAAACCGGCAAGGAAGCCGACGTCTTCCTGGTCGAACGGGCCGTCGAAGCCATCGGCGACAACCCGGCGAAGTCCTCGCTGCTGGCCGCGAAGCGGTACCGCTCCGAGGAGCACCGGTCCTTCCACCGCAGTACGTCGTACGTCGAGGGCCGGCGGACGCGGAACAGCCGTGACTCGCGGGCGATGCAGAAGAAGACGGCGCACGGCCGGAGCGTCGCGGCCGGCCACTGGGCCTACGCCGAGTGGGACGCGCTGTGCCGGTTGTGGAAGGCCGGCGTACCGGTGCCGTATCCCGTGCAGGTGGACGGGACCGAGCTGCTGATGGAGTTCATCGACGACGGTGAGGGCGGGGCGGCACCCCGGCTCGCGCAGGTCCGCCCGTCGAAGGACATCGTCGAGCTGTACTTCGAGCAACTCCGGCAGGGGATGCGCGAACTGGCCCGGGCGGGGCTGGCGCACGGCGACCTCTCGCCGTACAACGTCCTCGCCCAACCCGACCGGATCGTGATGATCGACCTGCCGCAGGTGGTAGACATCGTCGGCAACCCCAAGGGCATGGACTTCCTGCTCCGGGACTGCCACAACATGACGACTTGGTTCACCAACCGCGGTCTCGAGGTCGATGAGCAAGAGCTGTTCGCCGATCTCCTCACGATGGTCTTCTGATCGCCCGCTGGAAGACAGGAACCAGCGCGACCAGCCGGTCGGGGTAGGCGTCGACGAGCCCGTCGACATGATTGCCTCCCTCGACCCGCTGGTACGTGTGCAGACCGGTGTGGTGGGCCATCATCGCGTAGACGTCAGAGTCCTGGGTGATTGGAAGCAGGCTGTCGTACGTACCGTGGATCGTCGTCAGCGGCCTACGAATGTCTCCGGTCAATGCGATCCGCCTGATGGCCCTGTGAGCGTCCGGGCGTTGCGCGTAGTCGTACTCGGCTTCGGTGCCCGTATAGGTGGGGTCTAGTTCGGCGGTGTAGATGCGCTGGGTCAGCGTCCAGTAGACGGTGTAGTGGTAGTCCCAGAGGAAGTCCGAGCGCGGGTTGAAGCCGGCCGCGACGATCGCTACCGGATCGTGCTGCTCGTAGCCTTTGATTGCCTGCGGCAAGTAGGTGAAGAGGTTCGGGCCGTCGACGGTCCACAGCGTGCCTTCGAGGTCCACGCCGCGGGTGTAGAGCTCGGGGTTGTTCTCCAGTTGCCAGCGGACCAGGTAGCCGCCGTTCGAGATCCCCGCGGCGACCACCTCGCGCGCCGGGTGGCCGTAGAACTGCGCGACCGTGGCGCGGGCGGCTCGGGCGAGTTGCGTCGTACGGGCGTTCCACTCGACGATCGCGTCGCCGGGGCGGAGGCCGTCGGTGAAGAACTCGACGCCGGTGTTGCCCTTGTCGGTCGCGGCGTACGCGTAGCCGAGCGACAGCACATAGTCGGAGATCGATTTGTCGTTGGCGTACTGCGCGCGCACACCGGGCGAGCCGGAGACGACGAGCCCGCCGTTCCAGTTCCGCGGCAGCCGGATGACGAACTGCGCGTCGTGGTTCCAGCCGTGGTTGGTGTTCGTGTGCGAGGTGTCCGGGAAGTACCCGTCGACCTGCAGACCGGGCACGCCGGACTGCTGGGGCAGCCCGGAGTGAGTGAGCCCGGCGTAATCGGCCGGGTTGGTGTTGACCGGACGCGACGGTCCCGGCCGTGGTCAGGTCGTCGAGCTGGGCGACCTCCTGGTACTCGGCACCCGGGACCTGGAGGTGACGATGGGCTTCGGCCGGCACGGTCATGGATCCACTGAGGATGAGAAGGAGGGCGAGGGTGGCGAGGCGGGGCATGGCGTCACGCTAGAAGTCGCCTCCTCGCTCACCTATCGGATCGGCGCACACAAGCTCGGGTGGGTGTGTGGGGTGTCAGGACACTGCTTTGGCGGCGGCGCGGCCGGCGGTGCGGCCGGTGTAGAGGCAGCCGCCGACGAAGGTGCCTTCCAGGGAGCGGTAGCCGTGGATGCCGCCGCCGCCGAAGCCTGCGACCTCGCCGGCTGCGTAGACGCCGGGGAGTGGGGTGCCGTCGGTGCGCAGGACGCGGGAGTCCAGGTCGGTCTGCAGGCCGCCCAACGATTTGCGGGTGAGGATGTTCAGCCGTACGGCGATCAGCGGCCCGGCCTTCGGGTCGAGGATCCGGTGCGGCGGCGCGACCCGGATCAGCTTGTCGCCGCGGTAGTTGCGGGCGCCGCGGAGCGCGGTCACCTGCAGGTCCTTGGTGAACGTGTTGGTCAGCTCCCGGTCCCGGGCCAGGATCTGCCGCTCGAGGTCGTCGAGGTCGATCAGGTCCTCGCCGGTCAGGTCGTTCATCCCCCGGACCAGATCCGGAAGGTTGCTACGGACAACGAAATCGGCGCCCTTGTCCATGAATGCCTGCACCGGTGCGGTCGCGCCGCCCCGGGCCCGGCCGAGCACGCCGCGGACGTCCTTGTTGGTCAGGTCCGGGTTCTGCTCCTGCCCGGAGAGCGCGAACTCCTTCTCGATGATCTTCTCGGTCAGCACGAACCAGGTGTAGTCGTACCCGGTCCGCATGATGTGCTCGAGCGTTCCCAGCGTGTCGAACCCGGGGAACAGCGGCACCGGCAGACGCTTACCGGTGGCATCGAACCAGAGCGACGACGGACCCGGCAGGATCCGGATCCCGTGCTGCGGCCAGATCGGGTCCCAGTTCTGGATGCCTTCGGTGTAGTGCCACATCCGGTCGCGGTTCACGTACCGGCCGCCGGCCTGCTCGGTGATCGCCAGCATCCGGCCGTCGACGTGCGCGGGTACGCCGGTGATCATCCGCCGCGGCGGTTCCCCCATCCGCTTCGGCCACTGCGCCCGTACCAGATCGTGGTTGCCGCCGATCCCACCGGAGGTGACGATCACGGCCTGCGCGGTCAGCTGGAAGTCGCCGACCTCGGTCCGCGAGCTCGACACGCCGCGCGCGACGTCGCTCGGCTCGAGCACCTTGCCCGCCACCCCGTCGACGACGCCGTTGATCACGGTCAGCTCGTCCACCCGGTGCCGGAACCGGAACTCGACCAGTCCCTTCGCGACCGCCTCCCGCACGCGCCGCTCGAAGGGCGCGACCAGTCCGGGGCCGGTGCCCCAGGTGATGTGGAAGCGCGGTACGGAGTTGCCGTGGCCGTCGGCGTGGTAGCCGCCGCGCTCGGCCCAGCCGACGACCGGGAAGAACCGCACCCCCTGGGCATGCAGCCACGAGCGCTTCTCGCCGGCGGCCCAGTCGACGTACGACTCGGCCCACTGGCGGGCCCACTTGTCCTCGTCGTCCAGCCGGTCGAATCCGGCCGACCCGAGCCAGTCCTGCAGCGCGAGGTCGCGCGAGTCCTTGATCCCCATCCGGCGCTGCTCGGGCGAGTCCACGAACAGCAGTCCGCCGAAGGACCAGAACGCCTGTCCACCGAGCGACGCCTCGGGCTCCTGGTCGAGCAGCAGCACCTTCCGTCCCGCGTCGGCCAGCTCCGCGGTCGCCGCCAGCCCGGCCAGCCCTGCCCCCACGACGATCACATCGGCGTCCATGGGGTCCATGTATAGCGCAACCCGTGCAACCGTTGGGGCTCCTTGCCCGGTGGTCACCAGTGAGAAGCCGCCCACACCTCGAGGAGCCGAGTGGCTACGACCAAAGACGAAGAGTTCGCCGGGTTCGTCGCCGCACAGCGTGGCCGGATGCTGCGTACTGCGCGGCTGCTGACCGCCGGGGACGCGCACTGGGCCGAGGATCTGGTCCAGAGCGCGCTGGTCCGCCTGTACCAGCAGTGGAACAAGGTTGACCGCTCCACTGCCCTCGGCGGTTACGCGAACAAGGTTCTGGTCAACCGGTTCCTCGACGAGAAGCGCCGGTTCTGGCGGCACCGGGAGGCGTTGACCGACGAACTGATCGAGCATCGAGCGGTTCCGGACGAGGTCCACGAGGACCGGCTGGTCGTGCTGAACGCGCTGGCGCAGCTGCCGAAGGGCCAACGCGCAACCGTCGTACTGCGGTACTTCTGCGACCTCGACGTGGCCGCGGTCGCAGCCGTCATGAGGTGCAGCGAAGGAACGGTGAAGAGCCAAACCGCCCGCGGTCTCGACAAGCTCCGTGAACTGGTGACCCTGGAGACGCAAGCATGAACGACGTGAAGGACCTGCTGGAACTGGCCGCCGGCGACGAGCCGGTCGTCACCGACTCCGACGTCGCGGCGGACGTCAGCCGGGCTCGCCGGGCGACCAGCCGACGCCGGTCGCTGAGGATCGGCGCAACCGCCGGCGTTGCAGCTCTCGTGCTCGCGGCGCTGACGCTACCGATGGTCCTCCCCAAGGACCCCGCCGTGCAGGTGGCGCCACCTGCGCAGTCGGCAAGCCCATGGCGGCAACCCGGCGCCACGGCGACCGCGAAGCAGGTGCTGCTGATGGCGGCGGACGTGGCGGAGCAAGCCAAGCCGACGGAGGGCAAGTACTACCGGGTCCGCACGGCGGCCGTGGGCAACGCAGTGGTGCAGGGCCGCAACAAGGAGCGGTACACGCTCCGGGTCACGACGATCGAGGAGGAGTGGACAGGGGTCAAGGGCGGTACGTCGTACATCGGCACCCGCAACCTCGGGGCGCAGCCGGCGACCCCGGCCGACGAAGCGGCCTGGCGCCGGGCCGGGTCACCGACGCGCTGGTTGATCGAACCGCTCACCGGCAACTCGCTCCAGACCACTCCCGACGAGGGCACCCTGTTCGAGTCACCGGAGACGACCGACCACTTCGCCGGCCTCGGCTACAAGGGGATCTCGCTCGACGAGGTGCTGGCGCTGCCGAGCGATCCGGACAAGCTGCGCCCGATCGTGATGCGGGCCAAGGGGCGAGGGCCCGACCACACCGACCCGGCGTACCTGCTGCAGACCGTCGGAGACCTGCTCCGGTTCTCCCCTGTCCTTCCGAAGGTGCGGGCGGCCGCGCTCCGGCTGCTGGCGACGGTGCCGGGCACCGTGGTCCGGCACAACGTCTCCGATCCGCTCGGCCGCAAGGGCACGGCTGTGGACTACGAGCAGAAGTACGGGCACGGCACGGTCCGGATGCTGTTCGACCCGACTGGCAAGTACCTCGGCACGTACCTGATCGGTGACGAGAAGAGCGTGATCTGGCTCAGCTCGGAGTGGTCCACGGAGACGCCGCACGTGCCGGACCCAGTGCTGAAGTGATGGACGGGACTGCGCGAAATTGCAAAGATAAGTGGGGTGACGACCCTTTCTGCGCATGATCTCGTCCTGCCGGCCGCCCAGCTCGGTCCGGAGAATCCGTTGGCGCCGCTCGGCAGCCAGCAGGAGCTGCACCAGGTCGAGAACCTCGCCGGCCTTCCGGCCGACCTGCAGGCGAACATCCGGTACGGCGGTCTGCGCAGCACGCTGCCGTGTCTCGACCAGGACGGCTACGACCGCACCCTGGTCGAGACAGTGCTAGCGGCGTTGGTGCTGGAGAACGACCACCTCCGCGCGACGATCCTGCCCGGCCTCGGCGGGCGGCTCTACTCGCTGCTGCACAAGGCGAGCGGCCAGGAACTGCTCTACAAGAACCCGATCTTCCAGCCGGCGAACCTCGCCCTGCGGAACGCCTGGTTCGCCGGCGGCGTCGAGTGGAACGTCGGCAGCACCGGGCACTGGACCGGCACCTGCGCCCCGATGCACGCGGCCCGCGTCGAGGGCCCGGACGGTAGCCCGATCCTGCGCCTCTGGGAGCTCGAGCGCACCCGGAACCTGATCACCCAGCTCGACTTCTGGCTCCCGGCCGACTCTGAGTTCCTGTACGTCGGAGTCCGGCTGCAGAACCCGTCCGACGTCGAGGTCCCGGCGTACTGGTGGTCGAACATGGCGGTCGAGCAGACGCCCGAGACGCGGGTGCTGGTCCCGGCGGACCAGGCGTGGCGGTTCGGGTACGGCAACCGGCTCGACCTGGTCGACGTACCGCTGCACGAGGGTGACGACCTGACCTATCCGATGCGGCACCGGCGGGCGGTGGACTTCTTCTTCGAGCCGCTGGCAGGCGAGCGGCCGTGGATCGCTGCTGTGGACAGGACCGGTGGTGGGCTGGTGCAGGCGTCTACTTCTCGACTGCGTGGGCGGAAGCTGTTCGTCTGGGGCGAGGGGGACGGCGGGCGTCGATGGCAGGAGTGGCTGGGGTTGCGGGGGCATGGGTACGCCGAGATCCAGGCGGGGCTGGCTCGGACGCAGATGGAGCACCTGCGGATGCCTGCTAGTACGTCGTGGCACTGGATGGAGGCGTACGGACGTTTGCAGTTGGATGCTGAGATCGCGCACTCCCAGGACTGGAAGACAGCTAGAGCCGCCGGAGCCGAAGCGGCGGGGCCGCTGCTGGACCAACTGGCTGCGCGAGAGGCAGCTTGGCTGGGCGCGGCTGGGGAGCGGCTCGCGGCAGGGCCGGGTGTGGTTGATGTGGAGCCGGGGGAGCGGTTGGCGGTGGGGTCGGGGTGGGGCGCTCTCGAGTTGGCTCGGACCGGCTGGGCAGTGTCGGCGGGTACGCCGTTTGCTCCGGACACCATGACCTCGCGCGAGCGCGCTTGGCTGCCGCTGCTCGACGGGCGGCTGCCGGCGGAGGACGCCGTACCGGATGGGACGTTGGTCGCCTGGCGGGAGCTGCTGGAGGCTGCTGACGACAACTGGCTGGTTTGGTACCACCGCGGCGTCGCCCGGCACTACCACGGTGACCTCGCGGGCGCGGTGGACGCATGGCAGCGATCAGGGGAGAACGCCTGGGCCCTGCGCAACCTAGGTGTGGTCACTGGTGAGCTGGCGTACTACGAACGAGCCGTGGCCCTGCTGCCCGACCTCGTGCCGCTGCTGGTGGAGGCGGTGACGGCAGCGCTGGACAGCGACATAGCAGTAGCCGAACGGATGCTCGCCGAGGCGCCGGACGATCCACGCATCCAGCTGCTGCGCGTCCGGTACGCACTCGAGACCGGAGACCCCGCGACCGCGCACGAACTGCTTGCGGAGGGTATCCAGTTGGCCACGGTTCGCGAGGGTGCGAACCCATTGACGGACTACTGGCTCGCCGCCGAGGAGGCATTGGGCGCGCAGCGGCCGGTTCCACCGCAGTACAGGTTCGGAATGGGCGAAAACTAACGACTACAAGTCGGTTCTACCTCTAGTAACACCGGTACACCTGGCTCTACCATGAGGGTGTAGAGAAGCTCATGTAATTACGTGGAACCAAGTGGAATCCGGTGGCGTCTCACCGGGTGTGCGGCAACGACGACCGCGAGAAAGTTCGACAACGACGACCGCGCTGCTTGCGGGCGGCGCGTCGGGGGTGAGTGCAATGGTGGCAACGGTTGTGCTCGGTGGGCTGGGCCTCGTACTGGTGGTGGCAGCCTTCATCGTGAGTGACGTTCTGGCCGGGATCCGGCGGAACGTGCTCCCCACTGGAACGGAAGAGAAGACCGCGGGACGAGTGATCCGGGTGCGTGGCCCGGTCCGCGGCCAACTGGAGAACGGTGCCCCGGCGGTCTACACCGAGGTCATCGTGGAGTACTACACCCGCCGGGGCGAGGGACCGTACGAGATCTCGCGGAAGTTCCCGGTCGGGAGCAGGATCACCTACGCGAAGGACGACCGGGTCATCGTCAGCTACGACGTCCGGTCACCGCGGCGGGCCCGCCTGGCCGGCCGCGTCAGCCATTGGCCGGCGCTGCCGCGGACGGCGACCCCGGTCTGAGGGCCGCGGAAGTCGGCCCGGACATCCTGCTTGAGCCATCAACCCGGCTCAAGCAGGGAGATGTGGGGCGAGCAGGCCGTACAGCACCGGCCGGCCCTGAGCCAGTACGTACTCCGCCTCGTCCGCGGACAACCGGTCCGCCAGATGCGCCAGCGCCTCGCCCATCGTGATGCTCAGCGTCACCGCGAGCCGGAAGTCGTGGGTGTCCCGCGCACCGAACCGTGCCGCCAGCAGTTCCGCGAACTCACCGGCGTGCTGATCGTCGAACTCGCCCGGCTTCGCCTCCAGCTCGGGGTCGCCCAGACCGCTGAGCACGACCGCCCGGAAACCGGGATCGGTCCGGTGCATCTCCCGGAACGTGTCCAGCGTCACGTCCACCGCCGCCCGCCAGCTGGTCACGTCCGCCAGTCGCGCGGCCACCGCCTCGGTGTAGCGCGCCTGGTTCCGGCGCTCGATCGCCTGGATCAGGCTGCGCTTGTCCGGGAAGTACCGGTAGACGCTGCCGACCGCGATCTCGGCCCGTTTCGCGATCCCGCTGGTCGACGCCGCGTCGTACCCGCGCTCGACCACCTCGGCACACGCCGCGTCCAGGATGCGTTCGACCTGCCGGCTGGCCCGGTCCTGGGTAGGCGTCCGGCGGAGCGGATAGGCACCCGAAGTCACCATGCCCTTATTGTCCACGGTGAAAGGGGACAACGTTGCCACTCCTGTGTGACAGATTGCCGTCAGCTGTCCATCACAGGAGGGGAACTCCCACATGCGTCTCAGCAGAACAGCCGTTGCCGGCCTCACCACCGCGGCCCTCGCGGCGTCCGGGGTCGCCGGTACGGCGGTCACCAGCCGTGCGGCCGGAAGCGATCTGCGGCTGAACCAGATCCAGGTGGTCGGAACCCACAACTCGTACCACCGGGAGCTCAGCCCGAACGAGCAGAAGGTCCAGCTGCAGCAGAACCCCGGCTCGGTCGACCTCTGGTACTCGCACGCCCCGATCTCGCAGCAGCTCGAGGACCAGAACGCCCGCGCGCTCGAGCTGGACCTGTTCCCGGACCCGCAGGGTGGCCTCTACACCTACCCGCTGATCCGGAAGCTGACCGGCCAGGGCCCGCTGACCGACCCGGCGATGGCAAAGCCCGGGATCAAGGTCATGCACGTCCCGGACTTCGACTACAACACGAACTGCGCCACGTTCGTGCTCTGCCTGCAGCAGGTGAAGACCTGGTCCGACGCGCACCCGAACCACGTGCCGATCGCGATCAACCTCGAGCTCAAGCAGTCCGACCCGCAGGTGGTCGCGGCCGGTGGCGTGAAGGCGCCGCCGTGGGACGCGGCGAACCTGGACAGCGTCGACACCGAGATCCGCTCGGTCTTCACCGAGGACGAGATCCTGACGCCGGACGACGTCCGCAAGCCGGGACTGACGCTGGAGCAGTCGGTGCTGACCAAGGGCTGGCCCCGGCTGAGCTCGGTGCACGGCCAGGTGATGTTCTACTTCGACAACGGTGGTCCCGGTGAGATCCGCGACCTGTACACGGCCGGCAAGCCGAACCTCGAGGGACGCGCCGTGTTCACCCGCGGCCCGGAGGGCGCCCCGGACGCGGCGGTGACCGAGGTGAACGACCCGCGCGGTACCGGCCAGGCGGAGATCCAGCGGCTGGTGCAGAAGGGCTACCTGGTCCGGACCCGGTCCGACGAGCCGATGGCGACGATCCGGGACAAGGACTACTCCCGGCTCGGGATCGCGCTGGCCAGCGGCGCGCAGTGGGTGACCACCGACTTCCCGGTGGCCGGTATGGCGGCCCGGTACGACAGCGACTTCGTCGCCAAGCTGCCGGGACACACTCCCGTACGATGCAATCCCGTCACCGCGGCAGCGAAGAAGGCGGCCGTCTCGGAAGGATGATCCCGGATGTCGGAGCACGTGGTCGACGTGAGCTGGAGCCGTGGTGAGCACGAGTTCAGCTACGACACCTACAACCGCGACCACGAGTGGCGCTTCGACGGCGGAGTCTCGGTGCCGGGCTCGGCGAACCCGAAGTACCTGGGCAACCCAGGCCCGGTCGACCCGG
Organism: Kribbella sp. NPDC026611; assembly: GCF_040638345.1. Lineage (NCBI taxonomy): Bacteria > Bacillati > Actinomycetota > Actinomycetes > Propionibacteriales > Kribbellaceae > Kribbella > Kribbella sp. NPDC026611. The sequence continues at coordinate 836,964 of NZ_JBEZYC010000003.1, forward strand.
AGGAGGCGTTCGTGGCGGCGCTCTCCTCCTGCCACATGCTGACCTTCCTGGCCATCGCGGCCCGGAAGCGGCTGGTCGTGGACGCGTACGACGACCACGCGGTCGGCGTGATGGCGGTCGGTGCGACCGGCCGGCTCGCGATCACCGAGGTGACACTGCACCCGAAGATCGTCTGGGGCGGCGCCGAGCCGGACGCCGCGACGATCGAGCGGATGCACCACCTGGCACACCAGGAGTGCTTCATCGCGAACTCGGTGACCACCGAGATCACGGTTGCCGATAGCAAGTAAAAAACACCCGCCGGTCCGGCCTGAGCCTCGCGCAAGCGGCGTCAGGACAGCCGGCGGGTGTTTTCGGTGCACGTCTGTGGCCGTGCACCTCGTAACAGGTCCGGCGGCGCGGCGCACCAGGGCGCCTCTGCGTTCGTCGTGCGGTTTCCGTGCGGTCTGGCTCGGTGGGCAAGACCGTCCGGCGCGCCGCCCGGACCCGTTCGTCCGGTTCGCGCCCTACTGCTCAGCGGCGGCGTCGCTCCGGTCGTCGATGGTCTGGGTGGAGTCGATCGCCAGCAGGTCCTCGAGCTGACGGACCTGCTCGGTGGCCATGTGGCTCATCAGTCGGTGGATCGTCATGCCGGTGAGACGCCGGTGTACGCAAGGTATGACGGGAATTCCGGATGTGACCTGAGCCACGTCGCCCGCGGCTAGCTCTCGTCGAGCCCGTCGAGGCGGAGCGGGACCAGCTTGCGGGCCTCGTCGTACGACGTCCCGGTGAGCTCCAGCAGATCGACGATCGTGGACCGGATCTGGCCGAGGACGACCACCGCGGACAGGCCGACCGGCAGCGGCATTGCCGCCGTACGGCGGCCCAGCTCGCCGAGGACGCGGTGGGCGGCGACGTCCGCGGCCGGTTCGAACAGGGACTCGGCGATCAGGCGGGTGCCGTCGGCCAGGCGCTCGAGGAGCATCGGGTACTCGTCGGGCATCGTTTCGTCCCGCCAGACGGACACTGCGCAGCGCCGTACCAGGACGCGGATGTTCCGGATCGCGCGGTCCAGCGGTACGACGAGGTCGGCGATCTCCTGGACGCGACCGCGGTGCCGCCGGCGGAACGGCGACAGGCGAACCACGGCGACGCCCTCGTCGGCGGCGCTGCGCAGGTCGTCGAGGCGGGACTCGCTGGCGCGGGCCCGGCGAAGCGCGTCGGTGATCGCCTCCTCGTCGCGGGACCGCAGGCCCTCGGCCGTCTCCACCAGGATTTCGGCCAGCTCGTTGAGGACGCCGGAGGCCTGTTGCCGCGGGCGCCGGATCGCGGTGGCCGGGGCGATGGTCGCGGCGGCCAGGGCGACCAGGCCGCCGAGCGCGGCGTCCTGCCAGCGACTGAAGCCGGCGTTCGGGTTCGGCAGCAGGGTGGTGACGATCGCCGCCTGCACCCCGGCCTGGGTGGTCATCAGGTTCCCGGCACCGAGCAGTACGGCGATGCTCATCGCCAGCGCGATCACGAACACCAGCTGCAGGATCCCGGTCCCGAACACCCGGACGAACAGATCCCCGACGCCGACGCCGACCGCTACCCCGACCATCACCTCGGCCACGCGGCGTAGTCGCTGGCCGAAACTGAAGCCAAGACAGACCATCGCGGCGACCGGCGCGAAGAACGGTTGCTTGTGGCCCACGACGTACCGGGCGAGGGCCCAGGCGAGACCCGCGGCCAGGGCGCACTGGGCGATGAAGAAGGCCCGGCTGCGCCAGCGGTCGAGCCGGCGGCGGACCGAGGCACGGGACCGGCGAGCGGCCCGCGGCGCGATGTCGTCGCGCAGCTCCCGCAGCTGGTCCAACGTCAACCTGACCGGATCCACCTGCCCCATTCTGGGCCCGCCTCCAGGTCCAGCTTGATTCCGCCGCGCGCGAGGCGCCAAGGTGGGCACATGAGCGATGACAGCCGTGAGGACTACGGCAGCTACTCCGTCGACGACGAGGACCAGCTGCAGCCCCAGGACACCTTGAACGACCGGGGCGTGGACGACCTGCTCGACGAGGGGTACTCGCCGCCGGAGAAGTGGTCCGCGGGCGAGGGATTCGGTACGACGGCCGACGAGGCGCTGCAGGGGGAGACGCTGGACCAGCGGCTGTCCCAGGAGGAGCCCGACGCGGACCCGTACGCCGAGGAAGGGGAGGACGTCGGCGGACCGGAGGTCGGTGTCCAGCGGTCCGGGCGGCTGGTGGCGTCCGACGAGGGTGCGCACAGCGACGATGACGACGAGCTGTTCGCCGAGGAGGTCGGCATCGACGGCGGTGCCGCCGGTGCCGAAGAGGCAGCCGTCCACGTGGTGGACGACGAGGACAACTTCGAGCTCGAGGACGACGACGAGGAAGACCTGGAGAGCTACGCGGACGTCGACCTGGGCGACGTCACCGACCCCGAGGACTGACCCGCAGTCCCGCTGACCCCACCCAGGACTTGGGTGGGGTTCAGCGGGGGCTGACGGTGATTTCGGCGCCGTTGCGCGGGACCAGCGTGACGTTCTTCGGTTGGGCGGGCTCGGGTTTCGGGTCCGGGGCCGAGACGTCGTAGCTGCCGAGGGCGGCGCGGAGGATCTCGGTGCCCTCCATCAGCGAGAAGCCGGCGCCGATGCAGCGCCGGGCGCCGCCGCCGAACGGGATCCAGGTGCCGGGCGCGGGCGGATCGTCCGCCAGGAAGCGCTGCGGACGGAACTCCTCCGGGACCGGGAAGTGCTCCGCGTCGCGATGGACCAGGCCGATCGCGGCCATGATCGTCGTACCGCGGGGGAGCCGGTAGCCGGCGATGTCCGTCGTCTCAGTGACGCGGCGTCCGACCTGGTAGACGACCGGATGCAGGCGCATTGACTCTTTGACGATCGCCTCCAGTTCGCCGTCGGATCCGTTGTCCGCGGCTCGCTGACCGAACTCCAGGTCCTGCGGTCGCCTCGCCAGCTCGTGGAACGCCCAGGCCAGGGCCGTGGCGGTCGTCTCGTGGCCGGCGAGCAGGAGGGTGACCAGTTGGTCGCGCAGCTCCTCGTCGGTCCAGTTGCCGGCGGCGAGCAGGCGGGAGAGTACGTCGTTGCGGTCGGCAAACGTCTTGCGGCGCTTGGCGATCTCGTCGTACAGGATCGCGTCGACCTTGCGCTGGGTGTCGATGTAACTCTTCCACGGCGGGATCCCGAGCAGCTTGGGGTAGAACCCGGCCAGCATCATGATCGGCGGCACCGAGACGATCTTGTCCATCATCGGGCGCAGGGTGTTCAGCCGGTGCTCGTCGGTGACGCCGAAGATCACCTGCAGGATGATCTCGAGGGTGAGGTTGCGCATCCGGTGGTGCACCTTGAACGGCTCGCCGACCGGCCACTTCGCGACCTCGGCCTTCGCCAGCTCCAGGACCATCGCGGAGTACCCGCGGAGTGCCGCGCCCGAGAACGCGGGCATGAGTTGCTTGCGCATCCGGACGTGGTCCTCGTCGTCCAGCAGCATCAGCGAGCGCGAACCCATCACGGGCTCCAGCGCCGTGTTGCCCTCGCCGGCGTGCATGACGGAGGGCTGGCTGCCGAAGACCTCACGGATGTGGTCCGGGCGGCTCAGGACGACGCAGACGCGGCTCGACGGGACCAGCCGGATCGTGAAGACGTCGCCGTACTTCTCGCGCATCCGCGGGAAGAAGGTCTTGCGGTGGCTCGCGAAGAGCACGGTCTGCACCAGCGTGGGCAGCTTCGGTCCGGGCGGCAGCGTCCGCGCGGTCTGCCGGTCAAGCGTCCCGGAGCCGAGCAAGGGAGTCGGAGCCATACCTTCACGCTACGTCAGCCGGGTGAACACCGGGCGTCCTGTGCGACAAGCGCAGCCACGAGGGTCGGGAGGTCCGCGTCGCGCACCGGATCAAGCCCGGTCAGCTTGGCCACCTGCTTCAACCGGTAGTCCACGGTGTTGGCATGCAGATGCAGGTCAGCCGCAGTCTGGCGCCGGTCGCGCCCGTTGCGGAGATGCACCCGGAGCGTTCCGAGCAGGTCGTCGCGGTCGGCCAGCGGCGTGAGCAGCTCGGCCAGCCGATCGCGTGCTGGGCCTGGTCGACTCAGCTGGTACTCCAACAGCAGATCGTCGAGCTGGTAGACGGCCGGCGGCCTGTGGTGCGTGCGCACGACTTCCAGGAGTTCCCGCACCAACGCGACCCCTGCCGGCACCTCTGCCGCGGACCTGTTCGCCACCGCCACCGTCACGTCGATCCCAGCCACCCGGCTCAGCCGGGCCCGGAGCCCCTCGACCTCAGCCACCGCGCCTGGGAGCAGTGCGATTCCACCTTCTGCGGACAGCCCGGACATGCTGTCCGGGATGCGATCGAGCTCCACCCGGATGCGGCGAACCTTGCGTCTGGCAACGATCTGGCGGTCGACACCTGGTTGGTGCTCGTCCGGGTGGGCGCCGAACGCCAACCCCAGCACCACGAACTCCGCCGGCAGGCGCAGGTCCTCGACCGGTTGGCCGTCGAGGAGGGCGGTGAAGGCTGACTGGCGCGTGGCCTGGTCCTCGCCGGCGATGGATTGGCGTTCCTCGAAGTAGCTGCTGGACACGACGGCGGTGACGCGTTGGAGGAAGTCGAGGATGAGGCGGTTGAGGGCGATCGCGTCCGGGAGCTCGTCGGGCCGGAAGTGGTCCGCGACGTGCGCCGAGCACACCTTGCCGCCTAGGTGGTACGCCGCGAGCAGTGCCTCCAGCGGTACGCCTTCCTCAGCTCGTCGCGTCGCTGACTCGCGGAGCGGGTCGAGTGCGTCCCCGGTCGGTACTACGCCGGTACGGAACGTCTCCGCGAACGCCCGCAGCGTCCGCTCGGTGATGCGGCGGATGTCACCCTGCAGCTCCTCGGCCGGGAGCTGCGCGTAGAGCGGGATGTCTGCGACGAGCTGCGCGAGTACGGCGTCGACGAGGCGGCCGAGGTCGGTGCGCAGGATCTCGTGCACGGGTACGCCGCCGGACCGCAGCTGCTTGTGATCCGTCACAACGATCACCTCACGAAGTCTGGGTCTCACCCCAGCGACCGGCGGGTGCTTTGGGGTCGAACATTACTACCCAAAGGTAGTGACCGATCGGCCGCGAAGGGTGATGAGCGATGAAGGTACTGCTGGCGGTAGGTGTGATCCTGGCCGGCCTGGTCGGCACGGTCGGTGGTCCGGCGGCGGCGCAGGCTGACGGGCCGCCGGAGTATGTCGCACTGGGCGACTCGTCCGCGGCCGGCCCGCTGATCCCGCCGCAGGTGGATCTGCCGTGCCTGCGCTCCGGTATGAACTACCCGCACGTGGCGGCTGAGCTGCTGGGCGCCCAGCTGACCGATGTCACCTGCTCCGGGGCGGTCATCCCTGACTTCAGCGGAAAGCAGTTCGGCTTCGTGCCCCCGCAGTACGACGCTCTGAAGCCGACGACGGACCTCGTCACGGTGGCCATCGGCGGCAACGACACCGGGCTCGTTGCTGCTGCCCTGAGCTGCATCAACCTGCTCCCGCCACCTGCCGGCGCCTCCTGCAAGGCCCGCTTCACGGCGGGCGGCCGTGACCAGCTGGCCGCCGCCATCGATGCAACCGCAGCCCCGTTCGCCCAAGCCCTGGACCGAATCCACACCTTGGCCCCGCACGCCAAGATCCTCGTCACCGGCTACGGCAACTACATCCGTCCCAACGGCTGCTACCCCCAGATCCCCGTCTGGCCGGTCGACGCCAACTACCTCCAGTCCACCATCGACGACCTCAACACCATGCTCGCCACCCAGTCCGCTACCCACCACGCGACGTACGTAGACCTCCGCACCCCCAGCATCACCCACGACGCCTGCGCCCCCACCCCCCAACGCTGGCTGGAAGGCCTAGTCCCAACGTCCGCCGCAGCCCCACTCCACCCGAGCGCCCGAGGCATGCAGGCTTTCGGTGAGTTGGTCGCCGCAGCCGCCCGCTGAAACACGAAGACCCGCCCAACGGGGTTGGGCGGGTCTTCGGGGGGGGTGGGGGTCAGGAGCGTTTGAAGCGGAGGGTGAGGATTTGGAAGGGGCGGAGTTCGAAGGTGACTCCGTTGTCGGTGAGTTCGCGGTCTGCGAGGTGGCGTTCGAGGAGGTCTACCTCGGTGGCCGCGGTCGCGGTGAACGACGGGGTGATGGTGGCGCGGGAGCGGCCGCCGGAGGACTCGTAGAGGCGGACGACGACGTCGCCGGACTGGTCGTCGGCCAGCTTCAGCGCCTCGACGATGACGTTGTTGTTGTCCAGGGCAACGATCGGCTCGACGCCCTCGCCGCCCGTGACGACCCGCTCCGGCAGGTTGATCCGGTAGCCCTCTTCGATCGCCTCCGGGATGCCCGCACCGACGACGAGCGCGTGGTTGACCACGTGCACGCCCTGGTCGGTCTTCGGGTCGGGGAAGCGGGGCGCGCGGATCAGCGACGTACGGATCGTCGTCGTGGTGCCGCCGTCCTCCCGGGCGGTCCGGTTCACGTCGTGGCCGTACGTCGAGTCGTTGACCACGGCAACGCCGTACCCCGGCTCGCCGACGTGCACCCAGCGGTGCGCCGCGATCTCGAACTTCGCCGCGTCCCACGAGGTGTTCTGGTGGGTCGGCCGGAAGATGTGCCCGAACTGCGTCTCGGACGCGGACCGGTCCGCATGCACGTCGACCGGGTACGCCGCCTTGAGGAACTTCTCCGCCTCGTGCCAGTCCATCGACGTCTCGATGTCGACCCGCTTCGTACCCGGGCGGACCCGCAACGTCTGCGTCACCGACGATCGGTTGAACGAACGCTTCACGACCACGGTGGCGACCCCGTCCACGGTGCTGAAGTCGACGCTGTCGACCTCGGTCACGTCGCGCACGTTGTTCTTGTAGAACGAGTCGACGTCCCACGCGTCCCAGTGGTTCGGGGTGTCCACGTGCAGCTGCAGAAGGTTGCCCGCAGCACCTGGCGCGATCACCTCGCGCTGCGCCTCGACGTCGTACAGCGAGGTGATCAGGCCACGCTCGTCGACGACGACCCGGATCAGCCCGTTGTCGAGTACGCCACCCTCGACCGTGACCGCCTGGCCTTCGCCGGCCGTGACGCCCGCACCCAGCCCGGCGACACCGTTGCGCGCGTGCGGCGCCGCGTTGAACACGATCTGCGCGGAACCCTCACCCGCCAGCGCCTGCTGGGCCTTCGCGATGATCGCTTCCAGCTCCGCAGCCAACCGGGCGTATGTCTCCTCGGCCTCGCGGTGCACCCAGGAGATCGACGAGCCCGGCAGGATGTCGTGGAACTGGTTCAGCAGCACGGCCTTCCAGATCCGGTCCAGGTCCTCGTACGGGTACGCGTCCAGCTTGCCCGCCACTACTGCCGCCGCCGACCACAGCTCGGCCTCGCGGAGCAGGTGCTCGCTGCGCCGGTTGCCCTGCTTGGTCTTCGCCTGTGAGGTGTACGTCGCCCGGTGGATCTCGAGGTAGAGCTCGCCCGACCAGACCGGAGCGTGCTCCTGGTACTCCGCCTCGGCCGCCGCGAAGAACTCGCTCGGCGCCTCGATCGTGACCTTCGGCGACGCCTCCAGGTCCTTCACCCGGCGCGCGGTCGCGACGAACTCACGGGTCGGGCCGCCACCGCCGTCGCCATAGCCGAACGGTGCCAGCGACCGGGTCGCCGCGCCGCTCTCCTGGAAGTTCCGCTGCGCGTGCGCGAGCTCGCGGCCGGACAGGTCGGAGTTGTACGTGTCGATCGGCGGGAAGTGGGTGAACACCCGGGTCCCGTCCAGACCCTCCCACCAGAACGTGTGGTGCGGGAACTTGTTCTCCTTGTTCCAGGAGATCTTCTGGGTCAGGAACCAGCGCGACCCGGACAGCTTCACCAGCTGCGGCAGCGCCGCGGTGTAACCGAACGAGTCCGGCAGCCAGACCTCCTGGGTGTCGATCCCGTACTCGTCCAGGAAGAACCGCTTACCGTGCACGAACTGCCGGGCCAGCGCCTCGCTGCCGGGCAGGTTGGTGTCGGACTCGACCCACATCCCGCCCACCGGGACGATGTGTCCCTCGGCAACGGCCTTCTTCAGCCGCTCCCAGACCTCGGGGTAGTTGTCCTTCACCCACGCGTGCTGCTGGGCCTGGGAGAACGCGAAGACGAGCTCCGGGTACTCCTCGGCGAGCGTCGCGACGTTGGAGACCGTACGGGCGACCTTCCGCCGGGTCTCGCGCAGCGGCCACAGCCACGCCGAGTCGATGTGTGCGTGCCCGACCGCGGACACCTGATGTGCGCTGGCGTGCGCCGGCCGGCTCAGCACCTCGGTCAGCTCGGCCCGGGCCTTCGCCGCGGTGCCGGCCACGTCCTCGTAGTCCAGCGCGTCCAGCGACCGGCTCAGCGCCCGCAGGATCTCCTTGCGGCGCGGCTCCTGCAGCGACAGTTCCTTCTGCAGGCCGTCCAGTGCCTCGAGGTCCAGGATCAGGTCCCACACCTCGGCGTTGAACACGGCCAGGTCGGCGCGGGCGACCTGGTAGATCGGGTGGTCGCCGAGCCCGGCGCCGATGTCGACCTTCGCGGTGGCGTTGTCGAGCGGGATCTCCGGGTTGGCGGCCGCCTCGACGAAGAACTCGATCCGGTCGCCCGGCTGGGCCGCCGTACCGTCCGGGCCGAGGATGGACAGCGGCGCGTAGGTCTGCCGCGGGTGCAGGCCCTTCAGCGGCCGGCCGGAGGTGGTGTGCACCAGGCCCTCGGCGGAGAAGCCGGGACCACCGCTGAAGCCGAGGTCGATGACGGCCTCGACCTCGCTGCCGTTCCAGTCCCGCGGCACCTCGCCGCTGAACTTGAACCACGCGGTACCCCAGGCCGGACCCCACGACGTGCCGACCGCGGCCGGCTCGTAGGTCTGGGCCAGCGCCTCGGCGGGGGACACCGGCTCACCAGGTGCGTGCCACACCTCGATGTCCAGCGGGACCGCCGCGCCGTAGATCGCGGGGCGGAGCCGCTCCCGCAGGGCGCGCCAGAGCCGCTCCTCGATGAGTTGACGGTCGTCGTGCACGAAATCAGCCTCCGGGGAAGTTCCTCACGCGACCGCCGCGGCCGCAGGATGACAACGCTGTCACACCGACCGGGGGTGCGTCCAGACGCAGACCGGCCCAATCCCTGCCGGTAGCGGTTCGGTGACGCGCCTACCGCCGAGGACCTGTTGTTGTCTAGGTTGTGCTGCATGGATCGCCCCCGCCTGCTGACCCCTGACCGGCCGACCGGGTTGACCCGCCGCAGTGTGCTCGGCTTCGGCGCTGCCGCCGCGTCGGCGCTGCTGGTCCCCGGCTGCTCCCGCGGCCGGGCGGAAGAGCCCGCGCCGTCCGAGTCGGCGACGTTCGCCACCGGCAACGCCGGCGGCGTCTACAACGCGTTCGGCGCCGCGCTGTGCGGGCTGGTGAGCGAGGTCACCGGCATGGACCTGCGGCCGATCGCGACCGACGGTTCGGTGGAGAACCTGAACCTGGTGGCCCAGCGGAAGGCCGACCTCGGCTTCTGTACGTCGGACTCGGCGCTCGCGGCCTACGAGGGCACCGGAGCCTTCAAGAACGCGCACATGCGGTTCTACGCGCTGGGCCGGGTGTACGACAACTACGTCCACGTCGTCGTACCGATGGCGTCGAAGGCGCAGAGCCTCTCGGACCTGAACACGAAGTCGTCGAAGAAGCTGCGGGTCGGGGTCGGGCCGAAGGAGTCCGGCACCGAGATCGTGTCCAGGCTGATCCTGGGCACCGCCGGGATCCACGTCGAGATGGTCAACCTGTCGCTGACCGACTCGATCAAGCTGCTGAAGGCGAAGGCCGACAAAGAGACGGCCCCGAACGGGATCGACGCGTTCATCTGGAGCGGCGGCGTGCCGACGACTCCGATCGCGGACCTCCAGAAGGACCTCGGGTTCCGGCTGCTCAACATCGGGGCGGTGGCGCAGGAGATCGCGCTGACGAACTTCGGCGGGTTCGTGGTGTCGGCGATCCCGCCGTCGCAGTACGGGCTGGCCAGCTCGGTGCCGACGCTGGCGGTGCCGAACTACCTGATCGCCAAGCAGGGTCTGTCCGACTCCTGGGCGTGGTGGACCGTGAACACGCTGTTCCGCCGCCAGAACGACCTGATCGCCGCCAAGCACCCCGAGGCCGGCTCGCTGGACCCCCGCTCGGCGATCGCCACCATGCCCGTCCCGCTGCACCCCGCGGCGGAGCGCTGGTACCGCCAGAATCACATCTAGAACCAGCTGCTCAGACGTCGTAGTCGTCGATCAGCGGGACGCGGACCTCGATCACCAGGCCGCCGCCGATCGGCGGACGGGCGACGACGCGGCCGCCGACCCGGGCCGCTTCGGAGCGGACGATCGCCAGGCCGAGACCGGTGCCCGGCATCTCCCGGTGGTGCGCGCTCCGCCAGAACCGCTCGCCGACCTTCTTGAGGTCCCGCGAGCCGAGACCCAGACCGTGGTCGCGTACCGACATGACCACCTCGGTGCCGTCACGGGTGACCGAGACCTCGACCGGCGGAGCGCCGTACTTCGACGCGTTGTCGAGCAGTACGTCGAGGATGTCGTCGACCTCGAGCTCGGGTGCGACCCCGCCCGGGACCATCTCGCCGATGATCAGCTCCAGGTCGTCGGCGGCGTACACGGCCTTCCAGCCGACCAGCCGCTCCTTCACCGCCTGCGCGAGGTCCAGCGGCTCCTCGCTGGCACCGTCCTCACCGGAGGGACGGTCCGAGCCGGCCAGGCGGGACAGCCGCTGGACGATCCGGCCGAGCCGGTCGATGTCGCTCAGCGCGAACCGTGCGGTCGGGGACAGCCGGGACAGGCCCTCGATGTGGATCCGCGCCGACGTCAGCGGCGTACGCAGCTGGTGCGACGCGTCCGCGACGAACTCGCGCTCACGCTGCCGCGCCTGGTGAAGGCTCAGCGCCATCGAGTTGAAGCTGTCGCCCAGCCGGCGCAGCTCCGGTGCACGACCGTCGGTGGAGACCCGGGTGTCGAGCGCGCCGCGGGTGATCTGGTGGGTGGCGTTGTCGAGGTCCTGCAGCGGCCGCAGCACCCAGCGGGTGATCGGCCGGACGATACCGATGATGATGGCGCCGATGCTGATCAACAGGCCGCCCAGGAGCAGCAGAAGGTACCGCTGCACCTGCTCGCGGCCCTTGTCCGTCGGCACCCGCAGTACGGCGGCACCGAGGACGCTGCCGTTGTTGACGACCGGACGGGACACGACCATCTCGCCGGTGCGCCACGGCCACAGGGCCGGCGGCTCGGCCGGGAGGCGGCCGGCCAGCGTGCTGTGCAGCGCGGTCGCGATGTCCGGCTCGGTCACGTCCACACCGGACTCCGAGGTGGCGATCACCTTCGAGTCGACGTCGACGACGAAGACCCGGGTGTCGTACAGCTCCTGGTACCGAACGGCCAGCTCCCGCAGGTTGGTGATGTCGCCGGTCTGCAGCGGGGACTCCGCCATCGTGGCAAACCAGTCCGCGTCGTTGCTGCGGGACAGGAAGAGCGTCCGCGACGTGGTGGTCGCGATGAAGTTCGCCAGCGGGATGACGGCGATGATGGCCAGTGCGACGACCATCGGGACGAGGGACTGCAGCAGTCGACGGCGCAACGGTCAGTCCGAACCCAGTCGGTAGCCGACGCCCCGGATCGTCTGCACCAGCTCGGGCCGCCCGAGCTTGGCGCGCAGGCTGGCGACGTGCACGTCCATGGTTCGCGACGACGCCTCGAACACGGACTGCCAGGCGTACAGCGCCACCTGCTCGCGGGGCACCACCCGGCCGTGGTGTGCGGCCAGCACTGCTAGCACGTCGAACTCCTTGCGGGTCAGGCTGATGGGCTTGTCCGCTACCTGCACCGTCCTGGCCTCGATGTCCACGGTCAGGTCGCCGACGGTCACCCGGGGCCGGGGCTGCAAGAGGCCGGTACGACGAAGTACAGCATCGATGCGGGCCAGCAGCTCGGAAATCGCGAACGGTTTGACCACATAGTCGTCCGCACCGCTGCGCAGACCCCGCACCCGGTCGGCGGCCTCGCCGCGCGCCGTCACCGCGATCACCGGGACGTCCGACACCGTACGGATCTGCCGGCACACGTTGATGCCGTCTCCGTCCGGCAGTCCCAGGTCCAGCAGGACCAGGTCCCCGGGGTCGGCTGCCAGGGCGTCCGCGGCCGTGCGGACGTGCGTCACCATCAGGCCGTACCGCCGCAACGCGGGTATCAGGGCATTGGCGATATCGAGATCGTCCTCGACCAGCAGAATCCGGACCGCGCCACTCATGCGGTGATCGTAGGCCAGGTGACGGTGATATGTGTCAGATCTTGGTAAAGACGTAATCACGCGACTCCAAGCAGTGTTCGGCGTGGTTAGCCTTCCGACCACAGGAGGGAACCGGTAGATGACTGTCGGTGTTGGCACGGGGGGTGGCGTCACCGCGCCCTCCGAGCAGGAACTCGCCGAGTACGAGCAGGAACGGCCCGCTCGGCGGCTTCGCCCTGCCCTCGACCTGGTCATCTCCATCTGGTGCGCGATCGTCAGCGTCGGCGTGTTGGTGCAGGTGTTCTTTCCACTACCACAGGGCACCCAGTTCTACCTCGTGATCTTTCTCGCAGCCGTGCTGCCGATCACGCTGCTCTGCTACCGCGGTTTCCGGATCCCTGGCGCGCGCGTGCGGTCGCACGACGACCCCGGTGTGACGGACTGGATCCTCGCAGCGGTGGCGTTGGCTGTTTGTCTCTACCCGCTCTTCGACTTCGACGGTTTCCTCGAGCGGCGACAGGCTCCTACTGCCATGGACGTGATCGCCGGCGCTCTGCTGCTGGTGTTGCTGCTCGAAGCGTGCCGTCGTACCACCGGCTGGGTCCTGCCGCTGTTCAGCTTGGTCTTCATCGCCTACGCGTACTACGGCGGCTACCTGCCCTACACGTGGTCGCTGGCACATCAGGGCTTCAACTTCGACGCGATCATCGCGCAGTTCACGATGGGTACGGCGGGGTTCTACGGGACGCCGTTGAGCGTCGCGGCGTCGTACATCGTGCTCTTCACGATCTACGGCGCGGTGCTCGACTACTCGGGCGCGGGCAAGTTCTTCATCGAACTGTCGTTCGCGGCGTTCAAGCGAAGCCGTACGGCGCCGGGTCGCACGGTCACGTTGGCGGGCTTCCTGCTCGGCAGCGTGTCCGGCTCGGGTACGGCGACCGCCGTGTCGTTGGGCACGGTGTCGTGGCCGATCCTGCGGCGGGCCGGGTACCCGCCTGAACCGGCCGGTGGCATGCTCGCGGCGTCCGGTATCGGCGCGATCCTGTCGCCGCCGACGCTCGGCGCGGCCGCGTTCATCATCGCCGAGTTCCTGCAGGTGTCGTACCTGAAGGTGCTCGGCTTCGCCGTGATCCCGACGATCCTCTACTACCTGGGCATCCTGCTCGCGATCGAGATCGACGCCCGGCGGCACGGCACCACCTCGGCCGAGACGTCCACCGACTCGGCGCTGCGGCTGCTGCTGCGCTTCGGGTACCACTTCCTCTCGCTGTTCGTGATCATCGGTTTCATGGCGGTCGACGTCCCGCCGTTCAAGGCCGTCGTGTACGCCGTGATCATCCAGTTCGGGCTGTCGTTCCTGGACCGTGAGCACCGGTTGACCGGATGGCCACTGTTCAAGGCGCTTGCCCAGGGCACCCGTTCGGTGCTGCCGGTGGCGGCGACCTGCGCGACCGCGGGCGTGATCGTCGCGGTGACGACACAGACCGGTCTCGGCCTGAACCTCGCCGAGATCATCGTCGGGGCGGCGCGTGGGCTGACCGACAACCACACCGTCGTGCTGATCCTGACCGTCGTACTGTCCGGGTTCGCGGTCCTGGTGCTCGGGCTGGCGGTGCCGGTGACCGCGTCGTTCATCATCGCGGCGGTGATCATCTCGCCGGCGCTGGTGCACCTCGGGGTGACGCAGCCCGAGGCGTACATGTTCATCTTCTACTACGCCGTACTGTCCGAGGTGTCGCCGCCGACCGCACTGGCCGCGGTGGCGACGGCCGCGATCACCGGCGGCAAGGTGATACCGACGATGTGGCAGGCGTGGAAGTACACGCTGCCCGCGTTCCTGGTGCCGTTCGCCTTCGTCCTCACCGACAACGGCGCACACCTGCTCGGGCAGGGGTCGTTCGTCGGGATGGTGTGGACGACGCTGGTGTCGATGCTCGCGGTCGCCGCGCTGGCGGTGGTGACCGGAGGCTGGATCTTCGTTGCGTGCGGCCCGCTCGAGCGGGCGGTCTGCGTACCGTCGGCGTTGCTGCTGCTCTACCTCGCGCCCGTAACCATCACGGTCGGAATCTGTTTGCTACTTGTTGCCGTCGTCATCAATCTGGTCCGGCGGCAACGCCAGGCCGTTTCCCCGGAAGGATCTGTTGCTTCATGAGACTTCGCCGCCTCCCTGTCGTCGCAGTGGCGCTGGCCGCTGCCGTCTCGCTGGTCGCCTGCGGTGGTCAGCGCGAACCAGCCGGATCGGGTTCGGCGAACGGTGGGCGGCTGACGATTGCCACCGGCAACACCACGGGCGTCTACTACCAGCTCGGTGGGGCGCTGGCGTCGGTGATCTCGGCCAAGGTGTCCGGCTACCGCGCGACGGCGAGCGAGACCGGGGCCTCGGTGCAGAACATCCAGGGTCTGGTCGCGGGGAACTACGACATCGCGTTCTCGCTGGGTGACTCGGCCGCGGACGCGGTGAAGGGCGAGAACAGCTTCAAGTCCAAGCAGGACGTGGTTGCGCTGACCCGGTTGTACAACAACTACACGCAGGTCGCCGTACGGACGTCAGCCGGGATCAACTCGATCGCCGACCTGAAGGGGAAGCGGGTCTCCACCGGCTCGCCGAACTCTGGGACCGAGGTGATCGCCCGCCGGCTGCTGGAGGCGGCCGGCCTGGATCCGGCCAAGGACGTGACGGCGCAGCGGCTCGGCCTGCCGGAGTCGGTGGACGCGATGAAGTCGGGGTCGATCGACGCCCTGGTATGGTCCGGCGGACTGCCGACCGGCGGTATCACCGACCTGACCACCAGCATGGGTAAGGGTGTGAAGCTCTTGCCGATCGCGGACCTGCTGCCCAAAATGCAAGGGAAGTACGGCTCGGTCTACTCGCAGGCGCCGATCCCGGCCGCGACCTACAAGCAGCCGGCCGACGTCGCGACGATCATCGTGCCGAACGTCCTGCTGGTCCGCAAGGACATGAAGGACGAGCTCGCCGAGCAGCTCACGAAGGTCATCTACGACAACAAGGACGCCTTGGTCGCAGTGAACGCGGCGGCCAAGGGGATCACGCTGGAGAACGCCGACAAGACCGATCCGGTGCCCCTGCACCCCGGAGCGAAGAAGGCGATCGACGGACTGAGATGACCTGTGGATTGGCCCTGGGCACCGGATCAGCGGGGCCTTAGGCCGATCCGCCACAGACCGTCCTCCCCCGCACACCAGGCGCAGCGGGGGAGGACGTACGGCCCGCCCCGCACACCAGGCGCAGCGGTGCGGGCCATCCGCCGGCCCCACAACCAGGCGCAGTGAGGCCCGGCAGCCGGGCCCGCCCCACGGAGGCATCCGTGGTCGGCGGGCCCGGTCTTCTACTGCTGGTCGTCGCCGGACAGCGCGGTGCCGTACAGGTAGTGGGAGAGGACCGAGTCGCGCTTGGGATGCGCGTGGTACTTGACCGGTACGACGCGGCCCTCGGCGCTGTCCCACGCTACGTCGGCCATCCGCCACATCCGGTGCGCCAGCCGGCCGGCCCTGCCGGTGTGCGGAGAGCTTGGGTGGGCTCGGGTCGGTGCGACTTCCTCGGCCTCCAGCAGCTCCTCGGTCAGCGCGTTCACGGTGGCCGAGTCCAGTTCCTCGCAGATCTGCCGGCTGTACGTCGTCTCCATCTCCACGTGCTCAGCCATCAGGCGGTCGATCTGTTGCCACAGGTCGTCGTGGTCGAGGTGCAGGAAACGGCTGTCGCCGTACTGCCTTCCCTTGAGGAAGCGCAGGGAGCGTTCCAGCTCCCTTGCGTTGCCGACGTACCTAGTCACCAGTTCGCCGCCGTCGGGCAGTCGTCGTACCTGCGGCAGCAGCACGTCCTCGGCGGCCGCCAGGTGCTGGGCTGCGATGGCGTAGAACCAGTCCGTCTGGTGCCTGCGCTCGGGATGCGCGGCGTCCGGATGGTGCGCCGGCTCGGCCAGCTCCCGGAGCCGGTCATGTTCGTAGGTCAGGGCCATTTCGAGCGTCGAAGCGGTCATGTCAACCACCTCCCGGGGTCTTCTCCCAGCGTGTGCCCAACCAGCCACCACCGCAACCGACCGACCCCGCTCCGTAACCCAACCACAACACGCAGGGATCTCCCTCGGTCGCTCCGCCGACGCCACCGGCTCGGCCGGAAATGACAGAGCGCACGCGCCCTGGGTGGGGGTGCGTGCGCTCTGGGTTTTGCGCTCTGGGTTCGGTCAGGCGTCGGAGCTCTTCTTCCAGAGGTTGATGCCGGCCTCGACGGCGTCGGCGTCGATGGCTTCGAGTTCGTCGGCGCTGAACTTGAGGTTCTGGACCGTGGCGAGGTTGTCCTCGAGCTGGGCGACGCTGGAGGCGCCGATCAGCGCGCTGGTGACGCGGTCGTCGCGGAGCGTCCAGGCGAGCGCGAGCTGCGCGACGGACTGGCCGCGCTCCTTGGCGATCTCGGCGAGGGCGCGAACGTGCTGCAGCGTGTCGTCGGTGAGCGAATCCGGGTCGAGGGACTTGCCCTGCGCCGCCCGCGAGTCCGACGGCACGCCGTCGAGGTAGCGGTTCGTGAGCACGCCCTGCGCGAGCGGCGAGAACGCGATCACGCCGACACCCAGTTCGCCGACCGCGTCGAGCAGGTCCTCCTCGATCCAGCGGTTCAGCATCGAGTAGGACGGCTGGTGGATGAGGAGCGGCGTACCGAGCTCTTCCAGGATCCGGGCAGCCTCGCGGGTGCGGTCCGCGGAGTACGAGGAGATGCCGGCGTACAGCGCCTTGCCGGAGCGGACGGCCGCGTCCAGCGCGCCCATCGTCTCCTCGAGCGGCGTGTCCGGGTCGAACCGGTGCGAGTAGAAGATGTCGACGTAGTCGAGGCCCATCCGGCTCAGCGACTGGTCGAGCGAGGCGAGCAGGTACTTCCGCGAGCCGCCGCCCTG
Organism: Kribbella sp. NPDC026611; assembly: GCF_040638345.1. Lineage (NCBI taxonomy): Bacteria > Bacillati > Actinomycetota > Actinomycetes > Propionibacteriales > Kribbellaceae > Kribbella > Kribbella sp. NPDC026611. Next base: position 854,122 of record NZ_JBEZYC010000003.1, read on the forward strand.
ACCGTACGGCCCCGGCCACATGTCGTAGCCGGCCTTGGTCGAGATGATCAGCTCGTCGCGGTACTGCTTGAAGTCGCGCGCGAAGTGCGTCCCGAAGTTGGTCTCGGCCGAGCCGTACGGCGGCCCGTAGTTGTTCGCCAGGTCGAAGTGCGTGACCCCGAGGTCGAACGCGCGCCGCAGGATGTCGCGCTGCGTCGCGAACGGCTTGTCGTCGCCGAAGTTGTGCCACAACCCCAACGAGATCGCCGGCAGCAGCAGCCCGCTCCGCCCGGTCCGCCGGTAGGTCATCTGGTCGTCATACCGGCTCTCGGCCGCCACGTAGTCAGTCACGGAACCCCAGTCTGCCCCATGTCACTACAAGTGCAAACCCCCTTGTTTTCGGGCAGAAACCCCATCACTGACAGCCAGAGAACCTACTTCTTGATCGGCTCAGGTCAGGGCCGCCCAGGGCTCGAGTGGGCTGGTGGTGAAGAAGCGGAGGATGCTCAGGAGCCGGCTGGCAGTCGGAGCGGTCCAGTGCCGTTGACCCGGCCACGGCGCGGCGGGGAGCTTGGAGACTGCCCAGGACAGCTGGAACCACAGGATCGCCGCGGCCAACTCTTCAACTGCCTCGGTCTCCCGACGTGAGGCCACCAGCCTGCGCGTGCTGCGCGGAGTGATGCTGGAGGCGAGCTTGGTGTGCTGGTATGCGGGACTGGTGTGGTGGAGGTAGGTGGGGAGGAGGGTGGCCACCTCGGTCAGGGGGAGCTTGGCGAAGTCCATCGCGCGCGGTGCCCAGGCGGCGTCGCCCCAGTCGATGAGCGCTCGCAGGTTGTCTTCCCCGTCCACCAGAAGGTTGTGCACGGCAACATCTCCGTGAATGAGCACCTTCGGCCTGTTCCTGTCGAACCGCTGAGCCAACCGCGTGAACCAGCCGCTCAACCAGTCAGCCGTCCCGGGATCCACGTACCCGCGCTGAGCAAGCCCTTCGACCGTTTCCCACGGATCCCCCCACTCCTCCTCTGGTACCTCGGGGAGCGCCGCGCGCAGGTCACGCACCGCACTGCTAGGGAGGTCCAACTGGTGGAGGAGGACCAGTTGTCGAGCCAGGGCGACGGGCGCGGTGAGAGGTTCGATGCCGTGGACTCGCTCGGTGACCATGTACGGCGTCGGCAGGAGGTGCCGGCTGCTGTCGTACTCCACGATGGCGGGGGTTTGGACGCCGGCCAGACGGGCGGTGGGTATGACCTTGGATTCCTTGTGGAGATCTTGCTCGTAGCCCGGGCGCGCAGTGCGGAGGAAGAGGTGGTCGCCGAGAACGAAGGCTCGGTTGGCCACGCCTCCGGTCACTTCCTTGACCTGCCAAGCGGGTACGCCGTGGCGGTGGGCTACGGCTTGTAGCTGTTGCAGGACGTCCTGCTGATCCAATCGACTTCTCCGTCTGGCAGCACGGGGTGGGCCCTCGGGTCCGGAGGTATCCAGTGAGTTTGATGTACTGCGGGGGTGCGTGTCGATGTAGATCCGGAGGCTGTCGGGCGACGGGAGTTCTACGCGTTGCTGAACTCTGTGGTGGTGCCGCGACCGATTGCCTGGGTGTCGAGCCTGTCGGCCGACGGTGTCCTCAATCTGGCGCCGCACTCGTTCTTCACGGTGTCGTGTGTGCAGCCGCCGATGGTGCAGTTCACCTCCGTCGGACGCAAGGACAGTCTCAACAACGTCGAGGCCACCCGCGAGTTCGTGGTGAACTTCGCTGCCGAGCCGCTCTACGAACAGGTCAACGCGTCCGGGACGAACTTCCCGCCGGAGATCTCCGAGTTCGAGGCGATCGGCGTCACCACCGAGCCGTCCGCGACCGTCGCCGTACCGCGGGTTGCCGAGTCGCCGGTCGCGATCGAGTGCACGCTGCACGCCACGATCGGGCTCGGTGACTGCACCGTCGTCATCGGTCACGTCCGGCACCTCGCGATCGATGCGGCAGTCATGGACGGCGACCACCCCGACATCCACCGCCTCCGCCCACTCGCCCGCCTCGGCAAGGACGAGTGGACAACCCTCGGCGAGGTCCGCGAAATCCCCCGCATCCGCTACTCCCAATGGCCAGGTCACTTCACACCTCCGGGCAGCTAGTTGCCACCAGCATCGAATTCGGCGAGACGTTCGGACAGGGACTGGAGTTCTGGGGACATTCGGAGTGGGAGGCGGTCCGGGGAGGCGGTGGTCGCTGGGTGCCAGGTGAGGGACGGGGTCACCAGGTAGACGTCAGGGGACAGCGGTCCGGGATCGCGGGTGTGGCTGCGAGCGGTCAGGTGGAGCAAGAGGCCCAGGGCGGGAATGACGCTCAGGTCCTGGATCACGTGCAGGAGCAGTCTGTCCCGGGCCGGCATCGCGGCCAGGACGCCGTACGGCGGGGGATGTTCGAGTTGCAGCGTCTCGCGCAGGACGGTGTCGAGGACCAGCGCCCGGGACGCCGCGAATGCCGAGCCGGTCACCAGCGCGACGCGCACGTCGTCCTGCTCGAGGTACTCGACGTGGTCCACCATGCTCCGCAGGTTAGCCAGCCCCAACCGCTCGGCCTCGGACCACACCAGACCGAGATCCGCGGGCTCCAGCCACATCGTCACGATGTCGTCGTCCACCGAGGACGGCACGGCCAGCAGCCCCGGAACGAAGTCGGGCCGGTCGGCCGTCCAGTTGTCGGGCAGCGCATCGCGCGGAACCAACCGCTGGATCAGCTCCCGCGAAGGATCAGCCGGCGGCGTCGGCGGTCCCGCCCGCAGCTGCCGCAGGATCTCAGTGAAGTGCTCGTCGACCAGCATCGGCCAGCAGGTCTCGTCGTACCGCGCCAGCATCCGGGCAAGGTTGCTCAGCCCGAGCACTGGTCCCCGAGCAGAGTGGTCGGGTGGCACGAGCGCCGCGCCGCCCTCGTAGGTCACGTCGAGACCAAGGCTCGTCGCCGCGCGCAGGCCGAGCTGCACGAGCAGGGCGGCCTGTTGTCGGGACAGGGGTGCCAGGGCCGCATCCGGTTGGTTGCCGTGAGCATGTTCGGTAAAGGTGTCAAGGGTCATCGGAAAACCTCCTCGCCCAAGAAAGTACGAGGATCGGGCCTCGCCGGAACCGGCCTTTTCGAAGCTGTGGATAAGCTGCCGGGACCTACCAGCCGAAGGAGCCGGGATGACCAGCAGCCCGTTGTCGCGACCGACGTCGGAGACCCGGCTGTCGCTGTCGCACATCACCGCGCAGAACGACGCCAACCTTCTCGGCACCGTGCACGGCGGCGTGATCATGACGCTGGTCGACTCGGTCGCCGGGGTGGTTGCGGCCCGGCACTCCGGTGGCGCGGCGGTGACCGCGTCGATGGACGAGATGACGTTCCTGGTCCCGGTCCGGGTCGGCGACGTCGTCCACTTCAGCGGCCAGGTGAACTGGACCGGTCGCAGTTCGATGGAGGTCGGCGTACGGATCACCGCCGACCGCTGGGACGCGGTCGGACCGCAGGTTCACGTCGCCTCGGCGTACCTCGTGTTCGTGGCGGTCGACGCGGAAGGCAAGCCGCGCGAAGTGCCACAGGTCGTGCCGCAGACCGAGGATGAGCAGCGGCGCCTACGTGAGGCCGAGATCCGCAGAAGCCACCGTCTCGCCCGCCGCGCGGCAATCATCGCCTCCCGCCGGCAAAGCGGCGACGACTGACGCTGGTCGGCTCAGGTGCGAGGCTCAGGTGCGAGACGTCACCCGTCGGAGCGACGCGCCCGTGGCCAGCTTGCCAGCAGATCCGCAGCGGCTCGTGCAGCCACCTCGGGGGCCCGCTCCATTGCCGCGACGCGATAGCTGACCAATGCTCCCTCGTGTAGCAGCAGTAGCCGGTCGGCGAGCTCTGGAGGGTCGGCCAGCCTGGCTGCTCGCGCCTGAGCCTCGAACTCGGATCGCAGCCACTGCTTCTGGCCCACGATCACCGGCATCGCCGGATGGTCCGGTGCTGCGAGCTCCACGCTCGCGTTGATGAATCCGCACCCGTTCCGAGAGCCCGCGAGCCAGTCCGTCAGGGCTTCGAAGAGCGCGAGGATCACCTCCGCGGGCGTCGACGGCCGCCGATCGGCCAGCTGTGCGTCCAGGAACGCGTGCCACTCCCGGTTGCGCTGCTCGAGGTACGCCGCGATCAGCCGGTCCTTCGACCCGAACCGGTCGTACAGCGTCTTCTTCGTCACCTCGGCCGCGTCCGCGATCGCATCCACCCCGACCGTCCGGATGCCCTGCGCGTAGAAGAGCGTCGACGCGGCCGTCAGGATCCGCTCCCCAGCAGGCGTCAGCCGCGGCGCTTCGGGTACGCCACGGTCCACGATCAGTCTCAGCTGCCAGTCGACCATACTGACAGTATACCGACCGGTGTGGTTACCTCGAGCCATGGTCCGTAGATTCGCCGCCGGAGCCGCCTTTGTCCTCTTCTGGAGCTGCGGCTTCATCGGCGCCCGCTGGGGCACGCAGTACACGAACGCCTTCGACCTGCTCGCCTGGCGTTTCCTCACCGCCGGCGTGCTCGCCGCGGTGATCCTGGCCGTCAGACGGCCCAGGATCTCGCGCCAGGACCTGGTGACGCAGGTGTCGATGGCAGTCCTGACGCAGTTCGTCTACCTGGGTCTGATCTTCGCCGGGATCGACCACGGCGTCAGCGCCGGCGTGACCGCACTCGTCGGCTCGCTCCAGCCACTGCTGATCGCGACCGTCGCCGGTCCGTTGCTCGGCGAACGGGTGAGCCGGCGTCAGTGGGTCGGGCTCGGCCTCGGCCTGACCGGGGTGGGCTTGGTCGTCGCCGACGATCTGAATGCCGGCCACGTCTCACCCTGGCTGTTCTTTCTGCCGATCGCGGGTCTGCTCGGCCTCGTCGCCGGCACGTGTCTCGAGCGCTACCGACAGCCCAGGACCAGCTCGCTCGACGCACTGGCTGTGCAGAGCCTGACCTCTGCGGTCCTGTTCACTGCACTGGCCACGACAACGCACCGCATGACCGTCCCGGAGCAGCCCGGCTTCTACGGTGCAGTCCTTTGGCTCGTGCTCCTGGCCACGGGTGGTGGCTGGGGGCTGTACCTGGTCAACCTGCGTCTGTCGGGTGCGACGAGGATCAGCTCGCTGCTCTACCTCGTCCCGCCGACGACGATGGTGTTCGCGTACGTCGGCTTCCACGAGACCATCGGCGCCCTCGCCGTGGTCGGCATGCTCGTGTGCGCGGCCGCCGTACTGCTGATCAGGGTCGGCCAACCAGTACGCTGCGGGAATGGCGGAGACCCGGTGGCTGGACCAGCGAGAGCAACAGGCCTGGCGCGCGTACATCGCAGCCCAGCGAGTAGTGAGTAGCCGCATCGAGCAGCAGCTCCAACGTGACGCCGGCATCCCGCACACGTACTACGAGATCCTCGTCCGGCTGTCCGACGCACCGGCCAACCGGCTGCGGATGAGCGAGCTCGCGGTCGCCACCCAAGGCTCGCGCAGCCGGCTGTCGCACGCGGTCAACCGGCTCGAGCAGAACGGTTGGGTCAAGCGCGAGGGCATCGAGTCCGACCGCCGCGGCCAGGTCGCGATCCTGACCGAGCTCGGCCGGCAGAAGCTCGTCGACACCGCGCCCGGCCACGTCGAGGAGGTCCGCAAGTCGATCTTCGACGCACTGAGCGAGGAACAGGTCGAGGCGCTGTACGACGTCTGTTCCACGCTCGCCAGGCACTTGGGTGACACGGTCGACCGTGCGGCGTGGGAGCGTAGCTGACGTGAGACGCCCTGTGGCGGTCGTGGCGCTGACCGCACTGGTAGTCGCGGGCTGCAGCGGCAACGACTCCCCGCCGACTGCGGGCCCCAGCACAGCCCCGTCGTCCTCGGTGCCGATCACCCCGACCGAGCAGCCCAGCACCTCCGAGGACACCCCCAGTGAAACGCCTACGCCCACACCGACGCCGAGCAACACACCAGCACCGAACTGCGTCGACCAGAAGCTCCAGACACTGACCCTGCGCGAGCAGGCCGCCCAGCTGATCATGACCGGCATCAGCGCGTCCGGCATGACCTCGGCCGAGCGCTCCGTCGTCCAGAAGCAGCGCCCCGGCAGCGTCTTCCTGCTTGGCTCCAGCGGTAGCCAGGAACACACCCGTGCGGCGATGGCGTCGGTCACCAGTGCGGCGACGGTCAACGGCATCCGTCCACTGATCGCAGCGGATCAGGAAGGCGGCCAGATCCAGCGTCTGAAGGGCGCCGGCTTCGACCGCATCCCGGCCCCGACGACGCAGGGTATGTGGTCCAGCGCCAAGCTGACCGCACGCGCGCAGCTGTGGGGGAGTCAGCTCAAGCAGGCGGGCATCAACGTCGACCTCGCACCCGTGGCCGACGTCGTACCCAACTCGCTGAAGTCGCAGAACGCACCGATCGGCAAGCTGGACCGCGAGTACGGCAACACGCCGGGAGACGCCGCTCAGGGCGTAGGCGCGTTCGTGACGGGCATGCGCCAGGCAGGGGTGATGACGTCGGTCAAGCACTTCCCCGGACTCGGGCGGGTGCGGGGCAACACCGACTTCTCGTCCGGCGTCGTCGACACGATCACGGTCCGCGGTGACGCCTACCTGCAGCCGTTCGCCGACGGGATCAAGGCCGGTACCGCGATGGTGATGGTCTCCACCGTCACGTACACCAAGATCGACCCGAAGAACCGGGCGATCTTCTCGCCGACCGTGATCCAGGGCATGGTCCGCGGCGACCTCGGCTGGCGTGGCGTGGTGATCACGGACGACGTTGGTGCCGCGGCTGAGGTGGCGTCCGTACCAGTGGGCGACCGGGCGACCCGGTTCGTCGCGGCCGGCGGCGACATCGTGATCAACGCCAAGGCCGGGCTGACCGCGACCATGGTCAACGCACTGGTCGCCAAGGCACAGCAGGACAAGGCGTTCGCCGCCAAGCTGACCAGTAGCGTGCAGCGGGTGCTGACACTGAAGCAGGAACACGGCCTGGTGACCTGCGGATGACCGAGGAGCAGGAGCCCGACTACCGGTTCACTCTGGCGAACGAGCGGACCTACCTGGCCTACCTGCGGACCTCGCTGGCCTGCTACGCGGGCGGACTGTCCGCCGTGCAGTTCCTGGACCTCGGACCGGACCGGTGGCCGGCCAGGATCATCGGCATCGTGCTCGTCTGCGCCGGAATCGCCACCACGGCAGGAGCTTTTCGCCGCTGGCAGCAGAACCTGACCGCGATCCGGCGCGGCGGCGCGCTGCCGGTGACGCGGCTGCCGTTGATGCTGGGGGCAACCATCGCCACGGTCGGTCTGATCGGCCTGGTTTTCTCACTGTGGCGATGAGCACACCGGACCCGGGCCGCCAGCCGGAGCGGACGCTGCTCGCGTGGCGCCGTACCGCGCTCGGTCTGATCGCCAACGGCGCCCTGCTGGTTGCTTCCGGCCACGGTACTTCGGACGTCCGCACCGGCCTCGGAATCGTCGTCCTTGTGCTGTCCCTCGCCTGCTGGGCCGCTGTCAGCGCCGTCTACCGCCGGACCCGGGGCGGCGCGATCCATGCCCTCGGCCACGATCACGTACTCCGGGTGGCGGCCGGTCTGGTGCTGGTCGTCGGACTCTTCGACCTGTACGCCGTGATTACGCGCTGAAATCGTTCGATTACCAAAAGCACAACGTCGTACTGACCAATTCATCACGACGCGATACGTTGACCCGGGCGGATGCCGCGTCAACCGGTTGTCCCCTCTAGCATGTTCACGGTTTGTCCCTCGTTCACCCGGAGATTGAAGTGCCGTTACGTCTGCGTCCGAACGACCCGACGTTCTACGACCTTTTCACCGAGGCCGCCAACCACCTCGTGGACGGTTCCCGGATCCTCGCCGAGCTGCTCGGCAGCGCGGCCGGTACCGGCCTGGCCTCGAGCCACCAGATCGCCGCCCAGATGAAGGACGCGGAGCACGCGGCCGACGAGACCACCCACTCGATCATCCGCCGGGTGAACTCGACCTTCGTCACCCCGTTCGACCGGGAGGACATCTACCGGCTGGCCTCCGCCCTCGACGACGTCATGGACTTCATGGAGGAGGCCGTCGACTCGGTCCACCTGTTCAAGCTGGACCACCTGCCGGAGGAGATCGCCGAGCAGATCGAAGTACTCCAGCGGGCGGCCCGGCTGACCGCCGACACCATGCCCCGGCTGCGCACGATGAAGGATCTGGCCGAGTACTGGATCGAGATCAACCGGCTGGAGAACACCGGCGACGCGGTGCACCGGCGGCTGATCGCCAAGCTGTTCAGCGGCGAGTACGACGCGCTGACGGTGATGAAGGTGAAGACCGTGGTCGATCTGCTCGAGGCCGCGATCGACGCGTTCGAGTCCGTCGCCAACACGGTCGAGCAGATCGCCGTCAAGGAGAGCTGAGCGTGGAGTTCACGCTCGTCATCGCCGTCGTCGTCATCGCGCTGGCCTTCGACTACACCAACGGCTTCCACGACGCCGCCAACGCGATCGCGACCTCGGTCTCCACCCGGGCGCTGACCCCGCGGGTGGCGCTCGCGATGGCAGCGATCTTCAACTTCCTCGGCGCGCTGGCCGGCACCGAGGTGGCCGAGACCGTCGGCAAGGGCATCATCAGCGCACCGGCCGGCCAGCACGGGCTGGTGATCGTGATCGCGGCGCTGATCGGTGCGATCACCTGGAACCTGATCACCTGGTACTTCGGCCTGCCCAGCTCCTCGTCGCACGCGCTGATCGGCGGCCTGGTCGGCGCCGGACTGGCGTCCAGCAGCGTGGTGCTGTGGTCGGGCATCGTCGACAAGGTCGTCATCCCGATGGTGCTGTCGCCCGCGGTCGGGTTCGCCGGCGCGTTCCTGCTGATGCTGGCGATCCTCTGGGTGTTCCGGAACCGGAACCCCGGCCGGACGACGCGCGGCTTCCGGATGGCGCAGTCGCTGTCGGCCGCGGCGATGGCACTCGGGCACGGCCTCCAGGACGCGCAGAAGACGATGGGCGTGATCTTCCTGGCCCTGCTCACCACCGGTCACGCCGACAAGGCCGACGGCATCCCGCTCTGGGTGAAGATCTCAGCGGCGACCGCGATCTCGCTCGGCACCTACTCCGGTGGCTGGCGGATCATGCGGACCCTCGGCCGCCGGATCATCCACCTGGACCCGGCGCGCGGCTTCGCCTCCGAGGTGGTCGCCGCGGCCGTCCTGTACGTGATGGCCATCGCGCTGCACGCGCCGGTCTCGACGACGCACACCATCACTTCGGCGGTGATGGGAGCGGGTGCGACCAAGCGTTTGTCCGCGGTCCGCTGGGGGGTCGCGAAGGGCATCGTCACCGCGTGGGTGCTGACCATTCCGGCCGCCGGCCTGGTCGCTGCCGGTTGTTACGTACTTGCCCACCTGATCTTGGAGTAACTGCCGAACCGGTTCATTCAGAATTCACTCACCGGGCCTACGGTCGATCGACGCTGTAGACCGTCCGCCTAGGGAAGTGATCCTGATGGACCTGTCCTTCCTCGTCGTCGTGGTCGTCATCACCGCGTTGGTGTTCGACTTCACCAACGGGTTCCACGACACGGCCAACGCGATGGCGACCTCGATCGCCACCGGTGCGCTCAGACCGAAGGTCGCGGTGGCGGTCTCCGCCGTGCTGAACCTGGTCGGCGCGTTCATCTCGACGGAGGTGGCCAAGACGATCTCGAGCGGCATCGTCGACGACACCAAGGTGACCGTGCCGGTGATCTTCGGCGGCCTGGTCGGCGCCGTGCTGTGGAACCTGATGACCTGGTACGTCGGTCTTCCGAGCTCCTCGTCGCACGCGCTCTTCGGCGGCCTGATCGGTGCCACCTGGATCGCCTCCGGCAGCGGCGCCGTGCACTTCGGCACGGTCGTCCAGAAGATCATCATCCCGGCCGTCGCGGCGCCGATCGTGGCCGGCGTGGTCGCGCTGCTCGGCACCTACCTCGCTTACACGATCACCCGGCGGTCCCGGCAGGGCACGGTCAAGGAGGGCTTCCGGCTCGGCCAGATCGCGTCCGCCTCGCTGGTCTCGCTGGCCCACGGCACGGGTGACGCGCAGAAGACGATGGGTGTCATCACGCTGGTGCTGATCACCTCCGGCAGCCTGGCCTCGGGCTCGAAGCCGCCGCTCTGGGTCATCCTGGCAGCCGGTCTGGCGATCGCCGCCGGTACCTACCTGGGTGGCTGGCGGATCATCCGGACCATGGGCAAGGGCCTGGCCGAGATCGAGTCGCCGCAGGGCTTCGCCGCGGAGACCAGCTCGACTGCCGTGCTGCTGGCGTCGTCCCACCTCGGCTTCCCGCTGTCGACCACGCAGGTCTGCTCGGGCAGCATCCTCGGCGCCGGCCTTGGTAAGCGGCTGGCAGAGGTGCGCTGGACCGTCGCCGGCCGGATGGCCGTCGCCTGGCTGCTCACGCTGCCGGCCGCCGCTCTCGTCGGCGCGCTGTCCGGCCGGGTGGCCAACTCCGGCAACTGGGGCGTGGTGGTCATCGCGGTCCTCGCGGTCGCGATCGGCGGCGCCATCTACTGGGCCTCCCGGCGCAACTCGGTGACGTCGGACAACGTGAACGAGTACCCGACCACCACACCGGCCACCAGCCCGGCCGCGGCGGCCTGAGAGGAGCACGGCAATGCACATCAAATGGGGTGCGCTCGGTGAGGTGGCGATCGTCAGCCTGCTCTTCGGAGTCGGCCTGGCCGTCCTGTTCTCGCTCGGCATCAGCGCGATGGCGCGGCGCGCGGTCGCGATCGACAACAACAAGCAGCCGTCGGTGATGGACACCGGCGTCGCGGCGCTCTGCTTCGCGGCCTGCTTCGCAGCGGTCCTCTACGGCCTCTACCTGATCATTCCGCAGTTCCACTGAGGTTCGCTGAGTTCCGCTAGGTTCCACTGCCGTAGCGGAGGTACGGCGGGGCAGTCTGGCGGCTGCCCCGCCGTACGGTCTTTCAGCGGTTCCAGCGCCGTACCGACTTGGCGACGTCCTTGGCGCGGATCGAGCCGAGGTTGTACTCCCACGCGGCCAGCAGGCGGTCGCCCAGCACCTCCGCGTCCAGGTAGGTCTTCGGCCGTACTGCGACCGCCCACGTCGCCGCGGCGGCGTGCCCCTGCTGGAAGAGCAGGTGGTTCACCGTCGCCTGGATCCGGCGCTCGTTCTCGCCCTCCAGGCCGTCCGAGGCCCACTCCTGCAGGATCGACGCGTCATCGGCGGTCATCCGGGCCAGGTAGGTCAGCGGACCGCGCCAGAAGCCCTTCGGGCCGATGGTGTCCAGGCTCTCCAGCGGGAACCAGCCGTTCTGGTGGCGCCGGCCGTTCACCGCGGACTCGATCTCACGCGCTCGGTCGATAGGAAGACCTCGGGTCGCCCAGTCGACGAAGAACGCGCCGGCATCGGGGAGATGCTCGGCGACGTGCGGCGCCACTGTCAGCGTGCCCGGGTCGAACAGGTGCAGTTCTTCCGGTGTATCGATCAAAATTGTTCCCCGCCCCGCCTGAGTCGGCGAGCCCGCCCGGCTCGCAACACAGGGACCCCCCAGGTTCCTGCTCCGTCAACGACTGCCTTAGTACCGTCGTACCCCCTTGGTGGTCAAGGTCTTGTCCGCTCAGCGCTGCGCGCGTTTCGCCGCCCGCCGGGCGAGTTCCTCCTGGTCGAGCCGCTCCGCTTCCTCGGGTGTCGGCGCGCCACCGCCGTACGCCGCCGGCAGCCACCACGCGCCGGCAGGCTGCTCCGGGTACGCGCGGATGGTCTCGTCGAGCATCCCGGCCATCGTCGTCCGGAGCTGTGCGGTCGCCTCGGTGGGATCGTCGTCAGCGGTGACCTTCATCGGCTCGCCGACGGTGATCGCGATCGTGCGATGCCGGGAGAAGTCCCGCGGATGGTCCTTGGTGAGCATCCGCTGGGTGCCCCACAGGATCATCGGGACGATCGGTACGCCGGCCTCCGCGGCCAGCCGGACCGTGCCGGACTTGAACTCCTTCAGCTCGAACGAGCGGCTGATCGTCGCCTCCGGGAACACCCCGACCACCTCACCGGCGGCGAGGTACTCCAGGGCCTGCTGGTACGACGCGGCGCCCGCCTCCCGGTCCACCGGGATGTGGTGCATGCCGCGCATCAGCGGACCGGAGTACCGGTTGCGGAAGAGCGAGTCCTTGGCCATGAAGCGGACCAGCCGCTTGCTCGGCAGCGCGCCGTATCCGCCGAGGATGAAGTCGACGTAGCTGATGTGGTTGAGGGCGATCACCGCGCCACCAGTCCGCGGTACGTGCTCGGTCCCGGTCATCCGGAGCCGCAGGTCCAGCACCTTGAACGCGGTCCTCGCGAACGCGACGACGGGCGGGTACACGAGATCTCGCATGCCCCGAACCTATCGGCTTCGTCTAGGGTGTCCAGTGACAACTTGAGATCGCGGGAGCTCGCACCGTAGTGGGCTGAGAGGGCGGCTGGACCAGGAATCGCACCTGGCCGGCGCCGCCGACCGCCGAACCTGTCCGGGTAATTCCGGCGTAGGGAGCACCAGCATGGTGAATGTCAGCACGATTCGTCCGGCCGTCACCACCGGCCCGATCTCGGGCTCGGAGAAGATCTACCGCGGGGAGCTGGACGTACCGGCCCGCCGGGTGCATCTGACCAACGGCGAGCACTTCGACCTCTACGACACGTCGGGTGTGTACACCGACGCGGCCGCGGAGATCGACCTGCAGGCCGGCCTGCCGGCCTTGCGGCGGGCCTGGATCGACGGCCGCGAGCCGCGGACCCAGCTCGGGTACGCGCGCGCCGGGGTGGTGACCGAGGAGATGAGGTACGTCGCCGTCCGCGAGGGCGTCGACCCGGAGTTCGTCCGGTCGGAGGTGGCGCGCGGCCGCGCAATCATCCCGGCGAACCGGCGGCACCCGGAGAGCGAACCGATGATCATCGGGAAGAAGTTCCTGGTGAAGGTGAACGCGAACATCGGCAACTCGGCCGTTTCGTCGTCGATCGAGGAAGAGGTCGAGAAGCTGGTCTGGGCGACCCGGTGGGGCGCGGACACGGTGATGGACCTGTCCACCGGCAAGAACATCCACGAGACGCGCGAGTGGATCCTGCGCAACTCACCGGTGCCGATCGGGACGGTTCCGCTGTACCAGGCGCTGGAGAAGGTGAAGGGCGATCCGGCCGAGCTGTCCTGGGAGGTGTACCGCGACACGGTGATCGAGCAGTGCGAGCAGGGTGTGGACTACATGACCGTGCATGCCGGCGTACTGCTGCGGTACGTGCCGCTGACCGCGCGGCGGATCACCGGGATCGTGTCGCGGGGCGGGTCGATCATGGCGGCCTGGTGTCTCGCGCACCATCAGGAATCGTTCCTGTACACGCATTTCGCGGAGCTGTGCGCCATCCTGCGGGAGTACGACGTGACGTTCTCGCTGGGCGACGGGCTGCGGCCGGGGTGCATCGCGGATGCGAACGACGCGGCGCAGTTCGCCGAGCTGCGCACGTTGGGAGAGCTGACCCGGGTGGCCTGGGAGCACGACGTACAGGTGATGATCGAGGGTCCGGGGCACGTGCCGATGCACAAGATCGCGGAGAACGTGCAGCTCGAGGAGGAGCTGTGCGGGGAGGCGCCGTTCTACACTTTGGGGCCGTTGGCAACCGATGTGGCACCGGCGTACGACCACATCACGTCGGCGATCGGCGCGGCGCAGATCGGCTGGCTGGGTACGGCGATGCTCTGCTACGTCACGCCGAAGGAGCATCTCGGGCTGCCGGACCGCGACGACGTCAAGACCGGCGTGATCACGTACAAGATCGCTGCCCACGCGGCCGATCTGGCCAAGGGGCACCCGGGCGCGCAGGACTGGGACGACGCGTTGTCGAGGGCAAGGTTCGAGTTCCGCTGGGAGGACCAGTTCAACCTGTCGCTGGACCCGGACACGGCGCGGTCCTTCCACGACGAGACGCTGCCGGCCGAGCCCGCGAAGACGGCACACTTCTGCTCGATGTGCGGGCCGAAGTTCTGCTCGATGCGGATCACGGCTGATGTCCGCGCGTACGCCGAGGAGCACGGGCTGACCTCGACCGAGGCGATCGAGGCCGGGTTCGCCGAGATGTCGGAGACGTTCAAGGCCGCGGACAGCAAGTTGTACCTGCCGTTGGCCGAGTGAGATTTCGGTCCTCCCGGCAGGCTGAGGTGTCTGCCGGGAGGGTCTCACGCGTTGACTCTCGGTGAAGCCGCGGCATGCGTCGAGATGCCGGGCCGGCTGGTTTGAGCGGAAAATTGGAGGATCGGCGGCCACCGGGGCGATCACTGGGAGTGATCGGCTGAACCGATTCAGGTTTTATCCTTCACTCAGCGTGAATAAGACTGTAGCCTTAAGACCGGTGAACTTCTCTGGTCCGGAAGCTCGGAGTCCGGAAGTTCGGAAGGATGGTGGCGGTGATGGTCTTCGTTCTCACGGTAGATCAGCGCGGCAGCCGAAGCATGAGCGATCTCGTACCCGAGCTGCTGAACTCCCTGAACCGCCGGCCGCGGCGGCCCGGACTGCTCCGGAAGTTCGAGCGGACCGCCGGGGACGAGGTGCAGGGTGTGCTTTCCGAGGCCCGCCCGACCGTCGACGTCATCGTCGAGCTGCTCCGCTCGGACAGCTGGTACGTCGGACTTGGCGTCGGAGCGGTCGCGCAGCCGCTGCCTCGCAGTACCCGAGCTGGGAACGGGGATGCCTTCGTGTTCGCGCGGGAGGCGGTCACGCGTGCCAAGTCGAGCCCGCACCATGTGAACGTGGTCGGGACGGACGCCCGGGTCGCGGAGCAGGTGGAGACCGTGCTGTGGCTGATGGCGTCGATCCTGCGTCGCCGCAGCGAGCGCGGTTGGGCAGTAGCCGACCTGCTGTCCGAAGGGCTCTCCAGGCGAGAGATCGGCGTCAAACTGGGCATCAGTCAGTCCGCGGTCACCCAGCGAGCCCAAGCCGCCGGCTACACCGAAGAACAACGCGGCCGAGTCTTGGCCGCGGCACTCCTCGAGCCCGGGGCGGCTGCGTGACGGCACTTGTGCTGTCGTTGACGGCGGCTGGTTTGGTGCTGGCTGTGCTGGCGTGGGTGCCGCGATCTGGTTCCACTCTGGAGATCGTGCTTTGCGGACTGATGCTCGGGTGCCTGGCCGCTGTCGGGGTGCTGCTGCTGGCCGGGCATGGCGTGGTCGGCTGGCCCGAGCGCTGGTGGAACGTGCTGTTGCTGCTCTCCGGCGGCCTCGCACTGACCGGCGGCGGACCACTCACCACGTCTGTGCTGGCGCTGGTAGACCGAGGCAACACGCGAGCCCAGTCCACGCAGAAAGCCGGCGAGGTACTGCGTGGCGGCGCCCTCATCGGCGCACTCGAGCGAGCCGCCATCTACGCCGCCCTCGTCGCCGGCTGGCCCGAGGGCATCGCTGTCGTCCTCGCCATCAAAGGCCTGGCCCGCTACCCGGAGCTCCGCAGCCCCGACCAACCAGCCTCCGTCACCCCCCAAGCCGTCGCCGAACGCTTCATCATCGGCACCTTCACCAGCGTCCTCTGGTCCGTAACCTGCGCCGGCTTCCTCCTCTCGCGCTAGCTCGTACTGGGTCCGTCCCACGCGTGCTCCGCGGCCACTCCGTCGTCGCTCCGCTCCTCCTACGCGACCACTACGCGAGCTCCCGCCCACCCTCCGGCTTAGCGCCGGCATGCTGCCAGCTGCCGCTGGCGAGTTGCGGGCTGCCGCCCGCGGGTGACAGCTGCGGGCTGGCTCACTACCCCTCGTACTGCTGGTGAGTGGTGCTGCTGGTAGTCCCATCGCGGTGCTACGCACGGCTCCTTCGTCGCCGTGCTACGCGCCGCCCCACCCACCCCGTTGTTCGGGGCGGGCGCGCCCCGGTATTCCCGGCGAGTGCCGGGGCTCGCTCGCTGTGCTCGCGGAGTTGCTCGCTTCGCTCGCTGGTTGCGAGCTGCCGCTCGCGGGTCACTACCGCGGGCTGGCGTACCACTCGCCGTACTGCTGGTGATGGGCTGCGGTGGTTCGACTCAGTCTGGGGTGCGCGGGTGATCTTCGGAGATTAAGTGCCACCAGGTGGCATTTTTGTTCCGGAGATCTCACCGGGTGGAGGGAACTCGCGCGGATCGGCCACTCGCGTCGGACAAGATGGTGAGGGCGACTAGCCCGGGCTGGCGTACTACGCGCCGTACTGCTTGCGCATGGTGCTGCTGGTAGTCCCATCGCGTACTACGCACGGCTCCTTCGTCGTCGTGCTACGCGCCGCCCCACCCACCCTGCTTGTTCGGGGCGAGCGCCCCGGGGTTCCCGGCTGACTCCGCGGAGTTGCTCGCTGCGCTCGCGGGTGACAGCAGCGGGCTGGCGTTCGTTGTAAACGAACTACTGGTGCTGGCTGAGGTGGTGGTTCACTGTCGTCGGGCCAGAAGCAGCTGGACAGCTCCTCGTCGCAGTACACCGCCTCGACCGCCGGCTCAAAGGTTGGCCGTCAGGTGCGGATGACTATGTCGTTGACGGCCTTGTCGTGCCAGGTTTGCTGCTTGTCGTCCCAGAGGGGCCAGAGGACGTTCAGGAAGCAGAGTTGGTTGAAGATCTGGGCGCAGACTTCGCGGCCGAGGTTTCTGCCGAAGCCGATCAGTTGGCCGGTGGTTTGGTCGACGATGCGGAGGCCGGTGATCTTCTTGCCGAAGGACTGGCCGGTGCGGCCTTGGGTGATGATGCGGTTCCAGACCCAGACGAGGAAGGCGAGCAGGAAGCCGCCGACCATTGCCACTCCGCCGGCCGCGCCTAATTCGTCGCGGTTGCCGTTGATGGCCAGTGCCGCGATCACGCCGGCGACCGACGGGATCAGGGTGAGGAGCGAGTCGAGGAGTGATGCGCCGACTCGTATCGGCCAGTCGGCCAGGCGGCCCGGTGGGGCGTAGGAGAAACCGTCAGCACCTTGCCCATAAGGGTTGTACGCCCCCGGCCCCGAGTACTGCCCTGGCTGGCCGGGAGGAAACTGCCCGTACGGAACCTGCCCCGGCTGCCCAGGAGGCAACTGCCCCGGCCGGCCTGGCGGATACTGCCCAGGCTGACCCGGGGGGAACTGTCCAGGTTGCTGCCCGGGAGGGAACTGGCCCGGCTGGTCTGGAGGAGTGGTCACGGAGGATCCTCTCGGCGGCTGCGCAGGTCAGCACTGAGTATCGCCCACCGCCCCCGGCAAACAACCGAACGCCGCGACCCGAGCGGGGCCACGGCGTTCGGAAGAAGCTGCGGGTCAGAGCTTGATGACGTACGTGTTGTTGATCTTGTCCGCGAACGTCTGGCGCTTCTCGTCCCACAGCGGCCACAGGTAGCCGACGTAGCACGCGATGCTGTCGAGGAAGTGGGAGATCTGGCGGACGAACGCCTTGCCGGCGCCGATCGGCTGACCGGTGTCGGCGCCGACCAGCTTCAGGCCGACGGCCTGCTTGCCGATGGTCTGACCGGTGCTGCCCTGGCGGATGACGTGGTTCCAGATCGCCAGGCCGATCGCGATCAGGAAGAAGACCAGCGAGATCAGGCCGACTGAGCCACGGCCGCTGTTGAACGCGGCGCCGATGCCGTACGGGATGCCCACGATCACACCGTCGATCAGCGCGCCGCCGACCCGGACCGGCCACGTCGCGAGGTTGCCGGGAGTGCCGCCGTACCCGGGCTGACCGTACGGCGCCTGACCGTACTGACCGCCGTATGCACCGCCGAACTGCTGCCCCGGCTGGCCGTACTGACCCGGCTGCTGGGGATAGCCCGGCTGCTGACCGTACTGGCCCGGCTGACCGGGCTGCTGCGGGTACCCCGGCTGCTGGCCGTACCCGGGCTGCTGCCCGTAGCCCGGCTGCTGCTGGCCGCCGTACCCGGGCTGCTGGCCGTACTGACCGGGCTGCTGGCCCGGCTGACCGTACTGCCCCGGCTGTCCGGGCTGCTGCCCTGGCTGGCCGTACTGACCCGGTTGCTGTGGGTCCTGCGGGCCGTAACCCGGCGGTGGCGTCGGAGTGCTCACGACGATCCCTTCTACTGATTGCTAGGTGAGGAGTGAATTGCAGGCTAGTGGTCCGACGGCTCAGACCGGGCAGCGGATCCCCCCGATCGAGGGTTACCGTTGTCGCGTGAGCCTTGCGCAGAGCGTCGTACGCCGGCCGATCGGCCCAGTCCAGCCGCTGGACCGTAAGGTGCTGAACCTTACCTGGGTCGGCCTGGGTGGTTTCGCACTCGCCGGCGTCTACCAGCTGTCCGGTGGCACGATCGGCGTGCCCTGCATCCTGCACGCGACCACCGGGCTGAACTGCCCGCTCTGTGGCTCGACCCGGATGGCCGCGGCCCTGCTACGCGGCGATGTGGACGCCGCCTGGCACTTCAACCCGGTGGTGCTGGTGCTCGGACCGCTGATCGGTGTTGCCATCGGCTACCAACTGCTGGCCTGGGGGCTCGAGTCGGTCCGGCTGATCCGCCTGCCGCGGTTGACGATCAGCCCACGAGCGACGAACTGGCTGGTCAAGGGCCTGGTCGCCCTGCTGCTCGTGTACGGCGTCGCGCGCAACCTGAACTGAC
Organism: Kribbella sp. NPDC026611; assembly: GCF_040638345.1. Classification (NCBI taxonomy): domain Bacteria; kingdom Bacillati; phylum Actinomycetota; class Actinomycetes; order Propionibacteriales; family Kribbellaceae; genus Kribbella; species Kribbella sp. NPDC026611. Next base: position 872,662 of record NZ_JBEZYC010000003.1, read on the forward strand.
GGTCAGCTCTGGGCCAGCGCGCTGATGATGGAGAGCAGGATGCCGAGGCCGACCAGCGCGACGCCGCCGATCCAGGCGACCTTCGCCAGTGTGTCCGACTGCCCCTGCTCACGGAACTTGCTCTGGGCAATCAGCCCGAGCACGATCGAAGCCGGCGCACACAGCACGAGACAGACGATGCCGATGATCGCGAGCGTCTGACCGGCGTTGCTCTGCGGCTGGCCGTACCCGTAGCCCTGCTGCCCGTACTGGCCGTACTGCCCCGGCTGCTGACCGTACGGCTGCTGTCCGTACCCCGGCTGCTGCTGACCATAGCCAGGCTGTTGCCCGTACCCCGGCTGCTGCTGACCGTAAGGCTGCTGGCCGTACCCGGGCTGCTGCCCGTACTGCCCTGGCTGTCCCGGGTACTGCGGCTGCCCGTATTGCCCCGGCTGCCCCGGCTGCGACTGCCCGTACTGCCCCGGCTGCTGCTGACCGTACTGACCAGGCTGCTCCTGCCCGTACTGCGTGGGCTGTTCCGAGGCGCCGTACTGCGTCGGCTGTTCGCCCGGCGTCTCCGGGGTGTCCGGCGTGTCCTGCGGCCGGTTCGGGTCGTTCTCGTCGCCGGTGGGTGGCGTCGGAGTGCTCACCGCGGTTCCCTTCTGAAACGTCGAATCCTCGAAGGCTATCTTTTCGACAGGTTGCCGGTCACGCCCCCACTCCGATCCACCACCCCGGTCAGCAGAAACCGGCCGCCGCGATCTTCCGATCGCGGCGGCCGGCTGCGGTTCGCAGTACCGGACCGATCAGCCGAAGCGGCCAGTGATGTAGTCCTCGGTGGCCTTCTCCGTCGGGTTGGAGAAGATCTGCTTGGTCGGTGCCATCTCGATCAGCCGGCCGGGCTTGCCGGTCGCGGACAGGTTGAAGAACGCGGTCTGGTCCGAGACCCGGGCCGCCTGCTGCATGTTGTGCGTGACGATGACGACCGTGAACTGGTCCTTCAGCTTCTCGATCAGGTCCTCGATCGCCAGCGTCGAGATCGGGTCCAGGGCCGAGCACGGCTCGTCCATCAGGATCACCTCGGGCTCGACCGCGATCGCCCGGGCGATGCAGAGCCGCTGCTGCTGACCACCGGACAGGCCCGCGCCGGGCTTGTCCAGCCGGTCCTTGACCTCGTTCCACAGGTTGGCGCCCTTGAGCGACGCCTCGACCACCTCGGCGAGCTTCTTGCGGTCCTTGACCCCGTTCAGCCGCAGGCCGGACGCGACGTTGTCGAAGATCGACATCGTCGGGAACGGGTTCGGCCGCTGGAACACCATGCCGACCACGCGGCGGACGGCGACCGGGTCGACCCCGGAGCCGTACAGGTCCTGCTGGTCGAGCAGCACCTTGCCCTCAACGCGGGCGCCGGGGATCACCTCGTGCATCCGGTTCAGGGTCCGCAGGAAGGTGGACTTGCCGCAGCCGGACGGGCCGATGAACGCGGTGACGGATCGGGGCTCGACCGTCATCGACACGTCCTCGACGGCCTTGAAGTCGCCGTAGTAGACGTTGAGGCCGCTGACCTCGATGCGCTTAGCCATATCGACTCAGAACCTCTCGTGACTATTTCGACTTGATGGTGCTGAACCGGGCGATCAGCCGGGCCAGCAGGTTGAGGGCAAGAACCAGCAGGATCAGGGTCAGGGCGGTGGCCCAGACCCGGTTCTCCGCGGCCGGCAGTGCCATGTCGCCGCGGTCGTTGTTGATCATGGTCGGCAGCGCGCCCATGAACCCGGAGAACGGGTTGTAGTTGATCACCTTCGAGTAGCCGACCAGGATCAGCAGCGGCGCGGTCTCACCGATCACCCGGGCCAGGCCGAGCATCACGCCGGTGATGATGCCGCCGAACGCGGTCGGGACGACGATCTTCAGGATCGTCTTCCACTTCGGTACCCCGAGCGCGTACGACGCCTCGCGTAACTCGTCCGGTACCAGCTTCAGCATCTCCTCGGTGGAGCGCAGTACGACCGGCATCATCAGCAGCACCAGCGCCAGCGACACCGCGAAGCCGATCCGGTTGAAGCCGAGGATCGTGATCCAGATCGCGTAGACGAACAGCGCGGCGACGATCGACGGCACACCGGTGAGGATGTCGACCATGAAGCTGACGATCCGGGCGCCGCGGGTGCCCTTGCCGTACTCGATCAGGTAGACGGCGCCGAGGATGCCGAGCGGTACCGCGATGATCGCGGTGATCGCGGTCATGATCAGGCTGCCCATGATCGCGTGGTACGCGCCGCCACCCGCGTGCCGCGAGGTGATGCCGCGTTGCGACTGCGACCACCACTCCGCGTTGAGCAGCAGGTGGTAGCCCTTCGAGACCACCGTCCAGAGGATCCAGATCAGCGGGATCAGGGCGAGCACGAAGCAGATCGTGACCAGCACGGTCGCCAGCACGTTGCGGAAGGCACGAGAACCGGAGCGTCCGGTCAGGTCCAGGACCTTGGTGTTCTGGTCCGGACGGTCGGCGGCGAGCGTGGTCACGCGGCGGCTCCCTGCTTGACGGCCCGCGACCGGCGCGTCCTGCGCCGGGCGCCTGGCTCCGACCGCGCGACGATGATGCGGGCGGTCGAGTTGACGATGAAGGTGACGACGAACAGCACCAGGCCGGCGGCGATGAAGGCACCGGTCTTGGCCGGGGTGTCGAGCTCGGCGGCGCTGGAGGCGATCTTCGACGCGAACGTCTCGCCACCGGCGAAGATCGACGGGTCCCACGGGGCGATCGGGTTCGGCTGCGACAGGATGATCATCACCGCGACGGTCTCGCCGAGCGCGCGGCCGAGGCCGAGCATCGCGGCGCTGGTCACGCCGGAGCGCCCGTACGGCAGCACCGCCATCCGGATCATCTCCCACTTGGTGGAGCCCAGCGCCAGCGCGCCCTCGCGGTGCGCGATCGGCGTCTGCGCGAAGATCTCCCGGCTGATCGCGGTGATCACCGGCAGGATCATGATCGCCAGCACGACGCCGGCGGTGAAGACCGTGCCGCGGTCGGCGTTCGCCGCTTCCTTGAAGACCGGGATCCAGCCCAGCACCTTGGAGATCGCGTGCGACACCGGCTGGATCACCGGCGCGAAGAACACGATCCCCCAGAGCCCGTAGATGATCGACGGTACGGCGGCCAGCAGGTCGACGACCGACGCGACCGGACGGGCCAGCCGGCGCGGAGCGTAGTACGTGATGTAGAGCGCGACGCCGACCGCGATCGGGACCGCGACGGCCATCGCGATGATCGAGCTGACCAGGGTCGTGTAGAACAGGGCCGCGATCCCGAACTGCGGGTGGTCACCACCGGGCAGCCAGATGCGGGAGAAGAGGAAGTTGCTCTCGTCGTCGGCGAGCGCCGGGATCGCCAGCGCCAGCAGGAAGATGCCGACGAACGCGACGATCAGGACCACGACGCCGCCGGAGCCGCGGGCCAGCCCGCTGAACAGCCGGTCACCGAGGTGGCCGACCGCGCCCAGCTCGAGCTTGGCACCGGTCTCGGCCGGCGCCGCCGGGGCAGCGACGGTCTCCACGGCCGCCTCGTGCTCCGCGTGTTCCTCGGCCAGACCACCGAACCGCGGGGCCGGCCCGCTGTCCTCGTGGACGAGGTCCTCGATCCTCGGCTCGGTCGAGTCCGCGGCCACCTGGTCCGCGGCCGCACCCTCCCGCCGCGTGGCGGCTTCCTGCTCGGCGGGCTCGCCGTTCGGCCGGCCGGGCGGTTCCGTGCCGTCTGGACTACTCATCGATGGTGCTCCAAGCGCCTGAGTCGTGGTGTCGTCGCATTGGTCTCACGTTGGCTGTCACGTTGGTGTGTCACGAGGCGAGCCCCGGCCGTCCTCCGAAGAATCGGACCGGCCGGGGCTCGCATCAGTTACTGCTTCGCGATCAGCTGATGGCCTGGATCGCGGCGTCGACCTTCGACTGGATCTCAGCCGGCAGCGGCGCGTAGTTCAGGTCGGTCAGCGAGGCCTGGCCGTCCTTGCTGACGAAGTAGCTCAGGAAGCTCTTCACCAGCGCGGTCTTCTCGGCCGGGAGGCCCTTGGTGCAGGCGATCTCGTAGGTGACCAGGATGATCGGGTACGCACCCGGCGCCTTGGTCGCGTAGTCCAGCTTCAGGGCCAGGTCCGAACCCGTGCCGGCCGGCTTCGCGGCGGCCAGGGCCTTACCGGCGGAGTCGGCGGACAGCTCGACCGGGGTGCCCGAACCGTTGTCGATCTGGGCGATGCCGAGCTTGTTGTCGACGGCGTACGACCACTCGACGTAGGTGACCGAGTTCTTCGTGGTCTTCACACCGTCGGCGACACCCGCGGACTTCTCCTTGCCCGCGCCGGTACCGGTCCACTTCTTCGCCGGCTCACCGGTCCAGGCGCCGCCACCGGCGGCCTTCAGGTACTTGGTGAAGTTCTCCGTGGTGCCGGACTCGTCCGAGCGGAAGAACACCGAGATCGGGGCCGACGGGAGCTTGGCGCCCGCGTTCAGCTTGGCGATCGCCGGGTCGTTCCAGGTCTTGATGGTGCCCTGGAAGATCTTCGCGGTGGTCGGGCCGTCGAGGACCAGCTTGTCGACACCGTCGAGGTTGTACGCGACCGCGATCGGGCCGATCACCATCGGCAGGTCGATCGCCGGGTTGTTCGCGCAGCGGGTGGTGGCCGCGGCCACCTCCGGCGGCTTCAGCGCCGAGTCGGAGCCGGCGAAGTCAACCTGGCTTGCGTTGAACTGCTTGACGCCCGCACCGGAACCGGTCGGGTTGTAGTTCACCGTGACGTCGGCGCACTTCTCGTTGTACTTGCTGATGACTTCGTCGATGGCGTTCTTCTGCGCCGAGGAGCCCTCGGCGTTCAGAGTGCCCTTCGGGCAGTCGGCGCCGGCCGAGGAGGTGGTGCTCCCCGGGCTGGAGGAACCGGACGGCTCCGGGTCACTGCCACAGGCGCTCAGGGCGAGGACGCCGAGGGTTACCACGGCGACGGAGCCGACGCGGAGCAGGCGATTGACGGACACGAGAATGTTGCCCTTCTGCGGGAATCAGACTTCAGAACTTCCACAGACGGTAGGGAGAGCAGGTGTCCGAGCGGTCCGTCGCCGGTGAACGAGCGGTGAACGATTCCGATAGCGTGTGCGACGTATGGCGTGCCGACAGGCGGCCAACAGGTGAACTGAGTGAGCATTTGTAACTTTCAGTCACGGCAAGCCGGTATTCGCTCACGTTTTGGTAACGCAGGGCTCATCGCACCGTCAGCGTGAAGGCACGACTCCCGGTGGTCTCGACCGGCAATCCGTAGTACATCATCCCCGGCACCGCGACCCGGTACGTAGTCGTCGTACCCCGACCGGCAGCACGCACGGACATCGTCGCCTTGCCCTTGGTGATCGGCACCGTCAGCACGCTCCGCCAGGACTTCCCGTCCCATCGCTGCAACGCGCCCTTCACCGTCCCGGCGGGGGCCACATTCACGGTGAGCTTGACGATCTGGCCGACCTGGGCGGTGGTGACGTTGAACCCGGCCGCGTTGAAGCGCGCCATTGTCCGGGTCGACTGCGCAGCGGTGGACGACGCGGGAGTCAGCGTGACGGCGTTCTGGTCGAGCCGCTTGCGGGCCGGCACCCAGAGCCGGAACTGTCGGCCACCCACCGAGGTGATCCAGGTCGGGAACGAGCTCGTGGTGCCACCGGTGTAGCGACCGACAGTCGTCCACGGCGCGGTAGCCGTCGGCCGGGCCTGCAGCCAGACCGGGATCGAACTGTCGCGCTGCTCGGCACAGGTACAGAAGTACTCGTCCAAGGAGCTGTTGATCTTCACGTAGTCGCCGAACGTCGTCTGAGCGGGTACGGCGAACTTCCCGGCCATCGTGCCCACGGACACCTGCCGGTGCGCCGGCTCGTGCCCGAGGTACCACGCACCCCAGGCGTTCCCGGCCTCGAGCGAGATGTTCGAGGGCCGCGGCCTGGGCGGCAGAACGCCGGTCAGGCTGCCGACGGTGAGCGGGATCCGCTCCTGCTGGCTGGGATCCGCCGGGACCGGCCCCGCGATCCGCGCGCGGATGTACTCGGGGTAGTCCGGGTGGTCCATCGGGTCGTCCGGCGTGGTGTCGGGGTGCGGAGGCGTCTGGCTCCACCGGAGCCGGACGGAGAGGTCGGGCAGCAGGTCGGCGTCCTGGACGAACGGGAAGCCGGGCCGCCAGGTGTCGAAGTACGCCGTCGGCGTCGCGGCGCTCTCGACGGTGCCGACCCGGCTCGTCACGGTCAGCCTGACCCGGTCCTGCTCGAGGAAGTCCGGGTAGAACAAGATGCCGTTCGGCTCGTTCCCGAACACGATGGTCTGGACATCGGTCCGGTTCAGATCCGGGTACTCCACCCGGATCAGGTTCGTTTCGCCGGCATCGTGCCAGGTGATCTTGAGGATCTGGCCCGCCCAGGTGACCTGGACGTCGGTCGGTGCCGGCGGCGGAGCGGCGTTGGCCGGCAGGGCCTGGCCCGCGATGAGCAGGGCGAGTGCGGCGACGACGGCGACGGTTCTGCGCATGAGACCCCCAGGTCAGAGACGCCTGGTGGCCACCCCTGCCGCCAGTGCGCTTGCGGATCGTACGCACTGGGCGGGGTCAGTCAGCTGGAAAAGTCTTCGGGGGCGACGCTGTCGAGGAACTGGCGGAACCGTTCCAGCTCGGCCTGTTCTTCTTCGGGGGTGGCGACGCCGGCTTCGCGGAGGACCTCTTCGGTGCAGCGGATCGGCGTACCCAGACGGACGGCCAGGGCGACCGAGTCGCTCGGGCGGGCCGAGACCCGGGCGCCGTTGGCGAGGACGAGCTCGGCGAAGAAGACCGCGTCCCGGAGCTCGACGATCTCGACGGCCTCGATGTGGACGCCGAACGCCTGGATCAGGTCGCGCATCAGGTCGTGGGTGAGCGGGCGCGACGGACGCAGGCCCTGCTCCTCGTAGGCGATCGCGGTGGCCTCGACCGAGCCGATCGAGATCGGCAGGTAGCGGTAGCCCTCGGTCTCCCGCAGCATCATCACCGGGGCCCGGTTGGGCGATTCCATCCGGATCCCGATCAGTGTCAGTTCTCGCATCATCGTCATGGTGCGCCCCGAACCTCTCCTCAGACCGGCACCCGGTGGGGCGCCGGCTCCTCGGGTAGGAACATACCCGTCACCTCCAGTGTCACCCGGACGCACCTTCGGGTGTGCCCGGATCGTCACCCAGCCGTGTCACACCGTGGTGTTCCGACCGTCAGAGTGCCCCGAAACGCTCGTGCACAAGCCGTCCGTCGGCCAGCCGATGGGCCACCACGAAGGATCCGGTGGCGAACTTGCCCACCTTCAGCCCGAGCTCCCGGGACAGCGCCGGCAGCACCGGCCGGTGCGAGCAGACGACGGTCACCTTCCCCGGCTTCCACGCCCGCTCGGCCAGGCCACGCAGCCCGTCCGGATCAGCGTCGTACCCACGCTCGGAGATCTCCGGCCAGAGGTGGATGTGCCGCTCGATGCCCCCGGCGTACGGCGCGACCGTCGACACGCACCGCTCCGCGTCGCTGCTGATCACCCGGTCCACGCCCAGTGCGCCCAGCACGTCGGCCAGCCGCTCGGCGACTCCTTCGCCCACCCGGGACAGCGGACGCAGAGTGTCCTTGCCGTCCCAGTCCTTGCGCTTGACCGCGTCGGCGTGCCGGACCAGCACCAGCGAGGCAACGACCGGTACAGCGCCCTCGAGCGCGTCCACGATGTCCACGTCCCGCGGGTAACTGAGCCTGATCCGCGCCTTGTCCACCGGCAACCAGGCGATCTCGTCCACCTCGTCGTTCGGCTGGAAGCTGCTCTCCCGGACCGGTACGGCGGACCAGTAGTGCACCAGCTTCTCCGCCGTACTGCCGTTCTTGCGGATCGCGTACCGCTGCACGCCGAGCGGTGGACCGAGGATCGCGCGCTCCCCGGTCTCCTCCTCGATCTCGCGCTGCGCAGCGAGCAGGACGTGCTCGTTCGCGGTCAGCTTGCCTTTCGGCAGGGACCAGTCGTCGTACCGGGGCCGGTGCACCAGCAGCACCTGCCGGGCGCCGCGGTACTCGCGCCAGACAACTCCCCCCGCGGCGATGACAGTCGCCGGGTTGCTCATGCAATCACCCTAGAAGTCGCTCCGCGGTCTAGGTAATCGGGTCCACGGTTCGGCGGCGGCCGCGCGTCGCGATCAGCCGCTCCTGAAGGTCGCGCAACGGTTCGCCGTCCGGTTTGGTCAGCCTGGGCTGCCAGCTGTCGTCCGCCTGCAGCCACCAGGAGCCGGTGCCCTCGTCCATGGCCAGGTCAAACATCTCACCGAGCTCGCTGACGTGGTCCTGCTCCTTCAGCTGCACCAGGACCTCGACGCGACGGTCCAGGTTGCGGTGCATCAGGTCGGCGGACCCGATCCACACCTCCGGCTCGCCACCGTTCTCGAACAGGAACACCCGGCTGTGCTCGAGGAACCGGCCCAGGATGCTGCGCACCTGGATGTTCTCCGACAGACCGGGTACGCCGGGACGCAGCGTGCAGATGCCCCGGATCCACAGGTCCACGGGTACGCCGGCCTGCGACGCCCGGTAGAGCCCGTCGCACAGGGCCTCGTCGACCAGGCTGTTCACCTTGATCCGGATCCTGGCCGGACGACCGGCCAGGTGGTGCTGCACCTCGCGGTCGATCCGCTCGATGAGCCCACGCCGTACCGACTGCGGGGCGACCAGGATCCGCCGGTAGCCAGCGCTGCGGCCGAAGCCGGACAGGTGGTTGAAGAGCAGGGCGACGTCCTCGGTGACCACCTTGTCGCTGGTGAGCAGCCCCAGGTCCTCGTAGAGCCGTGCCGTCTTCGGGTGGTAGTTGCCGGTACCGATGTGGGCGTAGCGGCGCAGGCCGTCGGGCTCGTCGCGGACGACCATGGACAGCTTGCAGTGCGTCTTGAGACCGATGACGCCGTACACGACGTGGCAGCCGGCATGCTCGAGCTGACGGGCCCACTTGATGTTCGCCTGCTCGTCGAAGCGGGCCTGGATCTCTACGAGGACCAGGACCTGCTTGCCGGCCTCGGCGGCGTCGATGAGGGCGTCGACGATCGGTGAGTCACCACTGGTCCGGTACAGCGTCTGCTTGATCGCCAGCACGTGCGGGTCGGCCGCGGCCTGCTCGATGAAGCGCTGCACGCTGGTGGAGAACGAGTCGTACGGGTGGTGGACCAGCACGTCGCGCTGCTTGAGCGCGTGGAACATGTCCGCCGGGTTGGCCGTCTCGACCTCGGCCAGGTGCGGGTGGGTCGACGGTACGAACGCCGGGTACTTCAGCTCGGCCCGGTCCAGGCTGGCGATGGTGAACAGGCCACGGAGGTCCAGCGGGCCGGGCAGCTCGAACACCTCTGCCTCGGTGACGCCCAGCTCGGACAGCAGCAACGCCTTCACCTGCGGGTCGATCGACTCCTCCACCTCGAGCCGGACGGGCGGACCGAACCTCCGGCGCAGCAGCTCCTTCTCCAGAGCGGCCAGCAGGTTCTCCGCGTCGTCCTCCTCGACCTCGAGGTCCTCGTTGCGGGTGACGCGGAACGTGTGGTTCTGGGTGACCTCCATGCCCGGGAACAGCTGGCCCAGGTGCGTCGCGATCACGTCCTCGAGCGGTACGAACCGGCCCTCGGCGACCCTCACGAAGCGGGGGAGCAGCGGCGGAACCTTGACCCGGGCGAAGTGCTCACCGCCGGTGTCGGGGTTGCGGACCACGACGGCCAGGTTGAGGCTCAGGCCGGAGATGTACGGGAAAGGGTGCGACGGGTCGACCGCCAGCGGGGTCAGCACCGGGAAGACGCGGTCCCGGAAGAACCGGGTCATGTCTTCGCGCTCGTCGTGCTGCAGCTCGTCCCAGCGGAGGATCTCGATACCCTGCTCGACCAGCGCCGGCTGGACGGACTTCCGCCAGGTCTCCGCGTGCCGGTCCATCAGCTCACGGCTCTTCGCCAGGCTGCGGTCCAGGACCTCGCGGGGGAGCAGGCCGCTGGCCGCCTTCACCGCGACACCGGCCACGATCCGTCGCTTCAGGCCCGCGACCCGGACCATGTAGAACTCGTCCAGGTTGCTGGCGAAGATGGCGAGGAACTTGGCTCGCTCGAGCAGCGGGATCTTCTCGTTCTCCGCGAGCTCGAGGACGCGCTGGTTGAACGCGAGCCAGCTCAGCTCGCGATCGGAGAACCGGTGCACCGGTAGGTCGCCGGCCGCACTGATGTCGTACGGCGGCTCGACGTCGTACTCCCGGTTGTGGGATGCCAGCAAGTCTCCAGCCACGCCGACCAGCATCCCATCCTTTCGTGAACGAGGGGTAGCCGTCTGCGGATTGGCCGGTGTGACGTTTTCGTTGCCTACACGCAGGGGTGCGGTTGCTAGCGTCGGTTCTTGTGAATCCACGACTGGAATCGGTACTCCGCGGCGCGCTCTCGGCCGTACAGACGAACGCTCTGACCCCGCTGTACGCCCTCCCCACCACGGTCCGCCGGCGCCTGGCCGGCACCCCGATCCAGATCGACGGCAACACCCTCGACCCCGAGCTCCAACTCCTCCTCCGCGTCGAGTCGTTGTTGCCCCACACAACAAAATCCGACGCCGCGACGGCTCGCACCCACCTCCGAACCCTCACCAACCTCGTCTCCGGCACCCCCACCGAACTACACCGAGTAACCGCCCTAACCGTGAAGGGCGCAGCAGGCCAACTGGGAGCCCGCCTATACGTACCCCGCCCGACCGAGGTGGGTCTCCGGCCGTCCGGTTCGCGCCCGACTCCGGCCGATGCGGGTGACCGGTCGTCCGGATCGCGCTCGACTCCGGCTGAATCGGGTGCGCGGCTGGCTGGATCACGATCGACTTCAGGCGAGAGCGGTCAGCCGGGTGACCGGTCGGACGGACCGCGCTCGGCCGCGGCTGAGGCGGATGCCGGGAGGGATGTGCCGAGCTCGGCTCCGGGTGAGGCGGATGCGCGGCCGTCCGGTTCGCTCCCGGCTTCGGTTGAGGCCGATGCCCGGACGGATGTGCCGCACTCGGCTTCGGCTGAGGTGGGTGCCGGGGCGGATGTGTCGCGCTCGACTTCGGGTGAGGGGGGTCAGGTGGGTGACCGGCCGGCGCCAGTTGGGGCGGGTGAGGAGGGCGAGCGGACCGGCGTACCGCCGCGGCGGGGGCGGAGCGATGGACCTGGTGGGTTGCTTGTGTTCTTCCATGGGGGTGGGTGGGTTGTTGGTGACCTGGAGACACACGACGGCCTTTGCCGGGCGATCGCGGCGGATGCCGGTATCAAGGTGCTTTCGGTCGACTACCGCCTGGCACCGGAGGCCCCAGCTCCGACCGCAGCCGAGGACGCGATCGCGGCGTTCACCTGGGCGGTCGACCACGCGGAAGACCTAGGCGTAGACCCGGACCTCATCGCAGTAGGCGGCGACAGCGCCGGCGGCAACCTGGCCGCGGTGGTCGCCCAGCAATGCGTATGGCGCGGTCTGCCGCGCCCAGCACTCCAGGTCCTCATCTACCCGGCGGTCGACCTGGTAGCCCGCCGCCCCAGCCGGGACCTCTTCTCGGAGGGCTTCATCCTCACCGAGCACGACATCATCTGGTACCGAGATCACTACACCCCCGACCCCACCATCCGCCCCGACCCGATCGTCTCCCCCCTCCGAGCCGAAGACCTCTCCGACCTACCCCCCACCTACCTGACCACAGCAGGCTTCGACCCCCTCCGAGACGAAGGCATCGCGTACGCCCAGGCCCTAACAGCCGCCGGCAACCAGGTAACCCACGCCCACCACCCCGCCCTAACCCACGGCTACGCCAACCTCCTAACCCTCCCCGGCACCACCCGCGAGGCCCACACCCACCTAACAACCCACCTCCGCAAAGCCCTCCACTAACCCCCAGGCCCCACCAACACAGGCACCGCCTCCCGAACCAGGAGAGGGGTCACCGGACCGGTGACTGGGATCGTGCCGGCAACGGTTCGCCAGCCTGCGCCGCCGACGAAGAATCGCGCGGTATAGATGACCGTGACGGTCAAACCGACCGAGCCACGTTTCATGTACTTGTGCGTGATGTCCTTCGCCGGATAAGGCCGGCCGGCCTTCAGAGTGGCAAGCCTCGACCCGTCACCGAACGTCCAGAGGTACTTCACCGGGGTTGCTTCGACCAGGACGGGAAACCCGAGCACGCGAACCCAGTTCGCAGTCACCCCGTTGTCGTCGGTGTACACGATGGTGTCCAGATTGACGAGGGTTCGCTCCCTCGGCTGCACCTTGACAGTCAGGGCCGGAAACAGGACATCCTTGCTCTCGGTGAGGACCTGCTCCCACGTCACTTCCTGCGGCTGTGGAATGCGCTGCCGGGTGACTGCCGTCTGGGTGGGCTTCTCGGGTTGTTGCGGCCGATCCGGCTGGTAAGGCTGGCACCTGGTAGGACCTGGAATGGTGCCGTCGTTCTGTTCTCTGCCGCACATGCCGATGTTCAGCCGGGTTGTCTTCCGCCTCGTGGACGACGCCGTCGTGACGCTCGACATCTCTGGACGATGCAACGAGGGGGTCCCGGTCGTCTTCTTGCGGTGCGGTGTCCCGACAGGTGTGCCGACATCGAGACGCGACTTCTTGGATTGGCGTCCACGCAACTGGATGCCCGATGTCGTCGTGTTCCCGGTGATCGTTGGCGCCGGAGTCGAGTTCGGGCCGGTCGCTGCTGCCGAAGTGGACAACGCGGCGACTTGCACTCCGAGCAACGTTCCTGCCGTTGCCGCCGCCAGGATGATCGACGCGAGGCGGCTCATCGTTCCTCGAACAACATCTCGTACATCACCCAGTTCTGGCCCTTCGGCGACAGGGAGATCGTGTCCGTGTACTCCGCCGGCTTGGAGATGATGGGTTTCGACGTCGGTGAGTTCTTCGTGGTGAAGGTTCCAACCGCGATGACGGCGGAGCCACCTACCCGCCCGGTCGATCCACGGACGAGCTGAGAGACGTCCTTGACACGTTCCCGGTAGTCCCCGCTGATGCCGCCGTTGGCCTCGTTTACTTTCGCCACGTACTGGGCGTAGTCGTTACATCCCTCGCACCCAGACTCGCTGGCAGAGAGCAGTGCCGCGGTGTCTCCGGTCGCGGCCGCGTAGTTCTTGAGATCGATGTAGTACCGATAGAAAGCCTCCGCTGCGCCGAGGGTTAGCCCATCCGCGGCCGCCGGGCGTGTGGGCGGAGCGCTTGCCGGAGCAGACGGGGTCGAGCTGGGGCTACCTGATGGCGTGCTTTCGGAAGTATCGCTTGAGCTTGGCGGGGGCGCGGTGTCGGGGTGGCCGGCTTCGGGGCTGCCGGAGGTGCAGGCAGCTGTCAGGACGGCCGTCGTCAGGCAGGTCAGGAGCAGAGACGGCTGCCTGTTGCGGTTAGTCACCTTTGTCACCTCTCCGTAGTCGACTTGATGGTAGTCGGGTCCGGGGGGTGGAGGTGGGGGCGGAAGGTGGGGGTTGTGGATAAGTGGGGCCAGGAGCCGGCCGGCTGGGGGGTTTGTGGCGCGGTCGGCTCCTGGTAGGGGTGGGACGGGGTGGGGTGGGGGTTATGACGCGGGGTGAGGGGTTGAGTGCGGTGTGAGGTCGTTCACATGGTCACCCGGCTCCCGCCGTCACCCGGCTCTTGCCGTCAGTCGGGCCCGCCGTCACTCGGCCCGCCGTCACTCGGCCCGCCGTCACTCGGGCCCGCCGTCACTCAGGCCGTCACTCAGGCCCGTCGCTCGGGTGGGCGGGGGTGGGGGTGTATTGGACGTCTAGGGCGGCTGTGGTGAAGCCGAGGGTGGTGTAGAGGTGGTGGGCGGCTTTGTTGGTGCCGTCTACGTAGAGGGTGATGGTGTTCAGGTGGCGGGTTTCTTGGAGGTGGTGGAGGCCTTGGAGGGTCAGGGCTTTGCCTAGGCCGAGGCCTTGGTGGGTGGGGGAGACGCCTACTACGTAGACCTCGCCTTCGTCGTTCTCGACCTTGGTCCAGTGGAAGCCGGCGATGGTGTTGTTGCTCTCGTCAACGGCGAGGAAGAAGCCCTCAGGGTCGAACCATGGCTGTTGCAGGCGCTCTGCGAGGTCCGCGGCGGTCCAGCTGCCTTGTTCTGGGTGGTCGGCGAAGGCTGCCGCGTTCACCTCCAGCCACGCCGCGTCATCCTGTCCAGGAACGAAAGTGCGTACGGCGATACCGTCCGGCCACACCGGGTCCGGCAGCTCGGCTCTCGTACGGCGGAGGAAGTACAGCTCCCGCGTGACCTCGAGCCCCAGCCGCTCCGCCAGCTCATCCGCCCCGGGCAGCCGCCCGTGTGCCCACACGTGCGTCCGCAGGCCGCCGTGGTCGAGCAGCATGCGCAACAGCGCCGTACCGTAGCCCTTCCGTCGAGCCTCCGGGCCGACGAACAGCTCGGCTGACCCGTCCGGTGACAGGGCGCCGTACCCGACCAGGTTGCGGGCGCTCTGCAGGCCGGTGACCTCGATCGTGCCTGGTTCGCCCTCGTACGCGAGGACGTGGAGGTCGTCCGGGTGCTCGCCGTCGAGGTGGAGCAGGGTACGTTCGGACAGCGGATTGACGCCGTCGCTGTGCGCGGTCGCGCGAGCGAGCTGCGTGACGGCGGCCGCGGTGGCCGGGGGCAACGGTGAGGGAACGGCTTCGAGAGTCACGTGAGTACCGTAAAAGGTCCTACTCAGTTCATGCTCAGGTCCTTGGCCGGGTCGTGCACATCCGGGTAACTTTCCGGGACCGCGACGAAAAGCGGCACCACCGCTACCGCGGTGACCGAGACGACGGAGCAACGGAGCAGAGATGGCCTTGACAGGACGAGACAGGACGCGGCTGGGCGGACGGCGGGTGGCCGGCCTGGTCGCCGCCGGGACGGCCGCGGTGCTCGCCATGGCCGCGGGGGGATCCGTGACCCAGGCAGCCGGTACGACGCAGTCGGGTACGGCGGCACAGGCACCGCGGGCAGCAGCCGCAGCCGCAGCCGCACCGCAGCCGATCGTGGCGCAATCCGACGTTTCCCAGATGTACCTGGACGAGGTACAGGCGATCCAGGCCAAGGCGGCCCAGGCGAGGAAGCCGAAGCCGACGCACACGCAGATCCAGTTGCTGGCGATCAACGACTTCCACGGCAACCTGGAGCCGGCGACCGGCTCGGGCGGCAACATCAACGGCGTACCGGCCGGCGGCGCGGTGTATCTCGCGACGCACCTGAAGCAGCTGCGCGCGGCTGCCAAGGCCAAGGGGCAGGACTCGGTGACGGTCGCGGCCGGTGACCTGATCGGCGCCTCGCCGCTGCTGTCGGCCGCGTTCCACGACGAGCCGACGATCGAGGCGCTGAACGGGATGGGTCTCGAGGTTGCGTCGGTGGGCAACCACGAGTTCGACGAGGGGTGGCACGAGCTGCTCCGGATGCAGACCGGCGGCTGCCTGCCGGACGGCGACGGGGCGAACAACCAGAACTCCTGCCCGGACCTGGAGCACCCGTTCCCGGGCGCCAAGTTCAAGTACCTCTCGGCGAACGTGTTCTTCGAGAACACCCAGCGGACGCTGTTCGCGCCCTACTCGATCAAGACCTTCGCGGACGGCCAGAAGGTCGGCTTCATCGGGATGACGCTGGAGAACACGCCGAACATCGTCACCAAGTCCGGCGTCGCGGGCCTCACCTTCAAGGACGAGGTCGAGACCGCGAACGCGCTGGTCCCGGTGCTGAAGAAGAAGGGCGTGAAGTCGATCGTCGTGCTGCTGCACGAGGGCGGCTTCCCGGCCGACCCGAAGGCGTACAACAGCTGCCCGGGCATCTCCGGTCCGGTCGTCGACATCAACGCCGGCCTGGACCCGGAGATCGACGCGATCGTCTCGGGGCACACCCACCAGGCGTACAACTGCTCCCTGCCGGACAAGGCCGGCAAGCCGCGACTCGTCACCAGCGCGTCCTCGTTTGGCCGGTTGGTCACCGAGGTCCGGCTGAGCGTCGACAACGCGACCGGTGACGTCGACCGGGTGAACACGCTGGCGAACAACCAGATCGTCACCCGGGACGTGGTGCCGGACCAGCGGACCAGCGACCTGATCGCGAAGTACAACGCGCTGGTGGCCCCGATCAAGAACAAGGTGATCGGCCACATCACCACTCCGTCGGTCGTCCGTACGCCGGACGACTCGCTGGAGTCGCCGCTGGGCAACCTGATCGCGGATGCGCAGCTGGCCGACCCGACGGTCGTCTCGGGCGGGAAGACGCCGGTCGCGGCCTTCATGAACCCGGGCGGGATCCGCGCCGACCTGGCGTCGACCGGCGGTGAGGTGACCTTCGGGGACGCGTTCACCGTGCAGCCGTTCAACAACTTCCTGGTCTCGATGGACATGACCGGCGCGCAGATCAAGGCGCTGCTGGAGCAGCAGTTCTCCGGGCTGAACGGTCCGGACGCGCCGAAGTTCAAGGTGCTGCAGGTCGCGGGGATCACCTACACCTGGAACCCGGCCGCCGCGGCGGGGTCGAAGGTCGTCGCCGGGTCGATCAAGATCGGTGGGCAGCCGCTGGTGGACGGGACGTCGTACCGGATCGTCACGAACAACTTCCTGTCCGACGGCGGTGACGGCTTCCCGGCCTTCACAACGGCGACGAACAAGGTGTTCGGCGGGCTCGACATCGACGCATTCGCGAACTACCTGACCGCGCACGACCCGTACACGCCGGTCCCGACAGACCGGATCTCGATCGGTTCCTGAGATCTCGCGGTTCGTGAGCACTCGCGGTTCCTGAGATCTCGGTCGGCTCCTGAGCAGTCGATCCCGCTGGGCCGGTATGCCTCACCGCTAGGCATACCGGCCCGGACGGGATCAGGGCAGGCGGTATGCGTTGACGACCGTCTGGTCGACAGTGGCGCCGTCCGTGGCGGTCGCTTCGGCTCGCAACGAGGCCGTCCCGGGGCCGTGCGGATACCGAACCAGCGCGAAACGGGAGCGCCCGGAGCCGACGACGCGTACGCGGCTCCAGGTGACGCCGCGGTCGAAGGACACCCTGACCCGAAGGCTGCGCAGCGCAGCCGTGGACTCGACACCGACCGGGCGCGGCGCACCCTTGATCGGCTCATTGCGGAGATCCAGCGGCGGCAGGAAACGGACGGACGGTAGGCGGATCGGGGTTTGCGCGTTCGGCGACGACTGAGACGACGACCGGAAGGTCCACGTCGTGCTGACCGCGGTCGCCAGCGTGGTGAAGTCTCGCTCGGCGTGCACGGTCAGGCGGAACTGCGCGGAGCCTCCCGGCACCTCGAACGCGTTGTGTTCCAGTTGATCCGAGCCGCCGAGTTGCACACCATCACGCGTCAGGACGAGCCGGACCTTGCGGTACGACGACGTACCGGCATGCCCGCTCAGATCGCCGTACAGCCGGGGCGCGACCGTCATCGTGTCTCCGAGACGCGTGACTCCTGCCTCGGGGGTGAAGCCGGCGACGTTCCACCGCTCGCTGTACCGATGCCCGGCGCGATAAGGGGCCGGCGACTGCTGTTGGCTGACGATTGCTTCGGGCTCCGGATCCCCGGGGGTGAATTCGGTCAGCTGATTGGCCCAGCGGACCGGTCCCGCGTAGCGCTCGATGCGGGTGAACGGGGCTGTCACCGCATCCGCCACGTGCCCGAACCTGCCGTACGGCGGTAACTCGAAGATGCTGCTCTTCGCCGCCGGCCGCCCTGGGACCACCGCGCCGTGGGCAGCCCGGACAGTGCTCAGGTCCGCCTCGCGCACGACCCGGCGGAATCCGGTGACGAGGCGGCCGTCTTCGGGCCAGGCGGCGGCGTACACGGTGTTCTTCGCCGGATCGGAGTAGTACGCGGCGATCGCAGACCTGAGGTGATCCGCGGGGAGCGCGGGGCCGATCTGCGCGGTGTACAGGCCCGATTGGCTGCCGATCGTCGTGATCACCGGCCCACGATCGGTGCGCCGCCAGTAGTTCGCGGTCATGGTCTGCAGGGCGGCACCCGGATCGGGTACGGCGACCGTGACCGGTCTCGCGACCCTCGCGTCGGCGACGACGGTGGTGTCCGCGGTGACCTCGAGAGCCGGGTTCAGCATCAGGCTGGTGCTGCGCTCGTCGGTCCCTGCGACGGGGGTGTCCACCGTGGTCTCCATCGAGTACTGACCGACGGGGAGCTCGACCTTTGCCGTGCCGTCGGGGCCGGGCTGCACGAGGCGGATCACGTTCGAATGGACACCGAAGAGGAACGTCATAGCCTCGTTGGCTGGCCGGCCGGCGCGATCCCGATACCGGATCGTCAACACCGCCGCACCGGCGCCGTCCCCCGTGTCCCGGACCCCGGTGTCCCGGACCCCGGCGCCACGGACTCCGGTGCTTCCGGCCCCAGTGGACCGGGTTGAGGTGGTCTTGTAGGCGTGCAGGTGGGTCAGTTCGAAGTCGTCGAGGCTCGCCGTTCCGGTAGCGATTGCGGACGTTGCATCGGCGGGAAGGACGTAGTGGCGGCCACCGACCGAGGTGATCCGGTACGGCACCTTGGCGCGGCCGGGACCCGGCGTGAAGTCGAAGTGGGTCAGTCCACGGTCCGTCAGAACCGTGTCTCCCGTCGGCAGTCGAACCCTCAGCGGCTCCGAAGCATGGACCGCTTGACCCGTGAACGACGGTTCCGCGGTGGTGACCGAAAGCCCCGCGGCCGTACGAACCGGACGGCTGGTCGCAGCGTGGGCTGTCGGACTCGGCGGAGCGGTGCTGGCGTGGACTGCGGTGCTGGCGTGGACTGCGGTGGTGGCCTGGACCGCGGTGCTGGCTGACAGGCCGGCGGCGCCGACAGCGATCGTGGCCCACAGTGCGATCCGCGTCAGGCGGCTCACCGGCCACCGCCCCCGCCCGTACCGCTCCCGCCACCTGAGGTCGACGCGGTCGAGCCGGTGGACGGCATCCGAGGACGGGACGGATCCTGGAGGCGTTCGCCGGGTCGTGCGGCCCGCCCGAAGGTCAGACTGACAGTGGCAGCCGTGTCGGTCGAGATTCGGATGACGATCATGCAGCGCGCCGGCGTCACCACGCAGTCGACTGCTCCCGGACCAGTGCCGACGAGATCGGACCGCACCTCCGCCGGCTGGTTCGGCTCGGTATCCATCGAGATCAGCTGTCCGACGTGGATCGGTGCGACCGGTACGAATTCCAGGTCCAGATCCTTGCCCACGGCACGGAACGCCTCGGTGTAGCGGTCGTGATCGGCGTACGGGTCCTTGATTCTGGCGACGAAGTCGTCACCGTCCCGCGTCACCTCGATGGCCGAGTTGGCGTACGACGACGCGCCGCCCACGCCGTCACCAAGGATCGGCCCGACGACGGCGGCCGTGCTGGCCGCCACCAGCAAGCCAGCGGCGAGAGCTGTCCGACGGCGGCGACGAGCGGTCGGATCCGGTGCCGCGAGCCGACCCGCTGCACGATCTTCGCTGCCTGCGGTGGTGATGCCGAACAACAGCTCCTGCGCGGCCGGGGTGCCGGCGATGTCGACCAGGTCGTCGTCGCGGACGCGGGCCAACGCCCCGATCCGGCTGTCCAGCGGATGATTGGCGGTCATGGGGTCCTCGCAGTAGTTGTCGGTTCGCTGGCGTTGGAGAGTGCGTGGGAGAGCCGTCGCCGGGCGCGGTGCAGCCGGATGCGGACGGCGTTGCGCGAGCAGCCCAGTACCGTGGCGATCTCGCCGGTGCCGAGACCTTCCCAGGCCACCAGGGACAGCAACTCGCGGTCCGCGGGCGGCAAGGCGCGGAATGCGCGGCCGACGACCGCGAGCTCGCCGTCGTCTCGGGGCTGCTCTTCGTAAACCTCCGCAACCTCCGCAGCCAGCCTGGCGGACAGGTCCCGCCGACGGCCGGCCCGGCGGCGGTGGTTCGCCAGGACCTTGCGGGCCACGCCATACAGCCAGAGCCTGGCCTCGTCCCCGTCCGGTACGGCGCTCAGCCGCCGCCACGCGATCGCGAACGTCTCGGCGGCTACGTCGGCAGCGTCCTCGGCGTTGTCACACCGCCGGAGCGCGTAGCCGAGCACCTGTGGCAGCGTCGCGGCGTACAAGGCTTCGAAGCGCTGCCGGTGATCGTCAGCCACCTGCTTGTCCCTTCCTCGTCCTCCCACACAGGGCTACATGTCGGGACCTTCGGGACCATTTCAGCCGAGACGGGGTTCTGGGCGGCGTTGTTGTTCCGTCGGGGTGACTGGTACCTTGCGTACTCGGTTCTTTACGGAAGGTGAGCGATGGCGCACGTTGCTCCTACTTCGCATCGGCGCGCGACGCGGGCGTCGCATCGCGGACGGCGCATGGACGAGCGGGCCGGCGGGGTGGTGGACGGCGCGTACGGCATCACCGAGAACGACGCCCTCGAAGCCGAGGACGGACCGGTTCAGACCAGTTCCTGGCTGGGGCTGACGTTCGCGTTCGTGGTGGGGCTGGTGCTCAGCGCCCAGGGCCACGTGGGTGTGCACGCGGCGGGAGTGACGCTGCTCGTGATGCTGGTGCCGATCACCTTCGGCGCTTTCGTTGCGGCGTTCCGGCGCGGGTTCGGGACGGTGATCGCGTCGCTGACGACGGCGGCCGCCCTGCTGTACGTACTGGTGAAGTTCTTCTTCTGAAGGGCGCGCCGAGGATTCGGCTAAGCCGTGGACTCGACCGGTTCGCGCGCGGCGGACGGCGGGACGACGAAGCGGTAGCCGACGTTGCGGACGGTGCCGATCAGCGACTCGTGCTCGGGGCCGAGCTTCGCGCGCAGGCGGCGGACGTGGACGTCGACCGTGCGGGTGCCGCCGAAGTAGTCGTAGCCCCAGACTTCCTGGAGGAGCTGCTCGCGGGTGAACACCCGGCCGGGGTGCTGCGCGAGGAACTTGAAGAGCTCGAACTCCTTGTAGGTCAGGTCGAGCGCGCGCCCGTTCAGCTTCGCGGTGTACGACGCCTCGTCGATGACCACGTCGCCGCTGCGGATCAGGCTGGACTCGGGCTCGTCGTTGCGGACCGCGGCCAGCCGGCCGATCACCAGCCGGAGCCGGGCCTCGATCTCGGCCGGGCCGGCGGTGTCGAGAAGTACGTCGTCGGCGCCCCAGTCCGCGTTCACCGCGGTCAGGCCGCCCTCGGTGACGACCAGGATCAGCGGTACGTCGATACCGGTGGTCCGGATCAGCCGGGACACGCTCCGGACGGCGACCAGGTCACGGCGGGCGTCGAGGAGAACGGCATCCGCGTCCGGCGCGTCGACCAGAGCGGCCACCTCGGCGGACAGGATCCGGATCTGGTGCGGGAGCAGGGCCAGCGACGGCAGCACCTCCGCGGAGGCCTGCAGCGCGTTCGTCAGCAGCAGCAAGGTGCTCACGCGGTCTCCAAATGCTGGTCATCGGATCCGATGGACGCGATCCGGTCCTCCTGCACGTCAGGCCCCGGCGGCGTCGTTGCCGGGGGCCTGAGACACACTGGGTGCAACAGCAAGCTGACATAATAGCCGAAGACTTAACCGATTAGTGAGGCGTCCGACCACATGCCGGAAGTCACCATCAGGTACTTCGCTGCCGCGCGCTCGGCCGCGGGTGCGTCCTCGGCCACCGCCGAGGCCGGCTCGATCCGCGAGCTCGTCACGACGGTGTCGGCCGATCGGCCCGAGCTCGCACGGGTGCTGTCCATCTGCACGTTCCTCCTCGACGGCGAACGCGCCGAGCCGAGCACGCTGCTCGCGGCAGGCGCCCAGGTCGACGCCCTCCCACCCTTCGCCGGCGGCTGAGCCCCAGGCTGAGCCCCCGGCTGAGCCCCCCGCACAGCCCGGCACAGCGCGGCACGGAGGGGACCTCGGGGAAGGTACATTCTTCGCCGTGGCGATGGAGTCGGGGACGTTGCTCACTACGGTGGGGCGCGCGGGGGTCTTGTTCGGGAAGGCCTGGCCGCGCCTGTTCGCCGTCTTTCTCGTCGCCCAGCTCGCGCACCGCGGGCTCCAGTGGGTTGCGGTCGAGGCCGGCGCCAAGGCGCAAGCCGCAGGTATCGCCGTGCTCGCGTTGCTCGTGGTCGTCTCGCTTGCGATGTACGTCACCATGTTTCTGGTACTGCGCGGCGAGCTCCCCTTCCACCGCCGCGCTGTCAACGAAGGCGTCCTCGCCCCGGACGGGGTCGAGCCGGGCAAGGAGCATCGCCCGCTGGACGCGTTGACCGTCGCGCTGCTCCCGTTCCTCGCGTTCTACGCCGCATACAAGTTCCTTCAGAACGAAGCGCTCGATTACGAGTACCAACTCGCCGTCCACAAGGTGAACGAGACCGCGGCCACTATCTTCAACGGCGGTACGGCGCCACAGGACTCCGAGGGCCTGCAGACGCTCTCCACCTGGTTGTTCATCGGCCTCGGCGTCACGGCGTACCTGCTCCGGCTGCTGTTCAAGAAGTGGCGCAAGGGTAAGGAGGGCCCGGTCCGCCGGCTGTTCGTCACGTACCTCGAAGCCCTCTGGCTGTTCGTCGTCGCGTACCAGGCCGCCGCGTTCATCCCGTCGCCGAAGTCGTGGCTCGAGGAGCGCGTGGTCTGGCAGTGGATCCACGACTCCTACCTCTGGGTTCTCGACCACCTGCTCGGCGTCAGCCAGGTCCGCGAGGTCTGGGACGCCGTCACCGGGTTCGTGGCGGCCGGCATCGGTGACCTGTGGAGCGCCGCCGTCCTCCCGCTGATGTGGATCACCATGACCGCGGTCATCTACGGCCGCGCGGTCCAGAAGCTGGAGAAACCGCGGTGGCGGTTCGACCGGATCACGCACCGCTGGCAGCAGACGCCGCGGTTCGTCCGCGCGGCCGGCAACTCGGTCGTTGCCGACTGGAAGGACCGTTGGACTCCGGTCGTCGACGCGTTCCGCCTGGTGGTCCGGTCCGGCCTGCGGCCGATGCTCGGCTACTTCCTCGCCTGGGCGATCGTCACGTTCGCGGCGAGCGCGGTCTGGATCATGCTCAAGCTGTGGGTGCTCGGCCCGCACACGCTGCAGTTCTGGCTGGTCATCGACGAGCCGCTCAACCTGGTCACCGACGGGCTGAAGATCATGCTCCAGGTCAGCCTGCTGGCCGCGGCGTACGACCGGATGATCGGCGGCGTCGCCGGCTACCTGAGCCGTACCCACGCGGTGCACCAGCAGCCGGAAGGCGATCAGGGCGTCACCGACCTGAGCGCCGCTACCTCTGGAATGCCAGGTACTGAGGAAGCTTCGTCGCCCAGGTGATCGTCGGCTGCACCGACCCGGCCACCGACTTCGGTACGACGAACACCGCCACCGTCTCGAACGGCTTGCCCGGCGTCGGCTTGACGTAGTACTGCGCGAGCGGACCCCGGAAGCTCTGCGGCTTGTCGTCGTACCCGCCGGTGCACCCGGTCGGCCGGTCCTGGTAGGCGTCGGCGACTGCGGTCTCGTCCCACACCCGGCCGTCCGGCGCCCGCAGGTGTATCTGGCACCCGCCGAGACCCTCCAGGGCTGAGGCCTTGTCGATCTTCAGCCGGAAGTACACCCGGATCCGCGTGGTGCCCTCCGGCAGCTCGTCAGGTAGCCCGTCCTTGGACGGCTGGGGGTTCTCCTCGAGGCTCGCGGCGTACCAGGTGGCGCCGTTGTACGACGTACCGCCCGCCGCGACGTTCACCGGATCGCGGGGCTCGTTGTCGTACCAGGACTTGTAGTCGCTCCGGGTGGTCCACCAACCGGCCAGCGGGATCGCCAGCACCAGCGTCGCGAACGCGGCACCGTTCTTGCGGAACCACCCGCGCCTGGCCCGGCGCGCGCCGCTCACGTGTCGCTCGCCGGGGTCAAGGTCACGACGTCCTTCACCGCGGGCGCGTCCGGGCCGAGTGGGACGGTGGCCTGCGGCTCGAGGTCGTTCAGGATCGCCTTCTCCATCACCTGCAACGTTGCCCCCGGCACCTTGTCGGCCGGCATCTCGACCACGAACGACCCGCGTACCGGGATGTCCGGCGCCAGCTCGGCGCCGGTCAGGTCGACCTCGTTCAGGCCGTTGCGGTTCGAGCCGAGGTAGACCACGCCGTCGGACGACTTGATCCGGACGGAGTTGATGTGGATCGGTTCCCGGGTGGCGGTGAGGACCGCGTTGACCACCACGAAGTCGGTCAGCGAGTCGCGGTCCGGCGTCGAGTGCGGCACCCGGAGCTTCTTGCCGACCTGGACGTCCTCGACGGTCAGGTCGAACCGCGGCGTCTTGACCGCGCGGCCGACGATCCCCTTCACCGGCACGGGTTCCTGGATGTCCTTCTGCGTGGGCGTGAACCGGTAGAGCCCGACGATCGCGACCAGCACGGCCAGCGTCAGCCCGGTGTTCAGCACCTTCCGGCCGGTCACTTGGTGTTGTCCTTCACCTTGACCGTGCTGTCCGCGACGAGCTTGTCCGGCAGCCACTTCTCGTGGTGGTCCAGGAGCGACTCGTCCTCGTGCTCGTAGCCCTGCACGGTCAGCTTGACCTCGGTCGGCAGTTCCTTGGCCTTGGGCAACTTCCACACGTACGCGACGTCCTCGCCGGCGTCCGGGGTCAGTACCGGGCTCATCGTCTCGTCGCGCAGGTTGGTGGTGCCGAGCGGCGGCTCGTCGTCCTTGATCCCCGGTACGCCGATCAGCCGGATCAGGTCGGCGGGCGGCGTCGTACCGAGGTCGTCGGTGAGCTTGAGCTTCGTCACGACCGCGATCAGCGCTCCGCCGTCGTCCGGCGTGAACAGCGGCTTGAGGTCCTTCACGGTGACCACGCGCTGGATGGTGACCTCGAACTGGCCGGCGTCGATCGCGGTACCGGCGTCCACCCGCGGGGTCTCGTCACCCGCCTTCTTGAGCCCGCCGAAGGCCGCGGAGATGGCCAGCAGTACGGCGCCGGCGCTGATCGCCCAGGTCCGCACGGACCGGCCGCGCACCTTCAGGTCCTGCAGTTCGCCGAGCTCCTCCTCCTCCGGCTCCTGCCCAGCTCCCCCGCTCCCCGTTTCCTGCACGGCGGTAAGACTAACCAGCCAGAGGGCCGCCCTAGTCCCGCGGCCGGCCGCGGAGCTTCTTCGTCTGGCCCCTGCGCTTCTTGTCGTCCAGCCGGCGCCGCACCGACGCCTTGCTCGGCTTGGTCGGCCGCCTCTTCCTGGGCGGGGGAGCGATCGCCTCCCGGATCAGCTCGGCCAGCCGCTCCCGGGCGGCCTCCCGGTTGCGCCACTGCGACTTGTACTCCGACGCAGCGATCGTCACGACCCCGTCGACCAGCCGCGACTGCAGCCGCTCGAGCGCACGGGCCTTCAGTACGTCGCTCAGCGCCGTCGTAGCCGCCACGTCGAAGCTCAGCTCGACGCGGCTGTCCGTGGTGTTCACCGACTGCCCACCCGGTCCACCGGACCGCGAGAACCGCCAACCCAGCTCCGCGTCCGGGATCACCACCCCCGACCGGACCTCCAATCCACTCTCCACCGCCCTATTGTCCCGTCCGAGGCGTGAAACGGGCAGTTGAATACCGAACGGGCAGTCGTACCGTGGATGATTGTGAGTCTCGGAGCGTGGGTCCTGGTCGCGGCGGTCGCCGCCGGCCTGGTGCTCAGCGTGCTCAAGGCCTGGATCGACGGACGGTTCCGGGGGAAGGGCGAGGACGACGTGGAGCGGCTGACGGCTGCGGAGGTCGGCGGCGAGCTCGGGGAGCGGGCGACGCTGCTGCAGTTCTCCTCGGCCTTTTGTGCGCCCTGCCGGGCGACCCGGCGGACGCTGGCCGAGGTCGAGGGCATGGTCGAAGGGGTTCGGCACGTCGAGCTGGACGCGGAGTCCCACCTGGACCTGGTCCGGCGGCTCGACATCCTGCGGACGCCGACGACGCTCGTGCTGGACAGCACCGGAGCAGTCGTGAAACGCGCCAGCGGTGCGCCCCGGAAGCCCGACGTGATCGCCGCGCTGGCGACCGCGATCGACCGGCAGGCCAGCTGACTCGCGTCCGTTACGTGCCACCGAATAGCCGTTGCGCCCCTCCGTACGCGAGACTTTGCCGGTGAGCAATCCAGCCGGTTGGTACGACGACCCCCAGGACCCGT
Organism: Kribbella sp. NPDC026611; assembly: GCF_040638345.1. NCBI lineage: Bacteria > Bacillati > Actinomycetota > Actinomycetes > Propionibacteriales > Kribbellaceae > Kribbella > Kribbella sp. NPDC026611. The sequence continues at coordinate 898,688 of NZ_JBEZYC010000003.1, forward strand.
CCCAGCAGCGTTATTGGGACGGCAGCACGTGGATGGAGCAGCGCCGCCCGCAGCAGGGACCAGCGCCGGCGCAGCACGGACAGGTGTACGGCGGCGGAGCGGGTCAGTTCCCGCAGTACGGTCAGGAGCCGCCGCAGCAGGAGGAGCCGCCGCAGTACGGCCAGCGGATCCCGCAGTACGGCCAGCAAGCTCCGCAGTACGGCCAGCAAGCTCCGCAGTACGGCCAGCAGGCGCCGCAGTACGGGCAGCAGTACGGCCAACCGCAGTACGGGCAGTACGGTCCGCACCAGCAGCAGCCGGGCTACCCCGGTCCGGGTTACGGCTACCCCGGCAAGGCGGTGCACACGACTCCGGACGGGCAGCTGCTCTCCGGCTGGTGGCGCCGGGTCTGGGCCCGCGTCATCGACGGCCTGCTCGCCGGCCTCATCGCGCTGCCGCTGACCGGGTACTTCTACTACCGGTACTTCCAGGTCGTCCTCGACTACTTCAACGACACCGTCGACGCCAGCTCGTCCGGTACGCCGCCGACGTCGTTCGGCCTGCCGTCCGAGGCGTACCAGTGGATGATCCCGATCGTCGCTCTCGGCCTGCTGGTCAGCTTCGCCTACGAGTACCTCTTCCTCACCAAGAAGGGCGCGACGCCGGGCAAGATGGCACTCGGGATCGCCGTCCGGCTGCGCGACCGCCCCGGCAACCCGCCGGGCGTCGCCGTGCTCAAGCGGTACGGCCTCTACATGGGGATCAGCCTGCTTGCCGTGATCCCGGTCGTCGGGACGCTGTTCAGCTTCCTCGGACTGATCAACGACCTGTGGCCGCTCTGGGACGACAAGAAGCAGGCGCTGCACGACAAGGTGGCCGAGACCAACGTCGTCCGCACCTAGTCCACTCGCCGAGTCCACTATCTGACCAGTTGTCTCAGCCAATGGGACAACTGGCAGCAGGCCCAGCCACGTTCCGTACTCTCAAGGCGTGGTTTATACGACATGGCTGACCAAGCGCAGGGCAGTGGACAACTGCCGGATGCGCTCGTCGCTGTGTCGTCGCCGCTGACCAGGCGGCGTCCCGAGCGCTGCGGAACCGGTCGCTGAGCACGGTTCCGCGTACGTCGCCTCCCGCGTACCCGGGCGGTTTCCGGCTCGACACCCTCCTGCACCGGGAGTTGTCATGTCCGAACAACAGACGGCAGCCAAGGTCGATCCGCGCGGACTCAGGTTCGCGGCGGGGGTGACCACGGTCGTCCTGGCGTCGACGCTCGTCCTGAACAACCCCTGGCCGCTCGCGGTGCAGGCCGTCGTGTTCGCGATCTCGGTCGCGTTCGGCGTCCAGGCATCGCCGTACGGGTGGCTGTTCAAACGGCTGGTCCGGCCCCGGCTGGCCCCGCCGAAGGAGCTGGAGGACGCGGCCCCGCCGCGGTTCGCCCAGCTGGTCGGCCTCGGCTTCGCGGTCCTCGGTCTGGTCGGGTACCTGACCGGCGTGACCGTGCTGGGCGTGGTCGCCACCGGATTCGCCCTGGTCGCCGCGTTCGTGAACGCGGCCGTCGGGCTCTGCCTCGGCTGCGAGGCCTATCTGCTGATCCACCGCATTCGTACGCCAACCACCGCTACCAACTGAGAGGCAGCACACATGAGCAGGGAATCCGCGCTCGTCTCGGCCGACTGGGTCGAGGAGCACAAGTCCGACCCGACCGTGGTCCTGATCGAGGTCGACGAAGACGTCTCGGCGTACGACGCCGGCCACATCGCCGGCGCGATCAAGCTGGACTGGAAGCAGGACCTGCAGGACCCGGTCCGTCGCGACTTCGTGAACCAGCAGCAGTTCGAGGCGCTGCTGTCCGACCGCGGCGTGAAGAACGACGACACGGTCGTGCTGTACGGCGGTAACAACAACTGGTTCGCGTCCTACGCGTACTGGTACTTCAAGCTGTACGGCCACAGCGACGTCCGGCTGCTCGACGGCGGCCGCAAGCGCTGGGAGCTGGACAGCCGCGAGCTGACCGACGAGGTCGCGAAGCGCGAGGCGACCGAGTACAAGGCGCAGGCGCCGGACCTGAACATCCGCGCGTTCCGCGACGAGGTCGGCGACGCCATCGGCGTGAAGAACCTGGTGGACGTCCGGAGCCCGGACGAGTACGCCGGCCGGCTGCTCGCCCCGGCCCACCTGCCGCAGGAGCAGGCGCAGCGCGCCGGTCACATCCCGACCGCCGCGAACATCCCGTGGAGCAAGGCGGCCAACGACGACGGCACCTTCCGCTCCGACGACGAGCTGAAGCAGCTGTACGCCGACGCCGGCGTGGACTTCGGCAAGGACACGATCGCGTACTGCCGGATCGGCGAGCGGTCCGCGCACACCTGGTTCGTGCTGCACGAGCTCCTCGGCCAGCAGAACGTGAAGAACTACGACGGTTCCTGGACCGAGTGGGGCTCGCTGGTCGGCGTACCCGTTGCCCTCGGCGACGAGCCCGGGAAGGCGTGACCATGTGCGGAGCAAAGCAGGGCGGACTCGACCTCAAGGGCGTCGACGTCGACAAGGAAGCAGTCATCCAGGGCCAGGTGCTGCGCGGCGAGGAGCCGGTCGGCAACGCCTACGTCCGGTTGCTCGACGCAACCGGTGAGTTCACCGCCGAGGTCCCGACCTCGGCCACCGGGCACTTCCGGTTCTTCGCCAAGCCCGGCGAGTGGACGCTGCGGACGCTGGCGCCGAAGGCCGACCCGGTCGACCGCCAGGTGGTCGCGCAGTACGGGGCGGTCGCGGAAGTGGCCGTCACCGTCTGACCGTCCGCTCGTTACTGATGGTGCCACCACCACCCTCGGTGGCCCACCCTGAAGTAAGCACCGAAGGGCCCGGACCTTGCGCGTCCGGGCCCTTCGGCAGGTCCGGAACCGGCTGTGCAGACAGGGATTCCTGGTCATCACCCCGGAGTTACGGGTCGCGTGGAAAATCTCGTGCACCGAGCGGCCAGGTAACGGTTTGGTCTCGGAGCGAGGTCGACTCGTCACCTACCGCAATCGCCTGAGTTGAGTCTGTGTCCTGACCCGCCCAGCGGGTCACGTCATCACTCAGGGAGGAGGGGTCAATGCGACCCCGCATCGGATACAAGAAGCTCGCTGCCGTCGGAGTTGCGGCGGTTGTCGGCGTGGCTTCTACGATCGCACTGACCTCGGGTTCGGCTTCCGCCTCGCCGGTTTTCGGATACAGCGGTTACTCGTACGGCACCGACGTCGAATCCGGTCTGGCCAACAGCGGCCCGCAGGTCATGAGCAAGTTCGGTTGCACCACCGACGCCACCAGGCATGACAGCAACGATCTCGCCACGGCGAACGTGAACAACCAGGCGATCGCGCGCACCGTGCGGACGGAAACGCACGCCTTCAACAACAAGAGCGGTACCGGCGTGACCAGCAACGCCTCCGCCGTCGACATCAAGGTCGGCAACCTGCTCACGCTGACGGGTGTGAAGACCACCACCACGGCGAAGTACTCGAAGGGCAAGCTGTCCTACACCGGCAACACCACCTTCGCGAGCGTGAAGATCGGCGCCATCTCGGTGCCGTCGCTGCTCAAGCCGAAGTGGAACACCAAGGTCGCGGTCCCGGGCCTGGGCTACATCGTGCTGAACCGCGTCGGCGGGGTGAAGACCGCGTCGGGCATCTACTCGTACGCGCAGGCCGTCGTGCTGCACGCGAACGTGAAGAACCAGTACATCCCCGAGGGGGTCGACGTCGCGGTGCTGAAGACCCGCGCGGAGATCTCGAAGCCGGCCACCGCGCTGGTGATCGGGTCCGCGTACGGCACCAAGGCCAACGTCGACAAGCTGGTCGTCTCCGGCCCGACGTCGCTTCAGACCACCTGCCAGGGGACTGAGGGCAAGACGGTCCGGGTCGCCATCGGCGAGCTGAACATCCCGAAGGTCGCGTACGTCGGCGCCGTCTACACCACCAAGAACGGCGCGATCGGCACCAACAAGTCGTACATCAACTTCACCTCGCACGTCGCGGGTGTGAAGGTCGGCAGCCTGGCCATCGGCGCGATCGAGTCGTCCGCGTCGGCCTGGAAGACCAAGGACGGCAAGGGCGGCGTCAGCTCGTCCGCGCGGATCGCGTCCATCACGGTCGGCCACAAGACGTACGCCGTGCCGACCAAGGAGAACTCCACGCTGAACATCCCGGGTATCGCCCGGCTGACCTTCAACCAGGTCATGCGTCAGCAGCGGTACATCGAGGTCAACGCGCTGGTGATCGACGTCTACAGCCTGAACACCAGGGTTGTCGTCGGCCACTCGGCCGCCGGTGTGGTCAGCTGACCCACCCGCTTCTGAGTCGAACCTCACCGACGCAGAGCTCCCCGGCCCCCGGATCCCTGACGGATCCGGGGGCCGGCTCTTTTATGCGTCGAGGATGAGGGTGACCGGGCCGTCGTTGACCAGGGCGACGTCCATGTGGGCGCCGAAGCGGCCGCGCTCGACCTTGGCGCCGAGCGCCTCGAGCGCGCTGCAGAACGCGTCGTACAGCGGCTCGGAGACCGGGCCAGGGGCGGCGTTGTTCCACGACGGGCGCCGGCCCTTGCGGGTATCGGCGTACAGGGTGAACTGGCTGATGGCGAGGACGGGCGCCTGCTCGTCGGCGGCGGAGCGCTCGCCGTGCAGGATGCGCAGGGTCCAGATCTTGCTCGCGAAGGCGGCGGCCTTCTCCTCGGTGTCGTCGTGGGTGACCCCGAGCAGGACGACCAGGCCGGGCTCTTCGATCGCGCCGACCACCTCGCCCTCGACGGTGACCGATGCGCGGCTGACTCGCTGTACGACGGCTCTCATGGATCCATGGTGCCGTGCCGCAGATCGTCCGGTGATCGGACCCTCCGGCAGGCAAATATCTCGTCTGAGGTCGGTATCTGGCAGGATTCGTCCATGGCGTCGACTCTGATCACAGTTGCTCCCACCGGTGCCGAGACCGCGAAGGCGGACTGCCCGGCGCTGCCGACCACGCTCGACGAGCTGGTCGAGACCGCGAAACGGTGCGAGGCCGCGGGCGCGGCGATGATCCACCTCCACATCCGCGACGGGGAGCACCGGCCGACGCTGGAGCTCAGCCGGCTGACGGACGCGGTCGCCGCGATCCGGGAGAACACCGGGCTGATCGTCCAGCTGTCCACCGGTGGGGCCGTGACCGATCCGTACGACCACCGGCTCCGCGTGCTGGACGCCGTACCGGACTCGTGCTCGCTGACCATGGGGACGGTCAACTTCGGCGACGACGCGTTCATGAACCCGTGGCCGTTCGTCACCCAGCTCTACCAGCTTACGCAGGAGCGGGAGGTGGTCCCGGAGTTCGAGCTGTTCGACCTGGGGCACGTTGCCGCGCTGCACCGGCTGCTGGACAAGTACGGCCTGCCGTACGGCGGTCGCGTGCACTGCGACCTGGTCATGGGCGTCCCTGGTGGCATGCCCGGTACTGCGGACGCGCTGGTGGCAGCCGTCAACGCCCTGCCGGCCGCTGTCACGTCCTGGTCGGCCACAGGCATCGGACGTACGGCGCTGACGGTCGGACTGGCCGCGCTGTCGAAGGGCGGGCACCTCCGCGTCGGCATGGAGGACACGCTGACGCTGGCGAAGGGACAGCCGGTGACGCACAACGCGGAGCTGGTCGAGCGAGCGGCGGCACTGGCCACGCTGGCTCAGCGTCCGCCGATGTCACCGGACGAGGCCCGCGACCTCCTGAACGTGAAGCGCTGAAGGAGAAACGCGACGGCGCCGACCGCGACGATCGTTGCCTCCAGCAATAACCAGTCGCGGCGGTAGTCGCGGGGGAGGATCGTCGGGTTGGCGCCGGTGCCTTGCCTTGCGATCAGGGGCAGCGCGATCAAGGTGGTGATGCCGACGTACAGCAACGTCGTCCTGACCACGCCGACCGTGCGGTGCCGGCCGGGGCCCAGCGACCACCGTGTCACCAGCCATCCGACGGTGACGGTCAGCGGCACCAGGATGAAGTCGTCAGCCACCACCGCCCCACCCAGCCACAGCGGCAACCTGACCAACGCCCGCACGTCCAGCGCCTCGAACATCTTCCACACACCCCACAGGCCCATCAGCACCCCGACAGCTACTAGTCCGATGCGAAGCTTCACGCGATGACCTCCAGCCGATGGACCCACTTGGTCTGCAACACCCCAGGCCGGTTCGGCGCAATGATCCGCGCCGGAAACCCGTGGTCCAGCGCGAGCTCGCTTCCGTTGAGCCGAAGCGCCAGCAAGGTGAGGGGATCGGCGGCGAACTGCTCCGGCAGCTCACTCGTCGCGTAGAACCCGCCCTTCTCCATCGACACGACCCGGACGCGCGAATGCGCCGACGCCCCGCACAGCTCGAGCAGGTCCCGGATCCGCACGCCGTCCCATCGGCCGCCCTGACTCCATCCCTCGACGCAGGCGATCGGGAGCGCGGAGCGGCTCTGCGGCAGTTGCTGCAGCTCGGCCAGGCTGAGCGACAGCTGCTTCGGCCCGACCACGGTGAACCGCCAGTCCGCGTCGATCCCGGTCACGCCGGCGGCGTCCGCCGTACGGTTCACCGGCAGCCCTTGCGGACCGATGTTCGGCTTGCGGGGCGCGAGTACTGCGACGGATCCAAGGATCGGCGCCGATTGGCCGACCGAGGTGATGCCGACCAGCGTCGCGGCGCCGGCGACCGTGCGGAACAGGCCTCGCCGGGTCAGACCGGTGATTGCTGGCGGCAAGGATTCTGGCGTCGGCTCCGGTGGACGGCGCCAGTTGGCGCGGATCAGCGGGAGTTTGACCGCGATGTGCACGAGCAGCGCGCCGACGATGATCCACGCGAGCGCGTAGTGCGTCTGGCGGAACGGGAACGGCCACGGGTACCACTGCAGCGTGTTGATGAAGCCGATGAACAGCTCGAGGGCCATCGCCGAGACGAGCACGAGGATGGACAGGCGCTCGACGATGGTCGCCAGCGCCTCCCGGCTCGGCGGCCACGGCGGCTTCGCGAACAGCTTGGGGTAGACCGTCCACAACTTTGCCAGCAGCAACGGTACGGCGACGGTCCCGCTGAGGACGTGCAGACCCTGCGTGACGCGGTACAGCGAGGCCGGGTGGCTGGGGATGTGCAACCAGCTCGGAGTGTCCTGCTGGAAGTGGCTGAACAGGCCGGTGAGGAAGCAGATCACCACCATTGCGGCGAGCCAGCGGCCGATGGCGGTCGCGACCCGGGGGTGGTGCAACGCCGACGGGAACGACTTCTCGCTCGGAGGCGCCGGAAGTTTCATGTCTCCATCACAACCCGGCGCGGGCCGGTTGTCCGGCGTACCGCGGTTACTGCTCGCGAACGGCGTACCGGTGGGATCCGTTGTCCACAGGTCTGCGTCGGATTCCGAGCGGACGGAACCGGCGGGGGCATAGGCTGGGCGGACTTCAGGAGAGGAGTGTGGCGGGTGAAGACGCAGGAGCTGTCGACCGATGATGACGAGCGGGCGATGGCCGACCTCGCCGAGGTCTCCGACTGGAGGTCGATCTGGGGTCCGCCGGACACGGGCCTGGAGGCGATCCGCGCGCTGGTCGTGCGGACCATGGACGTCACCGGCTGGCGGCCGTGGGCGCCGGGCGACATCGATCCCGACCGCTATACCTGGGGCCTGATCACGCCGCGCGAGACGGTGATGCTGGTGCTGCCGGACGCCGTACTGCCGGAGAGCCCGCGGAGCGGCTGGTCGGCGTACGAGATCGGTCCGTCGGATCTTGCCGCCGCGGAGGAGGGCCTGGACGAGCGCTGGCCCGACCAGCTCCTGCTGGGCCGGAAGTTCTGGGGACCGCCGGTGTTCGTCGGGTCCGGATCCGATGCCCGCGTGCCCGCCGAGTGGCGCGGCCGCCGCCGGCACCTCGCCGTCTGGCTGCGGCCCGGCGCCGAATTTCATCTGTACGCGACCCAGCCCGGTCCAGGCATCGAGCAGGCCGGCTTCGGGTACTCCGTCTATGCGAGCGAGGTGGCCTGATGGCAGTCGAAGAGGAACTGCTGGAAGTGCTGATCGGCCGGGCCATGGCGGTCTTCAGGCTCGCCCAGCGGCTGATGCGGCGGCACGGGGTGACCTTCGACCAGCTGAACACGAGCGCCATGGAGCGGCTGTCCGGTGAGCCGTGGGCGCAGCGCGGTGGGGAGGGGTTCCGGCAGGGCATGGAGCGGCAGCTCCAGGAGCTCCGGTTCAACCCGGAGCGGAACGCGCAGCAGCAGCTGCAGCAGGCGGACCCGCGGGTCCGGATCGCCAACCTCGAGAGCCAGCTCCGGCAGCTCCGGCAGAGCCAGCTCGAGTTCCTGCGCCGCGCTGAGGTGATGCGGCAAGACATCCTCGCCGCCCAGCAGCAGCGGGACCTCGGCCTGACCGAGCGGGACAACCAGGATCTCAGGGACCGGCTGGACTACGACGACAACGGCATCCCCGACACCACCGACCAGATCCACGCGGACGAGGCGCGCAATCAGTCCCTCGACGACCAGGCGGCGGCTCGCGCGGAGGGCACAGAGGCTACTGCGGAGTCGCGTGACGATCGGGCCGCAGCGGAGCTGCGCGAGGACGTTGCCGAGGAGCGGGCCGACCGAGCTGAGGACACCGCTCAACAGGCCCAGGTCGAGCAACGTCGCGAGGAGGACATCCGCGACAACGAGGAGGCGGCTGAGGCGCGCGACGAGGTAGATGGCGCCACCCTTGGTGCGGGGTTGACGGGCGTTGAGGTGGAGGAGGCTCAGCGGGACGCGCAGGCGGACGGCGAGCCGACCAGGTTCGACATCGAGAACGGCACGCTGCAGCCGGTGTACGAGGACCAGCAGCAACAGGCTGAGCAGGCCGCACTCGGCCAGGACCCAGCCGCGGTCGACGGCCAGGGTGTGGACGGTCGGGGTGTGGATGGCCAGGATGTGGACGGTCCTGGTGCGGATGGCCAGGGTGTGGATGCTCTGGGTGCGGACGGGACGGGGTTGGACGGGCAGGAGCCTGGGGTTGAGGGTGATCGTCAGTTCGAGCTCGATGAGAATGGGCTGTTCACCGAGGCTGATGGGAACAGGTCGCCGGCGGCCGCAGCGGAGGCCGGCGACCGGTACAGCCTGGACGAGAACGGCGTACTGCAGGACGGCAGGCCCGATGAGCTCGAGGGAGATCAGCCCGGGGCCGACCAGGAGTCGGTGCCGGTCGACATCGAGCGTGAACCGGCGCTGAAGACCGGCGGCGACATCGGCTACGCCAACGAAGTACAGGAAGCCGCAGACGCCGAGCAAGCCCGGCAGGACGGTCCCGGCGGTCAGGACCGCGTCGACGGTCAGGACGGGCAGGGAGCGCAGCCGGGGCAGGACGGCGCCGCTGCTCAGCAAGTCGGACCGCCGGCCGAGGACATCGCCATCGCCGACGCCCGCGCCAACGGCCAGTCGCCAGAGCAGAATGAGGCGACCAAGCCGATGAGCGACGCCGAGATGGAGCAGTTCAAGAAAACCGTCGGGGCCAGCGGCCCGGCCGGAGGACCAGCAGCCAACCCCGACCGCACCAGCGAGCCGGGCCCGAACGGTGCCCGCCCAGAATCCGTCCGAGTCGCCGCCCAACCCCGCCCAGGCGCAGCCGTAGGCCCCCGCCAGGAATCCGACCAAGGCCGCGGCTAACCGCCGAACCCCGGTCGCGGCTGACGCACCCACCCCACCCGGGTTGCGGCTGACCGGGGAACCCCGGGTCGCGGCTGACCCACCTACCCACCCCGGGGGCCGGGGCTGACCACCGAAGCCCCGGGCCGGGCCTGACCGCCGAGCTCCCGGGCCGCGGCCGACCGCCGTACCCAGGTCGCGGCTGACCACCGACCCGCCCGAGTCGCCGCCCAAACCCGCCCAGGCGCAACCGTAGGCACCCGCCAGGAGTCCGACACAGGCCGCGCGGCTAATCGCCGAACCCGAGCCGCTGCTGACCGAGAACCCCGGGTCGCGGCTGACCGCCGACCCCGGCTGCGGGCTGACCCACCGACCCACCCTGGCTGCGATTGACGGCCGATCTACCCGGGGCTGCGGCTGAGCGCCGACCCCGGCCGTGGCTGACCCGCCGACCCACGCGGGCTGCGGTTGACGGTTGACCTACCCGGGGCTGCGATTGACCGCCGACCCGCCCGGGTCGCGGCTGACCGCGGACCCGGCTGGGGGCAGCTCGGGGGCGTTGGCTTGCCGAAGGGGGGGCTGTGGCGGGTTAGTAGACGATGGCTTGGGTGTTGTTGGTGAGGATTTCTTCGGTGAAGGCGGGGGCGCCGGCGATTCGGGTGCCGGGGAGTAGGTCGGCTTGGGTGAGCTCGCGTCGTTTGGCGCACTGCGTGCAGACGGTCAGCTGACCACCGTCCAGCACCGCGGCGAGGAGTTGGGCGAGCGGCGCCGCGTGCGGAAGGCTGAAGTCCTCAGCCTGCCCCGGTACCGCGAACCAGACCGCTTCCCCAGTCAGCCACAGCGAAACCGAAGCCCCCGCGGCAACCGCACTGGCCGCCACCGTAAACGCCTGGTTGGCCCGCTCGGCCTCGTCAGCCCCCGCCGTCAACTTGATCACCAACGCTCGCGCCACCGCCCCAACGTACCCGAGCACATCGTCCCGGCCGCCCCGCCGTACCAGCCCGGGGCGGACGTGCCGCCACACCAGCCTTGGCCGACCTGTCGAAGTGCCAGCCGGGGCAGATGTGCCGCCACACCAGCCGTGGTCGGCCTGCCGACGTACCAGCCGGGGCCGAGCTGCCGAAGTACCAGCCCAGGGCCCGCGTGCCGAACTACCAGCCGGGGCCCGCGTGCCGAACTACCAGCCGGGGCCCGCGTGCCGACGTACTAGTTGTGGGGTGGTTGGTGCGGGACGTCACGTTGGGTGGGGGAGGGGTGGGGGTGGGGATCCTTTAGACTGGCCGCGTGTTGCATGTCGTGTTCACCACGTTGCTGGTGCTGGTCTGTGTGTTCATGGGCTGGTTCTCGGCGCTCGTCGTCTACCGGCTGTACCGCGGCCGCCGTGCGAGCTGACTGATGGCGTTCGAGATCCCGGCGGACCTGCACCCCGACCTGATGCCCATCGCCTGGTTGCTCGGCAGGTGGGAGGGCCGCGGCCACGGCGACTACCCGACGATCGAGAAGTTCGAGTTCGGGCAGCAGATCGACTTCACCCACAACGGCAAGCCGTACCTGCACTACGTCAGCCAGACCTACGTCGTCGGCGAAGACGGCACCAAGGAACGCCCGCTCGCCGTAGAGACCGGCTTCTGGCGCCCGCAGCCCGGCAACAAACTCGAGGTCATCCTCGCCCACCCGACCGGCATCGCCGAGATCTGGTACGGCGACATCGACGGCGCCAAGATCGAGCTGACCACCGACCTCGTAGCCCGCACCACCACCGCGAAGGAAGTAACCGCCGGCCACCGCCTCTACGGCCAGGTCAACGGCGAACTCCTCTGGGCGTACGACATGGCCGCCGAAGGCCAACCGCTCCAACCCCACCTCTGGGCAACCCTCGTCCGCGCCTGACCACCCGCGGTAACGAATCGCCCTGACACCCGATGAAGACTCCGGGGTGTCAATGGCGAGCTCGTACCGGGTAGAACCAGGTCAAGCCAATCAGGGTCCGATGCTGCGAGCCCTGACGCGTCGCCTGCCCTATCTCGTCGCGGCTGTCCCTCCGGCGATCGCCGCATGGCTGTACAGCCTGCTGCTACGAGACGAGTTGTCAGGCGACTACTGCACGCCCGACTACTGCGAGCCGTTCGGGAGCTTCTACCCAACGGCCTGGCTCATTTTCGGCGTGGCGTCGCTGCTGGCTCTCGTCATCCTGAACGCTCCGGCAGCTGTCGATGCCACCATGCGGGTACTCAACCGTCTCCTCGTACGGCGTCCTCGTCGGAAGGCACGCCCCGCGCCGAGGCTGTCCTGGGCAGCCCGTTCGGTTGTCGGCGTGACCTTTGTCGCGGGCGTGGTCGTGCTGACCGCTCTGGCCGCGCAACGCGTCCTGCGACCAGCTGGGCGGGAGACCTTCGCAGGGCTTGCGTTCTGGGCGGCCGGTGCAGCGATCTATTCGCTGGCCACGATCTGCCTGCTCGGCGTCGTCCAGCCGCGAATCCTGCACACACGGACAGTGCCGGCGTTGGCCCTGTTCGGTCGCGCCGCGCGGCGCGACGTCCTCTCCCTTGTCGTGGTGAGCGCAACCTTCGTGCTGACGATCTACAGCTCAGAGGTCTGGATGGCCATGCTCGCAACGCCTTGGTACACGATCCTCCTTCTGGTCCTGCTGCTGGTGGGCGCCTCCGTCGCACTGGTCGCCCAACGCGGACAATCGTCGAACGAGACCCGGCCGAGACGCACGCCACCACGAACCCTGGTCGCCGGCCACCGAAAACTCGCCGGCGAGCGGGACGCGACCGCCAGACACTCACGCCTGGGAGGACTGGCGCGGGCGCTGCTGTTCGGGGCGGTGTCGTTCGCCGGATTCTTTGTCATTGCGGTTGATCTGCTGCATCCCGACACTGTGCGGACGGTCGTCGAGAGCACTCAAGCGTGCGGCTTCCGAGGGTGCGCGGACGTAGCCTACGCATCGATGGTCGCCAAGATCGCAGCCCTGCTCGCCGGACTAGCAACACTCGTCGCAGCAGAAGCAACCGGCTTCCAATCCCCAGGAGGACCCACCCCGAGCTAGAGGGTTCGCTCGACCGGCGGCGTGGACGAAGGCGCTCACCAGCAGCCCGCTCAGCCCGAGGTTGACCCCGGGGGGACTGCGGCGACTCGGTCATGTGGTCGCTCCTGCCGCCACCGGTACCTTGCTCACGGTCCGTCCAGGTACGACGCCAACCCAGGGCTTTCACCCGCGAGCGGCAGTTCGCAACCAGCGAGCGAAGCGAGCAACTCCGCGAGCGCGCGGCGAGCGAGCCCCGGCGGCAGCCGGATGCACCGGGGGCGGCAGCCCCGAACAAACAGGGTGGGTGGGCAGCGCGCAGCCAGGCGATGAAGGCGCCATGCGTAGCACCGCGCTGCCGTGAACAACTCAGCCCGCACGAGCGGTACGGCGGGTAAGGCGGCGGGCGTGGCGAGTAATCACCCCGGCGATGACGATGAACGGCCAGCCGATCGTCGCCACCACCAGCCCGATCTTCAAACTGACGGTCCGTAGAGGGTCGCCAGGCTCGTGGGGGTCGGTTTGCGGAACATAAGTGCCACCAGGTGACACTTTTCCTCCGGAAAGGCGGGGCGACGTCCACGAACATGCGCGTTCGGCCCGACAGGCCGACGGATGAGGTCAACCGCAGCACCGCACGAGCTGAACCACCAGCAGCCCTGGGTAAACCACCTCAACCCGTCACCAGCAGGACGACGGGTAGGACGCCAGCCCGGGGTAGTCACCGCGAGTGCAGCGAGCGAACCCCGGCGTCGGCCGGATGCACCGGGGCGGCAGCCCCGAACAAACAGGGTGGGTGGGGCGGCGCGTAGTGCGGCGACGAAGGAGCCGTGCGTAGCACCGCGCTGGGTTACCAGCAGCACCCCGTAGCAGCAGTACGACAAGTAGTACGCCAGCCCGGGGTAGTCACCCGCGAGCGGTAGCTCGCAACTCGCCAGCGCCAGCTGGCAGCATGCCGGCGGTAAGCCGCAGCGTGGATGGGAGTCGGGTGGAGCGGGTGCGTCGGAGGAGCGGAGCGACGACAGAGCGGCCGCGTAACCCGCGTGGGTCAGCTTTCGGAGACCCAGGAGTATTCGACTTTGGGGCGGCCGGAGCGGCCGTCGTAGCGTTGGGTGCGGAGGGCTTGGCCTTGGTCGGCCAGGTGTTCCAGGTAGCGGCGGGCGGTGATGCGGGACGTACCCAGGGAGGTGGCTACCTCCTCGGCGGTCCAGCCTTCGCGGTCGGCCAGCAGGTGGACCACGCGGTCGAGGACCGAGCCTGCCAGGCCTTTGGGGACGGACGAGACTGTTGCTGGGTGCAACAAGCGGTCGACCTCCTCCTGGTCGGCGACCACCTGGCCGGACTCCGCAGCCCGGCGTTGGCGGGCGTACGCCGAGAGCCGGTCGCGGAGCGTCTCGAAGGCGAACGGCTTCAACACATACTGGACGACGCCGATCCGAGCCGCGGCCTGGACGGCAGCGACTTCGCGGGCAGAGGTGACCGCGACAACGTCGGTTTGGTTGCCGGCGGCACGCATTCGGCGGACGACGTCGAGGCCGTGGCCGTCCGGCAGGTTCATGTCCAGCAGCACCAGGTCCAGCTCGCCACGTGCGAGCACCTGCAGCGCGCGGCCCGCAGTACCGGCGATTCCGACGCAGTGGAAGCCAGGCAGTCGATCTACATAGGTGCGGTGAGCTTCTGCAGCTACCGGATCATCCTCCACGACGAGGACACGCAGGTCAGCCACTCGCACTCACCGCCCGCGGTAGCCGGACGCGCACCGTCAACGCGGGGAGCTCGTCCAGCTCGGAGTCGGGATCGACCATCAGCGTGCCCTGCCAGCGTTCGACCGTACTGCGGACCAGTACCAGTCCCAATCCGTGCCCAGGTTCGGCCTTCGTCGTCCAGCCGCGGTCGAACATGCGGGCCAGCTCGACCGCACCCAGCTCCACCCCGGTGTTCGTCACGATCAGATCGATCGCGTCCGGCAGTACGGCGGCTCGGAACTCCACCTTCCGCGGCGCCGGACCACCCCGCGCGGCCTCGATCGCGTTGTCGAGCAGGTTCCCGACGACCGTCACGACATCCTGGTCCGGCAAGCGCGTGTTCAGCGGCTCTGTCCCGAGGTCCAGCGTCAGCACGACCCCACGCTCCTGAGCCTGCGCCAGTTTGGCCAGCAGCAGCGACGACAGCACCGGATCCCCAACCGTCCCGACAACCCGATCGGTCATCGCCTGGGCGAACTGCAGCTCCGACACGGCAAACTCCCGCGCCCGCTCCGGCCGCCCGATCTCGATCAGCGAAACGACCGTGTGCAGCCGGTTCGACGCCTCGTGGTTCTGCGCCTGCAACGACTCCGCCAGACTCCGTACGGCGTCCAGCTCACCCAGCAACCGCTGCAACTCGGTGTGATCCCGCAGCGTCACGATCCGCCCGCGCCGCGACGGCTGCTGGTTCACCACCACGACCCCCTGCGCCCCCAGATGCAGCTCGTCGTACGCCGTCCGCCCGGTCCGCAGCAGCTCCACCAGCGGATCCCCTAGATGCAGCTCGTCCAACGCCGTACCCGGAGACACGGAAACCAGCCCGAGCAACCGCAACGCCTCGTCGTTCGCGAGCTGCACCCGCCCCTCCGCGTCGAGCAGCAGCAGCCCTTCGCGCGCCGCGTGCAGCACGCCCTCGTAGAAGTCGAGCATCCGGGCCAGCGACTGCGTACCCATCCCGCGCGTGGCCCGCCGTACCCGCCAGGTGACCAGCGCGTTTCCGAGAGTCGCCACCCCGAGCATCAGCGAGGCGATCCCGAGCATCGACCGCAGGTCGATCCAGACGAAGTCCCACCAGTCCGGCGCGGGTACGCCGGTCCGCGCCTCGTCCCGCACCGCCTGAGCGCGGGACCGCGCCACCAGGACGACCCAGACCATGGCGATCAGGACCGTGACCGTGCCCGTCTGCAGCCAGAGAACCTGGCGGCGGAGCTCCCACGGTCGGCGTTGCATGCCGACAGTCTGCACCGCGAACGATATGAACGAAATGAGCGCTTCTCCTGTGCGTCACGTCACAGTTACCCAAACACCCCGCCCGGCAGATCCAGGAGTGTCCCCCATGTCGAGCCCGACCGAATCCCGTCCGACCGAACCCCGCCCGACCCCGGTGCGGAACGACCGGACCCATTTCCTGTACATCGCCGTCATCGTCGCCGTCCTGCTCGGCATCGGTGTCGGGCTGCTGTTCCCGGACTTCGCCGTCGAGCTGAAACCGCTCGGCACCGGGTTCGTGAACCTGATCAAGATGCTGATCAGCCCGATCATCTTCTGCACGCTGGTGCTCGGCATCGGCTCGGTCCGGCAGGCCGCCAGTGTCGGCAAGGTCGGCGGTCTGGCGCTCGTCTACTTCCTGGTGATGTCGACGATCGCGCTGGCCATCGGCCTGGTGGTCGGCAACATCGTGCAGCCGGGCTCCGGCCTCAACCTGACCGACAAGCTCCGCGACGCCGGGCAGAAGCAGGCTGCCGGCGCCCACACCAGCTCGACGGACTTCATCCTCGGCATCATCCCGAAGTCGCTGCTGTCCTCGCTGACCGAGGGCCAGGTCCTGCAGACCGTGCTGGTCGCGCTGCTCGTCGGCTTCGCGCTGCAGGCGATGGGCTCCAAGGGCCAGCCGGTGCTGATCGGCATCGGTCACATCCAGCGGCTGGTGTTCAAGATCCTGTCGATGATCATGTGGACCGCACCGATCGGCGCGTTCGGCTCGATCGCGGCTGTCGTCGGCGCGGCCGGCTCGACCGCGCTGCTCAGCCTGCTGAAGATCATGCTGGCGTTCTACATCACCTGTCTGCTGTTCGTGGTCGTTGTCCTGGGCACCATTTTGCGGGTGGTCACCGGGCTCTCGATCTTCCAGCTGCTCAGGTACCTCGGCCGCGAGTTCCTGCTGATCGTGTCCAGCTCGTCGTCGGAGACCGCCCTGCCCCGGCTGATCGGCAAGATGGAACACCTCGGCATCGACAAGTCCGTGGTCGGTATCACCGTCCCGACCGGCTACTCGTTCAACCTGGACGGTACGGCGATCTACCTGACGATGGCGTCGCTGTTCATCGCGGAGGCGATGGACACGCCGTTCTCGCTCGGCCAGCAGATCTCGCTGCTGCTGTTCATGATCCTCGCCTCGAAGGGCGCCGCCGGGGTCACCGGCGCCGGCCTGGCGACGCTGGCCGGTGGTCTGCAGTCGCACCGGCCGGAGCTGGTCGACGGCGTCGGGCTGATCGTCGGTATCGACCGGTTCATGTCCGAGGCCCGCGCGCTGACGAACTTCGCCGGCAACGCGGTCGCCACGGTCCTGGTCGGCCACTGGGTCGGCGAGTTCGACAAGGAACAGGCCCGGCAGGTGTTCGCCGGTGAGGACCCGTTCGACGAGGCGGCCTTCGCGGCCGGCGACACGCACGCAGGCGACGTACCCGAACCAGTGACGGCCGGAGTGGCGACGCCGGCAGCGGTCGGCACGGGCCGGGTCGACAACTAGACCACCTCTCCACCCCTCCAGCGCTGCCCGCCGGAACCACAGACCGGCGGGCAACGCTCCGTCCGCTACTTCCCGTCGAGCAGCTCGATGACCGGTGCGAAGTCCTCGAGGTAGCCGGCGTTGACGCTGATGTAGCTCGCCCCGATCTCGTCCCGGCGGCGCAGGAGCTCGTCGGCCATCTGCTGCGGCGTACCGCGGAGCAGCATCAGCGAGTCCATCGCCTCGAGCTCGTCGGGATCGACGCCGGCCGCGCGCTTGGTCCATGGCGGCAGCGGGCGGGTGCCGGCGGCGAGCAGGTTCATCGCGAGCTCGATCTCGTCAGCCCGAGAGCCGGCCAACGAGCGCAGCTTGCGAGCCACGGCGGCGACCTCGGACCGCGGCGTCGTAGCGTCCTTGGCGAGGGAGACGATGTCCGCACGCTCCGCGGCCAGCGCGAGCGCCTTCGGACCGCCGGCCGCCAACATGATCGGCGTACGGGTCTCTCCGTCGAGCTCCCGCAACAGGTCGAGGGTCTCGACGATCCGCTCGCGCCGCTCGCGGGCTGTGCCCCACTGCAGCCCGACGTCCGCCGTCTGCTTCTCGGCGATCGGCCGGCCGGTGCCGATGCCGAACTCGAACCGGCCCTCGGTCAGCAAGGTCAACGTGTGCGCCTCCCAGGCCGCCTGCCGCGGCGTCCGCAGCGTCGCCGCCGCGACGAACGTGCCGACCCGGATGTCCGCGACCGCGGCCGCCATCGCCAGCGACGGGAACGGCGACGGCAGCTGCAGCCCGTCGGGCATCAGCACGGTCGAGTACCCGAGGTCCGCGGACTGCCGGACCGTCTTGACCCATTCCTCGCCCGACGTCGGGCTCCCCGTCACTCCGAACCGGAATCTCATCGCCCTGCTCCCTTCGCCTGTGTAATAGCCCCTGTGTGATAACCACAGCCTCGTCGTACCGGGGGTCTGTCCACATCCCACGGCGGGAGGCGATCGCCGTACGCCGCTCGACGTACTCTGGTGACATGTCACGTAAGCGCAGCCCCTTGCTGGACCGGCCCGGTGCGGTCGAGGCCGACGGACTCGACGCCGGAGTCGCGGCGCACTACGGCTCCGACCTGCGCGAACAGCGGGCGCTGGTGGCGGGGCAGGGGTTCGTCGACCTGTCGCACCGGGACGTGGTGACGATCAGCGGCCCGGACCGGCTGACGTGGCTGCACGCGCTGACGACGCAGTACTTCGAGGGTCTCAAGCCCGGTACGTCGACGACGGCGCTGCTGCTGTCTCCGACCGGGCATATCGAGCATGTGATGTACGGCGTGGACGACGGGGAGACGTTCTGGCTGCACACGGAGCCGGGCGCTGCGGCCGCCCTGGTGGAGTGGCTGCAGAAGATGGTGTTCATGTCGCGGGTCGAGATTGCGGAGGTCAGCGACGAGTACGCAATCATCTGGCGGCCTGGGACGGCACCGGAAGGGCAGCCGCTGACCCGGAGCGGTGACGACTCGCTGGGTGGGTACGAGGTCTTCTTGCCGCGGGCGGAGTTGGCCGGCCTCGAGGGCCCGGCGGCCGGGGTTTGGGCGTACGAGGCGTTGCGGATCGGGGCCGGTGCGCCTCGGCTCGGGCTGGACACCGATGAGCGCGCGATTCCGAACGAGGTCGGCTGGCTCGGGGTCGGCGTACACCTCAACAAGGGCTGCTACCGCGGGCAGGAGACGGTCGCCCGCGTCCACAACCTCGGTCGTCCGCCGCGGCGGTTGGTGCGGCTGCACCTGGACGGGTCGGTGGACCACCTGCCGGCGCACGGGTACGCCGTCCAGGCCGGGGAGAAGCAGGTCGGGTTCGTGGGGTCCGCGGCCCGGCACCACGAGCTGGGGCCGATCGCGCTCGCGCTGGTCAAGCGCAACGTGGACCCGGCGGTCGAGTTGCAGGTTGTGGCCGAGGAGCAGCCGACGGTGATGGCGACCCAGGAGCTCCTCGTCGACCCAGAGGTCGGGCTGCACGTGCGCTCCCGGCTGTGAGTCGCAAAACGTCTTTTTGCACCTGTACAGTGCAGCCGTGAGCGAACCTGTGATCCTGGCCGACGTGGTCCGTAGCGACTTCGTGGAGGGCCACCACCGCGGTTCTGTCGTGGTGACGAACGCCGACGGCAGCGTGGCCTGGGCCGCCGGTGTGGTGGACGAGCCGATGTTCCCGCGCTCGTCGAACAAGCCGATGCAGGCGCTCGGCATGCTCCGCAACGGCCTGCCGCTGACGGGTGAGCTGCTGGCGCTGGCAGGCGCCTCGCACTCGGGCGAGCAGTTCCACGTCGACGGCGTACGGCGGATCCTCGCGATCGCCGGGCTGGACGAGTCGGCGCTGCAGACGCCTGCGGCGTACCCGATGATGGACGACTCGCGCGACGAGTGGGTCCGGGCCGGGCACGGCAAGGAGCGGGTCGTGATGAACTGCTCCGGCAAGCACGCCGCGATGCTCCTGACCAGCAAGCTCAACGACTGGCCGCTCACCGACTACCGCTCGCCGGACCACCCGCTGCAGCTGGAGATCCGCCGCGCGATCGAGGACGCGGCCGGCGAGAAGGTCTCGTACATCGCGATCGACGGCTGCGGCGCTCCGATCTTCGCCCTCACGCTGGCCGGCCTGGCTCGCTCCTTCGGGCTGTTCGCTGCCGCGCCCCCGGACACCCACGAGGGTCAGATCGCGGACGCCTTCCGCGCGCACCCGGAGTACGCCAGCGGGAGTACCCGCGACGAAGCCGAGCTGATGCGCGCCACCCACGGCCTCTTCTGCAAAGCAGGAGCCGAAGGCGTCTACGCCGTTGGCCTCCCCGACGGTCGAGGCATCGCCCTGAAACTGGAAGACGGCACCGCCCGAGCCCGCAAGGTCGTCATGGCGGCAACCCTCCAACGGCTCGGAATCACCAACCCGACCATCGAGGACCACCTGCGCTTCGACCTCACCGGCGGCGACAACGTCGTGGGGGCGGTCCGGCCGCACGCACCCAGCTTTGCATAAGTAGCATGCCAACCTATGGTGGACGCCATGGGATACGCGGTCGTGGTCGGTGGCGGGATTGCCGGTCTGGCCTCAGCTGCTTCGTTGCAGCGGGCCGGGTGGCGGGTGCTGGTGCTGGAGAGCGCGCCTGAGCTGGGCGAGGTGGGCGCCGGTGTCGTCGTGACCGTCAACGGGATGCGGGCGCTGGCGGCGATCGGGGCGGACGAGCAGGTACGGCGGAACGGGTACGCGCTGCAGCCGGCCGGGACGCGGTCCTGGGACGGGAAATGGTTGCTCAGGGCACCTGATGGCGACGATGCGATGAGCCGGATGGTGGGGATCCACCGGCAACGACTGCATCGGGCGTTGGTCGAGGCCGCCGACGGGGTGGAGCTGATCACCGGCGCCCGGGTGACCCGGGTGGATCCGGCGACGGGGCGGGTCGAGTGGGGGACGGAGAGCGTGACGGCCGATCTGGTAGTCGGGGCAGACGGGATCCGCAGCGTTACCCGGGCGGCGCTGTTCCCGAACCAGTTGAAGTACAGCGGTTACAGCTGCTGGCGGGCGGTGGTCGCGGACACGTCGGTCGGCGACCGGTTCGCGATGACGTGGGGGCCGAACGCGGAGTCGGGGGCGATGCGGATCAGCCCGACGGAGGTCTACTGGTACGGGTACGTCGCGATGGCGAGTGGCGTGCGGTTTCCGGACGAGCCGGCGGCGGCGCGGGAGTACTTCGCGGACTGGGTGGATGACCTCGCCGACGCGGCCCGTGAGGTGATCCGGCACGACGTCTGGACGCTCGCCGATCCACTCCCGCGGTACACGGGCGGCAAGGTGGTCCTGGTCGGCGATGCCGCGCATCCGATGCTGCCGACGCTGGGGCAGGGAGCGAACTCGGCGCTCGAGGACGGGGTGTCGGTCGGGATGCTCAGCCCGGAGCAGTACGACGCGCAGCGGTACCGGCGTACGCAGCAGCTTGTGCGCAGGTCGGACCAGATGGCGCGGGTCGGCGCGCACCTCGGGCCGCGATGGCAGCGGCTGAGAAACGCGCTGCTGCGCGTCGTCCCGCCGCGACCCGCTCAGCGGTCCGGGACGAAGTTGTTCGACTGGACGCCGCCCGGGTCATTTGGCGCGCAGGCGGTGGACCGGGGGTGACGTGATCGGGAGGGGTACGGCGGGCGCCGGCAATGTGTAACCGGCGTACAAGCGGCGCCGAACGTCCTCCAGCGGGAAGGTCTCCTGGTAGATCGCCAGCTTCACGGTCACGCCCTCCAAGGTTGCCCGTAGCAACATTTCTTCCAGGGCCGGGTCGGGGGCGCCGCGGGCGGTGAAGATGTCGCGGATGGCGTCTTCCACCAGGGACAGGCGGGCGGACTTGGCCTCCTCGACCCGGGCGAAGACGTCGTGAGTGGTGGGTTGCATCATCAGGGTGATGGCCAGGCGCTGGATCGGGAGCGTGGTCGCGGCCGCCATCAGGGCGCCGTCGATGATGCCCGCCAGCCGTTCATCAGGAGTTCCCTGGATGGTCAGGATGCCGGCGATGCCGTCCAGCCAGCGGTCCAGGAGCTCGGCGGCCAGCTGCTCCTTGGTCGCGAAGTAGTACGACACCAGGCCCCGGGAGACGCCCGCGGCGGTGGTGATGTCGGAGATCGACGCGGCCTCGTAGCCCTTCGCGGCGAAGACCTCCAGCGCTGCGGCCAGGATGCGTTCGCGGGAACGCTCGCGCATCTCCTGGTTGGCGCTCGCCGAACGCGGCACGGTCCTGCTCTCTCCCGGTCGTGGCCCCGAAGCGCCGGGCAACCCCCCATCCCCGGCGCTCCTGGGTCGACCCCCCGTTTCCTGCGGCCCCTCCCCAGGCGCCGATTATAGACTGGACGTCCAGTCAACAAATGTCAAAGGTCTTCCCGATTCGTGGACACGCAGAGCGACAGGTAGGATGTAGGTGCTGCGCCCTGTGTCGAGTGGCACGTGAAAACAGCCGTAGCCACCGCCAGAACCCTCTTACCGCTTGGAGCGCTTCCTCATGCCTGTCCGTAACGACCTGCGCAACGTCGCGATCGTGGCCCACGTCGACCACGGGAAGACCACCCTCGTCGACGCGATGCTGTGGCAGTCCGGCGCGTTCGGAGCCCATCAGCACGTCGACGAGCGGGCGATGGACTCCGGCGACCTGGAGCGTGAGAAGGGCATCACGATCCTGGCCAAGAACACCGCCGTCCGGCACAAGATGGCCAACGGCGAGCAGATGACGATCAACATCATCGACACCCCCGGCCACGCCGACTTCGGTGGTGAGGTCGAGCGCGGCCTGTCCATGGTGGACGCGATCGTGCTGCTGGTGGACGCCTCCGAGGGCCCGCTGCCGCAGACCCGGTTCGTGCTGCGCAAGGCGCTGGCCCGGCAGATGCCGGTGATCCTGGTGGTGAACAAGGTGGACCGCCCGGACGCCCGGATCTCCGAGGTCGTCGACGAGACCTACGAGCTGTTCCTGGACCTGCTCGACCACGACGCCGACCAGAGCGCCCTCGACTTCCCGGTCGTGTACGCCTCGGCCCGCGCCGGCCGCGCCTCGCTGAACCAGCCCGCCGACGGCGGGATGCCGGACTCCGAGGACCTCGAGCCGCTGTTCGAGACGATCCTGAACAACGTGCCGGCCCCGGAGTACACCGAGGGCGCACCGCTGCAGGCCCACGTGACCAACCTGGACGCCTCGCCGTTCCTCGGCCGGCTCGCGCTGGTCCGGGTGCACGAAGGCACGCTGAAGAAGGGCTCCCAGGTCGCCTGGTGCCGCCACGACGGCTCGATCCAGAAGGTCAAGATCACCGAGCTGCTGGTCACCGAGGCGCTCGAGCGGGTGCCCGGCGACTCGGCCGGCCCGGGCGACATCGTCGCGATCGCGGGCATCCCGGAGATCATGATCGGCGATACGCTGACCGACCCGGACGACCCGAAGCCGCTGCCGCTGATCACCGTGGACGAGCCGGCCATCTCGATGACGATCGGTACCAACACCTCGCCGCTGGCCGGCCGTAGCAAGGGCACCAAGGTGACCGCGCGGCTGGTCAAGGACCGGCTCGACCGCGAGCTGGTCGGCAACGTGTCGCTGAAGGTGCTGCCGACCGAGCGGCCGGACGCCTGGGAGGTGCAGGGCCGTGGTGAGCTGGCGCTGGCCATCCTGGTCGAGCAGATGCGCCGCGAGGGCTACGAGCTGACCGTCGGCAAGCCGCAGGTGGTCACCCGCGAGATCGACGGCAAGCGGCACGAGCCGGTCGAGCGGCTGACGATCGACTGCCCCGAGGAGTACCTCGGTACGGTCACCCAGCTGCTCGCGGTCCGCAAGGGCCGGATGGAGCAGATGACCAACCACGGCACCGGCTGGGTGCGGATGGAATTCCTGGTCCCGGCCCGTGGACTGATCGGGTTCCGGACCGAATTCCTGACCGACACCCGGGGTACCGGGATAGCGCACCACGTGTTCGAGGGGTACGAGCCGTGGTTCGGCGACCTGCGCACCCGCCCGTCGGGTTCGCTGGTCTCGGATCGGGCCGGCGCGGCCACGTCGTACGCGATGATCAACCTGCAGGAGCGCGGCACCATGTTCGTGGAGCCGGCCACCGAGGTGTACGAGGGCATGATCGTCGGGGAGAACTCGCGCTCCGACGACATGGACGTCAACATCACCAAGGAAAAGAAGATGACCAACGTCCGGTCGAACGCGGACGAGTTCGAGAAGCTGGTGCCGGCGCGCAAGCTGTCGCTGGAGCAGTCGCTCGAGTTCTGCCGTGAGGACGAGTGCGTCGAGGTGACGCCGGACGCGATCCGGATGCGGAAGGTCGCGCTGACCCAGATCGAGCGCTCGAAGCTGGGCCGGAAGTCCAAGATCTGAACCGCTAGAACACGTTCTGGACACGGTCCGCGGGCAGCCCGGGCACGGGTGGATCGGACTGTGATACATAATTCTCGGCCGGTGACCGGGGGAAGAAAATTCCGGATCGTTACCAACCAGACGTGAAGTCATGACGTCTGTCTTGTGGAAGCAACTTTTTGGGGGAAGGACAAGGAATCATGGGCATTCTGCGTAAGTTCGCCGCGACTCTGACGGCTGCCGCGTTCGTGGGTGTCGGCGCGCTGGCGGCGACCACGACGGCCGACGCCGTGGTGGTGCCGAAGACCGCACCGATGGTCGCGACCTCGGCGCAGAAGTCGACCGCGGCGGCGAAGACCACCGCGACCGTCGGCAAGTACCACCTGGACAAGCGGTGCCTGACCCGCGGCCGGGTTCTCTGCATCAACAAGAAGACCCGCAAGCTCGTGTACGTCGTGAACGGTAAGCCGGTCCAGGTCATGGACGTCCGGTTCGGCGCGTCCCGCACGCCCACCCGCACCGGCGTCTTCAAGGTCTACCGCAAGTCGAAGAACCACGTGTCGTCGCTCTACCACTCGAAGATGCCGTACGCGATGTTCTTCAGCGGTGGCCAGGCTGTCCACTACTCGTCGGACTTCAAGGCCCGCGGCTACAACGGCGCTTCGCACGGCTGCGTGAACGTCCGCGACAAGAAGAAGATCGCCTGGGTCTTCGCCCGGGTGAAGGTCGGCGACAAGGTCGTCGTCTACAAGGGCTGATCACCCAACCAGCACCGCACAGCGGCCGGGAGCTAGTTCCCGGCCGCTGTTGCGTTCTGAAACGCCTTGTAGAGCCTGGGTTCCACCAAGCAGAAGGTCGCGGTCTGTACGTCGGTCGGCGTACTGCGGAGCGTCCGTACGGCGATCTCCGCCGCGGACCGTGCCGGCCAGCCGTAGATCCCGGCCGACACCGCCGGCAGCGTCATCGTCTTCACCCCGAGCTCGTCCGCGATCCGTAGCGCGTCGCGGTAGCAGGACTCGAGCAGGGCCGGATCCCGCTGGCCGGCGGTGTAGTTCGGCCCGACGACGTGGATCACGTACTGCGCCGGAAGCGCCCCCGCCCCGGTCCACACCGCCGTACCCGTGGGTGTTCCGTTCGGATAGCGCTCGATCAGCTCGTCCAGGATCTCCCGGCCGCCGGCCCGATGGATCGCTCCGTCCACCCCACCACCGCCCCGCAGCGCATGGTGAGCGGCGTTCACGATCGCATCCGCGGGCACGGTCGTGATGTCCGCAGTACTCAGGCTGATCTCGATCATGCTCCATTCCAGCAGGTCGGTATCCACTCGACGAGCGCGGCCGCGATCTCGGCGCCCGAGTCCTCCGGCAAGAAGTGCAGGCCGGCCACTGTCACCTCACGCTGATTCGGCCAGCGCCGGCACTGGTCCCGCAGCGGTCCGTTCAGGAGCGCACCCGGTTCGCCGTTGACGAACAGCTTCGGGACCTGGGACATCGCCATCCACTCGGCGTTGGCGCTGACGATGTCGTGCACGTCGGCCGGGATGCCGTCGATCGGGATCTCGCGGGCCCAGGTCAGCATCGGGCGCCGGCTCTCGCCGGGTTCGACGTACGGCGACCGGTACTCGGCCAGCTCCTCGTCGGTCAGATCGCGCAGCGTGCCGCTCGGCAGTACCAGCTCGATGAAGACGTTCTCGCCCAGCACCAACTGCTCTCCCTCGGCGCTCCGAAGCCTGCGAAACAGCTCGGGAGCCGGCGCATTCGGGCTGTCCCACCTGACCGGCGCGACCAGCGTCTCCAGGTAGGCGATCCCGCTGACGGCATCCGGGTGCCGGCGCGCCCAGTCGGTGGCCAGCACCCCACCCCAGTCGTGCCCGACGAGGATCACGTCGCTGGTCAGGCCCAGGGCGTCGAAGAACTGGTCGACGTACCGCCGGTGGTCCACGAACCGGTAACGTCGGCCATCCTCGGCGTCCGACGGATCCGATCTGCCCATACCCACAAGGTCCGGCGCGATGCAGTGGGCGATCGCCGAGACCGGCGGAATCACGCTGCGCCAGAGGTACGACGAGGTCGGGTTGCCGTGCAGGAAGACGACCGGGCGACCCGTTCCCGCCTGGCGGTAGGCGAGGGACTCCGATCGTTGGACCAACTCCATGCGGGTACCTCCGGTAAGCTTTGGTGCCAACCACCAGGCCAGTGAGGACGTCCTACGAGTGTAGGGACGGGGTCTATCAGAGGGGTGTCCGATGCGCGGGCTGATTGTTCGGAAGCTGTTGAGTGGGCTGGTCGTCGGCGGTGCCGTCGCGGCGCTGCTCGGCTCCGGACTGCGTGCGACTGCGGCGCCGTCCGACCTCAAGACCGTGCCGTTCGAGGTGAGCGGCGAGCTGCCGATCTACCCGAAGGCCCTGTGGAAGAACGGTTCCGCGGGCGCCGACGTACGGAAGGTCGAGGCCCGGCTGGTCCAGCTGAAGCTGCTGGAGAAGCGCTACCAGGACAACGACTTCGGCACGATGACCCGGTCCGCGGTGAAGAAGTTCCAGCGGTCCAAGGGGATTCCCCAGCTCGGGTACGTCGACCAGAACACCTGGAACCAGCTGGTCAAGGTCACCCACGAGCCGACCCAGACCGAGCTCTTCCCACCGGCGCCCGTGGTCGACGGCCGGAAGCTCGACCCGCGCTGCGCGACCGGTGTCGCGTTGTGCATCGACAAGTCGACCCGCAAGCTGCGGTACGTCGTCGACGGCGTGGTGAAGATGCAGATGGACGTGCGGTTCGGCGCGGTGAAGACCGCGACCCGCGAGGGCGGCTTCACGGTCGGCTGGAAGAGCCGGAACCACGTCTCGAAGCTGTACGACTCGAAGATGCCGTACGCGATGTTCTTCAGCGGTGGGCAGGCTGTGCACTACTCGTCGGACTTCGCGGCCCGTGGGTACAACGGCGCGTCCCACGGCTGTGTGAACGTGCGGGACCTGGCCAAGATCAAGGTGCTCTTCGACGAGGTTCAGGTCGGCGACAAGGTGATCGTCTACCGGTCGTGAGGTAGCGGGCTTATAGCGGGCGCGGTCCGCGGCGCCGGCGTACGCCCCAGCCGCCGCGGCCGCGACCGGCGGCGGCGCGCAGGGCCGGGCGGGCGTCGACCAGGTAGACGGCCGACGCGACGATCCCGACCAGGCCGAAGAAACTCAGCCAGCCCTGGAAGATCTGACCCAGCGTGAAGGTGACCAGGATCAGCACCCAGCCGGGCTTGGTGAGCTTGTCCGCCGCGACGAACACGGCGCGTGGCCGGAACGCGGCGTCCAGCAGGGCGACCAGTTTGATCGCGAGCAGCACCCACCAGATGACCGACAGCGGATCTGCGAACCCAGGAAACAGGTTCTGGAAGGTGATGAGCGGGCCCATGTGCTAGAGCCTAGCCGACAGACCGGGCGGCCCACCTCTGCTCAGTCGCAGCTGCGGGCCGCCGGCGGCCAGGATTCACCCTGCGGTGGGCGAATCGTCACCGAATGTGGTGACGGTCAGTCGCCGATCTTGCCGGCCGCGTCCTCGGCCGCCTTGGTGGCTGCCTTCGCGGTCTTGCGGGCGCTGGTCGCGGTCGCCTTGACGTTGCGGGTCGCGGTGCTTGCG
This sequence comes from Kribbella sp. NPDC026611, assembly GCF_040638345.1. Taxonomy (NCBI): domain Bacteria; kingdom Bacillati; phylum Actinomycetota; class Actinomycetes; order Propionibacteriales; family Kribbellaceae; genus Kribbella; species Kribbella sp. NPDC026611. Next base: position 926,286 of record NZ_JBEZYC010000003.1, read on the forward strand.
GTCTTCTTCGCGGTGGTCCGGGTGGCCTTGGCCTTGCTCACCGTGGTCTTGGCGGTGCCGATCAGGTCCTCGGTCGCCTTCTGGTGGCGGATCCGCTCGACCAGGTCCTTGCCGCGGCCGGCCAGGTCTTCGTAGGTCTCCTCGGCCTGACCGAGCACGGTGGTGAAACCGGCCTGCGCGAACGCCGGCAGCTCACGGAGCTTGGCCGGGGCGGTGCGGGCGTCGGCCACGAGGGCCTCGACGCGCTTGGTCAGCTCGGCCTGGCGCTTGGTCAGCTCACGGGTCAGCTCGGTCTGCAGGGTCTTCTGGTCCAGCTTGGCGAAGCGGGCGGTGACGTCCTCGCTGACCGCGCGGAACTTCTCGACCGCGAGGTCGCCGGCGCCGGCGAGCGCGTAGAAGGGGGTCACAGGCGTACGGGTAGCCATCAGGGTGCTCCTCGGTAGGTTTGCAGCAGGAAGGTGTTACGCAGGGGTCTGGTTCTCCCGGACGAACGACGTGTAGACGTCCAGCAGGACACGCTTCTGCCGTTCGTTCAGCGCGGGGTCGAGCAGGACGGCGTCGACCACGCCGGAGGCTTTCGTGCCCTCCGGGCTCTCGTCCGGATCGAGGATGCCGGCCCGGACGTACAGCGTCTCCGCTGAGATCCGCAACGCCTTCGCGAGCTGCTGCAGCACGTCGGCCGACGGTTTCCGCAGGCCACGCTCGATCTGGCTGAGGTACGGGTTCGACACCCCGGCCAGGTCCGACAACTGCCGCAACGACAACTGCGCGTGCCGTCGCTGCTCGGCGAGGTACTCCCCGAGGGAGCCCACCGCCCCAGCCGCCTTGTCCGTCAACCTGGCCATGTCCCCAGTGTGCTAGCAACCTGCTTGCAATTGCAAGCACCAACCTGGTGAGGCGGCTCACGTGCCAGTTACTGCTCCCGGAAGACCTTGTGCTGGGCGGCCTGGGCGCGGGGGCGGACGGTGATCCGGTCGAGGTTCACGTGCGCGGGCCGGGTGGCGACGTACGTGACGATGTCGGCGATGTCTTCGGCGGTGAGGGGTTCACGGACGCCGGCGTACACGGCGTCGGCCTTGGACTGGTCGCCGTCGAAGCGGGTCAGCGCGAAGCCTTCGCTGCGGACCATGCCGGGGGCGATCTCGGTGACCCGGACCGGCTGGTCGTAGAGCTCGAGGCGGAGGGTGTCGACGACGGCCTTCGCGCCGTGCTTGGCGGCGACGTATCCGCCGCCGCCCTCGTACGCGACCTGGCCGGCCGTCGAGCCCATCACGATGATCATGCCGCGGCCGGCGATAAGGGCCGGGAGCAACGACTTGGTGACGGCGGCGACGGCGATCACGTTGACCTCGTACATCCGCCGCCACGCGTCCAGGTCGGCCTCCGCCACCGGCTCGAAGCCGAACGCGCCGCCGGCGTTGTTGAGCAGGACCTGCAGCTCGTCGCCGACGGCCTCGGTCAGCCTGGCGACATCGGCGGCGGACGTGACGTCACACTCCACCGCGCGACCGTCGATCTCCTTGGCCAGCGCCTCGATCTGGTCCAGCCGTCGCGCGGCGCAGATCACCTCGAACCCGGCCCGGGCCAGATACCGCGCAGAGGCGGCCCCGATCCCGCTGCTGGCACCGGTCACGACGGCAAGAGGACGCTCGCTCGAAGTCATGGACCGAGTCTCTCAAACCGTGCTGACAAACCTGCGATCCGTCTCAACCTCCGTGGTACGGCGAGCAGCCGCAACCACCGCACCCAGGAGAGTCAGGGTGAGTACGGCGAAGCCACCCAGCATCCCCAGCGTCTGGCCGTCGGGGTGAATCAGCGACTGTCCACGGAACGCCTGGACGGTCACGGTGAGCATCAGACCCGCGTACCCGAAGGCGGCAACGCCGATGAGGCGGGTGCGGACTCGCTCCGAGCGTAGCCAGGCAACGCGACCGGAGAGCAGGCTCAGAGCGAGCACCGTGAAGAGCAGGACCTGGATCGCGTGCAGGCCGACGAAGTGCGGGATGCGCAGGTCGCCGCCGACGGTGCTCCAGTGGGTCAGCGGCATACCAGGCCCGCCGGCTTCGACGCCGATCCCGTGGCTGCCGGCGAGCGTGACCGGGTGACCGTACGCGTCGGTGGTCAGCTGCCGGGCGCCGTTCGAACCGACCAGGTAGAAGGCGATTCCCATCCCGGCGACGGCGAGCCCGAGACCGACCCGGATCGCGCGGTTCAGGGGTGCGTCGCCGATCCGCTGGAACAGCAGCATGATCGCGACCACCAGGCTCGCGCCGAACAGTCCCATCACCCCGGACATGAAGACCTTCTGCCCGACCTGGTTGAAAGTGTCGGCGTTGGCGTTGAAGTGGCTGAACGTACCGCGGGCGGCCTGCACCGCGATGAACCCGACGTCCACGATCCCGGTGATCGCGAACACCGTGCCGGTCCACCAGCCGAGCCGGCGCGCCTTGCGCAGCCTGGAGAGCAGCCAGGCCAGCGTCGCGCCGTACGCCACGAACGAGATGCCGAACTTGAACGGCTTGAGCCACACGGACTCGTTGAGGATCTCCCGGTGGTCGACGGCGAGACCGACGCCGGAGGCCAGGACCAGACCGGCCATCGCGAGCACCATCACCATCAGCGGCCGGTGCCAGGACTTCACTTCTGCGAGGACTGTGCGCATGTCCTCAATGCTTGTGGCGTACGGCGCCGAGCACAGTGGAGCGAGTCCGCCGATCACGGTGGTGGTAGGCCTACCCTGATCACGCCTGACGGGTCGGCAGGGCGATGATCTGGCGGAGGTTGAGCTCGCGCCGGCGGCTGACCGTGAACGTGACGACGTCGGCGATGTCGTCCGCGGTCAACGGGCCGATCTGGTCGTTCATGGCCGCGATCAGCTCCTGGCCGTCGGTGTCGAGGTGGGTGGCGAGTTCGGTGTCCGTGAGGCCGGGCTCGACGTTCGTGACGCGGACGTCGTACGGCGAGAGGTCCGCGCGCAGGGCCGCGGACAGTTGGGTGAGAGCAGCCTTCGTGGCGCCGTAGACGGCGTACCCGGGGAAGACGACGTGGGCGCCGATCGACGAGATGTTGACCAGGTCTGCCGTTCCGCCGTTGGCCGCCGCGGCGATCAGGTCGGGCGTGAACGCGTGGACGAGCCGCAGTACGCCGGTCAGGTTGGTGTCGATCATCCGGGTCCAGTCGTCGAGCCGGCGCTCCGTCACCGGCGCGGCGAGCATCACGCCTGCCGCGTTGACGACGAGGTCGACCCGGCCGAGCCGCTCGTGGATCCGCGCGACGCCGGCGTCGACCGACTCCTGCGACGTCACATCGATCGCGACGCCGAACGTCCGCGCGCCGAGCTTGCCGGCCAGGTCGTCGAGCCGGTCCTGCCGCCGGGCGACAAGGGCGACCGAGGCGCCCGCCTCGGCCAGTTGGGTGGCGATCGCGGCGCCGATCCCGCTTGCGGCGCCGGTGACGACTGCGGTGCGGCCGGTGAGGTTGTTCATCGTTTCCTCCATCGGGTGGTTGATGTCACCGATCCTGTGGCGGACGCGAGCGGCTACCCAGAGGTCTGTTGAGCCTGGTTCTGACAGGACCAGGTTGCGGACCCGGCCGGTCTGGATACTGGAGGGCATGGACCGACGTGCGGAGCTGACCGACTTCCTCAAGTCGCGGAGGGCGCGGGTGCAGCCCGAGGACCTCGGGCTGAAGGTATTCGGCGGCCGCCGTCGCGTCTCCGGGCTGCGGCGCGAGGAGCTCGCACAGGCTGCCGGTGTGAGCGCCGACTACTACGTCCGCCTCGAGCAGGGCCGCGCGGAGAACGTCTCGCAGGAGATCCTCGACGCGGTCGCCGACGTACTCTCGCTGACCGAGGACGAGCGCAAACACCTTGCCCTGCTGGCGAAACCGGTCCGCCGGGCCGCCAAACGCCGTACGCCGGAGCGCCTGCGACCGGGGATGCAGCGCCTGCTCGACTCGATGCCCGACGTACCGGCCTTCGTCCTCGGCCGCCGGATGGACGTGCTCGGCTGGAACCGGCTGGCCGCGGCCCTGATCGCCGACTTCGACGGCCTGGACCGCAAGCAGCGGAACATCCCGCGGCTGCTCTTCCTCGACCCGGCGTCGCGCGACTTCTACCCGGACTGGGAGGCGGTCGCGGACGAGACCGTCGGCTACCTGCGGATGTACGCCGGCCGCTACCCGACCGATCCGGAGCTGACCGAGCTGATCGGCGAGCTGTCGATCCAGAGCCCGGAGTTCCGCGAGCACTGGGCACGGCACGACGTGAAGGACAAGACCTTCGGGACCAAGACGCAGCACCACCCGCTGGTCGGCGACATCACCGTCCAGTACGAGACGTTGCAGCCGCCGGGCGAACCGGACCAACTGCTGGTGACGTACACGGTCGAGCCCGGCTCGACCTCCGAGCAGAACCTGCGGCTCTTGGCCAGCTGGACCGCCGCCGATAGGGAGAACTCCCGATTCCCGGCGGAAACCCCGGAGTTACCCTGACCAGGTGACCGAAGCCTCCGCCGACCGCCCGCTGCGGCGGGTGGCGATGATCAGCCTGCACACGTCGCCGCTGGACCAGCCGGGGACCGGCGACGCGGGCGGGATGAACGTCTACGTGGTCGAGCTCTCCAAGCAGCTCGCGGCGCTGGGGATCGAGATCGACGTGTTCACCCGGGCGACCGCGTCGGCGCTGCCGCCGCGGGTCGAGCTGCTGCCGGGCGTGATGGTGCGGAACGTTGCCGCCGGGCCGTACGAGGGTCTGACGAAGAACGAGCTGCCGGCGCAGCTGTGTACGTTCGCCCGGGCCGTGTTGCGGGCCGAGGCGATCCACGAGCCGGGCTGGTACGACGTGATCCACTCGCACTACTGGTTGTCCGGGCAAGTCGGTCTGCTCGCCCGCGACCGGTGGGCTGTCCCGCTGGTACACACGATGCACACGATGGCCAAGGTGAAGAACGCGAGCCTTGCGGAGGACGACGTACCGGAGCCGCCGGCGCGGTTGCTCGGCGAGGAACAGGTGGTGGAGGCCGCGGATCGCCTGCTGGCCAACACATCTGACGAGGCGCGGGAGCTGATCGAGTTGTACGGCGCTCAGCCGGCGAAGGTCGGGGTGGTGAATCCGGGCGTGGATCTGGAGATGTTCTCGCCGGGTTCGCTCGCTGCCGCACGTCAGGCGCTGGGCTTGCCTTTGGATGCCGTCGTACTGGCGTTTGTCGGGCGGTTGCAGCCGTTGAAGGCGCCCGACCTGTTGATCCGGGCGGCGGCGCGGATGCTCTCGCGCGATCCGTCGCTGCGATCGCGGTTGGTGGTGGCGATCATCGGTGGGCCTTCGGGGAACGGGATGGAGCATCCGGAGGCGCACGCGGAGTTGGCGCGGGCGCTCGGGGTCGACGACGTGACGCGGTTCGTGAAGCCGATGGAGCGGTCGCTGCTGGCCGAGTGGTACCGGGCGGCGTCCGTGGTGTGCGTGCCGTCGTACTCGGAATCCTTTGGTTTGGTGGCTTTGGAGGCGCAGGCCTGCGGTACGCCGGTGGTCGCGGCGGCGGTCGGCGGTCTGAGTACGGCGGTGGTGCACGGGCAGACCGGGTTGCTCGTGCACGGGCACAGCGTGGACGACTTCGCCGACGCGCTGGCCCGGATCGCGACGGATCCGGCCACCCGCGAGACCATGAGCCGGGCGGCGGTCAAGCATGCACAGGGGTTCGGCTGGAAGCTGACCGCCCGCAAGACGCTGGCGGCGTACCGGACCGCGGGCGACACGATGGCGGCTGAGATCGCTGCGGAGGTGGCTGGGTGAGGGTGGCGGCGGCGGATGTGATCCGTCAGGTGCTGGTGGAGAACGAGATCGCGTTCACCGAGGACGAGCCGGGTACGTTTGCGGCGGATTTGCCGGGGGAGCGGAAGCTCAAGACGACGGTGTCGTTGACGGTCGGGCCGCAGGCGGTGCATGTGCACGCTTTCGTGGCGCGGCATCCGGACGAGAACCAGGAAGCCGTTTATCGGTGGTTGCTGGAGCGGAACCTGAAGATGTACGGCGTTGCTTTTGCTGTGGATCACGTTGGGGACATCCACCTGGACGGGCGGGTGCCGTTGCACGCGATCACGCCGGTCGAGGTCGACCGGTTGCTGGGGGCGGTGCTGGAATACTCGGACACGTCGTTCAACACGATCCTCGAGCTGGGGTTCGCGTCGTCGATCCGGCGCGAGTACGACTGGCGGGTCGCGCGCGGCGAGTCCACCCGGAACCTGGACGCTTTCAAGGGCTGGCTGGAGCCTCGCTAGACTCCGAGGCATGACCTATCGCCTGATCCTGCTCCGCCACGGCCACAGCGACTGGAACGCGAAGAACCTCTTCACCGGCTGGGTGGACGTCGACCTGAACGCGCAGGGTGTCGAGGAGGCGCACCGCGGCGGCGAGCTGCTCCGCGACCGCGATCTGCTGCCCGACGTCCTGCACACCTCGGTGCTGCGCCGCGCCATCCGGACCGCGAACATCGCGCTCGAGGTGGCGGACCGGCAGTGGATCGACGTACGGCGCTCCTGGCGGCTGAACGAGCGGCACTACGGCGGCCTGCAGGGCAAGGACAAGAAGCAGACGCTGGAGGAGCTCGGCGAGGAGCAGTTCATGCTGTTCCGCCGCTCCTACGACACCCCGCCGCCGGCGATCGAGCGCGGCTCGGAGTACGACCAGGCCGGCGACCCGCGGTACGCCGGCCTCCCGTCGGAGCTCCTCCCCGCGACCGAGTGCCTCAAGGACGTCGTCGAGCGGATGCTCCCGTACTGGTACGACGCGATCGTCCCCGACCTCCGCACCGGCAAGACGGTCCTGGTCACCGCCCACGGCAACTCCCTCCGCGCCCTCGTCAAACACCTCGACAACCTCGACGAGAAGACCGTCGTAGGCCTCAACATCCCCACCGGCATCCCCCTGTACTACGAACTCGACGACGACTTCCACCCGGTAACCCCCGGTGGCGAATACCTAGACCCCCAAGCAGCCAAAGACGCCATCGAAGCCGTAAAAAACCAGGGCCGCTAAACCCACAACAGCTGCGCCAAAGGAACCCCGAAATGGACACGCCTTCGGCGCGGCTGTCTTGTCCCCGGCTCCGCCGGGCGCGGCACGTGGTCTCGGCGCCGGCGTACTCGGCGAAGTGCAAGTGGATCCGGGGACCGCGCCGAAACGGACACGCCTTCGGCGCGGCTGTTCTTATCACCGGCTTCGCCGGGCGCAGGAGCTGATCCCGCGCTCAAGTGCTTGGCGGACAATCCACATACGCGAAAGGTCACGCCTTCGGCGCGGCCGTCTGTTGCCCGGCTCGGCCGGGGCGCGGGACGTGGTCTCGGGCGGACGTACTCGGCGGAGTACGGGTGGTTCGGGGGTGTCGCGCGGAGAGGTCGCGCCTTCGGCGCGGCTGTCTGTTGCCGGCTTCGCCGGGGTGCGGGGGTGGGTTCGCGCCTAGGTGCTTGGCGAGCAACTGTATGGAGGCGAGAAGGCCCGCTCGATGCGGCTGGTTTCTTCCCGGAGGCCGTGCGACCGGCTGTGGTCGCACGCTTCTCAGTGGAGTGGTCACGGAATGTAGTCGGGATCTGCTACAAATTGCTCTCACTCTTCTGCGCTTGCTCGGGCAGGGCAGGGAGGCCAATGGAAGGAAACAGGTGGGAAGCGGGATCGTGCAGTTCGCCGAGTACCGAGCGTTCGAGGTTCAGCGGCAGGACGCCAGCAACGCGATGATGGGACTGTTGGCAGGCGCGCAGCTCGCCTCACATCTGCTGCAGCTGACCGAGGGATCGGACACACTGCTGCCTGACGTGTTCCCCCGTGTCCCGCACATCCGTCGCTTCAACCTACGCACCGAAGCCGCGCTCGCCATCCTGCAGTCCGCCGACACACATCTCGGCGCGATGAGCGTTCCGTATGCTTTGGCACTTCACGAGGATTTCCTGAAGACCTGCGTCGGGCTCTTGATTCGTGATGGAAAAGCGCCGGCGAATGCCTGCAACGCGGTCCTTGCTCAGTTGCATGACGCGATCGAGTCCGCTACCGGTAAGACGTTCGACGCGGACAGCATCATCCAGATCGACACGCTGCGGCTGATGCGCAACGCAACCATCCACAGCGGTGGCCGTGCGCACCAACCACTCGTCGACAAAGTTGGCCTGTGGACCCCGACGGCGGAGGCCGGCTGGGTGCGAATCACGAAGAAGTCGCTCGCCGGAATCGCGGTCGGCGACCGAGTCGAGTTCGGGCATCCGGAGCTCATCCTCACCCTGGCCGTGACGAAATCTCTCGGACGGCAGGCGAACGTCATTCTGCGCGACTCACTCCGGCGGAGTTTGTGGGCCGAGCTCGTCATCGAAGACGTCCTCGCCGAGGAACCCGGCATCCTGAACCGGCATCAGCTCGAACGGAAAGCAGTAGGAAAGGCTCGCAGGCACTACGCCAGCCTCAAGCTGACGGTCTCCGAGCTCACCGCGGCGATGCGCGTCGTACTGCGCTCGACATAAGAAGTGGCGGGCCCCGATGCGGGCCCGCCACTGACGAAAAAGTGGGGCTCTGCCATTGAGCTACGACCCCTCCGTGAGGAGGGCGCCGGGATTCGAACCCGGATCGTCCACTTCAGCCAGAGCATCCGGTGATGAACCGCTGGGACTGACTCCCCATACTCCGTCTGCGCGAACTCCTTCGCGCATACCCACTGTAACACCCACCTCTCAGAAGACTGCCTTGGCTGACCAGCCGCGGCACGCGGGACTCGCTGCGCCCGCAAGCGGCCGCCGGGCGACTTGAGCGAGACGAAACACGCCTTCGGCGCGGCTGTCTTCAGGCGCCTTCGCAGGGCCGCAGACGGGTGATGTGAGGTCGGCGTGCTCGGGGGACAGTGGGTGGGTTCGCGGTGGCGTAGGAAGGTTCACGTCTTCGCTGGGGCAGCGGAGGTCAGGAGAACAGTTGCGGTTATTGCGGTTGTTGCGGATACTTCGGTTGACGCGTGGCGATCCGGGAGGAGTGGTGATGAGCTCTGCAGAAGCGGCCGCTGAGCGGCTGGATGCTGCTCAGGTTCATTCCGCGGAGGTCGCCATGCGGCGAGTCAAGCGATACCTGGCCAGTCATGTCGACGACAGCGAAGTTCGCGTGGTGGTGGACGGTGACCCTGACGGTGCCTTGGCTGTTCCGCGGAGTGCTGTGGAGCTTCTGGCCAAGGTGCTTGCGCATATGGCCGCCGGTCAGACCGTGTCGGTGGTTCCTGCTCATGCCGAGCTGACGACCCAGCAGGCCGCGGCCATGTTGAACGTCTCTCGGCCCTATCTCATCGGTCTGCTGGACGCCGGGGAGATCGAGTATCGCAAGGTGGGGACGCATCGCCGGGTCCGCGTCGATTCGCTGCTGGACTACAAGCGCAAGGACGACCAGGACCGTCGCGAGGTCGCCGACGAGCTGACTGAGCTCAACCGGGACATGGGCCTGTACTGACGTGTCGTTCATCGTCGTCTACGACGCCAACGTTCTATCCCAACAGCCTGCGCGATCTGCTCATCCGAGTCGCGCAGGCCGGTCTTGTCCAGGCGAAGTGGACCGAGGAAATCCTCGACGAGACCTTTCGGAACCTCAAGCTCACCAGGACCAGCCTCGATCCCGCCAAGCTCGATCGCACGCGTTAGTTGATGAACCGGGCGATCCGAGATGTCCTCGCCGCTGTGATCAAGGCCGTGCCCAGGTGATCGGGTCAGTGGGGGGCTGCTGACGACTTCGTGCTCGATCTCATCGATCTGAACCAGCAGGCGGTCTACGCCCAGGTGCAACGGATGGCCGACGCCTGGCAGAACCCCCCAGGCAGCGTCGACGACGTTCTCACCTCCCTCGAACGCGTTGGTCTGCTGGGAAGCGCCGCCGCTCTCCGCGCCTGACAGCGATTCGGGGCGACGGGTCAGGGGTGGCGAGTTGGGCGGTAGGTTAGTTGTTGGGTGTGGGTGTCGAGGGTTTGGGAATCGAGGAGTTCTAGGTCGAAGTTGCCGGTTTCTTCGAAGATTCGGTCTTTGGGGGATTGGGACTGGTTGTTGAGGACCGGGAAGATCGTGACCCGGAGGCGGTCGATCAGGCCGGCGGTCAGGAGGGCTCGGTTCAGGGTCAGGCTGCCGTGGGAGATGAGGGGGAGGTCTGATTCCTCCTTGAGGCGGGCGACCGACTCGACGGGGTCGCCGGGGAGGACGGTTGCGTCTGGCCACTCGAGGGGTGCTTGCAGGGTGTTCGAGACCACCGTCGTGGGCAGGTTGTGCATTCGGGTGACCCATGGGTCGAAGGACTCGGGTGCCGAGGACAGCATCGCGGCGAAGAGGCGGAACGTGCCGGCGCCGAGGAGTAGCCGCTGTTTCTCGCCGAACTGGGTGAAGCGGTGGGCGAGGAACTCGGGGCCTTCCTTTCCCCAGTAGCCGCCGTACGGGCTGGTGGGCGAGCCGTAGCCGTCGAAGCTGGAGAAGATGTCGAAGGTCAGGATGGCGGTCACGATGGGCTCCTCGGCTGGGGGTTGTCAGCCGTCAGCCTGCCCGCCGGCCGCCCCGGACGCGTCATCAGTGTTGACTATTTCCTCGTCCGGAGTCGTCCGGAGTCGTCCGGAGTCGTCCGGAGTCGTCCGGACAGTGCGGAGGTGGGCGAGCCTGGCCTGGAGTTCGGGGTGGTCGGCCAGCACCTCGGCGTTCGCCTCCAGGAGGGCGCGTTCGGTCTGGAGGATGTTCGCCAGCTGCCGTTCGACCTCGGCCAGGTGGGCCTTGAGTTCGGTGGGGGTCAGGGTGGAGAGGTCGGTGTTGACGAGACGGGCGGTCTCGGCGGCGTCGGTCATGCGGTGAAGATATACCGGTAGCCCCCGGCAACCGATGGTTGCCGGGGGCTACGGAGATCGGGAGGTCAGTTGCCGTTCGGGTTCGGGGCCGAGGCGCCGGCGCCGGAGCCGGCGGCGGTGCCACCGATGGCGACCGGGAGCTCGCCGGTGACCAGGTAGACGACCCGGCGGGCCATCGAGACCGCGTGGTCCGAGATGCGCTCGTAGTACCGGGACAGCAGCGCCATGTCGACGGCGACCTCGACACCGTGCGGCCAGCTGTCGTCCATCATCAGGCGGAACTGGTTGGTGCGGAGCTTGTCCATCTCGTCGTCGGTGGCCTCGAGCTTGCCGGCCGCCTCGACGTCGCGGGTGGAGATCACGTCGCCGGCGGCGTCGACCATCTTGCCCGCGACGCTGCCCATCTCCTGGATCACGTCGTGCAGCTCGGCCGGGATCGCGGGGGCCGGGTAGCGCATCCGGGCGATCTTGGACACGTGCGCGGCCAGGTCGCCCATCCGCTCCAGGTCGGCGACCATCCGCAGCGCGGCGACCAGCATCCGCAGCTCGTTGGCGACCGGCGACTGCCGGGCCATCAGCTCGAAGACCTTCTCCTCGACGCCCTCACCGGCGGCGTCGAGCTGGATGTCGGCCGCGATGACGTCTTCGGCCTTCCGGATGTCGGCTTCGAGCAGGGCCGCGGTGGACCTGCGTACGGCGGTGGACACCGTCCGCGTCATCCGCTCCAGCTCGGCGAGGATGTCGTCGAGCTGCTCGTGGTAACTGTCACGCATGGTGTTCGAATCCGATCTGTGGTGTCCGATACCGCAGCGGACAGGGTACGTCGGGAGTGGTCCGGTACCCGTCCACCGGTGACCGTATGCCGTCGAGGTTGCCGATCGGCGACGAGTGGTGAACGCCCGATGAACAGTTGAGACGTGTCCCGGTCATCCGGTGCTCATTCGGTCTTTCCCTGCTGGTTGCCCGCGTAGCATCGTTGCCGTGGACCCCACGCTGGCTGCGGTGCTGGGCGGCGTCATCGGCGCGGCCCTGGCCCTGCTTTCGCTCGGTGCGATGATGCTTTCGGAGCGGGCCCAGCGGAAGATCCCGGAGACCTCCGACCCGATCGTCCCGGCCGGCGTCGCGACCGTGCTCTCGGTACTGCGCTCGTCCGCCGTCGTGATGGGCCCCGAGGACCAGGTCCTGCAGGCCAGCGCCCCGGCGCACGTGCTGGGTATCGTCCGCGGCGAGCGGCTGGTGGTCGACGACATCCTCACCATGGTTCGCCAGGTCCGCCGCGACGGCGAGATCCGCCAGCAGGACCTGGAGATCGTCCGCGGCCGGCTGGGCGCGACGCAGTACGTCAGTGCCCGGGTCGCGCCGCTCGGCAGCCAGCTGGTGCTGGTCCTGGTCGAGGACCGGACCCGGGAGCGCCGCCTGGAGGCGATCCGGCGGGACTTCACGGTCAACGTCAGCCACGAGCTGAAGACCCCGGTCGGCGCGCTGATCCTGCTCGCCGACGCGGTCTCCGAGGCGGCTGACGACCCGGACGCGGTGCAGCGGTTCTCGGACCGGATGCGGATCGAGGCCTCCCGGCTCAGCCGCCTGGTCAAGGAGATCATCGAGCTGTCCCGGCTGCAGGGTGACGACCCGCTGGAGAACCCGGGCCCGGTCGACATCAACGGCGTGATCGAGTCCGCGGTGGACCGCTGCCGGGTGGACGCCGAGGACCGGGACATCAAGATCGTGGTGAAGACCGAGCCGGAGCTCGAGGTGATGGGCAGCGAGGACCAGCTGTCGATTGCCATCGGCAACCTGGTCGAGAACGCGGTCAACTACAGCCCCGACGGCACCCGGGTCGCGGTCGCCGCGCACCCGATCGGGGACCTGGTCGAGATCACCGTCTCCGACCAGGGCGTCGGTATCCCGAGCAGCGACCTGGAACGCATCTTCGAGCGGTTCTACCGGGTAGACCGGGCCCGCAGCCGCGAGACCGGTGGGACCGGGCTCGGCCTCTCGATCGTCAAGCACATCGCGTCCATCCACGGTGGCGACGTGCGGGTCTGGAGCGTCGAGGGTCAGGGCTCCACCTTCACCGTGAGACTCCCGCTGCGGCTCGAACCCGCGCCGGGCCAGACCGACTCCACCAGCCAGGAGGAGCCGGCCGCATCCCTGACGCCAACCCCGTTGGGGCAGATCACAAAGGAGACAGCTTCGTGACCCGAGTGCTGGTCGTCGAAGACGAAGAGAGCTACAGCGACGCGCTGTCGTACGTGCTCCGCAAGGAAGGGTTCGAGGTCGCCGTCGCGGAGACCGGACCGGACGCCCTGGACGAGTACGACCGCGCCGGTGCGGACATCGTGCTGCTCGACCTGATGCTGCCGGGCCTGTCCGGTACCGAGGTGTGCAGAGCACTGCGCAGCCGGGGCAACGTGCCGGTGATCATCGTCAGCGCCAAGGACACCGAGGTCGACAAGGTCGTCGGGCTCGAGCTGGGCGCGGACGACTACGTGACCAAGCCGTACAGCCCGCGGGAGCTGCTGGCCCGGATCCGGGCGGTACTGCGGCGTGGCCAGGACGTCGAGCTGCTACCCGACACCCTCGAGGCCGGACCGGTCCGGATGGATGTCGAGCGGCACGTGGTGACCGTGTCCGGGACCGAGATCCGGCTCCCGCTGAAGGAGTTCGAGCTGCTCGAGATGCTGCTGCGGAACACCGGCCGCGTGCTCACCCGTGGCCAGCTGATCGACCGGATCTGGGGCGCCGACTACGTCGGTGACACCAAGACCCTCGACGTGCACGTGAAGCGGCTGCGCTCCAAGCTCGAGAAGGACCCGTCGAATCCCGCCCACCTGGTCACGGTGCGTGGTCTCGGCTACAAGTTCGAGTCCTGAGTCACAGCGTCACGGGTCGCGACCACCCGTGAAGTTAGCTTAGGCTCTCCTTAGTTGAGGCACTTGGTCTAAGGAGAGTCGAACATGTCCTGGTCCCGTACCCGGGTCGTCAGTGCGGTCACCGCCGTACTGCTCGCCACGACCACGCTGGCCGCCTGTGGCGGTGACGGCGACGACAAGGCCGCATCATCGGCCGGCGCGGCGTCGTCCGGGTTCCCGGTCACGTTGAAGAACACCTTCGGTGAAACCACCGTTCCGAAGAAGCCCGAGCGGATCGTCACCCTCGGCTGGAACGCGCAGGACGTGGTCTACGCGCTCGGCGAGACCCCGGTCGGGATGCCCAAGGTCAGCTACGGCCCCACCCCGGACGGGGTGACGGCGTGGGACGCGGACAAGTTCGACAAGTCGAAGACCACCCTGCTGGACACCGGCGACAAGTACCCGTTCGAGAAGATCGCGGCGCTCAAGCCGGACGTGATCCTGGCGCCGTACGAGGGCTTCGACAAGGCGACGTACGACACGCTGAGTGGTATCGCGCCGACCGTGGCGTACCCCGGGGCGCCGTGGCAGACCACCTGGCAGGACCAGACGCTGCTGGTCGGTGAGGCGCTCGGCAAGAAGGCCGACGCGGAGAAGGTGATCACCGGTATCCAGGACAAGATCAAGCAGGTTGCCGCCGATCACCCGGAGTTCAAGGGCAAGACCGTCACGGTCGGCTCCTTCGGCGCGGACAACTACGTCTACATGCCGGGCGACCCGCGGGTGCAGATCCTGAACGAGCTGGGCTTCAAGAACTCTCCGGGGGTCGAGGCGCTGGAGAAGACCAACGCCAAGAAGGAGTTCTCGCTGACGATCAGCAAGGAGAAGGTCGCCGACATCGACGCCGACGTGCTGATCGCGTACGTCGACGGGATCGGGACGCAGAAGTTCCTGGCCGATCCCGTCTACTCGTCGCTGAAGGCGTCCAAGTACGCGCTGCGGGACCAGCAGGTGATCTCCGGGATGAGCGCCGTCAGCGTGCTGAGCGTCCCGTGGGTCCTGGACAAGGTCCTGCCGGACCTCTCGAAGGCAGCGTCCGCCGCCAAGAGCTGAGAGCTACTCGGAAGCGTTCGGCGACGGGGAGTAGTGGTCGTCGGTGAGCACCGGGATGTAAGTGGTGATCGGGGCGGCCTGGCCGAACGTGATCGTCACGTTCACCATCTGACCCGGCTTCGCGCCGGTCACCGAGACCGCTGGGCCGTCGCCCTCCGCGCCCGGGGTCTCGCTGGACGACGGGGTGTCCGAGGCCGAGGGGGTCTCACTCCCGGTCGAGGCGCCGGCGCCCGGCAGCAGGACCGAGGTGTGCGGCTCCAGCTTCACCGGCTCCTTGAGCTCGCTGAACGTGACCGAACCCGGCGTCGGCTGGTCCGAGCCGGCCTGTCCGTCCTGCGTCCCGGCCGGCGCCTGGTCGAACTTGACCAGCGTCTCGGGGTTGTCGCCGGTGTTGACGACGACGCCGTGCAGCTCGCCCTTGCCCTCGGCATCGGCCAGCACCAGCAGGTTGCGCACCTTGATCGAACCGGTGTCCGCGTTGGTGCCCTCGGCGGCCTGGTACGGCTGCAGGGTCGGCGCATTGAAGCTCGCGCTGCACGCCGCCAGCGCGATACTGAGAGTGGCGGCGGCACCCGCCAGCGCAGTACGCCGGACGGACCGCGAGGACAACGTGATCGGCACTGGAATCCCTCTCGTGCAAGCTGTTTTCGCCACCGTGGGCACCGTCAGGCACGGGCCTCCGGCGGGCCAAAGCCTAGCCGCCACCGCTTCCCGACCGGACAGCGGCCCGCCCACGCCGGGGTGCCGAAGTGGTGTCCCCGGCAACGGCCCGCGCGCGTACGAGGCACGCCCGAGAGCGTTTGTCAAGGCACGAAGTGGCCCCTGACCAGCGCAAACGCCAGAACCGGACCATCCGCCGCGTGGTAGTATTGATCTTGGAAAGGGGCACTTCACACATGACTTTCACAGTCGGCGAGACGGTTGTTTACCCCAATCACGGAGCGGCCGTCATCGAGGACATCGAGACCCGTCAGATCAAAGGTGAGGACAAGACCTACCTGGTCTTGAGGATCGTCGCTCAGAACGACCTGGTCGTCCGGGTCCCCGCGTGCAACCTCGATCTCGTCGGCGTGCGTGACGTCGTGGATCAGGCCGGCCTGGAGCGCGTCTTCGACGTGCTGCGTGCACCGCACACGGAGGAGCCGACCAACTGGTCGCGTCGCTACAAGGCGAACCTGGAGAAGCTGCACTCGGGTGACGTGCTGAAGGTGGCGGAGGTCGTCCGCGACCTGTGGCGCCGGGAGCGCGACCGCGGCCTGTCTGCGGGTGAGAAGCGGATGCTGGCGAAGGCTCGCCAGATCCTCGTCTCCGAGCTGGCCCTCGCCGAACACACCAACGAGGACAAGGCCGAGGCCATCCTCGACGAGGTTCTCGCCTCCTAACCAGCGTCGGCATGAACAGCGCGGTCGTGATTCCCGCGGCCGGGTTGGGCCTGCGGCTGGGTGGTGAGACACCAAAAGCATTTCGAGAGGTCGGTGGCGACTCTCTGCTGGTCCATGCGGTGCGTGGGCTGAAGGCAGCGACCGCCGCCGGCCTCAGTTGTTTCGTGGTGGCAGTGCCACCCGGCGCCGAGGAAGCGGTCGGCAAGGAGTTGGCGCCGTACGTCGGTGACGCCCAGCTGCTGGTGGTTGCCGGGGGCGTCGAGCGGCCGGACTCGGTCCGCGCGGCGCTGGCCGTGGTCCCGGTCGACGGGATCGACTGCATCCTGGTGCACGACGCGGCCCGGGCGTTCGTCCCGGTCGCGGTGATCGAGCGGGTGGTCGCGGCGGTGCGGTCGGGCGCGCGGGCCGTCGTACCGGTCGTGCCGGTGACGGACACGATCAAGCAGGTCGGCCCGTCCGGTGAGGTGGTCGGTACCCCCGACCGGTCGACGCTGGTCGCCGTGCAGACCCCGCAGGGCTTCGCTCCCGACGTACTGCGGCGCGCCCACGCGGCCGGGCTCGTTGGCGCGACCGACGACGCGATGATGTGCGAGCGCCTCGGCATCACCGTGCAGACCGTCGAGGGATCGCCGGACGCCTTCAAGGTGACCCGCCCCCATGATCTCCTCTTGGCGGAAGCGTTACTGGCTGAGAGGCGACTGGTGTGATCGACGGCAGGATCCCGCGGGTGGGCAACGGTATCGACATCCATCCGCTGGAGGAAGGCCGTCCGATGTGGCTGGCCGGTCTGCACTGGCCGCAGGAGACGATGGGTGCCGCTGGGCACTCCGACGGCGACGCGGTCGCGCACGCGATCTGTACGGCGTTGCTCAGCGCGGCCCGGCTCGGCGACCTGGGCACGAACTTCGGCACCGACGATCCGGAGCAGAAGGGCGTGGCCGGGGTGACGCTGGTGTGGGAGACGGGTGAGCGCGTGCGCGGAGCCGGCTACTACATCGGCAACGTGACCGTTCAGGTCGTCTGCAACCGGCCCAGGCTCATGCTCCGCCGCCAAGAGGCCGAGAACGCCCTGACCGAGGCGCTGGGCGCCGAGGTCTCGGTCAGCGCCGCCACCAGCGACGGCCTGGGCTTCACCGGCCGCGGCGAAGGCATCATGGCCATCGCCACCGCTCTCATCTACTAGGCCGTGTCTGGTAGCTCCCCGCCTACTGCGCGGAGGTACCAGACACGGCCACTGGCTCGGTCGAGAACCGCGCGGCCCGGGGGTCGAGCTCGTTGCCCATCACCTGGGTGAGCAGGCCGTACAGCTCCGGTCGCCGCCCGCGCAGCCACCGCCGGCCGGTTGCCAACGGCACCAGCTCCAGGTCGAGGTCGCCGGTCACCACGGCCTCGTCCGGTACCGGGGTCTCGGCAACGATCCGGCCGTACGGGTCGAGGATCATCGCGTTCCCGGTCCGGAGCTCGTCGTCGTCTCGCCCGACCCCGTTGCTGAACAGCACGAACATCCCGTTGTCGTGCGCCCGCGCCGGCAGCCAGCGCATCAGCCAGCCCCGGCCGCTCGGCCCGTTGAACGCCGCTTCGACCGCGGCCGGATCCTGCTTCCGGTTGGCCCAGACCTCGAGCGGAATCGGCTTCATCCCATGCGGGCTCCGTGAGTTGGTCCCGCCGGTCTGGTGCGGTGCGATCAGGACGGTTGCGCCAAGCAACGCGGTGATCCGGACGTTCTCGACCAGGTTGTTGTCCCAGCAGATCAGCACGCCCGCGGTGAATCCCCACAGCGTCGCGAAGACCGTGTACGACGACCCGCTGGCGATCGCCTCGTGCTCGAACGCGTGCAGCTTGCGGTGCACGTGGACCGAGCCGTCCGGCAGGCACACGGCGTACGCGTTGAACAACTTGCCGTCGGCAAGCTCGAGGAAGCCGACGCCGAGACCCGCGTCCAGCTCGGCAGCCAAGGCACTGACGCGGCTGATCGACGGGCCGTCGGCCGGCTCCGCGAGCTGGTGCAGCCGCTCGGCGGTCTGCCGCCGGAGGTGCCAGTAGCCGAGCAGGCACATCTCTGGGAGGACGACCAGCCGGGCGCCGTCGGCGACCGCGTCCCGGGCCAGCCGCTCGACGGTCGCGAGGTTGAGGTCGGGGCGGTCCGGGGTCGGCTCGAACTGGACGACGGCAGCGCGGAAGAGGGTCATATCAACTATCGAATCGCCGAAGCATCCATGACGTCCAATAGCTGATTGACTTGATTCCATATCCTGGAGTTATGGATCTCCGTCTGCTCCGGGCGTTCGTCACCGTCGCCCGGCTGCGGACGTTCGGCGCCGCGGCCGAGGAGTTGTCCACCAGCCAGCCGGCGTTGACCAAGCAGATCCAGGTGCTGGAGCGTCGGGTCGGGACGGTCCTGTTCGTCCGCGGCCGGCACGGCGCCCGGTTGACTCCGGCGGGTGAGCTGCTGCTCGCTGACGCTCTGGAGTTGCTGGATCGGTCGGAGGCGTTCGAGCGCCGGGCCGCGCAGGTGGCGTCCGGGGTCGAGGGATCGCTGGCGATCGGGTTCGGCCTGTCGGGGATCGAGCTGGCACCGCGAGCGGTCGCACTGTTCCGGAGCCGCTGGCCTGGCGTGGCGATCTCGCTCGAGGACATGTCGTCGGCGGTCCAGTGCGAGCGGTTGCTGGCCGGCAGCCTGCAGATCGGCTTCGTGCGGCTCCCGGTGCCGGCGGGCCTCGAACACCTTCGGTTACGACGCGACCGGCTCGCCCTGGCCGTACCGGCCACCCAGGACCTCCCACGCGACCTGGCACGCTGGATCGACGCGCGCCCGCTGGTCCGCCTGACGCCATCCCGCGGGCCGGGGCTCACGGCCCAGATCAACACCCTGTACGCCGAGCTCGGTTGCCACCCGCAAGTAGTTCAGGAGTCCGGCGACCTGCAGACCGTGCTGGCGTTGACCGCGGCCGGCGCCGGACCTTCCGTCGTACCGCTGAGTGCCGAACGCATCGCGCCACCGGAGCTTCGGCTGGTCCCGCTTCCTGGTCGTGCGGCGACCTGGTGGACCGGAGCCGCCTGGTCGACCCGCACACCGCTCACCGAACGCTTCGTGAAGGCCGCGGCCGAGGTCGCTAGGGACCAGTCGAGAACGGCGGCTTCACCACGTGCTTGACCTCGCCGTGCAGCCGCTTGCGGTTGTACGCCGCGGCCGCAACGACGCCGGCGGCGCCGAGCAGACCGAGCCCTCCCCAGACGCTCTCTTTGGCGAGGTCCTCCTGACCGACGTACTGCGCCTGCAGGAGACCGTGTGGGTCGACGACAACGTCGACCTGCCCGCCCGGGAAGGTGTGCAGGCCGTGCTTGTGGAAGTCGTAGCTCTTGCGGCCCGGGCAGTCGGCGGTGAAGTCGGTCACCGCATGCCCGCGGTAGTCGCGGACCCGGCACTGGATGGTGTGGCCAACGAGGTGCAGCCCGATCGGCGTCGGCAGCATGAAGAACGGGACGGCAGCCATCCCGCACGCCGCGGCTCCGTAGTAGCTGAAGTTGCCGCCACCGAGCGTCGCCACGCCGAGGGCGAAGAACCCGACGCCAAGGACCAGCACGAGCACCGACAGCACGATGTCGTGCGGCGGGAGCGTGTTCAGCGCACTGGCCACCACGAACAGCGCCAGGCCGATCGCGAGGTTCCGCCACGTCGGACCCTTGGGCGACCCTGGCCGCCGCAAGTGCCGTCCGGCGACGATCATCACCACGATGATCAGCGTGACCCCGCCGACGAACTCGAGAAGGTAGCGCATCAACGCTTCCGCGGCAGCGGTGGCAGCTCGTACGAGTCGAGCCAGGCGGCGAAGAGGTGGCGGAGGGTCTCCTCGTCAGGGCTGAAGGTGGAGGCGAGGGCGATGAAGTCGGCGGTGGTCACCGAGCCGTGCCGGTGTGTCCTGGTCCAGGCGCGCAGCAGGTCGAAGAACGCGGAGTCGCCGAGGTGCTTGCGCAGTACGTGCAGGGTGATCGCGCCGCGCTTGTACAGGCGGTCGTCGAACATCAACTCCGGGCCGGGGTCCGACAGCATCAGGTCCTGCGGCAGCCCGCGCAGTCGCGAGTGAGCCTTCGAGACCTGCTGGTCCGCGCTGAGGCCGCCGGACGCCTCCGACCACAACCACTCGGAGTAGCAGGCGAAGCCCTCGTTCAGCCAGATGTGCTGCCAGTGTGCCGGCGTCAGGCTGTTGCCGAACCACTGGTGAGCCAGCTCGTGCGCCACCAGCCGCTCGGAGCCGCGCCGCCCGTCGACGTGGTTGCTCCCGAACACCGAAACGCCCTGCGCCTCCAGCGGGATCTCCAGCGGATCGTCGGTCACCACGACCGCGTAGGCACCGAACGGGTACGGCCCGAACAGCTCGCAGAACAGCTTCATCATGTCCTGCTGCCGCCCGAAGTCGTGCTTGAAGTCGCGTACCAACCGAGCCGGCAGCACGCCGCGCGTGGTCACGGGCGTGGCGGCGAGGTCGATCTCGTCGTAGCGGCCGATCTGCACGGTCGCGAGGTACGTCGCCATCGGCGCTGCCTGGTCGAAGACCCACGTCGTCCGGCTCGCCTTCACCCGGCGCGACATCAGCCGCCCGTTCGCGACCACCTGGTACGGCGAGTCGGTGGTGACCGTGATCCGGTAGTGCGCCTTGTCGCCGGGGTGGTCGTTGCACGGGAACCAGGTCGCCGCGCCGCTTGGCTGACTCGCGACGATCACGCCCTCGGTCAGCTCCTCCCAGCCGAGCTCGCCCCACGGGCTGTCCTCGGGCTTGGGATTGCCGGCGTACTGGATGTCGACCGCGAACTCGGAGCCGTCCGGGATGTTCGCGGTGATGTAGAGCTTGCCCGAGCGCTGCGTGTACCGCTGCGGGCGGCGGCCGTTCACCGCCACCTTCGACACCCGCAGTCCGGACAGGTCGAAGCTGAACCGGGACAGCGCCTCGGTGGCGTACGCCGTGATCGTTGCCTTGCCGCTCAGCCGGTTGCTGCTGACCCGGTAGTCGAGGTCCAGGTCGTACGACTCGACCTTGTAGCCGGCGTTTCCATGGGTGGGCACATAGGGGTCAACGTCAACCATCAGCCCTGCCAGGGACCGATCGGGTTCCCGGCCCAGCGCGTACCCGCCGGCACCCCTTCACCACGCATCACCAGAGACACCGGGCCGATGGTAGCTCCTGCTCCTACGCTCGCGGCCGGGAGGACGATGCCGTGCGGTCCGAGCGTTGCTCCGGGCCCGAAGGTGACTGTGCTCATGGAGAGAACTCGATCATGAAAAAGGTGCGTCTGCAGCACGCAGCCGCGATTCACCGTGGCGCCGTCGCCGAGGGTGACCAGGTCTGCCTCCGGCAACCAGTACGTCTCGCACCAGACGCCCTTGCCGATCTTGGCGCCGAGTGACCGCAGCCACAGGTTGAGCACCGGCGTGCCGGCCGCCGCGTTGGCGAACCAGGGCGCCGCGACCAGCTCGACGAAGCTGTCCACCACTTCGTTGCGCCAGACAAACGAGCTCCACAGCGGGTACTCGACCGCGCGCGTCTTGCCGACGATGACCCACTTCGCGACCGTCGCCATGCCGCCCGCGACCGCCCCGGCGGCCAGGATCACCGCACCGGACAGCAGCACCGCCGGCCACGGACCGAGCCAGATATCGAGCGCCTGCAGCGCGAGCAGTACGCCGAGCGCGATCAGGACCGTACACATCATCGGGACGAATCGGCACAGCTCGACCAGCGCCCGCGCGACCTTGAGCTTGAACGGCGGGTTGAACGTCCGGCTCTGGTCGCCCTCGACCGCCTGCCGGCGCAGTTTCACCGGCGGCGATCCGAGCCACGATGTACCGGCCTTGGACTTCTTCGGCGCGGCCGACAGCACCGCGACCAGGCCGTTCTTGGGCACCGAGCGACCCGGCGCGGTCATCCCGGAGTTGCCGAGGAAGGCGCGCTTGCCGACCTTCGCGCCGGCCACGTGCAGCCAGCCGCCGCCCAGCTCGTACGACGCGATCATCGTGTCGTCGGCGAGGAACGCGCCCTCGCCGACGGTCGTCATCTTCGGCAGCAGCAGGACCGTCGACGCCTCGACGTCCCGGCCGACCTTGGCGCCGAGCGCCCGCAGCCACCAGGGCGTCGCGAGGCTCGCGTAGAGCGGGAACAGCAGCGTCCGGGCGGTGTCGAGCAGCCGCTCGGTCGCCCACACCTGCCAGCCGATCCGGCTGCGCACGGGGTAGTGGCCCGGCTTGATCCCGATCCCGAGAAGCCGGACGCCGATCAGCGTGAGCACCGCGACGGTCGCGAATCCGACCAGCGTCATCAGCGGGACCGCGGACAGCGCCTTCAGCGACGCGTCGCCGAGCGTCCGCGTACCGCGCAGCGCGTGACCGAGTACTGCGAACGCAGCCGCCGCGGCCGCCACCGGGATCAGCGACATGATCGCGGACTGCACGCCGTACGCCGCCACCCACCAGGGCGCCCGCGCCGGGCGGTTCTCCGGCCACGGGTGCCGGGCCCGGCCGATCCTGGTCGCGGGCGAGCCGGACCAGCGCTCGCTCTCGGGGACCTTGCCGGAGACCGCCGAACCGGCCATGATCTCGGCGTTCCGGCCGATCTCGACGCCCGGCAGCAGCGTGCTGCGCGAGCCGACGACCGCCTCGGCGCCGACGGTGATCTGGCCGACGTGCAGCCGGTCGCCGTCGATCCAGTAGCCGGACAGGTCGACCTCGGGCTCGATCGACGCGCCCCGGCCCATGGTCAGCAGGCCGGTCACCGGCGGGAGGGTGTGCAGGTCGACGCCGCGGCCGATCTTCGCGCCGAGCGCGCGGGCGTAGTACGTGATCCAAGGCGCGCCGGCCAGGTTGGCGGCGCCGGCGGCGTCGGAGAGGTTCTCCGCCGCCCAGAGCCGGACGTGCACGTTGCCGCCGCGCCGGTAGACGCCGGGCTTCAGGCCGCGAAGCAGGATGCGGGCGCCGAGCACGGCGATGCCCATCCGGCCGGCGGGGGTGATGAGGATCAGCCAGCCGACCAGAATCCACCACCAGGACACGGTTCGCGCCCAGGGGAGCGGTTCGATCAGCTCGGCGAGCAGGTTGTTCAGTGTGAACAGGTAGACCAGCCAGCGGACACCGACAACGGTCTGCAGGATCAGCGTGAGCACGGTCTGCAGCACCTGCGTGCCAGCGGGCGTCGGCCGGATGTCGCGTAGCTCGACCGGCTCAGCGGTCACCGGCTGCGACTCGTCGAGACGGTTCGCGAGCGCGCCGAGGCGTGGGTACTCGTAGATGTCGCCGACGGTCACGTCCGGGTATCGCTCGCGCAGTGAGGACACGAGCTGAGCAGCTGCGAGGCTGCCGCCACCGTGAAGGAAGAAGTCATTGTCGGCCCCGGTGACCTTGGCACCAAGGACCTTGGTCCACCGCTCGGCCAGCCAGCCTTCGGTACCTCCGAGCTCGGCCGCTGGGCCGTCGCTGTCCATGCCGGGCAGCGGCCAGGGCAGGGCGTTGCGGTCGACCTTGCCGGAGGTCCTGGTCGGCAGGGTGTCCACGACGGCGATCAGCGGGACCAGTGCTGCCGGTAGTGCTTCCCTGAGCCGCTCGGTGGCTTTGGCGCTGTCGAAGGCGGTCGGCTCCTCCGGTACCACGTACCCGACGAGGAGCTGGTTACCTGCGGCGCTGTTGCGGACGGCGGCCGCGGCGCCGGAGATGCCGGGTAGCGCTTGCAGCGCCGCGTCGACCTCGCCGAGCTCGATCCGGCGGCCGCCGAGCTTGACCTGCTCGTCGGCACGGCCCTGGAACAGCAGGCCCTTCGGGTCGTAGCGGACCAGGTCGCCGCTGCGGTACGCGCGGTCCCAGCCGAGCGTGGGCATCGGCGCGAACTTCTCCGCGTCCTTGGCCGGATCGAGGTACCGGGCCAGACCGACGCCGCCGATGATCAGCTCGCCGATCTCGTCCTCTTGCACTTCGTTGCCCTGAGCATCGACCACGGCGAGATCCCAGCCGTCGAGCGGGAGACCGATCCGGACCGGGCCTTCGCCGGTCAGCTGGGCGGCGCAGGCGACCACGGTGGCCTCGGTCGGGCCGTAGGTGTTCCAGACCTCGCGGCCGTCCACCGCCAGCCGCTCGGCGAGCTCGGGCGGGCAGGCCTCGCCGCCGAAGATCAGCAGCCGGACCTGGTCGAGCGCGTCGGCCGGCCAGAGCGCGGCCAGGGTCGGCACGGTCGAGACGATCGTGATGCCTTGGGCAACCAACCACGGGCCGAGATCCATACCGGTCCGCACCAGTGAGCGGGGCGCCGGGACCAGGCAGGCGCCGTGCCGCCAGGCCAGCCACATCTCCTCGCAGGACGCGTCGAAGGCGACGGAGAGCCCGGCCAGGACGCGGTCGTCGGGGCCGATCGGCTCGCTCTGCAGGAAGAGCCGGGCCTCGGCGTCGACGAACGCGGCGGCCGAGCGGTGACTGACCGCGACACCCTTCGGTACGCCGGTGGAGCCCGAGGTGAAGATGATCCACGCGTCGTCGGTCGGCTCCGGGCCGCGCGTCTCGCGCGGTGTCTGCGCGGGGGACGGCGCGTCCATGCGGGCGCTGTACGGGTAGTCGAAGTACCCGTTGGCGTTGTCGTTGTCCATCGGCTCGGGCTGCGGGCGGGTGAGCGTGAGCGCGAGCTCGTCACCCACGGTCGCCGCGACGTCGGCCTCGCTGAAGACGAGATCGGCGCGCTCGTCCGGGTCGTCGGCGTCCACCGGGACGTACGCCGCGCCGGCCTGGAGGGTGCCGAGAATCGCGATGTACAGGTCGTTGTGCCCGGACGAGATCCGGACTCCGACCCGGTCGCCCGGGCCGATCCCCGCTGCGTTCAGCCGCTGGGCGAACTTGGTGGTCTGGGCCAGCAGTTCGCGGTAGCTCAGACTGACGCTGCCGTCGTCGAGGGCCGGCTCGTCCGCGAACCGCCCGGCCGTGTCCTCGAGGACATCCACCAACGTCCGCGACCGCGCCGCCAGCTCCCCGCGTCGCAACGTCACCCGCCGGATGATACGCCGCTCGGTTGCCGGTCAGATAACGGTGGAAGAACGCGAGTCATGTGTTCCACTGCGCGGTCGCGACGTACTGGGCGAAGGTCCGGGCCGGCCGGCCGAGCGCCTGGCGCACGTCGTCGGTCACGGTATCCGCGTGTCCGTTGGCGATTCCGGTCAGGATGCGGGTGAGGAGCTCGGCACCTGCCCGCGGTACGCCGTTGGCGACCTGCTGCTCGGTGTACTCGTCCGGATCGAGGTCGACGTACTCGACCTTGTGGCCCGTGGCGGTGATGGCTGCGGTCGCTTCCTTGAAGGTGATGGCGGTCGGGCCGGTGAGCGCGTAGGTCCGGCCGTGGTGGCGGTCTTCGGTCAACGCGGCGGTCGCGACGGCGGCGATGTCGTCGGCGTCGACGAAGGCAGTTCTGCCGTCGCCGGCGGGGAGTGCAAGGGTTCCTTGCTGGACGCTGGCGCGCCAAGGGCCTTCGCTGAAGTTCTGGGCGAACCAGTTGGGGTGCAGGACGGTCCAGGTGGCGTTGGAGTTGCGGACCGTCTGCTCGGCGGCATGCAGCGGGTGGTCGGCGTTGGCCGCGAGCGCGGCGGACAGCATGACGAGGCGTCGTACTCCGCTCTATAGCGCTAGCTCGATGAAGCGGGCCAGGCGGTCGCCGGCGCGGACGGTCGGCTCCATGACATAGGCGGCGGTGATGTTGTCGAGAGCAGCAGGCCAGGTGGTGGGGTGGTCGAGGTCGAGTGGTACGTCGCTGCCGGTGCGGGACGCCGTACGGACCTGGTGGCCGCTGGCCTTCAGTTGGTTGGCGATGCGGCGGCCAGTAGTGCCGGTGCCGCCAAGGATGAGAAACGTCATGGCTCGAGCCAACCGTGAGGTGGGCTGGACGATCCATGGGAGAACGTCGCCAATCCCTGGGTGATCGTCTAGCGTGGCCGGAGTGGACGTCCTCAGCGATCTGCTGCAACGAGCGCAGGCCGCGGACGTCGTGGTGCGTCAGATCATCGCCCGGCCGCCCTGGTCGGTGATGTACGCCGACGTACCGTCGCTGACGGTGGTGGCGACCCTCGGCGGCAGCGCGTCGCTCCGCACGGGTGACGGCGTACCTGTGTCGTTGGCGGCCGGGGACATCGCGCTGGTGTCGCGGGTCGACAGCTATACGGTCGCGGACTCTGCGGCGACGCCGGCGTCCTACATGATCCGCGGCGGGCGGAAGTACACGCTCGACGGCGAGCCGGTGGAGTGGAACGAGTACCTGGCGCCGCGCACGTACGGCGACGGGCTACCGGGTGCGACCACCATGGTCCGGGGCGCGTACGACCTGCGCGGTGATGTCGGCAAGCGACTGCTCGACCTGCTGCCACCGGTCGCTGTCGTCCCCGCAGCCGAGCAGACCCGTCCGGCGTTGGACATGCTCACGACCGAGGTAGCGCGCGAGGAGCCGGGACAGGACGCCGTACTGCGTCGGTTGCTCGACTTCGTGCTGGTGCTGGCACTCCGCGCGTGGTGCGCACGTCCGGAGGCGGAGCTGCCGTCCTGGTACCACGCACTCACCGCTCCGGCTGTCGGCGATGCGCTCCGCCAGATCCACGAGGACCCTGCTCGTCGCTGGACGGTCGCCGAGCTGGCCGCGTTGACCAACCTGTCCCGTGCCACGTTCGCCGCCCGCTTCACCACGCTGGTAGGCCAGCCGCCTCTCACCTACCTCACTGCCTGGCGCATGACGGTCGCCGCCGATCTCCTCCGCGACACCACGCAGACCATCGCCAGCATCGCCCGCGAGGTCGGCTACGACGACCCCTTCGCCTTCAGCACGGCCTTCAAACGCACCCACCACCAGTCACCGACCGAGTGGCGCCATGCGTCTGGTCTTCCGGTCAGACCGGGACGTTGATCGAGTTGTCGCGCGTCATGCCCGGACGGTAGGTCCGGTCGCCGGGGACCCCTCCCGAGCTAGCGATCCAGTACGTCGAGGTCCGCGGGTACCAGGGTCGTCGTCAGCAGGAGCGCTTTGAATAGGTTGTCGTTCAGGGCGTTGCCGACCGGTTCGCCGACCTCCTCACGAGTGAGTCCGGGTACGCCGTCCCGCGACAACCGGTTGCGGACGTTCGCCACCACGTGTTCGACCTTCTTTGCCGTCCAGCCCTCAGTGGGTCGCAGCTCGGCGAGCTGGTCGGCTGCCTGTCGCCAGGACAGCGGCAGCGGGTGCAGGTCGTGCAGCAGGTACCGCTGGCCCACCACAGTCAGTGCCAGTCGCTCGTCCGGGGACAGGAGCCACACGCGCGGCGGGTGCGTCGGGTCGCGGTGCCGGTGGACGGGCGGGGTCCCGCTGTCGCCGACGACGTACACCTCCAGCAGGTGCTCGCGTCCAGCGGAGCCCTGCACGAACAGTGGCGTGTACCCCGCGCCCAGCGGGACCGAGTCCTCTCCACCGAACAGCATCTGCTCGCGTGGGAACCGCACCGGCAGCCGGCCGGTGACAGCGACCCACCACTGCCCGTTCCGGAAGGTGATCGACCCGTGCAGACGGCTGACCCGCTGGTCGTCCTCACCGACGCACACATGCACCTCAGGCCGGTTCCGCCCGAACAGGACTGTCCGGTTCGGCGCCGGGTCAGCGGCCACTCCACCAGCAACGGTCAGCACGAACATGGTCCCGGTCTGCGCGGCCGGTACGCCGTACGCCAGGCTGCCCTGGTCCTGTGGGAGCTTCCGGATCTGGTCCATCTCTCACGCCTTCGGGAGCTTCAGCGCGGCGGCCTGCGCCAGCTTGGTGGCCAGCCCGCACAGCGATGCGGGCTTCGCTGGTCCGGCGACGCTCATGGTCACCAGCTCCACCGCATCCTGCCCGTTCGACTCGACGTACGTGCGGTAGACGATCACCACGGCACAGGTCTTCGGCCCGTCGTTCTCGTTCGACACGACCGCGGGCCGCCCGACCACGGTGGTCGGCGTCCCGTCCGACGCGTTCAGCGGCTGGCCCCGGTCGAAGTACAGGTCCACGGACTGGTTGCTGGTCGTGCTCTCCCAGCCGCACGACCAGTTCCCGAACGACGTGTCCGGGTGCGTGGCGTCGACTCCAGGGACCAGCTCGAGATCCTTGCTGTCCAGCAGCGTGCACGCGTTGACGTGCGCCAGCGAGGCGGCCGGTAGCGGCTCGGCGCGCCGGGGGATCGGCCCGGCCTTCAGCACGTTGATCGCCTTCTGCGTGACGGCGTCTGCCATCCCGCATACGTCCATGCCGGTCCCGTCGGTGTGCCGCGCCTGCACCTGGATCTGCGTACGGTCCGACAGCACCAGCACTCGCTCGCAGTCGTCGCCCTCGGACTTCTCCCGCGTCACCGTCCGCAGGTTGCCTGTGAACTTCTGCACGTCACCCCTGGGCGACAACGTGTTCGGCAGGTTCAGCTCGGCCCGTACGTCGACCTCCGCGCCCTTGCCGGTCACCACCACGTCGCACCGGTCGAAGTTCCCGTACGCCGGCTCGAACGTGGTCTGGCCGAACCGGCCCAACGCCTTGACGTCGATCAACGCGCACGGGTCCACGGTCAGCGGATCACCCACCGGCCCAGCCGGCGCACTCTGCGCCGTTTGCGCGGGCGTGCTCTGGGAGGGCGCGCTCTGTGATGGCGTGTTTTGTGGCGGTGTCGCATTCGGCTGGTCCGGGTCCGACAACACCTGCACCATTACGAGCGTGAGTACGACGGCCGCCGCCACCCCAGCCGCAGCGACCAGCGGCCACCGCTTCCGCCGGGTCTCCGGTGCCGCAGCCGCTGTACCGCCGAGTGCCGTGACCACCTCCGCCACCGACGGCCGGTCCGCCGGATCGACAGCCAGCATCCGGGTGATCAGCGGCGTCAGCTCACCACCCCGGCGCAGCGGCTCGATTTCGCCGCGCGCAGCCCTCCGCAGTACCACCAGCGGGTTTGGGTCGGTGCCGAACGGCGAGTGACCGTCCAGCGCCGCGTAGAGCACCGCGCCGAGCGAGAACACGTCCGACGCCGTGGTCGGATCATTGCCATTGGCAACCTCCGGCGCGAGGTGCGCCGGCGTCCCGACGGTCGAGCTGTCCGTCAGCGTTGGGTCGCCCCACAGTTGGCGCGAGATGCCGAAGTCGGCGAGCTTCGCCGTACCGTCCGCGGTCACCAGCACGTTGGCCGGCTTGAGGTCGCGGTGGATGATGCCGGCCGCGTGCACGGCCTGCAGCGCCGACGCGATCTGTACGCCGATCCGCGCGACCTCAGCGGGTGGGAGCGTGCCCAGCTGGTCCAGGCTGCGCGACGGCACGTACTCCAGCACCAGCCAGTGCTCGTCGCCGTCCTGCACCACGTCGAAGATCGTCACCACGTGCGGGTCGTGCACCCGGGCACCGGTCCGCGCCTCGCGACGCAGCCTGCGGCCGTCCGGGTCGTCCACGCCGGGGTGGGCGCGCTTCAGGGCCACTACGCGGTCCAGCTGCTGGTCGTGGGCGCGCCAGACCGAACCCATCCCGCCCGAGCCGAGCGGTTCCCCCAACAGATAGCGCCCCCCGATCAGGCGGTCGCTCACTTCACCAGGTCGGCCGACACCGCGAAGGTGTTGCACGCCTTGTTGGCACCGATGTTGAACCCGTTCTGGATCCAGAAGCCCTGGCTGGTGGCCAGACCGTGGGTCCGTTCGTCGGGTGGCGTGTCCGGCGTCTCACCGAAGCTGTTGCTGGACTGCTCCTTGAACTCGTCCAGGCGGTTGGTCAACGGGTACGACTTCTCGACCGCCTTGCTGAACACGCCGCCGAAGCAGGAGGCCTGCAGCTCGTTACGGCGCGAGCTCTCCAGCTTCTGGTCCGGGTGGTCCTGGAGGTAGACGTTCCGGGCGTAGAACAGCCCGCTGACGCCCTGTACGTGGTGGCCGTACTCGTGCGCGATCGTCATCAGGTACGCCAGGTCCTCCTTCGGCCCGAACGCCCGGTTCATCTGCTTCACGTCGGTGTACATGACCTGGTTGCCGTAGCAGTAGAACGCCAGCACCCGTCCGGACAGCGGCTGGAAGTCCCCGCACGGCGTACTGACCGGCTTGTCGAAGACGACCAAACCCGGATCGGGCTTGTCCTGGCCGAGCTGGTGGAAGATCGGCCGCCAGGCGTCGTTCAGGCACTTGAACAGCTTCTGGTAGTAGACCTTCTGGGCGGCCAGGCTGCCGTCGGCGAGGTTCGCCGCCGGGCAGTTCTGCTCCGCGAGCGGTCCGGTCTGGTAGACGTCCGCGTTCAGCAGGAAGTCCTCGGCCGTGCCCTGCTGCGGGTGTGTGGTCGCCGTCGGCACGATCGTCGGCCCGGTGACACCGGGCTGGGCGGTGTCTTCGGTGCTGTGGTTGCCGAGCAGCGCGCTGGTCACCGCGATCGTCACGCCGAGGAAGATCAGCAGGACGAAGCCGAACATGATCAGCCGGAGCGGCCCGCCCCGCCGGCGCGGCGGCTGGAACCCGTTGAACTGGCCAGGACCGCCGTAGTACGGCTGCTGACCCCACTGGCCCTGGTACTGCGGCTGCTGGCCGAACTGACCCTGGCCAGGTTGCGGGAGCCGGTCCTGCTGCGCCGGCCACGGCGTGGCCTGGGGCGGTGGCAGTACTCCCGGGGGCGGTCCGGGCGGGGGTCCCTGGCGAGGGCCGCCGTACCCGTACGGGCTGCTCACAGGTCTGGCCTCCAGCGTCAGTCGGTCGAGTTCGCTGCACGAACCGGCACGAGACTACTCTCGACCCATGTCACCGAAGCGCCGACTCCTTCCGGCTGCCCTGCTGATGTCCTTGACCGCCCCGCTCGCCACTCTGTTCGTTGCCATCGGCACACTGCCCGCCCAGGCCGCCGACGACCAGATCACCGCGTACTCCGCCGAGGCGACGCTGACCAAGGACGGCAAGCTGCAGGTCAAGGAGACGGTCGACCTGACCGCAGGCGGCTCGACCTTCAGCCGCACGCTGGCGACCCGGGTCCGGTCCGACGCCGAGCGGGACCGCACGTACGACCTGACCGACGTGTCGGCGACGGTGAACGGACAGCCGGCGCAGGGCTTCGACAACGCCAAGACCGACGACGGCCGCAAGCTGACGCTGAACGTCTCCGGCCAGTCGAAGATCGTCTACAGCTACACGGTGGACAACGTGGTGGCCGACTCCACCGAGGGCCGCGAGGTGAGCTGGCCGGTCGTGCAGGGCTTCGGTGTCTCGCTGCCGAAGGTCAATCTGACCGTCAACGTGCCGTTCGCGACGTGGGTGACCTGCTTCGCGGGCCGGACCGGCTCGAGCATGCCGTGCACCTCGTCGCAGTTGGCCGAGTCCGCGGCGCTGCAGATCGAGCAGAACGGCGTACCGGCGGCCGGGCGGGTGACGTTCCTGGTCGGGCTGAGCGACCAGGCGACGGTCAAGCCGAACGCCCAGTTCGCGACCCGGTGGACGCTGGGGCACGCGTTCACGGTCGACTCGAGCACCGTCGGCCTGGCCGTGATCGTCTTCGGCCTCGGACTGCTCGGCGCGGTCGGGCTGTGGTTCTTCCGCGGCCGCGACGCCGGCAAGGTGGGCGAGGCCGCTCCCGAGCGCCCGGTGCTGGAGGGGACCGACGGGCCGCAGTTCGCGGCGCCGGACGGCATCCGGCCGGGGCAGGTCGGCACGGTGGTGGACGAGACCGCCGACGTCGTCGACATCACCGCGACGCTGCTGGACCTTGCCGTGCGCAACTACCTGACCATCGTCGAGCTGCCGCGCGAGTCACACTTCGGCAAGCTGGACTGGGAGCTGCGGCGCATGCACCAGGGCGGCCCGGAGCTCTTGCCGTACGAGAAGGCGCTGCTGGACGCGCTGTTCGCCGACGGCGACTCCGTGGTGGTCTCCGCGCTCGGCCCTTCGCTGCGGCCGCGGCTGAACCTCGTCCGCGAGCAGCTGTACTCCGACGTCGTCGCGCAGGGCTGGTTCAACAGCCGGCCGGACGCTGTCCGGAACCGGTGGACCACCGCTGGCGTGGTGCTGCTCGCGGCAGGCGTCGTACTGACCGTCGTGCTGGCCATCGTGAGCAAGTACGGGCTGGTCGGCTTCGCAGTAATGGGAGCCGGTCTGGCGCTTGCACTGGTCGGCCAGGCTGCGCCGGCGCGCACCGCGCGGGGTGCGGCCGTGCTGGGACGGGTCGCCGGGCTGCAGCACTACCTGGCGAACGAGACGTCCGCCAACCTGCCGGAGAGCCACCGGCTCGAGTTCGCATCCCGCTGCCTGCCGTACGCCGCTGTGCTCGGGCTGACCGAGAAGTGGGCGCTGGAGATCGCCGCCACCGATGACGACGACGACCCGGACGCGGGCATCGGCTGGTACTCCGGTCCGGAGAACTGGCACCTGTCCGACATCGGGGAGTCGCTGAGCAACTTCGTCACCTCGTTCGGTGGTTCGCTGACCACCGCCCGGCGGCTCTTCGGCTGAGCCGGAAGAGCCGCCTGGACTGGGGACAGTGTCAGTCCAGGTCAGTTGACCCGGATGTCGGCTGCGGTGAAGGTGTTGCAGGAGTTCGGCTTCTTGCTGTTGAAGCCGGTGATCGACCACTGGTAGTTGCTGACCCGGTTGCCGTGGTCGTGGATCCGCGGCCGGGAGTAGTCGTCGCCGGTGTGCGCGATCAGGAACTTCCAGCTGTCCAGCAGCGGGCCACGCATCGGGGTGAACGCCGCGTTGGCGCCGAGGTACACCGCGCCCAGGCAGGTCGCCTGCAGCTCGCGCCGGCGGCTCTCCTGCAGCTTCAGGTTCGGCGCCAGGTTCTGCTGCCGCGACAGCGACGCCGCCAGGATGCCGGTCAGCTTCTGGACGTGGTGGCCGTACTCGTGCGCGAACGTGTTCAGCATCAGCGCCCGGGCGTACACCGGGTTGGACCGGTAGTACGCGTTGTCGATCGCGAACGGGACGTAGATGGTCTCGTTGACACCGCAGTACGACGCGCGCACGCTGCGCTGGACACCGCACGGGGTCGCCAGCTTGCCGACGTACACGAGCGCCTTCGGGTTGCGGTACGGCAGGTTGACCTTCTTCAGCGCCAGCCACCAGGAGTGGTTGAGGCAGGGGAGCAGGTGGTTGTAGTAGACCTGCGCTGCCGGGACGTTGACCGGGGCGTACGGCGGCTCGACGCACTTCGACGCGGCGACCGGACCGATGCTGTAGAGCCTGCTGGCCTTCACCACCTCGTCGACGGTGGGTCCGCGCGGGGTGCTCGGGGTCGGGGCGCTGGACGGGCTCTCGGAGGGGGATGAGGACGGGGTCTCCGAGGGCTGGGTCGTGGGGGTGGTGTTCGCGGTCGGTGTGTCCTTGCCGGTGTTCCGGACGAGCAGGGTGATGCCGGTGCCGACGATCAGTACTGCGAGCACGACCAGGCCGATGAGCAGGCCGAGCGGGGTCTTGCGCGGCTTCCGCCTGCGCGCGCCGCCGGGTGGCTGCGGGATGGGGATCGGCGGGTACTGCCAGTTCGGCGACTGCTGGACCGGTTGGCCCATCGGGCCCAGCTGGTTCGGTCCGCCTCCGGGTGCGGCAGCGTGGCGGGGGCCGCGCTGCTGCTGTTGCTGGGGTGGGAGGGCGTTGCTCCACGGGCTGACCGGTTGCTGCGGGGGCTGGTTGGCGGAACCCCACAGGTAGGAGCCCTCGGAGAGCGGTCCGCTCTGCTGCCGAGGCGGCGCCGACTGCTGAGGCGACGTCTGCCAGGCACTCGACGCCGACCGATCGGTCGGCCGCTGCTGCGGCTGCTGTGGTGGCTGGCCTGGTGCTGCCCACGGCGACTGCGAGCCTGGGCCGGACTGCGGCGGCCCCTGCCGCGGCGGCCCCGACTGCCCCCGCGACGACGGACCCACTTGACCGGCACCGGACGCACCCGCCTGAGCCCCCGTCATGCCAACCCAGGACTGCCCCGAAGAAGGCGCAGGCCGCGAACCGCCTTGCGGCGAACCTCCCGGCGCCGACCCCGGCGCCGAACCTCCCGGCGCTGAACCACCCGGGGTGGAACCGCCGGGGAAACCGGCCCGTGCAGACCCACCTGCCGACCCGGCTTGTGCGGGACCGCCTGGCGACCCGGTCTGTGCGGACCCATCCGCTGGCCCGGCCTGTGCAGATCCTCCTCGTGACCCGGCCGGCGTGGCCGCGCCTCGTGGCCCGACTTGTGCGGACCCACCTGCTGAACCGGCCTGGGTGGGGCCGCCTGGTGAGCCGGCTTGTGCCGGTCCGCCTTGCGACCGTGTGGGACCTGGCTGGTGCTGTGTCGGTGCTGCCTGCGGCGGGACTGCCTGGCCGCCCTGGCCCTGAGGCGGGCGGGTCGGCGCCTGGCCTGCTTGTGCCTGGGGCGTGCGGTTGGGGGTTGGTTGGTCGGGGTGTTCGCGGCGGGTGGGGTCCCAGCCGCCGGCGAACCAGTTGTTGTCGGGGCGGCCGGGGGGCGTCGGGTTCTGGAACTCGCGCTTCGCCTCGGCCTCACCGACCCACCACTGCGCGGACCGGCCGCCCGCCTCGTCCCCACCAGCACCTGCCTCAGCACCTGAGGAGCGGTCCGGCTCCGGGCGCTCGGGAACACGCTCCGGGGGTACGCCGGGCTGACTGTCGTCAGCCGGGGTGGGCCCCGGTGGCTGGTTCCTGTTGTCCGACATCGAAACTCCTCACGACCATGCTGGGTGGTGCCATGCTGTCTGTAGTCGGGGCGCCGAAGCCGCCTCCCCCGGGACATACTTTGCGTGATCCGGACCCACCAGGCTAGTTACACCGGCCATTCGTCTCGAAGTGGACCAGTTCCACGTCCTCAACTGACTTTGGCGGGCCCGGCCGACCACGTGTTGCAGCTCGCCGGGTTCCGGCTGGCGAACGCGGCCCGGCTCCACATGCCGTGATTCTTCGGTGTCCCGTGGTCGGGCGGGTACGGCGGCCGGTCGCCCGAGTTGTTCACGTCGTACAGCCACATCTGGTAGGCGTATCCGCTGATCGGCAGGCTGTTCCGGTTCGCGCCGAGGAACACGTTGCCCAGGCAGGACGCCTGCAGCTCGAGCCGCCGGCTCAGCTGGTACGTCAGCGCCTTCGAGTTCGACTTGTAGTACAGATTCGTGTACGCGCCGCCGATACCAGTCATCCACTGGACCGAGTGCGCGTACTCGTGGGCCACCGTGAACGCACCGTTCATCCGGGCCAGCGCCGGGTTGCTCCGGAAGTCGATGTCGTAGGTGGCGTTCATGTAGATGACGTGGTTGCCACCGCAGTAGAAGGACCGGTTGGTGTCGATACCGCACGGTGAGGAGGTCGTGCCGGCATAGATGACCATCCCCGGTGACCGGAAGCGTCCGCCTGACGCGGCGACCGCTCTCGGCCACGCACGGTCCAGGCACGCCTTCACGACCTTGTAGTACGCGAGTGCGGTCGAGCCGCCGGCGCCAGGCGAGCTCTTGGCCAGCTTGCAGTTCACCGACCGCATCACACCGGTCTTGTAGAGCCGGCTGGTCGCGTTGTACTTCGCTGGGTTGGTCTCCGACAGCGGCCGCGGTGGCGGCGTGTACGACGTGGTCGACGGCGTCGCGTAACTCGTGGTCGGGAACGGTCCAGGCTTCGTTGCCGACGTAGCCGTCGGAACAGTCTCGGTCGCCGAGGTCGTTGCCGCCGGCTCGGCGACCGCCGGACCGCCGCTGTGCGCGAGCTTGACCGCGATCAACGCACCGCCGACGAGCAGTACGCCGAGGATGCCGACGACGAGCAGGGCTTTGCCCGCGCCGGACTTCCGCGGGCGTTGCGGTGGCATCGGGCCCCAGCCGTACTGCGGGCCTGGTGGCGGAGCGTAGTACTGCTGCGGGGGAGGCGGCGGACCACCGTAGTACCCAGGTGGCGGGCCCTGCTGCGGCGGGGGACCGAATTGGCCGGGGGGCGGTCCCCATTGGTTGCCTGACACTCCGCAGACGCTATCGTGCCCGGTGTCAACCTGACCCTCTTTCTACGGTGTGATTGGGCGATGCGTCTACGTCTGCTCGGGCTCTCCCTGTGTGCCCTCGGCCTGCTCGGCCTCTCGACTGTCCCGGCCTCCGCAGCCACCGCGGCCGGTGCCGGTACGACAGCCGACCCGGTGGTGACCAACTACGACAGTCAGGTTCGGGTCGAGCGGGACGGCCTGCTCCGGGTGACGGAGACCTGGAAGCTCAGCAACGTGAACGGGACCTTCACCCGCTTCCTGGTCACCCGCGACCACCTGCCGGACGACATCGACCACGTGCAGCAGATCGGTGACGTCGCGGTCAAGGTCGGCGGCCAGGACAAGCAGCCGACGGTCAAGACCGACGGTGACGTCACCTCGATGGCGATCGACAGCATCAGCGGCACCACCACCCAGCTGGACATCAGCTACACGGTCAAGGGTGCGGTGGCGAAGACCCTGAACGGCACCGAGATGCAGTTCAGCCCGCTGTCCGGGATCAACCTGGCCGTCCAGGACGCGAACATCCTCTACAGCACCCCCAGGGTCTCGCACGTCTCCTGCTTCGCCGGGCCGATGGACAACACCCCGTGCACGTTGGCGCAGATCGGTGAGACGGCCGGACCGACCTTCGAGCAGCAGGGGCTGCCGCCCGGCAACACGATGCGGATGACGATCGGCTTCCCCGACGGCGAGATCGCGGCGAACTCGATCGTCGAGTACCGGCACACCGTCAAGCGGGCCTTCTCGACCGACGCCGCGCAGCTGATCACCGCGCTGGCGGTGCTGCTGCTCGGTGCGATCGCGCTGCTCGTGCTGTACCGGCTGCGCGGCCGGGACCAGGTCGACCCGCGGCGCGTCGTACCGGCGTCGCTGTTCAGCCTCGGCACCGACGCGAAGATCGACTTCACCCCGCCGTCCGACCTGCGGCCCGGCGAGGTCGGCACGCTGATCGACGAGCGGATCGACCCGGTCGATGTCACCGCGACGATCATCGACCTGGCCGTCCGGGGGCACATCACGATCGTCGAGCAGGACCACTCGACCGAGTACGCGCGCCCGGACTGGGAGCTGCGCCGGGTCTCGAACGCGCCGTCCGAGGAGCTGCAGCGCTACGAGAACGTCCTGATCCGCGCGATCTTCGGCGACTCCGACTCGGTGCTCGTCTCCGAGCTCGGCAAGCAGGTCCGCGCCAACCTGGCCCAGGTGCAGGACGCGCTGTACGACGGTGTCGTCAAGCGCGGCTGGTTCAACGAGCGCCCGGACCGCACCCGATCGCTGTGGGCCACGATCGGCATCGCCACCACGGTGGTCGGCGTCATCGCGACTGTCCTGCTGGCGCTGCTGTCCACCTGGGGTCTGCTCGGTATCGCCATCACCCTGGTCGGTGTGGGCCTACTCGTCGTCGGCCGCTACATGCCGGCCAAGGCACCGGCCGCCGGCCGGGTGCTCGGCCAGGTCGCCGCGATCCGCGGTGAGCTGCTGGAGATGGACGTCAGCGAGCTGCCGATCGACCAGCACGCCGAGCTGTGCTCGCGCGCTCTGCCGTACGCCGTGGTCCTGGGCGGATCGGAGCGCTGGATCGACGCGCTGGTCGCCACGGACAGCACGCCGGACGAGGAGGACGAGGGCTTCACGTGGTACCGCGGTCCGCGCGGCTGGCACCTGCAGTACCTGCCGGACTCGCTCCGCAACCTCACGACGAACCTGACCGGCGCACTGTTCGCACGCTAGAGCTCACAACAGCCCAGTAGAGCTGTAGAACAGGGCCCGTCCTGCCGCCCCGGCGGGACGGGCCCTGTCGTCTGTTACCAGTTGTGCTGCGGACCAACCGGCCCCGGCAGCGCCACACCCTCAGGGTGGATCACGTACACCAGTCCACCCGAGTGCGGCACCCATGCGTTCTCGAACGCGGTCCGGTCGTAGGTCGTCCGTACCTGGTCGTTGCTGGGGATCAGGTGCGACGCAGGGTCGTTCACCACCACGTTGCCGGCCTGGTCGAAGCCGACGATCACCATCAGGTGCCCGTTGGTCCCGTAGCCCGCACCGGGCAGGTCACCCTTCTTGAACGACAGCGAGGCGACCAGTGGGATCCCTGCCTTGATGAACTGCTCCGCCTCGGTCAGCGACCGCAGCCGGGTGATGAACCCGTCCACACCACGCGAGCCGGCGTACGCCGTGTTGAACGGCCAGTTCCCGGCGCCGTCGTACGAGTAGTCGAAGACCGACCGGGCGGAGTGGTCCACCTGTGGATCGCTGTAGGACGGGTCGACCCACGCTGTCTCGGTCGAGGACGGGCCGGCGCCCCAGTAGTCGAGCACCATCGCGGTCGAGGTCGCCGAGCACCAGGCCTCGCCACCACCGTCCCACTGCGGGTACTGGCCGATGTGCGTCTCCTGCGAGTACGCCGGAACGTCGAGAGTGATCCCCTCCGCGCCACCAAGGGGGCTCGCGGCAACCTTCTTGTCGGACGGGAGGCGGGAGGCCATCGCGCCGACGGACCGGACCACCGGCGCCTGCGTCGTCCCGCTCAGCCGGTACAGGGTGACCTTGAGCTGCCAACGGTCCAGCCAGTGCCCGGTGGCGGCCTGGAAGGTGTCGACGGCAACGGATCCGTTCGCGTCGCCCTGGCTCGGCACCGAGGTGCGGTGGATGTCGCCGGCGGCCGTGTCGTCGCCACTGGTCCAGCGGCCCAGCACGTACCACTTGGTGGTGGCACCGGTGTCGGTGACGCCGGCCATCGACACCTCGACCCAGGTGCCGGGCGGGGTGGTGGCGTTCCAGGACGCGACCAGCTCGGTCAGTCCGAAGCCGGTGCTGACGTGCGGTGAGATCCAGCTGGTCTGGTCGTAGCTCTTGGCGGTGCCGTCCCCGAACGGATCGACGTACGACGTGGTACCGGTCGACGTACCGAAGGTGAGGGCGCCGTCGGTGACGGTGGTGCCGTACTGGGCACCGGTGAGGAAGTCGGAGGTCGACGTCCACGTGCGGTAGGCGATCTCCCGTGCTGGGGCGACCTTGACGGCTTCGCTGGGGAGCGTGCCGGTGCTCAGCACGACCGCGCCGACGAGCAGGGCGGTAACGGAACGGGCGGTGGTCATCCTTCGACGGTAGTCCCGGTGGCAGTAGTTGTCAGCGGGACGGCGTGCCGTGACAGAAACTTACGAACGTTTGTGCCACTCGTCCCGCAGCATCGCGAACACGAGCTCGTCGGACCACTCGCCCTTGAAAAACTCGTTGCGCACGAAGTGCGCCTCCTGGCGCAGGCCGAGCCGCTGCAGCAGCTTCACCGAGCCGGTGTTGCGGGCGTCCAGCCGCGCGATGATCCGGTGCAGGCCGAGCTCCTCGAACCCGAGGCGGAGCAGCTCGACCGCCGCCTCCGCGGCGTACCCGCGGCCGTGGAACTCGGGCTGGAAGACGTACCCGAGCTCGCCGCCGCGATGCTCGACGGTGTCCATGAACAGGGTGACCTCGCCGACGTGCCGGCCGGTCTCCCGGAGGATCACCGCGACGGTGAGCGCTTGGCCGTTGGTGTCCATCGGGACGTCGGCCATCCGGCCGGCGAGGGCTTCCCGTACCTGTTCGGGGGTGCGGACGTCGTACAGCAGGAACCGGGTGACATCCGGGTCGGACTGCAGTTTCAGCAGGTCGTCGTAGTCGGTCTCGACGTACCGGCGAAGGGTCAGGCGGTCGGTCTCGATCGGCAGCGAGTAGCTCACCGATCGAGACTATGCGACCTCCGCAAACCCTTTATTGATTGGGCACAGCTATCCGTTGGCGAGGGCCTGCAGCCGGGACATGTCGCCGTTGAAGTGGTCCTGGTCGAGCGGTGAGGACGTCCACTGCCAGAACGTGTAGAACGGCCAGCCGCCGGGCAGCGTGCCCGGAGCGGACGCGTAGCGGGCCACCCAGAGCGGGTTGGTCGTGTTGAACGCGGTGGTGTTACCGGTGCAGCGCGTCCACCAGTCCAGGTTGGTGTAGATGACCGCGTCGCGACCGGTGCGGGACTTGTAGGTGTTCACGAAGTCCCTGATCCAGTTGACCATCGAGGCCTGGCTCAGCCCGTAGCAGGTGGCGCCGTACGGGTTGTACTCGATGTCGAGCGAGCCCGGGAGTGTCTTGCCGTCCCGGGACCAGCCGCCGCCGTTGCTGGCGAAGTAGTTCGCCTGCGTGGCACCGCTGGAGTTGTCCGGCAGCGCGAAGTGGTACGAGCCGCGGATCATGCCGACGTTGTACGAGCCGTTGTACTGCTGGGCGAAGTACGGGTTCTTGTACGACGTGCCCTCGGTGGCCTTCACGTACGCGAACCGCTTGCCGGAGTTCCACTGGGAGGCCCAGTCGACGTTGCCCTGGTGACTGGAGACGTCGATGCCCTCGACAACGGCATCGGGGGCCATCACGGCCGGTGCGGCGCCGGCGCTGGTGGTCGTGGTGTTCTGCAGCCATCCCATGTAGGCCTCGCCGGCCTTGGTGATGCCGTGCTGACGAGCGGTCGGGGTGGGCGTGTCGGTGGTGGTGCTTGCTTGGGCGGAGCCGGTCGAGGCCAGCAGCAGGCCGAGTGCGACGGCGGCACCCGTGAAAAGGGCGGACTTCACGGTTTCCTCCTGAGAGCGATGGGGCGGATCAGAGCGCTCGGCGGAGTGATACCCGGATTCGGAAAGAATCAACCATCGAATCCGGGTTCGCAGTGAAAGATTACCGAACCATCTGGGGTGAGGCCGTGAACGTGTTGCAGGACGCCGGGTTACGGCTGGCGTAGGCGCGCGCGGTCCAGACCTTCAGCACCTCGCGGCTGCCGTGGTCCGGCTGCGCGCCGTACTCGTCGCCCTGGTGCGCGTGCAGCCAGTCGAGCTGGAACTTCAGGTCGCCCTTGATCCCGAGGCTGTTCCGGTTCGACCCGAGGAACACATTCCCGAAGCAGCTGGCCTGCAGCTCCGTCCGCCGGGAGATCTGCAGCGCGGCCGCCTCGGACCCGGCCTCGTATCGCATCCGGTTCTGCGCTTCCATGATGCCGACCATCTCCTGCACGTGGTGGCCGTACTCGTGCGCGACGGTGTCGGCCATCCGCATCCGGCCGTAATGCTGCTGATAGCCGACGTTGCCGTACTGCCGCCAGAACGTCACGTCGTCGCCGGCGTCCATGTAGATGGTGTCGTTCGAGCCGCAGTAGAACGCCCCTGGGAAGTTCCCGGAA
This sequence comes from Kribbella sp. NPDC026611, assembly GCF_040638345.1. Classification (NCBI taxonomy): domain Bacteria; kingdom Bacillati; phylum Actinomycetota; class Actinomycetes; order Propionibacteriales; family Kribbellaceae; genus Kribbella; species Kribbella sp. NPDC026611. The sequence goes on from NZ_JBEZYC010000003.1 coordinate 967,587, forward strand.
CACGGGCTGGACGCCTGACCGCCGGTGAAGACGACCAGGCGTGGGGCCTGCACCTGGCCGCCCGACTTCACGATCTGTCTCGGCCACGCCCTGTTCAGGCAGGCCAGGATCCCCTGGTAGTACCGCTGCGCGCCGCCGGCGGTCGACGGCCGCGCCGCCGGCTCACGGCAGCCGACCGATGCCTGAACACCGGACTTGTAGATCCGGTTCCGCGCCACGAGGTCCAGGTCGGACGGTGGCGGCGGAGTGGTCCTGGTGGGAGTCGGCCGCGCCGGCTGCGTGCGAGTGGTCCGCGGTGCCGCGGTGGTCCGGGGTGCCGAGGTGGCGGCGGTGGTGCTCGGCGCGTCGGTCGGGTACGCCGACGGCGTCTCGGCCGGCGGGGTGTACTCCGAGGTGGAGTTCGTCGGGGAGCTGTAGTACGGGTCGTCGCTGCCGTTGTGCTTGAGGATGTTGGACACCACGGCCAGCCCGACCGCACCCAACAGCACCACGCCGAGAATGACGGCCAGGGCGATCAGCGGGCCCTTCCCGCTCTTCGGCGGCCGCGGTCCACCAGGCGGAGCGCCCCAGCCGAACTGCTGCTGCTGGGCAGGCGGCGGTCCCCACTGCGGCGACGGCGGTCCGTACTGCTGGGGAGGCGGTCCGTACTGGGGTGGCGGCGGATACTGCGGTCCCTGCGGCGGTGGCCCGTACGGCCCCTGGTTCGACAAGACACGTCCTCCCGAGTAGGCGTCTGTGGATATCTTGTCAAGAGGGGGGTGTCACTCCCGTTACTCTTGACCGGTGACACTTCGCTTGTACGACACCGCGACAGCAGCAGTGAGGGATTTCGAGCCGGTCCATCCGGGCAAGGTCGGGATCTACCACTGTGGGCTGACGGTGCAGGGTGCCCCGCACGTCGGGCACATCTACAAGGAGGTTGTCTTCGACGTCCTGCGGCGCTGGTTCGAGCGCTCGGGCTTCGAGGTGACGGTCATTGCGAACGTGACCGACATCGAGGACAAGATCCTGGCCAAGTCCGCCGACCGCGGCGTCCCGTGGTGGGCGCACGCCTACGAGTTCGAGCGCGAGCTGCACTGGGCGTACGACGTGCTCGGCTGCCGCCCGCCGACGTACGAGCCGCGCGCGACCGGGCACATCCCGGAGATGCTCGAGCTGATCGAGCAGCTGATCGAGCGCGGGCACGCGTACGTCGCCCCGGACGGGTCGGGTGACGTCTACTTCGACGTGAAGTCCTGGCCGGCGTACGGCGCCTTGTCGCACCAGCGGATCCAGGACATGGAGCCGGCCGGCGACGCCGACCCGCGCGGCAAGCGGGACCCGCGCGACTTCGCCCTCTGGAAGGGCTGGACCGACGCCACGCCGCGGACCGCGTCCTGGCCGGCGCCGTGGGGCCGCGGGCGCCCGGGCTGGCACATCGAGTGCTCGGCGATGGCCGGGAAGTACCTCGGCGCGGAGTTCGACATCCACGGCGGCGGGCTGGACCTGCGGTTCCCGCACCATGAGAACGAGCTGGCCCAGTCGACCGCGGTCGGGCAGAAGTTCGCCCGGTTCTGGATGCACAACGCGCTCGTCACCACGGCCGGCGAGAAGATGTCGAAGTCGATGGGCAACAGCGCCGTCGTCCGCAACGTGGTCGAGCGGGTCCGCCCGATCGAGCTGCGCTACTACCTGGTGCAGTCGCACTACCGGTCGGTGGTGGAGTTCTCCTTCGAGGCGCTGGACGAGGCCGCGAAGAGCTTCCAGCGGGTCGAGGGGTTCGTCTCCCGGGCCGACGAGGTCACCGGCGGGGTCGAGGCGGCTGCTGAGCTGCCGGCCGACTTCTCGGCGGCGATGGACGACGACCTGGGGACGCCGGCGGCGATCGCCGTGCTGCACAACACCGTGCGCGACGGGAACAAGCTGGTTGCCGACGGCGACTCGGCCGCGCTGCGCGATGCGCTGGCGTCGGTGCGCGGGATGCTCGGTGTGCTCGGGCTGGACCCGCTGGCCGAGCCGTGGGCGTCGCGGGCGTCGGGCGGCGACGAGCTGACGGAGGTCGTAGACGGCCTGGTCAAGGCGCTGCTGGAGCAGCGCACGGCCGCCCGCGAACGCAAGGATTACGCGGCCGCGGACGCAGTCCGCGACCGTTTGAAGGCACTCGGCGTCGTCGTCGAGGACACCCCGCAGGGTCCGCGATGGACCCTTGCATCTACAGACGAAGGAAGCTGAAGTGCCAGGCAGTAGTCAGCGTAAGGGCGCCGTTCGGAAGAAGCCGCGCGGGAACGCGACGGCGGGGTCCGGGGGGCGGGTCCGGCGGGGTCTCGAGGGCAAGGGCCCGACGCCGAAGGCGGTCGACCGGGTCAAGCACCCGGCCCACAAGCGGGCCAAGGCGAAGGAGCGGGCCCAGGAGCGGGAGCGCACCCGGCGCCCGGCGCGCAAGGACACCGATTCCACGGTCGAGTGGGTGTACGGGCGCAACCCGGTCGTCGAGGCGCTGCGGGCCGGCGTACCGGCGGCCGCGCTGCATGTTGCCGAAGGCACCGAGCGGGACGCCCGGCTGCGCGAGGCGCTGCTGCTTGCGGCCGAGCGCGGGATCTCGGTGCTCGAGGTCCCGCGGACCGAGCTCGACCGGGTCACCGCCGGCGGTTCGCACCAGGGTCTCGCGATCCAGATCCCGCCGTACGAGTATGCGCACCCGGACGACCTGCTGACGCTGGCGTACAACGCTGGTCAGGTGCCGTTGATCGTTGCGCTCGACGGCGTGACGGACCCGCGTAACCTCGGCGCGATCACCCGCTCCGCGGCCGCCTTCGGCGCGCACGGCGTGGTCGTCCCCGAGCGCCGGGCAGCGTCGATGTCGGCGTCGGCCTGGAAGACGTCGGCCGGTGCCGCGGCCCGGATCCCGGTCGCTCGCGTCACCAACCTCAACCGCGCCCTCAAGTCCTACAAGGACGCCGGCCTCCTGGTCATCGGCCTGGACATGGACGGCGAGGTCGACCTGCCGGAGCTCGAGGCCGCCACCGAGCCGGTCGTCCTGGTCGTCGGCTCCGAAGGCAAGGGCCTGGCCCGTCTGGTCCGGGAGAACTGCGACCTGATCGTCTCGATCCCGATGACGTCCGCCACCGAGTCCCTGAACGCCGGAATAGCCACCGGCGTAGCCCTCTACGAAATCTCCCGCCGCCGCGCGTCCTGAACGACCACAGCACAGCGCCCCGGTCCACCAGGAGCCGGGGCGCTGTTGTTGGTTGGGTCAGTAGACGCTCACGCCGTAGACGCTGAGCGGTTCGGTGACGGGCTGGAAGAAGGTGGTGCCGCCGGAGGAGCAGTTGCCGGAGCCGCCGGAGGTGAGGCCGAGGGCTACCGTGCCGGCGAAGAGGGACCCACCGGAGTCGCCGCCTTCCGCGCAGACGTTGGTGCGGATCAGGCCGGTGACGGTGCCCTCGGCGTAGTTCACCGTGGCGTTCACCGCCTGGACCGTGCCGCTGTGCACACCGGTGGTGCTACCGCTGCGCTTGACCGCCTCACCGACGTACGCGTTGCCGGCCGACGTGATGTCCTGCGAGGTGCCGTTGTACAGGTCCACCGTGCCGGGGTGGTTCGTGAACGACGAGCTGTACCGCACGATCGCGTAGTCGTTGCCGGGGAAGCTCGACCCGGCGGTCGTCCCGAGCACCGTGGTGTGGCTGGAGTTCGAGTACCAGGTCGACGCGATGTTGCCGCAGTGGCCCGCGGTCAGGAAGTAGTACGTGCTGCCGGAGCGGACGTTGAAGCCGAGCGAGCAGCGGTACTGACCACCGTAGATGGCGTCGCCACCGGCGATGTACTTCGTCAGCTTGCCGGGGATCCGCTCCAGCGAGACCCGGTCGCCGAACTGCTGGGTGACGGCTTTCAGCTTGGACATCTTGGTGCCGCTGACGGTGTCGTCGTACGAGACGATGATCCGGCCGTCGGGGTTGGTCTGCCAGGCGGTGCCCGGGATCGTCGCGTCCTTGCTCAGGGTCGCGGTGATCGCGGACGCCGACAGGGTCGACGGGGCGATCGGCGCGGCCGAGGCCTGCGTCGCCAGCAGTCCGGCGGTCGCAAGCCCGGCCGCGGCCAGGAGGGCGGTGGTACGGCGGATGGAATTGAGGTTCACGGTTTCAGCCTCCTCACGATGAGGACGCCTTCGGGGCGGGGCGTCCTTGACTTCAACCGTGAGCATTAGTACCCAGGATCTCCCTGAGTATTCAGCTGAATTCGGAGCGTAGGGAAACCCTCCGCCTAGTAGATCGAGACCCCGTACACGTTGAGGGCCTCCACCACCGGCTGGAAGTAGGTCACCCCACCGGTGTTGCAGTCACCCGAGCCGCCCGAGGTCAGGCCGAACGCGTACTGCCGGTAGAACAGCGGGCCGCCCGAGTCGCCCGGCTCCGCGCACACGCTGGTCCGGATCAGACCGGCCACCCGGCCGTCACCGTAGTTGACCACCGCGTTCAGGCCGGTAACCCGGCCGCTGTGCAGGCCACTCGTCGCGCCGGAGCGGTACACGTACTGCCCGATGCCCGGGTTGACGGCCTTGGTGATGTCCTGCGAGTGGCCGTTGTACAGGTAGACGCTGCCGCCCGGCGGCTTCATCGGGATGTCGGTCCGGTACACGACCAGGGAGTAGTCGTTCCACGGGTAGCTGGCGTGGTGCACCGCGCCGGTGAAGACCCGGTGGTTCGGGTCCTGGTACCAGCGGGCCGCGACCTCACCGCAGTGGCCCGCGGTCAGGAAGTAGTACTTCCCGCGCCGCTGCACGTTGAAGCCGACCGAGCACTTGTACTCGCCGCCGTACGTCGCCATGCCGCCGCTGATGTACTTCTGCAGCTTGCCGGGCAGCTTCTCCAGCTTGACGTTCGGGCCGAGCTGCTTGGTCAGGCCGGTCAGCTGGGACAGCTTCGTGCCGGTGACGGTCGGGTCGTACGACACCACGACGGTGCCGTCGGGCTTCGTCATCCACGCCGTACCCGGGGTGTAGATCTGGTCGTTCAGCTTCTTGGTGATCGCGGCGGCGGACAACCGGGGCGGTTTGACCGGGTCGGCCTTGGCCGGCGCCGTCACCGCCACGGTGCCGCCGACGGTCAGAGCCGCGGCGGCGACCAGGGCCGCGGTGCTTCGTAGGGATCTCATGTCATCAGCCTTCCGGGGCGTACGGCTCTGATGGGACGTCTGGCAGCTTCCGGACGTCAAACGTTTCAGCGCGCTGAGTCTAGGACCTGCAGCGGCTCAGTCCAGACGCAGCGAGTGCAGGACGAACGACGCCAGCTCGCGGTACGCCTCGGCGTCGTTCAGGCCGGTCCGGCGGGCGATGTCGCCGCGCTGGATCGCCTGCATGGTGTGCGCGACCATCTCGGCCGCGAACGCGATGTCGACCTGCCGGAAGGTCTTGTGGTTGATGCCGTCCTCGATCAGGGTCCGGACCCGGTCGGCGGCGATCCGGGTGTTCCGCTCGTACACGGACCGGGCCGGCGCGAAGGTCGCGACGTCGTCGAGGAAGGTGCGGCTGGCCGGCCGGAGCGCGTCGGCGACGGCGTTCAGGTACGCCGCGATCCGCCGGTCGTGGCGGGTCTGCCGGGACACCGCGGACTCCACCTGGGCGGTGGCGTTCTTGAAGTAGTGCTTGACCACCTCGACCGCGAGCTGTTCCTTGCTCGGCGCGAGCGCGTACAGCGTGGTCTTGCTGCAGCGCAGCTCGGCGGCCAGGTCGTCCAGGGTGAACCGGCTGAAGCCCTGCTCGAGGAACAGGGACAGGAGCCGGTCGAGCAGCTCGGACTGCCGGCGGGTGCGACGCCCCGGAACGACTGTTGTCATATCGAGACAGCATAGAACGATACGGGATTATGTTCTCCAGTATCACTACTAGTATCATTCCGGCAGGGGTTGAGAGGGGTGCCTGATGGCTGTCGATCGTCTGCTGCCGACAGAAGAATCTGTCGATCTACTCGCACTGGTCCGGGACCTGTGCGAGCACGAGCTCGCTCCGTACGCCGCTGCGGCGGAGGAGAGTGAGACGTTCCCGCGGGACGCGTTCCGGACGCTGGGGAAGGCCGGGCTGCTCGGTCTGCCCTACCCGGAGCAGTACGGCGGCGCCGAGCAGCCGTACGAGGTGTATCTGCAGATGCTCGAGGAGGTCGCGTCCGCCTGGATGTCGGTCGGCGTGGGCATCTCGGTGCACACGATGACGTCGTACGCGCTGGCGACGTTCGGGACCGACGAGCAGCGGGCCCGGTTGCTGCCGGACATGGTCGGCGGGGAGATGCTCGGCGCGTACGCGCTGTCCGAGCCGCAGGCCGGGTCCGACATCACCTCGATGACCACCCGGGCTGTCCGCGACGGATCGGAGTACGTGCTGACCGGGACGAAGGCCTGGATCAGCCACGGGTCGCACGCCGACTTCTACACCACCTTCGCCCGGACGTCCGACCACCGGACGCACGGGATCTCGGCGTTTCACGTGCCGGCCTCCGCCGTGGGGCTGAGCTTCGGGGCGCCGGAGCGGAAGATGGGGTTGACCGGGTCGACCACGACGCTGGTGAACTACGACGGCGTACGCGTGCCGGTCTCGAACCTGATCGGCGCAGAGGGTGACGGGATGCGGATCGCGTTGTCCGCGCTCGACTCCGGGCGGCTCGGGATCGCCGCGTGCGCGATCGGGCTCGGGCAGGCGGCGCTGGACGTGGCGATGGCGTACGCGCGGGAGCGGCAGCAGTTCGGGCAGGCGATCGCGGACTTCCAGGGGATCCAGTTCCTGCTCGCCGACATGGCGGCGGCGGTCGAGTCCGGGCGGGCGACGTACCTGCACGCGGCGCGCCGGCGGGATCTCGGGCGCTCGTTCACGCGCGAGGCGGCGATCGCGAAGCTGGTCTGCACGGACGCGGCGATGAAGGTCACCACCGACGCGGTCCAGGTGCTCGGTGGGTACGGTTACACCCGGGAGTTCCCGGCCGAGCGGTACATGCGCGAGGCCAAGGTGACGCAGATCTTCGAAGGAACCAACCAGATCCAGCGGCTGGTCATCAGCCGCGATCTTCTGAGGGTCCTGTGAGTGCTGTGACTCGACGCTATCGGCGCCCAGGCACGCACCTCGCGGCACTTGGCCAGCGCCCACGATGCTCCGCATCGAGGCCACTGCCCAAGCACCCCGATGCACGCACCTGGACACCGCTATCGTTCGAGTCACAGCACTCACAGGACCCTAGGAGCATGTGATGAAGCTTGGTCCGGCCGATGTCGCTCTCGTCACCGGTGGTGGTTCGGGGCTCGGTGAGGCGACGGTACGGCGGTTGGCCGCGGACGGGCTCGGGGTCGTCATCGTCGACTTGCCGTCGTCGGCTGGTAAGGCGGTCGCGGAGGAGCTGGGCGACCGCGTCGTCTTCGCGCCGGCCGACGTCACCGACGAGACTGCCGTCACCGCGGCCCTGGATGCGGCTGCTTCGCTGGGCACCCTCCGCGTGGTCGTCAACTGCGCCGGCATCGCGACCCCTGGGCGGGTCGTCGGCCGCAAGGGTCCGTTGCCGCTGGCAACCTTCCGGCAGGTGATCGAGGTCAACCTGATCGGCACCTTCAACGTGGTCCGCTTGGCGGCCGAGCGGATGATCGCCACCGACCCCGGCGAGGACGGCGACCGCGGCGTGATCGTGATGACCGCCTCGATTGCGGCGTACGACGGCCAGATCGGCCAGGCGGCGTACGCGTCCAGCAAGGGCGGCATCGTGGCCCTCACCCTGACCGCGGCCCGCGACCTGGCCGACAAGGGCATCCGGGTCGTCACCATCGCCCCCGGCACCATGGAAACCCCCATGCTCGCCGGCCTCCCCGAAGAAACCCGCACCGTCCTCGAGCAGCAGGTCCCGCACCCCTCCCGCCTGGGCAAGCCGTCGGAGTACGCCGCCCTCGTCCACCACATCCTCGACAACCAACTCCTCAACGGCGAAGTAATCCGCCTGGACGGCGCCCTCCGCATGCCCCCACGCTGATGCGCCGCCTCAGGGCGTTGGCGGTAGTTTGAACCAGCGGACGCCGTGGGCGGGGATGTGGGCGTCGGTGGCGCCCCAGAGGTCTGGGCCGTTGGTAGGGAATGCGTGCGGGGTTGGGCCGGTCCAGAAGGTTGCCTCGTAGGAGCAGTGCTCGCCTCGGGCTCTCCAGACGATGAGTTCGCCGTCGGCGATGGGCTCGCGGGTGATCTCGCGGTTGTTGTAGGAGGTTGTCAAGAGTTCGGCGAGGGCCGGATTCTTCAGTAGGGCAACGGTTTCCGGGGAGGTGGTGGGGAGGTCGCCGCCCATCATGAGGGGGGAGCGGGCCATCGACCAGAGGGTTAGCAGGGTCTTCTGTTCGTCGAGGGTCAAGCGGCTGGCGCGGTCGTCGCCGCGTTCGGCGCGGATGCCTATATGGCCCAGGGGGAGCATGTCGGCGTCGGCCCAGCCGCCGGGCTGCTGGAAAGGAGCCCAGCGGGCCAGGCGGGCGAATTGGGCGTGGATGTCTTCCCAGCGGTCCCAGAGGTCGTCGGAGATTCGCCACATCGCCGCGTTCTCGCGGAGGTGGTCGACGTGGTCGGTGGACAGCCACGTGCCGGGCGACAGGGAGAGCGTGATGTCCCGCCCGCTGCGTCTGATCGCTTCGGCATAGGACTCGATCTCGCGGTGGTGGTACGGCGCGAGCATGTCGTCGGCCTTGATGAAGTCGACGCCCCACGCGGCGAACTGGGCTACCTGAGAGTCGTAGTACGCCTGCGCTCCAGGATGGTCGTGGTTCAGCCCGAAGTTGTCGGGGTTCCAGGCGCAGACGTTGTCGCGGTCCGCGACCTCGGCAGCGGTCCACGACGTACCGAAGATGGGCAGGTCGAGCTCGACCGCGCGCCGAGGGATCCCGCGCATGATGTGCAGGCCGAACTTGAGCCCGAGCGCGTGCACCTCAGCGGCCAACGCCGCGAATCCCGAGGGGAAGCGGTTGGGCGCCGGCAGTTGGCGGCCGTAGCCATCCAGCACAACCGGAGCATCGGAGTTGTACCCGTGCGCCCGCGCCGTCGGGTCGTACCACGCGATGTCGACGACGACCGTGTCCCAGCCGAACGCCAGCAACTGCGAAGACATCACCCGCGCATTGGCCAGGACCTCGGGCTCCGTCACCGTCGTCCCGAAGCAGTCCCAGCTGTTCCAGCCCATCGGCGGCGAGAGACGGCGAGATGGCAAGGGTCAGTCCATGTCCGGGACCGGAGAGGTCGGCAGCGCCAGCTTCTCGTCCGGCTTCGCGCTCAGTACGTCGTCGACGTACGACCGGGCCGCCTCCATCGTGTCGACCTCGTGCCCGGCCTGCTCGGACAGGAACCAGCGGTGCTCGAGCACCTCGTGGAACACCTCGGCCGGCTCGAGCTTGCGGTTCAGGTCCCGCGGCACCGACCGTACGACGGGCTCGAAGACGTCGGTCAGCCACTGGTGGGCGACGATCTCCTCGTCCTCGTTCTGCTGATCGGTCGCGGCGGCGAACGAGTCCAGGTCGTTGAGCAGCCGCCGCGCCTGGTTCTCCTCGACGTCCAGGCCGGTCAGCCGGAGCAGCCGCCGCGAGTGGTGGCCGGCGTCCACGACCTTCGGCTGGATCCGGACCTGGCTGCCGTCCCAGTCGGTGATGATGTCGATCTCGGCGACGTCGAAGCCGAGCTCGTTCAGTCGGCGGATCCGGGAGTCGAGCCGGTGCATCTCGTCGGTGGCGAACTCCTCCGGCGCGGTCAGCTCGGCCCACAGCGCCTCGTACCGCTTCTGGATCGACTCGACCGTCTCCTGCGGGTCGATCGACTCGTCCAGCAGACCGCCCTCCTGCAGGTCGAGCAGCTCACCGAACAGGTTGATCTCCGCCGTGTACAGGTCGTGCGCCCGCTGTCCGTCGGAGATCTCCTGGTGCAGCTCGCCGGTCTCCGCGTCCACGAGGTACGCCGCGAACGCGCCCGCGTCGCGCCGGAACAGGGTGTTGGACAGCGAGCAGTCACCCCAGAAGAACCCGAGCAGGTGCAGCCGGACGATCAGCGCGACCAGCGCGTCGATCAGGCGGTTCACCGTGTCCGGCCGGAGCGTGCTGGAGAACAGGGCGCGGTACGGGAGCGAGAACTGCAGGTGCTTGGTGATCAGGATCGAGTCGATCGGCTCGCCGTTCCGGTCGATCCGGTCGGTGATCACGCCGACGGGCTCGACCGAGGGTGCCTCCAGCCGCTCGAGGTCGCGCAGCAGGCGGTACTCGTGCATCGCGAGGTGCTCGAGCACCTCCTTGATCGCGTACACGGTGCCGCTGACCCGGACGAACCGGACCACGTGCCGCGAAATACCGCGCGGCAGCGCGACCAGCTGGTCCTCGGGCCAGTCCTCCAGCGGCACGTCCCAGGGAAGCGACAGCAGGCCGGTGTCCGGGCGGGTGGCAACGAATCGGGGCACGGCACCAGTCTGTCAGCATCCTGACCCGGCAGGGAGCCGATTCAACCCTACGCAAGTCGTTGCAAGTTCTTGCGTTGGAAGGCGTACAGTTTGCGTCATGACGCGACGACTTGCAGAGGTGGCGAAGAAGGTCGGAGTCAGCGAAGCCACCGTCAGCCGGGTCCTGAACGGCAAGCCCGGCGTGTCCGAGGCGACCCGGGAAGCCGTGCTCACCGCGCTCGACGTGCTCGGGTACGAGCGTCCTACGCAGCTGCGCGGCGATCGCGCCCGGCTCGTCGGTCTGGTCCTGCCGGAGTTGCAGAACCCGATCTTCCCGGCGTTCGCCGAGGTCGTCGGCGGAGCGCTCGCGCAGCAAGGTTTCACGTCCTTGCTCTGCACCCGGACCGTCGGTGGCGTGTCCGAGGCGGACTACGTGGACCTTCTGCTCCAGCAGCAGGTTTCCGGTGTCGTCTTCGCCGGTGGGTTCTACGCGCAGGCGGACGCGCCGCATCAGCACTACGAGCTGATCCAGGAGCGCAAGCTGCCGACCGTGCTGGTGAACGCGGCGGTCGATCACCTCGGGTTCCCGCAGGTCTCCTCGGACGACCACGTCGCCGCGGAGATGGCGATCGGGCACCTCCGCGCGCTCGGTCACCGCCGGATCGGCATGGTGCTCGGGCCGCGTGACCACATTCCGTCACGGCGCAAGCTGGACGCCTACCTGGCCGCGGACGAGGCCGACCTCGACCTGGTCGAGCACACGATGTTCTCGCTCGAGGGCGGGCACGCGGCCGCGACCCGGCTGGTGAACAAGGGCGTTACCGGGATCGTTTGCGCCAGCGACATCCTGGCGCTGGGCGCGATCCGCGCCGTACGGCGAGCCGGCCTGAGCGTCCCCGACGAGGTCTCCGTGATCGGGTACGACGACTCCGCGATGATGAACTGCACCGACCCGCCCCTCACCACCGTCCGGCAGCCGATCGACGCCATGGGCCGCGCCGCGGTGGACATGCTGGTGGCCCTGATCGAACGCGCCTCGGTCCCGGCCGACGAACTCCTCTTCGAGCCCGAGCTGGTGGTCCGCGCGTCAACCGCGCGCGCCCGCATCTAGTCGCCGTACCTCCGCAGCCGCTGACTGGGTCGTCCGGTCGGCGGCTGCTGGCGTTTGTGCTCTTCCTTGATGAAGTCACGATTTTGCATTCCACAATCCAACTCTTGCGCTCAACGGTTGAGTTCCCTACGGTGATCGCACGATCTGAGGGAGAGGGTGGAGATGAGGACAACGCGCCGTGGGCTCAGCCTGCTGCTGGTGATGGGACTCGGGCTGGTGGCCGCGTCCTGCGGGTCGGACGACGGGAACAAGCCGGCCGCCGGGGGAGCGTCGGACGGACCGGTGACGATCACGGTCGGCTGCGAGCCGCCGAAGAGCAACCCGAAGGAACGCGAGGCCTGGGAGGCGGACGTCGCCGCGTTCCAGAAGCTGCACCCGAACATCACGGTGCAGGGCAAGGACGCCTTCCCCTGCATCAACCCGGACACCTTCCAGGCGAAGCTGGCCGGTGGCACCCAGGAGGATCTGTTCTACGTCTACTACACCGACGTACGGAAGATCATCGACAAGAAGCAGGCCGCCGACATCAGTCAGTACGTCGGCAGCGTGAAGCCGCTGAAGGACCTGCGGCCGGACGTGATGAGCGTCTTCAAGGACGGCGACAAGACGTACGGGCTGCCGCGGAACAACTACAACATGGGGCTGGTCTACAACCGGAAGCTCTTCACCCAGGCCGGTCTCGATCCGGCGAACCCGCCGAAGACGTGGGACGACGTGCGCGCGGCCGCGAAGAAGATCGCCGGGCTCGGGGCGGGGTACGTCGGGTACGGCGAGTACTCGGCCGGGAACACCGGTGGATGGCACTTCGCCGCCGAGCTGTACGCCCGCGGTGGGTCGATGGTGAGCGACGACGGGAAGACCGCCGCGTTCAACAGCGACGAGGGCAAGGCGGTGCTGGAGAACCTGCAGCGGATGCGCTGGGACGACAACTCGATGGGGTCCAAGCAGCTCCTCCAGTGGGAGGACCTGATGCGGATGATGGGCGGCGGCAAGCTCGGCATGATGGTCGGCGCGCCGGATGTCGTACAGTCGGTGAACAACGACTTCAAGGGCAAGTTCGAGGACTACGGGGTGACCGCCGTACCGGAGTCGGACGGCAAGTCGTCGCTGAGCGGCGGCGACGGGTACATGTTCAACCCGAAGGCGACGCCGGAGAAGATCAAGGCCGGGCTGCTGTGGCTGGAGTTCCATGAGCTCACGCCGGGCCAGGGGCAGTTCAACTACGAACGCTCCAAGGCGCAGGGTCGTCCGGTGGGCCTCCCGATCCCCGACCTCTACGGCACCACGGCGCCGGGCACGCAGATCAATGCCCTCCGCAAGCAGTTCGCCACCGTCCCGGTGGACAACTTCACGCCGTACGTCAAGGCCCAGGGCAACATCACCAACAAACTCGAGCCCCCCAAGGCCCAGGAGCTGTACGCCGTCCTCGACGTGGCAATGTCCGCAGTCCTGACCCGCAAGGACGCCGACATCAACAAACTCCTGAGCGACGCAGAATCCAAGGCCAACAAGATCCTGGCCAAGAACACCTGATGGCTGTTACTGAGGAGCAGGTCCGCCGTCCCCTGGTAGCGGGGACGGCGGACCAGCCGTCACCGGACGACCACGGCGCACTGCGGAGGGCGGTCAGGCGGAACCTCACTGCTTATGGGTTTCTTTGTGGGGCGTTGATCTGTTTTGCCTTGTTCTCCTGGTATCCGATGGTTCGGGAGGTTGTGCTCAGTTTTCAGGAGAACAACTTCGTCGACCCGGGCAAGTGGGTTGGGCTGGACAACTTCCGGACCGTGATCGAGGATCCGGCGTTTCGGGCGGCTTGGTTGAACACGGCCGCGTTCAGCGGGCTTGCGCTGGTGATCGGGTATGCGGTGCCGTTCGTGCTGGCCGTGGTGCTCAACGAGCTGAGGCACGCCAAGGCCTACCTGAGGTTTGTCGTGTATCTGCCGGTGATGTTGCCGCCGGCCGTTGCCGTGCTGTTGTTCAAGTGGTTCTACGATCCGGGATCCGGGCTGTTCAACCAGGCGCTGGGGGCGGTGAACCTCCCGCCGCTCAGTTGGCTGGACTCGACCGGTACGGCGTTGATCAGTCTGGTGATCGTGTCGACCTGGATGAATCTGGGGACCGGGACGCTGATCTACCTGGCCGCGCTGCAGAGCATCCCAGGGGACCTGTACGAATCCGCCGAGCTCGACGGCGCGGGCCTGCTGAAGCGCGTCTGGCATGTCACGATCCCGCAGACCAAGCTGATCCTCCTGGTGATGTTGCTGCTGCAGATCGTCGCCACCATGCAGGTCTTCATCGAGCCCTACCTGCTCACCGGCGGCGGCCCGGAGAACGCGACCGTCACGGTCGCCTACCTGATGTACCAGTACGCCTTCAACTTCGGCGACTTCGGCGGCGGCTCCGCACTCGGCCTGATGCTGATGATCGTGCTGCTGGTCTTCTCGACGATCTACCTGCGCGTGTCCCGCGAGGAGGAGGCCCGATGAGAACTCTGGTGTCCCCGCTGAGCCTCCGCACCCGGCGCGGCCGGATCATCTACTGGACGATCCTGACCGTCACCGTCGTCACCTTTACCGGCGCGTTCGTCTTCCCGCTCTACTGGATGGTGACCGGCGCGCTCAAGTCGCCCGACGAACTGGCGCAGATCCCACCCAGCTTCTTCCCGAAGAGCTTCGACTTCAGCGTCTACCAGGACGCCTGGGAGCAGCTCCAGCTCGGCGTCTTCCTGAAGAACACCGCCCTGTACGCCGGTGGCGCCTGGTTGTTCACGCTCGCCGTCGACGTCACCGCGGCGTACGCACTCTCGAAGCTGCGCCCGGTCCTCGGCAAGCTCGTACTCGGCGCGATGCTGGCGACCCTGATGATCCCGCCGATGGTCCTGCTGCTGCCGACGTACCTGGTGGCGAAGGACCTGCCGATCCTGCACGCGGATCTGCTGAACACCCCGTGGGCGATCTGGCTGCCGGCCGCGGCGAACGGGTTCTTCGTGTTCCTGCTCAAGCGGTTCTTCGACTCGATCCCCCGCGAACTGCTCGAGGCCGCGGAGATCGACGGCGCCTCGCCGCTGCGGATCCTCTGGTCGATCATCCTGCCGGTGTCGCGGCCGATCATCGGTGTGGTGTCGATCCTGTCCGTCGTGACGGTGTGGAAGGACTTCGTCTGGCCGCTGCTCGTCCTCCCAGAGACGGACAAGATGTCGATCAGTGTCGGCATCGCGTCCCTGTCCGCGCAGATGCCCCAGAACGTGCTGATCGCTTCCCTGGTGATCGCCAGCCTGCCGACCATCCTGGTGTTCTTCGTGTTCCAGCGAAGCATCATGGCCGGTCTCACCGCGGGAAGCCTGAAAGGTTGAGGAGAATCGATGGCCGACGAATGGTGGCGCGGTGCCGCGATCTACCAGGTGTACCTGCGGAGCTTTGCCGATGGCAACGATGACGGGATCGGCGACCTCGCCGGGCTGCGCGCCAAGCTGCCGTACCTGGCCGAGCTCGGGGTGGACGCGATCTGGCTGAACCCGTGGTACCCGTCCCCGATGGCCGACGGCGGGTACGACGTCGCCGACTACCGCGCGATCGACCCGGCGTTCGGCACGCTGGCCGAGGCCGAGGCGTACATCGCGGAGGCGCACGCGCTGAACATCCGCACGATCATCGACATCGTCCCGAACCACGGCTCGGACCAGCAGGACTGGTTCCGCCTGGCGCTGCAGGCCGGACCGGGGTCGCCGGAGCGCGAGCGGTTCCTGTTCCGGCCGGGCCGTGGTGATGGTCCGCCCAACGACTGGCAGTCGATCTTCAACGGGCCGGCCTGGACGCGGGTCGCGGACGGCGAGTGGTACCTGCACCTGTTCGCGCCCGAGCAGCCGGACTTCAACTGGCGCAACCCCGAGGTGGTCGAGGAGTTCCACGACATCCTCCGGTTCTGGCTGGACCGCGGTGTCGACGGGATCCGGATCGACAGCGCCGCCGTACTGTTCAAGGACCTGGACAGCGTCGAGGAGTCGTACACCGATCACGACGAGGTGCACGAGGTGTACCGCGGCTGGCGGCGGATCACCGACTCCTACGACGGCCGGTTCCTGGTCGGCGAGATGTGGATGCCGGACCAGGAGCGGTTCGCGCTGTACCTGCGGCCGGACGAGATGCAGACCGCGTTCAACTTCGACTTCCTGTCGCGCCCGTGGGAGGCGGCGGAGCTGAAGGCGTCGATCGACCTGACGCTGTCGACCCACGTACCGATCGGGGCGCCGCCGACCTGGGTCCTGTCCAACCACGACGTGACGCGGCCGGTGACGAAGTACGGGCGACCGGACACGTCGTTCTCGCACCAGGACCGCAAGCACGGGATGCGGACCGATCTCGTGCTGGGCGAGCGGCGGGCTCGCGCCGCCGCGCTGCTCGCCATGGCGCTGCCCGGCAGCCTCTACGTCTATCAGGGCGAGGAACTGGGTCTGCCCGAGGTGGAGGATCTGCCGGACGAGCTCCTGCAGGACCCGATCTTCATCCGCTCCGGCGGTACCGATCGTGGCCGAGATGGTTGCCGAGTGCCCCTACCTTGGTCGGGCAAGGAACCACCGTTCGGCTTCGGCGCCGGTACGCCGTGGCTCCCACAGCCGGCCGACTGGAAGAACCTGACCGTCGAATCCCAGCAGCACGACCAGAACGCGATGATGACCCTGTACCGCGACGGACTGCGGCTTCGGCGGGAGTTGCTGGGGGACGGCGCTCTGTCCTGGGTCGAGTCGCCTGACGAGGTGCTCACCTTCACCCGTGAGCGCCTCACCTGCGTGACCAACCTCAGCCCGGACGCGGTGGACCTACCGCCG
The DNA here is from genome assembly GCF_040638345.1 of Kribbella sp. NPDC026611. Classification (NCBI taxonomy): domain Bacteria; kingdom Bacillati; phylum Actinomycetota; class Actinomycetes; order Propionibacteriales; family Kribbellaceae; genus Kribbella; species Kribbella sp. NPDC026611. The sequence continues at coordinate 983,923 of NZ_JBEZYC010000003.1, forward strand.
CACGAGGAGGTGCTGCTGAGCAGCACCCCCCTCGACGACGGCAAACTCCCCAGCGACGCCACAGCCTGGATCCGCTGACCGGCACCGCTTGGATCAGTTGAGAGGGTCGAATCGGCGGAGGCGGAGGCTGTTGGTTACTACGAAGATGGAGCTGAAGGCCATGGCCGCGCCGGCGAGCATGGGGTTGAGGAGGCCGGCGGCGGCCAGGGGGATGGCGGCCACGTTGTAGGCGAAGGCCCAGAACAGGTTGCCCTTGATGGTGCGGAGGGTGCTGCGGGAGAGGCGGATGGCGTCGGCGGCGGCGCGGAGGTCGCCGCGGACCAGGGTGAGGTCGCTGGCCTCGATCGCGACGTCGGTGCCGGTGCCCATGCTCAGACCGAGATCCGCCTGGGCCAGGGCCGCGGCGTCGTTGACGCCGTCGCCGACCATCGCGACCACGCGGCCCTCGTCCTGCAGCTTCTTGATCACGTCGACCTTGCCGGCCGGCAGGACCTCGGCGATCACCTCGTCGATGCCGACCGCGCCGGCCACCTTCGTCGCCACTGCCTCGTTGTCACCGGTCAGCAGCACCGGCCGCAACCCCAACGACCTCAGCTGAGCGATCGCCTCGACAGACGTCGGCTTCACCGTGTCCGCGACGACCAGGACGGCTCGTGCCACCCCGTCCCACCCGACGGCCACCGCAGTACTGCCCTCAGCCTCGGCGTGCTCTTTCGCGTGGGCGAGCTCGGACGGCAGGTGCTGGCTCCACTCCTCTAGCAACCGCGTCCGCCCGACCAGTACGGCGTGCCCGTCGACGATCCCCTGCACACCAAGGCCTTCCACGTTGCCGAAGTCCTCGACCTCGGGAAGTGTCCCGACCTCCGAAGCAGCGGCTCGTGCGATCGCGGCGGCGATCGGGTGCTCGCTCGAGTGCTCCAGCGCCCCGGCCAACCGCAGTACGTCGGCCCGCTCCTGCCCGGGCGCCAGCAGTACGTCGACCAGCTCCATCCGGCCCGTAGTCACGGTGCCGGTCTTGTCCAGCACGACGGTGTCGACCCGCCGGGTGGACTCCAGCACCTCCGGCCCCCTGATCAGGATGCCCAGCTGCGCACCCCGACCGGTACCGACCATCAATGCGGTCGGCGTGGCCAGCCCGAGCGCACACGGGCAGGCGATGATCAGTACGGCGACCGCCGCGGTGAACGCGACCTCGACCGGCGAACCGTTCCCAAGCCAGAAGCCGAGCGTCGTCAGCGCCAGCCCGATCACGATCGGCACGAAGATCCCGGACACCTTGTCCGCCAGCCGCTGGACGGCGGCCTTCCCGTTCTGCGCGTCCTCGACCAGCCGGGCCATCTGCGCGAGCTGCGTATCCGAGCCGACGCGCGAAGCCCGCACGACCAGCCGGCCGCCGGCGTTCACGGTCGCGCCAACCACGGCGTCGCCCGCGCTCACCTCGACCGGCACGGACTCACCGGTCAGCATCGACGCGTCGACCGCGCTGCTCCCGGTGACGATCACGCCGTCGGTCGCGATCTTCTCGCCCGGCCGGACGACGAACTCGTCACCCACGACCAGTTGGTCGGCCGGGATCCGGGTCTCCACGCCGTTGCGCAGTACGGCGACGTCCTTTGCACCCAGCTCGAGCAGCGCTCGCAAGGCCGCGCCGGACCGGCGCTTGGCCCGCGCCTCGAAGTACCGGCCGGCGAGGATGAACGTGGTCACGCCGGCCGCGACCTCGAGATAGATCTCCTCCGCGCCGCTGCCGCGGGAGGGGATCAGCGTGAACGGCATCTTCATCCCAGGCGCACCGGCGGAACCGAGGAACAGCGCGTACAGCGACCACAGGAACGCGCTCACCACGCCCAGCGAGATCAACGTGTCCATCGTCGCGGCGCCGTGCCGCAGGTTCGTCCAGGCGGCCTTGTGGAACGGCCAGGCCGCCCACGTCACCACCGGGAAGGCGAGTGTCAGCGACGCCCACTGCCACGAGTCGAACTGCAGCGCCGGGACCATCCCGAAGGCGATCACCGGTACGGCGAGGACGATGCTGGCGATCAGTCGCTCCCGCAGCGGTTTGAGCTCGTCGGCCTCGGCCACAGGCTCGACGGCCGGCGACGGCAAGGCCGCGGTGTAACCGGTCTTCTCGACCGTGGCGACCAGGTCGTCGGGCGAAACGCCGTCGGGGTAGCTGACCTTCGCCTTCTCGGTGGCGTAGTTGACCGTCGCGGTCACGCCGTCCATCCGATTCAGCTTCTTCTCGACCCGCGCCGCGCAGGAGGCACAGGTCATCCCACCGATGATGAGCTCAACGGACTGGTTCATGGCTGTGGTCCTCCTCCTCGTGCTCCTCGTGCGCTGGTACGGCGGTGGGCGGGACGATCGCGGTACCCGTGGAGCCGACCTTCACGGTGAACTCGGCGGTGTGCACCGCGCCGGCGTGCTGGAAGTCCAGGAACAGGCTGTACGTACCCGCGGTCGGGAAGGTCGTCGCGAAGGTGATCTCCGGCCCGCCCTTCATGCCTGGTTCGGCGTGCTGCGCCGGGTGGTTGTGCAGGTAGGCCAGGTCGCCGCTACGCAGCGAGACCAGGTGGCCGAAGGCGCCCAGGTACGGCTGCAGGTCGGTCACCGGCTTGCCGCCGCGGCTGACCTTGAACGTCAGCTGGGACTCCTTGCCCGCAACGGGCGTGCCCGCGAGGGTCACGTCGTACCCCTGCACGCTCGTGACGGCGGCCGGGTCGTTCAACGGGACCGGGATGTAGAGGCCGGAGACGTTGACGTCGGTGCCGAGCGTGAGGTTGCGGTCCAGCCCCGCCGGCTGGAAGTCGGCGTACAGCCGCCAGGTCCCACCCGCGGTGAACGTGAACGGGATGCTCCACGTGCCATCGGCGGCGAGCGTCGGGTGCACGTGGTGGAAGCCGGACAGATCGCGCCGGACCACGATCAGGTGCAGGTCCTTCTCGTGCGTCTTGGTGTACTTCGTGACCGGCCTGCCGTCCGGGCCCTGGATCGTGAAGCGCAGCTGGGTCTTCGCGCCGCTGGTGAAGAACGTGGTCGCCGGTGCGAACGTGTAGCCGGCATCGGAGACGGCCAGGCCCGGCAGCTGCCCGCCGGAGTCGTGACCGCCGCCGTGCTCGGCACCCATGTCCGCCATCCCGTCGGTGGGCTGAGCGGCCTGGGCGGGCGTGTCGGCCGCCGCGATCGGGTCGACCGCGGAGCCGATGCCGTACGCCGCCGCGAAGGCGAGCACGAGCGCACCGGCGAACGCGCCGAGCCGGAGCGCGACGGCCCGGTTCACGACGCCGCCAGTTCGTAGCCTGCCTCGTCGACGGCCTCGCGGACGGCGGCCTCGTCGAGCTCAGACTGACTCGTCACGTGCACAGCGGACGTGCCGCCGGCGACGAGGTCGATCTTCACGTCCTGGACACCGACGAGCTTGGTCAGCTCCTCGGTGACGGCCGACTCGCAGTGGCCGCAGGTCATCCCGGTGACGGCGTACGTGGTGGTGGTCATATCAGGCTCCTTCTCGAAGTTTCAGCTACGGACCAGGCGGGCGATCGCGTCGGAGGCCTCCCGGACCTTCTCCTCGGCCTCCGGGCCGCCCTTCTGCGCGGCCTCGACCACGCAGTGCGAGAGGTGCTCGTCGAGCAGCTCCAGCGAGAACGACTGCAGTGCCTTGGTGGCCGCCGACACCTGGGTCAGGATGTCGATGCAGTACTTGTCCTCCTCGACCATCCGCTGCAGGCCACGGATCTGGCCCTCGATCCGGCGCAGCCGCTTGAGGTGGCTGCTCTTCTCCGCGGTGTACCCGTGAACGTGGTCTGCATCAGTCATTTCCGGCTCCTCCAGCTACCCCTCGGGGGTATGTCGACACTCAGAAAAGTACCCCCTCCAGGTATCCAGCGCAAGTCCGCGCCAGATACCTGGAGGGGGTATAGGTCACACCGCTGCACAGGCGGGGGGAAATGCACCGCACGAACAAAACTGACACTCTGTGCGTCTGCGCCTGCAGAGTGAGAGGGGCACGATGCCTGACTTGGCAGTGAGTACGCGCGGACTGCGCAAGACGTACCGCACCCGCCGGGGGCGCAAGGTGGTCGCGGTGCAGGGTCTGGACCTGGACGTCCCGACCGGCGGAGTGCACGGCTTCCTCGGGCCGAACGGCTCCGGGAAGACCACCTCGATCCGGATGCTGCTCGGGCTGGTCCGGGCCGACGCCGGCTCGATGACCGTGTTCGGCAAGCCGGTGCCGGCCCAGCTGCCGGAGGTGGTCGGCCGGGTCGGCGCGATCGTCGAGTCGCCGAAGTTCTTTCCGGCCTTTTCGGGCACCAAGAACCTCGAGCTGCTGGCCGAGGCAATCGGAGCCCCGCGTGGCCGGGTGGGCGAGGTGCTCGAGCAGACCTCGCTCGGCGACCGCGGCGACGACCGGTTCCGCGGGTACTCGCTGGGCATGAAGCAACGGCTCGCGATCGCGGCCACGCTGCTGAAGCAGCCCGACCTGCTGATCTTCGACGAGCCGACCAACGGCCTCGACCCGGCCGGCATCCGGGAGATCCGCGAGACCATGCGCAGCCTCGGCGACGAGGGCAAGACCGTGCTGGTCAGCAGCCACATCCTCGCCGAGGTCGAGCAGGTCGCGGACACCGTGTCGATCATCGGCCACGGCCGGCTGCTCGCCTCGGGGACCGTCGCCGAGGTCATCGGTGGCGGTACGGCGACCACGGTCAAGGTTGCCGTGGACAACCACGAGGCGGCGACCCGGATCCTGACCGCGGCCGGTCTGACCGTCCGCGCCGACGGCAACCACCTGCTCGTCGACGGCGCGACCGACCCGGCCGACGTCACGCGCCGGCTGGCGCAGCAGGAGCTGTACGTGTCCGAGCTGACCCCGGTCCGTGCCGACCTGGAGTCCGTGTTCCTCGAGCTGACCGAGGGTGAGGGGTTGCAGTGATCCGCCTGACCAAGGTCGAGCTCCGTCGCTTGATCTCCCGCCGGTTGACCATTGTCGGTGCTGCCGGCCTGCTCCTGATCAGTGCGCTGCTGCTGGTCGCCACCTGGGCCGACGCGCGGCCGATGACCGCCGCCGAGCAGCAGCAGGCCCAGCGGCAGTTCGAGGTCGCGCACCAGGACTGGGTCGACCACGCCGCCGAGAACCTCAGGCAGTGCGAGGCCGACTGGAACAGCCAGCCGGACCCGAAGCCCAAGCTCGAGGACATGTGCAACTACTCCGAGCCCAAGCTCGAGGATTTCGGCAAGCCGCGGACCGTGTTCGCCACGATCATGCCGGAGCTGCTCCAGGGTTCGTCGTACTTCCTGGCGTTCGCGGCGTTCCTGATCGGGGCGAGCTTCTTCGGCGCGGAGTTCAGTACCGGTGCCATCGGCAACTGGCTGACCTTCGAGCCGCGCCGGCTCCGGGTGTACGGGAGCAAGCTGCTCGCGGCCGCGAGCGGATTCGTGCCGATCGCGGCGGTGATCCTCGCGATCGTGCTGCTCGGGGTCTACCTGATCGTCCACGCGCTTGGCGACGCCCACACGACCGGCAAGGTCTGGGGCAACCTGACCGCGACCGGTGGCCGGGCCGTCGTGACGACCGCGCTGGCCGCCGCGCTCGGCAGCGTCGTCGGTCTGCTGCTCCGGCACACCGCGGCCGCGATCGGTGTCGTGATGGGGTACCTCGTGCTGGTCGAGGGCGTGTTCGGCTCGTTCCTGCAGAAGGCCCAGCCGTGGCTGGTCCGGCTGAACTTCGACGCCTTCGTGAAGCACGACACGCAGTACTACCTCAACGAGTGCAGCGCGAGCAGCGACGGTGGGTACAACTGCAACTACGTCGAGAAGACGCTCACCTTCGAGCACGGCGCCTGGTACCTGGCCGTCCTGGCCGTGCTGATGATCGGGATCGGCGGCTGGGTCTTCCACCGCCGCGACATCAACTCTTAGTTAGGTCGTGTCTGGTGATTCGCCGTCGTCGTGCCGCTCCGATCAGCACGATCCCGAGCAGGAGCACGGCGGCGGCACCCGCGGCGGCGAGACCGCGGCGCAACCCGGGCGGCGTGTAGGAGCAGGCGATCTGCTGTGGGTCGCCGGTCAGCGGCACTGCCATCAGGCCGCCGAAGTCGCGCGGCGTCTGTGCCTTGCCGTTGCCGACCTTGCACGTCCAGCCCGGCAGCTTCGGTACGGCGAGGACAGCCCAGCCCTTGCTGCCGGTCGGCAGCTTCGCGCGGATCGAGTGGCCGCCGGCCTGGACGTCGGTGGCTCCGCTCTCGCGCAACCGCCGTACCGCCTTCCCCAGGGCTTGATGGTTGAGGCAACCGATCGCGCCGTGCGGCGGGATGCCCTGCGGGTCCTCGCCGAAGTTGACCTCGATCCGGATCACGCCGTTCGCGGGCACCGTGCCGAGGCCGACCATCGAGCTGCGGGTGTTGATCCCCGGCCGCCGGGTCGCGCCCAGGTCGTGCCAGTCGCCGCCCTCGAGACGCGCTCGCCCTTCCACCCGCGGCATGTGCAGGTACGCCGTCGTGCCCGCCTCGCAGCGCGACACCAGCCGCACGTCACCGCTGGCGAACCGCGTGCCCTTGTAGTCCGGCACTTGATAGACGGTGTAGCCGAGCAGCCGCTCCTGCGCGGTGTACGCGTCCGGAGTGTTGCTGTCGCCGAGGTTGCGCCGGACCGTGATCAGCGGCGGCGCCTCGGACTTCGTGATCTGGGGTACGCCGTCGCCGATCAGCCGCATCCGGGCGCCGACCGAGAAGATCGCATCCGTGACCGGGTTGTCGAGCGAGTGGTTCGCCCGGCCGTACCCGGACCAGCCGAAGCCGAGGCCGGTGAAGGTCTTGTTGAGCGAGTACGGCAGCAGGCTGCTGTACAGCCCCGCGCCCTGCCCGCCGAGCAGGATCGGGTCGTTCGGCACCACCGACGTCCCCGGATCGGTGCGGTACGACGGCCAGTCGCCGGCGGCGCGGATCGCGTCGTACCGGGCCTGCTGCCTGTCGTCCCACGGGCCGGCCGAGGCGCCGAGGGACTTGGAGCGGTACTCGTCGACGACGACCGCGGACCAGGTGGTCTCGAGCCCGACGACCAGCAGGACCAGACCGAACGCGACCGCGACCGGCAACCGCAGCCGCCGGGTGGCCGGAAACCGGCGCAGGATCCAGATGATGCCGAACGCAACCACTACGACAGCGCCGGATGTGATCAGCGGGGTCAGCCAGTGCTCGGTCAGGAGCGGGCTGCCGTCCGACAGCACCACGATGACGGCGAGCAGCCCGGCGGCGAGGACCAGCGCGATCGGGCCGGGCAGGCGGTGCGCGACCGAGATCCAGGCGATCACGACGATCACGCCGCAGAGCACGAACGCCTCGCGGTACTGGCTGCCGTTCGGAGTGTCGAAGCCGTGCCACATCGACTGCGTCGGTGCCCACCGGAACGACAGCGCGACCGCGGCGGTGGTGATCACCCAGACGATCTTGGTCACCCAGGGCACGAACCGGTTGAACGGGAGCGTCAGGGCCAGCAGGAGGGCAACGGTTCCGACGTACAGGCTGGCGGTCCGGCCCACGCCTTCGGACAGCGGCAGCAGCCTGGACAGGAAGATGTCCAGGGCAGAGGGGCGGAAGACTCCGGACGGTGACGGCGTTGCGGCGTCGTTGGTGGTGATGATCGGTAGCAGGATGGGCGCGACCAGAGCCATCCCGAGCACGAACGAGACGCCGTGCCGGACCAGTGCCTGCAGCCGGTGCCACCAGCCGAACTCGTTGCTGGTCAGCAGGCGGGCGATCAGGTACAGCCCGGCCCCGATCGTGGCCATGTAGGCGGTGTAGAAGTTGGACAGCCAGAAGACGGCGACCACGAGCACGCTGAGCACCCGGTGCTGTCGCCGCAGTGACCATTCCGCCACCAGGAAGTACATCGGCAGCGCGATCAGGCCGTCCAGCCACATCGGGACGTACGCCCCGTCGTCGAGCGCCCAGCCGCAGACGCCGTACGACAATCCGAGAATCGCGGCAACCCAACGGGGTCCTCGGTGCATCTTGAGAAGTAGGGTCGCCATCGCTGCAGCGGCAAGACTGAGCTTCAGGGTGGTGATGATGTAGACGGCGAGGTCGATCTGGTCCCGGGGAAAGAGGGCGACCAGCAACGACAGCGGGCTGCCGAGGTCGACTCCGAGGTCGGCCAGGAACCCGACGCCGAACGCACTCTGCCAGTTGAAGAACAGGTCGCCCTGTGCCTGACCGTGCACGACGTCCCAGAGGTGGGCGAAGAAAGGGATGTACTGCGTGCCAAGATCGTTGGTACTGCGGGACGACGAACCGAAGGGGAAGGTACCGCGGATGATTCCGGAGGCGGCGAAGACCGCCGCCACCATGACACCGGCGACGACAGCCGGCAGTACCGCCGATCGTCGGCGAACCGCCGCGTCCTCGGTAGCCATGAGCCGCCCCTCCCTTGTGGTCACCCGGTCGCCCAAGCTAACGGGTGGTTCTGGTCTGGACAAGAATCGCATCATGGTCAACAGCTGGGGCGGATGGGGTCGACGATGCGGTTGAGTCTGGTGGTGCCGTGTTACAACGAGGTCGAGGTCATCGCGCGGTTCCATCAGGCCGTGACCCGCGAGCTGACCGCCACCGGCCGGCCGTACGAGATCGTGTACGTCGACGACGGCAGCTCTGATGGGACGCTCGACGCGCTCGTCGGGTTGGCCGCCGTGGACGAATCGGTCCGGTACCTGTCCTTCAGCCGGAACTTCGGCAAGGAGGCCGCGATGCTGGCCGGCCTGCGGTACGCGACCGGTGACGCGGTGGTGATCATGGACGCCGACCTGCAGCACCCGCCGGAGCTGATCGGCCGGATGCTGACGGAGTACGGGCGCGGTTTCGACCAGGTGATCGCGCGGCGGAACCGGACCGGCGACCCGGCCACCCGGACCCTGTTCGCGCGGGCGTACTACTGGCTGATCAACAAGTGGGCCGACGTCGAGCTGATGGACGGGGTCGGCGACTTCCGGCTGCTGTCCCGGCGCGCGGTCGACGGGCTGCTCGAGCTGAACGAGTACAACCGGTTCTCGAAGGGGCTGTTCGCCTGGATCGGGTTCGAGTCGATCCTGTTCGAGTACGACAACGTGAAGGCCGCGCCGGACCGGAAGAGCCGGTGGACCTTCCGCCGGCTGCTCGAGTACGGGCTGGACGGGCTGCTGTCGTTCAACAACAAGCCGCTCCGGCTGGCGATCTACGTCGGCCTGCTGCTCACGGCAGTCGCCGCGGGGTACGCCGTGTGGGTGATCGTGGCGGCGCTGGTGCATGGGGTCGAGATGCCCGGGTACGTCACGCTGATCGCGGCCATCACCGGCCTCGGCGGGCTGCAGATGGTGATGCTCGGCGTGATCGGCGAGTACATCGGCCGGGTGTACTACGAGACCAAGCAGCGGCCGCACTACCTGCTGAAGCAGACCAACGTGGATCCGGCGGAGCTGAACCAGCTGAAGAAGCTCGACGGTCTGGAAAAGCCACCGGCCCCGGGCGAACACACCCGGGGCCGGTAGTTACCGCTGCTGCCTTGGTCAGGCGGTGAGACGCTCCTCGGTGGAGGTGCTGAACAGGTGCAGCTTGTCCGGCACCGCCGCGAGGCGGATCGTGGAGCCCTTCTCGACCGGCATCCGGGCGTCGATGCGGGCCACGATCTGCTGGTGCTCGTTGTTGTGCTCCGCGGTCCCGTACAGGTACGCGTCGGCGCCGAGCTCCTCGACCACGGCGACCTTCACCGGCAGACCCTCGTCGGAAACCTTGAATGCCTCCGGGCGAACGCCCACGGTCAGGGTCTTGTCGCTGCCGGCCTTGGCCAGCACCGCGCGCTCGATCGGGATCACGTAGTCGCCGACCTTGGCGCCGGTCTCGGTGATGTCCGCCTCGAGCAGGTTCATCGCGGGCGAGCCGATGAAGCCGGCCACGAACTTGTTCTTCGGGTTGTCGTACAGGTTCAGCGGGGTGTCGACCTGCTGGAGCAGACCGTCCTTGAGGACGGCCACCCGGTCGCCCATCGTCATGGCCTCGACCTGGTCGTGGGTCACGTACACCGTGGTGACGCCGAGACGCTGCTGCAGCTCGGCGATCTGGGTACGGGTCTGCACGCGCAGCTTGGCGTCGAGGTTGGACAGCGGCTCGTCCATCAGGAAGACCTGCGGGTTACGGACGATCGCGCGGCCCATCGCGACGCGCTGGCGCTGACCACCGGACAGGGCCTTCGGCTTGCGGTCCAGGTACTCCTCCAGGCCGAGCAGCTTGGCGGCCTCGCCGACCCGCTTCGCCCGGTCCTCCTTGGAGACGCCCTGCATCTTCAGCGCGAAGCCCATGTTGTCGGCGACCGACATGTGCGGGTAGAGCGCGTAGTTCTGGAACACCATCGCGATGTCCCGCTCCTTCGGCGGACGGTGCGTGACGTCGCGGTCGCCGATGTAGATGGAACCCTCGTTGACCTCTTCGAGGCCGGCGAGCATCCGGAGCGAGGTGGACTTGCCGCACCCCGACGGGCCGACGAGCACCATGAACTCGCCGTCCTCGATCTCGAGGTTGAGCTTGTCGACGGCGGGGGTGTCAGAGCCCGGGTAGACCCGGGTTGCCGCCTTGAAAGAGACAGTAGCCATGACGATTTCTTCCCTTCACCGGCAGGAACGTGCCGGACGATCCGAGTAAAGGCCCCCTGGGCGGGGGAGTCCGCCTATCCTCGCGTGGCCCGCTCGTCCTGACAAGCTTTACCGCGTGTGACGTGTCCATTCTGTTCACGTAGTGGACACCTGTGCGCATCCTGCAAGTTCTTGCAGGATCTTGCTGCAATCTCAGGCGGCGGCTGGGTACAGTGCCGGGCGTGAGCAGCAGAGCACGGCTGGCGGACATCGCGGCCAAGGCGGGGGTCAGTGAGGCGACGGTCTCGCGGGTGCTGAACGGCAAGCCGGGGGTGGCGGACGAGACGAAGCAGTCGGTGCTGACAGCGCTCGACGTCCTCGGCTTCGAGCGGCCGACCCGGCTGCGGCGCCGGTCGGCGGGGCTGATCGGGCTGGTGATGCCGGAGCTGGTCAACCCGATCTTTCCCGCGTTCGCCCAGGTGATCGAGTCGGCGCTGTCGCAGCGCGGGTTCACGCCGGTGCTGTGCACGCAGTCGCCGTCCGGCGCGACGGAGGAGGAGTACGTCGAGATGCTGCTCGAGCGCGGCGTCTCCGGAATCATCTTCGTCTCGGGTCTGCATGCGGACACCGGGACCGATCACGAGCGGTACCAGGCGCTGGTCGACCGGCGGCTGCCGGTGGTGTTCGTGAACGGGTGGCTGCCGGCGGTCGAGGCGCCGTTCGTGTCGTCGGACGAGTACGCCGCGATGGAGCTGGCCGTCTCGCACCTGGTTGCTCTCGGCCACCGGCGGATCGGGTTCGCGTCGGGGCCGGAGCGGTTCATCGTCGTCCAGCGGAAGCTGGCCGGGTACAAGATCTCGATGAAAGCCCAGCTCGGTCTGTCGGACGACTCCTTGGGCGAGTTGGTTGCCCTGAGCATGTTCGGGGTGGAGGGCGGCGAGGCGGCCGGGCGACAGTTGCTGGACGCGTCGGTGAGCGCGGTCGTGTGCGGGTCGGACATGATGGCGCTCGGGGTGATCCGGGCGGCGCGTCAGCGTGGATTGTCGGTGCCGGGGGACATTTCGGTGGTCGGGTACGACGACGCGCCGATGATGGAGTTCACCGATCCGCCGATGACCACGATCCGCCAACCGGTGCAGGCGATGGGACTGGCCGCCGTACAGTCCCTGCTGGAAGAGGTCCGCGGCCACGCCACCCCGCACACGGAGTTCCTGTTCCGCCCCGAACTCGTCGTCCGCGGCTCCACCGGTCCCTTTACTGATCCCAGTTCTCGCAGGACTTCTGTTTGAAGTCCTCGAGCGACTTCAGCTTGGGGTCGCCGCTGTGCGGATCGAGCACGCGCACGGTGCCTGGTTTGAGCGTCGCCAGGTCACGGATGCTGAAGTCGATGTACCCAGTCGACCAACTGTTGTCCTTCGTGCCGCCGTACGCCGAGTACTTCGCATCCAGCTCGCGCGGCGCCAGCTGACCAACCGGTCGCCACCCGTTCCCGCCCGTCTCCACGGAGAACTGCGAGAACCCCGTCACGGCGGCGTCCGTCTCCCAGTGCCCGATCGTCTTGTCCTTCGGGAACGCCCGGTCCGGGTCGGGATCCGGCAGGTAGAGGACCGCGGTGTCGACGTGCCCCTCGCACATCTGGATCACGATCACCGGTTTGCCGTTCGCGTCCACGGTCACGCCGGACACGCCACCGATCGGGACCGTGCATCCCGTCAGCACCAGCAGCCCTACGGCCGCTGCCCCCACCCACCTCAGCATGTCGTCAGGTTAGAGCTATCACCGGTTCTCGCGGGCCACTTTCGCCGTACGGGCGGTGCTCCGGCCCGGACCTTCCCCTGCCGGACGGTCCGGGCCGGAGGTTCGGGTTACTTGGAGGTGTGGAAGGCCGCCGACGGGAGGCTGGTCTTGCCGTTGACCCAGAGCTGGTTGACCTTGGACCGCTCGGTCGAGTTCGGGTACGGGTTGGTGCAGGACGGGCCGGGGCCGCCACCGGACATCAGCTCGGAGCACGGGCCGGAGTAGTGGTCCGGCAGGCCGAGTACGTGCCCGGTCTCGTGGGCCACGATCCGGGTCTTGTCGTACTGCTCGGACTGCGCGTAGTCGATGAAGACGTAGCCGCTACCGTGCCCGTCGGTCGACGCGTACGAGCCCCGCGGGTCGTTGCCCTCGGTGTAGTAGAAGTCGTAGTTGCTGCCCTCGGCAAGCTTCACGTTGCTGACCGACGAGTTCCAGATCGACGTACTCGAGGCGATCTGGGATGCGAAGGACGGCGCGTCCACGGCGTACGTGACGGTCACCGCGGTGACCTTGCGGCCGGACTTCGCCTGCGCGGCCTGCTTGGCCCGCGCCGACTTCATCACGGCGTCGTAGAACGCCTTCGTGGCAGCCTCGTCCTGCGGCGACCCGACGTACGCCGCGCGGGTAGCCGCGGTCGAACGCTGGGAGTCGACCGCCGGCGCGGCGGTGGAGAGTGCGGGCACAGCCAGGGCGGCAGCAGCAAGCCCGGCGACAGCAGAGAACACACGGCGGTAAGACATAGGAGGGCCTCACTCCATCGGGGCGGAAAGCGACGGGCGGATCACCGATCGCTACACCACCGGATGCTGCCAAGGACAAGCCCGTTACGCACCGGATCAGAGCAAACACAGGGGGTATCCCTCGTTTTCCGATCCCGACTCTATGCCCGGCATAACTCGAGGCCTATGACGGTTACAGTCACCATGAGCGATTGGAACGACACCATCATCGACGAGTTTCGCGCCAACCAGGGCAAGGTCGGCGGCCACTTCGCCGGCGCCCCCATGATCCTGATCCACCACACCGGCCGGAAGAGCGGCCGCGAGTTCGTCGCCCCCGTGATGTACCTCCCACACGCGACAGACCCCGACAAGCTCTACGTCTTCGCCTCCAAGGGCGGCGCCCCCACCAGCCCCGACTGGTACCACAACCTCACCTCCGCCGGCACCACCACCGTCGAGGTAGGCACCGAAACCTTCAAGGTCACGGTCCGCGAGCTCACGGGTGAGGAGCGCGACGTGATCTATGCGGAACAGGCCCGGCGCTACCCAGGCTTCGCTGAATATGAGGTGAAGACGGCCGGCATCCGCACAATCCCAGTCCTGGAGCTAACTCGTAGCTGAGGGCATGCCCGATTTCCGGAAGGAAAGTGCCACGGAGTGGCACAAATCCTCCGGAAACCTCGCCTGAACCAGCTCGCTGGGTTGGCAACCTGCACCACTCACCACGAGTACGACAGGTAGTGCGCCGACCCGGCGCAGTCACTCGCGAGCGGTAGCGAGCAACTCCGCGAGCGCAGCGAGCGAGCCCCCGGCACTCGCCGGGGACTCCGGCGCAGCCGGAAACCGCGAGCGGCAGCTCGCAACCAGCGAGCGAAGCGAGCAACTCGGCGAGCGAAGCGAGCAACTCCGCGGCGGTAGCCGCGAACCCGCGAGCGCCAGCTCGCAACACCGCGAGCGCAGCAAGCGAACCCCGGCACTCGCCGGGAACTCCGGGGCGCTCGCCCCCGAACAAACGGGGTGGGTGGGGCGGCGCGTAGCTCGGCGACGAAGGAGCCGTGCGTAGCACCGCGATGGGACTACCACCTGCACCACTCACCAGCAGTACGACTAGTAGTGCGCGGGCCCAGGGCATTCACCCGCGAGCGTCAGCGAGCAACCCCGGCGGCGGCAGCCGCGAACCGCGAGCGCAAGCGAGCAAACCCCCCGGCGGCAGCCGGGTGCACCCGGGCGCCAGCCCGGAAGAAACGGGTGGGTGGGAGCGCGCGTAGTGGTCGCGGCGGAGGAGCGGAGCGACGACAGAGCGGCCGCGTAGCCCGCGTGGGGTTACCCGCGGGGGGTTATTCCCCCGGGATCCCGACGTTGAGTAGGTGGGCGCCAGGCCCGCGGGTGGAGAGGCGGTCGGATTTGTTGTAGAGGTTGCAGCGCTGGAGGCTCAGGCAGCCGCAGCCTATGCAGCTGTCCAGGTCGTCCCGGAGACGTTCAAGCTCCGCGATGCGGTCGTCCAGGCGGCTGCGCCAGGACTTGGAGAGTTTGCTCCAGTCGGCGCGGGTCGGCGTACGGTCCTCCGGGAGCGAGTCCAGCGCGGCCTTGATCTCGGACAGTGCGAGGCCGACCCGCTGGGCCGCCTGGACGAACGCGATCCGCCGCAGCGTGCTCCGCTGGTACTGCCGCTGGTTGCCTGCCGTACGCCGGGACTGGATCAGCCCCTGGTCCTCGTAGAACCGCAACGCCGATGCCGCCACGCCGGACCGGTGTGCGATCTCCCCGATCGAGAGCCAGTGGTCCTTGCTCGGGACGTTCTCCTCTCCCATACAGCCACCCTAGGACGGCGGCCCAAATGCTCAAGCTCGCTTTAACTGCAGTTGGAACACCACTGGATGAAGTGGTCTGCTCGACAACCCCGCAGTACCGGTCTGCTCCACCTCGCGGAGCCAGGAAGTGGTCAGTGCGCCCCTCACCGTCGGTTATACTTTTCTCGTGTCGGTGCGCGCGTCGCGTCACCAGAGCATTTCCCAGGCGCTCCGACCCGTCGGTTTCAGCATCCGGCTGAAGTTTCCCGGCGACATGGGTGCACCGCGATAAGCACCCGCAGGTCGATGCCCGTCTCCTGCTGAGTATGCCCAGTCCGGTCATGTTTCGTGACCGGCGCTCCGGCGTGCGGCTGCGATCCGGCAAATCGTCCGTGACGAGAGAGAGATTGCGTGACCCAGCACCACCAGGACCATTCCGAGTCTGCCGCCGAGCCGGCCCGGAAGCCACGACACAAGAAGTTCCAGAACCAGTCTTACGGCGAGCGCGCCGCAGCGAACGCCGCATACGAAGCACCCGCGACCGACGACAAGCCGGTCAAGGGCTACCGCTCCGAGCAGCCACGCCCGGATCGCGGCCAGCGCGCCGGCGACGACCGTGGCCGGTTCGACGACCGCCCGCGGTACGGCGACCGCGCCCGCGGCGACCGTTCGCGCTCCGACCGCGACGAGCGTCCGCAGTACAGCAACGAGCGGCCCAAGTACAACAACAACGACCGCCCGAAGTACGGCAACGGCGAGCGGCCGAAGTACAGCAACAACGACCGGCCGCAGTACCGGAGCAACGACGAGCGTCCGCAGTTCCGGCGGGACGAGCGTCCGCAGTACCGCCGCGACGACCGGCCGCAGTTCAACCGCGACGACCGCCCGCAGTTCAACCGCGACGACCGCCCGCAGTTCAACCGCGACGACCGTCCGCAGTTCAACCGGGATGAGCGGCCGCGGTTCGAGCGGACGGACCGGAATGCGTGGCGGGATCGTCGGGACGACCGGCGGCCGGAGCGGGACTATCAGCAGACCAAGCAGGAAGAGCAGGTACCGGTGGATCTGGGGACGGTTGCTGAGGACAACAAGTTCGCTCAGCTCGGGTTGTCGCCGCGGTTGGTGCAGCGGATGGCGCGGGACGGGATCACCAGCCCGTTCCCGATCCAGGAAGCGACCATCCCGGACGCACTGGCCGGCCGGGACGTGCTCGGGCGCGGGCAGACCGGCTCCGGCAAGACGCTCGGGTTCGGCCTGCCGACCCTGATGCGGCTCGCCGGTGGCCGGACCGAGTCGCGCCGGCCGCGCGGCATGATCCTGGTGCCGACGCGTGAGCTCGCGATGCAGGTGCACGACGCGCTCGAGCCGCTGGCGCACGTGATGAACGTGTCGCTCAAGCTGATCGCGGGCGGGCTCCCGTACCCGAAGCAGATCGACGCGCTCCGTCGTGGCGTCGACCTGCTGATCGCCACCCCGGGCCGGCTGATCGACCTGTGCGAGCAGGGCGCTGCCGACCTCGGTGCTGTGGAGATCGCGGTGCTCGACGAGGCTGACCACATGTGCGACATGGGCTTCATGCCGGCCGTCACCACGCTGCTCGACATGACCCCGCCCGAGGGCCAGCGGCTGCTGTTCTCCGCGACGCTCGACAACGACGTCGACAAGATCGTGAAGACGTACCTGAAGGACCCGGTGCAGCACTCGACCGACTCCGGCCAGGCGACCGTGACCACGATGGCGCACCACCTGCTGGTGATCGAGCCGGGGCACAAGCAGTCGCTGACGGCCGAGCTCGCCAGCCGCGAAGGCCGGACCATCGTGTTCGTCCGCACCAAGCTGGGCGCCGACCGCGTCGCCACCCAGCTGCGTGACCGCGGCGTGATGGCCGCAGCCCTGCACGGCGGCCTCACCCAGGGCGCCCGGAACCGGACCCTCGAGCAGTTCAAGGACGGCTCGGTACCGGTGCTCGTGGCAACCGACGTCGCCGCCCGCGGTATCCACGTCGACGACGTCGGTCTGGTCGTCCAGGCGGACCCGCCGGCCGAGCACAAGGACTACCTGCACCGCGCCGGCCGGACGGCTCGCGCCGGTGGTACGGGTGCGGTTGTCACCCTGGTCCTGCCGCACCAGCGGCGTGGCATGGTCAAGATGGCGGAGTCGGCCGGTGTCGACACCGAGCCGGTGCGCGCGCGTCCGGGCGACGAGCTGATCACCGAGCTGACCGGCGGCAGCAAGCCGTCCGGGTACCCGGTGAAGCTGCCGGCGCCGAAGCCGCGGAACAACTCGAAGGGCGGCCGTCGGTACGGCGGCAGCCGTCCGGGCCGCGGCCACGACAGCCGCGGACCGCGCCGCACCAACAACGGTGGCCCGCGCGGGAAGTCCTACCAGCACTGAGTACAGCGGCCCTGATTCCCCAGGAAACCATGGGGGATCAGGGCCGACTCATGTCAGGATCGACCAGAGCCGCGCGAGCACCATCGCGATCTCGTCGGCGTCCAGCGGGACCAGCTCGAGCAGCAGCTCACCTTCGGCCATCCGGTCCGTCATCACGTAGATCGGCGGTGTCCCCGCCTCGAGCTCGGTCGCGACCCGCTTCGCGTCCGGCACCTGCAGCCGGACCCGCGACACCTGCAACCCGGTCGGGTCCCGCACCACGTCAGCCGTGACGCCGGGGATCCGGGCGGCCGCGGCGGCGAACGAGTCCACCTTGGCGAGCTCGTCGGCCTCCCACTTCATCCGGTCGAACGCCTGCCACTCCTCGAGCGCCGACAGGACGCCGACGATGGCCTCCTTCGTCGGCTTCATCACCCGGCCGATGCCCTTCTCCTGCGCCCGCACCGCCTGGACCAGCGGCCAGGCGCCCGCCACCATCCCGGCCGTCGGCGAGCCGAGGTACTTCTGCCCGCTCACCAGCACCAGGTCGGCGCCCGTCGACAACAGGTCCGCGATCCGCGGGAACTGCGCGGCCCCGTCGATGATCGCCGGTACGCCGCGCCGATGCGCAGCCCGTACGGCGGCCACCAGGTCCAGCGGCGAGTCCGCGGCCAGCCGGGACGACACCAGCACCAGGCAGGCGATGTCCGGGCCGTCGAGCTCCTCGTTCAGATCGTCAATGGTGCAACGGTTCTCGTCGCCGGCCAGGTCGACGAACGCGCCGGCCAGCCGGATGCCCTGCAGGTTGGAGTGCCCGTAGTCGATCACGTGGCAGGCCGGCATCACCACGCGGTTGTGCATGTCCGTTGCGTTCGGCAACGCGGCGATCCGGCGCGGATCGTTGCCGGTCATCGTGGCCGCGACGGCAAGGGTGAGCCCGGCCGCGGTGCAGTGCACGACGGCGCCCGCCTGGGCGCCGGTCACCTGCGCGATGGCTTCGCTGGCCCGGTCGCCGAGCTCGTCCATCACGAAGAACTCGGGCAGCGCCTGGGCGACGGCGGCCGCGACCCCATGGGAACTCCGGGACACCCCGAGCGGGCTGTAGGTGCCCCTGGCGTTGATCACCACACTCAGCCGATATCGATCGTGAAGGCTCATGGTGTAGCCGAGCGTAGTGGTCACGGACAGCAATTGGCGAGAGTCTGGACGTGAGTTCTTGACCCGATGCTACTCATGAGTCATTCTCACTTTTACGCGACCTGAGGAGGGAACCCGTGCCCCGCCCCGCACTCCGAACCCACCTGCGTACGACGATCAGTATCGCCGCGGCCACCGCCGTGCTGGCGACCTTGCCGGTCCCGAGCCGAGCCCAGACGACCGTTGCCGCCGCCCCCACGGACTATTGCCTCGAGCAATGCCGCGACATCCTGCCGCCGGGCCAGAACGGCAACGCGACCTTCACGGATCTCCTTGCTTTCAAGGCGTTGGGGATCCGCCCGCCGCACTTCAGCGACACCGTCAAGCCCTACCAGGACCTCGTCTGGAACTCCCAGGGCATCACCGACGACGGCCTCTCGCCGTACTACGACGACTCGTCGTTCGGAGTGAAACCGGACGACGTGGCAAGCACTGTCCACCCGCGCTCCGACGTCACGATCGTCCGGGACAAGTCGCGCGGCATCCCGCACATCACCGGCACCACCCGGCTCGGCACGATGTTCGGTGCCGGGTACGCCGGTGCCCAGGACCGGCTGTTCGTGATGGACGTCTTCCGGCATCTCGGCCGCGGCCAGCTGACGCCGTTCGCGGGTGGGGCGGCGGCGAACCGCGAGTTCGAGCAGGAGTTCTGGCGGACCGCGCCGTACACCGAGGCCGATCTGCAGCGCCAGTTCGACGACGCCGACGACCTGTACGGCGCCGACGGCGTGAAGATGCAGCAGGACATCCAGGCCTGGGTCGACGGCGTGAACAGCTACATCGACACGGTCGGCATCGCCTATCCCGGTGAGTACGTCGCCCTCGGCCTGCAGTGGCCGACCCCGAAGTGGAAGGTCACCGACGTCGTCGCCACCGCGGCCGTGGTGGCCGGTATCTTTGGCACCGGCGGCGGCTCCGAGGTCGCGTCGGCGCTGGCGCTGCTCGAGGCGCAAGCGAAGTACGGCGTTGCCCAGGGCACCAAGGTGTGGGAATCGTTCCGCTCGCAGAACGATCCAGAGGCCAGTACCACGGTGCACAACGGGACGACGTTCCCGTACGGAACGACCGGTCCGAACCCGGCCGGGCGGGCCATGCCGGACCGCGGCTCGGTCACCGCGGAGCCCGAGGTCATCGACCAGACCGCGAACAAGGCCGCCGCCGTCAAACCCGCGCCGCCCGGCTCGGAGGCCTTGAAGGGGATCTTCGACGACGGTATGTTCCCCAAGGGTTTCGGCACCAAGGGGATGTCCAACGCACTGCTCGTCTCCGGCGCCCACACCCAGAGCGGCCACCCGGTCGCGGTCTACGGCCCGCAGACCGGGTACTTCGCCCCGCAGCTCCTGATGCGCCAGGAGCTGCAGGGTCCGGGGATCAGCTCGCGCGGGATCGCGTTCGCCGGCCTGAACTTCTACACGCTGATCGGCCGCGGCCCCGACTACTCCTGGAGCGCGACGTCGGCGGGCCAGGACATCACCGACACGTTCGCCGTACCGCTGTGCGAACCGGGCGGCGGGACGCCGACGAAGAGCTCGCAGTACTACGAGTTCCGCGGTCAGTGCCTGCCGATCGAGCGGCTCGAGCGGCACAACGCCTGGTACGCCAGCCTCGGCTCGTCCGAACCCGCCGGGTCGTACACGCTGGTTGCGCTGCGCACCAAGTTCGGCATCGTCACGCACCGCGGGACGGTCGCGGGCAGGCCGGTGCTGTTCACCAAGAACCGGTCGACGTACGGTAACGAGGCGGGCTCGGCGCTCGGGTTCATGCAGTTCAACGACCCGGACCGGATCCACTCGGCCGCCGACTTCCAGAAGGCAGCCGCGAACATCGGGTACACCTTCAACTGGTTCTACACCGACAAGGACTCGATCGCGTACTTCAACTCCGGTGACAACCCGGTCAGGGCCGCCGGCGCCGACCCGAACCTGCCGACCTGGAGCTCGTACGAGTGGCAGGGCTGGAACCCGGCCACGAACCGGGCCAGTTACACCCCGCCCGCGCAGCACCCGCAGGTCGTCAACCAGGACTACCTGACCAGCTGGAACAACAAGCAAGCGCCCGGGTACTCCGCCTCGGACGGGCAGTTCGGCTACAACGCGGTCTACCGCAGCCAGCCGCTCGACGACCGGATCAAGGCGGTCATCAACGGCGGCGGCAAGTTCACCCGCGGCAGGCTGGTCGAGGCGATGGAGGACGCGGCTACGGTCGACCTCCGCGGCGACCAGGTCCTGCCTTACTTACTTAGAGTTCTCAAGTCTGCGCCGATCACCGACCCTGCGGTGGCCGATGCGGTCGCCAAACTTACGATCTGGCAGGAAGCAGGCGCCCACCGCAAGACCCCCAACGCTGGCTCGAAGACCTACACCAACGCGGACGCGATCCGGATCCTGGATGCCTGGTGGCCGCTGCTTGTCCCGGCCCAGTTCGGGGACCTCGGACCGGATCTCTACAACGCACTGATCGCCAACCTGAAGATCGACGAGCGTCCCAGTGCGCAGGGTTCGGCGTTCCAGAGCGGTTGGTGGGGCTTCGTGCAGCGGGACCTGAGGAAGGTCCTGGGCGATCCGGTCAAAGCGGAACAGCCGGTGACCTTCTGCGGCAGCGGGTCGTTGGCAGCCTGCAGGTCGGTGCTGACGGAGAGCTTGCTGGCAGCAACCAAGGTGCCCGCGAGTACGACGTACCCCGCGACCGCGGACTGTGCGGCGGGGGACCAGTTCTGCGCCGACCAGATCGTGCACCAGCCGATGGGCGGCATCACGCAGGACCGGATCGCGTGGGTCAACCGGCCGACGTACCAGCAGGTGGTCGAGTTCCCGGCGCGGCGCGGTGACGACGTCAGCAACCTCGCAGGCGGGAAGACGGCGAGTGCGAGCAGCTACGAGCGGGGGCTGTTCAACTCGCCGCCGGCGAACGCGGTCGACGGGAAGCTGGACACCCGCTGGGCGAGCGACTGGTCCGACCCGCAGTGGCTGAAGGTTGATCTCGGCAACGAGCAGACCGTGAGCCGGGTGGTGCTCCGCTGGGAGGCGGCGTACGGGAAGGCGTACCGCGTCGAGGTGTCGCGCGACGGTACGTCGTGGCAGCAGGTCTACGCCACGACGGCGGGCGACGGCGGAACGGATGTGGCGCGGTTCGCGCCGACGCCGGCGCGGTACGTCCGCGTCACCGGGACGCAGCGCGCGACGTCGTACGGGTATTCGCTGTATGAGCTGCAAGTGTTCAGATGGTGATGCCAGGATGAGGGCATGAACCAGAACTTTCCTCCGAACCCGAACCAGCCGCCGTACCCGCCGCAGGGCTACCAGCAGGGGCCGCCGCCCGGCTACCAGGGCCCGCCGCCCGGGTACCAGCCGGGTCCGCCGCCGCAGGGGTACGGGCAGCCCGGGTACGGCCAGGCGCCCGGGAACTACCAGCCCGTGCAGCAGAGCGCGCCGCACGTGGCTCCGCAGGGTTCGCCGTACCCGGTGCTGGTCTCGACCATGAACGACCTGCCGGGTTTCACCGCGGAGAAGGTCTTCGGCGAGGTCTTCGGGCTGACCGTCCGGACCCGCGACTTCGGATCGAACTTCACCGCGAGCTTCCGGTCGCTCGGCGGTGGTGAGGTGCCGGAGTACACCCAGATGCTGGCCGAGTCGCGGCACGTCGCGGTGATGCGGATGTGCCAGATGGCGCAGCAGATGGGCGCCAACGCGATCCTCGCGATGCGGTTCGACTGCAACGAGATCGCGCAGACGATGAGCGAGGTGGCCGCCTACGGAACGGCGGTCATCGTCCGGCAGAACGAGCCGCCCCGGGTGCAGGACAGCACCCCCGACGAGGACGATGCGAATGACAGCTGACCTGCACGGAGCGAGCGCAGCGAGCGACCCGATCGTGTTCCCGCCGGGGTTCAGGTGGGGAGTCTCGACCTCGGCGTACCAGATCGAGGGGGCCGTGGTCGAGGACGGCCGCGGCCCCTCCACCTGGGACACGTTCTGCGCGGAGCCCGGCCGGATCCTGAACGGCGACACCGGCGCGGTGGCCTGCGACCACTACCACCGGTACGCCGAGGACGTCGCGCTGATGCGAGAGCTGGGCGTGGACACGTACCGGTTCTCGTTCTCCTGGTCGCGGATCCAGCCCGACGGAGCCGGCCCGGGGAACGCGTTGGGGCTGGACTTCTACGACCGGCTGATCGACACGCTGCTCGGCGCCGGGATCCAGCCGGCGCCGACGCTCTTCCACTGGGACACCCCGCAACCCCTCGAGGATGCGGGCGGCTGGCTGTCCCGCGACATCACCGACCGGTTCGCGGAGTACGCCGCGCTGCTCGGCGCGCGGTTCGCGGACCGGGTGCCGATGTGGATCACCATCAACGAGCCGATGGTGCTCACGCTGATGGGCTACTCGCTCGGTGCGCACGCTCCCGGCAAGGAGCTGCTCTTCGACGCCCTCCCGGTGGCGCATCACCAGCTGCTCGCCCACGGTCGCGCGGTGCAGGCGCTGCGCGCGGCGGGTGCGACCAACGTCGGGATCGCGTCGAACCACGCGCCGACCTGGCCGGCCGGCGACAGCGTCGAGGACAAGGAAGCGGCGACGCTGTACGACAACCTGATCAACTGGATGTTCGCCGACCCGATCCTGCTCGGTTCGTACCCGGCCGGTTTCGAGGCCGCGATGCCGGGACCGGTCGACGAGGATCTGGCGGTGATCTCGACGCCGCTCGACTTCTTCGGGATCAACCACTACGCGCCGGTCTCCGTCGGCGTCGCGACCGGTCAGGCGTCGACCGCCGCCACCGACGGCATCCAGCTCCCGCCGGGCCTGCCGTTCGAGCCGCGGGAGCTGACCGGCTACCCGACCACCGACTTCAACTGGCCGATCGTGCCGGAAGCGTTCGGCGAGATCCTGCGGATCTTCAAGGACCGGTACGGCGACCGCCTGCCGCCGATCTACATCACCGAGAACGGGTGCGCGATCAACGACGGCGTCGACGACCAGCGCCGGATCGACTACCTGGACGGGTACCTGCGCTCGTTGAAGGCCGCGATGGACGACGGGATCGACGTCCGCGGGTACTTCCAGTGGTCGCTGCTCGACAACTTCGAGTGGGCCGCCGGGTACTCGCAGCGGTTCGGGCTCGTGCACGTCGATTTCGAGACCCAGGAGCGGACGCCGAAAGCGTCGTACCGCTGGTTGCAGGCTCTCATCGCGCAGAACCGGCGATGATTCCGGAGCCGGGGGTGGTGCCGTCGGCGCTGGGCGAGCCGACGGTTCGGGTGCGGGGTGGCTGGGCGGCGGCCGTCGTCCTCGCCAACGTCGGGGTGTTCGCCGCCTGGCTCGGACCGATCCAGGTGCTGCTGGCCAGGCAGTCGGAGGCTGTTGCCCCGAGCAACAAGGAGTTCGTCTACGGGCTGGTGACCGGTGTCGGCGCGGCGGTCTCGGTCTTCGCCAACCCGGCCTTCGGCGCGATCTCCGACCGTACGGCGTCGCGCTTCGGCCGCCGGGTCCCGTGGGTGGTGGCCGGCGCGGTGGGCGGAGCCGTCGGCCTTTTCATCTTGTCCGGCGCGCACTTGATCGCGCTGATGCTGCTCGGCTGGTGCCTGATGCAGCTCTTCGGCAACGCTCTCCTCGCTGCCGCCACCGCCGTTGTCCCGGACCGCGTCCCCGTCAGCCAGCGCGGAGTCGTGGGCGGCTGGGTGGCGATCTCCCAGGTCCTCGGCGCACTCGTCGGTACCGCGCTCGCGGCGGCCTTCGACAACTACGCGCTCGGGTACGTCGCCTGCGCCGCCTTCCTGCTGCTGTCGGTCGTCCCGTACCTGCTGCGCAGCCACGACACCCAGCTGATCGAGCGACCCACCTTCGTCCTGAGCTCGTTCGTGAAGAGCTTCTGGATCAGCCCGCGCCGGTACCCCGACTTCGGCTGGGCCTGGCTGACGCGCTTCCTGTTCAACGTCGGCAACGCGCTCGGCACGCTCTACCTGTTCTACTACCTCCAGGACAAGGTCGGCGTCGCCGACGCGAGCACCGCCGTACTGATCCTGACGGCGATCTACAGCGTCTGCGTGCTGACCACCGCGATCTCGTTCGGCCGCTGGTCCGACCGGTCCGGCCGCCGCAAGATCTTTGTCACCGGGTCCGGGTGGGTGATGGCCGCCGCCGGCGTCGTGCTGGGGTTCTGGCCGACCTGGCCGGGCGCGATCCTCGGCGCGATCGTGCTCGGCATCGGGTTCGGGGTGTACCTGGCGGTCGACTTCGCGCTGCTCACGCAGGTGATCCCGAACGCCCGCGACCGCGCCAAGGACCTGGGCGTGATCAACATCGCGAACTCGCTTCCGCAGGTCCTCGCGCCGGCCATCGCCGCGCCGATCGTCAAGCATCTCGGCGGCTACCCGGTCCTCTACCTGCTCGCCTCGGCCGTCACGCTCCTCGCCGGCGTGCTGGTGACCAAGATCCGTTCGGTCGCCTGACACCTGGGTACCGGCAGGGCATGGACGTCGAAGCTCTTCGGAAGGGTACTCGCGGGGTTGCGCACCGGACGCACCTCAACAACGCCGGCGCCGGACTGCTGAGCGACCGGACGCTCGAGGTCATGGTCCGGCAGTTGCGGCTCGAGGCGGACATCGGCGGGTACGAGGCGGCCGACGTACGACGGGACGCGGTCGAGCAGACGTATGCGTCGCTCGCTCGGCTGGTGGGCGGGCAGCGGTCGGAGATCGCGCTGTTCGACAACTCGTCGCGTGCCTTCAACGCGGCCTTCTACTCGATGCGGTGGGCCGAGGGCGATCGGATTCTGACCGGGCGAGCGGAGTACGGGTCCAACGTGCTCGCCTACTTGCAGATCGCGCAGCGGTACGGGGTCGAGGTGGTCGTCGTACCCAACGACGAGTCCGGGCAGATCGACACCGCGGCGCTGGAGAGCCTGATCGACGAGCGGACCAAGCTGATCGGCGTTGCGCACGTGCCAACGGGCGGTGGGCTGGTGAACCCGGCCGCCGAGGTGGGGCGGATCGCACGCGCCGCTGAGGTTCCCTATCTGCTGGACGGCACGCAGTCGGTCGGGCAGTTCCCGGTCGACGTCGAGGCGATCGGTGCCGACTTCCTCACCGGCACCGGTCGCAAGTTCCTGCGCGGGCCGCGCGGGACCGGGTTCCTGTGGGTGCGGACGGCGATGCTCGACCGGCTCGACCCGCACGTGAACGAGATCGCCGCGTCGGTCTGGGACGGTGAGCGGGGCTTCACCTGGAAGGACGGGGCCACGCGGTTCGAGACCTGGGAGCGCAGCTACAGCAACGTCCTCGGTCTCGGTGCGGCGGTCGACCAGGCGCTCGAGCTGGGGCTGTCAGAGATCGCCAAGCGCACGTTCGCCTTGGGCGCCGAGTTGCGGGAGCGGCTCGACGGACTGCGCGGGGTGAAGACGCACGACCTCGGCCGGGTGCGCTGCGGGATTGTCACGATGAAGGTCGATGGCGTGCAGAGCGAGGACGTCGTACGGCGGCTCGCGGACGTCGATATCAACGTGACGGCGACCGAGGCGGAGGCGAACCAGTTCGACACCGAGGATCGCGGCGTACACCCGTTGGTGCGGTTGTCTCCGCATTACTACAACACGACGGCCGAGCTGGACCGGGCGGTCGCGGCTGTCGAGCAGATCGCGCAGCGGGCTGCTGCTTAGACCAAGTCCTTGAGCGGGGTATCTGCTGTGACCTCGATGCTGTCGAGGTCCAGCCAGGTCGCCATCGTCTTGAGCTCGGCCGCCAACGGCTCGAGGAAGTCGGGTGCTGACGGCTCGGCCGTGAGCGTGGGGACAACCAACGTCGAGGTCTTTCGATCGGCCTTG
Source organism: Kribbella sp. NPDC026611 (assembly GCF_040638345.1). Classification (NCBI taxonomy): domain Bacteria; kingdom Bacillati; phylum Actinomycetota; class Actinomycetes; order Propionibacteriales; family Kribbellaceae; genus Kribbella; species Kribbella sp. NPDC026611. Next base: position 1,010,212 of record NZ_JBEZYC010000003.1, read on the forward strand.
AGGTCGACACGAGCCACCAGGCGGTCGCCGAGCAGGAACGGCAGCACGTAGTACCCGTGGACGCGTTGCGGCGCGGGGGTGTAGATGCTGATCCGGTAGAAGAAGTCGAACAGGTGGTGCGTGCGGTCCCGGTTCCAGATCAGCGGATCGAACGGTGAGAGCAGCGCCCGGGCGTCGATCGGCTGGTCCTTGGCTTCGTGCCAGCGATAGCTCTGCTGCTTCACGCCTTCGACGCGGACCGGGATCAGGTCGCCCGCCTCGACCAGCTCGCCGATGACCTGGCGAGCTGTTGCCGTTGGCAACGGGAAGTGGCCTTGCCCGGAGCCGCAGAGGTCTTTGGCGGTGCCGACACCGAGGCCGCGGGCGGCGATGCGGACCAGCTCGCGGCGGGCCTCGTCGGCCGTCGGTTCGGTGGCTTCCAGGACGGGAGCCGGGATGACGCGTTCGGTCAGGTCGTAGATCCGCTCGAAGTGCCGGCGGCCGGCGATCGCCACCTTGCCGGCGCAGAAGAGGTACTCGATCGCGATCTTGGCGTCCTGCCAGTTCCACATCGAGCCGGTGGTCGGATCCGGGTCCGGGTCGGTGCGCTTCCGCCGTACCCCAGCCGGGTCGGCCGCGCCCGCGGTCAGTGGGCCCTTCTCGGTGACCAGCTCGAGCACCTGGTCGACGTACCCGGGCTTCTCGGCGGTGAGGCGGCGCATGCCGGCGACCACCGACCACGGCGCGGTGACGTCGGGACTGGGGTCCTCGGCCCAGACCTGCCGGGCCGCGGCGCGCATCCGCCAGCGGAGCAGCGGGTACGCCGTGAGCGGGATGAGGGCGGCCTTGTGGCCCCAGAAGTACTCGAACAGCTCGCGACCCGGCTCCCAGCTCATCCGGTCGAGCGTGCTCCGTGAATAGTTGCCTACTCGCGCGAACACCGGCAGGTAGTGCGAGCGGCACAGCACGTTGACCGAGTCGAGCTGCAGCACCCCGGCCCGTCCGATCGCCTTACGCATCCGGCGCGCGTCGGCCTTGGCAGGCTTCGGGTCCCCGAAACCTTGGGCCGCGAGCGCGATCCGGCGCGCGCTCGCCAGCGAGATCTCGTCCCCAACAGCCGCCATGCGCCGAACTTACTCCTAGGCGGGGACCAATTCCGCGCCGTAGCTGAGGTTCAGCCGCCGGTAACTCGTGCTCAGGAAGGCGAGCAGTACGACGACCAGCAGCAACAAGCTCGCGGCGACGAAGGTGAGCGCGATGCCGCGGGCCTGGCCCTCACCGAGCAGCCAACCGAACGTCGAGCGGCCCGACGCGGTGTTCATGTACGGGATGAGCACGAACTGCGCGAGCGGTCCGACCGCGAAGGCGGCGATCGGGGTGGACGCGGTCTCGATGCTCTGCGCGAAGCCGAACACCCGGCCCTGCTGCTCGAACGGGACCAGCCGCTGCAGGATGGTTTGCTCAGCAGCCTCGGCGACCGGGACGATCAGCATGAACCCGAACATCCCGATGACGAGCAGCGACTGCCACTCGCGGACCGCCGTACCCATGCCGACGATCGCGATGCCGATGTTGGCGAGCATCAGCACCCGCAGCGGAGAGCGGCCGAGGCCGAAGCGGGCGACGAGAGCGCTGCCCGCGATGAAGCCGACGCTGGTGATGCCGAGCACCAGACCCCAGGACTGGACCGAGAAGAGGTTCAGGCCGTAGGGATCCATCAGGGCCATGTAGACGCCCATGATCAGGTTGTTGAACGTGCTGAACAGGACCAGCGGGAACAGACCGGGGACGTTGCGCAGCGTCTCCCAGGCGGTGCGGAGGTCCATGCCGGTCTTCTGGTGGCGTTCCGGCCGCGGCTCGTCGAGGTGGATGGCGACGAGCAGGTGGACGAGGACGCCAACGGTGAAGACGACCGCGATCGCGATCGTCCCGCCCATGCCGACCAAGCCGACCGAGAGCCCGCTGAGGATGCTGGTGACCAGGTGCGCCATCCCGTTCACCGTGCCGACCAGACCGTTGGCCTTGTCCCGCCGGTCCGCGGGCACGAGCAGCGTGACGGCGGTCGAGAGCGCGATGCTTCGGAGTTGCCCAGCGGTGCTGCCGACCAGCACCAGGAGGGCGAACACCCAGAACCAAGCTCCGTGCCAGTCGCCGACCTGGCCGTACACCACTCCGGCGAGGACGAACGCGACTCCGGTGATCGACGTGGAGAGCGCCATCGCGGTCTTCTTGCGGTGCGAGTCCACGATCGCCCCGAACACGGTGCCGAACGCGGCGCCGATCAGCATCGAGAGCCCGGACACCACCGACGCCGCCAGCACCGAGTGTGTCTCCAGGTAGACCCAGAACGCGAACCCGAAGCTCAGGAACGTGGTCGTCACGTTCGCCACCAGGGTGTTGATCAGAAGCCGCCGGAATGTGGTGTTCATACTTCTTCGTCGAAGACGCCCTCACGTTTTTGACATCACGCTCCGTAGTACTTCGAAGTCCTCGGGAGCGAGCGGCACCAGCCCGCGGCGGAGCTGGTACCCCCAGTTGGCCTCGCGGGTCAGGTGGAGGTCCAGTGCGTGCACGTCCGCCCGGCGGACCGGCAGGAACTCGATCCGGCGCCGCCACGGCTCGACCGTGCCGCGGCGGCCCATGCTCATCGGCTCCGCCTGGTACGGCGCCTCGTCGGCGACGATCCCGAGCGCGGTAAACGCCCGGAGCGGGCGCTTCTCGCCGTACTGCTCGGTCGGGGAGTAGATCGCGAACCCGTCGCCCTTGCGCAGCCGGGCGACGCCGTACCGCTTGCCGTGGTTGAGCTGGATGAAGCCGCCCTCGACGGCCCGCCGGCTGTGGTCGGCGGAGACCACCCCCAGCCAGGCCTGCTGAATCTGTGTCATGCACCTACTGTCAGCCGGTATATACGACATCTTTCGTCATGATTTTGCGCCGGAGCTTCGCGATCAGCGGCCAGGCGACCATCACCAGGATGACGGCGTAGATCAGGTAGGCGATCGGGCCGCCGACCAGGCCGGACGCGTCGCCGTTGGAGAGTTGCAGCGACATCCGGGCCTGGCGCTCGGCGATCGGGCCGAGGATGACGCCGATGATCAGCGGCAGCACCGGCAGGCCGAAGCGGCGCATCGCGAAGCCGAGCAGACCGAGGAGCAGGAGCAGCAGGAGGTCGAGCGGCTGCGCGTTGACGGCGTACGCGCCCATCGACGCGAAGAAGACGATGCCGGCGTACAGGTAGGGCCGCGGGATCTGCAGGAGCTTCGCCCAGGCCGGTGCGAGCGGCAGGTTGAGCAGGAGCAGCATCAAGTTGCCGATGAACAGGCTCGCGATCAGCGCCCAGACCAGCCGCGGCTCCCGCTGGAACAGCAGCGGGCCAGGCTGGATCCCGTACGACGTGAACGCGGCGAGCATCACCGCCGCGGTCGCATTCGTTGGCAGGCCCAACGCCAGCATCGGCACCAGCGTCCCCGCGGCGGACGCGTTGTTCGCCGCCTCCGGACCGGCCACGCCCTCGATCGCGCCGTGCCCGAACTCCTCTGGGTGCTTGGACAGCTTCTTCTCCGTCGCGTACGACAGGAACGTCGGGATCTCCGCGCCACCGGCCGGCAGCGCCCCGATCGGGAAACCGAACGCCGTACCGCGCAACCACGGCTTCCACGACCGCCGCCAGTCGGACTTGCCCATCCACGGCCGTCCGACCGGGATTACGGTGCCCGGATTCCGGCGCAGGTGAGCCGCGACCCACAACGCCTCGCCGACCGCGAAGATGCCGACGGCAACCACGACCACATCGATGCCGTCGGCAAGCTGCGGGATGCCGAACGTCAACCGCTCCTGCCCGGTCACCTTGTCGATGCCGACCAGGCCGATGACCAGACCGAGCAGCAACGCGGCGAACCCGCGCACCCGCGACGAGCCGAGAACGGTGGTCGCACCAGCGAACGCGAGCAGCATGATCGCCAGGTAGTCCGGTGCGCCCAGGCTGATCGCGAACTTCACCACCTGCGGCGCGACCAGGACCAGCAGCAACGTCCCGATCGTGCCGGCCACGAACGACCCGATCGCCGCCGTCGCCAGCGCCTGCGCGGCCCGCCCGGCGCGCGCCATCTTGTTGCCCTCGATCGCCGTCACCACCGATGACGACTCGCCGGGCGTGTTCAGCAGGATCGACGTGGTCGAACCGCCGTACATGCCGCCGTAGAAGATGCCGGCGAACAGGATGAACGCCTGGATCGGTTCCAGCCCGTACGTGATCGGCAGCAGCAGCGCGACCGTCATCGCCGGACCGATCCCGGGCAGCACGCCGACCGCCGTACCGACGGTCACGCCGAGCAGGGCGAGCAGCAGGTTGAGCGGAGTCAGCACATCCGCGAATCCTTGCAGCAGTTCCATCAGAGGATCCCTTGCAGTACGCCGGCCGGCAGGTTGACGCCGAGACCGATCGCGAACGCGTAGAACGTGGTCAGCGACAGCGCGCCCGCGATGAACAGGTTGCGGACGTGATGCCGGCTGCCCAGCGCGAACGCCGATCCCCAGAACAGGATCGCGCCGCTGAACACCCAGCCGAGCGGCTCGATCAGGGCCAGGTTGAGCACGAACGACCCGATCAGCAGCAGCACGGTCCGCCAGTCGATCGGCGACGTCGGGTCGACGTCCTCACCGGCCTCCGCCTCGCCGGACCCACCGCGCGCGACGTCGACGGCGTACAGCACGGCGACCACCAGCAGCAGCACCCCGAGCACGACCGGGACCGGCTTCGGGCCGATCGGGTCGTTGCTGTTGGCAATGTGCCGGAGCCGGAGGGCGTCGGTGATCACCAGACCACCGACGACCGCCAGCAGCGCACACATCCCGTACTGCGCGGTGTCCTTCTTGACTGTGCCTGGGCCGGTCGCGGGCTCGTCTGCGCCGGTCACGCGCCGAGCCCGAGCTTGGTGAGTACGTCGGCCACCGCCCGGTCCTGGTCGGTGAGGAACTTGCCGAACGCGTCACCGGTCACGAACGCGTCGGTCCAGCCGTGCTTGGTCAGCTCGGTCTTCCACTCCGCGGAGTCGTGCATCTTGGTCAGCGCGTCGATCCAGACCTTCTTGTCCGCGTCGCTGATCCCCGGCGGTGCGACGATCCCGCGCCAGTTGGTGAAGACCAGGTCGATCCCGGACGACTTGAGTGTCGGCACCTCCTTGAGCGCCTCGACCGGCTGCTCGCTGGTCACCGCGAGGACCCGCACCTGGCCGCTCTGCACCTGGTCGAGGAACTCGCCGAACCCGCTGGCTCCGAAGGCGATCTTGCTGCCGAGCAGCGCGGGGAGCAGTTCGCCGCCACCGTCGTACGAGACGAAGTTGACGTCCTTCGGGTTGATGCCGACCGCTTGCGCGAGCTGCATCGGGAGCAGGTGGTCCGGGCCGCCCGCCGACGAACCGCCACCGACCGCCAGACCCTTCGGGTTCGCCTTCCAGGCGGTGACCAGGTCCTGGATCGTCCGGTACGGCGAGTTCTTCGGGACGACGATCGCGCCGGCCTCCTCGATCAGCTTCGCCAGCGGGGTGGTCTGGGTCAGCGTCGCCTTCGACTTCGACGTGTACGTCGCGCCGACCACGCCGAGGCCCATCTGCATCGCCAGCTTGCCGTTGCCCTTCTCGTTCACGGTCCGCTGCAGGCCGACCGTGCCGCCGGCGCCGGGCAGGTTGAAGACCTGGACGCCGGTGGCGATCTTGGCGTCCTCCATCACCTTCGCGGCGACCCGGGCGGTGGTGTCGTACCCGCCGCCGGCCGTGTTCGGCACCATCAGCCGCAGGCCGGTGGCCGGTTTGCCGTCCTTGGCGCCGGTGTCGCCGTTCTTCTCGGCGGTCGCGCCACATGCTGTCAGACTGAGGAGTGCGAGCACTGCGAGGAGCTTGGACCTCATCGGCGGAGTCCTTTCGTCTCAGGTGGCGACGATCGTGGCCCTCTCGCGGTCGGGACGTCTGCGTTCTGGCCGCAGCGGTGGTTGAGTTCATTGTGGTCACAAGCTCTTGCCGGTCGAACTGTGGCCCAGGACGTGTTCGAGCAGTGATCATGCGGCGGTGACCTTGCGGAACTTGGGACTGAAACGGCGGCCGACCCTGGCCGGCCAGCTGCTGGTGCTGCAGCTGGCGATCGTGGTGGTGGTGCTCGTCGCCGTCGCCGCGGTCTCGCTCGCCCAGTCCGCGGCCACGTTCAACCGGGTCGAAGGGCGGCGGGTGACGCTGCTGGCCGAGCAGCTGTCCTCGAGCCCGACGCTCCGGTTCGGCATCCGGAACCCGGTGCCGGCGGAGATGCTGGCGCCGGCCCTGCAGAACAGCCTGGCGCAGTCCGGCGTCACCTCGATCACCGTCGCGGACCCGTCCGGCCGGGTGATCGCGGCGACCAATCCGACCCTGATCGGCAGTTCGCTCACGCTCGGTGATCCGGGGGTTGCGAATGGTCGTGGGTGGTCGGGGTCGTTGCGAGTCGATGGGTCGAAGGAGCTCGTGGCGCAGGTCCCGGTGCTGAGCGACGGCCAGAACGGCGGGACGTTGGGCGCCCAGCTCGGCACGGTGATGGTCGGCGAGCGGATGCCGTCGATCTGGCAGCGGCTGCGCGGCGCCTCGTCGTACCTCGCGATTTATCTGGGGATCGCGTGCGTGCTCGGCCTGCTCGGGTCGTGGCTGCTGGCGCGCCGGATCAAGCGGCAGACGCTCGGGCTCGAGCCGCGGGAGATCGCCGGGCTCGCTGAACACCGGGAGGCGATGCTCTACGGGCTGGCGGAGGGGGTTGTTGCCTTGGACCCGCATTCGCGGGTGACGCTGGTGAACGACGTCGGGCGACGGCTGCTCGACCTGCCGGCCGGCGCGGTCGGCCGGAGCCTCGACGAGCTCGGGATCGAGGGGCGGCTGCGCGAGGTGCTGTCCGGTGCGGACGAGGCGCGCGACGCGGTCGTCGTACGGCGTGGACGGGTACTGGTGATGAACCGGATGAGTGTGACGAAGGACGGACGGTCGCTGGGATCGGTGACGACGTTGCGGGATCGGACCGAGCTGGCGCAGCTGGAGCGGGAGCTGGGGTCGTTCCGTTCGTCGGCGGAGTTGTTGCGGGCGCAGACGCATGAGTTCGCGAATCAGCTGCACACGATCTCGGGGCTGATCCAGATCGGGGAGTACGACGAGGTGGTGGCGTATGTCGGTGCACTCAACCGGTACCGGGAATCGCTCGATCTCACGCTGACGCGGCGGGTGCACGACACGGCTGTTGCTGCGTTGCTGATGGCGAAGTCGTCTGTGGCGGCTGAGCGGCGGGTGGAGCTTCGGGTGTCGGAGAAGACGACGCTGCTGCGGCTGGATCCGTCGGTGTCGGCGGATGTGGGGACCGTGGTCGGCAACCTGGTCGACAACGCGATCGATGCGGCCGCGCAGTCCGGTACGCCGTTGTCGCCGGCCTGGGTCGAGGTCGAGCTGCGGCAGGACGCGACGAGTGTGGAGATCGTGGTCCGCGACTCCGGGCCGGGGATCGCGCCGGAGTTGGCGGCGGAGGTGTTCGCGCACGGGTTCACGACCAAGGCCGCGGCGGAAGGTGAGCGGGGGATCGGGCTGGCGATGACCCGGTTGATCTGCCGGCGGCGTGGTGGCGAGGTGGCGGTGACCAACATCGAGGACGGCGGAGCGGCGTTCGTCGCGCGGATGTCGGTGGGGGCTCGATGATCACGGTCCTCGTCGTGGACGACGACTTCATGGTGGCGCGGATCCACCACGGCTTCGTGTCGCGGGTGCCCGGTTTCGAGGTCGTGGGTACGGCGAACTCCGGTGACGCGGCGCTGGATTCGTTGCGGTCGTTGCGGCCCGATCTAGTGCTGCTGGATCTCTACCTGCCAGACGGGTTCGGTCTCGACCTGATCGCGCGGATGCGCGCCGTACAGCCTGAGGTGGACATTCTCGTCATCACGGCCGCGCGGGAGGCGGACGCCGTACGGGGTGCCGTTCGTCAGGGTGTCGTCAACTACCTGCTGAAACCGTTTGGTTTCGAGGACCTGCGGGGGCGGCTCGAGGAGTACGCCCGGCGCCGGGCCAGCGTCCCCGACCAGGTCACCACCCAGGCCGACGTCGACCGCGTCCTCTCACCCGCCCGCCCCGCCACCAACCGCCTCCCCAAAGGCCTCAGCCAGGAAACCGCCGCGCTGGTGGCAACCGCCCTCCGCACCCACCCCGACTCCCTCTCCGCCGCCGAATGCGCCGAAAAGGTAGGCATCTCCCGCGTCTCCGCCCGCCGCTACCTGGAATTCTTCTGCACCCGATCCCAGGCAGAAGTAACCCTCCGCTACGGGACCACCGGCCGGCCGGAACGCCGTTACAGGTGGAAGTAGTACGCCCCACGCGGTGCTCCGCGGCCGCTCTGTCGTCGCTGCGCTCCTCCGCCGCAGCCGCTACGCGCGCTCCCACCCACCCTCCGGCTGGCGCCGGCTTTCCTGCCAGCTGCCGCTCGCGGTGACTACCCCGGGCTGGCGTACTACTTGTCGTACTGCTGTTACGGCTGCTGCTGGTGATCCCATCGCGGTGCTATGCACGGCTCCTTCGTCGCCGAGCTACGCGCCGCCCCACCCACCCTGTTGTTCGGGGCGAGCGGCCCCGGTGTTTCCGGCGAGTGCCGGGGGTTCGCTCGCTGCGCTCTCCGGTTCGCGGCTGCCGCCGCGGGGTTGCTCGCTGCGCTCGCGGGCGACTACCACGGGCTGGCGCAGTACCCGTCGTACTGCTGGTGTCGGGCCGAGTGTTCAACGCAGTGCCATGTACGCATGGCTCGTTCGTCGCCCGGCTACGCGCCGCCATACCCACTGCGTGTTCAGGGATGCTTCGGGCGTGCGACCCCGATTTCCGGAGGAAAAATGTCGCCTGGTGGCACTTATGTTCCGCAAACCCACCCCACCAGCCCGGCGACCCTCAATCGGACCGTCATGAAGACCGGGCCGGCGGTGGCGACGATCGGCTGGCCGTTCAGCGTCATAGCCGGGGGTGATTACTCACCACGACCGCGTCGTACCCCCTGCCCGCCGCACTACTCGTCGTACTGCTGTTGACGGCCCCTGCTGGTAACCCATCGCCGTGCTGCGCGCGGCTCATTCGTCGCCGTGCTCCGCGCCGCCCCACCCGCCCGGTCGTTCGGGGCTGCCGCCCCGGTGCATCCGGCTGACGCCCGGGCTCGCTCGCTGCGCTCGCGGGTGACTACCCCGGGCTGGCGTCCTACCCGGCGTCCTGCTGGTGACGGGTTGAGGTGGTTTACCCAGGGCTGCTGGTGGTTCAGCTCGTGCAGTGCTGCGGTTGACCTCATCCGTCGGCCCGTCGGGCCGAACGCGCATGTTCGTGGACGTCGCCCCGCCTTTCCGGAGGAAAAGTGTCACCTGCTGGCACTTTTGCTCCGCAAACCGCCCCCCACCAACCCAGCGACCCTCTACCGGACCGTCAGTTTGAAGATCGGGCTGGTGGTGGCGGCGATCGGCTGGCCGTTCATCGTCATGGCCGGGGTGATTACCCGCCACGACCGCGTCGTCCCCCGGCCCGCCGCCTTGAAGGTGAAGGTGCCCTTGCCGTTGGTGAGGGGGATGTACGTGGCGTGGCGCCAGAGTTTGCCGTCGTACCACTGGAGGTCGGCGCGGACCGTCGCGGCGGGCTGGATGCTGACCGTGGTCGTGACCGGTTGGCCGACCTGCGCGACAGACGTGTTGAAGCCGACCGCGACGTACCTCGTCTGGACTGTCGTCGTCCGCACCGACGTGGAGATTGCCGGTGCGACGGTGAGTTCCTTGCCATTGAGGTGCGACCAGGCCGGGACGAACAGCCGGTACTGGCTTCCGCCGTACACCCGGAAGTTGACCAGGAACTTGAGCGCCTGGTTGCTGTACCGCCCGATCGTCTTCCACGGGTGCGCGGCGTCCGGGCGCGACTGGAGTTCGGTGACGATCCCGGGGTTGGCGACGAACGGGTTCGACGGGTCGGGGCAGTTCACGGTCGGGTTGGGGCACAGCCGGGCGCCCGCGATGGCGGTGAGCTGCACCGGGTTCGAGTACACGGCGGTGCCGGGCAGCGTGAGCCCGGCGGTCATCGCCGTGAAGACCATGCTCGACTGGCCCGTCGCGCCGCCGCGCAGGATCCACTCGTTGAGCGTGAGGATGTTGATCGCGTACGGGCGTGGCAGCGGCGGCACCGTCACCGTGGTCGTGCCCGCCGGCAGGATGAAGGACTGGCCCTTCACGGTAGGGCTCTCGACGACCTGTACGTCGACATGCTCGTTCGTCGACGGCCGGTCGAGCGGGTCGTTCGGGGTTGTGTCCGCGGGTACGGGGTCCAGCGTCCAGTCCAGCTTGATCGAACCGTCGGCCAGCGGCGTACCGGCAGTGAACGTCGGCCGCGGCGCCCCGATCGTGTCGAACCACGGCGAGACCAGCGGCGCGCTCTCGACGCCGGCGTCGTCGACCGAGGCCACGCTGATCCGGACCACCCGGTCCACGGGGGCCAGGTTGCTCCCCGCTTTGGTGAACTCGTTCAGGGCACCGGCCTTGGTGGTTCGCAACGTGTAGCTGCTGCCGCTGTCGGTCTCGACGCGCACGATGTTCGCCTCGCCGGCGTCGGTCCAGCTGACCTTGACCACCGCGGTGTTGATCCAGCTGAGCTGCAGATCCGTCGGCGCGGCCGGTGCCGCGGCCGACGCGGGCAGCTGACTCCCGCCGAGCAGAAGGAGACCAGCGGTCAGCGCGACAAGCGTCCTGCGCATCGAACCCCCAGATAAGAACGCGCCCCCCGGCGCTGTCGGTACGTCGAAGGGCAACCTAGCGTACGAAGGCCGTCGTACAGAAGTCACATTGCAACTAGTTGCAATGGGCATAGGGTGCGGCGTATGCCGATGTACTCGTTTGAAGGTAAGGCGCCGAGCGTGCACCCCGACGCGTGGATCGCGCCGACGGCCACGCTGGTCGGGGACGTGGTCGTCGAGGCCGGGGCGTCGATCTGGTACGGCGCGGTGATCCGGGCGGACCTCGGGACGATCACGATCCGGGCCGGGGCGAACATCCAGGACAACACCGTCATCCACGTAGGCCACAACGGCTGCGACATCGGGCCGAATGCAACAGTCGGTCACCAGTGCCTCGTGCACGACTGCACGATCGGCGAGCAGGCACTGGTTGGGAACGGCGCGATCGTGCTGGACGGTGCCGTCGTCGGCAAGCGCGCGCTGGTCGCCGCCGGCTCGACTGTCACTCCCGGTGCGGTGATCCCGCCGGAGTCCGTCGCGATGGGGTCGCCGGCGAAGAAGATCGTGCCGCTGGAGGGTATGGCGAAGCTGTTCGTCGATCACAACGCCGCCGTCTACCACGCCCTGGCCGAGCGGCACGCGGCCACGGTCGAGCTGGTCGAAGAAACTCCCGAGCGTGATGTCGAAACGTGACCGGCCCGATCGTAGCCACAGTGAGAGACCGGTGACCGGCCGGTTCGACCACTAGGAGTACTTCGATGGAAAGCGTCGCGCGCCGACTCAAGGAGCTGTTCGTACCGATCCACGAGGTCGCGTACATGGCCGACGAGCCGACCGAGGAGCTGCAGGCACTCGGGTACGAGGGCTACTGGCCGGGGTACTTCGCCGCACGGTCCGCGCCGCTCGGGAATGTACCGGCCGAGGTCGTGGACGCGCTCTTCTACAACTTCGTCCCCGGCGAGGTCGCGGCGTGCATCCCGAGCGTGTGGGAGACCGCCACTCCCGAAGCCGTCCTCGCCGCCCGCGAGCGCGGCTGCGTCACCGCCCTCCGCCGAATCCTCGGCGACCTGGCGGACACCCCCGCGATCGCCCGCTCCGCCGAGCTCGCCATGAGAGCTGCGTTGTACGCGCCGATGGAGGGCCGCTTCCTGTACGCCGGCCTCCGCTCCCTCCCCGTACCCGAAGAACCCCTGGCCCGCCTCTGGCACGCAGCCACCCTCCTCCGCGAACACCGCGGCGACGGCCACACCACCGCGCTGGTCGCGGCAGGCATCGACGGCCAGGAATCACACGTCCTCCAGGCGTTGTACTCGGGCATGAAGCCGCGGGAATTCGGCCGCCTGGATCCCCTCACCGACGCCCAGCTAGAAGAGGTCATCAACGGCCTCCGAATCCGCGGCCTGGTAGACAACGAAGCCCAATTCACCCCGGCAGGCCGAACCCTGAGAACCGAAATAGAAACATTGACCGACACACTCGCGGCACCGGCGTACGAATGCCTAGAACCCCACGAAATCGACCAACTAATAGCCGACCTAACCCCAGTCGCCCAGAAACTGAAGGCCGCCAGCCCGTTCTAAACCCGACCCTGCCGGGTGAGGGGGGTGCCGGGGTGAGCGGGTGGCCGGGGTGACGGGTGCCACGGGTTGCCGGGGCTGCCCTGGTGCTGGCTGCCCGGGGTAAGGGTGCTGGATGCGGGGAGAGGGGTGCCTGGGTAAGGGGTGTCGGACAGCCGGCGACTGGTGGTGGCGTACTCGGACGTCGAGAGGACCGGGGTGGCCGTCACGGCTGAGGTGGGTGCTTCGGGTCCGAGGTGGTCGATTGCGCGACGGGTGACGGGCGGCCTCCGGCAGAACCGCACCGAAGGCCGGCTAGGGCTATCTGCTCAACCCGTCCCACCCCACGTACCCCAACCCACACAACCAATTCATCCCTCGTGCACCCGGCCCCCAACAGACCGGACCCGGTGCACTTGAGGACATAAGCCACGTACTCGACGACCCGCCGCGCCACACGCTCACGCGGCATCAGAGCGCAGCGCCGGGCCGGCCACCCCACCCGTGAACCCAGCCTGACCACTTGCAGCCCCCGCCAGCTTGACCACCTCGTAGCCCTGGACAGCCAGCGAGCGATGGGACGACCAGCAACATCCAGCACCAGCAGTCCGTTCACGAACCAACGCCCGCCCCGAGTGGTGACCCACGAGCCCAGCGAGCAACTCCGCGACGCCAGCCGCGAACCCGGCGACAGCCGGAAGCCCGCGAGCGAACCCCGGCGCCAGCCGGGAACACGGGCGCGATCTCCGAACAAACAGGGGTGGACGGGGTAGCGCGTAGCTCGGCAACGAAGGAGCCGTGCGTATCCAGGCCCAGACCAGCCGGGTGTCGGGAATCACCGCGGTCGGGCTGTCAACGGCACCCGTAACAGCACTCGTTTACGGAGGGACGCCAGCCCGGGGTAGTCACCGCGAGCGCAGCGAGCAAGTCCCGGCGGTAGCCGGAAGCTCGCGAGCGGCAGCTCGCAACAGCGAGCGCAGCGAGCAATTCCGCGAGCGTAGCGAGCGAACCCCCGGCGCCAGCCGGGAACACCGGGGCGCCCGCCCCGAACAAACAGGGTGGGTGGGGCGGCGCGTAGCTCGGCGACGAAGGAGCCGTGCGTAGCACCGCGGTCGGACTACCAGCAGCACCCGGTAACAGCAGTACGACGAGTAGTACGCCAGCCCGCGGTAGTCACCCGCGAGCGGTAGCTCGCAACCCGCCAGCGGCAGCTGGCAGCAAGCCGGCGCCAGCCGGAGGGTGGGTGGGAGCGGGCGTAGTGGGCGCGTAGGAGGAGCGGAGCGACGACAGAGCGACTGCGTAGCACGCGTGGGGCGGCTGCGGGGCTGGTGGGGTGGACCTGGGGGGAGGTTACGGTGGCGGGGATGCGAGGAAAGGGGTGTGGGAATGGTTGAGGTTGCTGGGTCTGGGGCTGTGGTGATCAAGCGGGCCGACGGCCGTGAGGACGGGGAGGAGTGGACTGAGAATTACACGGAGTTGCCCGGCGGTGCCGGGGTTTCGTTGATTCTCGAGTCGACGACTAAGGAGGGCGCGGGGCCGCGGTTGCACAAGCATCCGTACGCCGAGACCTTCATCATCCGGCGCGGGTCGGCGACGTTCACTGTCGGTACGGACGAGATCGTGGGTACGGCGGGCCAGATCCTGGTGGTTCCGGCCGACACCCCGCACAAGTTCCGCACCGGGCCCGAGGGGTACGAGGCGATTCATATTCACGCCAACCCGACGTTCGAAACCATCTGGCTGGAGTGATCCGGCCGCGTGATCAGGCCGGAGTACCAGGCGGCGTGATCAGGCTGGGGTGAACGCGGACAGGAGGGTCGCGGTGATGTACGCCGCGGCCTTGTCCGACGTGAGCCGGCCCGCGTGGATCTCGCCCGCGGCGCCGTGCATGACGTTGTGCATGACGCTGACGAGCCATGACGTCGGCAGGTCCGAGCGGAACACGCCCTCGGCCCGCCCGCGCTCCAACAGTTTCTCCACGCGCGCCATCGGGTCGGCGTGCAACTCCTGTACGCGCCCCGGCGGCAGCGCGTCCTGTGCCGCGAGGAGCAGGGCGGCGAACTGATCCACCAACTGCCAGCTCGACTCGATCAACCGCGCCAGCGCGTCCCGCGGATCGCCGGTCAGGTCGAGGGTTGAGAGCCGTTCCTCCCCGAGCTCGATCGCCGACACGACCACGGCGTCGACCAGCTCGGCCCGCGACGGGAAGTGACCGTACAGCGTCACGCGCCCGACCCCGGCCGCCTTCGCGATCTCCGACGTACTCGCCCCCGGATCCCGACTCAAGCACTCCGCCGCCGCCCTCAAAATCGCCGCAATACTCCGCTGCGCATCCGCCCGCTTCCCCCCACCCCCACCCTTCCCCACCGCGTCCAACGCCTTCGCCCCACCGTCCTTCCCCTCCGCATCCGACGCCTTCGCCCCACCGTCCTTCCCCGTGGCGTCCGCCGGCTTCCCCTCGGTGTTCTCTCCCGCGGCGTCCACCGGATTCGCTCGAGCGCTCTTCCGCCGCGCATCCGTCGGCTTCTCCACCGCGCTAGTCCCCGGCACATCCACGCGCTTCTCCTCTCCCGCCGCGCCCGACGGGTTCGCCCCCGCGTCCGCCGACTGCGACCCGGCGCTCTTCCCCCGCTTATCCGCGGGCCTCGCTCGAGTGTCTGCCGGCTTCGTCCCGGTTTGCGCCCCCGGCACATCCGCCGGCTTCGCCCCGGCGTCCGACGGCTGCGCCCCAGCGTTCTTCCGCTGCGGGTCCGTCGGCTTGCCCCCGGTGCTCTTCCCCGGCGCCCCGGGCGGCTTCCCCTCGCCGCGCTTCCCCTCGCCGCGCTTCCCCTCGGCGTTCGACGGGTTCGGCCCGGTGCCCGTTGGCTTTTCCTCGGCGCGCTTGTCCTCCGCGTCCGACGGCTTCGTCCCAGTGCGCTTCCCCGCCGCGTCCGCCGGCCTCGCACCGGTGGTCGTCCCCGGTGCGTCGTCCCGTTTGACTCTCGTCACACCCACGAGACCTCCTCTTGTTGAACATCAGTGTACGAGTTACGGTGGCGAGCATAACCCGTACATGGCTGTTCGACTTAAGGATGAGGCTCATGACTGAACCCGACCCCCGGCGGTGGCGGTTGCTGGGGTTGCTTGCTGTTGCGCAGTTCATGTTGATTCTGGATGTCACCGTGGTGGCGATCGCGCTGCCGAACATCGAGACCGATCTCGGGCTCCGGCGCGAGACGCTGACCTGGGTCGTGAGTGCCTACACGCTGATGTTCGGCGGCCTGATGCTGCTCGGTGGTCGCGCCGCGGACCTGTTCGGCTCGCGTCGCGTCGTGCTGACCGGTCTGCTCGTGTTCACCGCGGCCTCGCTCACGACAGGCCTCGCCAACGGTCCCGAGCTGCTGATCGCCGGTCGTGTCGCGCAAGGCATCGGCGCCGCGATGCTGTCCCCGGCTGCCTTGTCCGTCGTCACCAAGACCTTCGACGGCGAAGAGCGCAACAAAGCCCTCGGCATCTGGTCCGCGATGGGCGGTGGCGGTTCCGCCATCGGTGTACTCCTCGGCGGTCTGCTCACCGCCGGCCCCGGCTGGCCGTGGGTCTTCTACGTCAATGTCCCCATCGGCCTGATCGTGTTCGCCCTCCTGCTCCGCATGCTGCCAAAGGACCGCCCGACCACGCAGCAAGGCCGACTGGACGTACCAGGCGCCCTCCTCGTCACCGCCGGCACCGGTACGGCGATCTACGCGCTCATCAACGCCGGCGACCGCGGCTGGCTCTCCGTCGCGACCCTCGGCACGCTGGCCGGCGCGATCGCCCTGTACGGCGTCTTCGCCGCGGTCCAGCGCACCGTGAAGTCCCCGCTGATGGACCTCCGCATCCTCGCCCGCCGAACCGTTGCCGCCGGCACCTTCATGATCCTGGTCGCGACCGCGCTGATGATCGCGATGTTCTTCCTCGGCTCCTTCTACCTCCAGCACTTCCAGCGGTACGGCGCTCTGCGCACCGGCCTGCTGTTCCTCCCGGTCGCGGTCGCCGCGATCGTCGGCGCCCAGACCGCCGGCCGCCTGGTCGGAAAGCTCGGGGCAAGGCCGATCGCGATGGCCGGATTCGCGATCGCCGCGCTCGGCCTGGCTGCTCCCGCGATCTGGGAAGGTGCAACCGTGATCGTGATCGGGATGACCGTGGGGACGATCGGGGTCGGAGCCGCGTTCGTCGCGTCCTCGACGACGACGTTCGCGCAGATCGACTACCGCGAGGCCGGGCTGGCGTCCGGGATCCTGAGCACGTTCCACGAGTTCGGTGCGTCAATCGGGGTCGCCGTGGTGTCGAGCGTGGCGGCGGCGAGCCTGGCCGGGACGGTGAGTACCGGGTTCACCAGGGGATTCACGTTCGCCGCGATCACCGCCGCAATCGCGGCCGTCCTCGCGCTGATCGTCGTACCGGCGCTCAAGCCTTCGACAGGAGCAGCTCATGTCCACTGAGATCCGGCGAGCGACCGTCGCCGACGCCGAGACCGTTCTGACGTTGCTGCTCGAGCTGGCGACGTACCAGGACCAGCAACAGTACGTGCAGTCGACAGCCGAGGACTGGCAACGCTTCCTCGCCCAACCGGAGGTCCTAGTCCTACTGGCCGAAGTAGACGGTGAGCCAGCCGGCTACGTCTCCTCGTTGCGACGCCCATACCTCTGGGTCGGTGGGGACCAGTTGGCCCTCGACGACCTCTACGTAAGAGAGCAGTACCGCGACGGCGGCGTCGGTCGGCAGCTGATGCTCGCACTGGCGAAGGAAGCGCTGCCCGACCGGCTCCCGATCGGCTGGGGACTGAAGATCGACAACACCGCCGGCTACCGCTTCTACGAACGTCTCGGCGCCAAGCTGGTCACGAAGACCGCGGCCAGCTGGTCGCCGGACGTCTACGAACGCCTTCTGGATCAGGACAACGTGTAGGTCGCCGCCACCGGCCAGTGGTCGGAGGCGAAGCTGATCGGTACGGACGCCGCGGTCGGCACCAGCTGCGGAGTGTGCAGCTGGTGGTCGATCCGCTTGGTCGGCAGCGGCGCCGGGCTGGTCAGCCCAAGCCCGAGGCCCTTCTGCGGCCAGGTGTCGGTCCAGTGCGCCGTCAGCGTCTTCATCTCTGCCGACGTCGGTACGGCGTTCATGTCGCCGACCAGCAGCGTCGCCTCGGACGCGCCCGCGAGCAGCCCGACGATCGCGTTCACCTGCTCGACCCGCTCGCCGTCGTTGATCGTGGTCAGGTGCGTGTCGGCGAAGCGCAACGGCGTACCGTTCACGTCGATCAAAGCCTCGAGGAGCCCGCGCTGCTCGCTGTTCGGGTGCAGCGGCAGCAGCGTGTTCCGCGAGTCGACGATCGGGTACTTCGAGAGCACCATCGTCCCGTACTGCCGCCGCGGCCGGCCCGGCGCCGGCGGGTCCCAGTCGAGGTTCGCGGCGAACACGTAGTTCATCTTCAACCGCGCCGCGAGCAGCGCCGGCTGGTCCGCCCAGTTGCTGCGGGCATCGAAGTACCGGTCGACCTCCTGCAGGCCGACGATCTCGGCGCCGGATGCCTCGATCGTTTGCGCCACCCGCTCGAGATCCAGCTTGCCGTCGGTCCCGGCGCCATGGTGGATGTTGAACGTGAGCGTCTTCACCACCTGAGAACTTACCTGCGCCTGGGCGGTGAGCGGAGCCACCACCAGTAACAGACACCCGGCTACTGCGGCCAGCAATCCAGAACGTCGCATGGCCGCAGTATTCCGAGTAGCCGGGTCACCTCACGTTGTGATTACCCGCGAACAGGTTGGTCGGGTCGTACTCCGCCTTGACCGAAGCGAGCCGCTCGTACGTCGCGGCCGGGTAGACCGCCGCGACATCGTCGTCGGTCGCGGTGGCCAGGAAGTTGGCGTAGGCACCAACAGCGTACGGAGCGAGCTCCGCCCACAGCGCGTCCAGATCCGGCTTCGCGGCCGCGATGACCGGCGGCGGGCCGATCTTGGTGGTCGCGAACATCAGCTCCGCCTCGCGATGCGCGTACGCCGTGGCGTCTCCGGCGACCCGGGACACCGCGCCGCCGACGCTGCGGATCGCGATGATCGGCGTGGCCTCGGTGACAGCCGTCCCGGCGAGAATCCGCAGTACGTCGGCCACTGAATCGGCGTTGGCGAAACCGCTGCGGGTCGTCAGCTGGATGCCCGGCGGGGGAGTCATCCCGTCGACCAGGACGTCGGCGTACGGCTTGAGCGCGACGTCGTCGGCGATCACCGTGCCGAGCGCGCGGATCGGGTCGATCGCGCGGTTCGCGGCGTCGAGGTCGTCGCCGTCGTACGCGAGGTGGATCTCGACCGGCGCGTTCGGGCCGCCCGCGAACGGGTTGGCCAGGTTCGCGATCGTCGTGAGCTCTTCCGGCGCGGTCCGCATGTACTCGCCCCAGCCGGCCAGCACCGTGGCCGCCTCGGCCGCCGGGAACGCGACCTTGCCGAAGAACACGTCCGTTGTCGGGTGCGCGGTGAACTCGAACGCAGTGACGATCCCGAAGTTCCCGCCGCCACCCCGCAGCGCCCAGAACAGCTCCGGGTGCTCGTCGGCGCTCGCCCGTACGACGTCACCCGCCGCCGTCACCAGCTCGGCCGCGACCAGGCTGTCCATCGCAAGCCCGTACTTGCGGACCTTCCAGCCGATCCCGCCGCTCAGCGTCAGCCCGCCGACGCCGACGCTCCGGGTGTCACCCGACGAGATCGCCAGCCCGTGCGGCGCCAGCGCGGTCGCGACCTGCCCCCACGTCGCGCCGCCGCCGATCCGCACCAAGTGCTTGTCCTTGTCGACGACCTCGACCGCGGTCAGCCGGCTGAGATCGATCACGACCCCGCCGTCATTCGTCCCGAACCCCGGGAAGCTGTGCCCGCCACCCCGGACCGCCAGCGGCAGGCCCTCGTCGCGAGCGAACCGCACCGCCGCCCGCACGTCCTCGACGCTCACCGGCCGCAGCACGTACGCCGGGCTCCCACCCACCAGCACGGTCCGGCCGGCAACGTCGTACCCCTCGTCGCCGGGCCGAACGACCTCGCCACCAAACCCCTCAAGCGTTGCGCTCATCATTCGTCCTTTGTGTTCGCCTCTGTTCGACAAACACCTGACGGTGCCGCGGCCTGATGTGTGACGTGACTCAGGTCACATCCGTCTTCTGGCTGAACGCACACCGCCACCCGGCCGGCGTCGGTACGTAGACCTGGCTGATCCACTCGTCGGCGGCGTACGACGCACCCTCCCAGGAACCCGTGCTCGCCTTCCGTGCCGTGAGTACGACGGCATCCCCGGCGACGGCCACCCGCTCGCCGCCGACCACCCGCATGCTGTGATGCGCCAGCCGCCCGTCCGCGATCCACTCCAGGATCTCGGCTCGCGTCACCACACCGGTCGGTCCGACGTACACCCAGTCGTCGGTCATGAACCGCCCGACCTGCTCGGCGTCGTTGCCGATCAGCACCCGATCCCACTCAGCGGCAACCGCCCGCACCTGATCCTCGATCGTCATCCACCCATCTTGAGGGACTTCAGCAGGGCCGACACCAGGCGGGTGGCGCGGGCGTCGCCGTGGCCGATCATCTTGTTGGTCGTGTAGGCGAACGCGATCCCGTGCTCGTCGTCGCCGAACGCGAACTGGCCGCCGGCGCCGTCGTTGGCCAGTGAGCGCGGACCGAGCGTCGGCCGGAAGCTCTCGGAGTTGAGCAGGAAACCTGACCCCCAGCGCGCGCCCGCGTCGAACCCCAGGTAGCCCTTGCCTGCGGAGATCTCCCGGGCTGCATCGGTGGCGGTGTCCGGCGTCAGGAGCCGCGGGGTGTCGTCGATGCCGGTGAACGCAGCGGCGTACACACCGGCGAGGCCGGTCGCGGAAGCCACGGCTCCGGCGCCGGGAAGCTCCATGCCCAGCAGGTCGAAGGAGTTCCAGCCGTGCGGCGAATCGAGACCCGGGAAGTCCAGCACGCCGTTCATCGTGACGATGCGGGTCAGCAGGTGATCGGGCGGCAACTGCGGCCGCCCTTCGGCCTCCTCCAGCCAGGCCAGCGTCGGGAGCTCGTCGGCCGGCAGACCGATCCACGCCCGCAGCCCGAGCGGATCGCCAACGACAGAACGGAAGTACGCCCCCGGTAACTGGCCGGTGATCCGCCGGACGACCTCGCCGAGCACGAAGCCGAAGACGTGACCGTGGTACTCGTACGCCGTACCCGGCTCCCACAACGGCTTCTGCGCCTCGACGGCCGCCACCACCGGCGTCCAGCGAGCGATCTCCGCGAACGGCACTGTCCGGTCCAGCACCGGGATCCCCGCGCGGTGCCCGAGCACCATCCGGCAGCTGATCTCGTCCTTGCCCTCAGCAACAAACGACGGCCAGTAGGTGCCGATCGGCGCGTCCAGGTCCAGCTGCCCCGACTGCGCGAGCAGGTGAATGACAACGCTCACCAGCCCCTTGGCACACGAGAACACTGGTACGACGGTCTCCGCCGACCACGTACGTCCCGGTGCGGCCTGCCCGTCCCACAGCTCGACCACCTTGCGACCACCGGAGTACACCGTGACCGCGGCGCCGACCTCTGGGAACAGCGAGAAGTTCTCCTTGAAGGTGTCCGCGACCGCGCCGAACCCCTCGTCCACCCAACCGCCCATGGTGGGCAGCCTAAGCGGCGCCCACCGATGAGCACGACCGAATTACGGCAGCACCCACTTCTGGCTGACGGCCGTCGAGCAGGTGGCGACGATGAGCCTAGTGCCGTTGGCGCTCGCCCCACCCGTGGGCGTCAGGCACAGCCCCGTGGCCCGGTTCACCAACGTGCCGTCCGTCCGCGGAGTCCACTTCTGCGGCATGCTCCCGTCACAGGTCCACAGCGTCGCCGCCGTACCCCGCGCGTCCAGGCACTTCCCCAGCGTCCGCACGGTCCCGTCCTCGGGCGACGGGGTCCACAGCTGGTTCGCCGATCCCTTGCAGGTATAGAGAATCGCCGGCGTCCCGTCCGCGGTAGCAGCCTGGTAGACGTCCATGCACTGGTTGGCGATCCCGGTCACCGCGCCGGTGTCCTGGAAGATCCCGAACTCCCACAGCGAGTAGTACGACCCCGCAACGCCACGCGCCGTCGCGTTGATCCGTACGTAGCGCGCGTAGTTGGGACTGAACAGCAGGCTGTCCGTCCCGCCGTCACCAGCGGCCGTCGAGTAGACCGTCTTCCACGTGCGGCCGGACCCGGACACCTGGATTTGATACGCCTTCGCGTACGAGGTCGACAGCCAGTTCAGCAGCACCTGGTTGACCACCTGAACCGACCCGAGGTCGACCTGCAACCACTGCGGATCCCGCCGCGCGCTGGACCACGCCGTCGACATCGACCCGTCCACAGCCTTCGCCGCCTCCCGCCCGGCGAGGTAGACGCTCGAGGCAACGGCCGGTCTGCCACGGGCGAGATTGCGCTTCACGCCGTACGTCGCTGTGTACGTTGTCGGCGTCGCCGGCGCGATGAGGTTGTGGCTTCGCGCGCCACCGTCCGACCAGGACGCGAACCGGTACAGCAGGTTGGCCGAGGCCTGGAACGGATCCGCCGACACCGAGGTGCTCGAGCCGACAATCGTCGTACCGACCGCGGGCGCCTTCACGGTCTTGTTGAAGTACGTCACCTGCAGCCCCGACGGCTGGCTCGCGAACGTCAGCGCCACCGTCTTCGGGTCCAGCCGCACGCTCTTGACGTCCGTCAGCCCCTGCGCGTCCGTCGCGGTCAGCTTCAGCTCGAGGTACGACGGATACTCGTGGTCCGGCGCGGTGAACGAGCCACTCGCCCCGGTCATCGACGTGATCGTATGCGTGTGGCAGTCGCTCGGGCAGTGGTGCATGATCAGCGTCCACGTCAGCGCCGAACCCGGCAGCGTGCCCTGCTCCGGGTCCGTGGCCGAGCCGGAGAAGCTGATCTTGTCGCCGACCTTCCACGTGGTCACCGGACCGGGTGACGTGATCAGCGCGGTCGGCGCGGTGTTCGCCACGTTGATCTGCATCGAGGTCGTACCGGTGGTGTGCCCGTCCGACACCTTGAGCCGGGCCATCACCTCGCCGGCCGTCGTGTACGTGTGCTGGACCGTCGCCGCGGTCGAGTCGTCGTACTGGCCGTCGCCGTCGAGGTCCCACGCGTACGTCAGCGGATCACCGTCGGCGTCGTTGGATGCGGTCCCGTCGAACGTCACCGTCAGCGGCGTCGGACCGCTCGACGGGTCGGCCTGGATCACCGCGGTCGGCGGGTTGTTCGTGGCGTCGTACACGTAGCGCAGATGCGGCCGTTGTCGTAGTCGACCGTGAACAGGTCGCCGCCCGGACCGCTCTGCAACCGCGTCGAGCCGTACCCGGACGCGATGACCTGGATCTTCGCCGGGTCCGGCAGCCCGTTCGAGCCGGGCATCATCGCCCACACACAGCGGCGGCTGTAGTCGGAGAAGAAGAGCGCGCCGTCGTACTCCGCGGGGTAGTTACCGCCGTGGTAGAACGACATGCCGGCGATCGACGAGCTGCCGACCGTGCAGGTCTCGTTCAGTACGACGTGATCGGCGTGGTTGTAGGCGTAGTACGGCATGGCGACCGCGGACGAGCCGGCGGCGTACAGGGACTCGCAGATGCCGGCGTTGAGGGAGTCGTACCCGGGTTGGCGGTTGGGCCCCTCGTAGCAGGGCCAGCCGAAGTTCGTGACCGCCGCGGTCGGGTTGACGACGCGGTCGATCTCTTCCCAGGTGGAGTAGCCGACATCGCCGATCCACAGCTCGTTGGTGCCCGGGCGGAACGCGAACCGCATCGGGTTCCGTAGGCCGTGGGCGACGATCCGGCGGGCGTTCGGGTCGGTGCTCGCGGCGAGCGGGTTGTTCGGCGCGGCCTGGCCGGTGTCCGGGTCGATGCGGATGATCGAGCCATCCAGACCGGTCGGGTCGGAGGTGGTACGGACGTCCTGGGCGCGGAGCGCGCCGCCTTCGGCGGTCGGGAGGGTGGGAGCCGTGCCGACCGGCGTCGTACCGTCGCCGCACGGATTGTCGGGGGTTTCGTCGGACGCCGGGTAGCTGTCCTGGCCGTAGTCGACGTAGTTGAAGCTGCCGCCGTCGCCGCCGCCGGCGTAGAGCATGCCGTCGGGACCGAACTCGATCGAGCCGATCGAGTGGCTCGGGTACACCTGGCACCAGTCCTCGACCAGGACCTGCTCGGCACCGTTGCGGTTGATCACCGAGAGTCGCGCGCTGGCCTGGCAGCCGTCGCCGGTCGGACCGGGTGGCGACGGGCACGGGTCGTCGTTCGTGTTCGCCGTACCCCACTTGGGCGTCGGGCCGCCGATCAGGCCGTCGTGCGTGTAGAGCACGTAGATCCGCGGGTCCGTGGGAAAGTTCGGGTGCAGCGCGATGCCGAGGAGGCCGCGGTCCCAGTAGTTGTAGACCTCGGTGCGCAGGTCGGCGTACACGCTCGGCGTCGGGTCGTCGAGCGAGTCGAAGACCTTGATCAGGCCGCTCTTCTCGGCCACGAACACCCGGCCGTCCGGCGAGAACGCGACGTTCGTCGGATTGGTCAGACCGCTGAACACGACCTGCTCGCTGAATCCGGGCGGTGTGACCGCGGCCCGTGCCGAGTCGATCACCACCAGTGGCAGCAGGATCAACGCACAGAACGCGGCCAGCACACGACGCACCAGCGTGGCGGAAACCTTCATGATGCCCCCAGGCAAAGAAGCCGGTGCCCTGCCCTCACAAGCCCCCACAGGCACCGGAACGCCCGCCAGCATGACTTCCGCTCCGGCGCCCGCGCAAGACCAATCCGACATTCGTTTCAAACACGCGACCGGTCGTCACCTACCCGATTCACCTGTGCACACTGGGCTAGTGATTTCGAGCGTCCGAGCGTTACCCGGTGGTCCGGGCGTGTACCGCTTCCGTGACGGTGACGGCCGCGTGCTCTACATCGGCCGGGCCCGGAACCTGCGCCGGCGCGTCCAGTCCTACTGGGTCAACCTCGGTGACCGTCCGCACCTGGCCCGGATGGTACGGCGGATCGCCCGGGTGGAAGGGGTTTGGTGCGACTCCGAGCACGAGGCCGCGTTCCTGGAGCGGAATCTGCTCGAGCACACCAAGCCGCGCTGGAACCGGACCGAGGGTGGGGCCGAGGTCGTCGGGTACATCCGGTTCGAGGACGGAGTCAAGCCGGGGCTGCGGTTCGAGCACACGGTCAGCGGTGCTTCGCGGCACTTCGGGCCGTACTTGGGTGGGCTGCGGATCCGGCAGGCGATCTCGGGGCTGCAGCGGGTGCTGCCCTTGCAGTACGCGGTCGAGGGGGACTCGTCGGCGCAGGAGTTCGGGCGGCTGTTCGGCGTCGGGCCGGCGGATCGTGACGGGCTGGTGCAGACCGCGATGGCTGTGCTCTCGCGGGATCCATCGGCGGTCGCGGCGTTGCGCGGCGAGCTTGTCCGGCGGCGGGACCTGGCGGCCGGCCAGCTGCGG
Source organism: Kribbella sp. NPDC026611 (assembly GCF_040638345.1). NCBI lineage: Bacteria > Bacillati > Actinomycetota > Actinomycetes > Propionibacteriales > Kribbellaceae > Kribbella > Kribbella sp. NPDC026611. The sequence continues at coordinate 1,034,955 of NZ_JBEZYC010000003.1, forward strand.
TACGAGTTCGCGGCGAAGGTGCAGGGGGAGCTCGAGGCGTTGGAATGGTTGGTCGCCGAGCAGAAGGTGGCGCGGCTGGAGCCGCAGGACTTGGACGTGTGGGGCTGGGCGGACGGCGTACTCGTGCACTTCGAGATGCGCGCCGGCCGGATGTGTACGTGGTCGCAGCGGGCGGCGTCGGAGACGACCGCGCGGGAGCGGGTGGAGGGTACGCCGGAGCTGTGGCGCGAGTTCGCCCAACGCAACGCCGAGCTCGCGGTTCGGCTGCGTGACTCCGCGGGTACGTAGGATCGGTTGGTATGACGCAGCAGCCGTGGGACACGCCGCCGGCGCCGAACCGCGGACGAGGGCCGCTGGTCGTGGTGATCGCGCTCGTCGTGGTGCTGATCGCGTTGGTGGCAACGGGTGTCGTCCTCGTTCTGAAGCGCGACGACCACAAGCCGGCGCAGCCGCACACCGCGCAGGTGGTCCAATTCAGGCGGGTGCTGAAGGCGACGGCGGGCACGTGCAGTACGCCGGCGCCGCAGATGGTCTGCGGTACCGACGGGACGGCGTACCTGCTCGGGCCCGTGGAGCTCGACGGCAGCCACATCTCCGAAGCTCGCGCGCAGCAGCGGGACACCACCTGGTACGTCGGTCTGAAACTAGATGCCGAGGGCACCAATCTGTTCACCAAGCTGACGACGTCATTGGCCGGTAAACAACCGCCGGCCAATCAACTGGCCATTGTCGTCGGCAACCAAGTCGTCACCGCGCCGACGATCAGCTCGCCGATCACGGGCAGCCAGCTGGAGATCTCCGGCAACTACACGAAGCAGCAGGCCGAAGACCTCGCCGCGAAAATCACCGGCTAGCTGCGACGTACGGGTGCTGACCCGGGTACTGGAACCGCACGATCGCATGCGGCGCCTGCCCGGGCCACGGGGAGTGCTCGACCCGGCGGTAGACGAAGTACCCGTTGCGTACGGTGGCTACGCCGACGTACCCGTCGGCCGTCTGTACGGTCACCTTCGGCGCGCGTCCCTTGGGTGCTGGGCCGAACACCGAGGTCACGCTTGACCTTGGGGCTGCTCCACGGCCCTCGGCTGCGCTCTTCCGCAGCACGAGGGCGGGGGAGCGGCCAGGTACGACGGAAAGCCGCGCGCCATTGCCCCACTCGGTCGTGCAGAACGCGGCTGGTCCGGTGGGCAGCTTTCGCACCATCGCGTAGCCGAAGGTGTCGTTGACCGAGACGACGAGCGGCCAGTTCCAGGCGGACGCGGTCGCGCCGTCCGCCGTCGTACAGACGCCGGTGCTGCCGCCCGGCGGCATCGAGGGCAGCCCCCACGGCAACGTCGTCGGGGCGGGCGCGACCGGTGCTTCGTCAGCGCGGTCCATTGTCTTGAACGCAACCACGGTCGAGGCTGCCACGACACAGATCGCGGCCGCGGTCGCGGTTGCTGTCACCAGCCGGCGGCGCCGTACCTGCCGGCGGCCGGTGCTCACGAGGGCGGTCAGGTCGGGGGCGTACGGTGCCTCGTGCTCGAGCGCGTCCGTCATCAGTTCCTTGAGCTGGTTCGTCACGTCAGCCTCCCAGTCCGGCGAGGTCGAATCCGGCGAGCGCAGGGTGCCGGCGCAGCTTCTCGAGCGCGCGCAACGTCTGGCTCTTCACGGTCCCGGGCCGGCACCCCAGGACATCGGCGGTCTCGTCGACGGACAGGTCGTCGAAGTACCGCAGTACGACGCAGGCCCGCTGGCGATCGGGGAGCTCCGCCAGCGCCTGCGTGATCGCGAGCCGGCGCTCGGCCCGGCCCAGGTGGTCGGTCGGGTCGGCCTCGGTAGCGAAGTACGACTCGCCGCCGACGACCTCCGTGCTGGACCTCTTCCGGAGCCCGTCCAGGGTGGCCGAGACGACCGCCTTGCGTGCATACGTATTCAGGCCGGTGCCGTGCAGCTTCGGCCAGCGCCGGTACAGCCGCAGCAGCGCGTCCTGGGTCGCGTCCTCGGCCCGGCGGCGGTCACCGCAGAGCAGGTACGCCGTCCGCCACATCGCGTCGGCTTGATGGGTCACGAAGGCGACGTACTCGCTCTCCGCGTTACTGTCCACGCCTGCCTCCTCACCGTCGCGCTGGGCAATAAACGTGCCCGGCGCGGGTTCGGTTGCATCAGCGGTTGGTGACCTCGAAAGCGACGATCGCCGCTGCGACCGCGACGTTGAGCGACTCGACGCCCGCCTGCAGCGGGATCTGCAGGTCGGAGTCGGTCTTCACGGTGATGCCGTTGGTCTCGCCGCCGAGCACGTAGACGGCGCGCGGGGCGAGCTCGGTCTTGAAGAGCGAGTCCTGGGAGCGGGCGGACAGCCCGTACACGTGGTAGCCCGCCGTACGCAGCAGGTCGACCGCGGCCTTGGCCGTCGAGGTGTTCACGATCGGCGCCTGGAACGCGATGCCGGCGGACGCCTTGATGACCAGCGGACCGACGTGCGGCGTACCGGCGCGGGGGAGGATCACGCCGTCGAAGCCGGCGCCGGTCGCGGTCCGGAGGATCATGCCGACGTTGCCGGGGTTGGTGACGCCGTCGAGCAGGAACACGTTCGTCGGGCGCTTGCCGCGTTCGCGGATGAACTCCTCGAGCGGCGTCATCCGCGGCGCGTTGACGTCCGCGACCACACCCTGGTCGTGCTTGCCGTTGCCCGCCAGCCACTTCACCCGGCTCGCGGTGGCCCGCTCGACCGGGGTGCCGTCCTGCTCGGCGGCGCGCAGGATCTCGTGTAGCGAGCCGCCGGTCGCGTTGTCCGCGACGACGACCTTCGCCACCGACAGCTTGGGATCCTGCAACGCCTCGAGCACCGGCTTCCGCCCGTAGACGGTGATCCACTTGTCCCGCGGCGACTTCTTTCCTTCCACCCGCCCGACACTACGCGAGTGGATTGGTGGCCTTGCCGTCCAGCCACAGCATGTTGCTCGGGTCCGCGTGCGTACCACCGCTGCCGACGTGCTTGTCGCTGATCTGCGGGCCGTTCTTGATCACGTGCACGAGCGCCATCCCATGACCGCGGCCGAGCTCGTAGTCCTCCTTGAGCCAGTCGAGGATGACGCCGGACTTGATCGCTGGCGCGTCGTACCCCTTGGTCTTGGCTTCGTCGACCAGCTGCCGGGGGGTCTTGCCGGTCTTCTCTTCGATCTTGTCCAGATACGCCTGGAAGGACATGTCGGTCTCCTTTGGTCCGTTGCCTGGGCGTCGAACGAGGTTGGGCGAAATCGACAGGGTAGCTGGCCGAGGTATAATCGAGCAGACGTTCGATAGGAGGAATCATGGCTGACGTGCAGCCGGTACCGGAGAAGGACCCGGCGGAGTGGACGACGGGCGACGAGCCGATGACCGGACCACAGGCGTCGTACCTGCACACGCTGGCGCAGGAGGCGGGCGTCGGCGTACCGGACAACTTGTCGAAGGCGGACGCGTCGAAGCTGATCGACGACCTGCAAGCTAGGACGGGTCGCGGCTCTCGAGGATCTTGAGGATCGCGGCGACCGAGCGGTCGACGTCGTCCTCGTCGGTGGTCCAGTTCGAGACCGAGATCCGCATCGCGGCCTTGCCCTGCCAGGTGGTCCCGGACATCCAGCAGGTCCCTTCCTGCTGCACCGCCTTGACCACGTCCCTGGTCCGCGCGTCATTACCGAACCTGACCAACACCTGATTGAGCACCACGTCGTTGAGCACCTCGACGCCGTGGCTGGTCAGCTTGTCTTTGAACCGCTGCGCCATCGCATGCCCCCGATCCACGATGTCCGCGATCCCCTCCCGCCCCAACGCCCGAATCGCGGCGTACACGGGAATCCCGCGAGCTCTCCTGGAGAACTCCGGGTTGTAGTCGAGACTGTCCCGCTCCCCATCCTCATCCTGAATCAGATACGCCGCCCTGATCGACATAGCCGCCCGATGAGCCTCCGGATGCCGGCAGAACACCAGCCCCGAGTCATACGGCACATTGAGCCACTTATGCGCATCAGTAGCCCACGAGTCCGCCAACTCAACCCCATCAGCCAGCTGCCCGAGCGCCGAACTAACCCTCGCCCAAAGCCCAAACGCCCCGTCCAGATGCACCCACGCCCCCCGCGCATGCGCCACCTCACAAACTTCCCGCACCGGATCAAACGCCCCAGTATTAACATTCCCCACCTGCGCACAAACGATCGTCGGCCACCCCCCACCCGCGCCGCCTGCGGCACCGCTCACACCGCCACCACTGCCTGCGCCACCGCCCGCCTCGCTGGCACCGCCCGCGACCCCGTCCTCGCCGCGGGCACCGCCGCCCGCACCGCTACCGCCGGCGCCGTCCGCACCACCTGCGCCACCACCTGCGCCACCACCTGCGCCACCACCTGCGCCACCACCTGCGCCACCACCTGCGCCACCACCTGCGCCACCACCTGCGCCACCACCTGCGC
>NZ_JBEZYC010000003.1:1039481-1082482 GCF_040638345.1 Kribbella sp. NPDC026611
CGCCACCACCCGCGCCACCGCCGCCCCCCGCGCTGCCGTCCGCACCACCTGCCCGACCACCAACTACTCGGCCTCCGGCGTGACTACTGCTTTTCAGTTCAGGGTTATCGGAGCGGTCGTCTCCAACCCGTCCACCTTCGCCCTCCTCCCGTAGCGCTTCCGCGAGTGCGTCCGGCAGCATCCGGCCCTGGTCATCCACCTCGACCGGCACTATCGCCGCAGTACCGATCCCCAAGAACCGCAGCGCCCGATCCACCGTGTCGTGCCGCTCGGCCCCGACCAGCACCCGGATTCGCGGCGCCCCGATCAGCCCGTCCCGCTCCACATCCCACCCGACACGCCGCAGTACCTCATGCCGCGCCGCCGCCAACCCCGTGAAGTTCGCCATCTGCGCCCCGGTCACAAAACCGACTGAGGTGCCAACCGGCAGCCCGAAGAGCTCGACCAACCACCCCGCCGCCACCTCCTCGACCACGGCCGCGGCGGGCGAGGCGGCGTACAACCCCGCGTTCTGATCCCAAACCGTGGTCAGCCAATCCGCAGCAAGCGAAGCCGGCGTCGCCCCGCCGAAGACGAACCCGAAGAACCGCCCACTCCCACTCGGCAGCAGCCCGTCCTCAACCCCCTTCGCCAACTCCGCGACCACCTCCCGCGGATCCATCGGCTCGGTCGGCAACGGCCCACCCAGCGCCGCGTGCAGCTCGGCCGAGGACGCCCGCGGCCCGACCCGGCGCTCGGGCAACCCGGCCAAGTACGTCATCGCCCGCTCGTACGCCTCACCGAGCGGCCCCTCCCACTCCACCATGACTCCTTTCTATGTGATCTTGCCGACGGCGGCACTACAGTTCGGCCATGCAATCGGGGCAAACGGGGACCATGACGCGGAGTCGCTGGCTCGCGATCGTCGGTTATTCACTGGTCGGCGCCGCCACCCAGCTGGTCTGGCTCAACTTCGCCGGCATCACCACCGTCGCGTCCTCGCGGTACGGCGTCTCCGAGAGCGCGATCGGCTGGCTCGCGCAGGTCTTCCCCCTGCTGTACGTCGTACTCGCGATCCCGTGCGGCCTCGTCCTCGACCGCTGGTTCCGCTCAGCGCTGCTCGCCGGCGCCGTACTGACGGCCGCTGGCGCGTGTGTGCGCCTGATCGGCGACGACTTCGGCTGGCTCCTCGCCGGCCAACTGATCGCCTCGGTCGCCCAACCCCTGGTCCTGAACGCCGTCACCGGCATCACCGGCCGCTACCTACCGGAAAAGAACCGCCCCACCGGCATCGCCATCGGCACCGCGAGCATCTTCGCCGGAATGGTCATCGCCTTCTTGCTCTCAGCAATCTTCACCACGGCAGCGTCCATCCCGACCATGCTGACCATCACCGCCGCCTTCTGCGCAGGGTCCGCGCTTGTCCTGGCCATCGCCATCCGCCACCCCGGCCCCTTCGAACTCCCCACCGAGGCAGTCCCGGGCCTACATCCCGGTTCGCCCGCTCCCGCCCATTCGCCCCACCCCAACCGCAGCGCCTTGGCAACCACCTGGGGCGACCCGCTCATCCGCCGCCTCTGCATCCTCGCGATCTTCCCCTTCGGCGTCTTCGTTGCCATGAGCACCTTCGCCCAAGCCCTCCTCGAACCAGCCGGCGTCACCGGCGGTACCGCGAGCACGATCCTCCTCGTCAACGTCATCGCCGGCGTACTGGGCAGCGCAACCATCCCCATCCTCGTCGTACGCCGCCACGCCGAATCCACCCTGCTCGTCGTCAGCCTCACCGCAACCGCCGCCGCCTGCGTACTCCTCGCCCTCGCCCCCGGCGTACTCACCGGCTTCGTAGCGATCACCCTGATCGGCCTGCTCCTCCTCCCCGCGCTCCCGATCGTGCTCGAGCTGGTGGAACGCCGTACCGGAGAAGCAGAAGGCACCGGCGCGGGCCTCATCTGGATGGCCGGCAACCTGGGCGGCCTGATCGTGGCAGTCGTCGTCGGCCTGCTCGTCGATCACCCGCTCGCGGCGTTCCTGGTGATGGCCGCGATCGCGCTCATCGCGGTACCGGGTGCGCGCGCTCTTCGCCGGCCGATCGCCGAACTCCGAGCGCAGTCAACCCCGCAGCCGTAAGGCCGCCGACGCCGGCGACGACGAACGTTGTACGGGCGTCTGTGTGCTGCAGCAGCAACCCGCCGCCGACGTACGAGATCCCGGCCGCGATCCCGATCGCGCCGTACAGATTCCCGAACACCCGTCCCCGCAGCTCCGGCGGCACCAACCGCTGCAGATGTGTATTGATCCCGACATCGACCCCGGAGATCCCCAACCCGCGAATCACCTGAAACGCCAACGCCGCCCAGATCGCCCACGCCAGCCCGGTCACCAGATTCCCCGCGCTGCTGACGGCGAATCCGGCGAGCATGAGCGCGACCATCCGAAACCGCCGGGCGTACCGAGCCAGCACCGCAAACCCCGCCACCAGCCCGATCCCAACCCCCGCATAGAGCGCAGCCGACGCCGAGTCGCTCCCGTGCAGATTGTTCTTGGCGAGAAACACCATCGCGACGTCATCCACCCCGTTGAACGCAACCACCGCGAAGAACCCCAGCCCGATCACGCGAATCGCCCTGGACCGCCAGATATACCCCAGCCCATCCCGCGCATCCTTCACGAAACTGTGCCCCGACGGCTCCGCCCGCGGCAGCCGCGGCAACCTGCTCAACATGACCGCCGACGCGAAGAACGTGACCGCATCGATGAACAGAATCCCGCGCACGTCGGTCACCAGAAACAGGACCGCAGCGATCAACGGCCCGACCGCCTCGAGCCCGTTCGTCCCGGCCCCGAGCGCCGAGTTCGCCGCCTCGAGATACTCGTCCTTCACCAGCCCCGGCATCGCACTCCGCGAACTGGCCTGAAACACGGTCGCCACGACGCTCCTGACGGCCACCATCACGAGCAGCAGAGGCAGCGCCGGCAACCACACCGCCATCCCCACGGTGAGCACCCCCTGCACCAGGTCACAAACCACCATGACCCGCCGCAACTCAAACCGATCCCCGACCGCCCCCGCGAGCGCCCCGAACAACCCCGGCACAAAGTCCCCCGCCAACAACAGCAGAGCCACCGCAACCGCCGCCCCGGTGGCCCCCTGCACCCACAACAACAACGCCACCAGCCCCAGCGAGTCCCCCAAGAACGACACCGCCCGAGCCCCGAACAACCACCGAAACCCCAGAGACCCCCACACGTCCCCTAGTATGTTCCCCACACCCAGCCGGTGTGGCGCAACTGGCAGCGCACCGCTCTTGTAAAGCGGGGGTTAGGGGTTCAAGTCCCCTCACCGGCTCTCTGATCTGGGTATATAGCCCGGAAGTGATGAACTTCCGGGCTCCAACTCACGGTTTACTCACTACTTTGTCCCGGACCGCCACAACTGCTCAGACCCTGCCGACGGTTCGCGATTCCTGCTCACGGACATGCCTCAGCCGCGTCGGACGCACGGCAGCCTGGGCCATTTCCTTGGATCCGGTATGACGGCACCGGTGCGGGTGAGGATCCGGTGGTTCGTCGCCCGCCACGCCACCGAGGAGTGGGCGTTCCAAGGTGACGGCCGGATCGTATCCACCCCGCGTCAAGGCCGGCGCCTTCCAACTGCTTGCGCGACCAGGTGCCCAATCCACCATCACCGCCGGGATCGCGCGCGGCGTGTTCTTCGGCAGGCATAGCGACGGCTTCAGCTTGGTCCTACCCTCCAGGCACCTCCGAGCCCTCCGGTTCGATGACACGTCGTCACTCACAGTCCGGGGCGCGGGTTGGCGGATCCTGGTCGGTGACCTGATCGGTCGCGGATGTATCCGCTGCTGCACTGTTGTACAACATTTGGTACAGTTGCCTCATGACAGTGACTTCAAGTGGTCAGCTCGGACTCAGTTCGCTACTGACGCACGGCCTGCGCGACCTGGACATCACGGAAGCCGAACGAAACCTCGCGATCGCGCGGTACACAGGTCTCGGCGGCTCGTTCGACGACCACTGGAGCAGTACTCGCGGGCAGAACATCGTGTCACCGCAAGGCTCGTTCTTGCTTGGTACCGTCGTGCGAAATGTTCATCGCGACGAGGGCATCGATATCGATCTGGTCGCGATGCGCGATATCGCCAGGTCCTCGACGACACAGGAGGCGCTCAAGGCAGACGCAGGGGTTGCCGTAAGCAACTATCAACAGTCCCCAGGCAGTGGCACGCCAGCCCTTTCGGAGTGCTCCCGGTGCTTCACTCTGACCTGGGCAGAGATGCATCTTGACGTCCTTCCGGCCATTCCGAACGGTAATCGGCCAGAGGGCGGAATCCTTATCACAGACAAAGATGTGGTCAGCTGGCTCCCGTCCGACCCGAACGGCTACGCGACGTGGTTCAGGGAGCGGATGCTGGAACAGCTCGACGCCGAGCGCGTGATACTCGCGAAGGAGATGCAGCTCGACGAGGTTCCGGAATGGCGTGTGAAGACCAGCCTGCAGCGGGCCGTTCAGGCGCTCAAGCGCCACCGCGACGTCTTCTTCACGGGCCGCGATGACAGGACGGCCTCGATCGTCATCACCACGTTGGCTGCGCACGCGTATCAGGGTGGCAGCGACGTCTACGAGGTTTCGCGGTACCTGATCTCCCAGATGGGGAACTTCCTGAGGAGGGTTGACGGTCGGTGGACATTGCCGAATCCTGTGCAATCCGGTGAGGACTTCACAGACAGTTGGACCGCGAACCCGGGTCGGGCCGCTGCATTCTTCGAGTGGCTCGAGAGTGCGCAGCAGACTTTCGACCAGTTGGGCAAGAACAGCGGTTTGGACGCGTCGGTGCCGTTTCTCGGTGAGGTCTTCGGTGATCGCTTCGCGAAGGCAGCCGGTGGCGGTCTCGGGGCTGCGATGTACGGTGCACGCCAGACTGGTTCGTTGCGCTCTGTCAATGGAGGGCTCTTGATCGCCGGAGCCTCGGCCGCGGCGGGTAGTCGCCAGGTGAAGAAGCATGTGTTCGCCGGCGGCTCGGCCGACTAGGACCAGCCTGGCGGCCCAGGCGCTAGTCCTTCGGCGGCTGGTGCCGGGAAGCGAGGCTACGGTCAAGTGCGGCCGGATCATATGGTGCGGTCAAGTCCAGCCGGCGCCGGAGACTCAGAGCTACGACCTGAGGTTGGAGGGTCGCTTCGGCCAGGCCCCCTCTGTCAGAGTCATACGCCCGGCCCTCAAGCCGAACGCAGACGGTCTGCTACCACACGTCTTCGATACCGGTGAACTGTGTCTGAGCCAGTTCGGTGACTGGAACCCGCAGCACCTGTTTGCGGACACGTACGTGCCGTGGGCAATGGAATGGCTGATGTACTACGAACTGTGGCTAGCCACCGGTCTCTGGTACGGCGATGGCCCGGACTGTCTTGATGACGTGTCCCAGTCGAAGATCCTCCACCCGTACCGTTAACATCGCGCCAGGTATGTTCGAATCCATGTTGAAATGCCCGATCATGGGACCGCTTCCTCGAGGGGGCCGCTGAACTGATGTCCGACACACCGGCCCAGACCCCGTTGGGCGATGCATTGCGCTCGGAACGCCGTCGTCGGCGGCTCTCGCTACGCGACCTTGCGGACGAGATCGGTGTCAGCTTCAACACCCTGTCCAGAGTGGAACGCGGGCATGTTCCTGACTTGAAGAACTACGACCGAATCGTCGCCTGGCTCGGTGGTCCCGGGCAGACGCTGCTCGACCCCGCCGCACAATCGGACTCAACACCAGAGGTGATCGCCAAGCACCTGTACTCTGATGCACGGCTGAAGCCCGAGCATGCGACTCAGATCCTTTCCCTGCTTGAGGAAATGTACGACAGGTTGGCGATGCCGCAGCCCGCGTTCGGCGTACACCTACGGTCGGGGCAGACCTTCCTCCCCGAAGCTGGATCCAAGCTTGCTGGCGTCCTGGAAGACATGCACACCGCTCTGCTGAAGGAGCAAAGGTAAGGTGCGCCGCGGGTTCAAAGCGGAGGCTGAACGGACCAGTGCAGAAGTTCGCTCGAGCCTTGGGGTTCGCGAGACCGAGCGGCTTCCCCTGGATCAGCTGGCAAAGACGCTGGGAGCCGAGCTTCGGTCCGCGGCTGAACTGGTAGACATCTCCCGGCTGGAGGAGATCGAGCGGATCCAACCAGGTGCCTTCTCCGCGTGCACATTTGAGATCGGGACCCGACGGGTCGTGGTCTGGAGTCCGCTTTCGACTCCAGGCCGAATCACAAGCGACGTCGCCCACGAGTTGGCCCATCTCCTGCTCAAGCATTCGGTTCAGGAGGTACAGACTGTTGGCGGGCTGACGTTCTTCGGGTGCGATCCAGACGAAGAGCAGGAAGCGAACTGGCTAGCCGGGTGCCTCTTGCTGCCTCGGAAGCTGCTTGTCGCGGAGCTGCGAAGAGGCTCGAGCGCTGCGGACGTTGCCGAGAAGTACAAGGTCAGCATCCAGATGGCCAACTATCGGATGCGAGTGACGGGGGCTATGCGGCAGACCCAGGGCCGTCAGTAGTTGGCGCCTTGGGGTCCTGCGCAATCGTGCCGTCGTAGCTGAAGTGACCGGCATCGATCTTGCGCTGAGCTCTCCAGAACGCAACTGGACCCGTTGATGGCGCGTCCGCGTGAAGCTGTTGCTTCTCAGCCGTGAACAGTCGGACGAGCTCGCGGAGGTGCTGGTCGGTACAGTCCGAGTCAGGATTTCCGTCCAACTGGTGACCTTGCCGGATACGAAATTTGAGGTCCCCAAGTTGGCGGGCGATGGCTCGATGCCGCTCAGCGATGCCCTGAGGCTTCAGGAAAGTCATCAACGCAGCCGTCATCGTCGCAGCCAGCGCAAGCAACGCGGCTAGCCCGCTTTGCTCTTTGAGGGCGGTCGTGGTCGCCAAGGCCGACGCTACCGCTGTGAAGCCTCCCAGAGCGTAATGCAGGACCTGGTAGTGCTCCGCCGAGGCAAAGTGCGCCTTCTCGGTGTACAGGATGTCGGTTTCCAACCTCTTCAGCTCCCCGACAAGGTCACCCCGATATGTCATGGCCCTCCGTCCAGGACGCATCGCTGCATGCGATTAATCTAGCGCAGCCGAGGGCGGCCCGGACTATGCGGGCAGCTCGGGCATGTGGTTCCCCAGCGAACCCATTTCCGTTCATGAGATGTTCGGACCTCTCGTGGCTACTGCTGAGCAGCCCGTCGCGGCCGGGCCCTCCTTCGCCAAGCAAACCCCAGTAGGTGCTTGGCGGCGGCGCTTAGGCCAGGCTTGGCCGTGTTGACGATCGCTCTTGAGCGGCACTAGATGTCTGGCTCTGCTGACGAATCGCGGTCTTGCTCGTGGATGTGTCTCATGGCGGCTTCGAGGTGTTGGGCTGCTTCTGGGTTTCGGCGGCGGCGGCCAAAGTAGTCGTCGACTGTTGTGGAGGTTTGGGCGTGTCCTAGTTGGTCGGCGACTTGGCGGGGTGTCTGGCCCGCGCTCTCGAGGATTGTTGCGGTGGTCTTCCTGAAGACGTGGGCGGTGACCCACTCGAGCTCATCGGCCAGCGATCGCATGCCGGCCAGTTCTGTCAGCTCTAGCAGTGCGGCCCGGTCGGTCTTGGTGAGACGGTAGGTCTCGGCCAGGGTGACCGCCTCCTCCGCCGTCAGGCGTACTCGGCCAGTCTCGATGAGGCTGATCCGGGTCTTGCGCCAGCCTAGCTTCGCGATGACCTGGTCCTGCGTCATGCCGGCGTTGCGGCGGTGGGTGCGAAGCACGCTTCCTAGCTGCTGGCGCCGCTGGCCGCCAACCGGTCGGCGTGCGTTCCGCAGGGCCTTTTGGACGTTGTGCGGGTCACGGAATCCACCCTTGCTGTCCGGAAAGATGGGTGCGTCCTGGGATGCTCCTGGTGTCCGGCGAGCCAGCAGCATCTCTAGCGCCCAGGTCGGAAGTCCGATGATGCGATCGCCAGCTGACGACTTGACGCGTCGCCGTATGAGTCCTTTGCCCTTGATCCGCTGGATCTGGTGGCTGCAGTCGATCTCACCGGTGTCGCGGTTCAGGTCTCGCCACGTAACAGCGAGGCATTCGCCGATGCGCTCACCGGTCGCGATCATGAACTTGCTCAGATCGATGAGGTCGGCCTTCGCGGCGTGCTCGTCCTGCCGGAGCAGGTCGAACCACTGCTCCCGCTCATCGGATTCGAGGGCTCGCGGGAGCCGCTTCCTTGAGGTTGCTCGGATCTTGATCTCTCGAACCGGGTTCGATGTCAGTGCGCCGTGTCTGACGGCGAGCGCGAATGTGCCGGTCAAGATGCTCTTGCAGGTCTTCGCGGTGGCGGAGCCGACCTCGTCTCGGATGCCCTTGATGACGTCGCTGACGCGAGGCGTGTTGGCTTCGAACAGGCGCAGTCCGCCGATACGCGGTGCGAGATTCTTGTCGTACTGATACGTGTACGTCTCGTGCGTTCCGGGTGCCAGCACGTCCTGAACAACGAGATCCTCCACCTCGGCCAGGAACAACTCAGCGGCCGTCGAAACCCGATCGCTGGACTTCAGCTGGCCGACGCCGCCGATCCGCTGGCGGGACTTCAAGGCCTCCCGAAGCCGGTTCTTGGCCTGGTCCGCGGTGTCCCCCCACTTGGCGACCGGTCGTGTCTGCCCGTCCAGGTCCCGAAAGTATGCCCGCGCCTCGAACTTCCGGGCCTGCCCTTTCTCATCCCGGCTGGCAACCCGGGTCGTGATGGACCCCCACGTCCCCACAGGCAACGGTTCCCTTGCCATGAAGCCTCCCGACCGCTCGCCGCTACTGGCACACCAGAAGCTCAACGTCTGAGCAGTCGGACGACCCGTCAAGAGATGTGCACGATTGACGATTCGATCAGTAGCGAAGGTTCACCGTCGTTTGCTGTCAGTTGCCTGGGGCAAGGGCGGGCCAAACAGTCGCCACGTCGACGAGTCCTGGAATTCGAACTCTGGGTTTATCTCTCTGCCAGTAGGCGAGACGCTCGGACGGGTGAACCGAGTTCGGGTGACGGTAGATGATCTTCGGAGCGCAGCCGAGACTGACATCCGGCGAAGCTGGTCCGATGGTGCCTGGATCCGATGGCTTGAGGCAGCGGCGGACCTTCGGGGTCAGTCGTTCCGGAACGTCGTACTGATCAAGCTGCAGATGCCGGAGGCCTTGTGGGTCGACGGACGTCAGGGATGGCAACGCCGTGGACGTCGCGTCAGGCGTAGTGCGTCTGGCATCAGGATCATTGCCGCAGCAACAGAGCTCGAGCACTCGGCGGATCCGGTCCAGGGGCACGGCGTCACGACGCTTTGGGACGTCAGCCAAACAGATGGCCGGTCCTTGCGAGCTTCTGCGGGCACTCGCCCGCGCGACGCGTTCGCTGCATTGGAAGAAGTTGCAGCTACGGGAGGGTATCGGGTCGAGCGTGGGCGGGTCCCGGAGCAAGATCGTGGCGCGGCGACCGTTCATCGGGCCGGGCGGATCGTTGTCGATGACGATCTCGACGTGCCGATGGCGACGATGAGCCTAGCTCACGAACTGGCCCATTTGCGGATGCACAAGCACTCTCATGGCTCGCGCTGCCAGGGCGTCATCAGAGTGGAAGCTGACGCAGTTGCGTATCTGCTGCTCGCAAGGCTCGGCTGTCTGCCCGATCGGCCTTCCGCAGACCTCATTGCGAGGACGTCAGCCGTTGTCGGCAAGAGCGCACCAATTCGGGTGATCGAGACACTGGGCGGTCGGGTCGTGTCCACTGGAAATCGACTGTACGACGTCGCAGACCGGCACCTGTCGGCGAACACTCATGATGCCGGGCCGGTCGTTCCATCCGGCGAATTGACAATCGACTCAGTTTATCCAGAGACTGCCGCCGAGCCTGAATTGGGACCGTAAGGCTGCTCATGTCGGGCGCCCGATCACGTGGGCGAGGGTGCGGTACGGGTTGCTGACGACGGAGGGAATCTGTCGCGCTTCACGGCCTAGTCACACGACGCCGTTGCGCTGCACCCCACGCGAACCCGTCGGCCGTCCCCGGTCGGTCGCTTCCACGATTCCGCGGCCTGGCCGCGCCTTCCTTCAACTTCCGGCAATCGAGCAGACACTCGTGAAACTCCAGGACTCCTGGACATCTTGTTCTGGGTTTTCGCTTCGCCGCCGAGCGATGACTGTGGCTCGAAGACGTTGCTGTCAGCAACGCGAGGGAAGGAGAAATGAGATGCACTGGGCATCCGGGCCGAGGCCGCTCGACAGCTCGTCCGACTGCGAGGCGCCAGATGAGCTCGGGCCAATCAGATGGTCGATCCGGCACGCTATTGAACTGCTGGACGAAGGGATTGAGCGGGCGGGAGAGCAGCTGGCTCGATCGGCCGGCCTCTGGGGTGAAGCGCCAGGTGAGAAGAACCCTATGGATGCGGGCGGGATGGGCCGACGTCGGCGGCGTGATCCAGCCGGTGGTCACGGTCCGCCGCTGGAGCACGAGTCCTATGACGCGCCCGGCGGGCCCGAGTTGCCTTGAGGTTCCACGGCTCCCTGAAGCCGCTGACCTTGAAGGTGGACGTGGGTATCGACTTAGGCGGTGTGTAGCGTGACGAGCCGTGAAGACCGCCGGTTGCTAGAGGCACAGGTCGTGGCGGGGCACTACTTCCGTAAGCAGCTGCTGGAGTCCCTGACCGGCTGGGCAGCCGTCCACCTGACACAGCGTGGCCTTGGTCATGTGCTGAGGGCGACCTCGCCTTGGAAAGTCGGTTATGCGCCCGATGGTTGGGCTCACCTGGTTGATCACCTCAGGTCTCAAGGCTTCGATGACGAAACTCTGCTGGCTGCAGGGCTGGCGCGTACGACGGAGAAGGGATATCTGATCGATCGGTTTCGTGACCGGATCATGTTCCCTGCCTGGGATGCGGGGCCGGAGCTGGCCGGATTCGTCGGGCGCTCGCGCGGTGGGCGAACGAAGTACCTAAACTCGCCGACGACGCGTATCTACCAGAAGTCGGACACTCTCCTCGGCCTTGCGGAGCAGCGTGATCTCTTGGAGGGCGGCGCAGTGCCCGTCTTCGTTGAGGGCCCGATGGACGCGATGGCTGTGGACGAGTTGAGCCGATGGACGTCTCGCGGCTGGGCAGGCCTTGCTGTGTGCGGGACGGCTCTATCGTTTCATCAGGTCTCAATCGTCCGCGACTACTCGGACAGCGACACTGTGATCGTCGCGGTAGACGCTGACGGTGCTGGGCGCATCGCTGCGCCGCGGTGGCTGGATGACTTGTCGGCGTTCTTCAAGCTTGTACAGGTGGCTGAGTTTCCGTCAGGGCATGACCCGTCCTCGCTGCTTGAAACACCTGCAGGTGCGGACCGATTGTTCCAGGCTCTCACATCGCCGAGGCCCCTTGCGGAGCTCGCGATTGAGCTCGAGGTAGCTCGGTGGTCGCGGGTGCTGGATCACATCAGTGGTCGAGTGAATGCGTTGCGCCGAGTGGCGCCTCTGGTGGCAAGGTTGCCGCAGGACCGTGTGGCGGCACAGCTGGGTCAGCTCGCGAACATCTTGCAGCTCGATCAGGAGATCGTCTCTCGAGAGGTTCTCGAGTCCCTCGATTCTTGCTTGAGGCGCAAACCCTTATTCTACCCGAGGCCGAGCCCGCTCGCGGACGCCGATCCGCCGGATACCGCGCCGACACCCTGACAGTTGGACTGCACACTCGGGTAGTCCCCGACGTCGAAATCCGGGTTCATTGTCGAACCGGCGGAGGCGACCTTCGTAGCCAACGAGTGTTGGTCAACGGAGGTTGGGATGAATGCTGTGTCATCGGATTCCGAGAACACGCTGATCAGTGGTGAGCGCCAGCGCATGATGGTGGCGAACATGGTCGCGGCCAGGTTCTATCGGCGAGAGTTGCTCAGGGCAAATGTTGGTTGGCCGGTCGAGCAGGTGCGGAATCGCGGCGTCGGTGAGGTACTGGAGCCGGACTCATCATGGCGGCTCGGCTACGCGCCGGACTCGTTCACGCGGCTCACCGATCACTTGCGGGAGAAGGGATTCGACTTCCGCACGCTGATCCGGGCCGGCTTGTCCGAATGGACCGATCAGGGAACCGCGGTGGATGTTTTTCGCGATCAGTTGATGCTCCTTGCGCGGGACGAACGGCTCGATCCGGTCGGCTTCGTCGGCGTCGGCAACGGACCAAGGCCGGCGTACACGGCATCGCCGACGACGCTGATCCATCGTCCGTCGAATGCGCTGGTCGGCATCGAGGAGCAGCTCGACATCTTGACTGACGGTGCATTCGTGGTGGTCGTCAACGACCCCTTGGACGCAGTGGCGGTTGAGAGCCTCGGTCGGCTGGCAGGTGAGCGTTGGGCCGGCATTCCGATGTGTGGCTCGCAGATGTCGTCGGCACAGGCGAAGACGTTGTATCGCTACACGGTCACCGACACCGTGATCGTGGCCTTGGATGGCGATAAGGACTGGCGTCGTGCCGCGATCGCGTCCCATGCCGACCTGTCCTACTTCTACAAGCGGGTTCGTGCCGTTGAGATTCCGGATGGACAGACGGCGTCGAGCCTGCTGAAGACCGAGGACGGACCGCGGCGTCTGTACGACGCGATGGTGGCGACGCGGCCCTTGGAGGACTACAAGCCCGGACGGCAGCAGTTGGCAGAGCTCGACGGTCCGACTCAGCCACCAGCCGGGCCGTCCTTGTGACGAACTCCAGGACTCCGGGACTTCGTACTCCGGGTTCAGATCGGTTCGCTGTTCGCCGAGATTGGTGGCACGAAGCAAGCATCAACTCTCGGGCCGTTGCCCGAGGCATCGGGATTCGGAGTGAGCCAAATGACTGAAGAACTTCAGGCCCTCCTCGCCGACGCAGCGGACTCGGGCTGGGCAGAGGAACCCTCGAAGCGGCTGGCCGCTGCCATCGAGCGTCGCATCGTTGCGGAGTTGCCCGGCCGGCTGCGTGCAGCTCTGGGGAACGATGAGGCAGCTCAGATGGCACGGGTTGTGGCATGGGAACGCTGCCGTCGGTTGGCTGAGGAGGGCGCGGTGACTCGGGTGACCTGGGGATATCTGGCGAACATGGTCCGCTGGCGACTGGCAGACGTCGTACGTCAGGAGGCAAGGCGGCGTCAGCGCCATCCGTTGCGGGACTACCTGCCCGAATCCGTGCAGCCTGGGCTTCTCCCAGAACTGGGCTTGCTCTTGGACCGCATAGGAATCCGACTGGAGCTTGCAGGTCTCCCGATTGGTGAGGTGCGGCGTCGCCTGGTTGTCGCGGCCGATGGCCCTGGCTTCTCCAAGCACGCGATCGCAGCACGCGTCCGAGCTGTTGGTGTACCCAGAGATCAAGCTGAAGGCTTGGCCTGGCTCCTCCACAACGGATCGATCCGGAGGTCCGCGCTGTCGCGGCTTGCCGCCGGGCAGCCGCCGGATGTGGTCTTCGCGGATCCAGCAGTCAGGCAATGGATCGAGCAAGCGGCCGGGAGGTTTCCTCGGTCGGCCTACAGATCGACCAGGTTCGGTCCACCGCCGAGCGGGTCGTGGCATAACGGCCTCGGACTGGGACTCGCTCAGACTGCCTGACCCGAAGCTACTCGATGGTCACGAGGGCTCGAACGTTGAGCTTCTATGAACAACCTGGACAGGCATCCACGCCGCCGGAACTGGCTCGTTCGGTACTACTTCGCCCAGTTCCGCTTGTACCTGCGCTTGCAGGCGGCGCTCCGAATCATCCCGGCGCCCATCGCGCGCGCACTCATCGCCCGGCTCCAGCCGGCGAAGTCACGGAGGGAACACTGATATGCGTCGAGTCACGAACTCGAAGCTCGCCGTACCAATCGTCATCCTCATCCTGCTCGTCATGGTGATCTTGGCACTTGTGATCAGTTGGCGAGACTCGTCCGAAGTGGCTGGCGGCGAGCCGGGAATGTCAAGCCCGGGACGGGTGACTGGTACGTCCGCACCGGGCCTGGCGCCGTTGTCGGTCTGGGTGCGGCCTGCTACTACGGATCCCGCGCAGTACGCCATCGCCTTTGGCAGGACTATCTGGACCTACGACTCAGCTGTTCACACCTACGCCCAGTGGCAAGCGGCGGTCTCGTCGTTCGCCGACTCGATGGAGGCACCCGACTCGGCTGTTGTCGCACGCAGCATGCTGCCGTACGACAGCCAATGGGAGGAGCTGAAGGCCCACCGAGCGCGCGCCACGGTGCGGGACGTGACGGCCAGAACGACACCTGTGCTGGAGGCCCTTGCGCGGGATCCCAGGGCGCCAGAAGGCTGGCATGGTTTCGTCGTCAGTGGAGCCCAACTCAGCGTGGTCGACGGCGCATCGACCACGACAGAACGACATCTCACGGTCAGCGTCATCTGCCGGCCGCAATGCTCGTTCTGGTCGGCTTCCAACGAATTGCCCCAGTGATCGTCAAGGTCGCGGCGGCCAGTGCGCTGCTGGCTACCGCCGCCTGCCTGGTACCTCCACTAGCTGCTGCCGGCAGGGGTGCGGACACCTGCGCAGCGACGCAAAGCTTGAACGGCACAGGCCTTGATGCGGAGCAATCCTCCAACCTAGCCGTCATCGTCGGCGTCGGTGATCGCTATGCCATAGGCGAGCCAGGCAAGGTTATCGCGGTCATGACAGCCATGACCGAGTCGTCGCTGCGGAACACGGATCTCGGAGACGCGGCTGGCCCGGACTCACGCGGTCTGTTCCAGCAACGCGACAGCTGGGGACCGACCAACGTTCGCATGGACCCGGCGGCTGCCGCAGGACTGTTCTACACCGCGCTCGCCAACGTGCCTGGCTGGACGTCGATGGAGCCGTGGAAAGCTGCACAAGCCGTGCAACGATCGGCTTTCTCCGACGGCGAGAACTACCGCAGCAACTATGACGCGGCCGTGCGCCTCGTTGGCGCGACGCCCTCGGTAGATGCCTGCCGCAGCTGGGGAGCTGGGGATACAGACCAGCTTCCGGGTGCAGACGGAGCAGTGCGTCGAGCGCTCGCTTTGGTCGGCAGTCACGGCTACTACCAGCTGTGTGCCCGCCTGGCCTCGAACATCTGGGGTCGCCCGCGATCCGGCTACTACTCCGCGGCCGAGCAATGGACCCAGATGGTCAGCACTGGGAACGCCCACCCTGATGACCGGCGGCCGCCGGTCGGCGCGCTGCTGTTCTGGTCGACAGACGGGCCGTACGGGCACGTCGCCGTGTACGTCGGCAACGACCAGATCGTCTCCAACGACATCGGCGATCGCATTCCAGGCCAAGGCGGCGTGTACCTCGTCGAGGTCGGCTCCATCGAAGAGAGTTGGGGCGCCACCTATCTGGGCTGGGCGCCACCGATCTACCCCACCACATAACTCAACCCGTTGGCGCTGTCCAGCGCCAGGAGGCAAGGCATGCTCAGCTTCTTCTACCTCCAAGACCCCGGAGTGAGTCCGAACTCCAACGGACTCCCGGGCCTCCCAGCATTGCGTCAGATCGTCGGCGCATTGCAGACGTTCGGTCTCGTCATCTGCGTAGCGGCGTTCGTGATCTCCGCAGTTGCTTGGGCGGTCGGCAGCTTCGGCAGCAACTCGCACTATGCGGGGCGAGGCAAGTTGGGCTGCCTCATAGCCGCCGGCGCGGCGATTCTGATTGCCTCGGCAAACCCGATCATCCGCTTCTTCAGCGGCATCCAGATCGGCTAGGGGATCCAGCATGGCTTGGAGTGATTGCCTCCTGAACCCGGTCGGCTGCGCCGCCGTGGACCTGGGCAACAAGGCTGCCAACTCAGCATGGGATTCGTTCGTCAGGTGGTCTGCGAACGGTCTGGCCGACCTGTCGGTGAACGTGTTCCAAACGTTCAGCACCAGCACATCGCCGACGTTCGACCAGACCTGGTGGAAGGACAACCTGAACCTGATGGTCGGACTCTCGCTCCCGATCCTCGTTGCGGTCTTCATCCTGCAATGTGTCTCGGCCGTGGTCCGCCGCGAGCCGGCGCGGCTCGGCCATGCAGTCATCGGCGCGTTGGTCGGAACTGCGGGGGTTCCGTTCGCAGTCGCAGCCATTGCGACCTGCGGGCGGGTCGTCGACGAGATCTCTACGGGCATCCTTGGCGGGAAGGCAGCCATGGACGGCATGAAGCGAATGACCGACATCACGGCCTTCCTGACCGCGCCGACCCTGGGCGGAATCCTTCTCCTAGCTGTTCAGCTCGGCCTACTTGCCATGTTCTCGTTGTACTTCGTCATGCTCGTCCGCGACGTGGCATTTATTGCGTTCGTCGTCTTCGTCCCGATTGCGATGGTCAGCTGGACTTGGTCTGCGACCCGGCACTGGCTTCGACGGTGGATCGAGATCGTCGGCGCGCTGTTGTTCTCGAAGATCCCGATGTCCGTCGTCTTCACCCTCGGTTTCTCCGCGATAGGGGCACCGGTACAGGACAAGGCGCCGAACATCGGCACCTTCATCGGCGGAATCCTTCTGGTCGCGATGGCGGCGTTCGCTCCGCTTGCCACCTACTCGTTCATTCATTGGGCCGGTGACCAGGGTCAAGCGGCGACGCGCATTCTGCAGCAGGGTACGGCTGGAGTCGAGGCGGGCAAGGACCAGCTCGACCGGGTCCAACAATGGGCAGCCGGCGACTTCAGCGGATCTGACAAGGACGACTCATCACCTGTTGTCGGTGGCGATCAGGATGCTGACGACCAGTCGACGACCACGACTGCCGATGACGCGAGTGAGCAGTCCGACAGCGCCACGACTCCGGCCGCTGGAGGCGAAGCTCAGGGCGATTCGGATCCGTCGGCCCAACCCGAACCAGCGGCACCGCCGGCTGCAGGCTCGGACTCGGGACAAACCAACATCGCGGTCGCCACGAGCGAGGTGTCGGTCGACGGCGAGTCGAGCGGTCCAGGAAACGGCCCGAGCCAGGCTTCAGAGCGAGGAGACTGACGATGTCGAACGCGCTCTCCGCGCGCTTCCCGCGACCACAGCGGAACTCGTTGCTGCTCGGCTTGCGACCGATCCAAGTGATACTGGTGATCGCCGGTGTCGTCATCTCCGTCGTGTCGCTGCTCGCCGACTGGCCGCTGATGCTACGCCTCGCCGGCGGGGGCACCACGTGCGTTTCCGGCGTCATCGCGTTCGGTCGATTCGAGGGATTGCCCGCGTATCGGTGGGTCGTCTTACGTGTAGCCCATGTCATCCGCGGTTTGCGGAAGAATCAGTCATACCGGGCCAATCTGCTTGTTCCTCGACGGCACGGTTATCTGCAGTTGCCCGGAGAAGCAAGTTCCTTGCGGATCCTGGACACGCGGTCGTCCATCGGTGCGGTTCACGACCCACTCCGCCGACGTCTGATCGCCGTCGCGAAGATCGAGGGGCCTGCTCATCTGCTCCAGAACTCCGACGAGCAGGAGAGACGCGTGGCGGCGTACGGCCGGATGATCGCCGGGCTGTGCCAGAGCAATCGGATCGCACGTGCACAGATTCTCGAACGCACGATCCCAGATCCGGGCGATGGGCTTGGGGAGTGGGCGCGGAAGCGCAATCTGGACGTGTCCACAGCTGCCGGATCGATCTACCGTGATCTGCTGCAGCATGCGGCTCCTGCGGCAGCCAGGCACGAAACGCTGTTCAGCTTTGCGCTGAACCTTGACGCGGTGTCCAAGGAGGTTCGCAAGTTCGGCGGGGGACTGGCCGGCGGGATGACAGTCCTGGACTCGGAATCGCGCGCCTTCCAGACGTCGTTCGCGGCTGCCGGGGTTGCTGGTGCCTGGCTCAACGCCGCCGACTTGGCGTCAAGTCTGCGGGTCGCTTTCGACCCCGCGGCGACGCGGACACTCATCGGTGACATCGATCCGGCGGACGCCGCTCCGCTGGCTGTCGATGCCTCCTGGGACCACCTCCGCACCGACTCGTCGTTCCATCGCGTGTACGTCGTCACCGAGTGGCCGCGCCTACGTGCGATGCCGTCGTTCCTGAGCCCATTGCTGCTGAAGCCGGGGATCCGCCGAACGTTCTCACTGGTGCTGCAGCCGGTGCCGATCGGGAAGGCTCTTCGTGACGCTCGTCGCCATCAGGTCGAACGCGTGACCGACCGCGCGACCCGCAAGCGCGTCGGACAGATGGAAACCGAGGAAGATCGCCAACTCGACGCAGACGTCGCTCAACAAGAGAAGGACCTAGCCGCCGGACACGGCGACGTGCGCTGGATCGGCTTGATCGCGGTGTCAGCCGATACCGAGGAGACTCTCGACGAAGCGTGCACCGAGATCGAGATTGCCGCCTCCCAAGCGCTGCTCGACGTACGGCGTCTGGTCGGCCAGCAGATCGAGGGGTTCCTCGCTGCGGCGCTGCCGTTTGGGGTTGGTCTCGGTTGAAGGCGAGTACCGGGTGGTTCGAGCCCAATGAGACCGACCGACGAACCAGACGCGCGAATCGGCGAGCGAGCCGACCCGCTCAGCGACGTACTCCGCCTGCAAGGCACTCTGAGGATCTGACAGAGCAGAAGCTGGCTGAGCCCATCGGGCTGCGTCGGCGGCTGCCGCTGCTCGTGGACGTCCATCGCGCGACCACCAGAATTCTCCGGATCGCCTATCCGTTTCTTGCTGAAGGGGGATTGGGGGCCGATGGCACCTACATCGGCAGCGATGTCTTCAGCGGAGGGTCGTTCGTCTACGACCCCTGGGTGCTTTATCAGTCACGGGTCATCACCAACCCGAACCTGCTCCTGGCAGGGGTCATCGGAAGTGGGAAGTCCTCCACCGCGAAGGCCTTGATCACTCGATCCATCGCGCTTGGTCACAAGGCCTACGTCCCGTGCGACCCCAAGGGCGAGTGGACGTCGGTCGCAGAGTCTGTAGGCGGATCGGTCATCAAGCTCGGGCCTGGCCTGTCCACCAGGCTGAACCCGCTCGATGCCGGGAGCCGCCCGCAGGGCGTTGCGGACGACGACTGGGGCCGGATCGTCAGATCGAGGCGTCGCGCCCTGCTCGGAACACTCGCCGAGTCCACCCTCGGCCGGGCGCTGACCGCGGTCGAGCACACAGCCCTCGACCTCGCCATCGACCGGGCATCGCGGATCCCAGTGCCAACCATTCCCGACGTCGTGGAAGCCTTGTTCTCGCCGGAGCTGGGTAAGGGCACCTCGGAAGTCGACGGTCGAGAGTTGGCGCACGCCGTCAGACGGCTCGTCCACGGCGACCTCGCCGGCATGTTCGACGGCCCATCAACAACCCGGTTCGATCCGTCGCTACCGATGGTCACTCTTGACTCGTCGTGGATCGGTGCTGGAGGCAATGATCAGGCGCTGCGCCTGACGCTGGCATGCGCGTCGTCCTGGCTGGAAGCAGCAGTCACCGATCCGGCTGGGGGGAAGCGGTTCATCGTCTACGACGAGGGATGGCGGGTGATGCGGGATCCCGCCTTGCTGCGTCGCATGCAAGAACAGTGGAAGCTCTCTCGTGCCTGGGGTGTTTCCAACATCTTGATCGTTCACCGCTTGTCGGATCTGGCCGCGGTTGGCGACCTCGGATCCGAAGCCCGTGCCCTAGCCGAAGGGCTCCTGGCCGACTGCTCCACACGGATCATGCTCCGCCAAGAGCCCGATCAGCTGGCCCGCACGGCGACTCTCCTCGGTCTGACTGACGTAGAGGTGTCCACCATCGCGAAGCTCCCCAAGGGCCGTGCGCTGTGGCGGCTTCCCAGTCGATCGTTCGTGGTCCAGCTCGTTCGCCATGCCCGCGAGGCTCGATTGTTCGACACTGATGGAAGGATGTGAAATGAACGTTGGTGGTCGATCGCCTCGAGATCTGTCGGACGTCATCATGGTCGGTGGGGTATTGCTGCTCTCTAGCGCCGGTATCCTCTATCTCGCAGGTGGTCTCACTAGCCTGCTCACAACACACGAATGGATCCACAGCACGTGGACCGATGCACTGAAGGTGGTGCTCGAGCCAGGCGATCCCTCACGGGCGTTCGGTATGCCGAGCCATGCGTTTCGGCCGGCTGTGTTCTGGTTCGTGCTGGCAGTGCTGCTGATGACTCCGATCGCAGGTGGAGTTGTTGTCCACTATCTGTGGACGAAACGCCATGCTGGCGCGAGGCGGCGCGCCAGATCTCTCGCCAAACGTCCCGGACTTGCTACCGCTGCGGATGTCGAGGCCTCTGTCGGACGCCGCCAGGTGCTGCGCCGCGGTCAGTCTGCTCGTCCTGCAGTACGAGGAGCGAAGCCGTCAGACGTCGGCCGGTACCTTGGGCGCTCTCGTGGTCGTGAGTGTTGGGCGTCGGTAGAGGACTCCGAGATCGCACTCGGGCCTCCTCGCTCTGGAAAGGGCCTCCACCAGATCATTGGCGCCATAATCGACGCGCCCGGTGCAGTCGTCACCACCTCGACCCGACCGGACAACCTCGTCGCAACTGTTGAGCTGCGTCGCGCCCGGGGACCAGTCGCGATCTTTGATCCGCAAGGACTTGGCCAGTTGGAAGGCATTCGGTGGTCGCCGGTTCGCGGCTGCGAGAGTCCGACCACAGCCATCGTTCGCGCCAGCGGACTCGCAGCCGGCGCGGGATTCACCAAGGGCGGTGTCTCCGACGGTGCATTCTGGCATGGGCAAACCGAAATGGCGCTTCGCGGCCTCCTGCACGCGGCCGCCATCGACGGTGCTGGTGTAGGACAGCTCTACCGGTGGAGCCTCGAACCAGCCTCAGCGATCGAAGCCGTGACCATCCTGAACCGAACGTCTGACGCCGCCGAGGGCTGGGGCGACACACTGGACGGGATCGTCCGCATGGACGGCCGAACACGAGACGCCGTTTGGGCAGGAGTGCGCTCTGCCCTCTCAGCCCTCGCCGATCCCGCAGTACGAAAGTCGTTCGACCCCGCCGAAGGTGAAGGACTTGACCCCAAGACCTTCATCGCCGACCGCGGAACGATCTACCTCCTCGGCACGGGCGTCGGCGCGAGTGCCACGTCGGCGTTCATCGCGGCCCTCCTCGAAGACATCACTGAGACCGCCCGGCAACTCGCCGCCGGCAATCCCGGAGGCCGCCTCGAGCCTCCGCTCGCTCTGATCCTCGACGAAATCGCCAACCTCTGCGCCGTACCATCGCTGCCCTCACTGATGGCCGACGGTGGAGGATCAGGAATCTCGACACTCGTCGTCATCCAGTCGCTGGCGCAGGCCAGAGACAAATGGGGCGAGCAGGCCGCCGCCGCGATGTGGGACGCCGCAACTCTCCGGCTGATCCTCGGCGGATCCGCCCAACCTCGAGATCTTCAAGACCTCGCCGCCGTGTGCGGCGACCGCGACGAAGAGATCCGCAACTGGAGCCGCGGCCCTGACGGCAAACGCACCATCTCCACCAGCACACGGAGAATCCCGATCCTCCCACCTGACGTGATCCGCACGCTCCCGCTCGGCACCGGCATCCTCCTCGCCCGCACGGCCCGACCCATCCTTCTGAACATGATCCCGTGGCCTGCCCGTTCGGATGCCGATCAGATCCACGCGAGCATTGCCGACGCGGCCCGACGCGTAAGGCCGACTGTATGACCCCGCGCGACGACCTGCTGAAGTCCTTCGACCTCACCAACGACGACCCGTTCATCATCTGCTGGCGAGACCTCGACGCAGCCACCGCCACAGAAGAACTCGACCGTCTGAAATCCTGGGTTGTCTGGCTGATCGAGCGCTACAACGTCGACCACAAGCTCATCCCGCCCTGCTGGGCCCAGCATGGTGCCCTGGTCGAGGAACTCTCTGCCCTCCGCACCCTCTGGGAAGCCTCCTACCTGGAGGACGCCGCCCCCTCCAGCCCCATCGCGTTCCACCGCGAACTAGACCTGGCCCACCGCCGCCTCCGCGAATGGACCTCCCGCCTCGGCTGCTCGAGAACGGAGCACCGACCTGAAGGCTGATCGACCGATCATCGCTCGGCGTCGTCGTTCGACCGTCGGAACAAGGTAGTCGACTTGCTGACGATGCGAGCCGAGCCCATCCATGGTCTCGCGTATCGCGCCCGAACGGAGAATGTCGGTGGCCTCGCCCGCACTGCCGCTACCGGCCTAACGCGCCGCTGCTATTCCGACTGGTCATTCGGCAGAGGTGAGTGTTGATTTGGTTCCCCGGGCACCCCGGCTTCCAGTGTGGTGATGCGGTCGCGCAGCTCCGATATCTCGGCTACCAGCTCGGCCTTGGTTCGGCGGTCTCGCGGCTGCGGCCGCGTCGGCGAGGCCTTCGACGGCGGCGGTGCCGGCTGGCCGACCAGCCCTGCTGCCCTCGACGCGACGACCACCACAGGATCGGCTGCGCAAATGGGGCACCTTCGCGCGGCAAGTTCCGTCAGCCGCCCGTAGGCCTTCTGGTCCATGTTGAGGCGTTCCTCGGTGACGCAGCCACACCACCACCGCACGTCCCAGCGCATCACGTCATAGCAGGGCTCCCTGGACCAGAGTGCCCGCAACACCGGGTTATGCCGCAACTCCTCCAGGCGCCTCGGGCTCATCGGCGGCATCGGGCAACATCGACAACAATGGTCGACGCTGCCCGCCGCCCAACGGGCCGCCTGATGGTTCGGATGTGCCGCGTGGAAGCGAGCATCCTCAGCGTCGCGAGCCGCCCGTTCCTCTGCGGTCAGGACCATCAGCGGCTTCCCGACCCATTTTGTATCCGGGTCACCTTTAACCGATAGCCCGCAGCCAGGACACGGAGCGTTCGCCTCGAACTGCTCCCACGTGAGCTGTTCCAGCACGTCGGCCCCTCGAGGACCAAGCTCAGTTTCACGAGCGGCCCATCGCTCGGCCGCCTTCTGTCGGTTGCGGTCTGCCTTTGGGGCGGCCGCTTGATCCCACGGTTCGTCCCATACCCCGTAGGTCGCGTACGTCGTGAGGTCCGCTCGGTAGCCAGTCGTACCGGTCATAACGCCTCCCTCTCGGTTCGCCTACCTTGTCACCCGGTACCGAGAGCGGCAACGACCTGTCCCTTCCAAAGACGAGGCTCGGGGTCGACGTGCTGGACGGCCTTCCGGGCCAGCAACATCGGCATCTGGAGGTGCGGTCGGCGCCTTCGGCTGTCACAGCTGGTCAAAGATGGGCCTGGGAAGGGGATCATTCGTCAACTCGCTGACCCGGGCGTTGCTGCCCCTGTCCGCCGTCCATCAAGCGCCCATCGGGCGACGAACCATGAGTCCATGAGATCGGCTCTCGGCGTCCGGACGGGACCGTCGGGCGGCCAGTCGCAAGGTTGCCGGTGAGCCTCCGCACCAGCAAGTGCTCGGCAATTCTTGTGATGGTCGAGCAAGCCGGCGGAGCACGTCGGTGCCTCGAAGCGTTAGCGGTTGATCGTTGGCCTGACGCCAGGACTCACGCGGGGGTCTGGATCTGGATCCGGTATCGGTCGTGAGGCAGCTTCATCAACCAGATCCCGCATTGTCCGCTCAAGGCGATGGTGATGGCGCAGCCGAGCGTGGTCTTCCGACGGCGGCGATCCGATCGGATCGAGGCTGCGGACCTGGTGTAGCTCGCGGTATGCGGCGATGTCGCGGACGAGCTGACACCGCTGCTCGGTTGCCTCTGGCACAGAGTCGATGAGAACGCGGTACCACGGCTCGTTCGCTGCAGCGGCCTGATCCACGAGCCAGTCGGCGCGCTGCACGAGCTGTGACTCGATGTCTTGGAGGGCGGCTCTGAAGGTCGGATTGGAGACGCGGACAGAAGGTGTGAGCAATCCGGCGACAAGCGTCGGTGGCGTCATGCGCGTACGTCGTTCGGCTCGCGTGATCAGTCGCTCGACGCGGGTGTGAAGGACTGACGCGATGTCGTTGGCGTTGGTCAGTGACGACTGGGTGACGATACGGCTGAGGGTCCTCGAGACGTCCAGGCCGAGGTGTTCAGCTCGGCGTAGGGCGGTGATGAGGGGGCCGAAGGCGGGGGAGGATTGGAGGGCGGCTTGGTCGATGGGGTCGAGGCCGCTGTTGGTGATGGCGGGGCGATAGCGCTCGCGGGCGTCAAGTTGGCAGAGGTGCTCGTGGATGGGGACTAGGCGGTCGAGGCGGGTGGCGTTGTCGAGTTCTGTGCGCATGACTTCGTGGGCGGAGCGTTCGATGCCGTCTTGTTCGAGGACGGCCTCGAGGACGTCTTGCATGGTTTGTGGGAACTGGGCTTCGTGCATCTCGGCGGTTGTCGTGTGGGTGGCGACGTACGCGCGGTTGCTGTCGCGGCCGCGGGTCATGCCGACGTACATGAGGGCCCGGGTGAGCTTGTCGGTCACGACGAGGTGGGCGGTGTCTACGGTGGAGCCCTGGGCTCGATGAGCGGTGGTGGCGTAGGCGAGTTCGACGGATTCGCGGACGTAGGCGCCGGGGAGCGTGACGGTTTGGAGGTCATCGTTCTGGACGGTGAGCGAGCCGTCGTCCCAGCGGTGGATCACGGTCCAGCGGTTGCCGTTCTGAACGAAGCCGCGTTGGCCGATGCGCAGCCGGCGGTTGTTGAGGCGGGTGACTATGTCGTCGCCAGGACCGACATGGTTGCCGTCGTGGAGGACGATGCCGTCTGGCTCGACCTCGCCTGAGTCGATTCGGTCGAGTCGGGCACGGGCGTTCAGGCGGGCCACCGTCGCGTTGTCGGCGGCGATGAGCAGGCTGCTCCTCCCAGCGGCGATGTCAGTCATCCACGCGGCGTAGGCGGCGTTCTCCATGTTCTCTACTGATCCGTGCGAGAGCCGTTCGTGGTTGTCGTACAGATCGATAACTTCGGGCTGTCCTTCGCGGAGCTGCAGGCTAGCGTCGCGTTCCCAAGCCTTGCTGAAGCGCCAGACGTCGCTGAGTTCGGCTGCCTTGGTGTCGCGCGCAATGAGACGGAAGGCACCACCGACATTTGCGGCGCCGAGCTGCGCGTCGTCGCCGACGAGAAGGAGCTTTGCACCGGCCTTGTCGGCTTCGCGGGCGAGAGTGGCGAGCTCCATGGTGCCGGCCATCGACGCCTCGTCGACGATGACGAGTTGGTTCGGGCGGAAGCGCCACCGGTCACGTTCGGCATACCCCCGGGCAAGCTTGGCAGTGATTCGCTGGTGACGGCGGCGGCGGCCGGATGCCTCGGCTGCTTGTGCCGCGCGTTCGAGTTCGCCGAGCCAGTGGGTGCGCTGATCGGCCGCAACGCCGACCGCCTCGTGGATCCATTTGGCGACGTTGTCTGCGGGAAGCGCGAGAGTGTCGGACAGCACCGTTGCTGCCGCCGACGACGGTGCGAGAGCGATGACGGAGCCCTCGCCATGTTCTGCTTCCCAGCTTCCTCGGAGGGCGGCGAGAAGGCTGGTTTTGCCGGTGCCGGCTGGTCCGACGAGAGCCTCGACCGTTTGGCCGCTCAAAGCTACTCGGTGGAGTGCTCGGACTTTGTCATCACTCAGATTCGGAGCGGCTAATCGACTCCGAGGCACGGTCGGACCGCCGAACTTCACGGCGAGGTCGAGGAGCAGACGCTCGGCTCCCAAGATGACCGGAGACGTGAAGACCTCACCATCGTGGATCGTGAAGACACTCTGCCCGTCGGCGCGATCCAGCGGTGAAGTGAAGGTGGCGGGCGGTGTGATGCTGATCGACTGGCGCTCGGCGTCTTGCACGACCGCCTCGAGCATCTGAAGACGGTCTTCAGCCGTCGCCAGGCGGAGAAGGCGACTCTGCCGGGCGGCCTCGGCGAGCAGGTTCCATCGTGTCCAGGTAGATCGCTTCGTCTGTAGTGCCAGCACGGTCGTGGCGCCGTACGCGTGGATCGTCTCGCTACTCAGGTCGGCGGCGGTGAGTGGACGATCTGTGGCCCGGGTGAGGGTCTTCTCGATGATCGCGTTTGCTTCGCCGTGCGTCACTCGCTCGGCGCGATCGCGCCAGCTGCGCATCAGATCTGAGAGCGGCTTCGCCAGGTGCTTTGCCGGTCGATTCATCAGGGTTGCTTGTTGCCGTAGGACGTACATCTCGCGCCGGCTGGGTGCGTGGATGTGGTCGTCGCGTCCGGCCAGCAGGTCTGCGAGATTCGCTTCGATTTGGTCGGTGCGTGATGAGAACTCGCGGATCAGCTCCTCTGGGATTCCATCGATCTCGAACGCCGGGTTTCGGCGCTCTCCGCGTTCGTGGAGTTGCCAGGTCACGCCCAAGCGGCGGCTGAGGTTGTCGGCCAGAAGCGCGTTGTGTACTTCGGACATGGCGACGGCCGCTACGTACAGGACCCTGCCGTCGATGGTGCGCCATTGGCCGTCGTCGGCGCCTTGGACGCGGTTCGCCACGACGAGATGAGTGTGGAGTTGTGGGTCGCCACTTCTGGTGTCCCAGTGATCGAATGCGGTCGCGATCACACCGCGAGTGTCGAGTTGCGCGACGCCGTTCTGACCGGAGCGGGTGAACACCGCCCGTTGTTCGATCAGTCTCAAGACGTCGTCGACGGCCTCGTGGTGGGCTGCGACAACCTGTTCTTGTACGCCGACATCGGCGGTTGCCCACAGGGCCGATACGGACTTAACAGGGGAGAAAGTGACGTCATAGCCGGCAACTGCTTGCCTCGTCTTCTGACGTGCTGCCGCCTTGCGGATTTGCTCGATCGCAAGGTCGCGCTGTGCTGCCGTCATGGCCGGATCAAGTGCGCGCATCTGCTCGGCGACGTAGTCGTTGGTGGTCTTGTAGATGCGGTACGGCTCGCCGAGCGCAGTACCCGTCATAGGGTCTTCTGCTCGTCCGAAGAGCGCCGCCATCTGTTGCTCTTTGACCTCAGCTCCGGCCGTCAACTCACCGTTGCCGAGTCCAACCAACCCACGACCGAGCCATCGCCCTGCAGGGTAGCCGGATGCTGCGTAGTAGGCCGTCAGCGGTGTAGCCATGCGGCGGTCCACGTCACCAACGGCAACGTGTTTCAGCAGGTAGGTGTAGCCGTCGCCAGCTGTCAATCGGTGAATGCTCAGCACCCGCTGCTACCAACTTCCGCGGCCGAGTCGCGCGGACTTCCGGCTGTGGTCTCTGTTGCTCGACGTGCGTTCCGACGTCGGACGCGGACGATCTCTCGGTCGAGTTCGGAGAGCTCGGCGATGGCAGTTCGCACCCGTTCGGCAACGACGGTTGGCATCTCAGCGGTCAATAGGCCAAGGAGGATCTCGCGGGCTGTTTGACTTGGCGACCTGGCCGCAGACTCGTCGTCTGCCATCGGGCCGAGGCCCGACTTCAGCATGCGCCAGTGGCGCAAACGACAGCGGTCCGAGCAGAACCGCCTGTCGGATCGCCGTGCAATGAAGAACGCGCCGCAGTGCTCGCACGCCCGGTCGTGCCCTTGCCCAGATCCGCTCGCTCGGTGCCCCATGAAGGCTCAACGCTGGGGTACCGACGAGATCGCATCTAGTCGTTTCGGCGACGGAAACGCCTTGGATGCAAGAGGTGTGAACGGTCTGAGGTCCGACAACCACGTCCGCCGGCCGGCTGTCGTGTGGTCCTGAGCCGGCACAAAGCTGAAGGGCTGCCCCGAACGTTGAACCCACAGAAGGCCTCGCACGGGCATCGGATCCGGGACGGTTATCCACAGATCTGGCCCCAGCGCATCGAGAACCGGCAGGTCCGGCGCATCTTTCACTGTGACGGAAGGGATTCCATGAACTATTTCGAAGTTCCGAGACGCGTGATCGAGCTGGTCCTCCAGGCCGAGGCGATTGTCGAGATGCTGGAGGCGAGGCGACCGGGCGAGCGCTGGGCAATGACAGCCTTCAGTCGGTTTCGCTGTCTCCAGTTGTTGGGCGCGCCGTACGAGCCGTACGGCGGGCAACTGCAGGCCGACCCCGCCGAGCTACTCGACCAAGCGGCTCGCGAAGTCGACCAGCTCGACGCACCGATCGATCAGCTGAGCTGGCGCCTCGCCCTGGCGGATGCTTTGAGGTCGGCGGCACAAGACATCCGGATGGTCCAGGATGCGCACGACGTATGAGGACCTGCTTCGAGTCGCGAGACGGGACGCGGTCGTTGCCTACAACCTCGCAGTCGATGACGACACGGATCTGATCGCCGGCTGGCAGGCGACATTGAGAGCGGCTCGTCATCACTTCCGCTGGTTACGTCTCGAGTTATCGACAGCCGACTACGCAAGAGCCAGCGGCACCAGAGCGGAAGGCCCGTTCGGCGTACTCGCTCGGTCGCTCGGTGCTGGAGCCGATCTTCTCGCATCGCAGAATAGAAGCACCAGCGAGGCGTTCGAGGACGAGTGGTTGGTTGCGGCCCGATCTGAGATCGCATCGATCACCGCGCTGGCGGCGCGCGCGGCAGTGACGAGGCTCGCGAGTCAGCAGGGCAGTGACATTGAGACCAACCGGCGGCTGCTCGGACATCTGGTCGATGTGCTCGAAGAGCTCGATTTCCACCGTGTTCCCGGATCGCCGGCCATAGGCGCACTGCTTGGGCTCGCGACAACGTTGCCGCATGCACCTGTCGACGAACAGTCCCGCGTCATCCTGCTAGCCGCGCACTGGCAATCGACGCACGATGCAACTCACCCTGGTGGTGTGGTGTCCCGCGACCTTCGGTCGACTACAGCACAGCTGCGCACTGTCATCGGCTACTGCCTTCATCTCACGCACCTGATGACTCAGTCGGCTTCGAACAGCGAGGCCGCCGGCGAAGTGGAGCAGGCTCTGCGTGCGGCGGGTGCGATCACGCAGCACGTGCCCTACCTGTTGCGGACTCGTGTCTCCGACGTGGGCGGCCGCAGCGATGCTGCGCCGGAGGCGGCATTCGTCGAACTGCTGCAAGCGCTGCGCGGATGGCTGTCCGATGGGCAACGGTTGAAAGGCCGGCGTGAGCTACTCCCTGATTGCCGGGCGGTCGAGACTGCTAGCGATGTGATCGACGAGCTGATCCATGCGGCTGTCCGGGTGGCCGAGGTGCAGCAGAATACGGTGGCGTGGCTGATCCTGCATGGCCGGCTCTTCGTCCCGAAGCCCGAACTCGGCAAGCGCGATCGTGAATTTCACAACCAGCCTGGTGCCTGGCGGCTCAAGTATCCGCAGCTGTCGTGGGTGAGGACGAATCTGGCGTCGTGCTTCGACCAGTTGACGGCGGACATGACGGACCTGACGCATCACCTGTCTGTTGCAGCGCGGGCAGCCCGAAGCATCGCTGGAACATCCTCCCTTCGGCGCCCATACGGACCTGAGCACTTCAGCGCGCCCCCGATCGTGCACGCGTCGCGCTGGCGGTGGACTCCGTCGACGTACGACGCACTGTTTTCGGACGTCAGCGCCGATCTGGACGGTCCCGAACGTTGAGCTTTCCCGGACTCAATTTGGAGGATTGATGGAGCGGCCAAGAGTCACCCCGGCGGATCTGCGCGACGCACTGCACTCGGAGATCCGGGAACACAGCTCGGGCGTCGAATGGGTCAGATGGCTGGAAGCGTCAGTTGCTCTACGCAACTACAGCTTCCGGAACGTCGTGCTGATCACATTGCAGATGCCGTACGCAAGCCAAGTCGCACGGTCCGACATCTGGGAGAAGCTCGGGCGATCCGTCCAGAAAGGTCAGCAGGACAGGGAGATCCGCATCCTGGCGCCCGTCATTCTGGAGCGCGGCCGACAACTGACCATTGAGGCGAATCAACCGGAGCTGGAGCTCGAACGGGCGAAACAAGCTCGCGGTGGCGGACGACTTGTCGGGTTCAGGGTCGCATCCGTCTGGGACATCTCGCAGACCGATGGCCCATCGCTGCCTCAGCTGGTCCCGTCGTCCAGCGGCACGTCGACCGGTGAGCTCTGGCGGGCATTGGCGCATGAAGTCCGCTCATCGGGCTACTCACTCGTAGAAACCAGACGCGGCGCCGCGAGCCTCGAAGGGTTCACTGACCACCAAGAGCAAATCGTCGTGATCAGGCGCGGCCTGGAGGAGGTCACGGCTGTCGCTCGGCTGGCGCACGAAGTTGCTCACCTGCGCATGCACGCCCCAAAGGAGGTCGCAACGCCCGGAACCGTCATGTGCCGCGGGATCCGAGAGATCGAAGCGGAGTCTGTGGCTTACCTCCTATTGGCTCACTATGGGTGGTCGACCGGCGGGTCATCTTTCCGGTACATCGCCGCGTGGGCCGCCGAGGTGAACAAGCGCGAGCCAGAGAAGGTCATCGAGCGGGCCGGCGCTCGAGTGGTGTCGGTTGCGCGGCGCTTGATTGGGTCGGTCGATGGGCAGCTTCGACGCGGCGGGCTTGGTCACCGACGTCCGGATCTCCGCGCAATTTCACTCGACACTCTGAAGAACACCCCCGAAACTGACGGCCGACCCTTCGAGGGTCCTGAACGGTGATGGAGATCCGCGCATGTCGAATACAAGAGTTGCGGCCCTTCGAAGGGCACGACAACGTCAGGCGCGCATCGAGGCCGCAACAGCACGCGCGACTCGAGCCCAGGCTGCGCTGGAACGCGCGATCAAGGCGAGGTTACTCGCGGCTGAGCGACACGACGACAGGGTTCGGGACGCTGAGGAAGTGTCGGCCGCGGAGGCTGCTGAACTTGCCAGGGTGTGCGGTAGCGCTGATGCAGCAGCCGAGATCCTCGGTTGGACTGGCCGTCACGTCCGCAGCGTCCTTAAGGCCGAGCGGGAGCGGAGTGCCGAGACACCAGGAAAGCGGGCCGCCAGGCACATGTCGCGCCCCGATCAGGCGGGTCTCCTCTCAGCGGGAGGAGGCGACGATGCCGGCACCGGAGATGATTGATCCGCTGTGGGATATCGATCAGGTTGCCGCGTACCTCAAGGTACCCAAGCGCACTCTCTATCGTTGGCGAACCCACAACTACGGGCCGCGAGGAATTCGCGTCGGCCGACACGTACGCTACCGCCAGAGCGTCGTGATCCGGTGGCTCGACGTGATGGAGCACAGAGATGACGAGTCAACGTTTGATCAGCGGCACTAGTCGGCCGCCCGTCGACTGGTCTGCGGCGGGTGGAATCCAAGGTCGGCGTCGTCTTTTGCCGCGAGGATCAGGCAGAGCGCCGCTCGGTACTCCTGGCACGGCCACCGCACCGCGCCCCGTTCCAGCTTCGCGATGTAATGACCCGTGATCGGATACACCTTGGCGTTGACCGCGTACAGTAGTTCGGCTACGCGCTGAGCAAGTTCGCTGCGGCTCATCGGGCGTCCGGGCGCATTACGCGACACCGTGCGCATTCGCGCGGCGGTCAGGAGATGGTTCGCGCCTGGCGGATGTTCGGGGGTCACACTCGAAATGTGCTTGGCTCGCAGCCGGAGAGCTGGAGCCTGTCTCCGTGCTTGGGGTTGGTCCACTCCACTGACGTCCTCCGAGTTGTTGGGGGCCCTGCCACCGACAGGGGAGACGGTGGCAGGGCCGGGCCTACGCCGGGCATGCGGCGCGGATTGGAAGGGCGTGACCGACGCGGAGGTGGGGCTCGCAGGCCGGCCTCGCCTGTCTACAGAGGGTGTGTCCGGTGTCGGAAAGCGCCGGATCCGCTTCAGGATCGAACGTATCGGGATCCAGCCATCGGATCTCTGATGCGCCAAGGTGGCCGTGGATCTCAAGGAGATCGCCGATGCCCGGCCAGAAAGCGCTATGCGGGTTATGGCCGAGCCGCCTGACGACCACCCGTTGGTTAGCGTCCCCGTCTGGTCGGAACCCGACCAGTAAGGCAACGACGCCGGTGCCGCGGACTCCGGATGGATCGCGATACCGAAACAGCTTCCCGC
This sequence comes from Kribbella sp. NPDC026611, assembly GCF_040638345.1. Lineage (NCBI taxonomy): Bacteria > Bacillati > Actinomycetota > Actinomycetes > Propionibacteriales > Kribbellaceae > Kribbella > Kribbella sp. NPDC026611. The sequence goes on from NZ_JBEZYC010000003.1 coordinate 1,071,150, forward strand.
GGCGCATCAGTTCGCTGCCTCCTTGGTTCGTTCGTCCCAACGGCGGGCCATCGTCCGTGACTCGAGACTCACAGCTCCGGGCGGACAGGAAAACCGCGTCGTTCGATATCTTCGGACATTTGTGGCGCAGTTCAGGGCGTGGGCGGCTGCCGGGTTACCTCGACGCCGACGTCCGGGCAGATCGCGTTCGACTCGGGGGGCACCGATCGGGCCTTCGGGGGTGTTGGGTCGGTCGCCGCTACCGGATCCGTGGTCACCCGGAGGCCGGCGAACCGGCGTTGCATGGAGGCGGCGTACCGGTCGGCGAGGCTGGCCGAGGCGGTGTAGCTGGCAACTACGTGTTGCCCGAACCACACCCTGACGCAGTGGACCGGCTCGAGGCGATCAGGGTTCATCATGCGCCCCGAATTTCGTCGTCGATCGCTCGGACGATGTTTACGTAGGTGCTCGCGGCAACAACGGCCATGACCCCGATCGCGAGGGTGCTGTTCCAGCCAGAGATGGTGTCCAGCATCGCTGGTAGCGCGTCGAGGTGAGCCAGCATGCCAAAGTAGCCTTTCACGTGTGCCTCCCGTATGAGCCGGGTGGGTTGGCCCGTGAGACGAGCGACTGCCTGGGTCACGGGTAGCGCGGTACTGCGCTAGATGACCGAGTGTCGGCGCGTTGACCGTGGTTTGATCAGTCCACCGTGGGGGTTCGTCATGGACCCCCACGCGATCGCGCCGCGTTGTACAGGCGGACTACCTGAAGCGATGCCAGGTCGCGTGATCTTTGGCGAAGTAGCTGCGCAAGCGATGGCCGAGCTCATCAGCAACATCCGGCCGGCCTAGGAGTCTCGCGATCACGCTGGTCGTCAGCTGGAGATCGCGCACGTCACGCAAGACCGGCCAGTTGGGGGAGGAGAACAGGTCAAAGCCGTACGCGGACGCGAAGTCGTCGTACTCGCGGCGCGGGTCAGCGAACCGTTCGACCCCGTGCGCCGCCGGAACCAAGTCCCACTCTGGAGGCCCGAAGCGAACTGAATCGAGGTCGATCAGAACCACGTGGTCCGATGCGGCGAGCAGATTCCCAGCGTGTGCGTCGCCATGGATTACGCCGACCGGCAGGGCCCATTGGGCGTCCGCGACGGCGGAGCGCAGTTCGGCCGCGCGCTGCAGTAACCGGTCGACAACATCAAGGATGGGCAGATTCAGCTCACGCTTCGCCCAAGCGCGCATGTAGTCCATGGATTCGCCAGTTGCATCGGCTACCTTCCGCACGCGAATCTCGCTGCGATCAATCACGTCCCATTCGGGGATGGGGAGCCCAAGCTGATGGATGGAATGTACGGACAGGAGTGGCGAGGCGAGGTCCACCAGCTGATGCCGATGACCAGCAGGTTGGGCGAGGTAGGTCCACGCTGTTGCAGCCCATGCCGGGGTCGCGATCGGTTCCTCCAGCCCCGGTGCAAGCCGAACGGTCGGTAGATCCAGCTCGGCGAATCGGGTGGCGACTGCAGCGGCTTGACGGACTTCGCCGACATGATCGGCCGGAGCGATGCGCAGTACGACATCCGCAGCGGGCACGTAGAACACTGCGTTCATGGTGTAGCGCAAGAGTCTGGCGCCGGCTGGGTCGATGCCGGCGGTGGCAGCTATCTCATGCAGGGCTGCGCCGAGGCGATCGCCTTCGTCGCGGCTGAGAGTCGTCACACGGTAGAAGTTAGCCTTCTGCAGCTTCGAGGGCATGTTCCGTGGAAGATCGGCAATTCCCATACAGCCTGTGAGACCGCTCGGAAGGGGACATTTATGTACATTTCCGTGCTACCGTCCAACGGACATCCATAGACATCTGGTAGCTGGCAAGGTTGAGCATGGTGAACGAGGCGCTTCGGCGAGCGATGTACGGTGCGAACCTCACTGAGGCGGATGTGGCTGCCGAGGTGGCCGTCGATCCGAAGACGGTCCGGAACTGGCTGCGTGGTCAGCTGCCGCACGCCCGGCACCGCGCCACGCTGACCAAGCTGCTCGGAATCGAGGAGGAGCTGACATGGCCTGAGCTGAGTCAAGCGCGTCAACCGGATCTGGTTGCCGTCTACCCTCGTCGGACAGCGCTCACAGACGAGTTCTGGCTGTCGCTCTTCGGATCCGCCGTGTCAGAGATCGGCATTATCGCCAACGACGCGCTGTTTCTGCTGCGGCATTCGGAGTTCCTGCCTCGCCTCCGCGAAAGGTGCGTAGCGGGGACTCGAGTCAGGGTCGGCCTGCGAGACCCGGACCTGGCGGCCAACGCCGTTGGCGACCTTGATGCCGACGCTGACGGGGCGGTCGCGGAGTCGCGAAGCGCTCTGGCACGACTCCAGCCGCTGTCGCCATGCGACGGATTCGAGGTACGTCTGCACAACATCGTGCTCTACAACTCAATGTACGTTGCCGATGACCAGCTCTTGGTCAATCAGCACGCCCCTGGCATCGTCGGGGCAGCGTCGCCGGTCTTCCACTACCGTCGTTCGGCAGGCGGCGATATGTTCCGGTCGTATCTCGCCAGTTTCGAGACCATCTGGTCGCAGGCCGAGTCACCGCGCGCATTCAGACTCTGAACGCTCAGCCGATGTCCCGGACCTGAGAGGCGGCGTCGCGTGGGATCGGACAGGTCATCCTGGCTGTGCGATCGGCTGGGCACTCTCCCAGACGCGTTCGAAGCTCTCGAGGTAGTGGCTCGCGAGTTGGCCGGCAGGGATCTTACGCAGATGCCACACCGGAGCCTGTGTGGCCGGCAGTCCGTAGATATGAGTGTTGACCAGTAGGGCGTCGTCAGCGCGGAAGATCGAGTTGTAGAGAATCGTCCGATGGGTCCGAAACTCGATACCGGGGACGCCGGCCAAGTTACTGAAGAGGACCATGGAGTTGCGGACCTTTGCAGCTAACGCCTCCCCGATGCCCTGCTCGCGCCCACGCTCGGCGACATGCGAGTCGTCAGGATCTCCCAGCAAGATCCGCACCCTCGAGCCGGCGTTGGCCTTCTTGCGGATGATCCGTTGCAGCTGCGTGCTTTCGGCAACGAACAGCCCTGCATACACGAGTATGCCGATGTCGTTGCCGCCGGACTCGAAGAACGTTCGCCATGCGTCCGCCGAGACGTCGGAGAGTTGCGGGTAGACCCGAACGATCTCGCTCTCGGATACCGCGGCGGCACGCTCGCCTGTTACAGCGGTGGGGAACAGGTAGGACTCGTCCCGCCCGAGCCGTGTGGCCAACCGGTGGCGATTGCGGGGAAACGGGATGTAGTCGTGGGCAACCCATCGCTCGACCGTCTTGACGTTGACACCCAGTTCGTCGGCGAGCGCGAGGTAGGTGAGGTTGTGCTCGGCGAGCGCGGCGCGCAGTCGTTCGTTAGCCACAAGAGCAAACCTAGGACATTTCCAGGCCTTTCGCCGGGAGGGAAACATCTTCGGACGTCTGTTGATGCCGTGTCGATGTCCTGGACAGTCACGCCATCCTTCCCTCGAGAGAAGGAGGAATCAGGTTCATGGCAGATCGGGAGCCGAACAGGCTGCTGCGAAAAGCAAGAGGTCCCATGACACAGCGCGAACTGGCTGACCTCGTCAGGGCGGAGATCTACAACGCCAGCGGCAAGGAGAGTGTCATCACCGCCAAGTCGATCTCCGACTGGGAGTGTGGCATGTATACCTGGCCGCCGGCGCACGTTCGGCGGGCCCTGTGCCGTGTGCTCGAGAAGGCAGATCCCGCTGATCTCGGCTTCTTCAATAGTCGGCGTGTTAGTGAGGCGCGGGTATCGAGTACCGTCTCCCTCCTCGACCTGATGGCTGGCCGGCTGCCGCCAGCCGGGGCCAACACCCTGTATGTCCCCGGGGGTCAATCGTTCTCCGGAGTGGACGTCGAGGCTCACCTTCGCGAGGCAGCGTCGTCTGGGGAGGGATGGTTGATGGTCGACGCCGGGCCTGATGGCGTACTGAACCGGCCAGATCGGCGTTCCCTTGTCGTGGTCGTGGACGGTAAGCAACAGTCGTACATCTTGGACGGGCGCCGGTTCGCTGGCCGTGTCGGAGGCCGTACGGGCCTGCAACCAGTCTCGTCGGCGGTCGCTGTAGATGATCTGACGGTCGGCATTATCTGGGCAGTTACAAATACAGACGTGGCGTTGCTGGCAGACGATAGTCAGATCTCTACTGTTCAGTCAGGGCTGGAGCCACGCGACGGGCATTATGTGTGGGATGCGCCGTGGACCGAGATGCCTACGCTCACGCCGGTTGCCGTCCACTGGCTTAGGTCGTGGTTCTGTACCCAGTACAGCACTCGCAATCTCGAGCGGATGTTGGGCCAGCCGTGCTTTTGGACGCAGGGGCGGAGCGGCGAGGATGTGACCTCGTGGCTGCTCTGGCGACACAGGTTCGAATACCTCCGGCTTAGCTCGCGGTGGTTCCCGGGCCTGCGGTGTGACTTCTACGTCTCGAATGTTTCGAACTCACCGTTGTACGAGCGGGTCTTGCTCCTGTTGGCGGTTGCGCTGATGGAGGGGTTCGGGATCGCGGCGACCCTGAACGCCGAGTCTGAGCGTTCAGAGGCCGAGCGCACGGTTTCGGCCGACGAGTCCATGGTCTTGAACCGAATCGGTGGTTGCGGTCTCTGCTGCGCCGATGCGAGCGCATCGCGATCGTGTCGGGGGGCGCTCTGCGACGTCGCTGATCCAGAGCATGGGCCGTCGTCCGTCACCGAGCAGTCCTCGAAACGCAGGCTGGAGACGATCGCCAACCATCTGGACGTGCCCTGGCCGTGGTTCCAACAGCGATGTGCGGAGCTAGCGGTTGAGGGAGTTGACGACGTCGCGCATCCGCGCAGTCGGCTGCTGTCGACGCGCGGGTTGAACGCGGCGATCCGATATGTTGCCCACATGAAGGGTTCTTGAGCAGGCGACGATGCCTACTTGGTCGTAGCGAAGTAGTTCACGAGCATGTCGGTGGTCCAAGCCGGCTGGTGGGTCGCACCTCTCGGCCCGAACTCGTCGAACCACGGCTTGATGTCCAGAACGGGCGTGCGGTCTACGGCATCGAGATCCTCGACGTGAAGGTCGAGCCCGTCGACCTTCAAAAGCCGGCAGCGGGAGATCCCGAGCCAGTTGACCCGGCGCATGTTCCGGTGACCAAACGCGCCGACCTCGGGCCAAGCCGGGTTGTCCCTGGGGCGGCGAGCGCCGAGGTTCAAGTCGCTCTGGTCGCTGAGGTGGAAGAAGAACACCACTTCAAGGTGCGAGAAGTCCTCCAGTCCGACGGTGGATCGTTCGTCGAACCGCTCGCCGTTGATGCGCAGGATGGCGCGCGTGCCGCCCCAGTTGTCATCGGTTGGTTCGCTTCGGCCGCCGATGACCTGGGCGACGGGTTCGAGCGTGAGGGCGTGGTGCGTCATGGGGGAGGTCCTTCGATCGACGAGGCTGACGGCGTTGGGCGACGATTTCGGCTACCTCGCCGCGGAGGCGAGGTAGCGGGAAGCCCGCTGGTCGAGTTCCGTTGCGGTGAGGATGCCGCGAGCTCGGAACGGCGACAGGGCTGCGCGCATGTCGACGACGGTCTGACGTGTCCGTCCGGAGTGCACGCCATCCATGACATCGAGCGCCGTCGACCAGGTCGAGCAGGCTTCTTCGACAGCCCCCTGACGAGCCTGAATTGCGCCGAGATATCCCAGCGTCACGGCGTGCGTGCGGGTGAAGGTCGCGGCCTTGCGAGTTCGGACGCTGTGCCTGAACTGGGACGTCGCCGCGGTCAGATCACCGAGGTCGCGCAGGGTACACGCCGTTTCATGAGCGAGGCTCGCCTCGCCGAAGAAGAACACCCGGCTGGGTTCGTCATCGCCCATGGTTGCGCTGGCGAGGTTGTCTTCGGCACGCAGCAAAGCCTTCGCGGCTGCAGTGCCGTCGCCATTGGCCGCCAGTGCCCTGGCGTGGACGACCTCGAGTAACGCCCGCTCGCGGGCGCTGGCCAGGCCCGATCGTCGTCCGTCCAACGACGCCTTCGCAAGTTGGATGGCTTGGCGTGGGTGGCCGAGATCGACAGCCTGATGAGCCATCGCACGCAACACGTGGCCAGCCAACGGTGGGTCGTCAGCCTCGGCCGCGAGCTGGACGGCGACGGTGAAGTACTTCTGTGCGGTCGCGTGCTCGGCATCGTCGAACGCCATCCACCCGCACAGGTAGGCAAGCTCGCCGGCAACGGAGAACAAGTCGCGGCGAATGGCAGCGCTGGAGTGGCTGGCTCTCAGGGCGCTGGAGACATCTGAGGCCAGGTACTGCGCCACGGCGGTACGTGCATGCCCGCCGCCACGCCGCTGATCGATCCGAGTGAACACGTCCGCCATCTCACGGATCGCTTCGAGGTCGCCGGCGCCCATCACCGGGCCAGTCCGGGCAGAGCGCTGGGCTCCCCGGCGCGCCATTGCCTCCCACCAGGTTTGTGGCGGCACCGCCAGCGCGGCGACAGAGTAGCCAGCGGCTCGCAGCACGGACCTGCGCTCGATGTCCACGTTGCCTCTTCCCAGATCGGCGAGCGTCGTCAGCGTATCTGCGGACCAATCCGGTGCTGCATGCGACTCCGGGCCGGACAGGCCGATCTCGTCGACAGTGACGACCCTGCCAAGGCGACGGGAAAGGGCCTCCGCCAGGATTGCCGGCGCGTCACCCGATGGCGTTGACCCCGCGACCCAGTGCGAGACGTGGGATCTGCCCACCGAGACGAGATGTTCGTTGCCGGCTTCGACGGCGACCCGACCCACCGCCTGTGCGAGTTGGGCGTGCGACCAACCCGCCTCTGCGATGACAGCCGCGAGCTTGGCGTTGCGGCGCGGTTTAGCGCTCAACCTCCGCTCGTTCACCGCTTTCACCACTCTCGACGTCCGAACTGATGTCCCACCCGAGGGAGCCATGGTTCGCTCATCGTATCCAAAACTGAGCGGCAGAGGAGGTTGAGGTGCACGTGGTACGGCCAGATCCGCAATGGTGGACCTCGGGTGTGCACGGGGGACGGTCACTTCGGGATTGCCTGGCCGAGCATGACATCAAGACGTTGTTCTTGTTCCTAAGGGATCGCGGCTACAGCAGGAGCGCGCTCGCAGCTGCGTCCGGTCTCGCGGAGACCCGAGTGCGAAGTATCTCCCAGGGCAAGCAGTTGGTGACGTCGTACGACGTACTGGTACGCATCGCGGATGGCTTCGGCATCGACCGCGGTCTGCTGGGCGTCGGATCTCATGTGTCAAGTAGCGGAGCCAAGGGCGAAACAAGGCTGCGAGACCCGGGGGCAGTCCCAGGGTTCGTCGGATCTCTGGCCGCTTTGGCGGTTGGACCGGTTCCGTCTGAGTTGAGCGAGTACGCGGCTGCCAAGCATCCGGAGGCGCCTGGCCCCCCGGAGCGCGTTACTGCAGCCCACGTCGACCTGGTGCGCGCGGTCTGCGATGAACACCGCCACATCGATGCCACGCGGGGCGGCGGATCCTGCCGGGATTCCGCAGCCAACTACCTCGCTTGGGCGAGCGGCATGCTGAGCAGCCGGTTTGAGACGGAGCAGACCGAGGCGTACTTCAAGATCGCGTTGTCCGACATGTATCAGGTCGCCGGGTGGGCCAGCCACGATCTTGGCGACCACGCGGCGGCCCGTCACTACCTGACCGCTGGGCTCGTCCTTGCCCGGGAGGTGAACGAGCTTGCCCTGATTGCCGGCGGTTTCTACCGTCTCGGCCGAGTCTCGATCCACCTGGGCCGAGCGCAGGAGGCGCTGCGGCTGTGGCAGCTTGGGCAGATCGTCGCCCAGGACAGCGGGAACCTCGCGGCAGTTGCTGTCTTACACGCCAACGAGGCATGGGCGTACGCCATGCTCGGCGCTGCGGACAGAGTGTCCGACTCGCTCGCGCGTGCCAGAGACGAGCTCGGGCGGGTCGACGAAGGCACGGTCCCGTCGTGGGCTCGGTTCTTCCTCGCGCCCGCGGACTTGGATGGAATCTCTGGCGTCATCTATGGCTGCCTCGCCTCACACGTGGAACATCGGGCCCGCTTTGCGGAGCGGGCAATCGATCATGCCGAACGCTCGTACACGACCAGAGGTGCAGGGGAGGAGCGGAGCCGCACGTTCGACGCGATCAGCATCGCCACTGGCTACTTGCTCGACGCGCAGCCAGACCGTGCGGCCACGGCCGGACACCGGGCCGTCGACATGGCGTTGGCCACGGACTCAGTACGTGCTGCCGATCGGCTGCAGGCGATGGCGTCACTGGCTCGTCCGTTCGCCACGCACAACGGGGTGAGTGGAGTGCTCGAGCGCGTCGGTGCGTTGATCGCTGGCTAACTTCTATCACGCATGACTCTCAGTAGCGGCGAACGCGACCGCCTTGACACGGCCCTGAGCGAGATCGCCAGCGCAGCAGGCATCGACCCCACCAGCCGAGAGTTGGACCAGCCCGAGTGGCTCGGCGACGATCGTCGAGAAGAGCTGGACCGTTGCTTCCGATCTGGACGAAGTGCAACGAAACGAAAGCCGATCGTCATATCCGATACCCGCCAGACAACATGGCGCGGCGTGCGCACGGTTCGGCTATGAGTTCCGCGCCGCGGCTATCACCCGCGGACCGGTCGGTTCCCGGCAGCGGTAGCCCACTAGGAGTCACCGCGGCACCGTTCATCGGTTCCACCACAGAGGCGATCGTGTTGCCCAGGTGTGCTGGACGCCTGGGCTACGACTCGTTCTGGGTTGCCGAATTGACCAGCTTCGAGGCGTTCTCCGTGCTCGGAGCGGCATCCTAGGCAGCACCAGGTATCGGAAGTTCCTCGTGCTGCTGCGTCATTGCCTGTCCGGACAGCGGGTGAACATCGCCGGTGACTACTACCGGTGCGAGGCTTCCGCCTCGGAGTCGAACTCGGCGAGCGCCAACCGAAGATCGTTCTCGGCGCGCTCGGTGCGAAATGCTCCAACGCGCAGGCAGGACGCTGACGGCGTGCTGGTGAATTGCCTATCGGCCAGCCGCGGTACCGAGTGCGGGTGCCGGCTGATAGCGGTCGGCGAACGAGGGGAATCGTTCATACGAGAATCGTCGGCCTGAGTGCCGACTGCCGCTGATAGCCCGACGGCGAGTTGACGAACGAATGGCGACCAACCGAGTGTTATGGCCGGATCTCCGGACACAAAATGGTGCCTAAGGCAAGAAACATGTGATGCCGGCCGGCCGGATGGGCCCGGCCGGCATCACGGTCCACGGATGGGAGGCTTCAGGCCAGGCGAGGTTCCATGCCGTTCCGTCTGTTGTTCGTGCAGTCGTGGACGACCCTGGTTGTCAGCTGTCCAGTGTCGTCACGGTGACCGAGACCTGAGCCGGCGGATTCGGTCCGCTGTAGCACAGACGCTCGACCAGCGGCGCCCCACCCGAGAACAAGGGAGTCGTCGTGCCGAAGATCGCGGCGAACTGGGAAGCGGTGAGGGATCCCGATCCCTCGCGCAGAGCGACCACTGCGGTGGGGGTCCCCGAAGTCTGCTGTCGTATGACCCGACTTCACGAACAGCAGCGAGGAATCGGGAGTGCCTGTGACCGGATAGGTGATCTGCATCACCTGCCCGGCGAAAGGTGCGAAGGACGGTGGGAAGTTGCTTGCGAAGGCGCTGAACCCATCACGAACGGCAAGCAGCTCCGATACGTTCCTAGTCTGCTACAAGCTAACGATCCACTGGTGCGCCGCTGCGTTCTGGTCGGGAGCTGGCTCTCAGTAGTCAGTATGGGTTGCCAAGTTCAGTGAATATAGCCGTCCCACTTCGGCTCGTGTACCGGCAGCCGCCCGGCAGAGCAGACTCCGGCGGGATTGCCTCGACCGCGCGTGCGAGCTCGACCTCGACCGGGCCGACCAGGTCGGCCGGGAGGCGTACCACGCCGTCGGCATCAGCCGAGCGCGGACTCATCGAGGTCCCTTGGCCACGGCACCAGCATGCGCTCCGCGACCTCAGTGCATGTCGCCGTACGGCTACAGGGCGATTCCAGCGCCGCGAAGGCGTGCGCTTGAGGCGCCGGCCAGCCGGTGAGCGGTTTCCATTTAGCTCCGAGCCAAGATAAGACCACTGCGTTGCTGGTGTTATCCGGTTTAGGTCTAGGACAATCTTCTTCAGCTTCTCCACGATCTGGGGCACAAATCGGCGGGGAGCTGCTTACTACCAACTAGACGCTCAAGATCCCGCCACCGCGGGGACGACGTCAGGCCGCCGAGCTGTCGGCACGAACCGACGCACCGCTGCTTACTACCCCTCGAGGAGTTCTGGCCGCCCTCTGCTTCCGCCACGACGTACTGCATGACTCGCCGTGCAGTACGGCCAATGCCAACTCCCCCCATAAGAAGCGAATGTCAAAGAACCCCCGTGCCCCGACCGGCGACCCCGATGAGGGTCCGGCTGGGGACCCCACAAACCCTTCCGCGGAGAACGCCGGACCCACGGTGCGGCAGTCAGCTCAGATCGAGTTGGCCGCCGCGCTGCTCCGTCCGGCCGATCCCGAGGAAGGCGAGCAACTGTGGAACGAGTTCGCCCGCAGTGCGTTCACGTTCACGTTCAAACGGCTGATGTCCATGTCGCGGAAGGGCACCGTGTTCGCCGCAGCACGGCGAGTCGGCCTTCGGCAGTTCGAAGGTCTGACGCCCCCGAAGGACTGGACCCGCGACGACAGGGCCGAGATCGCCCGGGTGGCCATCGGGGAAGCATTTTTGCGCTTCCGCGATGACGGCGCTCTCGCCGCGTGGGACCCGGACGAGTCCGATCTTTACTCGTGGTTCGTCACCAACTGCCTCTTGGTGTACGCCGACGCGTACAACAACTGGGTCCGTGGATCGCAGGTTTCAGACTCGATCGGCCGGGGGCAGCATCGCTACCTCCGTGCCTTCATCGACGACGAGGAGGATGGGGGTGCGGGATGAGATCTACAGTCCGCACCCCACGCCCGAGGACCGCGTTGTGGTGCTCGACCTGGTCGCGCGGGTGGTGGCGCCGACGCGGATCCGGTCCGCGAGCTCCGCGCGTTCCGGTGGGGCCTCCTGCCGTTCTGGGCGAAGGACCTCAAGGTCGGCGCTCGGATGATCAACGCCCGGGCGGAGACCGTCCACGAGAACCCGGCGTACCGCCGGGCGTTCAAGTCCCAGCGGGCGCTGATCCCGGTCGACGCGTTCTACGAATGGCTCGAGACCGACGAGGTCGGCAAGTCCGGGAGAAAGCTGAAGCAGCCGTTCGTACTACTAGTGCCGCGCGTCTGAGGTCTTCTGACGGTTGGCTTTCTTGAGGATCTGGTCGGCGGTTTTGGTCCAGGCGAACGGGTGTGAGCGGTCGTTCC